>JBFWNT010000018.1:0-70664 GCA_050250915.1 Thermoleophilia bacterium
CCAGGTGCGCCCGCACGACCTCCGCGATGCGGCCGGCGTCGCCGTGCGGGACCACGGCGTCGATCAGCCGGTCCGAGCCGCCGTCGTCCAGGTCGGCCTCGGCGAACCCCGCCGCCATCACGGCCTGGAGGTCGTCGCTCGTCGCCTCGGTATGGCCGATGCCGACACCGAGCATCAGCCGGTCCGGGAACGCGGCGCGCAGGGCGGCGTGGCCGGCGGCGGTCCGGGCGGGGTCGCTAGGAGGTCCGCTCCCGCACGAGCTCGCCCACGCGGGCGGGGTCGGCCTTGCCGCCGGTGGCCTTCATGGCCTGGCCCACGAAGAAGCCGACGACCTTGTCCTTGCCGTCGCGCAGCTGCTGGGCCTGGTCGGGGTTGTCGGCCAGGAGCTTCTCGACGATGGCGATCAGCTCGCCCTCGTCGGAGATCTGGCCGAGGCCCTTCTGCTCCACCACGTCCGCCGGCCGGGCGCCGGTGGCGATGACCTCCGCCAGCACCTCCTTCGCGGCCGGCACCGAGATCGCCTTGTCGCCCAGCAGGCCGACCAGCTCGGCCATGTGGCCCGGGGTCACCTTGCTCTCCCACGGCTCCTGGCCCAGCTCGCGCAGCTGGGCGCGCAGCTCGCCGCGGATCCAGTTGGCGGCCGCCTTGGGGTCGGCCTGGGCGGCGACCTCCTCGAACCACGCCGACAGCTCGGGCGTCTCGGCCAGCACCTCGGCGTCCTCGAACGACAGCCCCAGCTCGTCGACCCAGCGACGGCGCCGGTCCGCCGGGAGCTCCGGCAGCGCCGCCCGGATCCCCTCCACCCACGCCGGGTCCGGCACCACGGGCACCAGGTCGGGCTCCGGGAAGTAGCGGTAGTCGTGGGCCTCCTCCTTGCTGCGCAGGGAGTGGAGGTCGCCGGTGTCGGGGTCGAAGTGCAGCGTCTCCTGGGTCACGGCGCCGCCGTCCTCCAGGATCGCGATCTGGCGGGCGATCTCGGCGTCGATGCCGCGCTCCAGGAAGCGGAAGCTGTTCATGTTCTTCAGCTCGGTCTTGGTGCCGAGCTCCGCGGCGCCGGCGGGGCGGACGCTGACGTTGGCGTCCGCGCGCATCGACCCCTCCTCCATGTTGCAGTCGCTCACCCCGAGGCTGCGGAGGGTGGTGCGCAGCTGGCGCAGGAAGGCGCCGGCCTGGGCGGCGCTGCGGAAGTCGGGCTCGGTCACGATCTCCAGCAGCGGCGTGCCGCCCCGGTTGAAGTCGACGCCGGAGCTCTCGGCGGCCGCGCGCCGGCCGCCCTCGCCGGCGTGCACGAGCTTGGCGGCGTCCTCCTCCAGGTGGGCGCGGGTGATCCCCACGTCGAACCCGCCGTCCTCGGTCAGCACGTGGACGTGCCCGCCGACGCAGATGGGCTCGTCGTACTGGGAGATCTGGTACGCCTTCGAGAGGTCCGGATAGAAGTAGTTCTTCCGGTGGAACTGGGAGTGCGGCGCCACCTCGCAGCCCAGCGCCATGCCCGCGATGATCCCGAGGCGCACCGCCTCCCGGTTGATCACCGGCAGCACCCCCGGGTGGGCGAGGCACACCGGGCAGGTGTGGGTGTTGGGCGGGTCGCCGAAGCTCAGCTCGCAGCCGCAGAACATCTTGGTGCGCGTACTGAGCTGCACGTGGATCTCGATCCCGATCACGGGCTCCCAGCGCGTGTCCGTCGCGGTGCTCACAGCACCCCCGGGGGCCGTGCGTCGAAGCCGATCGCGCCCTCCAGGGCGTGGGCCGCGTCGAGCAGGCGGTTCTCGCTGAACTCGGGGCCGGCGATCTGGAGGCCCACCGGCAGGCCGTCCGCGAGGCCGCACGGGATCGAGATGGCGGGGATGCCGGCCAGGCTCGACGGGATCGTGCACGTGTCCGAGAGGTACATCGAGTACGGATCCTGCACCCGCTCGCCGATCGTGAACGCGACCGTCGGCGACGTGGGCGACACCACGAAGTCGACGTCGGCGAACGCCGCCTGGAAGTCGCGCATGATCAGCGTCCGCACCTTCTGGGCGCGCAGGTAGTAGGCGTCGTAGTAGCCGGACGCCAGCGCGAAGGTGCCGAGCATGATCCGCCGCTTCACCTCGGCGCCGAACCCGCGGCCGCGGGTGAGCTCGTAGTGCTCGAGCAGGTCGGTGGCCCCGCCGTCCAGGTTCGGGCCGTAGCGGATGCCGTCGAAGCGGGCGAGGTTGGCGGAGCACTCCGCGGGCGCCAGCAGGTAGTAGGTGGCGATGCCGTGCTCGGACGACGGCAGGCTCACCCGCTGCACCGACCCGCCGAGCTCCTCGATGCGGCCCAGGGCGGCGTCGACCGCGGCGCGCACGCCGGGCTCCACGCCCTCCCCCATGAGCTCGTCGACCACGCCGAAGCGCAGGCCGCGCAGGTCCGTGGCCTCCGGGATCGCGTACGGCTCCGGCCACTCCAGCGACGTCGAGTCCATGGGGTCGTGCCCGCCGATGTGGCGGAACAGCAGCGCGGCGTCACGGACGGTGCGGGCGAACGGCCCCACCTGGTCGAGCGACGACGCGAAGGCGATGAGCCCGTAGCGCGACACCGCGCCGTACGTCGGCTTGAACCCCACGATGCCGCAGAGGGCCGCCGGCTGGCGGATGGACCCGCCGGTGTCGCTGCCGAGCGACCAGGGCGCCTGGAAGGCCGCGACCGCCGAGGCCGACCCCCCGCTGGACCCGCCGGGCACGCGGTCGGGGTCCCACGGGTTGCGGGTGACCTGATAGGCCGAGTTCTCCGTGCTGGAGCCCATCGCGAACTCGTCCATGTTCGTCTTGCCGATCACCACCGCCCCGGCGCGCTCCAGCCGGTCGACGCACGTCGCCGTGTAGACCGGGCGGAAGCCCTCCAGGATCCGCGAGCCCGCCGTGGTGGGGATGTCACGGGTGGAGAGGGCATCCTTGATCGCGATCGGCACGCCCGCCAGCGGCGGCCGCTCGGGCATCGCGTCGATCGTGCGGGCCCGCGCCCGGGCGCCCTCGGCGTCGACCGCCAGGAAGCTGCCCCAGCGGTCGTCGACGGCGCGCGCCAGCGCCGCCTCGACGAGGTCCTCGGACGACACCTCGCCGGCGTGGAGCGCGCGGACGCCCTCCTCGGCGGTCAGCTCGTGGAGCGGGGGCACTAGAACTTCACGACCGCGAAGCGGTCCTCCACGACCTTCGGGGCCTCGCGCAGCGCCTCGGCCACGGGGAGGCTGGGGGCCGGCACGTCGTCGCGCATCACGTTCTCGAGCGTCAGGACGTGCGTGGTCGGCGGCACGTCGTCCAGGTCGAGCGCCTGGATGGCGTCCACGTGCTCCAGGATCCCGGAGAGCTCCTCGCGCATGCGCTCCACCTCGTCGGGCTCCAGGTGGAGGCGGGCGAGGCGGGCCACATGCCGGACGGTCGCGTCATCGATCACGGCGCCGATGCTAGCGGCCCGCGGCTCAGCCCGGCGGCGGCAGGCTGATGAGCACCGCCACGCTCACCATCAGCAGGGCGGCGACCGCCAGCTCCGCCTTCACGCTCACCCGAAGCGCCGCGGCCGCGCCCCGGTCGTCGGGGTCCAGGCCCAGGGCGGCGCGCTCCAGGCGCGGGTGGATCACCATGCGGTTGTAGGCGCCGCCGACCAGCAGGACGGCGAAGAGGGCGAGCTTCACCAGCAGCGCCCGGCCGTAGCCCGTGTCGACCAGCTCGTCGACGCTCACCTCGGCCAGGGCCCGGTAGACGCCCGTCACCACCAGCAGGGCCACCGCCGTGAGCGCCAGCGCCGAGAACCGCACCACCACGGCCGCGGCCAGGCGTACGCGGTCGGGCTCCGCCAGTGCCCACGCCGCCGGGATGGCGAGCACCGCCAGGCCCACCAGCCCGCCGAGCCACGCGGCCGTCGCCAGCTCGTGGACGAGGTCGATCACGACGTTCGCCGTCGCGTCGCCCCCTGTCGCGGCGTGCCCGCCGTCGCTGATGCCCCACAGCGACACCACCGGCCCGAGGCCCAGCAGCGCGAACCCCGGCAGCAGCGGCAGGCCGCCGTGCGTGACCGCCAACCGCACCACGAGCGCGCCGCCCAGGAGCAGGGCGAGCCCGATCACCTGCGCGCGCCACGCGGTGCCGAACGCGGTGTCGCCGAGCAGCGTCCCGAGCTCGCCCGGCCCCTCCCGCAGCCCCCGGAGCAGCGCGGCAGGGGTCAGCAACAGCCCGAGGAACTGGGTGGCGATCGCCGCCCACAGGGCCGTCCACCAGGCCCGGCTGCGCCCCTCCAGCGCCGCGCCGGCGGCGGCGCGGAACGACTCGGCGCGGGCGGCGCCCTCACCGGGGACGCGGATCCCCCCGGCCCGCAGCGCCGGGCCCACCACGCCCACCGCCAGGGCCAGCAGGCCGAGCGCGGCGAGCGGGCCCGCCAGCGCCAGCAGCCGCGCCAGCACCGGGAACGGCCCGTGGTCGTCGCGCACCACGCCGCCGCCCTCCACCGCCGGCGCGGCCGCCCCGACGCCGAGGCCGAACCTGCCGCCCGTGGGGTGCCCGTCGCGCGAGAGCACCCGCCACTCCACCGTGAGCGGCCCGGCCGCCGCCGCCCGCCTGAGCGGGGCGATCAGCGCCCGGTCGTCCAGGGGGTCGCGCCGCGCCGGCCCGGACACCACGCGGCCGCCGGCGGCGGTCACCCGCATCCGCAGGAACGCCCCCTCGACGGGTGACGAGAGCACCACCCGCACCGACGCGGGGGCGGCCGCCACCTGGGCCCCGGGCGGGGGCTCGGCCGTGCGCAGCCCGGCGTGCGCGGCCGCGGTGGCGGGCAGCGCGAGCGCCGCGAACGCGGCGAGGAGTCCGGCGAGCCGCGCGAGGTGGCGCACGGCGGCGACGGTACCGGATCCCGCCGTGCCGGGACCCCGCCGGGCCCCGGTCGGGAGCGCTACCTCAGCAGCAGGTGCAGCCCGATGATCGCGAACGAGGTCACGACGAAGGCTGCGGCGGCGAGGCGGATCTCGCGGACGACCATGGGGGGCTCCGGCGGATGGTGGAGGAGGCACCATCCACGTCGGCTCCCGCGGCCCCGAACTTGACGTCAGCGGCCCGCCCGGGCGGGGCCGCGCGGGCCGCCGGCCAGCGCGTACAGCGCGGCCCGCGAGATCCCGATGGCCGAGACCACCGCGGTGTGCCCGCCCTCCTGCCAGATCACGGCGGTGCGGCCCACCCGGTCGAAGCTGCGCAGCAGCACGCCGCGACGGCCGGTGCGGCGCACGTCGGCGGGCGCCTCGACGGGCGGACCTGACACGACGGAGTGGGCGATCCGCTTGCCCGCCCGCTCCCAGAACGCGGTGTACACCGTCCGCCCCTCCAGCGCGTCCCGCCGGGAGCCGACGGGGCGCCACCCCGCGGCCTTCGCGTAGGTGCTGAAGCCGGGCGTGACGCCCTCGTCGGGCAGCAGCGGCGGTGGGGCCGACGTGGGCCCCTCGTCGTGGAGCTCGACGACCGCGAAGGCCACCCGGCCGGGGTCGTCGTTGCGCGACAGGCCGAAGGCGACCGCCACGACCAGGGCGACGAGCGTGACGGCGCCGCCCAGGATCGTCCCGATGCGCCGCCGGCGCGGGCTGGTGACGTGCTCCGTCGCGGCACCGGGGTCATCGGTCGCCGGCATGAGGGGATCTTGACACCGCGGGCCTGTGTCACCCTTGCGGCGTGCGCGCGCTCCGCCCGTTCCAGCCGCTCAGGACGCCCTCCGGGTTCGCCGTCCTGACGCTGGTGGCCCTCGCGTTCCTGTGGGTGATCATCCCGAGCGGCGCGATCGTGCGGCTCACCGATTCCGGGCTGGGCTGCCCCGACTGGCCGACCTGCCAGGGGACGATCACGTCGGTCACCACCGGACACGCGGCGATCGAGTACACCAACCGGATCCTCTCGGGGATCGTGGGCGTGGTGGCGGTGCTCACGTGCGTGATCGGCTGGTGGGCCCCCGGCGCGCCGCGCGCGGTGCGCGGCCTCTCCCTCGCCGTCGCGCTGAGCGCGGCCGCGCAGATCCCGCTCGGGGCCATCACGGTGGCGTCCGGCCTGCACCCGATGGCCGTCGGCTCCCACTTCCTGCTCTCCATCGTGGCGCTGACGGCGGCGGTGCTGCTGGCGCTGGCGGCGCGCGACTGGCGCGACGGACGCGAGCGGCGCTGGGAGCCCCGCCGGGGGGTCCTGGCCGGCGGGGTGGCGGCCGCGGCGCTCGTCGTGCTGGTGACGGGCGTGGTGGTGACCGCCGCCGGCCCCCACTCCGGCGACGACGACGTGCTGCGCCGCTGGGGGAACCTGGCCGAGGCCGCCCGGGTGCACGTGCGGGCCGCAATGGTCTTCACGGCGCTGGCGGTGGTGCTGGTCGCCTGGATCGTCCGCGAGGGCGGCGTCGACCGGCTGACCGCGCGCCTCATGTGGATCGCACTGCCGCTGGTGGCGATCCAGATCGGGATCGGCGAGTACCAGTACCGCAACGGCCTGCCGTGGCAGGCGGTGGTCCTGCACGTGACCGTCGCCGCGCTGGTGTGGGCGGTGATCGCCGCCGCCGCCTACGGCGTCGCGCGGCCGGCGGGTGCGGCCTACAGGCGGCGGGAGGCCGACCGCGAGCAGGACACGCAGCGGACGGCGTCGGGCAGCGCCTTGAGACGCCCCTCGGAGATCTCCTCGCCGCAGTCGACGCAGATCCCGTAGGTCCCTGCGTCGATGGCCGCGAGGGCGGCCTTCAGTCGCTCCTCCCGCTCCTTCCACCGCAGCTGGTCGCGCAGCTCGCGCTCGCGCTGGTCGGCGTCGGTCGCTGCTTCGGCGGGGTGGTGGTGGCCGTCGGATGCCCCCTCGGCGTCGCGCGCCAGGTCGCGGTGCGCGAGCGCGGCGGTCACCTCCGCGCGCAGCCGCTCCAGGCGCTCGAGACGCTCCTCGCCGCTGGAGCCGTTGGCGTCGGATGGCATCCGGCGATCGTAGCGGGCCGCGCGGCGTCGTCCACCGGCGCCGCGCTAGCCTGCGCCTCCACGCGGGCGGAGGAGGCGTGATGGCGGACGGACCGGCGGTCGAGACCCAGGGGCTCGAGCGGGTCTTCAAGGGCGGGATCCGCGCGGTCGACGGCGTGGATCTGGTGGTGGAGCGCGGCGAGGTGTTCGGGTTCCTCGGGCCGAACGGCGCCGGGAAGAGCACCACGGTGCGGATGCTCGCCACCCTGCTGCGGCCGACGGGCGGCACGGCCCGCGTCGCCGGGCACGACCTGGTCCACGACGCCGCGTCGGTGCGGCGGTCGATCGGCGTCGCACTGCAGGACGCGGCGATCGACCCATACATGACGGGCCGCGAGCTGCTGCACCTGCAGTCGGTCCTCCACGGCTTCTCCCGCGAGCACGGGCGGCGCCGGGCCGTGGAGCTGCTGGGGCGGGTCGACCTGGAGGACGCCGCCGACCGGCGGGTGGGCACCTACTCCGGCGGGATGCGGCGGCGGCTCGACCTCGCGCTCGCACTGGTCCACGCCCCCGAGGTGCTGTTCCTGGACGAGCCCACCACCGGCCTCGACCCCATCTCGCGCCTCACGCTCTGGGAGGAGGTGCGCCGCCTCAACGCCGAGTCCGGCACCACCGTGTTCCTCACCACCCAGTACCTGGAGGAGGCCGACCAGCTGGCGGGGCGGGTGGCGATCATCGACGGCGGGCGGATCGTGGCCGAGGGCACGCCGAAGACCCTGAAGGCGCAGGTGGGCGACCCGACGCTCCACGTGACCCTGGCCGACCCCGAGCAGGCCCGGGCCGCCGCGACGGCGCTGAGGCCGCTGGGCGAGCTCGTGCCGAGCCGGCCGGGCGCGGTCGCCATGCGGCTGAAGGAGGGGGCCTCGGGGCTGCCGGCGGTCGTCCGGGCCCTCGACGACGCCGGCGTGCAGGTGGCCGCCCTGGACGTGGCCGAGCCGAGCCTCGACGACGTCTTCGTGGCCAAGACCGGCCGCAGCCTGGACGCCGAGGGCGACGAGCTCCCGCCCCAGCACGCGCCGGCCCCGGCGCCCGGGTAGTGCGGCTCGCGCTCGCACAGACCGGGGCGCTCGCCCGACGGGCGATCGTCGACACCCTGCGGACCCCGCAGGCCCTGTTCCCCAGCCTGTTCTTCCCGCTGGTGCTCATGGCGATCTTCACCGGCTCGTTCGGCAACGCGCCCGGCGTGCTGCCCGGGTTCCCGCACGTCAACAGCTTCCTCGACTTCGCGCTGGCCGGCGCCGTGCTGCAGGGGATCCTGATCGGCGGGACCTCGGCGGGGTCGGCCTTCGCCCTGGACATCGAGGGCGGGTTCTTCGACCGGCTGGTCGCCTCCCCGGTGTCGCGCACCGCGATCCTGGCGGGCCGTCTGCTGGGCGGCGTGACGCTCGCGATGGCCCAGACGGTGCTCTTCGTGGCGGTGGGCCTGGCCTTCGGCGCGCGGATCGAGGGCGGCCCGGTCGGCGTGGCGTCGCTGCTGCTCATCGCCGCGCTGCTGGCCACCGCGGTGAGCGGCCTGGGGATCATCCTGGCGCTGCGGACCGGCTCCGCGGAGGCGGTGCAGGGGACGTTCCCCCTGTTCTTCGCCCTCATGTTCTTCTCGTCCGCCTTCTTCCCGCGGGAGACCATGACCGGCTGGTTCCGGTGGGTCGCCGACGCCAACCCCGTCTCGTACCTGGTGGAGGGGATGCGCGACCAGATCATCGAGGCCGAGCCGGGGCGGGCGACCCTGCTGGGGCTGGCGGTGGCCGTGGCCGTCGCGGCGATCTCGATCGGCTGCTGCCACCTGGCGTACCGGAGCCGCCTGGAGGGCGACGGGTGACGACGCTGCGCGTGAGCCTGGGCCTGGCCGGCCGCAGCCTGATCCTGGTGCGGCGGATGCCGTCGGTGTTCCTGCCGGCGCTGATCATGCCGCTGTTCATTCTCATCGCGACGTCCGGGGCGTTCCGGGGCATCTCGCTGCTGCCCCAGTTCGACGGCGTCTCGTACCTGCGCTTCACCATCCCGCTCGCCACCGTCATGGGCGCGGGCTTCGCCGGGATGAACGCCGGCATGACCCTCGCCCGCGACATCGAGGGCGGCTTCGCCGACCGGCTCATCGCGAGCCCGGCGCCCCGGATCACCCTGATCGTGGGCCCCCTGATCGCCGCCGCCGTCAGAAGCCTCTTCACCACCACCGTGGTGCTCATCGCGGGCCTGATCGGGGGGATCCCGCCGCCGGGGGTGTTCGGCACGCTGCTCATCTATGCGCTCGGGGTGTGCTTCTCGGCGGCGTCGGCATGCTGGTGCATGGGCGTCGCGTTCCGGGCGCGGACGATCCAGGCGGCCCCCGCCATGCAGGTCGTGATCTTCCTGTCGGTCTTCACCTCCGTGGCCTACGCGCCGCGCGAGGTGCTGCACGGCTGGCTGCGCCACGTCTCGGACGTCAACCCCGTCACCTACCTGATGGAGGCGTCGCGCGGCGCCGAGCTGCACACGCTCCACTGGGGGCTGCTGTGGCCCGGGCTGGTCGCGGGCGCCGCCCTGCTGGCCGCGCTCGGCACCTGGGCCCTCACCGGCCTGGCGTCGCTCGCCAGGAGATAGGTTCCCGCCTCATGGCCCTCGACCGCCTCGACCTCTCACAGCCCGCACTCGCCGCGTATCTCGACGACGCGGTCGCCGTCCCCCACGAGATCGCCGCCCGCTACCGCGAGCTGGCCGGCCACGAGCGGGCCGAGATGATGACCCACCCGGAGCTCGGCGCGCTGCTGGAGGTACTGGTGCACGTGACCGGCGGCCGCTCGGTGCTGGAGGTCGGCACGTTCGTCGGGATCTCCTCCGCCTGGATGGCGCGCGGCCTGGAGCCCACCGGGCACGTCGACACCCTGGAGATCGACGAGACCCACGCCGACATGGCCGAGGACTGGTTCGCGGCGCACGGGCTGCACGACCGCATCCAGGTGCACCGCGGCCCCGCCGCCGCCACCCTCGCGCGGCTGCCCGACGGGGTGTACGACCTCTGCTACCTCGACGCCGACAAGACCGGCTACGCCGTGTACCTGGAGCACGCGGTGCGCCTGGTGCGGCGGGGCGGCCTGATCGTGGCCGACAACGTGCTGGCCGGCGGACGGGTCGCGCTGCCGCCGGACGAGCGCGACGCCAACGCGCGGGCGCTCGCGGGCTTCACGATGACGGCGGTCGCCCACCCCCGCCTGGCCACCGCGGTGCTCACCGTGGGCGACGGGGTCACGCTCAGCACGGTGCTCTGAGCCCCTAGGACTCGGCCTTCTCCCGTCCCCGGAGGTACGAACGGAGGACGAACCAGCCGATGACGAAGACGCCGAAGATGATCGCCGCCACCTCCAGCGACCCGAGCGCCAGCGCCACCATCTGCCCGATGAACAGCAGCAGCACCAGCACGACCAGCGCGATCGCGAGCCGTCGCCGGCGTGCCTCCTCGTCGGCGGTGTCCACGCCCCCGAGGGTACCGGAGCCGATGTGACGGCCTGTCACCGGATTCCGGGGGACCCTCCCCTACACTCCCGCCGATGCGCCCCCGGAGCCTGATCGCGACGCTCGGCGTCGCCGCGGTCGCGGCGGCGGCCCTGCCGGCGGCCGCGCCGGCCGAGGGCCCGCTGACCGGCGTGATCGGCGACATGTACTGCGTGGCCCCCACCGACGCGGCGGGCATCGACGCGATCCTGGCGGACGCCGGCAGCCCGATGGCGGGCGAGGGCGCAACGATCGTGACCGAGGCCGCGGCGGCCGGGATCGACCCGCGCGCGATCGTCGCGATCGCCGCCCACGAGACGATGCTCGAGACCTACGGGCCGGCGGAGGCGATCCACAACCCGTTCGGACTCGGCCCCGGCATCGAGTTCCCGTCGGAGCGCGCCGCGATCGTCCGCGCCGTGTCCACGCTGGCCGGCTGGTACCTGCCGGAGGGCCGCACGACGTTCGCCACGATCGGGGCCAAGTGGGCCCCGGTGGGCGCGTCGAACGACCCCGGCGGCCTCAACCAGAACTGGACGACGGGCACCGGCACCTACTTCGCGGCGATGGGCGGCGACCCGGCGCGCGCGATCCTGCTGGCCGACCAGCAGGCGGCGCCGGCCTGCGCCGGCGCCTCGTCGCCCGCGCCGTCCGGCTCACCGGACCTGCCGACCCCCGCCCCGTCGGGCCCGCCCGTGGTGACCGCGTGGAGCGGCGCCGCCCCCGACGTGTCCGGCGCCACCGCCGCCGCCGGCGCCGACCCCGCGACGGGGCAGGCGGCGACGATCCCGGGCTTCGTCTTCCCGCTCGCCCTCCCGGAGGGCGCGCCCGCGACGTTCCGCGACCAGTTCGCCGAGCCGGGGGCGGGTCCCTCGGGCATCCAGGGCGGCCTGACCATCGCGACCGCGCCCGGCGCCCATGCCGTGGCCGTCGCCGCGGGCACGCTGCACGCCGCCTCCCCCGCCGAGCGCGAGGCGGGCATCGCCTTCTGGCTCGACACCGGCCGGGGCGACCGGATCGGGTACGGCCCGCTGGTCGCGTACGCCGACGGCATCGGCGAGGGCGCCGCGGTGGCCGCCGGCGCCCGCCTGGGCGACGCGCCCGCCTCCCTGCGGATCGCGTGGGAGCGGGACGGCACCCGGATCGACCCCTTCCCCCTGCTCCAGGCCACCCGCCCCTCCGCCTGACGGACACGCGCCCGCGGCCCGCCGTAGGCTGCGGGCATCACGCGACAGGAGGCGGTTGTGGAGGCGGTGGTGCTCACGGAGACCGGCGGCCCCGAGGTCCTGAGGCTCGGGCCGGCGGACGACCCTGTGGCGGGTCCCGGCCAGGTGGTGGTGGCGCTGAGGACGGCGGCCCTGAACCGCCGTGACGTGTACGTGCGCAAGGGCGTGGCGCCCAGCCCCCTGCCGGTCATCCCCGGGTCGGACGGCGCCGGGACGGTGCGCTCGGTGGGCGCCGGCGTGTCCGGGCTCGGGGAGGGCGACGAGGTGGTCGTCTACCCGGCCCTCGGCTGGGGCGGCGGCGAGGAGGCCCCGGCGCCGGGGTTCCGCATCCTCGGCGGGCCGGACGACGGCACCTACGCGGAGCTGGTGGGCCTGCCGGCCGAGAACGTGCTGCCGAAGCCGGCGGGGCTGTCGTGGGAGGAAGCGGCGGCGCTGCCGCTCGCGGGCCTCACCGCATACCGCGCGCTGGTGAGCCGGGCGCGGATCCGGCCGGGCGAGACGGTCCTGGTGCTCGGCATCGGGGGCGGGGTGGCGACGATCGCGACGATGATGGCCCGCGCCGCCGGCTGCCGGGTGATCGTGACCTCCTCGTCGCAGGAGAAGCTCGACCGCGCCCGCGACCTGGGGGCGCACGACGGGGTGCTCTACACGCAGGACGACTGGGTGGGCGCGGTCCGCGAGCTCACCGGCGGTCGCGGCGTGGACGTCGTGGTCGATTCGGTGGGCGCGACCTGGGGCGACAGCATCGCCGCGGTCCGGCCGGGCGGCCGGGTGGTGGCGTTCGGCGGCACCGGCGGCGGCAAGGTGGAGCTGATGGTGCGGGCGCTCACCGCCGGCCAGGTCTCCCTGCTGGGCACCACGATGGGCAGCCCGCGCGACTTCGCGGGGCTCCTGGCCGCCGTCGACGTGGGCGGCTGGGCGCCGGTGATCGACTCGGTGCGGCCGCTCGCCGAGGTCGCCGACGCGCACCGGCGCGAGGAGGCCGGGGAGCACTTCGGGAAGCTGGTCCTGTCGATCGCGTGACCGCGCCCGTCGCGGCGCTGGCCCTGGCGGCCGCGCGGCGGGCCGTCGCCCGGGCCGCGGCGGAGGGCGGCGGCGCGCCGGAGCTGTCGCTCGACCGGCTCACGGCGTGGCTGGAGGACGACCCGGAGGCGCGGGCGGCGCTGGACGCGGCGGCCGCGGAGCGCAGCCGCCGCGAGGTCCCGGAGGTCGCCGCGGACACCGGCGCCGCCGCCGCGCGGCGCGCCCGCGCCGACGAGGTGCACCACGCGGTCCACGCCCTCCGGCTCATGGGCGAGCTGGCCGCCGAGGAGCCCGATCGCCTCCAGCTCCCCGGCTTCGGCCCGAGCACGTGGCGGGCGATCGCGATCCTGCGGCGGGGCGAGCCGGGCCCGGAGGCGGACTGGGCCGCCGCCGTGGCCGACCTGCCGCTCCAGGACCTGGGCGACGAGGCCCCTCCCGGCCTGGCGCGGCCCGCCGACCCCCGCCTGGGCGAGGGCGCCCTGCGCCTGCTGGCGCTCGAGGCGCAGCGCCAGGACGTCCGCAACGCGCTCGTGACCGCGCAGTCCTGGCGGGCGGCGGCGGCGGAGCGCGGCAACGAGGCGGGCGTGCGGATGCAGGAGGAGGAGGCCGAGGCGCTCGAGCGGGCCCTGGCCGCCGCCGACGCCGCCATCGACACGATCTGGGACGACGGGGTCCGGGCCGCCGGTCAGGCCTGAGCGAGCGCCGCGAGGCGGGAGGCGAGCCCGGCCGGACGGGCGAGCGCGGGCAGGTGGCCGCCGTCCATCTCGTCGGGCGTGATCCCGAGCCGCTCGCGGGCGAGCCGCCGGACGAAGGGCGCCGGGAAGAGCCGGCCGCCCCGGCAGAGCAGCACCCGCGTCGGCACCTCCGGCCGGGCGGCCGGCGGCCACGGGTCCTCCCACATCCCCGCGGGGCCCGGCCGCTCCGCGTCCTCCCGCGACTCTGCGACGCGCGCGGGCGGGGCGACCGGCACGAGGAGGAACGCGGTCACGCCTCCTCCGTCACCACGCCGTCCTCCACCCGGAGCCGGCGGGTGACCTCGACACGCTCGAGCATCCGGCGGTCGTGGGTCACCAGGAGCAGGGTGCCGGCGTAGTCGTCGAGCGCGTCCTCCAGCTGCTCGATCGCGGGGAGGTCCAGGTGGTTCGTGGGCTCGTCCAGCACCAGCAGGCTCGCCTCGCGGGCGGCCAGGGCCGCCATCAGGGCGCGGGTGCGTTCGCCCGGGGAGAGGTCGGCGGCGGGACGCTCGACGCGGTCGGCATCCAGCCCGAACTTGGCCAGCAGCGACCGCGCGTCCTGCGGTTCCAGGCCGCTGCCGCCCTGGCCCGTGAACGCGTCGATCAGGCGCGGCGCGCCGAGCATCGCGGTCCGCTCCTGGCCGATCTCGCCGGCCACCACCGACGGGCCCAGGCGCTGCGTCCCCTCGACGAGCGGCAGACGGCCCAGGAGGGCGCCGAGCAGGGTGCTCTTGCCACCTCCGTTCGGGCCCGTCACCACGATCCGGTCGCCGCGGCGCACGTGGAGGTCCACCGGGCCCAGGCGGAACGCCCCGCGGACGACGGCGGCGCCCTCGAGGTCGGCGACCGCCTCCCCGCCCCCGCCGCCCGCCAGGCGGAACTGAAGCCGCCAGCCCTCCCACGGCTTGTCCACCACCTCGAGGCGTGCGATCGCCCGCTCGGTGGCCCGCACCTTCGCCGCCTGCTGCTCCGACCGCTCCACCTTCATCGACCGGCCGACCCGGTCGTTGTCGCGCGCCTTGCGCTTCGCGTTGCGGACGCCCTCCTCCGACCACTGGCGCTGGCGCCGCACGCGATCCGCCAGACGGTCGCGCTCCGCGACGTAGCGGCCGTGGCGGGCGTAGGCCTGGTCGCGGGCGACGTCGCGCTGGCGCACGTACTCGCTCCAGCCGCCGGCGTACTCCACCACCCCGTGGTCCGGCTCCGTGATCTCCACGATGCGGTGGGCGCAGCGGTCCAGGAACGCCCGGTCGTGAGAGACGGTCACGATCGCGCCCGGGTGGCGGTCGACGATCCGCTCCAGCAGGGCCAGCCCCGGCAGGTCCAGGTCGTTGGTGGGCTCGTCCAGCAGCAGCAGGTCCAGCCGCGCCAGCAGCAGCACCGCCAGGCCCACGCGGGCGGCCTGGCCGCCGGAGAGCGCCCGCATCGGCACGCCGATGCGGTCGGCGGGCAGGCCCACCTCGGCCATCGCGGCGCCGGCCCGGGCGGCCAGGTCGTCCCCGCCGAGGGCCAGGAACGCCTCCAGCGCGTCCGCGTGCTCCCCCGCCAGGGCGACGTCGCCGGCGAGCCGCGCGGTCAGGTCGTCCAGGTGCCGCTCCGCCGCCGCCACCCCGGTGCGCCGCGCCAGGTGCTCCCCCACCGTCTCGTCCGCCGGCGGCCGGCCGCGCTGGTCGAGCAGCCCCACCCGCAGCGTCGGCGGCGCCCGGTGCACCGCACCCTCGTCGGGCGCGAGCTCGCCCGCCATCACCCGCAGGAGCGTCGACTTGCCGATGCCGTTGGGGCCCACGACGCCGATGCGGGCGTCGTCGGGCACCAGCAGCGACACGCCGCCCAGCGCGATGCGCGGGCCGAACGCGACCGTCACTCCCTCCAGGGTCAGCACGCCGTCACGGTGGCATAAGCTGCGCGGCCGTGGACGTCGACCTCCTCACCGCCCTCGCCGGAGCCCACGGGACGTCCGGCCAGGAGGACCGGGTCCGGGAGATCGTGCGCGCGCAGCTCGCGCCGGTGGTGGACCGGGTGGAGGTGGATCCGCTCGGCAACCTGACCGCCACGCGCGCCGGCGACGGCCCGCGCGTGATGCTGGCCGCCCACATGGACGAGATCGGGCTGATGGTGACCCACGTGGACGACCGCGGGTTCCTGCGCGTCATCCCGATCGGCGGGTGGGACGCCCGGACGCTGGTCGACCAGCGGGTGCTGGTGCGGGGCCGCGAGGACGTGGAGGGGGTCGTCGGCACCACCCCCGTCCACCTGATCGACCCGAACGACCGGGGCAAGAACCTGAAGGTGACCGACCTCGCGATCGATGTCGGGCTCCCGGCGGACCAGGTGAAGGAGCTCGTGCGCCCCGGCGACACGGCCACGCGCATCCGGCCGCTCACGCGGCTCGGCGACCTGGTGACCGCGAAGAGCCTCGACGACCGCGTGGGCGTGTTCGTGATGATCGAGGCCGTGAAGGCCGCCGGCCGCTCGCCCGCGGAGCTGGTGGCGACCGCGACGGTGCAGGAGGAGGTGGGCCTGCGCGGCGCCCGGGTGGCCGCGTCCCGGGTGCGGCCGCAGATCGCCCTGGCCATCGACACCTGCCCCGCCGACGACGGCCCGGGCGGGAAGGTGGACGGCCCCACGACGAAGCTCGGGAGGGGCACGGCGATCCGGGTGATGGACGCCAGCGCCATCGGCTCCCGCGCGCTGGTCGACTTCCTCACCTCGCTGGCGCAGGAGCTCGACATCCCGCACCAGTTCCACGTCGCCGACCGCGGCGGCACCGACACCGGCAGCCTCCAGCTGTCGGGCGACGGCGCCATCGCGGGGTGCGTGTCGATCCCGACCCGCTACGTGCACTCCAGCGTGGAGGCGTGCCACCCCGACGACATCCAGGCGTCGATCGACCTGGTGGCGGCCTTCGTGGAGCGGATCGGCGAGCTGGGGATCCCGGCGCTGCCCGCGCCGGACACGCGCTAGGCGACGGCGACCCCGACCACGACGGCGCCGACCACCAGGACGGCCGAGAGCGCCCACGCCTGGAGGCCCATCCGGGAGTACGCCAGGTGGCCCTTACCGAAGTCGGACAGGATGAAGCCGGCGGCGAGGCCGCCCAGGATGCCGCCGATGTGCCCGCCCACCGAGATGCCGGGCAGCGCGAACGTGATGACCAGGTTCAGCAGCAGCAGGGCGCCGACGCTGGATCCGAGGAGCGCCACCCCGCGCTGGCGCTCCAGCAGGAACAGGGCGGCCATCAGGCCGAACACCCCGCCGGAGGCCCCGATGGTGAGCGAGTCGGGGTTCACGAGCAGCGCGCCCGCCGACCCCCAGAGGATCGCCGCGAAGTAGATCACCAGCATCCGGGCGGCCCCGGCGTAGCGCTCCAGCGCGCCGCCGAGCACCCACAGCAGCCACATGTTGAACGCGATGTGGATCAGCCCGGCGTGCAGGAAGCCGGCCGTGACCATGCGATACCACTCGCCGTCGGCGACGGCGCCGGCGTAGAGGCCGCCGTCCTGGACGATCTGCGCGTCGCCGAGCCCGCGGACGGTGACGCCCTGGGCCATCTCCACCAGGAACACGAGGATGTTCACCACCACGAGCACCGTGGTGGCGATGGGGAGGTCGCCCCGCGCCTGGGCCACCCGCACCCGCGCCGCGGGCGTCGGGGTGGTGCGGGTGGAGCGGTCGCCGCGGGCGCACTCGGGGCACCGGACGCCCACCGCCGCCTGCGTCATGCACGACGTGCAGATCGGCCGCTCGCAGTTGGAGCAGCTCAGCAGCGTCTCGCGGTCGGGATGGCGGTAGCAGCGCATCACGTCCGGGGCGCTGGTCTCGGGGGGTGACGCCATCCGCTCTGATCGTAGCGGGGAGGTCGCGGACGGGTTGCCATGCGGTCACGGCCGTGGCACCCTCCCCGCCGATTCCCGATGAGCCGTCCGCCGTGACCCCGCGGGCAACGCGCGAAGGAGCGAGGTTGGTCGCGGCTGCTGATGTTGTGGGAGGCCCTGCGGCCCCGGACGGGGGGCTGCGCATCGACGTGGCCGCCGGCCCGGCCGGCCCCCGGCTGGTGTTCGTGGGTGACCTCGACCTGGCGGGGGTGGCCGCGGCGGACGCGGCGATCCGCGACGCCATGGCCGGGCCGGGCGAGGTGACGATCGACCTCACCCGCCTCGAGTTCATCGGCAGCGAGGGGATCCGCGTGGTGCTGCGGGCGCGGGAGCGGGCCGACGCCGAGGGGCGCGGGCTGCGCGTGGCGGCGGGCGACGGCCCGGCGCGGCGGCTCATCGACATCCTGGGCCTGGCGGAGCGGCTCGGCGTGGACGGGGACCCCCGCTGACCGCCCTGGCCGGCCACATCGCGCCGGACGCGCTGGCGTCGAGCCTGGACGCCCTGACGGGGCGCGGCGATCCCCCGACGTTCGAGGACGGCCTGGCGGCGGTCATCGACGCGGTCCGGATCCTGTTCGCCGTGACGGGGTGCGGGCTGATGCTGGTGGGCGACGACGGCGAGCTGCGGCACGTCGGCGCCACCGACGACGCCGCGCGGGCGCTCGAGTCGGCCCAGGAGGAGCTGGGCGAGGGCCCGTGCGTCGACTGCTTCGTGCTCGGCGAGACGGTCGCCACGCCTGACGTGATGTCCGACGCGCGCTGGACGCGCCTGCCGGAGCGGATCCGGGGCCACGCGATCGGCGGCGTCCTGGGCACCCCGACCCTCCTCGGCGGGCAGCCCGTCGGGTCCCTCAACGTGTACCGGGACGGCCCCTACGACTGGGACGAGAGCGACGCGGCGGCCGTCGCGAGCTTCAACCTGGTCCTGGAGGGCCTGCTGGGTCGCGCGGTGGCGGCGCGCCGCGACGAGCTCGTCGTGTCCCAGCTCCAGGGCGCCCTCGACCGGCGGGTGGTCATCGAACGGGCCGTCGGCGCCCTCATGGAGCGCCACCGCGTCTCGGCGGTCACGGCGTTCACGGCCCTCCGCCGCGCCGCGAGGGACCGGCGGGAGGCGGTCGCCCGCGTGGGCGCCGACGTCCTCGAGGGCGCCGACGTCCCCGTGGGGCACTCCCTCCGCTGACGGACGCCGGCCCCCGTCAGAACCCCTTCTGAAGGGTCCCGGTACCGCAGGCCGCCGATGGGGAGCCCCGTCCCGTCCCAACTGGGACTCCCGGTCAGCGCCAAGTGGGAAACGGACCCTCATCGAGGGCGGTGCACCGAGGGGGCCCACGCCGGTCTGTCGCCGCAGGGGCCGCCGCCGTCCCGATTGGGACTCCCTGGTCTCAATTGCACCAGGGCTGCCCCGGCCTCGACATGACCTCGGACCAGAACCCCTTCAGTGAGGGGTTCCCGGCATGCCAGACCGCCACCGAACCGGACGCCGCGTCCCGAACCGAGTGTGACTCGCGGTCAGTCCCAAGTGGGAAATCCGGGACGGCGCCGACCGGGCGCCCTGCCCGGTCAGATCAGGCGGCGGGGGCGGGCGTCACGGGCGTGCCTGCGCCGTGAGCGGCGCACCGCGATCAGGCTGAAGACCCCGGCGCCGACCAGGCCGATGGCGGTGCGGGTGGGGCTCACCCACCAGCAGACGCCGAGCACGCCGATGGTGAGGGCGGCGATCGCCAGGCGGGCCCGCAGGCGCAGCGCCCGCTCGGACCGACCCCTCGTCGGCACGGAGGCCTCGAAACGGGCGATCGCGAGCTGCTCCTCGAGGCTGCGGGCCCCGTGCGTCGCCGGCGGCGCGGACAGGTCGGCCCACCCCTCCCGGACGGCCACGTCGGCCACCAGCGCCAGCTCGTCGTCCGTGGGCATGCTGACGGTCATGTCCCCGCGCATCGGCCTGCACCCGGCGGACTTGAGGGATCCGTACCGGCGCGTTGACCTCCGCCTCCGCCATGGCAATACTGGCCCTTCGCAGCCGGCCCCGGGGTGGGCCGGCGTCAGCGTGTCCAGCCGGACCCCAGACCGAGAGGCCCGCGCATGACCGTACCGCCCCCGTTCGCCACCCAGCCGCCTGCCGGCCTCCCGGATCTGATCGAACACGACGCCTGCGCGCTCGCGGCCTTCGCGACGCGTGACGGCTCGCCGAGCCGACGCATGGTCGAGATCGCCCTGACGTCGCTCCAGATGATGGTCCACCGCTCCGGGAGCGTCGATGGCGAGGGTGACGGGAGCGGACTGCTCGTCGACCTCCCCCGGCCCCAGTGGCGCCGCCGCCTGGAGTCGGAGGGCCTCGACCCGGCCGCGGCCGACGACAAGGCCTTCACGGTCGCCCACATCTTCTTCGACACCTCCGAGGACGCCGGGGCCCAGGTGCCGCGGATCGAGGAGATCCTGCGCGACCACGGCTTCCAGGTGCTGTGGAGCGGCGAGGGCACGGTCGACCGCTCGGCGCTCGGCCCCCGGGCGTCCGAGACGCCGCCGATCTTCTGGCAGATCGCCTGCCTGGCCGACGAGCCGGGTCCCGAGGCGTCCATGAACTGCTACCGGGCGATGGTGCACATCGAGCGCGACCTCACCTGTCACGTGGCGTCGTTCTCCGCGAACGACGCCGTCTACAAGGTGCAGGGCCAGCCCGAGGTGATCCCGCGCTTCTACCCGGAGATGGGCGAGGAGGACTTCGCCTCGGCGCGGATCATCGCCCACAACCGCTACTCCACGAACACGTACCCCACGTTCAGCCGGGTGCAGCCGTTCTCGATCCTCGGCCACAACGGCGAGATCAACACCATCGCCCAGCTCCGCGAGCAGAGCGAGCAGCTCGGCCTGCCCATCTCGCGCCTCGGCTCCGACTCCCAGGACCTGAACCGCCTGCTCGAGGGCCTCATCTTCGAGAAGGGCCTGTCGCTGCTGGAGGCCGTCGAGTTCGCGCTCCCGCCGATCCTCGGCGAGGTGCACCGCCTGCCGGCGAAGCTCCAGGACCTCTACGTCCACTACCGCGAGGCGCTCGGCCCGTACGCGCAGGGCCCCGTGGCCCTCGCCTGCCGCGCGAAGGACGAGATGGTCTTCGCGGTCGACGCGATGGGCCTGCGCCCCCTGTGGTGGATCGAGACGGGCGACATGTACGTCGTCTCGTCGGAGCCGGGGATCATCCCGGTGTCCGAGCTCACCCGTGACCCCGCCCCCCTCGCCCCCGGGGAGAAGGTGGCCCTGGTCGGCGACGCCGACGGCGTGCCGCGGGTGCTCGACTACTGGGAGCTCCAGCGCGAGGTCTACAACCGCGCCAAGGGCCGCGGCGCGCTGCCCAGCGCCGAGACCCGCGCCCGCCTCGCCGGCGGCCTCGAGCCCGTCGCCGTCGAGGAGGTCCCCGACGACGACCTGGCCGAGCCGGAGCTCGAGCTGGAGACCCTGCTCGCCTCGGCGGGCTGGATCGAGAGCGACCGCCAGCAGCTCCAATTCCATGCCGACCGCGGCGCCGAGCCGATCGGCTCGCTCGGCTGGGACGGCCCCCTGGGCCCGTTCACCCCGGTCCCGATGCCGCTCTCCGACTACCTCCAGGAGACCGTCGCCGTCGTCACCAACCCGGCGATCGACCGCGAGCGCGAGGTGGAGCACTTCTCCACCCGCGTCGTGCTCGGCCGGCGGCCCCCCATCGAGGGCGTCGAGCCGGAGCCGCCGCAGCGCTGCGAGCTGCGCATGCCGATCATCCTCGGCGGGATGCGGCCCGGCACCACGCCGCTGTCGCTGCCGGAGATGCGCCGCGTGGCCGTGGGCCAGGGCGTCGCCTGCATGGAGGACGTGCTCGCCGCGTGGGACTGGCGCGCCGCCACCCTGCCCCTGCACTTCCCCGCCGACACGGGTGTCGCGGACCACCTGACGCACCTGGCGGAGGCCGCGGTCGCCGCCGTCCAGACCGGCGCCGAGCTGCTCGTGCTGAGCGACATGGCCGCCGGCCCGGACGACAAGGTGTGCGACCCGCACCTCGCCGTCGCCGCGGTCGACAAGGCCCTGCGCGAGGCCCGCAAGGACGACGGCTCCTCGTGGCGCCGCGACGCCAGCCTCGTGCTCCAGGCCGCCGGCATCCGCAACGTCCACGACGTGATGGTGGCCCTCGGCTTCGGCGCCCAGGCGCTGTGCCCCTACGCGATGATGGAGCGGGCGGTCAACGACTCGCCCGAGCCGTCGAAGGCCGCCACCAACGTGCTCGAGGGCCTCCAGAAGGGCATGGAGAAGGTCCTCTCCACCCTCGGCATCCACGAGCTGCGCGGCTACGGCCGCCTGGTGTCCGCCATCGGCGTCGCGCCGGAGGTGCTCGACATCCTGGCGATCCCGGGCTTCTGCGCCTCGGAGGGCCGCGGCCTGGACCTGGCGGCGCTCGACGCGCTGGCCGAGCAGGGCCGCGAGATCCGGGCGGGCGAGGAGAGCCCGTCGAAGGTGAAGCTGCCGCGGATGTACCCGAAGGTCTGGAAGGCGCTCGCCCGCGTGGCGAACGACGAGTGGACCTACGACGAGTACCGCGAGGCGCTCGACAAGCTCGAGGTGGAGCAGCCCGTGGCCCTCCGCCACGCCGTGCAGCCGCAGCTGGCGCCGGAGGCCGAGCGGGTCCCCGCCGACCAGGTCAGCTCCCGCGTCGGCGAGCACACGCTGCCGTTCCTGATCAGCTCCATGAGCTTCGGCTCCCAGGGCGAGACGGCGTTCCGCGCCTACGCCGAGGCCGCCGCGCAGGCCGACATGCTCTGCATGAACGGCGAGGGCGGCGAGATCCACGACATGTACGGCAAGTACCCGAAGCACCGGGGCCAGCAGATCGCCTCGGGCCGCTTCGGCGTGTCGTCGCTGCTGATCAACTCGTCCGAGTGGGTCGAGATCAAGATCGGCCAGGGCGCCAAGCCCGGCGAGGGCGGCCACCTGCCGGGGTCGAAGGTGACCCAGGCGATCGCCGCCGCACGGAACGCGCAGGTGGGGTCGGACCTCATCAGCCCGTCCAACAACCACGACCTCTACTCCATCGAGGACCTGGCGCAGCTCATCGACGAGCTCAAGACGTCGAACCCGCACGCCAAGGTCATCGTGAAGGTCCCGGTGGTGCCCGGCATCGGCACCATCGCCATCGGCATCGCCAAGGCGGGCGCCGACGTCATCACGATGTCGGGCTACGACGGCGGCACCGGCGCCGCCCGCCAGCACGCCCTGCGGCGCGCCGGCCTGCCCTGCGAGATCGGGACGGTGCTGGCGCACCACGCCCTCACCGAGGCGGGCATCCGCGACCGGGTGGAGATCTGGGCGGACGGCGGCCTGCGGACCGCGGCGGACGCCGTGAAGCTCATCTGCATGGGCGCGAACCGGCTCGGCTTCGGCACCGCGTCGATGGTCGCCATCGGGTGCACCATCTGCCGCGGCTGCCAGCTCGACACCTGCCACGTGGGCATCGCCACCCAGCTCGACGAGCACGAGGCCCGCGAGCGCGGCCTCAAGCGCTTCGTCCCGCGGGTGTTCGACCCGTCGGTGGACACGCTCGTCCGCTACTTCACCCAGATGGGCGCCGCGCTCCGCGAGCTGGCGGGCGAGATGGGCGTCAGCGAGGTGCAGGAGCTGGTGGGCCAGGCCGACCGCCTCGTGCAGGTCTCCCACCACGACCGCCTGGACCTGACCAGCCTGCTCACCCCGGTCGCCGAGCGCGTCATCACCTCGCCGGCCGGCACGCCCCGCTTCTTCCGGCCGTTCCACCCGCCGCCGCCCCACCGGGCGCCGGAGGTGGCCGCCGAGCGCCTCGCCGCGGGGTCCGCCCTCGCGGTGGAGGAGGAGACGACCACCGCCGCCGACCGCAACCTCGGCACCGACCTGGCCGGCCTCATCGCCCGCGCGACCACCGGTGTGAACAACGCCTGGGTCAACGGCGAGAGCGTCGCCGCGGCAGCGACCGGCGTGGACGACCCGGCCGGCAACAGCGCCGCGGATGCGGAGGGCTACGGCATCGCCGGCACCAACGGCCACGCCAACGGGACCGGCAACGGTCACCGCCAGACGCTGGTGGACCTCGCGTTCACCAAGGGCGCGGCGGCCGGCAGCGGGCTGGCGGCCTTCACGCTGGAGGGCGTCCGCATCCGGGTGTTCGGCGGCGCGCAGGACGGCGTCGGCAAGTGCGCCCTCGGCGGCGAGATCCAGGTGCTGAAGGCGCAGAACGCCGCCGGCGACTGGGTCGGCGGCCACGTCGGCAAGAGCTTCGCCTACGGCGCCCAGCGCGGCCTGTTCCTCATCCAGGGGGACGCCGACGCGCGGGCGGGCATCCGCATGTCGGGCGCCGACATGGTGCTCGGCGGCGAGCCGTCCGAGCCGCTCAACGACCGCCTCGGCACGCTGGCGGCCCGCGCCAACTGCAAGGGCTTCGCGTTCGAGTACATGACCGGCGGCCGCGTCGTGGTGCTCGGCGACCCGGGCCCGTGGCTGTGCTCCGGCATGACCGGCGGCGTCGTGTACGTCCGCCAGAACCCGGAGTGGAACCTCGACGAGTCGGCCGTCCGCCGTCGCCTCTCGAAGGCGGCGAAGGTCAGCATCCAGCCCGTCGAGGAGTCCGACGCGGCGACGATCCAGGAGCTCCTCGGCGCCTACCGCGACGCGCTGCGCGCGGGCGGCCAGACCGAGGCGGCCGACGGGCTCGCCCCGCTCCTGGACGACCCGGCCGGGCACTTCATCACGATCCTGCCGGTCACCCAGCAGGCCGACCCGAACATCTCGACCGAGTAGCGATGTCCACCACGCGCCCGGGCCTCCGCGGCCCGGACGACGTCGTGGCCGTGACCGGTGGCCAGGACCGCGGTGCCCGATTCGGGCTCCGCGGTGGCCAGGCCACCATCGGCCGCGGCCCCGTGATGGACATCGTGCTGACCGATCCGCACGTGTCGCGGCGCCACGCGGTGCTGCGGCGGGCGGGCGGCGCGATCCTGGTCGACGACCTCGGCTCCACGTCGGGCACCGTGGTGAACGGCGTCCGCATCAGCGGGCCGACCACCCTCGCCCCCGGCGACCGGGTGGTCCTGGGCGACACCGAGCTGACCGTGCTGACGCCGGGCGAGCAGCCGCCGGAGCCGCCCCCGCCACCACCGCCCGTACCTCCTCCGCCGCCCCCGCCGCCCGCCCCGGCGCCGGCCGCGCCGCCGGAGACGCGGATCGCGCGCGCCGAGGTCCTGCTGCCGATCGCGACCGGCGCCCTCGGGCTGTTCGCGCTCGTGGGCACCTGGATGCCGGTGGTCGGCGACGCGCGGGGCACCGACAGCGTGTGGTCGCTCGGCCGGGCGGGCCTGCGGGTGCAGGCCATCGGGGCGGCGCTGATCGTGATGGCCGGGGCGGCGGCGTGGCTGTTCGCGGCGGCCCGCGGCTCGGGGCCGGTCCCCCGGCTGGTGGCGGCCCTCGCCGCGGCCGTCGGCGGCGGCCTGGTGGCGGGGCTGCCCCTGCTGCTGGCCGTGGTGCACGTGGAGGACGGGATCACCCGCGAGGCCGGCGTCGTGCTGCTGGCGCTGGCCGGCATGGCCGCCGCGGGCTGCGCGATCGCCGGGGTGCTCCGCGAGGCGCGCGGGCGCACCGACCCCCCGGGCGAGGCGGGGCTGGCGCTACTGGCCGCCGGCGCCGGCTTCGGGGGCCTGCTGGCGGTGGTGAGCGGACCGCTCACATGGCTGTCGATCGGCTCGGCCGAGCTCGGCGGCCTGGACAGCGACCTCCGGGCCGGGGGGTGGCTCATCCCCCTGGCGCTCGCGGTGGTGTGCGCCGGCGGGCTGGCGTTCGCGGTCGCGCGGGCGGGCGAGCCGCGCGCGGCCCTGGCCGTGGCGGCGGGCGCGTGCGCGCTCGCCGCCGCCGCCCTGACCTACACCACCACGACGGCGGTGATCTTCTCGGACTTCCAGATGGAGATCGGGCTGAGCCTGGCCCTGACGGGCGCCGCGATCGCGCTGGTGAGCGCGGTGGTGGGGACGGTCACCGCGTTGGCGGTCAGACCCCCGCCGCCTCCGCCGCCCGTTCCCACTCGCGCATGAGCCAGGCGAGCTCCTCCTGCAGGCCGCGGTGCTCCTCGCCGCGGGCGGCCACGGCGTCGCGGTCGGCCAGCACGACGGGGTCGGCCAGCGCCGCCTCCACCTCGGCGATGCCGGCCTCCACGCGCGCGATCTCGCCCTCCAGGCGGCGCACCTCGCCCGTGCGCGGCGCCCGCCGGCGCTCCGACCGCGACGGCTTCTCCTTGCGCTCCCGCGGCGGCGCGGGCGCGCGTTTGCGCGGGGCCGCCGGAGCGGGCGCCTGGGCCTCGGACCGGACGCGCACCAGGTCGGCGTAGCCCCCGGCGCGCATCACCGCGGCGCCGTCCTCCAGCGCCAGGGTGTGGGTGGCGATCGTGTCGATCAGGGCGCGGTCGTGGGAGACCAGGACGACGGTGCCGTCGTACGCGTCGAGCGCCTCCTCCAGCGCCTCCCGGCTCTCGGTGTCCAGGTGGTTCGTCGGCTCGTCCAGCACCAGCAGGTTGCCGCCCTTCGCGATCAGCGACACCAGCGACAGCCGCCGTCGCTCACCGCCCGACAGGCGCTCCACCCGCGCGTCCGCCGCCTCCCCGGAGAACAGGAAGCCCCCGAGCAGCGTGCGGGCCTGCGTCTGGGTCAGGTCGCTCCCCACCAGCACCGTCTCCACGACGGTCCGGGAGTCGTCCAGGTCCTCGCCGTGCTGGGAGAAGTACGCCGGGCTCACCCGGTGGCCCACCGTCACCCGTCCTCGGGCGGGCGGGCGCTCCCCGATGAGGGTCTCCAGCAGCGTCGTCTTGCCGGCGCCGTTCGGGGCCACCACCGCCAGGCGCTGCCCGCGCTCCAGCGTGAAGCCGGCGTCGCTGATGAGCCGCCGGCCGGGGACCTCCACGTCCAGGCCGTCCACCTCGACGACCACCCGGCCGCTGCGCTCCGCCTTGGGGAAGCCGAACGCCATGTGCGACTGGCGCCGGGGCGCGTCGACCCGGACGATCCGGTCGAGCTGCTTCTGGCGCGACGCGGCCTGGCGGGCCTTCGTGCCGGCGCGCCAGCGCGTGACGAAGCGCTCCAGGCGGGCGATCTCCTTCGCCTGCAGCTCGGCCTCGGCGCCCTGGCGGTCGATCGCGAGGGCCCGCTCGCGGCGGTACGCCGAGTAGCCCATCGGCCAGTGCTTCGACCGGCCGCGGTCGAGCTCCAGGACGCCCGTCGCCACCGACTCCAGGAACCAGCGGTCGTGCGACACCAGCACCACGGCGGCGTTGAGCTCCAGGATCGCGCGCTCCAGCCACTCCACGGCGTCGATGTCGAGGTGGTTGGTGGGCTCGTCCAGCAGCAGCACGTCCGGCCGCGACACCAGCGACCGGGCCAGCGACGCGCGCGTGAGCTCGCCGCCGGAGAAGCCGCGCAGGGGCCGCGGGAGCTGGTCCTCGCCGATGCCGAGGCCGCGCAGCACCCGCTCCATCCACGCCCGCCACGCGTAGCCGCCGGCGCGCTCCAGCCGGGCCTGGGCCTCCTCGTAGGCGGCCATGACCTCGTCCCCGTGATCGCCACCGGCCATGCGCGCCTCCAGCGCCGCCAGGTCGGCCTCGGCGGCGCGGGCCGCGGCCATCCCCTCCCCCACGTACTGCTCGAGCGTCAGGTCCGAGCCGAGGGGCGGCCGCTGGTCGTGCAGCGCCACCGTCGCACCGCGCGGCATGCTGACCCGGCCGCCGTCGGGCTCCAGCTGTCCCGCGAGGATCCTGAGCAGCGTCGTCTTGCCCTCGCCGTTGCGCCCGACCACCGCGAGGCGGTCGCCGGGGTCCACGCGGAAGCTGACGTCGGACACCACGTCACGTGCCCCGAAGGCCTTGCGGATCTGAATCGCTTGCACGGCCGACTAGGGTAGCGGGGTTGCCCGAGCTCACGACCATCCGGGACGCCGCAGGCGTGGAGGCCGTGGTGGCGGAGGCCCGCGCCGACGGCCGCGCCGCCATCGACCTCGAGTTCCTGTGGGAGCGGACCTACGCGCCCATCGCCTGCCTGGCGCAGATCGCCACCACCGAGGGCATCCACCTGGTGGACCCGATCGAGGGCGCGCCCCTGGGGCCGATCGCCGACCTGGTCGCCGACCCCGAGGTCGAGACGGTCATGCACGCCCCCTCCGCCGACCTGACGCTGCTGGGGCTCGCGTTCGGCACGCGGCCGCAGAACCTGCTCGACGTCCAGATCGTGGCGGGCTTCGTCGGGCTCGGCGCCGGCCAGGGCCTCGCGACGCTGCTGGAGCGGGTGCTGAGCGTCACCCTCGACAAGGGCGAGCGGTACACCGACTGGAGCCGCCGGCCGCTGTCGGACGCCCAGCTCGAGTACGGCGCCGCGGACGTCGCCCACCTGCTGCAGCTCGCCGACGAGCTCCAGGGCCGCGCCGAGGCGCTCGGCCGCGCCGAGTGGGTGGCCGAGGAGCACGCCCGCCGCTACGGACCCGACGCCCGCCTGATCCCCGACCCCGACTCGGCGTGGCGGCGCGTGAAGGGCGGCGGCCGCCTGAACGCCCGCGACCGCTCCGTGCTGCAGTCGCTGGCCGCGTGGCGCGAGCGTGAGGCGGCGCGGCGCGACAAGCCCTCGGCCTGGATCGTCCCCGACCGCACGCTGGTCGAGATCGCCCGCCGCCGGCCCAAGGACCGCCGCGCGCTGGAGAACGAGCGCGGCCTGCCCGACCGGATCCGGGGCGCCGACGCCGAGGGGATGCTGGCCGCCCTGCGCGCCGGCGAGGAGGCTCCGCCGCTGACCCTGCCGCCGCCGCCCTCGGCCGAGCTGCAGCACCGTCTGGACGTGCTCGCGCCGCTCGGCGCCGTGCTGGTGGCCGGGCGCGCCGCCGCCGTCGACCTGGCGCCGAGCCTGCTGGCCACCCGCGACGAGATCTCGGGCTTCCTGCTCGGGGCCCTGCGGGGCGACACCGACGGGGCCGCGCTGGGCAGCGGCTGGCGCCGCGAGCTGGCCGGGGAGGCGCTCATCGAGCTGGCGGAGGGCCGGCTGGCGCTCGGGGTGGATGCCACCCGTCCCTACCTGGCGGAGATCCGGCGGTCCGACCCGCCGGGGGCCGGGTAGGCTACGGGCGATGGCCGCCGAGCCCACATTCGCCCACGTCGCCTGCTGCATCGACGACAGCGACGCCGCGGCCCGCGCGCTGGCGCACGCCGACGCGCTGCGCACGCTCGCGGGCGGCAGGCTGACCGTGCTGCACGTGCTGCCGTCGCCGGCGTTCCTGATGTCGCTCGCCACCAGCCTGGGCGGCGCACCCGTCCACGACGTCGACCTGGAGCGGGAGGCGGCCGAGATGTGGCTGGAGGAGCAGATCCACGGCCGCGAGAACGCCGAGGTCGTGCTCCTGGAGGGTCACCCGGCCGAGGCCGCGGTGGACTGGGCCCGCGAGAACGGCTGCGACGTGATGGTGGCCGCGCACCACAGCGGCCGGGTCGAGCGGGTGCTGCTCGGCAGCTTCGCCAAGCACCTCGTGGATCACGCACCCTGCCCCGTGCTCCTCATCCCGCCTCCGGAGGCGGGCTGAACCAGGCCCGGCCGAGCGTGCCGGGGCGGCGGGCGGGTCGAGGTGCCGCACCGCCCCGACGGGTCGAGCGGAGGACGCGCTATGCGGCGAGCGCCGTGACGCCCTCCTGGCTATCCGCTGCCCCGTGCACATGCAGGCAGCCCGGGACCTGGCACGTCGCGGGCGCGGGGTCGAGGCGTGAAAGCAGGGCGTCGATCGCGACGAGCTCGGCGAGGTTGGTCATGGACTCCACGGTGACCTCCTGTGGTCTGGTCGATGTGGCGCCCATCCAATCCGCCCCTCGTTTCACGAGGGTTGTCCCGTCGTTAGGGCTCGGTGAAGCCGCCCTCGTCGACCAGTGGGGCCAGGTCGGCCATCGCCGTGACCAGTGCGACGCGGGCCACCGAGGGGGCGCCCGCCGCGAGCGGCAGCACCTGCCACACGGTGCGGCGCAGGTAGGCACCCGCCCAGCGCCGGTAGCGGTCGCCGGTGCGCATCACCAGCGCCTGGATGCTGCGCAGGTTGTCGACCCGGTCGGCCAGCTTCAGGAGCTGCGCCTCGAACGGCGCGCCCGCCTGGAGCCGCGCGTAGTACTCGCGCTGGGCCTCGGCGTCCTCCGGGGCGGTGAGCCAGTCGACCAGGTCGGCCACCTCCGGGCCGAACCCGGTGCGGATCTCGCCCACCGTCGTCTCGGTGTCCTCGACCGTGTCGTGGAGCAGCGCCGCCTGGAGCAGCACCGGGGAGGTCTCGCCCCAGCGGGCCAGCTCCATCGCGACGCGGACCAGGTGGACCCAGTAGGGGGTGTCGCTGCCGCGGCGGAACTGGCTGCCGTGGCGGGCGCGGGCGAACGCGAGGGCGCGGGCCAGGGCCTGCCGCTCGGCCGGGTCGGGCAGGCCGGCCACGAAGTCGGTCCAGACGCGCTCGACCGTGACGGGCGCGTCGAAGGTGCCGGGCCAGGCGCGCCCCTGCGGGCTGGACGGGCCCCCTCCCCCGACGTCACTCACCGCCGGCGGTCGAAGGGGCGTCGAGCTCATGACCTCTAGGTTATCTCCGACGGGCCCGGGGACCGAACGGCGGCGGGACGCCGAGCGGCGGCTGGCGGTGGTCGACATGGGGTCGAACACCTTCCGGCTCGTCGTGTTCCGCTACCGGCCGGGCGGGGGCTTCCACCTGGTGGACGAGATCCGGCACGCGGTGCGGCTGTCGGAGGGCGCCGACGAGGCGGGCCTGCGACGCGACGCGCTGGAGCGCGCCGAGCACACCGCCCGCCTGTACGCGGCGTTCTGCGAGGCGTCGGAGGTGGACGAGGTGGTGGTGGCCGCCACCAGCGCCGCCCGCGACGCGGCCAACGGCGATGTGGCGATGCGCGCGCTGTCGGCCGACGGCGCGCTGGAGGTGCGCGTGCTGTCCGCCGAGGAGGAGGCCTGGTACGGCTACCTCGGGGCGGTGAACTCCACCACCCTCGGCGACGGCCACGTCCTGGACCTCGGCGGCGGGTCGGTGCAGGTGACCCAGGTGCGCGGCCGCGCCCTCCAGCAGGCCATCTCGCGCCCCCTCGGCGCCGTGCGCATGACCGAGCGCTACCTGCCGGGCGAGCGTGCGTCGCGCTCCGACCTGAAGCCGCTGCGCCGCAAGGTCCAGAAGGAGATGGCCGGCGTGCCGTGGCTGTCGGGTGCCGGGGGCCGGATGGTGGGCGTCGGGGGCACCATCCGGACGCTCGCGCGGATGCACCAGCACCTGACCGGGTACGCCCTGGACGAGCTCCACGGGTACGTCCTCCCGCGCGCCGGGCTGGAGCGGCTGATCGAGGCGATGCTGGAGCTGCCGGCGTCCGAGCGCAGCCGCCTGCCGGGGTTGAAGCCGGACCGCGCCGACATCACGCTGGCGGGCGCCGTCGTCATCTCCACGGTGATGGAGGCGGTCGGCGTCGAACGGGTCGAGATCTGCGCGCAGGGGCTGCGGGAGGGGATCTTCTACGAGCGCTGGCTGGCGCCCGCCGACCCGCCGCTGATCCCCGACGTCCGCCGCAACAGCGTGCTGAACCTGGTGGAGGAGTACCGCGCGGACGTGCCCCACGCCGAGCAGGTCTGCCGCCTGGCGCACCTCGTCTACGCGGGGCTGGTGGAGCTGGGCCTCCAGCGCGACGACCCCCGTGAGCGCGAGTTGCTCTGGGCCGCCGGGATGCTCCATGACGTGGGGGTGCTGGTCGACTACAACGACCACCACAAGCACGGCTTCTACCTGATCCTGAACGCCGGGCTGCCGGGCTTCGACCACGCCGAGCTGGCGCTGGTGGCGCTGCTCGCGCGGGCCCACCGCAAGGCGCTCCCGTCCACCGCGCCGCTGGAGGGCGTGCTGGCCGACGGCGACGCCGAGCGCCTGGACCGGCTCGCGTGCTGCCTGCGCATCGCCGAGCAGCTCGAGCGCGGCCGCGCGGGCGGCATCCGCGACGTGCGGGTGGGGCTCGACGACGAGACGATCCTGATCGAGGTGACCGCCGAGGGCGACCCGGCCATCCCGATCTGGTCCGCGGGGCTCGAGGCGCCGGCCGTGGAGCGGGCGTTCGGCCGGGCGCTGGCGGTGGTCGAGGCCGAGCCGGAGGGCTAGCCCCCGGCGGCCTTGACCCGGTAGCGCCCGTCCAGGTGGGCGATCACCTTCGCGCGGTGGTCGCCCTGGATCTCGACCACCCCGTCCTTCACTGAGCCGCCGGAGCCGCACAGGCGCTTCAGCTCTCCCGCCAGCGCCGTCAGGTCCGCGGACGGCACGCCCGTGACGAGGGTCACCGTCTTTCCCCGCCGGCCCGAGCTGGTGCGGCTCACGCGCACCACCCCGTCGCGCGGCAGCGCCCCTCCCGGGGGCGGTCCCGGGCGCCCGCGGCCCTTGGGCTCGCGCGCCTCGGGGACCCGGCCGCCGTCGGTGGAGTAGACCCTCCGGCTATTGTCGTCGTTTATCCCAGGCATTCAGGTTTATTGATTGGTAGCCTGCTTCCGGTGAACACCCTGCCCCTCTCCCGCGCCGACGTCGAGCAACTCGCCGACGAGTTCGAGACGCGGTCCTCGCAGGACCTCCTCGCGTGGGCCGTCGACCGGTTCGAGGGCCGTATCATGCTCACCTGCTCGTGGCAGATGCAGTCCTCCGTGCTCATCGACATGTTGCACCAGCTCGGCGCGAACATCCGGGTGGTGGAGCTCGACACGGGCCTCCTCTTCCCCGAGACGTACGAGACGCGCGAGCGCCTGGTCGCCAAGTACGACCTGGACCTGGAGCGGATCGACCCGCGCGAGACGGTGGAGGAGCAGGCCGAGAGCGAGGGTCCGGACCTGTGGCGACGCGACCCCGACCGCTGCTGCGCCCTGCGCAAGGTGGAGCCGTTGGAGCGGTCCCTCGTGGGCATGGACGCGTGGATCACCGGCATCCGCCGCGCCCAGAGCGTCACCCGGCGCGACGCGAAGGTCCTGGAGCTCGACCCCCGCGGGGTGGTGAAGGTGCAGCCGCTGGCCGGCTGGACCGACGAGGACGTGAAGGGCTACCTGTTCGCGCACGACGTGCCGTACAACCCGCTGCACGACCGCGGGTTCCCGAGCATCGGGTGCACGCCGTGCACCCGGGCGATCCGCCCGGGTGAGGACTCCCGCGCGGGCCGCTGGGCCGACGCGGAGAAGACCGAGTGCGGACTCCATCTCCCCGCCCAGGGCGGGCCGAACTGACATCGACCGGGGCACCGCCCCGAGGGAGGGCGGTACCAGCGTGAGCGATCGTTCCGGCTACACCATCTGGTTCACGGGCCTGTCCGGCACCGGGAAGAGCACCATCGCCGAGATCGTCGGCCCCGAGCTCGAGAAGCGCGGCGCGCTCGTCGAGTACCTCGACGGCGACGTCGTACGCACCCACCTGTCCAAGGGGCTCGGGTTCTCGAAGGAGGACCGCGACACCAACATCGAGCGCATCGGGTGGGTCGCGAGCCGCTTCACGCGGGCGGGCGTCGTCACCCTCGTCTCGGCGATCTCCCCGTACGCGGAGACCCGCGCGACCGCGCGCGTGCTCGTGGAGGAGCACGGGCCGTTCGTCGAGGTCTTCGTCGACACGTCCGTCGAGGAGTGCGCGAAGCGCGACGTGAAGGGCCTCTACGCCAAGGCGTTCTCCGGCGAGATCAAGGAGTTCACCGGCGTGAGCGACCCGTACGAGGCGCCGGAGAACCCGGACGTCCACATCCAGACCGAGGGCCAGACGCCCGAGGAGAGCGCGGCGCAGGTGCTCGCCGAGCTCGAGGCGCGCGGCCTTCTCGGCGCGGCCGTCGTCGCCTAGCCCGGGCAGGCCCAAGGCCGACCTCCACGCCCACACCGTCGCCTCCGACGGCTCCCTGGCGCCCGCGGCGCTGGTGGAGCTCGCGGCGGCGGCGGGGGTGGGCGTCCTGGCGGTCACCGACCACGACACCCTCGCCGGCGTCCCCGACGCGCTGGAGGCGGGCGCCGCCCTCGGCGTGCGGGTGATCCCCGGGGTGGAGGTGTCGGTGCGCGCCCCGTCGGGATCGATGCACCTGCTGGCCTACCTGCCGGACGCGGGGGCCGAGCCCATCGCCTCACGGCTGGCGGCCCTGCGCGAGGCCCGCGCGGCACGCGCGTCGCGGATCGTGGGGCGCCTCGTCGCGATCGGCGCCCCCGTGTCGCTCGCCGACGTCGCGGCACGCGCCGGCGGCCCCATCGGGCGGCCGCACATCGCCGACGCGCTGGTGGCGGCGGGGCACGCCCGCGACCGCCAGGACGCGTTCGACCGCTACCTGGCCGACGGCGCCCCCGCGTACGTGCCCCACGAGGGCATCGAGCCGCGCGACGCGGTGCGCCTGGTCGCCGACTCGGGCGGCGCCCCCGTGCTGGCCCACCCGGCGTCGCTGCGCATGACCGACCGCGACCTGGGCGACTTCGTGCGGCGCCTGCGCGGCTGGGGCCTGGCGGGCATCGAGGTGCACCGCCCCGATCACCTGCCGGAGCGCCGGCGCAACCTGGCCGAGCTGGCGGCGCGGCTGGGGCTGGTGCCGTGCGGCGGCTCCGACTTCCACCGCCCCGGGGAGGGGTTGCGACCGGGTGACACCGGCGACCCGCCGTTGCCGCCCGGGACCATCGATCGCTTGCTGCCCGTCGGCGGCGGAGGGCCATCCGCTAGCGTGACCGCATGACCACAGACACCGCACCCGCACCCTCCGGGCGCCGCGCCGCCGGCGTCCACTGGGACCTCTCCCCCCTCGTCAGCGACGCCGCCGAGGCCCGCGGCCGGCTGGACGCCGCGCTGGCGCGCTCCCGGGCGTTCGAGGCCCGCCACCGCGGCGCCCTGCCCGGGATGGACGGCCCGGCGCTGGCCGCGGCCCTGGAGGAGCTCGCCGAGATCGACAACGAGCTGTCCCGCGTCAGCTCCTACGCGCACCTGCGCGAGTCGGTCGACGTGACCGACCAGGAGAACAAGGACCTGTCGGCCGCGATCGACCGGGGGCTCGTCGAGGCGGGCAACGCCCTGCGGTTCTTCGACCTGGAGTGGCTCGCGCTGGACGACGACGCGGCACGCGCCCTGTACGACGCGCCCGAAGTCGCCCGCGACCGCCACTACCTGGTGGCGATGCGCCGGTTCGCGCCCCACACGCTGTCGGAGCCCGAGGAGCGGATGCTCGCCGAGCGCGGGCCGGCGGCCGCCAGCGCGTGGCACACCCTGTTCGGGCAGATCACCTCCACGCTCGAGGTGCCGTTCGACGCCGGCGAGGGCGACGGCGTGGAGCCGCACACCATCGACCGGCTGCTCGCCCACGTGCGCAACCCGGACCGCGACCTGCGCAAGCACGCGCTGGAGGCACTGTACGACGGCCTCGGCCCCCACCAGGACACGCTCGCGCACGTCTACGACACCCTCGTCGCCGACCGGCTCGCGATGGACCGGCTGCGCGACTACGCCGGCCCCATGGACCCGACGCACCTGCGCAACGAGCTCCCCGCCGGGGTGGTGGAGGGGATGATGGACGCGGTCGAGCGCCACTACCCCCTCGCCCACCGCTGGTTCCGCGTGAAGGCCGGGATCCTGGGCCTGGACCAGCTGGAGCTGCACGACCAGTACGCGCCGATCGGCGAGGCCCGGGCGGTGGACTACCCGGAGGCGACGCGGCTCATCGACGCGTCCTTCGGCCGCTTCTCACCCCGGGTCGCGGAGATCGCCGGCGGCTTCTTCGCCGAGCACCGCATCGACGCGGAGCCGCGGTCGGGCAAGCGCGGCGGCGCCTTCTGCGCGCCGGTGGCGCAGGACGCCTCGCCCTACATCCTCATGAACTTCACGGACCGGATGGACGACGTGATGACGCTGGCCCACGAGCTGGGTCACGGCATGCACTTCACCCTGGCGGCGGGCGCGCAGACGGCCCTGTCGTTCGGGACCGGCCTGGCGCTGGCCGAGGTGCCGTCGACGTTCGCGGAGCTGATCGCGTTCGACCACCTGATGGAGACCGAGACCGACCCGGCGACGCGGCGGGCCCTGGTGTCGGAGCGCGTGGAGGGCTCGTTCGCGACCGCGTTCCGCCAGACGGTGCTGTCGCGCTACGAGCAGCGCGCCTACGCCCTGCGGGCGGAGGGCTCGACGCTCACCGCCGAGCGCCTCTCGGACGTCTGGTTCGAGGAGAACCTGAAGTACTACGGCGACGCCCTGCTCCTGCCGGAGGGCTACCGCCTGGGGTGGTCGTACATCCCCCACTTCATCCACACGCGCTTCTACACGTACGCGTATGTCTTCGCGCACCTGACGACGCTGGCGCTCTACGCGAAGTTCCGCGAGGAGGGCGCCGCCTTCGGCGACCGCTACCTCGGGTTCCTGGCGGCGGGCGGGTCCGCGCCGCCGGCGGAGCTGCTGGCCGGGCTGGGCGTGGACCTGGACGACCCCGACGTGTGGGAGCCCGGGTTCCGCGAGATGGAGCGGATGGTGGAGGCGGCGGAGGCCGGGTGACCCCGGCCTCCGCACTCCTCCGACGAACTACTTCTTGGAGGCCTTCTTGGAGGCCTTGAGCGGGTTCAGCGCCTTCTGGACCTGCTCCGGCAGCTCCCCGATCGCGTAGAGCTGGCGCCCGCACTCGGTGCGGCGCGTCGGGTGGGCCCGGCAGACGGTGGGCTCGCTCCAGATCGCGACCGTGCGGTGGCCGCGCTCGCACAGGTACACCTTGGCCTGGCGGCCCGCGACGGGACCGAGGGGCACCGGGATGGCCTCCTCGAGGAGCTCCTCCTCGGCGGCCTGGATCTCGGGGTCGCCCTCGACGTCGACGTCGGCCGCGGGGTCGGGCGGGCGCTCGTCCCCGGACGCCTCGATCGCGGCGGCCTCATCGGAGACCTCGACCTCGGCCTCCGCCGCGGGGGCCTCCTCGGCGACCTGCTCCTCCACCGTCTCCTCGGCCGTGGCCTCGGACTCGCTCATGCGTGCTCCTTCACCGACTGCTGACGCGTCCAGGATAGCGCGGGCCCTCGCCCCCGTCGGCCTCCCGCTCCAGCGGGATGCTCCGCCGGCCGCGGAGCCGGTCGAAGTTGGCCATGGCGCGGTCGAAGCCGACGACGCCGGGGTCGAGCAGCGCGCGCGCCCGCCACAGCCGGTACTCGGCGAAGTAGCCGGGGTTCACGCCCAGGACGCTGGCGAGCCGCTCCAACTGCTCGGCGGTGGGCGGCGCGCCGGTCCCGGACGACAGCTGGTGCAGCCGGGTGCGGCTGATCGCGATGCCCTCGGCGCGCAGCAGGCTGCCGACCGCGGACACGGACAGGCTGCGCCGCTCCATCGCCGCGGCGAGGGACACGTGGAGCGGGTCTTCGCTGGCAGCCGGAAGCGGCGGCCGCGGCTCGGGCACGGGCGACAGGGCCATGGGGGGCGACACTACGCCCCAGACCACGCGGATTGAAAGGGGCTGACGCGGGAAATCCCCCGCACGGGGTAGGTTCCAGGTACGTGGAGACGCCTGCCGGATTCGACGCGGTCCGCGAGGAGGTGCTCGTCGCAGGCCTGCGGCTGACGGTCGCGCGGCCCCGCTCGGCGGAGGACCTCATCGACGAGGAGGCGTACGCCGTCGATGAGCGGCTGCCCTACTGGGCGGAGCTCTGGCCCAGCGCGCATGTGCTGGCGGCCGACCTGGCGGAACGGGACCTGCGCGGCCGGCGCGTGGTGGAGCTGGGGTGCGGCGTGGGCCTGCCGAGCGTGGTCGCCGCCCTCGGCGGCGCCGACGTCCTGGCGACCGACTGGTACGACGAGGCGCTCCGCTTCGTCGCCTGGAACGCCGCCGCATCGGGCGTGGGCGGGGATGTCGCGACCCTGCTGGTCGACTGGTCCTCCCCGCCCCCCGCCCTGCTGGCCCGCCCCCCGGCCGACCTGGTCGTGGGCGCGGACGTGCTCTACGAGGAACGGAACGGCCCGGCCCTCGCGGCCCTGGTCCCACGCCTCCTCGCCCCGGATGGCGAGCTGGTGGTGGCCGACCCGCGCCGCCCGCACGCCGATCTCCTCCTCGACGCCCTCGTCGCCGCGGGCTGGTCGCTCGCCACGCACGACGTGCGCCACGGGGCGCGGCAGGACGAGAGCGGACCGGTCGTCCGGCTCCACCGCCTGCGACCGCCTGGTCACGCCGCTTAGGTCGCTCCAGCAGCCGTCCGATACACTGGCCGCGAGCGATCCTCGGTAGCTCAATGGTAGAGCATCCGGCTGTTAACCGGAGGGTTGCAGGTTCGAGTCCTGCCCGAGGAGTGACGAGGAGAGAATCCCGAGGATAAGCGGGATTCCGGTGGAGTGTCCAGCCCCTCAAGGGATGTGGAGGGGTGCCGCCGTGGTGTCCCGGTGATGGCTGGGCGGTGGCTCGATGCTCTCCCCGCGTCAGGCGCCCGGGCGCCCCTCCCGCCAGATGCTCCCCAGCGGCAACCAGCTCACGGCGGGCGAACAGTTCTCCCCGCGGAGCCTCGTCGCCGTCGGCACGACATACTGCTGGGCCATGACTACGAACTCCGCCGAGTCTGGTCCCCGAGTGCGCACGGGACGCGCCGTCCTGCGTGCGTACATGAACCTTCGGGAGATGCCCCTGGGGCCGGCGACCGTCCCGCTCGATGCATCGCGTCGAGCCGGGCAGGCCATAGACCTGGCTCTCCGTATTCGCCGACACGGTCGGGTCTCGATCGAGGGCGCGGCAACCTTTGCCGCCCTCGCAGGCATCTCGGCTGCGGACCTTCGCCTCCTGGTCCTTCCGTTGCTCGAGCACGGAGGCATGGTGGCGCTCGAACGAGACGCCGCTGGTGGCGTTCGCGCGCTTGAGGAGCAAGTCGGCGTTGCCGCGCCAGTTCTGGAGCAGTGCTCGACAATCTGGGAAGCCGTTGGCCCGACGGACCTTGAGCGCTGCGCGATCCAGGCCTCTGACGAGATCTCCTACGCGCCCTACGCTCGAACGGACCTTCAGACCCTGCTCGAAGTTGCCGGCCACCCAAGCGAGATACACGAGCAAGCCTTCGTGGTCCTTCGAGCGGTGGAACTCGCCCGTGTGGAGCGTTCACCGAAGCTACGCGAGGATGTCTTCTTCAGCCCCTACGTCTGGGGCACAGAGGCGGTAGCGATCGCCGAGTTCCTAGCCGGTCTCCCGCCGAATGAACGCGCCGCCGTCGCGGCTATCGCCCGACAGGCGGCTGAGCGTCCCTGTGTTCCCGCCCGGCAGCTCGGCGTGCCCGAGAAGATGCTCAACGCAGCGCGCAAGAACGGACTGATCGACCTGGCCACAGTCATGACTACGGGAGGCGATGAACGGCAGTTCAGCTTCCCTCCGGGGATGGACAGGCTGGTCGGTGCGCAGTCGACTGACGCTAACCATGAGCGGAAGCTCTTCACGGCACACATCCTGAACGGCCACCTGTATGGCTATTCCGGAACCGGACGCATCAGAGACCCGCTCGTGTTGGTCGACGCCCTCATCCGGAACGGAAGCGTGGGACCCGCGTCGGCGATCCGGACGGACTACCCGCTCTTGGAGTCCCACGGGATAGTGCGCGTCGAGAAGGTCGCGAACAGCAACCGCGCCTTCCTCCACCTGGTCAAGGAGGATGTCGCTCGCGACGCCCGTGACATCCTTTCCCTCGCCTTGGCCGATTCAGATCCCGATCCCGGTGGGGACGACCCCATGAGCGCGTTCTGGCTCCCTGGGACCTTCGTGACGCCCGAGCGCAATCGGCAGCAACTCCCTGAGATCGCTGCCGGACCTGAGGCCGAGATCGTGACCAGTTTGGTTGAGGCACTGCGTGAAGACATTGGCCAGAAGATGCGCGGGGAGAAGGCCTGATGGCTCCCACCGCCGGCGAGAGATTTGAATGTCGGGTGGCGCGCCTCCTCGTCGCAGAGGGCGCCTTTGTCAGGCGGCGGGTCGATCTTCAGCGAAACTGGGGCGACCGCTTCACCATCACCGACATCGACCTGTACGTCCTTCGCTTTACGCAACCTCTGCTCGTTCGCCTGTCGGTCGGGGAGTGCAAGACCACGGAGGCTAAGAGCGCACCGGGAATTCCGGACCGACTCCTTTGGGTTGCGGGCGTCCAACGACTTGTGCGCGCTGACGCAGCGTTCGTCGCTGTTCATCGTCCGGTCAACGCTCGAATGCGCCGTATGGCAGAGGAACTGGAGTGCCGAATCGTCGATGACCGCGACCTCTCGCGTCGCGAAGCGCTACTGGGCATAGGTGCCGAAGGGCCACCCTTCAGCCATGACGCTCGCCTTGTCGATCTCGAACACGCCGCTCGGAAGGACGCCAAACGCGAACCTGATCTCGATCGGGTCTACTGGTTCCTCCGGTCAGAGTTCTGGTTCTTGACGCCCGTGAGCGGCCTCAAGCGCAGCCTCGGCGCTATCCGACTGCTGAGCCGCCAGTGGTCGCCCGATCTCCCGAACCCAAGGCGCCAATGTGTGGAGTGGCTGACGTTCCACAGCATCGTCGCCTGTGTGGTCTCGCTGGTTCGAGTTGCTGGCGAGGCCTATCGCACCCCTGAGGACACCTTCACGGAACGCTTCTACGAACAGCTTTCGGAGGGCAAGGCTGACTACGCGGCTATGGCCGAGATCTCCCAGCTGGTCGACGTTTACGTAACTCAGATCCTGACGGAGGCGGGGCTTCGTCCGGGCCAGGTTCTGGACGCCCTCGGCGCATTCGCCCCGAAGCCTCCGACCTACGCCGAGCCACTTGGCGAGGTTGTTCTGCGGCTCGCCGGAGCCCCGTTCGCAGCTGGCCGACTTCCGCAGTACGTCGACGAACTCGTCGCGCGAGAACTCCTATCCGTCGAGGAGCATGCTCAGGACGGCATCGGCGACGACGTTCCGTCCCGACTCTTCCGACTGGTCCTGGCATTCCTGAAAGGCCAGATTGGGCTGCCTGATCAGCTTGCCGCTCAGCTGCAGCCGTCCGGCGAATCGAAGCCGACCGAGGCTAAGCCGACGCCGGCCGACTCTGGTCGCGCGGGCTCGGTGCCGGTCCAGGCGCCGGAAGCCGAACCCCAGCTGTTCCAAGAGGAAGGCGCGTTCGAGGACACTTAGGATCTTCCGGGACTCGTCCGTCGCCGATCGACTCACGCGTCGCGATCTCGTTGTCCTTGCGTGCGAGGGCGTGGCGTCGACCAAGGATCGCCTTCGTCGTGGCCCCTATGACCGTCCGCACCCTCGCCAACGAGCGGACGCTGCCATCGGTCAAACCACGTGCGGCATTGTCGGTCTCTTGGGGCGGACGCCTTGTCCTTTCGCAGTTCGGCCTCTGACGAAGGATCTCCTCGGGCTAAGCACCACCTGCCCCCCGCGGACGACTTTCGCTCCGTATCAGGAGCGAAACTATCCCGATGGGGAGGCGATTCGGCGATGGCACCTCCGTAGCCTCACGCTCCGCTCTTCGACCCTGACAAGGAGCAATGATGGCTTGGAGGCCTGTGGCGATCGCCGCATCGATCCTGCTCGCCCTGGCCGGCACCGCAGTGGCGGCGCAGTTCACGGCCGACCAGTTCGACGGTGATGACGGTCCGAATCGCCTGACCGGCACGCCCGCGCCCGACACGATCAACGGCCGAGGGGGCAACGACCAGCTGCGCGGTCTCGCCAGTGGCGACCGCCTCCTGGGCAAGCGTGGCAACGATCTGCTGGTCGGCGGCGCTGGGCCCGATCGACTGTTCGGTGGCGCGGGTGCGGATCAGCTGAAGGGTGGGCCGGCCAACGACATCCTGGACGGCGGCGACGGCTCTGATCGGATAGTCGGCGGTGGCGGCAACGACCTCGTCTTCGCCCGCGCCGGCAACGACCGCATCAACGTCCGCGACACCAAGCAAGACACGGTCTCCTGCGGCTCCGGCACCGACACGGTGAAGGCCGACCTCAAGGACCGGGTCAACTCCGATTGCGAGACGGTCCAGCGGCCGCAGCCGCCGAGGCCGGTGCCCGCCCCCTCCCCGGCGCCGCCGGCGCGGTCACAGCCGGGCTACTCGGACGTCTACAACTGCGACGACTTCCCACTGGCAGACGGCACCACCGCTCAGGACTACCTGAACCTCTACCCGAGCGACCCCTCCGGCCTGGACGGCAACGACAACGGGATCGCCTGCGAGAGCGACTGACGGCGGTGGCTCGCCCCGGACGCCAGCCGGAACATCGAGGCCACACGCGGCCACGCTGGGTGCCGCTACTCCGGGGCGGGCTGCTCGCCGCGTGCCTCGCCTTTGCGACCCTCGCGGGAGCGTCACACGCGGCGGCGCTGACGCTGCGTGGGACGGTCTCCGATGTCGTCGACGGGGACACGATCAAGGTGATCTCCCGTGGGTTCGAAACCCCGGTCCGGCTGATCGGGATCGACACTCCCGAGACCCGGGCGCCAGGCAAGCCGGTGCAGTGCTTCGGGCCGGCGGCGAGCGCCCGAACGAAGCGACTGCTCCCTGTCGGCCAGAAGGTACGTCTGGTCACCGACCAGACCCAGGACACCCGTGACCGGTACGGCCGTCTTCTGGCCTATGTCTTCAAGGCCGGCCGATCCGGGGCGACCGGTTCGGTCAACTACTCGCTGGTGCGCTCAGGCCACGCCAAGGTCTACGTCTACGGAGGCGTCCGCTTCCAGTACGCCGTGCCCTTCTTCAAGGCACAGAACCGAGCGAAGCGAGCCAAGCGCGGACTCTGGGGGCCGCCTTGCCGTGGCAACACGACCAAGGCGGATCCGAATCAGCCACCCTCCTCCCCCACCCCGCCAGCACCCGCGCCCGGTGAGCCGACCGATCCAAACCCAGCCGAGCCCCGGGCCGGATGCGATCCGAACTACACCGGCGCCTGCATCCCTCCCTACCCGCCAGACCTCGACTGCGGCGAGATCCCGGACCGCAACTTCCGAAGCGTCGGATCCGACCCGCACAACTTCGATGTCGATCACGACGGCATCGCCTGCGAGGAGTGACCCCTTGAACGCCCTCCGATCCGCCAACGGCCCGGCGACGCCGCAGCGCGCCCCGGTCCTCTGCGTCCTTCTCGCCGCCTCGGCGCTGTTTGGGCTTGTCAGCTCGGCGTCGGCCGCATCCACGACTAGCTTCCGCAGCCCGAGCGGCAACATCCACTGCTTCCTGACCTCAGACGGGGCCGCGCAATGCTGGGTCGTGTCGGCCAAGTGCCGCGGATATGAGGGGGCGACGTACGCGTACTCGTGGGCGATGGACGCCACCCGACGACCCTCCCGGTTCTGCCCAGGGGATTTCGTACGCGGCCGCCGCGTGCTGGCCTACGGACAGCAGATCATCAAGGGCGGCAACCGCTGCGTCTCCCGCCAAGCCGGCGTTACGTGCACCCGCCAGGCGACAGGACACGGCTTCTTCCTCAGCCGCGAACGCCAACGGATCTTCTAGGCACCGACAAGCTCCTGCGGATCCGCTTCCTGCCTCCGCCCCAGAGGCCGGTGCGGCCCGGCAGGCGCGCGACAGCCGGGCCGATGCGACAAGGATCGGTCACGGATCTCCATTTCAGCCCAGTGGTCTGGGCAATGGCGACCGGCCGAAGCGATCCCGCCGGGGTGCGGGGCCAGGTGGAGATCTCAGCCCGCTGCTTGCAACTCGGCCTGATGCCTCGACTACGGGTCACGCGTGGGGCGGCTGCCCCGGCGCGTCCATGGGCCATTCCAGGCAGCCGGCTCCCTTCGGAGATCTCAGCGCGACAGCGGTGACCGCATGCAGCCTCAGGCGACAACGCGGTTAGCCACGCCGTCGCAGAGGACGTCCGAGCCATCCACACCGTCAGGGTCCGTGCCTACGGGCTCCCGGTCATGTGATCCGTCAGAGGGGGTGTCTTCCCCTCCCAGATCATCACCGTCGCAGTCGTCCCTCGGGACGAGTGGGGGGCGGGCGATGCGGTAAAGCTGCACCTGGGCGCACTCGAGCCCGCCAATGTGTGATCGACCGAGGCCGGCTCCGTCGATGAGCTCCCTTGTTCGCACACCCTCCGCCTCCCAACAGGGGGTGGAGCGTGCTCTCTCCCTCAGCCTCACCATCGATGAGCTCAGTCCCCCGCCCCCCCCCACGGCGGCGCGCGCCCCCGGGTGCTACCCAGGCACCTGTGGCAGGAAAGGGCCCGTGTTGAGCGACGCCCGCCCTCGGAGGTGTCCGGCCGGGCGAGCGGCCCGCGGGAGCCAGGGCGACCTCCCTTGCGCCCTGCGAGGGATCCGCCCAGGCACTGTCAGGGAGGAGGCCCCGTTCCGAACCACTGGAGGAGCGTCCGGGCAGAGGCGGGCAGGCGATAGGAGCTGAGAGGTTCAAGGGCCGGCGCCTGGCGCCGAGAGGGGCGCCGGCGGGAGGGGCAGCGGCCAGCGGTGATGTTAGAGCTCCGCCGGATCCCGCTCCTGGGCTGCCGTGTCGTCGCTCAAGCGGCCGTCGACGGCGGGCTCCAGACGCGCCCGGCGAAGTAGCGCCCGCTCAGCCACGCCCCGAGTCAAGCCACGACCGCGCAGAGGGCCGAGCTCCGGATGGCGTGACTGAAGCGTCCAGATCGGGACCAGACCGCGCCGGACACTGACCGCAGCATCCGGCCAGGGCGGCGGCATCGCCGAGTCCGCCGACTCCGTGCCACCAACCGGGGCGTGCGCCGCCGAGCGACGACGGGACAGGTCGTCGAACCAGAGGCTCACCAGACGCCCCGCAACCCGAGAGTCACGAGCATCGCAGGTGTCGGCTGAGACGAGTACGGGTCCGGCACCCGGTGGGTTGCGTCGAGAGCCGTCTGGCCGCTCCCGTGCGACGTCAGCCTCGTGCGGACGGCGATCCGCGACCTGATCGAGGGCTGGTACAACTCGCGCCCGGCGCCACTCGGCCCGAGTTCGAGGCCGAGCACCACCGCCGGCAGGAGTCGGCGGCCTAGAACCTGACCGTCAAAGCGGGCGCCCCCGTTTGATCATGTCTCGGCCGGGAACGCCGGCGCCGTCGGCTGCGTACAAGTAGATGAGCATGCGCGAGCCGACCGATAAGGACCTCGTCGAGGCGATCCTCCGCGGATCCCGAGATGCGGCGGACGTCCTCTTCGCCCGTCACTGGAGCTCGATGTGGCGGGCCGCCTACGCGATTCTCGGCCGGCGCGAGGACGCCGACGACGTTGCCCAGCGCGCCGTCGAGCGGGCGATGCGCTCGCTCGACAGCTTCCACCTCGACGGCTCGTTCAGAGCCTGGTCGCGTCGCATCGCGGTCAACCAAGCCCTCGACCTTGTCCGGCGGACACGTCCGAGCTCACCGGTTCCGGAGCAGCTCGCCGCCCCCGACGTGTACGGGGAGGTGCTTGAGCGCCACGCTCTGGCGGCAGCGGTGGCCCGCCTGGAGGAGGACCGGCGACTGGTCATCGTCATGCGTTTCTGGCTCGACCTGACCCCCAGTGAGATCGCCGAGGATCTCGGGATCCCGCCCGGGACCGTGTCCTCGCGGCTCTCGCGTGCTCTTGAGGACCTGCGCGATCTGATGGAGGTGTCGGAGCGATGAGCGAACTGGAGGCCCGGCTTCGCGCCATCGCGGCCCACCTTCCCGAGCCCGATGCGGCGGTGAGTGAGGCCGCCCGGACGGTGATGCACCGGGCACTCGACGAGGCGCCCTGGCGCGCGCCTGGCCGGCGGCGGTTGTCCTGGCGACGCACACGGCCCTTCCTGCTCGCGACGGGGGTCCTGCTGGTGATCGCGGCCGGGGCGCTCGCCGCGCGTGGTTGGAGCATCCGCGATCTGCCGCCCTTCGGCCAGGGGGATCAGGCCGCGTTCGTCCTGCCGACCACCGACGTCCTACCCGGCGGGTACCCCCGGACCCGGCCGCCGCGCTACGCGGACCTTGCGAGGCGGCCCTCGATCGTCTTCCCTGCCGGCATCGGGTATACGCAGGCGCTTGAGGCATACGCCGCGGCGCGTGGGAAGGGCGAGGTCCTGCCGCAGGGTGCCGTCCTCAGCGATCCTCTCCCGTTCGGGAAGGTGGTTCAGGTCCGCGACGACGGTCGTGTGGCCCTCGACCCGGCCGCGCCTTTCGGGTGGTCGCCTGTGAGTGGCCTCGTGATCGCGCTCGCCGGGCGCTACCGGGGCGAGCCCGTCGCCATCCCCCGCTGCGAGCTGCTCATCGGCGCGAGCGACCCTGATTCGCCTGCGTGTGACGCCCCGGGGCGGCGGACCTATGTGCGTGAGGGCGTGGATGGGCGCTGGCTGCCATCTCCCAACGAGGAGGGCCTCGACAATCCCCTTGTGTCGGCCAGCACCGCCCTCGCGGTCATCGATCACCCGACGACCCCAGCCGTAAAGCTCGCCCCGATGACGGTGCCGACCCCGGGTGGCGCCGTGCGCACGGTCCCGCTCCAGGGCCGGCTCGCGTTGGAGGACGACGGGCAACGACTCATCGTCGCCACGTACCCCGGTGGCGGCCTGTGCTTCATCGATGAGTCGCCGCAGGGAGCGGGACGGACCTGCGGGCCTCGCAGCAGCTTCCTCTCGCGCGGCGCGATGTTCAGCGGCGCGCGCTTCAGCTCCGGCCCACAGCACCTGTCGGGTCTCGTGGGTGACGGGATCACCGAGGTCACGACCGACGATGGCCGGCGCGTCCGGGTGACCAACAACGCCTTCCTCATCTCAGACAGCGACGGCGTCCAGCGCCTCACCTTCAGCGGTCCCGTGGGCCGTTTCTCCCTACCGGTGTCCCAGGTCGCGGCCGAGCCGCGCCGCTTCACACCCAACCGCTCACGGGAGCGCGAGCTCGTCGGGGTCGATCTGCGAGATGGTGGCCACGCGTCAGTCCGGGTGGCGCCGAACCGCGGCGGCGGACGGTGCTGGTGGGTCTATGTGAACGGCCACGTGCGCAGCACGGCGTGCAGCCGCCCCGGCGATCAGCCGCTCTCCTATGACCAGGTGACCGGGAGCTTCATCCGCCGCATCGACCGGGTGCCAGACCTCTTCCAGGGTTGGTTTGCGCGCGAGGTCGGCTCGGTCGAGATCGGCTACGCCGACGGCGACACCGTCCGGCTCACCCCCACGGAGGGCTTCGTGCTCTTCGAGGTCCCCGCCGGTCACCTGGCACCCGAGCGGCGGGCGACGACGATCACCACCTACGACCGTGAGGGAGTCGCCCTCGCAAGGAGCAACGTGCCGTTCCGGGGATAGGCCCCTGGGCAAGCCTGGTGTCGTGATCGTCGTGTTGCCGGACACAGGACGGGTATGGAGCGCGAGCGGGCGGGGGACCTGACCAGGCAGCGATTCGAGGCGCTCTTCGACGCCCATGAGCGGGCGGTGCTCGCCTATGCCCTGCGACGCCTCGCCAGGCGGGCCGACGCCGACGATGTCGTATCGGAGACCTTCGCTATCGCCTGGCGGCGGCTGAATGAGGTCCCCCCCGAGCCTCTTCCCTGGCTGCTCGCCACGGCCCGGAGGATTGTGGCGAACCAGAATCGCGGGGAGCGGCGGCGCGAGGCGCTGAGGACGATCGTCGAGCGGGAGCGGCCACCGGGACCGCCCGAGGAGCGCGGGCTGCTCGACGCCCTCGCCTCCCTGCGGGAGAAGGACCGGGAGTCGCTGCTTCTCGTGGCGTGGGAGGGACTCAGCTACGCCGACGCCGCACGCGTCATGGACTGCTCGGTGGCGGCGTTCGCGGCCCGCCACACCCGTGCCCGCACGCGGCTGGCATCAGCTCTCGAGGCGACGCCGCCCGCCCTTCAGTCGGCCATCCGAGCAGAGGAGCTGGGATCGTGAACCGCGAAGGTCGCATCCTCGAGGCACTCTCGCGGCTCAACCCGATCCCCCAGTCCGACACGCTCAATCCGTCCGGCAATCGGGCCGAGCGGCTCGCCCGGGCCATGGCGGGCGGCCATGCCGCCGTGTCGCACCGCTCGCGGCGGTACCGGCGAGCGGGGGTCATCGGCGTGCTGGCCGCCGCCCTCGTCGCCGTCGGGGTCGCCGGGGCCATCTCATGGAGCCGATCCGATCTCCCCAGCCAAGGCGAGGGCGACTACGCGTTCTCTGCAGCCGTCGTCGAGCGGCTCCCCGAGGGCTTCAACCGCGTGCGGCCAGCCCTGATCCAGGAGCTCCCACCGGACCGGCCTGCCCTCCTCTTCCCGCACGGCGTCTCGTATCCGGAGGCGATCCACAGCTACTACCTCGCTCGCGAGCGCCGCGAGCAGATCCCCGCCAATGTCACCCTCACTGCCCCCCTTCCCACTGGCATCGCCGTGTCCGTCGGACGCGACAGGCGGGTCGCGATCGACCCAGCGGCTCCGCTGGGCTGGGACCCCCGTACGCACTTGATCGCGACGGCGTTCCGGGGTGTCGGCCTACAGATCCCGCGGCTGGTGCTGCCCCGCTGCCAGGTTCTCCTCCCCGATCAGGACGCCGCCCCCGCCGACTGCTCGGGCACGCAGGGCCGCGAATACATCACCGCCGACGGACGGCGTTGGCTGGCGGGACTGAACGGGGTCCGAAGCCCCGACTCGCCGCGCCTGGTGGGCAGCACCGATCTCTCGGTGCTGGAGCGCCCAGCCCGGGCTGCGGACACCCTTCCGCCACGGATCCGCGCCGGACTCGCCGACCGCGACCACACCTTCGGCGGGCCGGCACAAGGTGGCGATCTCGACCTGGAGGCGGCCCGACACGTCTCGACCGGCGGCACGAACGCCTACGTCGTGCCGAGTCGCGACGGTGAACGCGTCTGCCTGTGGACGGACGCCGCCGCCGGTGGAGCGGCGGGCACCTGCAACCCGCGGACGGTCCTGATCACCTTCGGGGCCATCCCGCTGATCACCAACCACCGGTACTCGGGTCTCGTCGGCGACGGCTACGACACGGTCACCGTCGGCGACAAGCGCTACCCGATCCGCGACAACGTCTTCTCCGTGCCCCTGCCGCCGAACACCGGCACGATCACCCTCTCCGGCGCGCTCGGGACACACCGCCTGTCCACGTTCGGGAGGTGATGGCGAGGTCAGGCCGGCGCGACAGCGGTTCACGAGAGGCCGCGCACCGCCCGATCCAGCTCACCATTCAGGGCGCGCCAGCCCGCACCGGCCCGAGGCTCCCTATCGAGGCACTCGCCGATCATCCTCGAACTCCGAGCGAGCCACTCCCGCATCGCCGGGTGATCATCGGAGAAGTCGGGGCTTTGGAGCTCGGCGCCGGGGTCCTTTCGTGCAACCGCGATCGCGACGGCGTATGTCCTCTGGCGCTCCGCCCCGACCGGCCGGCGAACGCAAGCGGTCCCGCGCCCTCTGCTCCTGGCCGAACGCGTCCCGTGCTCAGCCCTCGATCACCCTCCGGTCGGGCGGCGGGAGAGTGGCCGTGTACCCACCGAATACGAACTCTCGTGAACCGGCGGGGCCGGTGACCTCGAGCCGGGTACCGAGTCGCAGCCGCTCGAGCACGATCAGGTTGTCCTGCACGGCCAGTTCCCTCGCGCCGGCGTGGAGTTTCGAGTAGCCGTCGGGGACGAGGACGGCGACGGTCGCCGTCTCGTCCGAACCGAGACGCAGGACGGACACGCCGAGCGAGGTCCGAAGGGTCTTCGCCGGAGGACAGAAGCTCCCCGCGGCGCCTCCGGGACCGAAGCGGAAGCTCCTCGCCCGCTCGCCCTTGATCGGAGCGCCCTCGGTCACGTCGATCAGGCAGACGGTCGGCGGCGCGGCCGGGAAGGGACGCGCGGTGGTGACATAGAAACTGCGCCCGAGGCGGGTTCCGAGGAGTCGCGCGCTCGCGGGGCGGATGTGCTGGGGACCCGAGGCCCGAAGCCCGGCCGGCAGGACATCGGACGGCCCGGCCGGACGGCCGAGGACCGAGAAGAGGGTCGCGACCGGCGCAGGCGGGCCGCTGGTGGAGCCGCATTGCGGCGGACCGTTCCATTCCCAGCCGCCCAGGTCGAAGCCGCGGGACCCGAGCGGCACGCGCTCGAGGTCGTGGCCTTCGGCGTCACGCAGGAGCAGTTCGGCCGGCGGCGTGAGGCCGTACCGGCAGGACTGCGGCGGCACGACCACGAGCAGGCTGCGGTTGCCGACGAACGCCGGCATCCGCCTCCCGTCGGCGTAGACGATCTCGGCCGAGGCCACCCGCGCCGACACGGCCCCCCGGAGCACGCTCGGGGTCGTTCCCGGGTTGATCGTGGATGACCCGCAGAGCAGCACGTCGCCGGCGGCGGCCGCGGATGCCGCGGGGGCGCTCGCGCCCGGCGGCAGAACCGGATCGAACGCAAGGCAGGCGCCGCCACCGGCGAACCCGCCCGAGGGATCCTGGAGCAGGTCGACGGTGCGACCGGCCCGGTCGGTCCCCCGCCAGTAGGTGAACCGGCCCCACGGAGTGTCGGCGACGACCAGGCGCGCCGCCGGCGCCGTTGGGGGGCGAGGCTGCGAGGTGGTGCCGCGGGGCGAGTTCGCCGCGGTGTCCCCGCCGGCCAGCAGGAACGCGCGCGCAACATCCGGCGGCGGAGTCTCGGTGAACAGGCCGAGCCTGGCGCTGGCGAGTGCCGCACCCGCCGCGACGAGGGCGATCGCGACCCCCGCCACGAACCAGCGCCGGCGGCGCCGGCGCGGAGGCGGGGCCGCCTGCGGAGGACGGCTCGGCGCGCCGCCGAGGACCGCCTCCGCGATCTGGGCCGTGCGCTCCGGGTCCGTTCGGTGCAGGCCCTCGCGAGCGTCAGAGAGCCGGCGGTCGAGATCGTTGCTCATCGCGGAACCTCCAGGGACTTGCGCAACTCGGCCCGTGCACGTCCGAGACGGGAGTGGACGGTTCCCACCGGGATCTGAAGCATCCGGGCGATCTCCATCGGCTCGAAGTCGAGCCAGTACCGCAGCACGAGGACGACCCTGCGTTCATCTCCGAGCGCGGCCACATGGCCGAGCAGGTCCTCGTGCGGCGAACCGGACTCGGCCCAGTCGAGCTCCGGGGTGGCGTCCGTCACGGGAGCGCTCAGACGCTCCGCACGGAGGAGGTCGAGCGCCTTATTCACGGCGATCCGCCGAAGCCAGGGCCGAAACGGCCGGTCCTGGTCGAAGCTCCCGAGCGCGCCGAGCGCTGCGATGAACGCGTCCGAGGCGGCGTCCTCCGCCTGGGCTCGACGGCCGATGACCGAGAGGGCCGCCTCATAGGCGACGTCCCAGTGGCGGTTGAAGAGCACCGCCGAAGCGTCCGAGGAGCCCGCCAGGATCTCGCGTACGAGCTGGCCGTCGCTGTTCTGGTCGCCCGCCATCACCCTTGTACGAGCGTGCGTGCCCTTCCCTACCCGTCCGGATCGGACGTGCCGGGCAGATCCCCCTAGGATCCCGGTGTGGAACGTTCGCCGTCTGAAAGCAAACGCCTGGCTGCGCTCGTGCGGTGTGCTGTCGCGCTTGCGGTCGTGGCCGGACTGACCGGCGTGGCCGGATGCTCGAGCGGAGGCTCGAACGAGACCGTCCAGGTCCCCGACCTCATCGGCCTGACCCCGGATGCCGCGGTCGGACGGATGTGCGACGCCGGACTGGTGCCGGGCGGCGTGAAGGCCGCGGAAACGGGCGCTCGGCCGCAGGGCACTACGCGAAACCGCCAGGCGCCCCTCACGGTGACGGTCACAGCGAGTTCACCCGCCGCGGGGACCCGCGTGGAGGCGGGCAGCAAGGTCAGCATCACCTTCCGCACATCGACGAGGGCATCGGTCGTCATCGCCGTCCCAGTGGTCTGCGAGCTCGTCGAGGGGTAGCCGAGGGGGACCCGTCGCCGCGTCGCTTCAGGCGGCACGTGCAGCGCTACGCGCCCCAGGACCTGGATATCTACTGGACCCTCGACCGCCCGGACGAGGGCGCGAGTCATTGGACCTGCAAGGTTTCGGGACGTGTCCGGCACCTATACCTCGATGGCCTTTCCAGCAACGGCAGGTGCGACGAGCGGAACCGGCCTGCCGGAGGATCCCGCGACCCGAGCCGGGCGGATCGCCATGCCGATCGCCGTCGCCGCGCTGCGCGACCAGGACCGGGCCGCAGACGTCGCCCAGGACGTGGTGGTCGATGTGCTGCGCGGGCTTCCCCGGCTGAAGGATCCCGCCGCCTTCGACGCCTGGGCGCGCCGGATCGCCGTGCGGCACGTCACGCGGGCGGCCCGAAGGCGCGCCCGGCGCCACCGCAGCGAGCAGCCGCTGGAGCCCGACCTGGCGGCGGGCGCGGCGGACGCCGAGGAGGCCACGCTCCTTCGGATGAGCGTCGATACGGCGCTGGCGGCCCTGCCCGTCCGCCAGCGGCTGGCCGTGATCCTGCGCTACCTGCACGATCTGAGCGACGTGGAGGTGGCCGAGGCCCTCGGATGCCGGGTGGGCACGGCGGCCTCGCTCCTGTCGCGGGCACGGGCGACCCTGCGCGTGGACCCCGGCATCCGCGCCATCTCGGGCCACTCCGAGGAGAACCTGTGAGCAGTCTTGACGACGCCATTCGCGCCGGCCTCGCCCCCCATCGAGGCCTCGGCCTGGACGACGCCCGCCTGCGCGCGGCACGCGCGCAGGCGGCGGCCGGGGGTCCGACGCGCGCCCGCTGGGTCCGGGTCGCCGGCGCCGTCGTGGCGCTCGCGGGCCTGGGCGGTCTGGTGGCGGTCCTCGCGGTCCTCGCTCTGAGGACCCCTCACACGGAGACGACGCCGCCCGCCGAGGCGCCGAGCACCCGTCCCGTGACCACCTACCCGGACACGGCCGCAGGCCGGCGCGGCGTGACGCGCCTTTTCCGCCAGATGTCCAGGCCCGGCGAGGGGCGCCAGGTTCGAGTCGCGACGATCGACGCGGGCCTGAACGTGGAGACACCGCGAGGCACTTTCACCGTCTGGTCCGCCCGGACCGACAGACCAGGGTTCGTCGCGACGGTGGTCTCCTCGCCCCGGTTCGGCCCCTTCGCCGCGTGGGTCAAGCAACGCGGAGCGAAGACGCCGGCGCTGACCCTCGTCGGGCTCCAGTGGTCGCCGGCGCAGGGAGCCCGGGAGGCCTACGGGACGACCGCACCGTCCGTGGCGCGGGTCGTCGCGAACCTCCGCAACGGCACGCGGGCTGAGGCGATGACCGGGAACGGCTGGTTCGTCTTCACCCAGGACTTCGGGCACTCCGCGCCGGCGCGCTTCATGGCGCTGGATTCGAAGGGTAGGCGCCTCGGCGAAGACCTCGTCGTGCGCTAGGCGAAGCGACCGTGGCCCCGTTCCCCTCAACGACGCGGCGTGTGGGGATCAGGGCACCGTCGCCGGATACCGCTCCTCAGGTCCGATGAAGTAGTCGCGCTCCGATTCCCAGGTGATGTGCACGTTGTCGAGGAGCGTCTGTCGTCCCGAGGTCGGCTCGATGCGGAAGGTCAGCGGTGCCTCACCGGAGGTGCGTGGCAGGACGACCGCTCCGCTGCCGAGCACGCCACACCCTTTGCGCCAGGCCTTCCCGAAGGTGCCGCCCCGGCCCGCGGGGGGCGACGTTCCATCGCGTCGTGCGGGGCACACCCGCGCGGCTCCGGGAGGGTCGACGTCGACCCGCACCGGCGCGCCGTAGGCGAGCGGCCAAAGGGAGAAAGCCGCGCCTCCTGAGGTGAGCTTCACAGGGCCGGTCTCGACTGATTGCGAGGCTGGACCGGCGCCGACCGGGATCTCCGGATCAGGAGCCGCCGGCGAGCGGGGCACCGGTGGTGGCTGAAGCGTTGGGGGACGCGTCTCGACCGTCCACCCGGCCCGCGGTCCCGAACCACCACAACCCGCCACGAAGACGGCTGCGGCCACGGAGAGCAACCCCGCGACGAAACGGTGGCGCATCTCAGTTCATGAGTGGGATCAGGGCGAAGAACACGATGAGCGCGATGGCGACGCCGATCGGCCCGGAGGCGAGGGATGTCCACAGGCCGGGGACATCGGTGACGAGCCGCGGGCTCCCCCCTTCTCCGCCCTGGCGAAGCGGCCTCCTCATCGGGCTCGGCGCCCGGCCTCTGAAGCGTGCCGGGGCCATCCTTTCGGGGGGTGTCCGTCGCTTAGGGGCGTGCGAACGTGGTCGCATGGACGCGGTTAGCCTTTTCAGGGTCGCCCTGGTGAGCAGGGCAACTGTCCAGACGAGGGCGTGACCCGTCTTCGTCGTCTTGAGGTGGCCCTGAGGCTGATCCCCGACGACCAGCCGCGTTGAGCAACCCCGACCATCCACCCCCCTACCGCTCCCTCGCGTTCATCGGTCTGCTGGCGCCGGTTGCCGCCGTCGTCATTCCGATGATTGCGATCCTCGGAGTGCCGACGGGATTAGGCGGTCGTTGGCTTTGGGCATCGCCTTGCCTGTTGGTAGTCGGTCTTGGCGCCAGCCTACTCGCCCGCTACAACGCGGCGGTCCACGGCGATCGCTCCGCTCAGCGCATCGCTCTGAGCGGGGTCGTGATCGCCGTCGGATCCTTGGCCGTTCTGCTCCTTGGGACCCTGGCCTTGGTAGTGGCACTGAGTGGGCTGGAGGATTGAGACGTCGGTGAACTCAAGTCGGCTCTTGGCTGGGGGACGGAACCGCTTGGATGCAACAAGGTCTTCCCCCGGGTCGCAGGCTCTGCACCGCCGCGGTTGCGAACACCGCGATTGCAGCCGGACAGCCCCGGCACCCGCCGCAGCAGACCCGACCGAATCCATGTCGCCGCCGTACAGATCGAAGCGTCGGGGTCGTCCGGAGCGATCCAGGCGTCCCCGAATCGGTGGAGCTACGTGAGCGCCCTCTTCACCTCGCGCCGGGAGAGGAAGTCGATGACGTCCTGGTAGCGGCCGGCGGTGTTTGCGAACTCGGCGTGGTTGCGCGCAGATAGCAGCCATTCGGCGGTGGTCGGTCGTGCCCGCGAGAGCGCTCGGCGCAGGTGGTCGTCGGAGACAGGAATGGTCGTCCCCGAGTTGATCGCCTCCTCGATCGCCAGGTCGACCGCCGACTCGACGAGGTGGGTGAGGTCGGCGCCGCTGAAGAGCGCTGTGGCCTCGGCCACGGGAACCACGTCACCAACCTCGTGGGGGCGGCCGGCGAGGGCCAGCGACAGGAGGAAGCGGCGCGCCTCGAGATCGGGTGGTGGCACGAAGAGCTGCCGGTCGAAGCGGCCCGGGCGAAGCAGGGCGTCGTCTATGTCCCATGGTGTGTTGGACGCGGCGAGCACGAGCATGCCGTCGTTGGCGGAGTCCAGCCCGTCGAGCTCTTGGAGGAGCACCGTCACGAGTGCGCGGCCGTCCGCCCCGGCGCGCCGGGAGCGCGAGAAGGCGAATGCGTCGATCTCGTCGATGAAGACGACGCATGGGGCCGCGGCCCGTGCCTGCTCGAACGCGTCGTGGAGGGCGCGCTCGCTCTCGCCCATGTAGGGCGAGAGGATCTCCTCGATGCGGATCTGGCGGAAGGGAACACCGCACTCGCCTGCGGTGGCGCGAGCGAGGAGGGTCTTGCCGCAGCCGGGAGGTCCGTAAAGCAGCAGGCCGGCTCCTGCGCGCCGGCCGTATGACGCGTAGAGGTCGGGTCGGGTGAAGGGGAGGATGATCGCGCGCTCGATCGCCTGCTTCGGCTCCTCGTTGCCGGCGACCTGGGCGAAATGGATCTCCTCGCGCTCGGCCCGAGGTCGCTCAACCGGATGTTCAGCCGCCGCGGAGCGGAGCGCGTCGAGCTCCCCGTCGGCTGGTCGGCGCGCGAGATCGGCGTCGGCCAGCAGTTGCCGGAGCCGGTCGCGCACCGGACCGAGCGCCGGGTCGCCGGAGGCGGCGCCGTCGACCAGGCGACCGGCGACCTCGAGGTCACCGAGGTCGATGGCGAGCTGTGCGGCGAGCGCGCGCTGGGCAGCCGACAGCGCCCCCCGGCCGTCGGCCTGGAGGAAGGCCTCGAGCGACTCCGCCCGCCGGCCGAGGTCGGCCAGCAAGTCGCCCAGCAGGCCGATGAGGACTCCATTTGCGGGGTCCGCGGCGAGCGCCCCGCGCAGCGCCGTGATGCGGGGGTCTTCACTCACGTTCGCTCTCGTCGGGCGAGGATGCGAGGCCAGAAGCGGCCGTAGGCCCACAGGAGCGCCACGGCTGCGAAGCCCCCGATGGGCAGGAATCCGGCCGCCGTCGTCCCGATGGCGAAGGCGGTCACCCAGGGCCACGCCCCGAGCCAGTCCCGGCGGTGCATCTGGCGGATGAGCCAGGTGGAGCGGCGATCGAGTCGCCGCAGCTCGCGGGCGTGGTCCGTGATCTCTCTGTCTCCCGGCCGTCCTCGCGCCGCAGACACCGCCGCGTCCCGTGCCTCCTCGAAGCGCCCTTCGGAGAGGGCGCGATGAGAGTGCATGTGAAGCGCGCCCGGATTCTCCGGATCGGCGGCGAGCAGTGTGGCGAGGTGCCGATCGAGCTCCTTCGCCTTCGCCCCCGCCGCCGCCGCGAGCGCGACCTTCAGCCCGAGCAACGTGGGCTCATCGGGTGCCTGCCGCAGGGCGCGGTCGAGCATGTCCGAGGCGTGCTCGTGCTCACCGCCGCGGCTGAGGATCATCGCGTAGGTCGCAAGCGCCTGCGGATGGTCGGGGAACTCATGAAGCAGCCAGCGGGCGATGTCCTCCGCCTCGGCGAGACGCCCGAGCTCGGCGAGCAGCTCTGCTCGGAGCTGAAGGAACTCGGGCTCATGTGGCCATATCGCCAGCGCGCGGGCGGTGCCATCAAGCGCCCGCGCGGCCTCGCCACAGCTCCACACCGCGCGGATCCGCATGTCCCACCACTCCGGGCGGGCGCTCGCCTGCCTGTCGGCGCGGACGATCTCGTCCAGCTCGCCAAGCGCGAGGCGTCCATCGCCACGCGCGAGGTGACGCCCCGCCTTCTGCAGGCCGAGGTCGAATCCGATGGCCGGGCTCACAGGTGCTCCTTTAGCGCCTCGCCAAGTGCGAGCAGCGGCCAGAGCACGGCCAAGTCCAGGGCAACCCCGGCGAACATCGGGATCAAGAGGAACACGAACCCGCCCCGCGACTCGCCACCCCACTCATGGAGGGTGCGGTAGGCGCCCGTCACCGCCTGCCCGAACGTCGCGTGCAGGACGAGGCCCGCGAGAACCGGGGCGACGACCAGCACCATGAACCTGGCGATGTCGTACCCGTCGCCGTGGGTCGTCACGAAGAACGGCGTCAGAAACGCAAGGCCACCGAGCAGGGCAAGCAGGACGCAAGTCGTCCGCGCGATCCGCAGACGAACCTTTGCGGGAAGCGGTAGCGACGGCAGCACCCGGCGGTTCAGCAGCGCCGACAGCGGGAGCCCGCCGAGCATCCAGGTGCACTGGACCCAGCCGAGATCGACCGGGCGCCGCTCGTAGAGGCGACGGCCGCGCCAATGCGCGAGGAGCGGCTGATCCGGCATCGGCCGGGGCGTCGTGTTCGAGCGGTCGGTCGCAGGCACCGATTCCGTATCGGCGGTGGACCCTATTGGCGTGAGAGCTCCGTGCGATCGCCCGTTGGCTCAAGTCCCCCCGCACCCGACGGGCCGGGACGCACGACCCGCGACGTCGAAGCGCTGGCGGGGTCGGCGATCCCGGCCATCTCCCTGTAGTGCGTCGATGACAGCGGGACGACGAACCGCCTCGATCGGGCCGCATCCTTGGCTGCTTCCAGTGTGTGCTGGTGGCGTCGGCCGTCCGCGTCACCAACAGCCGACTTCGCGAGTGAGATCCAGTGGCTGAGATCGAGGTAGACGATCCTGACGTCGTACTCGCTTGCATGGATATGGCCTGGGGCGGTTTGGTCCCGTGCCGATGGCAGCTTTGGAGCGGTGAGCTACCCCCGCTGCTCAGACCCGACCAACGCCGGTTCGCGTGCTGTTCGCGCCGGCTGTCATGGCAAGCCGCCGCACTCGCGGCAGCGGTGTGAACCGCCCCGGGTTCGGTGCGGCTTGGCACCGGTTGGCGGAGCCGCCGCGGCGGCGGCGTGGATGTCGCACTGATCGGAGTGCTCGAGCCGCCTGGACCGCGGGCCGCGGCGCGCGGCTACCTCTACAACGCCCCCGAGGTTGCGCACGCACTGGCTCTTGTCGCGCGCGGTGAGAGCTACCGACGCGCCGCGTCCCGGATCCGCGACCATTCCGGCCGGGTGGGGTGGCGTCTCGCGGGGGCGGGTGGCAGGAGGCGCGGTAGTCCCACCGGGCAGCTCGTCGCCATGGGTTGATGTGTTCGGGCCGGTCCTGCTGGACGGGGCGTTGTCGGCTCACTGGCTGAGGCAGCTGGCCCTGGACAGCGTCTCTTTTCAGCACCGGCGGGTAAGCGGCGTTCGCTCCACATCTTCGTCGCGGCCGGCTACGACGCCGGGGACCACCGCCCGCAGGTGTGGCTGATGCGCCCGTATCCCAGCAAGGACGCCGAATCCTGGACGGACTTCCTTGCCTTGCGCGAGGGCCGGGCGGTTGTGGTGGTGAGCGATATGGACGCCGGCTATCGCTTCCGGTCTCGAGAAGGGGCGTCGTGATGGCGCGACGACGGCGCCAATCTTGCACAGAGTTCCCCCGAAGAATGCGGGCTGCGTGCGCAAAGTTCGCCCCTAAAGTGTGCAAACGTGGCGCAAAGTTCAACAGCGCCGCGCTCGCCGTCGCCGCGATCACGGCCGGCTGGGCGCTGTCGCGCTGGCCGATCATCCTGCCGGGCCTGACCGTCGACCAGGCCGCGGCAGGCCACGACACGCTCGTTTGCGTCGTCGTCGCCGTGCTGGCGGGCGCCGTCATCCTGCTGCCGGCCCTCGTGATGCTCTTCCGCCTCACGGTCTCGGGACGCTTCCGCGCGCCCGAGGTCGATAGCTTCGGGCCCTGGGCCCAGACGGCCGTGGCTGCGGACGGCCGTCGACTCGCCCGGCCCGCCATCGCCTGCCTCGTCGCGGGGACCGGGCTCCTCACCGTCGCGGAGGCCCCGTGGGCTCACGCCGCAGGCGTCGCCGCGCTGCTCTCGTTCATCTTGCTCGCGTTCGGCGCGATCGCCATCCGGCCTCGGACCCGCGGATCGACGACGCCCCGCCGGGAGCTACACCTTCGCCGAGCCCCCGTGCCCGCCGGCGGGCAGCTCGACGGTGACCGTCGTGCCCCGGCTGGAACCGCTGCTCACCCTGAACGTACCTCCAAGGCCTCGCCTCCCGGGCAGCACTGGCGTTGCCTCCGCGGCGGGCACCACGGATCAGAGGCGAAGAGTTCCGTTCTATACGGCTAGTCCTCTACGCCTGCGGTTCCCTCCCGCCATTCCAGGGAGGGTCTCGAGCGGCTTGAGAGCTGGGGCAGGCCGGGCGCAATTGCCTCCATGTCCGCCAAGAGCTCGACGCGAGCGACGGTGTCAAATCAGGTCGTCCGCAAGCCGCGAAACCTCGTCGGCCAAAGCCCGCCTGCGCTCCTCAGAACCCGTCACAGCACAAGCCGGCCTGCCCGCTCCAGGCCCCGGCAAGGAGGCCGGTTCGTCCGAGGTGAAAACACCCAGCCATCTGGCAGCAGGGGTCTCCCGAAGCAGAACTCTGGCCCATCCAATGGTCATATGGCACAGAAATGGTCCATCATCAGCCATGGACCTCGGCGCCCCTCACCGGATCATCAGCGGTCGCCACGACCTCGACATCGTTCGCGTGCTCGTCGCCTCGCGAGGGAGCATGAGCGGTCGTCGGGTCGCGCGTATGGCCGGCGTCTCCCACGGGACCGCTCAGCGTGTGCTGACTCGCCTCGCTGACGCCGGCCTGCTCGATGTGGAGACCGTCGGCCGTGCCTACGCCTATCGATTCAACCGAGATCACCTTGCCGCGGGAGCAATCGAGTCCCTCGTCGCGCTCCGGCCGCGCCTCATAGACGCCCTCCGCCTGGAGATGGAAGGCCTCTCCCCCGGCCCGCGCGCCGCGGTCGTCTTCGGCTCCACCGCGCGCGGCGATGGAGACATCGACAGCGACATCGACATCCTCCTCGTCCGCCCACCGGGAGCCGCGGGCGGCTGGGATGACCAGCTCGCTGCCACATCTGAACGGATCCGGCGCATCAGCGGCAACCACCTGAGCATCCACCTCATCGACGAGGAGGCCTTGGAGCAGCTCGAGCACGACCGGCCGCCGATCGTCGGTCAGATCAGACGCGATGGGGTCGACCTGGCTGGAACACCGATCCGTGACTTGCTGGGGCCGGGATCCGCACGGGGCGGCGCCTTTTAGCTCTAGAACTGACGGAGGGCAGGTTTCTGCGATTGCAGGGAGCGGGGAGGACCGGACTTGGCCGGTCCGGCAGCTGGCCAGTTCGTCGTGCAGACGGAGCCGATGACCTGCCCGGTGCAGGATCTGCGCGAAGCCCACCTCTGCCCCACCCCTTCATCCCATCAATCCAGGAGCTCTCCGCGCAGGCGATCCAGTTCGGCTGCCGAGATCGGCCCGTGCTCGCGCTCCCACTCCGCGACCGCCTCAAGCGAGTCTCGACGCATCACCTCCCGCTCGACCACGGACTGGAGGAAGACGGCGAAGTCGCCATCCTGCCTCGCCACGACCAACGCGAGAGCGCGTGAGGCCACCTCCTCAGCCAGAACGAGCTCGATGACGAGACGGACCGAGGACTCTGATCCCGCCCCGCCAGACGATCTGGGCTCCTTGCCGGCGCTGCTCGCGCCGTCGGCGATGGCCCGCTCTGTGCGGGGATGCATCGGACCCGGCGGCGCCGGGCGCCTCGCGTAGTGCTCCTCGTCCTCCTCGGCCCGGAGCACGAGCAGGACGTCGCCGACCGGCTCGCCGTCCCGATAGGCGTCCCCGTTGGTGATGGTCCGAGCGCTAGCGGGCCAGTCCAACTTGTGGAGCAGCGACCGCAGGTTCCTCCGCGAGAGGGTGACCACCACCAAGGGATCCTTGAGCTCGAGGCGCGCCACGACTCCACCCGGCTATTGAGGGACACGAGCAAACGCCCGGGCGCCTTCAGCGTCACGGTGTTGACAGTCTGATCAACAAACTGGGAGGGTGTCAACCCCCTCTCCCCGCGCCGACCCGTGGTCGGCGGAAGCAGCCCAGCCATCGTCACCCGTCGATGCCAGTTCGAGTGCCCACTCCGAGACCCAGCTGCAGCGGCGTCGCCTGGCTTGAGACCGATGAAGGCTTCCTTGACGCGGTCCTCGCCGCCTCCGCGAGTGGTCAGGTAGAGAGCTGGATCCATGGAGCGGATTCTCGGGATCGGGAGCCCTCCGAGGCCCCGAGCGCGGAGCGTCTCGTCGCCCGTGCAGTCGTATCGATCCTGCTGAGGCGCCCCCTCCCCGGGTTCAACCCGCTTCTGTCCTGGCACGCCGGCCCCGGTCACCCAGGAGCGCACGACGGGCTCGCACAGGTGAGCGAGCCGCTGAGCTACAGGGAGGTGGGGCGCCTCATCTGGACTGGGGTGGTGACCGACGGACCCGCCGGGCGTCGCCGCGAACGACCGGTAGCCTCGTTTGGCTACCCGGTGGTGCGACGCCGCGAGAAACGAGCGGCCGGGCCGAGCACGCATCGACAATCATGGGGTGCGGACCCGAAGGCCATCGTGAGCGAGGCGCCACGCGCGCCCCGGCGTCGCCCTGGGCGAGGCGGCCGCCAACCGCGGGTCTCTGCCTTCACGGAGGCGACGGCAACCGCCCAGCTTCGCGCGGAGATCGGCGAGCCAACGGTCGGCGAGCGCCGCCAAGGAACCGGCTTCATGTACTGGCGACTCTCAGAGAGCGGCAGCGGGTTCGCGCTCGCACGCCTGTCGGGCGACGAGATTCGAAAAGGGGAAAGCGCGCTGAGCCAGGTCCAAGCAATCTGGCACACGGCCTCCCAGTTCGAACTCAAGCTCGGCCATCTCGTGGTCACCACCAACAGCACGGGAGCCCGACGCTTCGAGTACCGGCCTGATCTCCTGCTCCTCCACGAGCTGATCGCCAACGGAGAGGTTGACGCGGTGTGTGCGCGTGGCGTGGACCGCATCCACCGAAACGACCTGGTCCGAGCCCAGCTCGAGGATCTGTTCATCAGCAGCGGGACACAGCTCTACCTGTCCCAGTTCGGGCACCTCGACTGGATACGCGATCTCCACTACTGGCGGCGCAAGAGCAACCAGGCCGAGGAAGAGCGCGACGACATCTTCAGCCGGACCCACGGCGGGATGATCGCGACCCGCCTCGCGGAGGGGCGCGGACGCCCCGGCGCGCTTCCCTTTGGCTTCTACTACAACCCCGAGTGCGGCGAGGTCGTCGTCGATCCCGAGCAGTGGCCGTTTGTTGTGATCGTCCACCGCGGCTACGAGGAACTGCATGAGGAGGGCGCGACAGGGGGCCTACGACGCCTCGAGGAGAAACTCGAGGCACTCGGGTGCCCGATGTCGGTCGGAATGATCGCGAACATGCTGCGCAACCCGATCTACGTCACCGGCGAATACACGGTCTCCTGGAACGGGCGGCAGGTCACGGCAAACCCGATCAAGATCGCGGCGCCGATCCCGCTGGAGCTCTTCCAGCGCAACCAGGAGCGGCTCGCCCTGAACACGGGCCGACACAGCGTTACCCCTGTCGGGTTCCTCGCTCTGAATGGAGTCGAGGTCATCCACGACCGTTGCCAAGACCTCCCCGTCGCGAAGGAAGACGCCGCGAAGTTGCCCCGGACATGCACGTCCCTGGTGCTGCGCGGCAGGCCCACGAGCAGCGCGGACGGTTACGTCTACAGCCACTACCCACGCACCCCCGGGAGCTGCCGCGGGATGGTCATCCCGCAGAACGTGCTCGAGCCCACAGTGATGCGGGCCCTTCGCCAGCTTGCCGCCAATCGCGAGCTTCAGGAGCAGTGGCGACGAGCTCCGCGTGGCGATCCAGCCGAGCGGCCACGGATCCTCAGCCCTGAGGCACGCACCCAGGTGGAGTCGGAGCTGCGGGACCTGGGACTGCTCATCGAACACCGCGAGGCGCGTTGGAGCGACCCGAAGCATCCTGACTCGCAGATGACCGCGAGCGAGTTCTCGAAGATCATCTCCCCTCTCCATGAGAAGCGGGAGCGGCTGAAGCGGCGCCTCAGAATGGACGACGTCCTTGACCCCACGCCTCCGGTCACGCCGCTGGAGAAGGACATGGGCGCGATCGCGCGCGCGGCCGGACTCGACGACGAGAGCACCTACGGGGAACTGCTTGAGAAGCTCGAGGAGGTCCTCACGGACGAACCACCGGATGACCCTGATCACCTGCGCCGGAGGGCAGCGGTGGTCAAGGCCTCCCTGAGCTCCATCCTGATCAAGGACGCGCCCGATGGCTTCACCCTCGAGCTCAGGGGTCCGCTGGTCCCGCCGGGAACGAAGGTCGTTGGTCCGATCGGCCCGATCGCCTCCGATGGGGGAGCCCTGAAGCCCACCTCCTCCCCGCGTCGCCCGCCATCCGAACTGTCAAGCACGTCCTGGCGTGATGGACAGTTCCAAGATGACGAGGAGCCGCTCGATCACCGGATGGTGACCACGACCTACTGGTCCACGCCGGCGGCGCAGCGGCCTAAGCCCCTCAGGCCGAAGAGGATTGCGCGGCGACCTCGGCTCGACTGGACTCCCCTCTGGGTGTCCACACCCATCTCCTTGCCCTGCCCGGACGCCTCACGCCCACCGGAGGCCACCCCGCGCGAGCCGTGGTCGTCCTCGGATCAGGACGTCGCGAAGGAGGCTATCCGCGTCTCCATTCGGTTCACGGGCCGTGGTTGTGGGTTCAACGAGACGACCTACGCTCGGGTCCGCAGGGCGCATCCGGAGTTGCCGACGTACGCTTTCGTCGAGCGCGCTCGCCGGAACAGCTGGAAGAGCTGGCCCATCTTTGTCGGTGAGGCGATCGGCGAGGAGATCAACGACCTGCCGCTCACGGACCTCGCGCGGGATAGGCGCGAGCTGTTGAGGCTGCGCAGCGCCGCAAGGACTGGAGCCCTCCGCACTGTGAAGTGGGGCTCGTTCCACTACACGCGCCAAGAATGGGTGGATGAGTTCAGGCCGAAGCTGCTCCGCCCCCGATCTCGGGGACCGTCGGGTCCCCCGCCTCCCTCTCGACCGCCCCTTCGAGGGCGCCCAAAGAGGTAGGCGAGCGTCACCTCATACCCACCCACGAGCGCCGCTGCGAGGGTCACCGTAAGTTGACGGCTCCGATTCGAGTCGAAGGAGTCGAGGATCTTCCCCAGCGGTGCGGCTGGGAGAGGGCCAGGGATCGCGCCTGCGGAGGCAGGCGCGACGCGAACCCGCTGACCGGCTGTAGGCCCCCGCGGCCCACCGAGGTGTCAAGGTCGAGGCGCGCCAAGGGGCGGCGACGGCGCTCATCCTCCGCGGAATCGCTCTCGCCCACGCTACCCGTTTGACAGCGGCCACGGCGCCCCAAGCCTTTCGTCGGACGGGTCGGCCCTTGGAGAGATCGGCTGTCCGGTCAGATTCTTACCCTGCTGCGTATGGCAACCGTCACGGACTGGACCCTGGCGACCATGGCTGGGAAGAAAAAGAAGCCCAAGGTCTTCGTCGGCCCGCCGGAGGCCCAGTGGAGATTCCTGGTGGTCGTGGTGTCCGTCATCACGCTGTCTGGACTCGTGGCTGTTCTCGTTCCCCGTACTCTGGCCTGGTTCGAGCGACACGATGGCTTCGCTTCGTTCGCAGGAGCGGCCGTAGCTCTGCTGGCTGTCTTCCTCTCCTTTCTCCAGGCACGCTCAGCGGAACGACGGGCGGAAGCCGCAGAAGGCCGAGAGCGAGACCAGGCGCAAAACCAGCTTCGAGCCGAGATCGGAGCGATCCTGAGTCCGCTCCCACTCCAGGCCGCGACGACGCCAGACGGTGGCTACTTCCTCATCCGGGTGTGGAACATCGGCCGTGGTCCCGCCCGCAACATCACAGCCGACGCCAAGGGTCAGGTCTCGGGTGTCTCACTGGCCCCGACCGGCTCAACCTCTCACGAGCAGGTCGCTGGACGAGATATGCCTGGCGCTGGCATCGCTCCCTTCTGCGAGTTCCGTTTCCAGGTGCCCAAAGGCTCGATCATCGTGGACCAGAACGAGAAGGTCTCGGTTGAGACCTTCAAGGTGACGATCACTTGGGACGACAACCTCGGGTCAGGAGAGGTCGTCTACCAGACAACGGGCCACCCCGGGCACTCACCGACTCCGTTCATTCTCTAGACGGATCGAGAGGCCCGAGGGAGACTCTGCGGCCTATCGGTGCTCCTGATGCAGTGGGTGCAAGCAGAACCGCACGCCACAGGACGTCTGTAGTCGCACATCATCAGGAAGCTCCGGGTGATCAAAGGGGAGTCCCTGAGGCGATCTGTCTGGACTGGGAGCGCCGTGGGGTGAAGACCGCGACTGGCCAGAGCGCCTTCCACTCGGCCAACCTGAAGAAGATCCTGATGCGTTGGCGCTACGCAGGCATCCGAGAGGACCTGGGTGAGCCCGTGGGGCCCGCTGTGTGGCCAGCGATCGTGACCGAGGATGAGCTTCGGGCCGTGCGGGCGACCCTAATGACCGACGAGAAGCGGCCCTACCTCTCCCGCACCTACATGCTCAAGGGGCTGCTGGTCTGCGGTCAGTGCGGCCACAGGATGCAGGGGAACTACGGCTCCAAGGGTCTGGTGCGTTACCAGTGCCAAAAGCAGGCGAACATCACGGCCTGTGGCAAGACCACCGTCCAGGCCCGCTACTTGGAGCCCTGGATCTGGGAGCAGTTCTACGGGCGGGTCGACAAGGACGACCTGGCTGGCGCCGGCGATCCTTCGCTCAGCGCGCAGGCGGCCTCAGACTAGCCCTCAGGTCCGGCGGCGAGCGCGTCGTAGACACGATCGAGGAACTCTCGATCGGCCCGGATGGCCTGGAGCACGCTCGCCTGGCGGGTCTCAACAAAGAAGTCGTTGGGCAGGCTGAGGGCGTCTGCCACTCGCCCGGCAAGCTGACCCGAGATCTCCCGCCCCTGCGACGCGCTCGCAACCCGCGAGAGATGGGCGACATCGACGCCGACCTGCCGCGCGAGCTCGCGAAGACTCATCCCGCTCGCCGCCAGAAGTGGAGGCAGCTCATCCGGGAAGGGCCGCGAGGCTCGAGGGGCTCCACGTGCGCTCACACGAGAGGACACTACCGCGGTCTCACTCAACGAATGTCCGCCCAAGGCGCGTGCGCTGCTCACCTCGTCGAGCCTTCCGGGACGACCCTCCCGACAGCGACTCAGCGGCGAACACGAAGGCACGTGGGTCGCCTGCGAGCGACTCACGTCGTCCGCCGATCACGGCCCTCATCGAAGAAGCGGATCACGTCCTCGCGAAGGATGACGAGAGGCGCGACCGGCTCGTTGGGAAGCACGTGGGCGTAGACCCGATGAAGACTGGTGAGGTTCGAATGGCCTGCGATGTCCCGGACCATCGCGTCGGGCACGTTGGCGGCCAGCAGGCGTGAGAGGAAGCGGTGGCGCAGGTCGTGGGGGCCGATCGTGCTCGGCAGGCCGGCGGCCTTGCTCGCCCTCATCATCGCCTTGTAGATGCTGTTGTGAGTGAGGGGGCCTCCGGTCCTCGGGTGAGGAAAGAGCAGTCGTTGGCCTCGGGACGGCGAGAGGTCGAGGAGAGGGATCAGCGGTGCGAGTTCCCGGGTGATCGGGATGAACCGGTGTCCGGCGGTCCCGCCCTTGGTCCTCGGGATCCAGATGCGCCCCCTGGCGACGTCGACGTCAGCACGTCGGATGCCCTTCAGCTCGCAGAAGCGGACCCCCGTGAGGGCCATGAACATCACCGGCTTCAGATGGGGGCTCGGCAAGGTTCGGCCAGGGCGATTGCGCAGGTGCTCGAGCATCGCCTCGACCTCCGCGTGTGTCGGGCAGACGGAGCCGGCCGCACCGTCCTCATGGATCTCGCTCGCGGCGGGCCCTCGTGCCTTCTTCGCCCAGCGTAGGTTGCGGCTGTCGGCGGGGTTCGGCTCGATGTCGAAGCGGCCAAGCGCACTGCGGTACTGGCCGAAGTACTGAGCGCGAGTGCTCGGCGCAAGGTGCAGGTTGGCAAGGTGCCAAGCCTGCAAGTCCTGCCAGCGCATCTCTTCGATGAAGATCGAGCCGAGCTCGCCGAGGTTGGCGATACCGTTCCTCCAGTTGCGCACCGTCTCCGGGGCCAGACCCACTCGCCTCTCCTCAAGCGTCTGCTCAAGGGCTTGGAGCAGGGGCGTCCCGACTGCCTTGATGGGTTCGCGCGGATCCTCACCGGCCGCGAGCCGGAGGCGGATCGCGTCCCGACGAGCCTTGGCCTCGCGCATGGTGGAGAAGGTGCCGCCCGTGAGCGGCTTGCTCCCCCGACCGCCCACGCGGTAGCGGACCACGTAGCGGACGTCAGTCAGCGGCTCGGACCTGCCCGCCTGGGGCCGGCCCGTCCGGGCGGTCAGGCCGCGGGTGACCCACTTGCCGCTCGGGTCCTTGCCCCTTGTGAGGATGTGTGCGGAGCCCATCAGCGGGCCTCCGGCTGGGTCTCGCAACTCCGGATGAAGGCGAGCACCTCGTCGCGGTAGGCGTAGACCTTGCGCAGGCCGGGGATCCGCACGAGCGTGACGCAGCGGAAGATCCGCTCCGCAGTGGCCTCTGCGACCCCGAGCTCGTCCCGCATCCGGCGCTGGTCGATCAGCGTCGGCAGAGGCGGCAGGGCCTCCTCGATCGTGACTGCCGTATCTGTCATGGCGGCTCCTTCGCCGTCGTCCGCGGGGTGGGATCAGTCCCTTCACCCCCTTGCGATTGCGAACGTACGACGCCCTTCGGCGACCGCTTGCAGCTAGCCGAAAGTCGGCCCGGACGGGCCGCCAGGCGCGCTTGGTCTCCCCTCCCACGAGGCGAGAAACAGGTGCCCCGTGGGCCTGCCTGACTAGGGTCGGCGCATGGACTACCCCGCCCCCTCAAGCCCCGCCAAGCCCCGCTGGCGTGATGTCCCAGTGTGTCCCCGGCCGTGCGTGGTCCTTCCGGGAAACTTCCCGGATGCAGGGGAAACAGAGAGCTCCGACGAGTCTGCAGGTTCGAGTCCTGCCCGAGGAGTTCCACCCGGGAGGGTCCGGCGGCGGCGGGTTTGCCATCGGCGGCGAACGTCGCCCCTCCCCGGGCAGGCGCGGCGGGGAACGCACGGACGCCGAGGCCGTCCGGCGCTGCGTTCCCGCGCCCCGAGCCCCCGGGCCGCGCCGCCCGTGGGCGGGGTCGCCCGCGGGCCGCGCTCGACATAGGCTCGCATGCGTGACCCCCGGACCCACGACATCGTGGACGATCGCGGCGGGCGGCCCCCGGTGAGCCGGGGGCGGCCCCGGCGGTGGGCGCGCGACGCGGGTCTGGTCGCCATCGCGGCGCTCGCCGCGCTGCCGGCCGCCGCGGAGGGCGCCGCCCGGGTCTACTGGACGAACGACGCCGGCAACTCGATCGGCTTCGCCAACCTCGCCGGCGAGGGCGCGGGGAACGTGCCGATCGGCGGGGCCACGCTCTCCGGCCCGCAGGGGATGGCGATCGACCCTGCCGCCGGGCGGCTCTACTGGGCCAACTACGACGGCAACAAGATCTCGTTCGCCAACCTCGACGGCACGGGCGGCGGCGACCTGCGCACCGCCGGCGCCACCGTGGCCTCGCCGTACGGCGTCGCGATCGACCCGGCGGGCGGGCGGATCTACTGGGCCAACGCCCCCGGCGGCGGCGGCAGCCGGATCTCGTTCGCCGCGCTCGACGGAAGCGGCGGGGGCGACCTCAACACGGCGGGGGCGACCGCGCTGAGCAATCCGCTGGGTGTGGCCGTCGACCCGGCGGGCGGGCGGGTCTACTGGGCCAACTACGGCGCCGGGAAGATCTCCTTCGCCCGCCTCGACGGCAGCGGCGGCGCCGACATCCCCACGGCGGGCGCCACGGTCAACGGTCCCGCCGGAGTCGCGCTCGACCCCGGCACGGGGCGGATCTACTGGGCGAATCTCAACGGCGACACGATCTCGTTCGCGGCCCTGGACGGCACGGGTGGCGGCGACCTCCCCACCGCGGGGGCCACGGTCAATGACCCCGAGGGGGTCGCGATCGACCCCGAGGCGAGGACCGTCTACTGGGCCAACTACGGCGCACCGGCCATCTCGTTCGCCCGTCTCGACGGGAGCGGCGGCGGCAACGTGGTGACGACCGGCGCAACCGTGAGCGAGGCCGGGTTCCCCGCGCTGCTCGTCCCACCCGCGGCGGCGGGCGCCCCCGCGATCACGGGCGCCGGTCCCCCCGGCTCGGTGCTGTCCTGCACCGCCGGCTCCTGGGCCCCGGACGTGTCAGGCGCGTTCCTCTACCGGGCGCCCCGGGCGCTCCAGCACCGGTGGAGCCGGGACGGCGCGGAGATCGCCGGCGCAACCGCGCCGACCTACATCGCGCTCGCAGCCGGCGAATACCGCTGCATCGTCAGTGCCTCGAACGCGGCGGGAGAGGCGTCGCAGACCAGCACGCCCGTGCGTGTCCAGCCATCACCGCCGCGCACCTTCGGCCCCCGGACCCTGGTTGCGCTGAGGCTGGCGCCGAGCCGCATCGGACCGAGGGGGCCGGTGAGGCTGGTGGTGCTCAACCGCAACCCCTTCCCCGTCCGGGGCAGGATCACCGGGACGACGGTCCGCCGCCTCACACCGGGCCCCCGAGCCCGGCGCGTCGCCCTGCGCCCCGCGCGTTTCCGGCTCGAGGCCGGCGCGAGGGCCACCGTCGCCGTGGCGCTGCCACGGGCACTGCGGCGGCCGTTCGCGCGGGCCGGACGCCTCCCGCTGCGGCTGAGCATGCGTCTGACGGACCCGGCCGGGGTCGCGCGCTCCGTCAGGGCGACGGTGGTGCCGAGGCTGCGGCCCGCCCCGCCCCGTGACGGGCGCCTGCCGCCGGCCTGAGCGGGCAAGCCCCAGACCCGCACGAACCCCGGGCGATCAACGTGTACGGTTCCGCCGCGACATGCTCTTCGACCAGGAACGACACGGGGGCGCCATCAAGGTCATCGCGATCGTGCTCGCGGTGGTGTTCCTGATCGGGATGATCGTCCTCGGGGGCGTCCTGATCTTCGTGTAGGCGGTCCGCACGGGCCTGGCACCCGGTCCACCACCAGGCATATGGTCGCCTGGTCCGGCCGTCCTGCCGGGGTGGACCCGGTGCCGCCGACACAGCGCACGATCACCGACGGGCCCGCCGCGGCAGCACGGCGCGGGGCACGCCGGGTGATGCGCGCGGCCCCTTCATCGTCACGCCCGTCCCGGACGGCCGGGCGATCGTGCCGACCCCCGGCACGACGACCGGGCGCGCGAGCGCGCCCGAGAGGAGGGACCACATGCACGTCCTGATCATCAACTTCCACCTGGCGGACATGACCGAGGACGCGTACCGGGCGGCATCCGCCGAACTCGCGCCCGCGTTCGCCCGGGTGCCCGGACTGCTCGCGAAGCTGTGGCTCCACGAGGACGCCTCCGCGACGTACGGGGGCGTCTACCTCTTCCGGGACCGGCAGGCGGTGGAGGCCTACCTCGCCTCCGACCTGCTCGCCGGGGTCGCGGCGTCCCCCAACTTCGTGGACATCACCAGCCGCGACTTCGCCGTCTACGAGGACCTCAGCCGGGTCACGCAGCCGGGGCTGGAGCTCCTCGCCGAGGCGGTCGCCTAGCGACCCGGCGGTTACGCCGCGCCAGGCCACGCGGGCCCCCGCGCGAGGCGCACCGGTCCCCGCGCGCCCCGGATGTCGACGGGGCGGCCGCGCTGCCGCACCTCGAGCGTCCCGGCGTCGGCCAGGTCGGCGGCGACATCACGGGCCGGCTGCATCGCGGCGCGCCACGCAGCGCCGCCCGCCACCCGTGCCGCGTCGCTCGGGCAGATGGTCCTCGCCGGGTCGCGGGCGCGGAGGAGCGTGAGCATCGCCGCCCGCAGGCGCGCCGACCTGCCCGCCTCGGAGGCCGGCTCCCACCACGGCTCCCCGCGCTCTCCGAGCGCCACCTTCGCGTCCCGCACCCGCTCGCGCGCCGCCGCCGTCCCCGGCCCACTCGCACCCGCCGCGCGCACCGCGCGCCGGGCGTCCATCAGCTCGGCGACGAGCTCCGCCCTGAGCGGATCCGGGATCGCGGGATCGGAGGCCCGCCAGCGGCGACCGCCGATCAGCAGGAAGCGCCCGTCGGGCGTCCGCTCGGGCTGCGGGGTCATGGCCCGGAAGTGCCCGCCGAGGGCGTGTCACGCACGCCTCTTGCGTTTCCCACCCCGGCAGGCATACGTATTCCCTCCTGACCGAACGGCCGTTGTACAACGAGCAGGAGGCGCAGGTGCCCGACCTGAAGCTGGAGGCCGTGGTGGTGCCCGTCGCGGACGTGGACCGCGCGAAGGCGTTCTATGCGGGGCTCGGGTGGCGGCTCGACGCCGACTTCCCGTTCGACAACGGGTTCCGCATCGTCCAGTTCACGCCGCCCGGCTCCGGGTGCT
>JBFWNT010000019.1:0-66166 GCA_050250915.1 Thermoleophilia bacterium
GACGCGCTCGGCCGATGGCTCGACTGGTACAACCACTCCCGACCCCACGCCGGCATCGACCGGCAAACCCCAGCCGCACGCCTCCAGCAGCTACAGCTGACGAACGCTGCCGGGATTCACAGCTAGCGGCGGCCGACCATCCGGGAGAGGGCCGTCATCAGCTCCGCCTGCATCTCCTCCTGGTTGGAGGCGTCGGCGCCCATCACGCAGTGGCGCACGTGGTCGTCGACCAGCGCGATCGCGACCTTGTCCAGCGCCGCCTGGGCGGCGGCGATCTGCTGGAGGACGTCGATGCAGTACCGCTCGTCCTCGACCATCCCCGCGATGCCGCGCACCTGGCCCTCCACGCGGCGCAGGCGCTTCAGGATGGCGTTGGTGGAGTCGGCGGCGGAGTAGCCGGGGATGTGCGTGTCGTCGGTGGCGCCCATGGGCCGAGTGTTGCATACCACCCCGGAGTATGTATAGCGTCGGGGCGGTGATCTTCCGGCAGGTCATCAACGACGACCTCGGCTGCGCGTCGTACCTCGTCGGCGACGAGGACGCGGGCGTCGCGGCCGTCGTCGACCCCCGCCTGGAGGTCGAGGAGTACCTGGCCCTCGCCCGCTACATGGGCGTCCACATCGCCCACGTCCTGGAGACCCACACCCACGCCGACCACGTGTCCGGCCACGGCCGGCTGGCGGCCGCCACCGGCGCCGTGATCCACGTGCACCGCGACGCCGGCGCCGAGTACGACCACGAGCCCATCGACGGCGGGTGGGCCCTCGACCTGGGCTCCGTGCGGGTGGCCGCCCTCCACACCCCCGGCCACCGGCCCGAGCACACCGCCTTCGCCCTGGTGGACACCACGCGCGGGCCCGAGCCGTGGGCGATCCTGACCGGCGACTCCCTCTTCGTCGGCGACGTCGCGCGCCCCGACCTGGCCGTGACCGCCGAGGACGGCGCCCGCGACATCTTCCGCAGCCTCCACGGCGGCCTGCTGGGGATGGCGCCGGAGGTGGAGGTGTGGCCCGGCCACCTGGGCGGCTCCCTGTGCGGCGGGCCGGAGATGAGCATGAAGGTGAGCTCCACCATCGGCTACGAGCGCGCCCACAACGCGCAACTGGCCGAATTGGACGAGGAGCGCTTCGTGCAGGCGTCGCTCGCCGCGATCGGGCTCCAGCCGCCGAACTTCCGCCGCATCGTCGAGATCAACCGCGGGCCCCTGGTCACGATGGACCCCACCGACCGGGCGATGACCCCCGTGCAGGTGCTGGGGCGCCAGGCGGCGGGCGCCCTGGTGGTCGACGTGCGCGCCGAGGTGCAGTTCGACGAGGCCCACGTCCCCGGCGCCGTCGCCGTGACCGCCCTGCGCGCCGGCTTCGGCACCCGCCTCGGGTGGCTCGCCCCGCCCGGGCAGGAGGTGGTGCTGGTGGGGCGCGACGACGACGAGGCCCGCCACGCCGCGCGCCTGGCCGCGGCGGTCGGCATCGACGGGGTGGTGGGGCACCTCGCGGGCGGGATGACCGGCTGGCGCCACGAGGGTCGCCCCGTCGCCCGGATCGACCGGTTGGACGTCGCCGCGCTCGGCGATCGATTGGACGCCGACCCCGACGTCCAGTTGATCGACGTGCGCGAGGCCGACGAGTGGCGGACGGTGCGGATCCCCGGCGCCGTGCACCGGCCGTGGCACACGCTGCGGGACCCGGTGCCGGAGCTCGACCCGTCGCGGCCGGTGGCGGTGATCTGCGGCTCCGGGCAGCGCGCCGCGATCGGGGCGAGCCTCATCGCGGGGCACGACGTGCCCGAGGTGATCCACGTGGTGGGCGGCGGGATCGGCGCCTGGGAGCGTCTGGGCCGGCCGGTGGAGCGGGAGGAGCCCTCGCCCGCCTAGCCGCCGTACGGGTGCGACCCGGGGAGGGTCCAGAACCCGTCGGACCCCACGTGCTCCTCCTCGGCCACCCGGCCCAGCTCCTCCCGCGCGTCCTCCAGCGGGATGTCGCGGACCACCGCCACCTCCTTCGAGGCCAGCGGGGTCCCTGTCCAGCGCAGCACCTCCTCCGCCGACGCGGGGGCGTCGGCCCGCCGGACGCCCGGGAGCAGGTTGGCGGTGATCACGTCGTAGACCTGGAACGGCTGGAAGCCGGGGACCGCGATCCGCACGCCGTCGGCCAGGCGCTCGATCTCGTACGACGGGCACGTGTAGCGGCGGCCGCCGGACCAGTTGGCCAGGCGCTCGTCCAGAACCAGCGCCGCCGGCATGGGGGCGCGGGCGGCGGCCATGTCCTCGCGCACGGCCTCGTCGGTGGCGGGGTCGGCGATCCAGCGCTCCAGCTCGTCGGGGTCGATGCCGGCGTCGCGGGCGGCGCCGTGGATGGTGGCGGGCTCGTCGAGCAGCTCGCCCCGGAACGTCCGCACCCGCAGGCGCCGCAGCAGCGGGCGCATCCGATCGGGCGACTCGCGCCGGGCGGCCACGACGGCCCGGCATGCGGGCAGGCTGGCCGTGAGCCGCGGCCGCTCGGCCGTGTCGATCGGCATCCCGTGGTCGTGGGCGATGCGCCGGTACGCCGCCGCCATGCGCTTCGTGTCGAACCCCTTGGCCGCATAGTGCTCGGGCGAATCCGACAGCACCACCATCCGGACCTCCCACACGAGGTCCGTGCCGTAGAGCCAGTCGAGGCGCCGGCGGAACGGCTCCGCGCTGTACGCCCACGGGCAGGCGGGGTCGGTGAACTCGGTGATCCGGACGACGGCCATGCACTCCGACGCTAGCGAGGCGGGGGCGCGGCGCGCCCGGATGCGGTACGAATGGGCCCGAGTGCCCGAGTCCGTTCCACCGGCGCCCGCCCCGCGCGGGGCCAAGCCCGTGATGATCAGCGTCGACGACGACCCCGGGGTCTCGCGCGCGGTCCAGCGGGACCTGCGCCGGCAGTACGGCGAGCACTACCGCGTGCTGCGGGCCGAGTCGGGCGCGCAGGGGCTGGAGATGCTGGGCCAGGTGCGGCTGCGCGAGGAGCCGGTGGCGCTGATGGTGGCCGACCAGCGGATGCCGCAGATGACGGGGGTCGAGTTCCTGGAGCGGGCCCTGGAGGTGGCGCCCGACGCGAAGCGCGTGCTGCTGACCGCCTACGCCGACACCCAGGCCGCGATCGACGCGATCAACAAGGTCGCGCTCGACCACTACCTGCTGAAGCCGTGGGACCCGCCCGAGGAGCAGCTGTACCCGGTGCTCGACGACCTGCTGGCCGACTGGCAGGCGGGTGCGCCGCCGGAGCTGGCGGTGCGGGTCATCGGCCACCGCTTCTCGCGGGAGTCGCACGAGCTGAAGGACTTCCTGGCGCGCAACAACGTGCCGTACCGCTGGCTGGACGTGGAGCTGGACCCCGAGGCGCAGGTGCTGCTGGGAGCGGCGGGAGGCCGGGGCGCGACCCTGCCGGTGCTCGTGTTCCCCGACGGCGAGGTGATGACGGCCCCGTCCAACCGGTCCGTCGCCGACCGCCTGGGGATGCGCACGCGGGCCGAGGGGAAGTTCTACGACCTGGTGGTCGTCGGCGCGGGGCCGGCGGGGCTGGCGGCCGCGGTGTACGGGGCGTCCGAGGGTCTGCGGACGGTGCTGGTGGAGCGCGAGGCCCCCGGCGGCCAGGCCGGCCAGAGCTCCCGGATTGAGAACTACCTCGGCTTCCCCGTCGGCCTCTCGGGCGGCGACCTGACCCGCCGCGCCACCGCCCAGGCGCGGCGCTTCGGCGCCGAGCTGCTGTCGGTGACCGACGCGATGCGCCTGGAGGCGCGCGGGCCGGCGCGCACGATCGTGCTCGACGGCTCCGACGAGATCTCCGCCCACGCGGTGGTGGTCGCGACCGGCGTGCAGTACCGGCGCCTCGACATCCCGGGCGGCGACGCCATGGTCGGTCGGGGCCTCTACTACGGCGGCTCGCGCACCGAGGCCCTGGCATGCGAGGGCGAGCAGGTGGTCGTAGTGGGCGGCGCCAACTCGGCGGGCCAGGCGGCCCTGTACTTCGCCCAGCACGCCGCCGCCGTCGCGATCGTCCACCGCGGCGCCGACCTGCGCGACTCGATGTCGCAGTACCTGGTCGAACGCATCGAGGCGGCCGCCAACATCATCGTGAAGCTGCGCACCGAGGTGGTGGCCGCGCACGGTGACGCGCAACTCGAGGCCGTGACCCTGCGCAACTGCGACAGCGGCGAGGAGCACCGCGCCCCCGGGCGCTCCGTGTTCATCTTCATCGGCGCGAGCCCGAACACCGACTGGCTGGGCGACCAGGTGGCGCGCGACGAGCACGGCTTCATCCTGGCCGGACCCGACCTGCGGGCCCCCGGGGTGCGGCCGCCGTGGCCCCTGGAGCGGCCGCCGCTGACGCTGGAGACGAGCCTGCCGGGCGTGTTCGTGGCGGGCGACGTCCGCCAGGGCTCCATCAAGCGGGTCGCCGGCGCCGTCGGGGACGGCTCGATGTCGGTCCAGCTCGTCCACCAGTACCTGGGGACGCTGGCGTGATCGACGCCCTCCGCCAGGTCGACCTGTTCGACGAGGTCGGCGATGCGTGCCTGGAGAAGCTCTCGGCCGTCGCCACCGAGGAGCACCTGGCCGCCGGCGACTACGTGGTGCGCACCGGGCAGGCGGCCGACCGGTTCTGCGTGCTGGTGGAGGGCGCGGTGGAGTGGTTGCGCGTCCTCGGCGGCGAGGAGGTGGTCATGGCCACCCGGCCGGCGCCCACCTACTTCGGCGCCACCAACCTGCTCACCGAGGAGCCGAGCCTGGCCGACGGGCGGGCGGTGGTCGAGAGCCGCATGTACGTGGTGCCCGGCGACGACTTCCGCCGCCTGATGCGCGACGAGAAGAGCGTGCTGAAGAAGGCGCTGCGGATGATCGCGCCGGTCCACCAGGGGGCCGAGGCGATCATGCGGGAGCGGGAGAAGCTCGCGGCGCTCGGCACCCTCTCCGCCGGCCTGGCGCACGAGCTCAACAACCCGGCGGCGGCGGCGCGGCGCAGCGCGTCGGAGCTGGCCCGCCAGTTCGAGGTGCTCAACGACACCCTCCGCGCGTTCGTGTGCAGCGGGGTGGAGCGCGAGGACGCCGGCAACCTGGTGGAGCTGCAGGAGGAGGCGGTCGCGCGGGCGCTGGCGCAGGGCCCCACCTCGGGCCTGGAGGCCGCCGACCGGGAGGACGAGCTGGTCGACCTCCTCGACGAGAAGGGGCTGGAGGGCTGGCGGCTGGCGCCCCCGCTGGCGGAGGCCGGGATCGACGCGGAGTGGGTGGCGCGCGTGGAGGGGCACGCCGGGAAGGCCCTGCCCGCCGCGCTCGACTGGGTGGTGGCGTCCCTCACCGCCCGCGGCCTGGTGACGGAGCTGCACGACAGCACCGCCCGCATCTCGGAGATCGTGGCCGCGGTGAAGGAGTACACGTACATGGACCGCGCCCAGACCCAGACGATCGACGTCCACGACGGCATCGAGAGCACGCTCACGATGCTCCACCACAAGCTGAAGAAGGGGGACGTGCGGGTGGTGCGCGACTACGACCGCACGCTGCCGCACATCACGGCCCACGCCTCCCAGCTCAACCAGGTGTGGACGAACCTGCTCGACAACGCGATCGACGCGGTGGACGGCGACGGCACCATCACCATCCGCACCCGCCCGGTCCCGGACGGCATCACGGTGGAGCTCGGCGACGACGGCCCCGGGGTGCCCGCCGAGTTGCAGAGCCGGCTGTTCGAGCCGTTCTTCACCACGAAGGAGGTCGGCAAGGGGACCGGCCTGGGCCTCGACATCGTCCGCCGGATCGTCGAGAACCATCACGGCCAGGTGCGCCTGGTGTCGGTGCCGCACGACACGCGGTTCGAGGTCCGGCTGCCGCTCGATTGACCGGCGATCGATCGCGCGTCGCGCTCGTCACGGCGGCGCCCGCCCGGGGCCTGGACGACGACCTCCCGCCCCTCACGGCGGCGCTCGCGGCGGCCGGCGTGCCGCACGAGGTGGTGCTGTGGGACGACCCGGGGGTCGACTGGGCCGGGTTCGGCCTGGTGGTGATCCGGTCGGTGTGGGACTACGTGCACCGGCGGGAGGAGTTCCTCGCATGGGCGGAGCGGACCGCCGCCGTCACCGCGTTCGTCAACCCGCCGGCGCACCTGCGCTGGAGCAGCGACAAGCGCTACCTCGCCGACCTCCAGGCCGCCGGGGTCCCCACCGTCCCCACCGCCTTCGCCGCCCCCGGGGAGCCCATGGCCTGGCCCGACGCCCCCCAGGTGGTGGTCAAGCCGGCCGTCTCGGCGGGCTCGATCGACACGTCGAAGTATCGAATGAACTCGGGGGGACGATCGAATGAACGCACCCCCGCGGACGCGGTGGAGCACGTCGCGCGGCTCCATGCGGAGGGACGGGTGGCGATGGCGCAGCCCTACCTCGACGCGGTGGAGGGGGAGCGCGGGGAGACGGCGCTCGTGTTCCTGGAGGGACGCTTCAGCCACGCGTGCCGCAAGGGACCCATGCTCGTCCCCGGCCTGGCCGTGGTGGGCGGGCTGTTCGTGGAGGAGGACATCCGCCCCGCCGCCCCCACCGCGGCGGAGTTGGCCGTCGCCGAGGCGACGCTGGCGGCGATCCCCGGCGGCCCGTCGCTCTACGCGCGCGTGGACGTCATCCCCGACGGCGCCGGCGACCCGGTGGTGCTCGAGCTCGAACTGGTCGAGCCCTCCCTCTTCCTGATGTTCGCCGAGGGCGGCGCGGGCCGGGTGGCCGGCGCGATCGCCGCCCGCCTCAGTCGCGGAGGTCCCACCGCCCCAGCGTGACCTCGTCGCCGATGGCGACGCCCACCCGGCGGGCGGCGTCCCCGCCGTTCACGGCGATCGCGACCATCCCGTGCGAGTCGATGTGCACCAGCATCCCCTTGCGGGCCGCGTCCGCGAACACGCGGCCCACGGTCGCGGGATGGCGGCGGTCGGTCACCGCCGCCCAGATCCGGTCGCCGCGCGTGAACCCGGCAGCGGCCAGGTCGGCCTGCCCCGCCAGCAACTGGACGTTGCCGAACCGGTCGATCGCGACCGCCGGGGCGCGCAGATGCCCCTCGCGCGTCTCGGCGGCCGGCAGGTCCGGGCGCACGAGGGTCACCGGGTCGAACGCCGCCCCCAGGTCGGTGACCGCCACACCGCGGGCGATCCGCGCCGCGGCGGGGGCGAAGAGGTCGCGGCCGTGGAAGGTCGCCGCGCCCTCGGTCGGCGGGGTCAGCGCCACCGCGGCGACCGCACCGATGGCCTCGGCCGCGGGCGCCAGCAAGCCGTTGTCGGGTCCGATCAACGCGCCCCCGTCGTTCAATTGAACGGCGGCGGCGCGGCGGGGGGTCCCCACCCCGGGATCGACGACGGCCAGATGGACGGCGCCGGGCAGCAGGGGGGCCAGGCGCGCCAGAACCAGGGCGGCGCCGCGGACGTCGCCGGCGGGGAGGTCGTGGGCCAGGTCGACCCGCTCCACCCCCGGGGCGCCCACCGCCAGCACCGCGTGCAACGCACCCACGTGCTCGCTGCCGGCGCCGAAGTCGGTGAGCAGCGATATCACCGTCCGGTGATCACCGCGCGGCGTCCTCCAGCAGGGCGTCGATGAGGCCGGGGATCGTGTGCTCGCCGGCCTCGGCGTGCACCTCCAGCCCCTCCTCGCGCGCGGTCGCGCTGGTGACCGGGCCGATCGAGATCACCCGCGGCCCGCCGCGCAGCGCCGCCCGCTCGCCGTCGCCCAGCAGCCCCATGAACGCCCGCACCGTGGAGGACGCGGTGAACGTGAGCCAGTCGGCGCCCACGGCCGCCTCGCGGGCGGCGTCCGTCGCCGCCTCCGGCACGGCCTCGTACAGCTCCAGCTCGTCGACCAGCGCCCCCATCTCCGCGAGGCCGTCGACCAGGTCGGGACGCGCGCCCATCGCGCGCGCGACCAGCGCCCGAACGCCCTCCAGGGGCCGGGCGGCCAGCGACTCCAGGATGCCCTCCGCCACGAACCGCTCCGGCACCAGGTCCGCGCGGATCCCATGCTGCAGCAGCCGCTCGGCGGTGGCGGGGCCGATCGCCACGACGGTGGTCTCCTCGGGGATCGCCCGGGCGTCGCGGCCGAGGCCGCCCAGCCGCTCGAACAGCGCGTCGACGCCGTTCACGCTCGTCAGCACCACCAGCCCGTAACGGGAGATGCCCGCCACCATCGCCGCGTCCTCCGGCGTCTCGTCGAGGGGGCGGATGCGGATGGCCGGCAGCTCCACCACGGACGCGCCCAGCCCGCGCAGCCGCTCGGTGAGCCCGCTGGCCTGGGCCCGCGCCCGCGTGACCACCACCGTGCGGCCCAGCAGCGGCCCCTCGCGCCACCCGATCTCGGGCGCCAGGGCGGCGACCGGGCCCACCACCACCACGGCGGGGGAGCCGAGGCCCGCCTCGCGCACCCGGTCGGGCAGTGTCGAGAGGGTGGCGACCACGCTGCGCTGGCGCGGGGTGGTGCCCCACTGGACGGCGGCGGCGGGCTCGTCGGGGGAGCGGCCGCCCGCGATCAGCGCCTCCGCGATCCCCGCGAGACGGCCCATGCCCATCAGGATCGAGAGCGTCCCGCCGGTCGCGGCGAGCGCCGCCCAGTCGGTCTGCTCCGACGGCTTGTCCGGGTCCTCGTGCCCCGTCACCACGGTGAAGGCCGTGGCCACGCCGCGATGGGTGATCGGGATGCCCGCGTACGCCGGCGCGGCGATCGCGCTGGTCACGCCGGGGACCACGACGTAGGGCACCTCCGCGGCCGTCAGGGCCTGCGCCTCCTCGCCCCCGCGGCCGAAGACGAACGGGTCGCCGCCCTTCAGCCGCACCACGCGCTTCCCCGCCGCGCCGTGCTCCACCAGCACGGCGTTGATCTGCTCCTGCGTGAGCGCCGCGCGCCCGGGGGCCTTGCCGGCGTCGATCAACTGGGCGTCGGGCCGGCAGAGCGGGAGCAACTGCTCGGTGCCGAGGCGGTCGTGCACCACCACCTCCGCGTCCTCCAGCGCCCGCCGCCCGGCGACGGTCAGCAGCCCGGGGTCGCCGGGCCCGGCGCCCACGAGGTGGACGATGCCGCTCACCCGCGCACGCCGGCCAGCTCGGCCGCGGCGCGGCGCCCGAGGTCCTCGGCATCGCCGATCGCGCCCTCCAGGATCACCCGCTCGCCCCCCGGCGCCGCCTCGGCGGCGGCGAACGCCACCATCCGCAGGCCGTCGCGGGTGGGCTCGCAGAACGCGCCGACGGGCCGCATGCAGCCGCCGCCGAGCCCCTGGAGCAGCGCCCGCTCGGCCAGCAGGCAGGCGTGGGCGACCGGGTCGTCGAGTGCCTCGGCAGCGGCGAGGGCGGCCTCGCCGTCCAGGCGGGCCTCCACCGCCAGCAGCCCCTGCCCGGGCGCCGGCGTGCTCAGGTCGGTCGCGAGGGGGCTGGTGCCGGGCGGGTCGAGCCCCAGGCGGCGCAGCCCGGCGGCGGCGAGCACCAGCGCGTCGTACTCGCCCCGCGCGAGCTTCTCCAGCCGGGTGCCGACGTTGCCGCGCACCGGCACCACCACCGCGTCGGGCCGCGCGTCCAGCAACTGGGCGGCCCGGCGCGGGCTGCCGGTGCCGACGCGCGCCCCCTCCTTCATGTGGTCGATGCCGCCGGGGACCCCGACCAGCACGTCCCGGGCGTCCTCCCGCGCCGGAACGGCCACCACGCCGAGCCCGGCGGGCAGGTCGGCCGGGAGGTCCTTGGCCGAATGGACGGCCAGGTGGGCCCGGCCGTCGAGCAGCGCCTCCTCCAGCTCCTTCACGAACAGCCCGCGGTCGGGGGCGGGGTCGGTGCCGGAGGCGCTCCACCGGTCACCCGTCGTCACCACCTCGAGGGCCTGTGTGGTGTGCCCCGCGGCCTCCAGGGCCGCCGCCACCTGGGCGGTCTGGGCGCGCGCCAGCGGCGAGCGCCGCGTGGCAAGGATCAGGTGCACCGCGCCGGGAGGGGGGTCAGTTGGCGGGAGCTTCGAGGCCGAAGAGGTGACGCAGGCTCTCGAGGTGCCGCAGCGCCTCGTTGTCACCGTCCTCGGCGGCGGCGCGGACCCGCACCGTCGGCTCGTGCAGCAGCTTGTTGACGATGCCCTTCGTGAGGGCCTCGACGCGGGCGCGGTCGGCGTCGGAGAGGTGCTCCCAGCTCCCGTCCAGCCGCTCCAGCTCCGTCTGGCGGATCTCCTCGGCGCGCGCCCGCAGGTCGGTGATCGCCGGCGTCGCGTTGAGCCCGCGCCGCCACGACGCGAACCCCTGGACGGCGCCGATCACGAAGCCCTCGCCCCGCTCGGCCTCCAGGCGGCGGCCGTTGAGGTTGGACTCGACGACGCGCTCAAGGTCGTCGATGTCGAACAGCGCCACGCCGGGGACCCCGGCGACGGCGGGGTCGACGTCGCGCGGCACGGAGATGTCCACGATCACCATCGGCCGATCGGCGCGGGCGGCCATGACGGGGGCCAGGTCGCCCTCGCGCAGGATCGCGTGCGGCGCGTCGGTGGACGAGATGACGATGTCGGCCCCGGCGAGCTCGGTGGCGAGCATGTCGAAACCGACGCCGCGGCCGCCGACGCGGTCGGCCAGCTCGCGGGCGGTGCCGACCGTGCGGTTGGCGACCACCACCTCGCGCACGCCGTGCTGGATGAGCGCCATCGCGGTGGCCTCCGCCATCTTCCCGGCGCCGATCAGCAGCACGCGGCTCCCGGGGAGGTTCGACAGCACGTCGGCGGCCAGGTCCAGGGCGACGGCGGGGACCGACGCCGAGCCGGTGCCGATCCGCGTCTGCGTCCGCACCGACTTGCCGACCTCGAGCGCCTGGCGGAACAACTGGTTGAGGATGGGCCCGGTGGTGCCCTCCTCGCGGCCCAGCTCCCACGCGTTGCGCACCTGGCCCTGGATCTCGCTCTCGCCCACCACCATCGAGTCGAGGCTGGAGGCCACCCGGAACAGCTGGGCGGCGGCCCGGTCCTCGCGCAGCACGTAGCGGGCGCAGGCCAGCTCGTCGGGCGACATCCGCGAGTGGGTCACGATCGCGCCGGCCACCACGTCCTCGGCCAGGTACGGGTCGGGCGCGGCGACGTACACCTCGGTGCGGTTGCACGTGGAGAGCGCGACGGCCTCGGTCACGGCGCCGCCCTCCATGAGGGTCCGCAGCAGCGCGCGGGTGTCCTTCTCGGAGAGGGCCGCCTTCTCGCGCTGCTCCACCGGCGCGGTCTTGTGCGAGAGCCCGAGCACCATGAGCGTCACGCGGCCACCCCCAGGTCGAGCACCCGGTGCGCCAGCTCGCGCGCGCCGGCCTCGTCGCCCTCCGCGAGCCTGGCGATCACGTCGGTCGCCATGAGCCGCTCCACGGCGTCGCGGCGGCTCGGCATGTCGAGGTAGCGGTCCTTCAGGTCGTCGCGCAGCTCGCGGAGCAGGTTGACCAGCGACTCCCACTCAGGGCCGTAGGCGGCCTCCAGCTCCCGGCGGATGTGCTTCGCCACCACGGGGCTCGCGCCCCCGGTGGACACCGCCAGGGCCAGCTCCCCGCGGCGCACGATCGACGGGACGATGAAGTTGCAGAGCGGCGGCACGTCCACCACGTTGCACAGCATGTCCCGGGCCTCGGCGTCCTGCCACACCATCCGGTTGATGGCGTCGAGGTTGGTGGCGGCGATGACCAGGAAGCAGCCCTCCAGGTCCTCGGGCCGGTAGGTGCGGCGGTGCAGCTCCCGCAGGCGGCCGGCGGCGGCGATCGCCTCCAGATCGGGCGTCATCTCCGGCGTGACCAGGCGGACGGCGGCGCCGTGGTCGAGCAGCTTCTCGACCTTCTCAGTGGCCACCGGGCCCCCGCCCACCACGAGGCAGCGGCGCCCCTCGAGGTCGACGAACATGGGGTAGAAGAGCTTGCCCGGACCGGGCGGGCGGCTGGGGCCGACGCGGTTGCCGCTCACCGGGCCGCCAGGTCGGTCTCGTGCGCCCCGTCGCGCTCGGCCTCCTCGCGCTCGACGAGGCGGGCCAGGAGCTCGGCCTCGCGGGCGAGGCGCGCGGAGCGCAGGCCCACGACGACGACGTAGAGCAGCAGGGCGAACAGGATCACGCCGTAGGCGGCGGCGACGTACTCGTTCACGCCGCGGCCTCGAGGCGGGCCTTCACGCGGCGCAGGGCGCGGTCGGCGCGGCGCTGGATCAGCTCGAGCTGGAGGACCGTGAGGAAGACGCCGATCATCGCGATCTGCCCGACGACGAACCACCAGAGCATGGAGTCCGGCATGTTCGCGCCCTGCTGGTTGAACACGACCGGGTGCACGAACGAGCGGGCCACCCGCACCGAGTAGAACGACAGGGGCACCGACGCGAAGGCCGCGATCGAGTAGATGGCGCTGTACCGCGCCTGCCGCTCGCCTTCCGCCGAGCTCCGCAGCACGAAGTAGGCGGCGTACAGCAGCAGCACGATGACGAAGGTCACGAGACGGGGATCGGTCCACACCCACCACGTGCCCCACGACGCCTTCGCCCAGATCGACCCGGTGATGACCACCAGGATCGAGAACGCGAGGCCGACGCCGACGCAGATCGACGAGACCTCGTCGTGGCGCGGGTCGCGGCTGCGGAGGTAGCGGATGCCCTCGATCGCCGCGACGAGGAACGCCAGCAGCGCCACCATGGCGATGGCCACGTGGAAGTAGAAGATCTTCTGGATGATCCCCTGGTCGGCGTCCTCGGGGGCCACGAAGAACACGCCGTACACCGACAGCGCGAGCAGGGCCCCGGTCACCACCCCGGTGACCGCGAGACGCCGGGCCGGACGCGCGTCAGTCGTCGAAGACATGGTCATACGTCGCGTAGGCCACAAGCCCGAAGATTACCGCATAGACCCCGAGGAACAGCAGGTAACCACGGTATTCCGCCAGGTCGTTCGTCCCCCCTGCGACCGCGTGGGTGGCCCCCGCCGCGGCGATCACGACGGGCAGGAGCGACGGCAGGAACAGCACGGGGAGCAGCAGCTCGCGGGCCCGGGCGAACAGCGCCAGGCAGGCCAGCAGCGAGCCGAGCACGGCGATGCCGAGGTTGGCCAGCAGGCACACCACGCCCACCAGCAGCAGGTCGCCCGCCTGGCCGTGGCGGATGAAGAAGAGCGCCGTGAGCGGCACGGCGATGACCTCCACCACGAGCAGGTAGGCGTAGATCGCCCCGACCTTGGAGGCCAGCAGCACGAGGCGCGGGATCGGGGCCACCAGGATGCCGTCGAGCACGCGCTGCTCGCGCTCCGGCACCCACGAGCGGCCCACGCCGAGGACGGCGGTGAGGGCGAGGGTGGCCCAGAGGATGCCGCCGGCGACGTCGCTCAGGTCGTCGCCGCTGCTCCCCACCGCGAACTGGAAGATCATCATCGCGACGACGGAGAACAGGATCATCGCGACGATCGTGTCGCGGGTGCGGAGCTCCAGGCGCAGGTCCTTCACCAGCAGGGCACGCAGCTGGCGGGGCCACGAGGGGCTCACGCCACCAGCTCCTCGTAGCGGGCGCGGAAGGCGGCCTCGTCGGCCGCGGCGGTGGCCTCCGACAGCACGGGCCGCCCGGCGCGGAGCACCAGGACCCGGCCGGCCAGGCGGACGCCCCGCTCCACCTCGTGGGTGACCATCATCGCGGCGCGGTCGGGGCCGAGTTCGGCCAGCACGCCGTCGAGCAGGTGCGCCCCGGCGGCGTCGAGGCCGGCGTACGGCTCGTCGAGCAGCAGCAGCCGCGGCTCGTGGAGCAGGGCGCGGGCGAGGCCGAGGCGCTGCGCCATCCCTCGACTGAACGTGCGCACGGAATCGAATGAACGCGCGAGCAGGCCCACGCGATCGAGGGCGGCGTCCACCCGGTCGCGGGGGTCGTCCAAGCCGTAGAGATCGGCGTAGAGCTCCAGGTTCTGGCGGGCTGTGAGGTCCAGGTAGACGAGGGGGTCGTGGCCGAGGTAGCCGATGGCGCGGCGGGCGTCGCCGGCCTTGTCGGGCAGGGGGGCGCCGCAGACCGTGATCTCGCCGGCGTCGGGGCGCAGCAGGGTGGCGACCATCCGGAGCAGGGTGCTCTTGCCGGCGCCGTTGGGACCGAGCACGGCCAGGCACTCGCCGGCGTGGAGGTCCACGTCGACCCGGTCGACGGCGCGGCGCTCGCCGAACCGCCGAACGAGCCCGCGGGCGCGGACCAGCTCGCGCTCCGCTACAGCGTCACCTCCGCCAGCACGAACGCGAGGAAGATCATCGACAGGACGCCGTTCGACTGCGCGAACGCCACCTGGATGCGGCTCGTGTCGCCGGGCCGCACGATCGCGTTCTCGTAGACGAGCACCGCCGCGCACACCGCGACGCCGGTCATGTACCAGGCGCCCGCACCGCAGGCGATGCCGGCCCCCACCAGCAACGCGATGGCGGCCAGGTGCAGGCCTTTCGTGAACCAGAGCGCCGTCGCCTCGCCGAAGCGGGCGGGGACCGACTGGATGTCGTGGTCCCGGTCGAAGTCGATGTCGAGGAGGGCGTAGATGATGTCGAAGCCCGCGATCCAGCACGCCACGCCCAGGCCCAGGAGGATGGGCGCGGCCTCGAGGCTCCCGGTCACCGCGAGCCACGCACCCATGGGGGCGATGCCGATGGTGAGGCCGAGGGCGAGGTGGCACATCCACGTGACGCGCTTCGCGAGCGGGTAGAGCACGAACGCCGCGACCGGGATGGGCCACAGCACCCACGTCTCCTCCGGGAGCTGGGACACCGCGATCAGCAGCACCGCGAGGCTCACGGCGCTGAACACGGCGACCTGCCCCATCGCGAGACGGCCGGACGGGAGCTCCCGGGAGGCCGTGCGGGGGTTCGCCGCGTCGATGTCGGCGTCGATGATCCGGTTGAGCGCCATCGCGAGGGAGCGGGCCCCGATCATCGCGAGCAGGATCCACCCGAGCGTGGCGGCGGGCGGGATCTCCATCTGGGCGAGCACGGCGGCCGCGAGCGCGAACGGCAGCGCGAAGATCGTGTGCGAGAAGCGCACGAACGACAGCAGGGCGGGCACCAGCCCGAGCCCCGCGGCCCGCGGAGCCGCCCCTGAGGTCGTGGTCACCCCTCGATGTTACCGGCGGCGCGTCCCGCCCCGGGTTCCGGGAAGGCCCCCCTGATGAGGCCCGCCCCATCGATCGGGTCCGGGGGATCGTTGGGAGGTTCCCCCTGGCTGGTGGGGGGGCTGGGGATGGTGGGTGGTCGACGTTCATTCGATCCTCACCCCACGATGATTCGCACCCCCAACGACACGGGGTCGGCCGTGGTTGGTGCGGCTCAGGTGTCGATCCGTCACCGCCGCTACCGCGATCGTCGTCTCGATGCCGCGGAGCTTCTACAAGGGGGAACGGCTGGGGAAGACGCCGGCGTGTGCGATCTGCGTCGGCCGCGGACACGGCCCCCGCGCGTTGCTGCACCTGCCCCTCGGTGTCTCGGTCTGGTTGTGCGAAGCCCACCGGGACCCGGAGTGGCTGCGCTCCCGGGCGGGGCGGGACCTGGTGGTGTCGCTGCGGGCGGTGTGGAGGGCGGCGAACTGCCTGACCTCGCGCCGTTCCCGGGCGTTGGATCTGTTCCGGGAGGGGGTGCTCTCCTCCCACCGCACCCGCGACCTCCCCGGGTCCTACTCCTGGAAAGCCCTCCGCAGGGAAGCGGAAGGTCGCTTCGCCACAGGCGAATCACCCGCCGCCGTGATCGACGAGATCAGGCGGCGGGAGCTCGACCGGCCCGGCCCGCAGCATCCGCCTTCGGTGCAGACGATGCGCCGGTGGTTCCGCGACGGACGATGGCGCGCGGGCGGCGGCGCGGGCGGGGACGGCGGGCCGCCTCCTCCGCCCGGGGGGCCGGACCCGGGTCCACGGTCAGAAGACCGGGACGTCCGGCTCCTGGCCGGCCAGGATCGCGCCGGCGGTCGTCATCGTGTCCTGCCGGACCAGCATGTGCTGGGTGATGGCGTCGACGTCGCGGAGGCGGCGCTGGAGGGGCGAGGCCATCTGGAGGGCGCCTCCACCCGCCGCCCGGTACGCCGACCGCACCACGTCCGCCGCGCGATGCGTCGCCCATGCCGCGGCGGCGCGCGTCCGGGCCCGTGCCTTCATCGTGGGCGGGTCGCCCTCCGCGGCGGTGGCCCACGTCGCCTCCGCGGTTTCGGCGACCAGCGCGCAGGCCGCCGCGAGATCCGTGTCGGCGGACGCCAGGACCATGTGGAACGTCGGGTTCTTCGCCAGGGGGCGGGAGTTGAGCATCGGCACCTTGTCTGCGGCGATGGCGAGGACGTCGTCCAGGGCGCCGCGGGCGACCCCCAGCGCGACGCCGGCCACGCCCAGCGCGAAGAACGCCGGCGGCGGCACGCGGACGATCGGGGCGTCCACGCCGGGCGGGTCCTGCATCGGGCGGACCGTCCACTCGGCGCGGACGTGGACCGCCTCCGCCCGGATGTGGTGGCTGCCCGTCCCGGAGAGGCCGGCCACCCGCCACGTGTCCTCGATCACCAGGTCCGCGGCCGGGAACACCGCCATTCGCATCCGGTGGGCGCCATCAGTGCCACCCTCGAGGCAGTTGCCGTAGATCCAGTCGGCGTCCTCGCACCCGCTCGCGAACCCCCACCGCCCCGTGACCCGGTAGCCGTCGCCGTCCGGCGTCATGGCGCCGGAGGGGCTGAACACGCCGGCCGTGATGGCGTCGGGCGTGCCCCCGAACATCGCGTCGAAGGTCGCGCGGGCAGGCTGGCGATGTCCACGAAGGTCCCGGCGCCCATCGTGGCGTTCCACCCGACGGCCGCGTCCGCCCGCGCCAGCGCGCCGAACACCTCCAGGGCCTCCGGCAGGGGGACGCCGAGCCCGCCCAGGGCCGGCGGCCGCACCACGCGGAACACGCCCGCCGCGACGAGCCCGTCGAGGATGTCGCGGGGGACCCGTCGCGCGGCCTCCGTCTCGCCGGCGCGCGCCGCGATATCCGGCGCCAGCTGCTCGACCGCGGCCAGCACGTCCTGCGCCGTCGCGATGTCCGTCCCGGTCGTCGCCGCCATCCCGGCGAGCATATGGCGGTCAGGCGGCCGGGCGGTAGGTGCCGAAGCTCCAGACGTTGCCGTGGTCGTCGCGGGCGGCGAACTCGCGGGAGCCGTACGGCTGGTCGGTGAGCCCGCGCAGGATCTCCACCCCCGCCGCGACGGCGCGGTCGTGGAGCGCGTCGGGATCGTCGACCACGACGTAGACCGCCACGGGTCCGGGGAGGCTGAAGTCGTTCTCGCCGACGCGGGCGGTGTCGCTGAGCATCACCACGCCCGATCCGACGCGGACCTCCGCGTGGACGAGCGGCTCATCCGGGTCGGGCGGGTGCACCTCGGTGGCGACGGCGCCGAACGCGCGCTCCAGCCAGCCGATCGCGGCGCGTGGGTCGGGATACGGGACGATGGGGAACGCGCCGTTGAGCGCCTGGGCGGTCTCGGGCATCCGATTGAACCTCCTCATCGGGACGAATGAACGAACCCGACGCTACGCGGCCTCCCCCGCCGGGTCGTGAACGGAATTGACGGCGTGGACGTCGCTTGCGGCCTCGGCGCGCAGGCGCGCAGGCGTCGTGGCCGCCAGTTCGCGCACCTCGCGCGACAGGTGCGCCTGGTCGGCGTATCCGCATCGGGCGGCGACGCCGGCCAGATCCGCTGACGGGTCGGCGGCGAGCACGGCGCGGGCGCGCTCGAAGCGGGCGATCCGGGCCACCCGCTTCGGCGGAAGGCCCACCTCGTCGCGGAACGCCGCGATCAGGCGGCGATGGCTCCACCCCAACTCTCGCGCGACGTCGCCGACCTGGGCCGGGCGGGCGGCGCCCGCGACCCGCCCCAGCGCCCACCCGACCTCCGAGCGCAGCGGTGCGGCGGCCCCGAGCCGCGTGGCGATGGCGTCCTGGACCAGCGCGAACCGCGCGGCCCACCCCTCCGTCTCGGCGACCCTCGCGACGAGGTCGCGGGCACCGGCGCCGAGGACGTCGTCGAGCGCCACCGTCCGGTTCGCCAGCTCGTGCATCGGCACGCCCAGGAGGCGGCGGGCCGCACGGGGGCGGAGATCGACCTGCAGGCAGTGGGCCCGGCCGGGATGCTCGACCGCCACCGGGAAATCGGTGAGGCCGGCGACGAAGGGTCCGAACCGGTCCAGCGGGCCGTCGGGCCGGCGGGCGTCGCCGATCGACCAGCCGTCGCCGAGGTCGAGGATCACCGGCACGAAGGTGCACGGCATCTCGGTGAACCGCACCGGCGCAGGCGCGCGGTCCCGGTAGCCCGTCAGGCGCACGATGGCGTCCCGCAATGCGGGCGCCGGTGCGGCCTGGACGTGCTCGGCGCTCATCCCCCCGGCGGCTCCGCCGCGGCGTACCGGGCCGCCCGGCCCGTCGCGAGGCCCCAGAACTGGTCGCCGTGGTCGTAGTGCCACCACTCCTCGACGTACGGCGTGAACCCCTGACCGGCCATGGCCCAGTACAGGGTACGGCGCAGGTCCCGGGCCGTGCCAGGGGTCGCCTCCAGGGCTCGCGCCCCCGCCTCGGGGACGAACGCATCGAAATCCGTGCCCAGATCAAGCGGGCGTCCGTCACCGTCGCCGAGCGTGAGGTCCACGGCGCCGCCCGTGAGATGCGGCGGGGGCGCCAGCGCGGAGCGCGACGGCGGCGTCACGTAGCGGGCGGCGGCGTCCTCGAGCGCGTCCGCCGGCCAGTCCGGATGAACCATCGCCAACTCGTCCAGGTACCCGTTGAAGAGGGCAGCCTGGGTGGAGATGGGCCGGTAGCCGTCCCACACCACGAGCGTCAGTCCGTCCGGCAGCCCGGCCGCCGCCGCCGCGACCCGCTCGGCGACACCCTCGCGCAGCCAGTTGCGCGGCAACGCGCCCGGCAGGCCGGCCTGGTGGTACATCGGCACGTCGATGACCCGCGGGCCGATGGCGTCCACGGGGACGAGCAGCTCCTCGACAGGCTCGATCGGGACGTCGCGCCATCCGTCGGTGCCGGGCGGCTCGGGGATGGGCGCCAGGCCCTCGTTCATTCCAGGTTCGCCGACGTTCAATCGGCCCCCCAGTCGCGGGCGTTCACGTGGGGACCCGGGTCCGCTCCCTCCGCGATGGCGAGGAAGAGGGGCACGACGCTCTCGGGGCGCGGGAGGGTGGCGGGGTCCTCGTCGGGGTGGGCGGCGGCGCGCATCGCGGTGCGGAGCCCTCCCGGGTTGACCGCGACGCAGCGGATCGCCCGGGGCGCCAACTCCTCGCGGAGCATGAGCGTCATGCCGTCGAGGGCGTGCTTCGACACCGCGTACGCCCCCCAGGTGGCCCGGGCGGCGGCGCCAGAGGTGACGTTAACGATCGCCCCGCCGTCCGACATCCCGGGGAGCACGGCCTGGATGAGCCGCAGCGTCCCGGTCACGTTCACGGCCATGACCTGGTCGAAGACGTCCATTCGATGATCCGCGAGGTTCATCTGATCGCCGAGGACGCTGGCGTTGTTGACCAGGACGTCCAGCCTGCCGAGGGCTCCGAGGGCCTCGGCGCCGGCGGCGGCGCAGGAGGCTGGGTCGGCGAGGTCGAGGGCGACGCCGTGGGCCTCGGCGCCGCGGTCGCGGACGGCGGCGAGGACCGCGTCGAGGTGGCGCTCCTCGGTGGCCGTCAGGGCCAGCCGGGCGCCTTCGGCGGCGAAGCCCTCCGCCACGGCACGCCCCAGCCCGCGGGACGCGCCGGTGACCAGGGCCCGGACGCCGTCGAGCCGGATCGGGGACCTACGCCGTCAGGGCCCCGGCGGGGCGAGTTCCTGCCGCGACGGGTCCGGGATCTCCGGCGTCGTCTCCGCCTTGAAGATCACGCTCTCGTCGGCGGCCTCACCCGTCGCCGCGACGGACGCGACGTACGCCGCCACGTCCTGTGCGTCGGCGCCCGTGACGAGGTCGCGGGGCATCGGCTTCTGGGCCTCCGTGATCCACCGCCGGACGACGCCCTGGAACTGCGCGTCGTCGATGCCCGCCTGGCGGGAGGCGCGGAAGGAGTCGTCCAGGTTCGGGCCGACGTTCGACGGCGGCTTGCCCGACGCGGCCAGCGTGTGGCAGCTGGCGCACAGGTTCGCGAACTGGGTCTTGCCGTTGTCGACGTCGCCCGTGACGCCCGATCCGTTGCCGCCGCAGCCGGCGGCGAGGGCGAGGCCGCCGCCGACGGCGAGGACGGCCGCGAGCCGGCGGGACCGGCGGAGGGTGCGGCCGCTCATAGGATGTAGACCAGGAAGAAGAGCAGCACCCAGACGACGTCGACGAAGTGCCAGTAGATGCTGCCCGCGCCGAGGGGCGTGAACCACTTCGGGGTGAAGTCGTGCGCCCGCTTCACGCGGATGAGGCACAGCGTCAGGATCGAGAGACCCACGAAGACGTGGAGCCCGTGCGCGCCGGTCAGCGTGTAGAAGGTCGAGCCGAACGCGGTGTCCTGGGGCGTGAAGCCCAGGTGGATGTACTCGTTGATCTGGATGATCAGGAAGGTCGCGCCCAGCAGGAGCGTGACCCACAGACCGCGCTCGAGACCCTTGCGGTCGTTGTAGTGCCTCAGCCGGTGCTCGCCCCAGTGGAGCGTGAAGCTGGATGCGACCAGGATCGCCGTGTTCACGGCGGTGATGACCTTCGGCAGCTCGAAGGGCTCGCCGTTCTGGTTCAGCGGCGGCCACTGGTCGGCGATGTTGTACCGGACGAAGAAGTAGGCCGTGAAGAACGACCCGAAGAGCATGATCTCCGAGCCGATGAAGAAGACCATCGACAGGAGGCCGGGGCTCAGCTTGGCGCCCCGCGAGGGGGGCGGCGTGGCGGTCGACGGGATCTCCAGCCCGTGCCCGTGCTCGACGGTGGCCATCGCCTAGCCCGCCTGTCCCGACGGGGAGGCGGGCGCCTCCCGGTCCACGACGATGCTCTCCACCGGGACCGCGCCGGCCGCAGAGCGGACCGCCGCCAGCGAGTCGTCGGAGTCGAGCGTGCCGCCCCGTGCGGCGACGACCAGGATCTCATCCGCCTTGTGCGCGGTGACGGCCACCTTCGCGGCGGCGGCGGCATCGCCGTCGAGCACCTCGCCGCGGGCCTGGACGCCGACCGCCTGGAGGGCGTCGATGGTGCCGCGGACGCGGTCGAAGGCCGCGGTGCGCTGCTCCTCGGCCTCGTCGGTCCAGCCGGGGCCCGCGAGACCCATCGGGTCGAGCAGGACGACCGCGAGCGGCTGCTGGTCGGCGCGCTCGCGGAGCGCGGCGACGAGGCCGTCGGCGCCGAGGGCGTCGCCCGCGATCACCGCGACGCGGCGCACGCCCGGCTGCTCGAGCGGCCGGCGCGCGTCCTCGGGGAGCACCACGACGCGCGTGATGCCGACGCCGCTCGCCTTGCGCAGGCGGTCCAACACGTCGTCGGCCATCCAGCGCGAACGGCCCGTCGGGTAGGTGGCCAGGATGATCTCGTGGACCTCCTCGTCGTCGCGGACCTTCTCCGCGGCCGCGAACACGTCGCCGTCGACCACCAGGCCGCTCGCGTCGATGCCGGACTCCGCGAGCACCGACAGCGTGACCTGCAGACGGCGCTCCGCCGCGCTCCGGTCGCGTCCCTCGGTGGGCACGGAGATCGTGAAGCGCCAGAAGCCCTCCGCCGCGCGGTGGCGCAGCTCGTCGATGAGCGTGGAGGAGGCGACGGTCTCGTTCGCGATGACCAGGATCGTGCGCTTCTCCGTCTCGGTGAGCTCGCCGCCGATCTCCTCCGGGGCGAACACCACCGCGTGGCGCGCCCCGGGGACGCCGTACTGGTACGGGCCGCCGACCACCTGCGGGGTCGCCTCGAAGTTGAAGAGCGACGGGGGCGACGACACGAGCCACTCGAGCGTGCGCCCGCGCCAGGGATTCCAGGGCGCCTTCGGGCCGTGATGCCACGAGGTGATCATGTTGTAGAAGAAGATCAGGACCGCCACCGTCATGATGAGCGATGCGGCGCTGATGACGACGTTGAGGTTCTCGAACCGCGAGTCATATGCGGCCACCCGCCGCGGCATGCCCTGCAGGCCGAGCCAGTGCATAGGCATGAACGTGGCGTTGAAGCCGATGAACATGAGCCAGAAGCTCCACTGGCCGAGCCGCTCGTTGTACATCCGGCCCGTCATCTTCGGGAACCAGTAATAGACGCCCGCGAAGATGGTGAAGACGGAGCCGCCGACGAACACGTAGTGGATGTGCGCCACCACGAAGTAGGTGTCCGTCACCTGGATGTCCACGGGGATCGTGCCGAGCATGACTCCGGAGAGCCCGCCGATCACGAACGTGAAGATGAAGCCGAGCGCGAACAGCATGGGCGTCTTCAGATGCAGCTTCCCGCCCCAGATCGTGCCGAGCCAGGAGAACACCTTCACGCCGGTGGGGATGGCGATGATGATCGTGGTGATCATCATCGGCACGCGCAGCCAGGCGGCCATGCCGGAGACGAACATGTGGTGCGCCCACACGCCGAATCCGAGGACCGCGATCGCGACGGTCGAGAAGGCGAGCGCCCGGTAGCCGAAGATCGGCTTTCGCGAGAACGTCGCGATGACCTCGCTGATGATGCCGAAACCGGGCAACATCATGATGTACACGGCGGGGTGTGAATAGAACCAGAAGACGTGCTGATACATGATCACGTCGCCGCCGCCCGCCGGGTTGAAGAAGTTGGTGCCCATCACCCGGTCGAAGAGGGACATGAACTGCGAGCCGGCGATGAACGGCGTGCCGAACACGACCAGCGCCGACGTCGTCGCGTTGGCCCACACCAGCAGCGGCATGCGCCACACCGTCATGCCCGGCGCGCGCATGGTGAAGATGGTGACCAGGAAGTTGATCGCGGTGGCGATCGAGCTGGCGCCCACCACCTGGACGCCGACCTCGAAGAGGGTCGCGCCGGTGCCGCCCTGGATCGCGAGCGGCGTGTAGGCGGTCCACCCGGCGTTGAAGGCGCCGAAGATCGGCGACACGGCCATCATCAGGCCGCCGGGGATCAGCATCCACACCGACAGCGCGTTCAGCCGCGGGAACGCCATGTCCTTGGCGCCGATCATGATCGGCAGGATGTAGTTCGCGAGGCCGGCGAAGGCCGGGATGACGAACAGGAAGATCATCAGCGTCGCGTGGACGCTGAAGAGCCCGTTGTACGTCTGCGCGTCGCCGATCGACTCGCCCGGCGTGGCCAGCTCGGCGCGGACCAGCTCGGCGAAGATGCCGCCGATCACGAAGAAGGAGAACACGATCACCAGGTACTGGGTCCCGATGACCTTGTGGTCCGTGTTGACCTTGAAGTAGTCGCGCCAGCTGGTGGCGCCGTGCATCGAGTGGTCGTGGTAGTCGACCTTGCGGCCGAGCATCCAGTTCCACCACCAGTCGAAGCAGCCGATGCCGATCAGGAAGCCGATCGTGCCCAGGCCGGCCATGGCGGTGGTGTAGACCTCGGCGTTCCACGTCGGGGTCAGGCCGAAGAGGTTGCGCAGCACCCAGACGAGGGCGACCGCGAAGAAGATCGAGCCCACGGACCAGCTGACGCAGCGCTTCCACCAGTAGGAGAGCGGGCGCGGGTCGACGTGGTGCTCGTGCGAGGTGGGGTGCCCGTGCGTCGGTGCGTACGTCGACATGCCCTACCCGCCTCCCGTGTTGCCGGCGGTCGTGGTGGTGCCGCCGGAGCCGGCGTCCGTGGCGGGGGCGGTCGTGCCGCCGGAGGTGCCGCCCTGCTGCTGCCCGAGCGCCGCCACCTGCTTCTGGGCGCCCGCGAGCCAGGCGTCGTACTCCTGCTGGGTCTGGACGATCACGCGCGAACGCATGACGCCGTGGCCGACCCCGCAGAGCTCGGCGCAGATCACCTGGTAGGTACCGGTCTTGGTCGGGTTGATGATGAGCGTCGTCGTGATCCCGGGGACCACGTCCTGCTTGACGTGGAACTCCTTGACGTAGAAGTCGTGGATCACGTCCTTGGAGCGCATCTTCAGCTCGACCTGCCGGTCGACCGGCAGGTGGAGGTCGCCCGTCCCGACGGAGCCGTCGGGGTACTGGTACGACCACGCGAACTGCTGGGCGGTGACGTTCACGACCACGCGGTCGCTCGCGAGGGCCTCGTTGTCGGCCAGGACGATGTAGGCCCAGACGGCCATCACCGCGAGGAGCAGGGTCGGCACGATCGTCCAGATGATCTCGAGCTTGGTGTTGCCGTGGATCGGCGGCCCGTCGCTCTCGTCGCCGTCCTTCACCCGGAACGCGAAGATGCTGTAGATCAGCACCGTCGCGACCAGCGTGAAGATCGCGATCGACGCCCAGATGACGAACCAGAGCAGGTTGTCTACGCGGTCGCCCTGCTCGGAGGCCACCAGCGGCACCCAGTCGATCAGGAGCGCGACCGCGATGCAGATGCCCCCGATGACGATCGCGATGATCGTGAGCGGGAGGGTGTGGCGGGACCTCAGCACGGGCGGGAAGCTATCAGTTGGTCCCGGCCCGCTGGAGGGTGCGGGAGGGGGTCAGACGTCCCTCGGAACGTGGCCTTCCGATCCCTCACGCGACGGCCGCGTGCGACGGGCTGGTCCGCACCCGGATGGCCGCCGCGGCGCACAGCGCGAACAGCACCGCGCCCACCACCAGGGGCACCGCCACGCCCGCGTGCTGGAACAGGACGGTGGCCACCACGGGCCCCAGGATCCGCGCGGCGCTGCCCACCGACGCGTTCAGGCCGAGGATGACGCCCTGCTCCCGCTCGTGCGCCGCCAGCGAGATGAGCGCGGTGGTCGTGGCGAAGACCAGGCCGGACGCCACGGACAGCACCGCCAGGCCCACGAGCAGCACCCACAGGTCGTGGGCGATCGACGTCACCGCCAGGCCGGCCGCCGTCCCGATGAGCCCGGCGATGAGCACGCGCGACTCGCCCCATCGCGTGACCACCCGCCCCACCAGCACGCCCTGGCCGAAGGCGGCGAGCACCCCGATGTACGTGAACAGGAGCCCCATCTGGACGGCGTCGTAGTCGAACCGGTGCTCGCCGAACAGCGCGAACGTGCTCTCCATGCCCACGAACGCGAACGTGGCGATGAACGACAGCCACACCAGCGGCGCCAGCTCCCGGCTGGACAGCGCACGCCGCAGGGTGGCCAGCCGGGGGGCGGGCGCCTGCGCGGCGCCGGGCTTCCGCGACTCGGGAAGGCGGCGGTAGGCGATGACCCAGTTGAGCGCCGCCAGGCCGGCCGCCACGAAGAACGGCAGCCGCTCGTCGACCGACGAGAAGAGGGCGCCGAACGCCGGTCCCAGGATGAACCCCAGGCCGAAGGCCGCGCCGATCATCCCCATCCCCCGGGCGCGTTCCTCCTTGGTGGTCACGTCGGCCACGTACGCCTGGGCCGCCGCGTACGACGCACCGGCGATCCCCTGGAGCACCCGGGCCACGAACAGCACCACCAGCGTCCCGGCCAGCCCGATCATCAGCGCCGAGACCGCGCTGCCCGCCAGCGACACCAGGATGATCGGCCGCCGGCCGTAGCGGTCGGAGAGCCGCCCCCACACGGGGGCGAAGATCAGCTGCATCACCGCGTAGGAGGCGGTGATCAGGCCGATCTGGACCGGGGAGGCGCCGAAGGTCTCGGCCCACAGCGGCAGGATCGGCAGGACGATCCCGAACCCCACCAGGTCGATCACGACCGTGGTGAAGATGATCCCCAGCGGGGAGAGGAAGAACGACGGCCCCCGCGCGGCCCGCGACACTCGGCCTCCTACGCGACGTCGATCACGAGGGCGACGAAGATCAACGCGAGATAGAGGAGCGAGTAGTGGAAGGTCGCGCGCGCCCAGCGGATGCCGGGGTCGCGGGCAAGGAGGGCCGCGAAGACGAGGAAGATCGCGCCGAGGGCCAGCGCGCTCACGAGGTACGTCACCCCCGCCGCCCCGGAGACGACGGGCAGGAGGCTCACGCCGATCATCACCAGCGTCCACAGCAGGATCTGCCGCTTGGTCTCCTGTACGCCCCGGACCACCGGGAGCATCGGGATGCCGGCGGCGGCGTAGTCGCGCTGCAGCATGAGCGCCAGCGCCCAGAAGTGCGGGGGCGTCCAGTAGAAGACGATCGCGAAGAGCAGCCACGCGGACAGGTTGAGGTCGCCGGTCACGGCCGCCCAGCCCACCAGCGGGGGCACGGCCCCGGCGGACCCGCCGATCACGATGTTGTGCACCGACGTGCGCTTCAGCCACAGCGTGTAGACGCCCACGTAGAGCACCAGGCCCAGCAGCGCGAGGCCCGCGGCGAGCCAGTTGGCGGCCAGGCCCAGCACCAGCGCGCTGAGCACGCCGAGGCCGATGCCGAAGGCCAGCGCCCGCGCCGGGGCGACGCGGCCGGCCACCACCGGACGCTCCGTGGTGCGGCGCATCCGCCCGTCGATGTCGCGGTCGATGTAGTGGTTGATCGCGTTGGCGCCGCCGGCGGCGAGGTAGCCGCCGACCATCGTCCAGAACAGGAGCCAGCCGTCGGGGACGCCGGCCGCGGCGACGAACATCGCGCCCGCGGTCGTGACCAGCAGCAGCGAGATGACGCGCGGCTTCGTGAGGCGCACGTAGTCGCCGGCCACGGCGAGGGGCCGCGCCATGAGCACGGCCGGGAGCGGCCGGGTGGTCACGCGGCCGCCGCGAGCGCGAAGAGGGCGACGAGGAGCGCGACCGGCACGACGGTCCACAGCCCGTCGAGGCTCAGCCACGAGACGCGCGGGGCGCCCTCGCCGCGGGGAGCCCGCAGCAGCAGGAGCATCGCGGGGACCGCGAGCACCGCCGCGAGCACGAGCGCGAGCATGCGGAGGGTCATCGGGCGGCGGCTCCCACGGCAGGCGAGCATAGCCCAGGGCAGCGCCGTCATCCGGTGACGGACGTACCCGGGGTCGGTTGACGCAGGGAATGGAGGCATCGGAACCTGGAACGGATGGCACACCGTGACGCCGTGGTCGTCGGGGCCGGCCCCGCCGGCCTGGGCGCCGCCCTGATGCTGGCCCGGGCCGGCGCGGACGTCACGCTCGTCGACGCGGCGCCGTCCCCGGGTGGCCTGTGCGTGACGCGGCGGCGCGACGGCTTCGCCTATGACCTGGGCGGCCACATCCCGTTCGTCCGCGACGACGCCCGCCTGGAGTGGCTGCGCGACCTGGTGGGCGACGACCTGCGCTGGGTGGACCGGCCGGTGGCGTGCGTGCGGGACGGCGACATCGTCCCCGGCCGGTACCTCGACCAGCGACCCGACCGCCCGGTGGCGCTCGGCCAGGCCGACGGCACGGCGGCCGGCGAGCTGGGGCGCCGGTTCGGGCCGCGCTTCGTGGACACGGCGATGCGCCCGTACCTCGAGAAGATCGACGGCCTGCCCCTGGAGCGGATCCCCGCCGAGCGGGCGCGGCGGTTGCTGGAGGACCAGGCGGCCCCCGAGGGTTTCCACTTCCCGGAGGGAGGCATCGGCCGGCTCATGGACGCGATGGCGGCCGCCGCGCGCGCCGCGGGCGCCGAGGTGCTGATGTCGACGCCCGTCGAGGCGATCGAGGTGCCCGGCGGGGAGATCGGGGCCGTGCGGCTCGCGGACGGCGACGGCGGCACGCGCCTGGCCACGCGCGACGCGGTCGTGGCGATGCCCGCGGGCGCGGCCGCCCGGCTGCTGACCCCCGCGGCCCCCGGTTCGCTGACCCGCGGCGTGCCGATGCGCGCCGTGTGCATCGTGATCCTGGCCGTCGACCGGGAGCGGCTCAGCGAGGAGCCGTGGATCCAGGTGGACCTGCCGGGCGTGCCGTTCTCGCGCGCCTTCGAGCCGGGCAACTGGAGCCCGCGGATGAGCCCGGACGGCGCCACCGCGATCGGCCTGGAGTGCTACTGCACGGCGACGGGCGCGGACCCGGTGTGGGGGCTCCCCGACGCCCGGCTCGCCGCCGCCTGCGCGCGCGCCCTCCACGAGCCGCTCGGGCTGCTGGACGACCCCGGCGCCGCGCGGCTGGTGGAGGTGGTGCGGCTGCCGCGCGCCTACCCCGTGCCGGACCTGGCCAACCTCGATGCCATCCGCGCGCCGGCGGAGTGGCTGGCCGCGCTGGGCGGGGTGCACCTGGCCCCCGGATCGGCGGTGATCGAGGCGATCGAGGCGGGCGAGCGCGCCGCCGCCGAGGTGCTCTCCGGGAGGTCCGCGTCGCCGCCCGACGGAGGGGTGCCGCACATCAGCTAGGCGCCCCGCCGGTGCGGTAGCGTCCACGCATGGCGACGACGTCCACCGCGACGATGCGCGAGCGGTTCGAGGCACTGCTCTCCCCGGACCGCGTGATCGACCATCCGCTGGAGCGGCGCCTGTACTCCCGCGACGGCTCGATCGCCATGGGCGACGCCGGCCTGGTGGTGCTGCCGGAGACCACCGCGGAGGTGGTGGACTGCGTGCGGCTCGCCCGCGAGCTGGACCTGCCGGTGGTGCCGCGCGGCTCGGGCACCGGCCTCTGCGGCGGCGCCGTCCCCCTGGACGGGGCGATCGTGCTGTCCGTCGCCCGCATGACCCGCATCCTGGACGTGGACCCGGCGGTGCCGTGCGCCCGGGTCGAGCCGGGCGTGCTGAACCTGGACCTGTCGGTCGCGGTCCGCCACCTGGGCCTGCACTACGCGCCCGACCCCTCCAGCCAGCAGGCGTGCTCCATCGGCGGCAACGTCGCCACCAACGCCGGCGGGCCCCACTGCCTGGCGTCCGGCGTGACCGCCCAGCACGTCCTGGGCATGGAGATCGTGCTGGCCGACGGCGAGGTGCTCCGCCTGGGCGGCCCCGCCCCCGACCCGCCGGGCTACGACCTGCGCGGCTTCGTGGTCGGCGGCGAGGGGACCCTGGGCGTGGTGACCGAGGTGACGGTGCGGCTGATGCGCACGCCGCGGCACGTGCGGACGATGCTGCTCGACTTCACCTCGGTGCGGGCCGCCGGGGAGGCCGTGGGCGGCATCATCGGCGGGGGCGTCATCCCCGCGGCGATGGAGATGATGGACCAGCGGATGACCGTGGCCGTCGAGGCGTTCGTGCACGCCGACCTGCCGGTGGACGCCGCCGCGATGCTGCTGGTGGAGGTCGACGGCACCGAGGCCGAGGTGGCCGCGCACACGGCGGTGGTGGAGCGTGTGGGCGCCGAGACCGGGGCCCGGCGGGTGCGGGTGGCCCGCGACGCCGCCGAGGCGGCCCTGTTCTGGAAGGCGCGCAAGAGCGCGTTCGGCGCGGTGGCGCGGGTGGCGCCGAACTACTACCTCCACGACTGCGTGGTGCCGCGGACCCGCCTGGTCGAGATCCTGGAGCGGATCTACGAGATCGGCGACGAGTTCGAGCTGGTGATCATGAACGTCTTCCACGCGGGCGACGGCAACCTGCACCCGCTCATCGCCTTCGACCGGCGCGACGCCGCGCAGGTGGAGCGGGTCCACGCCGCCGGGAAGGCGATCATCGAGGCGTGCGTCGCGGTGGGCGGAGTGCTCTCCGGCGAGCACGGCATCGGCCTGGAGAAGCGGGACTTCATGCCCCTGACCTTCAGCGACGTCGACCTGGCGGCCCAGGCCTGCGCCCGCGAGGCGTTCGACCCCGACGGCCGGATGAACCCCGCCAAGGTCCTGCCGGTGGGCAGCCGCTGCGGCGAGCTGGTGCTCGACGCGGGCTCGCTGCCCGACGGCACCTGGCTGTGAGCGTCGCCCGGCCGTGCTCCCCCGGGGAGTGCGCGGCCGCGCTCGCCGCCGCGAGTGCCGCGGGCGAGGCCGTGGACGTCGTGGGCGGCGGCACGCGCTCGCGGGTGGGCCGCCCCGGGCCCCCGGCGCCGCGGCGACTGGAGACCACCGGCATGGCGGCCGTCGTCGCCCACGAGCCGACCGACCTGACGCTCACGGTCGAGGCGGGCACGACCGTCGCGGCCGTGGCCGAACTGGCGGCGAGCGCCGGCCAGTGCTGGCCCCAGGCGGAGGTGCGCCCCGGCTCCACCGTCGGCGGCGTACTGGCGACCGCGGCGAGCAGCCGCGAGCGCCTGCGGGCGGGCGCGGTGCGCGACTCGGTGCTGGAGCTGGTGCTGGCGACCGGCGACGGACGCCTGGTGAAGGCCGGCGGGCGCACCGTGAAGGGCGTGAGCGGGTTCGACATCCCGCGGCTGGCGGTCGGCGCGCTGGGCACGCTGGGCGTGATCGTGCAGGTCACGGTGAAGCTCTGGCCGCTGCCGGCCGCCCGCGGCTGGTTCGGCGCGGAGGCGGCGCTCGACGACCGGCTGGCCGTCGCCGAGCGGGTCATCACCGAAGGCCTGCGCCCGACGTGCGTGCTGCTGACGCCGGGGCGGGTGGCGGTGGAGCTGGCGGGCCCGCCGGACGACGTGGTGGCGCCCGATGGGCTGGTCGCGCTCGACGACGCGCCCGCCGCCCCGGAGGGGGCGGGGGTGGTGCAGGCCGGGGTGTCCCCCGCCCTGCTCGGCGTGCTGCTCGGCCGGCTGGAGGACGCGGGTCTGGCGTACGAGGCCCGGATGGGCGTGGGCACCTGCCTGGTGGGCGTCGACTCCGCCGACGCGGTCGACCGGGTGCGCGCCTGGGCGGTCGAGCTCGGCGGCCACGCGATCGTGACCGACGGCGACGACGCCCTGCGCGCCGACCCCTGGGGCCCGCCGCCCCCCGGCCTGGCCATCATGCGGCGGATGCGCGACGCGTTCGACCCGGCCGGCATCCTCAACCGGAGGCAGCTCCTGTGGGCGTGAGCAACTGGGACCCCAGCCGACCGGCCCCGGCCGAGGAGGACGTGGTCAAGTGCGTGGCGTGCGGCCTGTGCCTGCCGCACTGCCCCACCTTCCGGCTCACGGGCCGCGAGACGGCGTCGCCGCGCGGCCGGATCGCGGCGATGCGGGCGGTGGAGGAGGGCGTCGCGCGGGTCGACGCGTCGTTCGCCACGATGATGGACGAGTGCCTGGCGTGCCGCGCCTGCGAGGCGGCGTGCCCCAGCGGCGTCCCCTTCGGCCGCATGATCGAGGGCGCCCGGGCGCAGGCGGAGCCGGTCCGCGCGATCCCGGTGCGCGGGGTGAAGAAGGCGGGCCTCGCGGGCGTGCTGCCGCGGCCGTGGGCGGTGAAGGGCGCCGGCTGGGGGCTGGCGCTGACGCGGATGCTGCGGCTCGACCGCCTGGCCCCGTCGGCGCAGCGGGCGAGCACCCCGCCGGCGAGCGTGTCGGAGCTGCTGAAGCCGATCCCGGCGGAGCTGGGGAGCGGGCCGGTGGCGAAGGTGCTGTCGGGCTGCGTGATGGACGTGGCGTTCCGACCGGTGCAGCGGGCCACGATGCGGGTGGTCGCCGACGCCGGCTTCCGGGCGGTCCGCACCACCCCGGCGGGGTGCTGCGGCGCGCTGGCGATGCACTACGGCCAGCCCGAGGCGGCGAAGGCGATGGCGCGCGAGCGGATCGCGGAGATGGAGGACGCCGACCTGATCGTGGTCAACGCGTCCGGCTGCAGCGCGCACGTGAAGACCTACGGCGAGCTGCTGGCCGACGACCCGGCCTGGGCGGAGCGCGCCGAGCGGGTGGCGGAGCGGACGGTGGACCTCATCGAGATGACGCCGCCGCCGCGCGACGCCGGCATCGGCACCGTGGCGGTGCACGACGCGTGCCACCACCTCCACGCCCAGCGGATCGAGCCGCGCGCGATGCTGCGCGACGCGGGCGCCACCTGCGTCGACCTGGGCGACGGAGGGCGTTGCTGTGGCGCGGCCGGCCTCTACAGCGTGCTGCAGCCGGAGCTGGCGGGGCGGCTGCGGCGGCAGAAGGCGGAGGCGATCGCCGCGACCGGCGCCCCGGTGGTGGCGGTCGCGAACCCGGGGTGCGCGATCCAGATCGACGCGGGCCTGCGGGAGATCGGCGCCGACGTGCGGGTGGCGCACCCGGCGGAGCTGATATCGCCCGAAGGCGGCGTGTGAGGGTCGCCCTCGCCGCCATGGCGATCCTGCTCGCCGGGACCGCGGTGGCCGAGGGCGCGGTCGTCGGACGGGGCACCCCCGCGAGCTGCACGTCGGCGGCCGTGGTGGCGGCGGTGGCCCGCGGCGGCCACGTGACGTTCGACTGCGGCCCCGCCCCGGTCACGATCGCGATGCGGCGCACCGCGAAGGTGCGGAACACCAGCAGGACGGTGGTGCTGGACGGCGGCGGGCGGGTCACCCTGAGCGGCGGCGGGGCGCGACGGATCCTGTACCAGAACACCTGCGACCGAGCGCAGGTGTGGACCACCGACCACTGCCAGAACCAGGCCACGCCGCGCCTGGTGGTGAAGGACATGGCGTTCCGGGGCGGCAACGCGACGGGCGAGACGGTTGACGGCGGCGGTGGCGGCGCGATCTTCGCCCGCGGCGGGCGGCTCACGATCATCCGCTCCCGCTTCACCGGCAACCGCTGCGACCGGACGGGGCCGGACGTGGGCGGCGCGGCGGTGCGGGCCCTGAGCCAGTTCAACGACATCCCCGTGCGGGTCGTGGGCAGTGTGTTCACGGGCGGCCGCTGCTCCAACGGCGGGGCGCTCAGCAGCATCGGCGTGTCGTGGCGCATCACCGGCAGCACGTTCCGGGGCAACCGGGCGATCGGAAACGGGGCGAACCCGGCGCGCGGCGGCACCCCCGGCGGCGGCAGCGGCGGCGCGATCTACCTGGACGGCAACCGGTTCACCCTGACGCTGCGCGACACGCTGATCGAGGGCAACACGGCGCGCGAGGGCGGCGGCGCGATCTTCTTCGTGAGCAACGACCGGACCGGGACGGCCACGCTGGCCGCGTCCACCCTGCGGCGCAACCCGAGCCTGGGCTTCGAGACGCCCGGCCTCCCCGGGATCTTCTTCCTGGGTGCCGCCCGGCCGGCCCTGACGGACGGGACCCGCCTCAGCTGAAGCGGTACCGGGTCTGGCTGAAGGTGTCGCCCTTGCGGAACGCGTAGGCGCGGGCCGGGCGGATCGCGAGGACCAGCGCGAGGTCGGCGACGCCGTCGTCCAGGTCCCCCTGGTTCGGGTGGCGGAAGCCGTCGTCGTCGACGTCGAAGCGCCACGTCTCGCCGTACTTGGCGATCCACATGTCGCGGAGCCGCGTGAGCCGGCCGGCCCCGGTGACGCGCTCGGCGCGGCCCTCGATGATCACGTCGAGGCCGTCCTCCATGGTGTTGCGTCCGGTGCTGAGGGTGCACTGCGGGTTGGCGGCGAGGTTGCGCGCCTTCTGCTCGTCGTCGCCGGTGCTGATGTGCATCGCCCCGTCCGCCCACACGGCCAGCAGCGGCGTCACGTGCGGCTGCCCGGACCGCCGGACGCTGGCGATCCAGTAGAGCTCGGCGGTGATCAGCGCGTCCCGCGCCTCCTCCCACGGCGTCGCCTCGGCGGCGGGGGTGCTGTACCGCGCATCGAGCTCGGGGGTGGGGGTCTGCGTGGCCTTCGCGGCGCTCAACGGGGCTCCCTTCGATGGTCTCCCCCGTACCGACCGGCGGGCCGCCACGAACTCATCGGCCCCGGGGTCCGGGGACGTCCACCCCCTCCCTTCCCCGGTGTTCATTCGAACGCTCGCCGACGTTCATTTGAATGTCGGCTCGCGTTAAGGACGGATTGGATGCGAAGACGATCGGTTCCACCCCCTCAATGAAGGGTGTGGGGGCACGGGTCGCCTGGGGCGTTCATTCGAGGATCCCCATTCAATCGAGACCCCGCGGTTCAATCGAGACCCCGCGACCTCGCTTGAGACCGGCCCCCTGGGGCCCCCGGTCACGCGTCCCCCTTTCCGGCCACCGCGGCGACCCTCCGTCTCCCTCCAGTGAGGGTTCGGTGTCGCGGCCCGGGGCCGCATCCCGGGGTCGTTCATTTGAACGAACGCCCGACGTTCAATTGAACGCCGGGAGCGCAGCGGCGCCCGTCCCGGGGGGGGCGGGCGCAGCGGCTAGTTCAGGATGTCGACCGGCGCCCCGGGGGGGACGTTCCGGCCGACGCGGGTGGCGACGCCGTTGTCGAGGCGGACGCACCCGTGGCTCACCGCCTGGCCCAGGAGGGCCGGCTGGTTGGTGCCGTGGAGCGCCACGCGGCCGTCGCCGCCGTCGAACTCCGACAGGTTCTCGGAGTGGGCGGAGAGCGTGATGATGTAGGTGCCGAAGAAGCCGCGCGGGTTGGGCTGCTTCACCACCTCGGAGACCGCGAAGCGGCCCGCCGGGGTCGGGTTGGCGGGCGTGCCGACGGCGACCTTCCAGCTGCCGACGCGCTTGCCCTTCTTCAGCAGCTCCATCGTGCGTGACCCCAGGTGGACGACCACCCGCCACGGCGTCTTCTTCACCTGCACGGCCTCGGCCGGGATCCAGCCGGTCGCGTCGTTCGGGCGGCTCGTGAGGCGGACCTTGTACCAGACCCCCTCCTTGTTCACCCGGGCGTCCAGCACCAGCAGGACGTTCGCGCCGCCGTTGTAGGGCGCGCTGACCGACAGCTTCGAGGTCTTCCGCGCCTTCGCCCGCGGGGAGTTGCGTGTGTGGACCGGCAGCAGCACCCGCGCCGTCCACGCCTCCTTCGTGGTGGGCCGGCTCGCGATGGGGCGCTGCGAGGTCGCGTGGGTCGTGGCCGACTCCTGCGCGGCGCTGCCGGCGCCGGCCGTCAGGGCGACGCCGGCGCATGCGGCGGCCAGGCCGGTGGCCGCCGCGAGGGCGGCCACACGGCTTCGCGTGACCGCCATCAGCCCGTCACGCCCCCGGTCCGCGCCACCGGGCGGGGCCCGACGACCTGGGTGCGGGCGGTGTCACGCCGGGGCGGCAGGTTGTCGGCCGTCACCGTCGCGGTGTTCACGATGTTTCCCGTCACGTTCGCGTTGACGCGGACGTCCATCGTCAGCGTCTTCGACGCGCCCGCCGCGAGCGTCCCCACCTGCCACGTCACCACGCCGTTGCGGATCGTGGCGCCCGACGGGATCGACACCAGCGTCAGCTGGGCCGGCACCAGGTCGGTCACCTCGACGTTCGTCGCGGCGAAGCTGCTGCGGTTGCGCACGGTGATCTTGTACTGGAAGACGGAGCCGGCGCGGGCATTCGCGGGTGCGGTCTTGGTGATGCCGATGTCCGGCGTCGGGCCGCCCTGCGTCTGGCCGCCGTTGCCGCTGATCAGGCCGAAGTTGTTGTTGGGGCTGCCGATGCCCGAGCGGATCGGGATGCCGGTGATCTGCCGCGGGCTCGTGGCGGTGAGGCCGCCCGGGACCGCGACCGACACCGCATAGCTGCCCGGCAGCAGGTCCGGGAAGCTGTACGTGCCGTCGGCACCGGAGAGCGTCTCGCGCTGGGTCACCGTGATGCCGCCGGGGCGCGTGCCCGTGAGCACCAGCCGAACGCCCGAGCGCCCGACCTCGCCCGCGTCCAGCCGCCCGTTGCGGTTCGTGTCGATGAAGACCGTGCCGGTGATCGGCGCGGGACGCACGTTGCCGGCCATGAACTGGCCGACGCCGCCCGGCGGGACGACCACCTGGGCCGACACCGGGGTGATCGGGGCCCACAGCTGGTCGATCACCTCGGTGATCGTCCACGTGCCCGCCGGGACGTTCGGGATCGTGATCGTCCCGTCCGAGCCGGTCTGCACCGCGCTGCCGTTCCCCTGCGGGTTCACGAGGCGGAACTGCCAGCCCGGGACGCCCGGCTCACCGGGGTCGCGCGACCCGTTGCCGTTGATGTCCTCGAACTTGACGATCTGGAGGGTGCCGAGCTGGTCGGCGACGTCGAACACGACGAGCGCGGAGGCCTCCAGCGACCCGGAGGCGTTGAAGTCGACCGTCGCCCGGTAGCGGCCCACGGCCGCGTTCACCGGCGGGCTGTACGCCCCCGCCTGGACGATCGGGCTCGGGACGCCCGGCGCCGGAACCGTCTGCTGCTGCACCACGGACCCCGCCGGGTCGGTGAAGCGGAGCGCCCAGGAGTCGGCGATCGTCTGGTACGTGATCGTGAAGTTGACGTTCTCGGTCCCCGCCCCGCGCTGCACCGCCTGGGGCGGTGAAGGCGACCGGTCGAGCGAGATGCCGGCCGCGGCGGCGACCGCCGTCACGGCGAGGACGATCACCAGGGCGAGCAGCCCGATACCCCGCCAGCCGCCGAGGGGACCTCGTCTCATCGTCGTGCCTCTCTCTGGTGCGCGGAGGCCCGGCGGGTCGCGCCGTCCGCAGCGGAATCCGTAAGCCCGCTCCGGAAGAGTTCACCCCTCGGCGCCCCGAGTGAACCCCGCGACCGCGCTCGAACCTCGTGGAACCTCCATCTGCAACGTTGCAGATGGAGGTTTCAGGCGGCTCAGGCGGTTCGGACGCCCCCGAGCCTCGGGGGACGGGGCCGGGAGAGTCCCGCGATCAGGGCGGCCAGCAGCAACAGGGCCGCCGCGCCCGCCGCGAACCACACCGTCAACTCGCGCAGCTCGTCCACCGGGGCGACGATCGAGCCGATGTCGGCGAACACCGCCTGGAGGTCCGCGGCCGTGGTGCTCTGGGCGAACAGGCCGCCCGTGCGGTTCGCCATCGCCGACAGCGTCTCCGACGGCAGCGGCTGGTCGGGACGACCCGCGTCGTTACCCAGGAGGATCGTGTAGATCGGGACGCCCGCCGCGGCGGCGCGCTCGGCGGCGGCCTCGGGTGTGGTGGCCTTCTTGATCGAGTTGGCCCCGTCGGTGAGCACCAGGATGCGGCCCGGGGAGTCGGACGGGTCCGCGGGGGGCGGATCGGTGACCGACCCGTTGGCCTGGAGGGCGGCCAGCGACGTGGTGACCGCCGCGCCCAGGGCGGTGCCCTCGCGCGTCTCCTTGATGCTGTTCAGCGCGGAGTGGATGGCGTTGCGGTCCTTCGTCGGCGCCAGCAGCACCGACGCCCGGTCGGCGAACGTCGTGACGCCCACCGACGTGTCCGCCGGCGCCGCGTCCACGAACCGCGTGGCGGCGTCGATCGCGGCGTCCAGGCGGCTCGGCTGGATGTCGGTCTTGTCCATCGAGTCGGAGATGTCGAGCGTGATCATCACGCTGCTCCGCTGCTCCTGGCCGGTCGCCTCGACCGACGGCCGGGCCATCGCGATGATCCCGGCGGCCACGGCCAGCAGCGCCACCGCGAAGGCGACCGTGCGCATCCACCGCGTCCGGGCCGGCGGCCGCACCCGCATCACGGCGGGGTCGGCCCAGCGCTCGGCGGCGCGGCCGCTCGTGCGCGTCCACAGCACGTACCCCACGATCAGGACGGGGATGACGAGGAGGGCCCAGAGCCAGTGCTCGGACTGCCAGATGGGCCAGCTCACGACAGCCTCGGGCTGAAGCGCCACGCCGCGGCGCCGGCCAGGATCAGCAGGATCACGGCGATGCCGGCGGGCCAGGCGGTCACCTCGGAGCGGACGGACTCCGTCCCCACCAGCGACCCCAGCTTCTCGTACACCGCGCTCACCGACTCCGCGTCGGTGCTCTCGTAGGCCTGGCCGCCGGTGATGTCGGAGATCTCGCGCAGACCCACCGGGTCGGGCGGGACCGGCTGGCCGTTGGAGAGCACGCCGTCCGCGGTGCCGAGGGCGACGGTGTAGACCGGCACGCCGGCCTCCTTCGCGTCCTGGGCGGCCACGGCCGGGGCGATCCCGACGGTGGTGGCCCCGTCCGACAGCACCACGATGCGCGCGGCCTCGAGGCGTCCGTTGTCGTCGGTGGTCGGCTGCACGGCGCGGATCGCGTCGAGCGACGACTCGATCGCCTCGCCCACCGCGGTCGCGCCGTCGGGGGTCAGGGTCTCGATCGCGCGGCGCATCGCCTCGCGGTCGGTGGTCGGCGCCACCAGCACGTTCGCCTGCCCGGAGAAGCTCACCAGGCCGACCTGGTACTGGCGCGGCACCTCCTCGATGAACGTGAGGGCGGCGTCCTGCGCGGCGCGCAGGCGGTACGGGTCGACGTCGGTGGCGGCCATGGAGCCGGACACGTCGACGGCGAGCATGATCGTGGCCCGCTCGCGCGGGACCTGCCGGTCGACCGCCGGGCGCGCGAGCGCGAACACCAGGCCGGTGAGCGCCAGCATCGCCAGCGCCAGGGGCAGGTGCCGCCGCAGCCGCGGGCCGGGGTCGGCCGCCGCGATGACGTCGAGGTCGGGATACGGGATGCCGGCCGCGGGCCGCCGGCGCCGCCACCAGACCACGAGGGCCAGGACGAGCGGCACCGCCAGCAGGAGCAGCAGCAGCAGGGGCTGCCCGAAGCTCACAGGACCCCCACCGCTCGGCGGCGGTTCGGCGGCCGGCCGAGCGAGCGCGCCAGCGGCAGCACCCAGTCACGGCCGGTCTCCACGATCACGTGGCGGGCGCCGGCGCGGGCGAGCAGGGCGTCGCGGGCGCGGTCGGTCGCCTCGACGGCGGCGGCGAAGCGGGTCTGGAACCGCGGGTCGGCGGTGTCGACCAGGCGCCGCCGGCCGGTCTCCATGTCGCGCAGCTGCACGGGGCCCACGTCGGGCAGGTGGCGCTCGCGCGGGTCGCGGACCTCCACGGCCACCACCTCGTGGCGGCGGCCGAGGGCGCCGAGCGCCTGCTCCAGGCCGCGCTGCAGCGGGAAGTCGGAGATCACGACGACGGCGCCGCGGTGGCGCGCGATGCGCCCCATCGCGCCGATCGCCCGAACCAGGTCGGTGCGGCCGCCGGCCTCGTCCTCCACGGGCACCATCTCGAGCGCGGCGAGCGCGGCGATGAGCCCGCGCCGGTCGGCGCGCGGCGGCCGCACCTGGTCGACGTCGCCGTTGCGGCTGGCGACCACGCCGAGGCGGTCGCCGCGGCGGCGGAGCACCACGCCGAGGCCGGCGAGCACGTCGCGCGCCAGGTCCAGCTTGGTCTCGCCGGCGGTGCCGTACGACATGGAGGCGGAGAGGTCGACCAGGGCCCACGCGGTGAGCACCGGCTCGATCTCGGGCACGCGCACCATCGGCTCGCCGACGCGGGCCGACAGCGGCCAGTCGACCCAGCGCACGTCGTCGCCGTCCTCGTAGGCCCGCGTGAGCGCAGGGTCGCCGCCCGGCCCCGGGCGGCGGCCCTGGCGCTCGCCCTGCAGCAGGCCGTCGAGGCGACGCGCGACGCGGAGCTCGACCCGCCGGAGGAGGGCCTCCGGCGTCCGGTCAGCCGTGGGCGCGGCCACTGCCCAGCTCGACGTCGGGCTGCGGGATCGCGTCGATGATCGCGTCGAGCACCTGGTCGGGGCGCACGTCGGCGGCCAGCGCCTCGTACGACAGCACCACGCGGTGACGGAGCACGTCGTGGAACAGGCTGTGCACGTCCTCCGGCATCACGTAGTTGCGCCCGCGGATGATCGCGAGGGCGCGGCCGCCGCGGATGAGCCCCAGCGACGCGCGCGGCGAGCCGCCCAGGTCGAGGTAGGGCTCCAGGTGCGCGAGGCCCTCGGCCGACGGGTTGCGGGTCGCGTTGACCAGGCGCACGGCGTAGGCGCGGACGCGGTGGTCGACGAAGACGGTGTCGGCCGCCTCCTGGAGCTCGATGATCTGGCCGGGGTCCAGCAGCTGCCGCGGCTGGGGCGGATCGGAGGCCATGCGGCGCACGATCTCCTCCTCGTCGGCCATGCTCGGGTAGCCCACCACCAGCTTCATCGCGAAGCGGTCGACCTGCGCCTCCGGGAGCGGGTACACGCCCTCGCTCTCGATGGGGTTCTGGGTGGCGAGCACGAAGAACGGCCGCGGCGTCGGGTGGCTCTGGCCGGCGATGGTCGCGTGGCCCTCCGCCATGACCTCCAGCAGCGCCGACTGCACCTTCGCGGGCGCACGGTTGATCTCGTCGGCCAGCACGAAGTTGGCGAAAACCGGGCCGAGGCGGGTGGAGAAGTCGCCCTGGCGGTCGAGCACCTGGCCGCCCACCACGTCCGACGGCACGAGGTCGGGCGTGAACTGGATGCGGCTGAAGTGGCCGCCGCACACGCGGGCCACGGTCTCGAGCGTCAGGGTCTTCGCCAGGCCGGGGACGCCCTCCAGCAGGACGTGCCCGCGGGAGAGGAGCGCCACAAGCACGCGGTCGAGCAGGCGGTCCTGCCCCACCACCACGCGGCGCAGCTCGTAGAGCACGGCTTCCATGCGCTCGCGCGGCGTCGAGCCGGTGGGCGGCACGAGCGTCGGCTCGTGGAGGGTGCGGTCGTCGTCGTCGTGGTCCATGCGGTGCTCCCTCGGTATGGGTGGCGTCAGGGGGCCGTCGCGCTGTCGAGCAGCGCCCGGACGCGCGAGACGGGGACGGCGAAGCCGATGCCGACGTTGCCGGAGATGGGGCCGAGGATCGACGTGGGGATGCCGATGAGGCGGCCGTCGAGGTCGAAGAGGCCGCCGCCGGAGTTGCCGGGGTTGATCGGCGCGTCGATCTGGATCATCGGGACGCCGTTCTGCGGGTTCACGCGGCCGGTGTTGCTGACGATCCCGGCGGTCACGGTGTTCTGGAGGCCGAACGGGCTGCCGATCGCGAAGACCCGGTCGCCCTGGTCGAGGGCGGCGCCCTCGCCGGCCAACTCGGCGCCGCGGCCCACGGGCCCGTCGGGCTCGAGGATCGCGAGGTCCTGCCGCGAGTCGGCGGTCACGACCGTGGCGGGCACGCGGCGCTCGTCCTGCGTGAGCAGCGTGACGCGGTCGGCGCCGCGGATGACGTGGTTGTTGGTCACGATCAGGCCGGAGGGCTCGACGATGACGCCGCTGCCCTGACTGCCGGCATCGGTCTGCACCTGCACCACGGTCGGCGCGACCCGCGCGACCGCGGTCGCCAGGTCGTCGCTCTGCGGCACCTCGAGCGCCGTCCGCGTGGTCTGCGGCTCGGTGGTCGGGTTCGCCTGCGGTGTGGCCGGGTCGCCCTCGAGCGCGCTCACCGTGAGGCCGCCGGCGACGCCGGCGCCGATCACGGCGACCGCGACGGCGGCCGCCACGCCCAGCGTCCGCCCGCGGGGGCGGCCCCGGGGCGAGCCCGGCGGCGGGGGCGGCGCGTCGGCCGCGGGATGGCCGGGCGCGATGGGCGGCAGCCCACCTGACGGCGGGGGCGTCGACGACTCGAGGTGCGGCAGCCCCTGGGGCGCGTCGGAGCGCGGGGCCAGCGGCGGGAGCCCGTCCGACCGGTGCCGGGGCTCGAGGGGCGGAAGGGCGTCGCTCACGGAGAGAGGTTGTACCGTGCCTACGTGAAGACCTGGTTAGCCCAGGCTATGGCGTAACGAAGAAGCCGGGCTACGCGTGACGGTCGCGGACGGCGCGCACGCCGGCGACCTGGTCGGCCAGCGCGTCGGCCAGCTGGGCCCGCTCGGCGGCCCGGGCGCAGCGCATCCGCAGCACCGCCAGGCGGCCCTGGCCCTCCTCGTCGAGCTCGCCGAGGGCGGCGGCGGCCTCCAGCCCCGCGAGCTTCGCCGCCATCGTCCGCACCCGCTCCCACAACTCGTCGGCGACCACCTCGGAGCGGTCGTCGCGGACCGTGCTCACGACCCCTCGGCCGCCGGCGGCGGCCCGGACGCGCCGGAGGCGCCCCCAACGTTCCCGTTCGCGTTCCCGCCGTCGGCGGCGGAGGCCGACCGCGGGCGCCGGCGGCGGCGGCGCCGGCGGCGCGCCGGGGCGGCGCCCTCGGCGGGCGTGCCGTCGCCGTTCGCGGCGGCGGACGGCTCGCGGCGCTCGGGCTGGCCCTCGGCGGGCGCCGGCGACCCGTTCGCGCCGTTGCCGTCGTTGTCACCGCCGGAGCGCAGGCGGCGCCGGCGGCGGCGACGCGGGCGCGACGGGGTCGAGCCGTCGCCATCGTCGCCCTGCTTGCGGCGCTGCTCCCCCACGCCGACCGCCTCGGCCTCGGGCAGGCGCGGCAGGCGGGAGCGGAGGGCGTTCCAGGCGCGGCGCGACATGAGCGCCTTCGGCTGCATCGCGCCGACCGCGGCGCGGACGGCCCGGCGGGCGTCCGGCGTCGTCAGGTCCAGGCCATCGAGGAAGCCGCGCAGCTGCGCCCACCCGCCGAGCGCCCCGGCGGCGCGGGCCGCGAGGCGCAGGTGCTCGCTGCGGGCGGGCACGTCGCCCGGGCCCAGGATCACCAGCAGGCGGGCGGCCTGGCCCAGGCGCAGCGGGGACGGGTCGGGCGGCGGGGCCGGGTCCGGCGGGGGCTCGCCGGCGGCGCGGAGCCACAGCGCGATGAGCGGGATCTCGCCGCCGTTCTCGATCAGGTGGTGCGCCTCCCAGGCGGCGATGCGCGCCGCCTCCTGGTTGCGCCCGGGGCGGGTGCCGTCGGCCAGCACGCGCGAGACGTCCCACGCCCAGCTCGGCGCCCACTCCGACGACTCGTCGAGCGCCGACCAGCGGCGGCGGCGGTCGCTGGAGCGCCCCAGCTGCTCGAGCGTCGCGAGCCGGTCCCACTTGCCCGAGTGGTCCGCATGCCACCACAGCGCCCGCAGCCGCTCCCGCGACGTCATCCGCAGGCGGTCGAGCACGCGGCGCGGCACGTCGTCGGGCAACGCCCGGCGCAGGTCGGGCTGCACCAGCAGGGCGGTGGCCCACGCGCGCCACAGCGGCTGGTCCAGGCCGTCCTGGAGGCGGCGCGCCACGAGCCCGCTGAGCGCCCACCACGGGACCGCGGCGAGCGGGTCGATGCCGGAGCTGACGATGTCGATGAGCTCGTCGACCGTCACGTCGGCGCCGGCCGCCTGGACCCACTCCTCCATGAGGTTGATCGGCAGCAGCGCCGGGTCGGCGGCGCGCCAGCCGCCGGAGGCCAGGCCGGCGGCGATCAGGCCCGGCGCGGCGGCCGGGTTCACCAGCTTCGCGGCCTCGCCGTCCTTCTCGGCCAGGAGCGCGGCGGCCTTGGCCAGCTTGCCGCGCTCGCCGCCCTCGGGCGGCCCGGCGACGCGCCCGAGCGGCTTGTACCAGCCGAGCCCGAAGACGTCGTGGCTGGTCTGCACGCCCATCTGCTCCCCGGCGGGGAGGAACTCGACGGAGACCGCCTCCTTGTCGGGCGCGGGCCGCATCACGCGGCCGAGGCGCTGCACGAACACGCGCTCGGAGGTGGTCGGCGCGAGGTGCATCACCACGGAGGCGCGGGTCTCGTCCCAGCCCTCCGTGAGCAGGTCCGCGTTGCACAGCACGTCGATGCGCCCGGCGCCGAAGTCGAAGAGAACCCGCTGCAGCTCGCGCGCGGGCGTCTGGCCCGACACGGCGGCGGCGCGGACGCCGCGCTGCGTCATCTCGTCGGCGAGCGCGTGGGCCTGGGCGACGGTGGCGGTGTACGCGACGCCGGCCAGCTCGAGCGGCTGGAAGTGCTCCACCCACACGTCGGCGCAGGCGCGGTGCCACAGCGCCCGGTCCAGGGCGCGGCCCAGGCTGGCCTGGTCGAAGTCGCCGCGCACCTTCGCGACGTCGGAGAGGTCGACCGCGCGCTCGACCCGGAGGGAGCGCAGCGGGCAGAGGATCCCACGCTCGATCGCGGAGGCCCGGTCGAGCGTCGCGGCGACCGGGCCGAACACCTGCTCCACGTGCCCGGTCGTCGTGGCCCCCGTGGCGGTGAAGCCGACGGCGACCGCGTTGACCGCCCGGTCGAGCAGCTTGCGCGTCTGCGCGCCGAGCGTGGCGTGCGCCTCGTCGCAGATCAGGAGGGTCACGGACTCCCAGTCCATGGTGTCCTGGTGGCGCAGCGCCGCCTGGTAGGTGCAGATCGCGACGCCCGGCCTGCCCGCGGCCTCGGGGCCCTCGGGGTGGGTCGGGATCGACGGGAAGTGGCGGGCGAGCGCCGCGAACGTCTGCTCGGCCAGGTTGCGCCGCGGGACCAGCACCAGCGTGCTGCCGCCGAGGGCGGCGGCCAGGGCCAGGAACATGATCGTCTTGCCCGAGCCGGTCGGCGCGTCCACCCACGTGCGGGTGGCGCCGTGGGTCAGGCGGCCGTCGAGCTCGTCGAGCGCCTCGAGCTGGTGGTCGCGCAGCACCACGTCGGGCCACGCGGTGGCCGGGTCGGCCAGCGCGCGCGAGAGGTCCTCGCCGGGCGAGGCGGCGGGGCGCGGTTCCATCGTGGGTTGCAGTCCGTCGGACAACTGCCGACCTCCAGAGGCGCGCACGTGCTCCGCACGTCACGCGCGTGTGTGGGCCGCGAGCCTGGGTCGTGTGGACACCGTCGGCGTTCGGGTTCACGGAACGCCGGGTGCACGTCGTGCGCGACCGGCGGCAACCTTATCACCAGTCCCGGCTGACGGCACACCGGGGTTACGGCCGAGGTCGCAGGTAGCATCGCCGCCGGCATGAGCACGGATCCCGGCACCCCCACGCCCGGGCCCCCCGACGGGGGCCGCGCCTGGGTGCGCCCCGTGCTCCTGGTGGTCTCCTGCCTGGTCATCGGATTCGTCGGCGGGTGGATCATCCGCGGCGACGACGGCCCGGTCACGGTGCTGGCGCCGACCCCCGAGGGCGACCAGGCGGAGGTGCCCGTCATCACCACCGGCGGCGGGGGCGGCGGGACCGCGACCACGGGCACGTCGACCGCCGGCACGGCCGGCGGCGGCGCCACGGCGCCCACCACGACCACCGCCCCGCAGGAGCCCGCGGCGCCGCCCGACCGGGCCGACATCGCGCTGGCCGTGCTCAACGGGACCAACACCACCGGCCTCGCCGCGCAGACCGCCGGCGAGGCGGAGGGCCTGGGCTACGTGGGCGTGACCACCGGGAACGCCCCCACCTCCACCAGCCCGACGATCGTCTACTTCCGCCCCGGCCAGCGCGCCGCCGCGCAGCGCGTGGCGCGCGACCTCCAGGTCTCCGCCGTCCAGCAGCTGCCGACGTCGGGCGCGCTGTCCGACGCGGCGCCGGACGGGGCCGAGGTGGTCGTGGTGCTCGGCCCCGGGTAGAACCCACCCATGGCGGACCTCCCGGCGATCGGGCTGCGGGTGCCGCAGTACGGCTCGTCGTGGGACGCCATCCGCGACGCCGCGCTGCGGACCGAGGCGCTCGGCTTCGACTCGGTGTGGGTGAACGACCACCTGCAGTCGCCGGGGCGCGTGAAGCGCGACCCCACCTTCGACGCGTTCGCCACGCTCGCCGCCCTCGCGCCGCTCACGGAGCGCGTGCGCCTGGGGACGGTGGTCGCGTCCGCCAGCTACCGGCCCCCGCCGCTCGCGGCGAAGATGGCGACGATCATCGACGTCATCTCCGGCGGGCGGGTGATCCTGGGGCTCGGCTCGGGGTCGGACGTGCCGGAGCACCGCGCGTACGGGATCCCGTTCCCGTCACCCGCGGAGCGCACCGAGCGGCTCTCCCAGGCGCTCGACACCATCCGCTCCATGTTCCGCGGCGACGAGGGCGCGCCGCCGAACGTGCCGCCCTCGCCGCAGCCGGGCGGCCCGCCGATCTGGATCGCCGCCCACCGGCCGCGCCTGCTGCGGATGGCCGGCGAGCGGGCCGACGGCATCGTGGCCGCGTTCGTGGGACCCGAGGAGTCCGGGCGCCGCCTGCGCGTGGCGCGCGAGGCCCGCCCCGAGGGCATGCCGCCCCTGGCGTGCTGCCTCTACACCTTCGTGCTGCCCGTGCCCTCGCGCCGGGAGGCCGAGGACTGGGTGCGGGCCGAGGCGGCGACGCTCGACAGCGCACCCGGGCCCTACCTGCGGTGGCTCGCGAGCACCGGGATCGTCGCGGCGCCGGACGACGTGCGGGCGACGCTGGCCGCCCACGCCGAGGCGGGGGTGACGCACGCCGCGCTGGTGCTGCCGTCGCGGGTGCCGCCCGAGGTCATGGACGCCCTGGCCGGGGCGGTCCTGGCCCCCGCGGCGTGAGCCGCCCCCCTGACAACCTCGTCACGCTGCTGGTGGGGCGGTGGGTCGCCGACGGCCACGGCGACCGCGAGGCGGTGGCCGACGAGCGCGGGCGGTGGACGTTCGCCGAGCTGGAGGACGCGGCGCGGCGGGCGGCCGGCGGGCTGCGCGCCGCCGGCGTGGCGCCGGGCGACCGGGTGCTGCTGGCGCTGCGGGACGGCCGCCCGTGGGTGCAGGCGTTCCTCGGCGCCGCGGCGCTCGGCGCGGTGGCCGTGCCCGCCGACCCCACCGAGCCCGAGCGCCTGGCCCTGCTGGCCGAGGACTGCGCTCCGGCCGTCGTGGTCAGCGCCGAGGAGGAGCCGCCCCCGGGGCGGGTCGTCCGCCCGGAGGAGCTCGACGCCGGTGCCCCGGCCGACGTGGCCGGCGTGGCGGCCCACGACCTGGCCTACCTCATCTACTCGTCCGGCTCGACGGGACGCCCGAAGGGGGTGATGCACGGCCACGGCGACATGCGCACCGGCATCGCGACCTACGCGGCGGAGGTGCTGGGGCTGGGCCCGGGCGACCGCTGCCACTCGATGGCGCGCCTGTTCACGTCGCTCGGGTTCGGCAACGGGTTCTTCCGGGTGATCGGCAGCGGCGCCACGGCGGTGCTGACCGGGCCGCGCCCGTCGCCGCGGGGGGTGCTGGAGACGGTCGCCCGCGAGGGGGTGACCGTGCTGAGCGCCGTCCCGACCTTCTGGCTCCAGCTCGCCCGCTTCCTGGAGCGCCACCCCGACCCCGGCGCGCTGGCGACGGTGCGTCTGGCCGTGTCGTCCGGCGACAGCCTGCCCGGCGCGGTCGCGGAGCGGCTGCGCGACGTGACCGGGGTGGAGCTCATCGAGGGGCTCGGCTGCTCGGAGTGCTCCAACATCGTGATCTCCACCCGCCCGGGGGAGCCGTTCCGGCCGGGCGTGCTGGGGCGCCCCGTCGCGGGGGTGGACGTGAAGCTGGCCGGCGACGACGGCGCCCCCGTCGCGCGGGGGGAGCCGGGGCGGCTGTGGATCCGCAGCCCCTCCAACACCAGCGGCTACTGGCGCCGCGAGGATGAGACCCGCGAGCTGGTGCGCGGCGACTGGATCGCGATGGGCGACACGCTCATGGAGGAGGAGGACGGGACGCTGCGGCACCTCGGCCGCTCCGACGACCTGTTCAAGGTCGACGCCCGCTGGGTGAGCCCGTCGCAGGTCGAGGGCGCGCTGCTGGGCCACCCCTCCGTGGCGGAGGCGGCGGTGATCGGAGTGGACGACGCCGAGGGCCTCACGCGTCCCGCGGCGTTCGTGGTGCTGGCCGAGGGCGCCGCGCAGGACGGCCTGGCCGAGGACCTGCGTCGCCACGTCGCCCGCGAGCTGGCGCCCCACATGGCGCCGCGGACGGTCACGGTGCTGGCGTCGCTCCCCCGCCTGCCCTCCGGGAAGCTGGACCGGCGGCGGCTGCGGCCGGATCCACCCGGGGCCTGACCCGCCGGGGCAGGTGCAGCACGCGCATCTCACGCCCCGCCGTCAGCTCGTACAGCAGGTAGTCGCCGGCCAGCAGGCGGGCGATCTTGCGCGCGGCGGCCTCCTGGGCGCGTGCGTCGTCTCGGTGGGGCATCGCGGGCTCCTCGGGCGGGGGTCGGTCCACCCGTGCAACGCCGTGAGGCGGGCCGCCGTCACGGCCCGGATATCAGGGAATTGTTAGGAGCGCTGCGACGCGAGGAACTCGACGAGCAGCCGGTTCACCGCGTCGGGGGCCTGCTGCTGCACCCAGTGGCTGATCCCGGGGAGCCGCTCCACGCGCAGCGGGCCGGTGACGGTGGCGGCGCTCCGCTCGAGCAGCGTGATGCCCAGGTTGGTGTCGGCCTCGCCCCAGATGATCAGCGTGGGCACGGTCACGGGCGGCGGGTCGGGCGGCTCGCGCAGCCAGGCCGCGGGCGGCATGTTGGCCCGGTACCAGTTGAGCGCGGCCGTCAGCGCTCCGTCGCGGCGCAGGGCGGCCACGTAGCGCTCGCGGTCCTCCGGCGGGAACGCCTCGGGCGCCTGGTCGAACACGAACTCGCGGAGGTTGCGGAAGTCGTGCTGCGAGAGCCAGGTCTCCGCGACGCCGGGGAACTGGAACAGCAGCATGTACCAGGACTTGGCGCGCTGGTCGGGGTCCTCGAACCGCAGGCGGGACGACACCTGCCCCACGGGCGCGTTGAGGATGCTGAGCGAGCGCACCAGCTCCGGCCGGTTCCCGGCGAGGCCCCACGCGAGGCCGCCGCCCCAGTCGTGCCCCACGAGGTGGGCGCTGTCGTGGCCGAGCGCGGCGATGAGCCCTGCGACGTCGCCCACGAGCTTCTGGACGCCGTACTCGTCCACCGACGCCGGGCGGTCGGAGTCGCCGTAGCCGCGCAGGTCGGGCGCGACGGCGTGGAAGCCGGCCGCGGCGAGCGCCGGCAGCTGGTGGCGCCACGAGTGCCCCAGCTCCGGGAACCCGTGGAGCAGGATCACCGGCTCGCCGGACGGGTCGCCCGCCTCGGTGACCGCCAGCCGGACCTCGCCCACGTCGATGCGCCGCGTCGCCATGGACGGAGCCTACGCGCCGCGGGCGGCCATCCGTTCGCGGACGATGCGCGCCATCCGCTCGCCGGCGGTCCGGGCGAACCGCTTCTGGAGGCGGCGGCCGAAGATCCGGAAGCCCACGCGGACGACCGGGTTCGGGATGGTCGCGGGCCTCGAGACGGCGTGGAGGCGGAACTGCACCTCGCCGGTGTCGCACAGCTTCACCACGGCGTAGTCGAGGCGACCCATCTCCAGGTGGCCCTGGAGGGTCACGTAGCTCCACCCCCACACCCGCGCCGGCCGGCCGTCGAGAACGGTGGTCTCGTCCACCGTGGCCACCACGCGGACCCCGAGCATGAAGCTGAGGCCCATGAACCGGCCCTCCAGCAGCATGTCGCGGTCCTCCAGCGGCGACGCCGGGTCGTAGACGGCGCGGATCAGCGAGGGGTCGGCGAAGCCGTACTCGCGCAGCACGTCCACGGCGACGTGCCAGGGGCCGCCATCCTCCGGGGCGCCGGGACGCTCGCGCGGGAGGTCGATGCGGTGGTCGTCGACCCGCCAGCCCTCGGCGGGATCGTGCGCCGCCAGCGCCTCCGGGGTGAAGTTGGGCTCGCGTGTCGGCAGTGCGCGGAGCGCCCGCATGGCCCGTCGCGAGGCGCGCCGCGACAGCCCGCCGCGATCGTCGGGGTAGCGGATGGTCGTGACCTCCGCGGGCCCCGCCGGCGTGCCGCCGGCGAGGGCTCCGGCGCGCTGGAGGAAATGGACCCACATGTGGAGCTGGAACTCCTGCCCCACCTGGAGCGGTCCGTAGAGGATCCGGAACGGGGTGCCGCCGCTGCGCGCGGACGAGTCGATGTCGATGACCAGCTCGTCGCCGTCGCGGTGCGCCGAGAACGCGATCTGCCCCGCCTCCATGTGGCCGGCCAGCGTCGCGAGGCGGAACGAGGTGGGCGTCCGCTCCGCCACCCGCACCGGCCCGTTCCACGGCCCGGGCATCCAGACGACGTACTCGTCGCCCTCCCGCATCCCCCCGATCAGGCCCCGGCGCTTCACGAACCGCGCCACCTCGAACGGCGACGCCAGGTTGGGGTCGGCGGCGAGGGCCGACATCAGGTCCTCGGGCGACATCCGGGCGTCGCGGACCCGCAGCCGGTAGCGGCGCCGGGCGCTCGGGCCCGCGCCCGACGAGCGCGGCTGCAGGGGACCCGGGTCGCCCGGGACGTCGCCGTCGACCGGGTGCGGCTCCTCCCCCGGCCGCGTCTCGGTGCGCCGCACCACCTCGGCGCGCCGCACCACCCGGTACGTGGCGATCGCCATCCCGACGGGCCAGCGCAGCGCGCCCCACGCCCGGCCCGCCAGCTCGAGGGTCCGCTCCTCCGCGCGAGCCCCGGCGCGGGCGGTCACGACCGGCCGCCCAGGGGCAGCAGCGCCGCGTCGCCCCGCGCCAGGCGGTGGGCCTCCAGCCGGGGCACCAGGCGCTCGCACGCCTCCGCGCGCCGCCGCACCAGCGCGGGCTCCGCGACGCCCGCGTGGTCGAGCGCCCGCCAGCAGCGCGCGCTCATCTCCAGCAGCGACTCGAGCACCTCCAGCTCGAACACCGGCGCCAGCGGCGACGCGCGGAACAGGCGGCCGTTGGGCTTGAGCCGCCCCACCCGCTCCGTGACGGTGCCGAGCGCCAGCCGCAGCCACGGAGGCCCGGCGCCGAGCTGGCGCAGAAGGGCCTCGGCGACCCCCTCCTGGCGGCGCAACTCCGTCGCCACCTCGTCGAGCAGCGCCGCCAGCTCGCCGCCCCCCTCCCGCCCGCGGAGCCGCCCGGCCAGTTCGCGCGCGGCCCGGTGGAGCTGGAGGTGGTCGGCCAGGTAGGCGCGGAGCAGTCGCGGGGCGTCGGCGCGATCCATCCCCGGCGGGGTTCCCCATCCGGGCGGCGGGCTACCCTCGTGGCATGGACCGCTGTCCCCTCTGCGGCGCACCGCTCGTCGAGATCCGCGCCAAGGCCGTCTGCTCCGCCTGCGGGCGGATCGTGGAGGGCTGCTGCGAGGGGGCGCCCGGGTCCTGCGCGACGCCCCGGCCGTGACACGGCGAGGGCCCCGCCGGAGCGGGGCCCTCGTGTTCCGCGGTGCGGGGTGCGGCTAGCGGCGGATGGTGACCGCGGTGCGGGTCACGGCGCGGTTGCCGCCGGCGTCGGTGCCGGTGATGACGACCCGGGCCATCACGGTGCCCTTGGCGACGGCCTTGGCGGCCTTCGTGGTGAGCGGGATGGAGAGGGTGGCGCGGCGGCCGCCCTGCAGCTGCGTCCGGGCGGTCCCGAGGGTCGTGCCCTTGAGGGAGCCCTTCAGGCCGCGGAGCTGGGCGCGGACGGTGCAGATCTGCTCGCCGGCGGGGCAGGCGACCTTCACGGCGACCCGGCCCTTCCTGGACATCCGGAGCTTCGTTGCCAGCGGGCGGACGCGCGGGCCGAGGGAGTCGGCGGTGGCGACCGGCGTGGCCGACACGTTCAGCCTGAGCGTGGTCTGGTCGGTGGCGCCGTCGGCGTCGGTGACCTTCAGGCCGACCGTCGCGGGGCCGGCGGCGGTGAACGTCGTCGTGGCGCGCGGGACGGCGGCCGTGTCGGTCTCGAAGGTGCCGTCGCCGTTCAGGTCCCACTGGTACCGGGCGATGGTGCCGTCGTCGGTGGACCGGGAGCCGTCGAGCACGGTCTGCAGGTTCACGACCGGCGTCTGCGGGTTGGTGACGATGAGGGCGGTGGGGGCGCGGTGGATGCGGACCGGCAGGGTGGCGGTGGACTTCGCGCCGAGGATGTCGGTCGCGCGGAGCACGACCGGGTGGGGGCCGACGGTCCCGAACGAGGTGCTGACCGAGGGGCCGGTGCGCTCGAACGTGCCGTCGCCGTCCAGGTCCCACTCGAGCGACGCGATGCCGTTGTCGTCGGTGGAGGCGGAGGTGAAGGTCAGGCCGTCGCCGACGACCGCGACCCGCTTGCCGGTGATCCGGGCGACGGGGGCGCGGTGGGCGACCAGGTTGAGGGACTGGACGTCCGTGGCGCCGAAGTCGTCGGTCACCCGGACGCGGACGGCGGTGGTGCCCGTCGCGGTGTAACGGGCGGAGGTCCGCGGGGTGGTCGTGGTCTTCTCGAAGCCGGGCCGGCCGTCGAGGTCCCACTCGTACTTCACGATCTCGCCGTCCGAGTCGGTGGAGCCGGCGGCGCTGAACTGCACGGGGGCGCCGAGGCGGATGACGGCGTCGCCGAGGTCGCGGGGGAGCGCGTTGGAGGTGATCGGGGCCACCACCAGCTGGGGCGGCACCACCACCGGGTTGGGGGTGGCGGTGAGGGCGGCCGTCGGGCGGCTGTTGCTCGGAGGAGGCGGGTCGCCGTCGTTGACCGGGATGGCCATCGCCTGGCCGGCGGCGGCGAGGGCGCCGGTGAGGGCGAGGGCGGCGGCGAGACGACGGGAGACGCGGAGGCTGTGGGGCGTGCGGGTCATCGGGGGCTCCTCGGTGAGGGGTGGCGACTTCGTGTCATCACCCTCGTCCGGATCGCCGCCGGGCTCCGTCCCCCACGCGACGCCCGCTCTGTCAGCCTCGCGACACAGGCGCGCCGGCCCGGACTTGCTCCGAGACGTAACGATGCGGTCGGCCCTCGGAGCCGACCACGGGTTGTTGCCGCTGGCGGTGCCGCTGCTCGGTCTGGCGTGGCTGGCACGGGACTGACGAGGCGCGGCTGCGAGCGATGGCGTTGCGTCGGCCCGGCCTGACGCTGAGAATGGCCCGGCCGCGCCGGACCCCCACGGGGATGCGCCGCGGCCCTTCTATGGCAAGCGCTCACGCATCCGGACCCGAAGCCATCGGCCGCGCGTCGACGCGGGTGGTCATCCTTGGTGGCGGCTTCGGTGGTGTGTACACCGCGATGCGCCTCGAGCGCCTCCGTGCGCGGGGCGCGGCCGTCGAGGCGTCCCTAGTCAACCGTGAGAACTACCTCGTGTTCCAGCCCATGCTCGCCGAAGTGATCGCCGGCGACGTCGGGATTCTCGACACGCTCAGCCCGCTCCGCCAACTGGTCCCGGCAACCGGCGTCTACGTCCGGGAGATCGAGTCCGTCGACCTGGAGCGCCGTGTGGTGACCCTCGGCGCGGGCCTGATGCCGCGCCGGAGCGAGCTGCCCTTCGACGACTTGGTCGTCGCGCTGGGGTCGGTGACCGACTTTCGCGGCATCACCGGCCTTCCCGAGCACGCATTGCCATTCAAGACATTGGCGGACGCGGTTCGGATTCGGAACCACGTGATCCACGTCCTCGAGCAGTCGTCGGTGGAGCGCGATGCCGACCTGCGGCGCAGGATGCTCACCTTCGTCGTCGCCGGAGGCGGATTCTCGGGCACCGAAGTCGCCGCCGCGCTGAACGACTTCGTCCGCCGCGCGGCGGCGGACTACCGGTCGATCCCCCCCGACGAGATCCGGGTCGTTTTGGTCCACAGCGGCGAGCGGGTGCTCGAGCGGGAGCTCACACCGAAGCTGGCCGCCTACGCGACCCAATCGCTCCGCGAGCAGGGAATCGAGCTCATGCTGGAGCAACGCCTCTCGGCCGCGAGCGCGGGGAGCGCGGTACTCTCCGACGGGCGGCGGATCGCGACCCGGACGTTGATCTCGACAGTGCCGTCCTCACCCAACCCCATCGTGGAGAAACTCGGCCTGCCCACCGCGGGTGGCCGACTCGAGTGCGATGCGATGATGCGCGTTGTGGGGACGGAGGGGATCTGGGCCCTCGGCGACTGCGCACTCGTCCCGAAACCCGACGGCGAGCCGTCCCCGCCGACAGCACAGCACGCCATCCGGCAGGCACGCCTGCTCGCCGGCAACATCATCGCCCGCCACGACAGCCGCGGCATGGAACGGTTCGGCTTCAACGGCCTCGGCAAGCTCGGCGGTCTGGGCCACCGGCGTGCGGTGGCCGAACTTCCCGGCGGCCTGCGCCTCTCCGGCCTGCCGGCGTGGCTGATGTGGCGCGGGGTCTACTGGTGGAAGCTGCCCGGCGCCACCCGGAAGACGCGGGTGGCGATCTCGTGGATCAGCGACATGATCCTGCCGCCACACCCCGTGCAGCTCAACCTCGGCGGGGGGCGGGGGGCGACCCAGGCACATTACGAGCCGGGCGAGCACGTCTTCGAGGAGGGCGACTCCGGCGACAGCCTCTACATGATCCTGTCCGGCGAGGCGGAGGTCGTGAAGGCGTTCGACGAGGGTGCGGCAACGGTCGGCGTCCTCGGTCCCGGAGAGTACTTCGGCGAGATGGCGCTGCTGGGCCATCACCCGCGCAGCGCCACGATCACAGCCCTCACCGCGCTCGACGTCCTCGTGCTGCCGGGCCCGGACTTCTCGGCGCTCACCGGGAGCCTCCCGGAGTTCCGGAAAGGCTTCGAGGAGATCGCCCGGAAGCGGGCGGACGCGAACGCCGCGCGTGCGGAGCGCCCGCCGACGGCGTGACTCAGGCTCCGCGGTGGCGGATCGCCACGTACTTCGTCTCGAGGTACTCCGTGATCGCCTCAGGGCCCCCGGCGCGGTCCAGACCCGACTGCTTGATCCCACCCAACGGCGCCATCGGGTTTGAGACTCGACCCTGGTTCAACCCGACCATGCCCGTTTCGAGTGCCTCTGCGACGCGGATGGCACGATCGAACTCGGAGGTGTAGAGGTACCCCGCCAACCCGAACTCGGTGCCGTTGGCGAGCTCATTCACCTCCTCCTCGTCGTCGAAGGGTCGGACTGGGGCGACTGGCCCGAAGATCTCCTCGCCCAGCACGCGCGCATCGTCGGGGACGTCCGCGAGGACCGTCGGCGCGAAGTAGTGGCCCGGGCGGTCGATACGGCCACCGCCTGCGACCAGCGTCGCGCCGCGGTCCACTGCGTCGCCAACCAACTCCTCCAGACGATCACACGAGGCGCCGCCGATGAGTGGCCCGAGCTGCGTCCGGGGCTCGCTGCCGCGGCCGACACGGAGGGCGGACATCTCCTGTGTGAGGCGTCGGGTGAACTCCGGGGCGATCGAGCGGGCGATGTAGAAGCGATTGGCCGAGGTGCATGCCTCCCCGAAATTGCGCATCTTCGACACGAGCCACCCGCCACCGCCGCGTCGAGATCGGCATCCTCGAACCCGATGAACGGCGCGTTGCCGCCGAGTTCCATCGAGAGTCGCAGCACATTGGATGAGGACTGCGCGATGAGCGTCCGGCCGATCTCGGCGGAGCCGGTGAACGTGATCTTCCGCAGCCGGTCGTCGGCGATCAGGGGCTCGGTGATCGTGCGGGACGAGGACCCCGGCACCACGTTCAGCACGCCCGGGGGGAGACCCGCGGCCCGGAGGATGTCGGAGAGTGCGGGGGTCGCGAGTGGCGCCAGCTTCGACGGCTTCACGACCGTGGTGCACCCTGCGGCCACCGCGGATGCCACGGGCCGACGGCTGCTGCATCAGCAAGAGGCGTCCACTCGCGTCGGGCGCGATAGCGTATCGCCCGTCGATCCGCATCGCCTCCTCCGCAAACCAGAGCAGGTATTCGGCGGCATAGCTGATCTCGTCGTCGGACTCGTCGAGGGGCTTGCCCATCTCGAGGGTCAGCACCAGCGCAAGCTGCTCACGCGCATCGATCAGCGCGTCGTACGCGCGCCGGAGGATCGCCGCCCGGTCGCGGGGCGCGCTCGCGGCCCACGGCCGCTGCGCCGCGACCGCGGCGGCCAGGGCGTCAAGGCCGTCCGCGGCGCCACCGTCGGTGAACTCGCAGAGGGGGAGACCTGTCGAGGGGTCCTCGACAGCGAACGTGCCGCGGGACGCCGACGCCCGCCACTGCCCGTTGATGAACAGGCCACGTGGCACGGACGCGATCGCCTCCGCCTCGGCCGCAGCGTGCTGCCCCAGGGTCGTCACGAAGGCGGACGTTATGGCGGTGATGCGATCACGGTCAACGCCAGCCTCAGGCGAAGGCCGGGTTGAGAGTCGGTGGGTGATCGCTGGCGCCAGTGATGCGAGAGTCGCGCCATGGCCGGAGAGAGGACCGTTGGCGCTCCACTCCCTCGCGGGGACGCGTCCGAGCGCGCATCCGCCTGGGGCTACGCGCCCGCGGTGGCGTCTGAGCTCGCTGGCGCCCCGCACCACATCCGACGAGAGGGGACGGTCGCCGTGTGCGACCTGTCGGGCTTCACCGCCCTCACCGAACGGCTCGCCGAGCGCGGACGTGCGGGCGCGGAGGAGGTCGCGGCGATCGTCGGTGCGGTGCTCGGGGCCCTCGTCGGCTTGGCGCTCCGCCAGGGCGGGGATGTGCTCACGTTCGGCGGCGACGCGATCGCCGTGCTCTTCCGGGGCCCAGGACACGAGCTCCAGGCCTGCGCAGCACTCGCTGATATGCAGCGCTGGGTGGCAGGCCATGGAGGGGTTTCGTCGTCCGTGGGCCCCGTGCGTGTCCGGATGTCGGCCGGCGCGGAGTCAGGGACGATCGATCTGGTGCGCGCGGGGCGCGCCCACCACGCGCTCGTGTCCGCGGGTCGCGCCGTGAGCGCCGCGTGGGAGCTGGAGCACGACGCACGCGCTGGGGAGGTCCGGGTGGGCGCTGCGCTGGCTGAGGGGGTGCCGTCGGCGTGGACGCGAGACGCCGGTCGCGGCCGGACCCTGCGGATCGCCCGCGTCGAAGGAGTCGCGCCCGGCCGGCAGGCGCCGTCGCGGCAGGGGATGCGCTGGCTCGCCCCGCCGCTTGCCCGCCTGGTGCGGCGGACGCCTGGAGTCGCCGAGCTGCGCCGCGCGCCAGTCGGCTTCGTGCGGGCGGCCGGCCTGGATGCACTGGCCGAGACGGATCCGCACGCACTCCGCGCCGAAGTCGCAACGCTCGCAGCGCACATCGAGGAGAGCTGCACGGCGCACGGCGTCACCTGGGTGGGCGCCGATGGAACAGCCGACGGCGTGGCGTGCGCATTGGCCTGCGGCGTTCCGGACGCGGACGAGGATGACCAGGGACGCCTGCTGAGCGCCCTCCGCGAGGTCGTCGCGACGACCCGGGGGTCAGGGCTGCGCCTGACCGCCGGCGCCGCGTCCGGGCCCGTCTTTGCCGGAGATCTCGGCCACCCGCTGCGACGGACCTTCACCCTGCTCGGCGACGCAGTGAACGTCGCAGCGCGCCTTTCGTCCGCAGCGGGGCCGGGCGAGCTGCTCGCGACCACACGGCTGCTCGACGAGAGCCGCCGAGTGTTTGACGTCGGTGAGGAGCGCTGGCCGATCGTCGAGGGGAAGCGGGCCCCAGTGACCGCACGCCCCGTCGGCGCGCCACAGGGCCTGCGACGCGCGGAGGACACGGCGCCTCTCGTGGGCCGGGACCGCGAGCGCGCGGCGATCGACCGCCTGCTGGCGAGCGCGGTCGCGGGGGCGGGAGGCTCGCTGCACATCAGCGGCGCCTCCGGATTGGGCAAGACGCACCTCCTGCGATCCGTTCTCCGGGAGGAGGGACGCGTCCGCATCGGTTGGTGCGGCGGGGATCCGTATCTCGTGTCGCGTTCCTATGCCGCGATCGCCGGGGCCCTTCGCGACCTGCTGCATCTCGCACACGTAGACGACCGCGGCCTCGCGGGCGCCCTCGCTTCAAGGATCGAAGCGATGGCGCCGCACCTCGTCGAGTGGCTCCCGCTGCTGGCGGACGCGCTGGACGTCGCGGTCCCAGAGACAACGTCGACCAGACGCCTGGATCCGGAGTTCCGCGAGGTCCGCCTTCATGATGTCGTGATCGACGCACTCGGGTCCCTCGATGAGCCGTTCGCGATCGTGATGGACGACGCTCAGTGGGCAGATACGGCCAGCCGCGGCCTGATGACGGCACTCGCGCGCGCCGCCCGCGACCGCCGTTGGGCGCTGATCACAGCCGGGCGACCGGGATCATGGTCGGTCGCCAGCCAGGCGGAGGGGGCGACGGAGGCCGTGCTGGGGGAGCTGGCTTTCGACGACGCCCGGCGTGTGGCGATCGCCGCCGCCGGTGCCGCGGGCATCGACGACGAGCGCCTGCGGCGGGTCGTCGCACAGGCGGCGGGGCATCCGTTCTTCCTGACGCAGCTCGTCGAGGCCGGCGCAGGTTCCGACGGAGACGTGCCGGAAGGTGTCGAACGCCTCGTGGCCGTACGCATCGACCACCTGGCTCCGCGGGACCGGCTGCTTCTCCAGGAGGCCTCAGTCGCCGGTCGCACGGTCGATCCGGCGCTCCTCGCCGAGGTGACAGGCAATCCACGCTACCGCGACCCGGCAGCCTGGCGAGCGCTCGGCACGTTCGTGCGCCTCGACGCCAGCCTCGTGCACTTCGTACACGATCTCCACCGAGAGACCGCCTATGCCCGGCTTCCGCACTCGCGAAGGAGAGCACTCCATCTGCGCTTCGGCGAATGCCTCCTCGCCCGGGAGGAGGGAGGCGGAGGCGCGCCCGGACTCCTCGCGCTGCACTTCTCACGTGGAGGGGACACGGCGCGCGCGCAGCAGTTCGCGCGGCGCGCGGCGAGCGAGGCCGGCCGACGGGGAGCATGGGGGGAGGTGGCCGAGATGCTCGACGTCGCAGTCCGGGCGTCAGCCAACGGCCGGTCTCCGGCGACGCCCGCGCGGGTCCGCATGATGCTCCGCCGAGCCGAAGCCCTCGAACTCCTTGGTCGCCCCGCGGAAGCTTTGTCCGCGCTGCCGCGCCCCGCACCCGACGACCCGTCACTGCGATCGAAGACCGAAACGCTGCGAGCGCGCCTGCTCCAACGCACGGGACGCCTGCCCGCTGCCCTGGCCGCAACCTCGCGGGCGATGTCGTCGACAGCGGAGGACGACGGCATGATGAGCGAGGTACTCCGGCGACGCGCCTCGATCCTCGTCCAGCAAGGCAGGCTGCGCGAGGCTGCGGCGGCCGCGCGTGCAGCGGTAGCGGCCGCCGACTCATCCGCACGGCAGGGGCGGGCCCTCGTCACCTTGGGATCCGCATTGAGCACAATGGGGGATGAGTCCTGGCGAGAGGTTGTCGCCGAAGCGGACCGGTTGCTTCGTGGACGACACCGTGTCGATCGCGCCAACAACCTTCTGAACGCCGCGGCGACAGAGTCGCTCGACGGACGCCCCATGGAGGCCCAGCGCCTCCTCGCCCGTGCCGCCGCCCTGTTCGAGAAGGCCGGGGATTCCCAAGGGGTCGCCATCGCGCGCAACAATGCCGCGGAGACCCTTTTCGACCTGGGGCGCCTGGACGAGGCGGAGGCGGCGCTGGCCGAGGCGCACCGGACCCTCGCCGCGGCGGGAGACGAATACGGGATCGCAACGGTCGAGATCCTCGTCGGCGCGATCGAGGCGGCTCGAGGCCGGCTCGACGACGGCGAGCGCAGGATCTCCGCCGCGCGGGCGGTCCTGGCCAAGCTCGGCGTCCGTGAGCTCGTCCTGGACGCGGACGTCCGGCTGACTGAGATCGCGCTCATGCGCCGACGCGCCGATGAGGGCCTGCGCAGCGCGATGTCGTGCGAGCGCCGCGCACGGGCAATGCGGGCGACCCCACTCTACGGCAGGTGGGCCCGGCGCCTCCGCGTCTGGGCCCTCATCTCCCTGGGCCGCATCGACGAGGCGCGCACTCGGCTCGAACGGCTTCTGTCGGATGCGCGGGACGCAAACGCCCATACGGAGATCGTCCGCTGCCTCGTCACCCTCGAGGCGATCGCCGAGCGCACGGGCGAAACGCTGCCCCCAGAGGTAGCGGAGGAACGGTCTCGCCTCGTAGCGACCCTCGGGCTTGCCACGACGCCGGCCGTCCCACTGGCCTGAGCTCAGCCGGCCTGGAGGGCCGGGTCAAGAGCGAGATGGGACCACGCGATGCCCGACGAAGACTCGTCGAAGTCGAACTGCGTGACCGCCGGACCGAGGATCGTCCGCTTGGAGAGGACCTGGTGGGGAACCCATGGGACGACCTCGGTCATCACGCGCCGGTCGAGCGCTTCGTAGCAGGCCATCCGCGCCTCGGCGGCCTCACGCCCGCAGGCGGCGGCGAGCTTGTCGACGCTTGGGACACCCCCTGGGGGATATCGCGCGCCAACCTGGTGGGCGAGTTCAGGGGTGATGCCCACGAGCGACGTGTTCGTCGATCCCGCCGGACGAATCCCGCCCGTCGTGAGCAGCGGATCGACGTATCCCGACGGGTCATCGAAGTCCTTTGCCCACCCCTGGACGTTGTTGAGCGGAATGCGCTTGGCCGGTTCGCCCGCGAGGGCGCTGCCTGCGCCGAAGCCGATCTGACGGACGCTCAACGCGATGCCGATGTGACCTGCCGAGTCCCTCAGGATCGGCCCCATCGCCGCGGCGGGCGGGCTGCTGTCGTTGATCGCGACGACCCCTCGACAGGCGGACGCGTCGCACATGCCGTCCCCGTCGTGGTCGTACCGTGACCTCGCCATCTCCTCGCGCGCTGCCTCGAGGTCGCCGTCGAATGGGGGCCGCTGGAAATAGAGGGTGTCGTCCGGGAGGACGGCGGACGGCATCGCGTGGGTCAGGATCGGTCCGGTGAGCGGCCCCCCGAGAACACGCCGCATCCCGTCGAGGTCGAGGGCGTAGTTCATCGCCCGCCGCACGTGCACGTCATCGAACGGCGGCTCGGTCAGGTTCATCGCGACGTACGTGATGGACGACGTCGTATTCACGCGCAGTCGCGCTCGAAGGTCCGCATCGCCGGCGTATCGCGCGGTCACCGCCGGGGGCGGCGAGGACAGCGACGTCTCGAGTTCCCCGCGCGCAATGCGCGCGAAGATGTCGTTCACGTTGGCGTTCGTGCGGATCTCGAATCGGTCCGGCAACGCCTCACGGACCGAGGGGTCATCGGTCGCCGGGTCGTACTCCGGGTTCCGCACGAGGTCGAGACTGCCAGAGGGATCGAACCCGTTGGCCGGGTGCTGTGCCGCACATGGCCCGGTCCCGATCCTGTCCGCCCCCTCGATCATGTAGGGCCCCGTCGAGACGAGGTACCGGCCGTACTCAGACGCGCCGGTGTGGCAGCGCCCGATCTCCGGCGGGATCGGAGCAGTAGCCGGGAGGGCCAGCCGGTCGAGGAAGTCGGGGGTCCGCCTCACCAGCCTGATCACAACGGTGTGATCGTCTGGCGCGCTCAGGCCGCTGATCCGCGAATCCCGCCCGGCGGCGGCGGCGGTGAACCCCTCGATGACGGAGTAGTAGAAGCCGTATTGCGCCGTGACCGAGGGCGTCGCGAGCCGCTCGAATGCGTAGATGACGTCCCCCGCTTCGACGTCGCGCGACAGGGGCGGCCCGAAGCGGACGCCGCGCCGCAGGCGCAGCGTGTAGGTGAGCCCATCCGCCGAGACCCTCGGCATCTCGGCGGCGAGGTCCGGACGCAGCGTGTTGCCAGCTGCGCCGGCGGTGAAGGCGTAGCTCAAGATCGGCCGGACCAGCAGGGACTGCAAAAGGCCCCAACCGTCCCCGGTGTATTCAGAGGAGGGGTCCAGGCCCGCGGACAGCCCAAGATCGGCGGTCGCGACGCGAAACGTCCCGCCCGCCTGCGGAGCTCCGAAGGTCGCCCGTCCCGCCAGCCCCTCTGTGGCCGCGGCATACGTGGGATCCACCCCTGCAGCCGGATCTTGGTCGTCGTTCGAGCACCCGGTCGCGAAACCCACCAGAGCGATGAAGAGGACGGCGATCGCGAGGCGCGGGGACACCGGACGGATCCTCCGGCGGCCGCGCGCCGCCCGTCAAGGAGTTCATGCCAGCGCGCCAGGTCGTCTCGCGGGATTGGGAACCGCTCGAGGGCGAGGGGGCCGAGGGACGCGTCGGGCGGCGGTGCCCGAGTGGTTCGGCGACGGGTCCTTATCTGCGCCTGCTCTCCCTCCGCGCTGCGCGACGCGCCGGGTGTACGAGCAACGGAGACCGCAGCACCAACCAGTCACGAAAGCGGTGGGCCGGCCTGGGCCGACGGATCCGCGCGGAGGGGACCACCCCCTTCGGCGCCACCACCCGGCTGGAGGTTCCGATGACGTGCAACGGACGCGGGCGGCGCCTGCCCGCCTCACCCTCGTGATCGCCGCGGTGGCCGACGGCACCGCCGTCCGGCCGGCATCGTCGCCCAGCTCCCGGGTGCTTTCGCCGAGCGCCGGTCCCCACGCCGCCGGGGACCGCGTCAACCGGTGGTGGTGGTGGTGGACGACCTCCCGGGCGGCGGCGGCGTCTGGGTGCCCACGACCGTCCACGCCGCCTGGTCCGGCTGCGACGGGACCGGCTTGGGCCGGACGCCCTGGTTGTCGCGCCGGGCCTCGTACACGTAGACGCCGACCGCGACGCGGTCGCCCGTCGCGTAGACCGTCTAGGTGCTCCACTCGGGGTACTGCTCGAACACCGGCGGCAGGTCCTCCACCGCGCGCCCCACGACGACCCAGGCCGAGGCGTTCGGCAGCTCGGGGGCGAGCTGCGGCGCGTCGTCCTGGGTCCGCCACCTCGCCTGGTAGAGGAAGCCGTCGTGCCGGACGCGGTCGCCGCGCAGGTAGACGATGTCGCCCGACCAGCTCGGCGGTCGCGCCGGGTCGGCGTTGGTCTCGGCGTCGCTCGCCAGGACGGGCCCGACGTTGCGCCACGGGCTGTCCCACTCGTGCTGGACGGGCGTGTCCGGCTGGTCGCCGGTGGTCCACCACTTGGCTTCGTAGACCGTTCGCTGCCAGACGACCTTCTCGCCGTCCCGGTAGGTGCGGTCGGCGCGCCACAGGGGGTAGGGGCTGGACCGCGGGTCGCCGCCCACCCGGCCGGACGCCTCGGTGACCCCCTCGGGCTTCGGGACGTGCCCCGGGGGCGAGCCGTCGAGCGTGCCGAGCAGCGCGAGCGTGAACTGGCGGGGCTCCTGCTGCACCCCGCTGCACGTCGGCAACACCTGCCACGCCCCCTGGTCGCCCGCGCCGCATACGCCGTCCCGGTTGGCCGACCAGATCGACACGCGCCCGAGGCCGGTGCGGTCGGCGAAGCCGGCGACGGCGCGCGCGTCGGCGAGCGTGAAGACCTCGCCGGCAACGTCGTTGCGACCGATCATCGGCGTCGCGCCGAGGCGGTCCCACAGCTGCTCCGAGCCGAGGCGCCGGCCGGCCCGCCAGTAGGCCACCGCGAGCTGGGTGTGGGCGGCGCGCAGCGCGCTGGTGGTGGCCTCCCCCATGCTCATGCCGGCGGGCTTGCTGCCGCCGAAGTCCATCGTCATGACATTGACACCGGCCAGGTCCACCCCGGCGCCGAGCATCCCGTCCACCACCGCGAGCGCGTTCGCAAGCATCCCCGCCGGGGTGACCGGCAGCGTGAGCCACACCTGGAGCGGGCGGTCCCGGGGCGCGTCGCGCTGGAGGGCCCGGATCGCGACCGCGCGGCGCCGGTTGGCCGCCGCGTCGTCCAGGGTGGCGGCCTCGATGTCGAGGTCGATGATCCCCGCCTCGTACCGGTCGATCACGGACCGGTACGCTGCGATCAGAGCGGCCTCGTCGGTGCAGGTGACGGCCAGCTTGGAGTTGACGACGCCGCCGAACGAGATGATCACGTCGCCCCCGCGCTCCCGGACCCGCGCGATGCGGCGGTCCAGGTCGAGCCCGCCCGCGGCGCCGTTCAGGTCGTACTGCGTCCCCCACGTCGGCGTGCACGGCGCGCGGGGGTCGGGCACCACGAAGCCGAGGACCGTCCGTGGCGCCGGGCTGTCCTGGGTGTCCTCGAACGGGTGGACCGGGACCAGCGTGACGTCGGCGTACGGCGCGAACCAGGTGGGCGACGTGTCGGCGGTGATCCGCTCCACCGCCCGGTCCGCCCGCTGCCACCCCACGTACCCGAGTCCCGCGAGACCGGCGACGATCGCCACGACCATCAGGACGCGGAGCGGCGACAGCCGGCGGCCGGACGAGGCGGTCACGGGCTGACGGCGGGCTCCGGGGTCAGGCCGACCTCGATCCGGTAGCCGTCGCCCCGGCGAGTGATGGCCAGACTGGTGCCGGGACGCAGCTGGCCGACCGCCTCGGCGATCGCGTCGGCGAGCGCCCGCTCCAGCTCGCCGGCCTCCGCCGGGGGCGCGGCGGGCGCGACGGCCGCCGCGGCGTCGCCGTTGCGGCGGCCGTTGCCGTTCGCGAGGGCCGGCGGCCCGTGGTCGCCGCCGCCGCCGTTCGCCCCGGCGGCCACGATGCCGCGCGGGGTGGCGTCGAGCGGCGTGTCGGTGCGGAAGCTGATCTCCGAGGGCTCGCGGTCGACGGCCGCGAGCGCCGCCGCCATGGCCGCGCCCTCACCGGGCTGCGCCGTGCCGTGGGACCCGTGGTAGAGCACCGTGACCCAGTCGGGCGCCTCCCGCGGGGCCGGCGGGGGGCGGCGCGTGGCGTACATGCGGTTGTGCAGGTCGGCGACCAGGTCGCACATCGAGTGCCAGACGCCGTAGTAGACGACCATGGCGTAGAGGGCCAGCACGCAGTTCAGCACGGCGAAGATCGCGTGCCACCAGTCGCCGGTGCCCACGTCGTCCGCCAGCGTCAGGAACGCCCAGACGATGATCACGTAGGGGACGACGACGTAGAAGAACGGGGCCACCGTCCGTCGGCGCACCTTGGGGGTCCGCGCGAAGACGACCTTCTGCCCGCCGATGACCTGGGCGATCGACTTGAGCGCGCCGACCGTGTTGATCGGCAGCAGCATCAGGTTGAGCCCGTAGACCCCGAACACGTCACGGCGGTGGTAGCCGCTGCGACGCAGGTCGGTCGCGAGGGCCAGGAAGAACGGGAGCGCGGCCATCAGCGCCCAGCCCGACACCAGCGAGTCGTCGAAGGGGTAGAAGAGCAGCATCACCAGGCCGATGCCGGCCCACAGCACGCCCATGAGGTACGCGAGCCGGAGGAACCCTCCAGGAACGTCGCGCCGATGCGCTTGCGCACCCACATCATCCGGACGACCTTGGGCATGATGATCAGGCCACCGTTCGCCCACCGCTCGCGCTGGACGCAGAGTGCGCCGAAGTCGGGCGGCGTGGCGCTGTAGCTGAGGCGCTCGGGGCAGTTGTGGAGCTGCCAGCCGCGCAGGCGCAGGTCGAGGGTCGACTCGCTGTCCTCGGTGAGCGTGCGGTTCTGGATGTACCGCCGCACCGTGAACCCCTCGTGGGCCTCCTCGACCATGATGTCGTGGAGGGCGGTCTTGCGGAGCACCGCGCTGGCCCCCACCCACGAGGTCGCGCCGAAGCGCGTCATCCCCTGGTGCACGATGTGCTGCACGTCGGTGGTGGCGCCGGCGATGCGCTCCAGCCGGGTCGGCGCACCCCGGAACGCCGAGTACGGGGTCTGGACGACCGCGATCCGCGCCTTCTCGGGCTGCTGCATGAACGCCACGAGGCGCAGGCAGTACTCGGGAAGCAACATTGCTGTCGGCGTCGAGCGTCAGCACGTAGTCGGGGTCGGGGACGTCGATGTCGTGCTCCCCGGCGCTCACCGGCGGCAGCACCCGGCCGCCGACGGTGTCACGGATCCGGTAGCGGGCGCCCATGAGCCCGATGTAGCTGTTGAGGTTCGTGGCCTTGTTGGGCGCGTGGGACAGCGACGCGAACGTCTTAAGCTCGAAGGCGGTCACCTCGGCCCGGAAGATCCAGGCGAGGCGGCGGTAGAGCTGGCGCACGCGCGTGGCGCTCAGCTTCGCCCCGTCGCGGGCGGCGGCGCGGAGCGCGGTGGCGTCGGCGGCGAGGTCGCCGGCCAGGCGCCCCAGCACCTCGTCCACCAGGAACGCGTCGGTGTGGTCGACGACCTCCTCGGCGTCGGCGGTGCGGCGGAGCCAGCCGTCGGCCTCGTCGTAGGTCGCCGCGAGCCGCAGGAGCTGCGCCGGCGGCACCGTCACGCGCGAGCCGGCGCGCGACTCGAACGCCTCGAGCGCCGTCTCGAACCGGGCGCGGGGAGCACGCAGCATCCCGTCGACCTCGCCGGGCAGCGCCCGCGCCGCGGCGAGCAGCCGCACCTGGTCGGCCGTCGCCGCGTCGGGCGGGTCGTCGATGAGCAACGTCACCCGGATGCCGGGGTACTCCTGGAGCGCCGCCGAGAGGAGCGTCTGGCGGACGACCCGCGGCTCCTCGCGGTAGGACGGCACGATGACCGTGAGCGTCGGGTTGTACCGGTCGAACGCGTCGTCGATCACCTTCCGCGGCGTCCGGCGGTGGGCGCGGATCTGCGCGATGTAGCCGAGCCGGGCGATGAGGTAGCCGCTGGCGGAGGCGGTGAGCGTGGTGATGAGGATCAGGTAGACCCACGCCTCGGCGATCGGGACCACGCCGTGGTGGGCGCCGTAGCCGCGGATCCACTCGACGAGGTAGATCACGAAGCCCGCCCACGTGACGAGCAGCAGCGCCCGCGCCCACGTGAGCTCGGCGCCGCCGGGGTAGCGGTCGACCACGGGCAGTGCGCCGGTGCGGCGCTCGCACCCGATCTGTCGCTTCAGCTTCCGGGGCGGGCGGGCCGGGCCCGGGGCGCGCGGCGGCGCGGCCGGGGCGAGCCGCGGCGGGGTCCACGGTCGGGTCGAGAGGGTCACGCGCGGACCATCGACGCGCGTTGCCATCACCGAGCCGCCGTGGGCTGCTCTGGCGCGCCGGCCGACGGCCGGGCGCGCGGTGTTTGCATGCTCGAAATGCCTTCCGATGCGGGAGAAAAGGTGTCGCGAACCTATGCCCGGCCGGGCGAGCGGGACCATCTGCCGATCGTCTAGTTCGGCCGCTCGGCGACCCGGGGGTCGTGATGCCGGAACAGCAGTCGCCCACGAGCCGAAACCGAGCGGAGTTGCGCCCCGCGACGTGGTGTCGCTCCGACCCGTCGGTGGTGGTGACGCTACACCGGTGACCTCCTGCAGGTGGTGCCCCGCCGCGGCCCGGAGGCGACCGAGCCGCAGGCGAGGGCGACGCAGT
>JBFWNT010000020.1:0-66072 GCA_050250915.1 Thermoleophilia bacterium
CAGCACCCACCGCACCCGAGCCCTCCCAGGCTGGGTGCGCTGGTACAACCGACGCCGACCCCACAGCTCCCTCGGCGGCCTACCGCCGATCAGCCGTGTCGCGCAGGTCCGTGGCTACTTCACCTAGCGGCGGACCCAGGCCCTGCGGACGGCGACCGCGCCGGTCACCGACCGGAAGCGGGCGGTGAACCGCACCTTCCGCAGAGGGAAGGGCCGGGTCATCGTGATCCTGCAGGTCGCGACCTCGCGGGCGGCGACCCGGCCGATGGCGCAGCGCCCCGCCACCCACGGGCCCGCGATGGCGGTGAAGCGCAGGGTGCCGCGGCGGCCGCCCACCTGGACCTTCGCCAGGATCACCCTCGGGCCGACGTGGCCGGTGCGGATCCGTGAGAGGGCCCGCCGGCCCGCGACCACGCGGCCGGCGATGCCGTGCGCCGCGGTGCGGTGGGGCTTCCTCGGCCGGGCGCCAGCCGCGGAGGCGCCGGCGCCCGGGCCGGCCGGGGCGTTGCTGACCGCGCCGCCCGCGCCCGTCGCGGTGTCGCCGACGGTCAGGGTCGCGGCGTCGGTGACCGCGGTGCCCGCGCTGTTGCTGAACACGGCGCGGTAGCGGTTGTGGTTCTGGTTCGGGGCCACGCCGCTGAGGGTCAGCGTGGTGGCGTTGGCCTCGGGGATGTCGGTGTAGCTCCCGCCCCCGTTGGTCGACAGCTGCCACTGCACGGCCGGAGTGGGCGCGCCCGTGGCGGCCGCGGTCAGGGAGACGGTGGCGCCGACCGTCACCGCGTGGCTGACCGGCTGGGTGATGACCCGCGGCGCGACGGCGGTGGCGCTGACCGTGAGCGTCGCGGCGGACGTGGTGGCGGTGCCGGCGCTGTTGGTGAACACGGCCCGGTACCGGTTGCCGCTCTGGCCGAGTGTCGCCCCGGTGAGGATGAACGTGGTCGTGGTGGCGCCGCTGACGTTGGTGAAGCTCGCGCCGTTGTCGGTCGACACCTGCCACTGCACCGTCGGGACGGGGATGCCGGACGCCACGGCGGTGAAGGTGGCGCTGCCGGCGACCACGACGCTCCGGTCGGCGGGCTGGGTCGTGACCTGCGGCTTGGTGGGCGCGGTGACGGTGACGGAGGCCGTGCCGGTGGCGCCGCTGGCCGCGTTGGTGGCGCGCACGGTGGCGTGGCCGCCCGACGGCACCGTGGCGGGGGCGGTGTAGACGCCGGACGCGTCGACCGTGCCGTTGCCCGCGCCCCCGTCCACGCTCCAGCTGACGCCCCCGGAGGCGTTCTGGACGGTGGCGGTGAACTGCTTGGCGCTCCCCACGAGGACGGTCGCGGTGGCCGGGGTGACGGTCACCGCCGGGGGCGGGGGCCCGCTGTCGCCGATCCCGCCCATGTCGGCGAGCATGGTGTTGGTGAAGGCGACCAGCCGGGGATCGGCGGCTCCGGAGTCTCCGCTCCAGCGCCAGCCGTCCAGGCCCCACGCGAACTGGAGGGTGCCGGCGGCGAACACCTTCGCCCCGGACGGGGCCGTGTACCGGACGCCGTCGGCGGTGGGCCAGCCGCTGGCCTGCCAGCGGAACAGCCGCGTGAGCGGCGGCGTCGCGCAGCCGGGGGTGATCTGGTCCCACTCGTACCCCAGCATGTCGGTCACCGCGGCACCGGCGCCGAAGCCGCTCCCCGCGAACCAGGGATCCCCCAGGGAGGCGTCGTCCACGAACATGTCGTCGCTGGTGCCGAGCGGCCAGCTGGTGTTGTTGTACTGCACGCCGATCAGCTGGCACTCCGGACGCCCGACGTTGCGGAACTGGTCGGTCTTCAGCGCCGGATCCGAGATCGGGTCGGCGTTCGACTTGTAGCCGACGAGGGTGCGGCCGCCGTCGGTGTAGCGCACCTGCCAGTAGCCGAGGTTCGCCCCCAGGAACGCCAGGTTCTGCCCCGCGTCCCGCGCGGCCTCCAGGGCGTCGCGATGCTCCTTGCTCCAGTACTCGCCGTGGCCCATCGTCATCACGACGCGGTGGCCGGCCAGGATTCCGGGGCGTGACGACACGTCCCAGTCGGTGATGTACGACACGTCCAGGTTCTCGCGCTCCAGGAAACGGACGAGGGGTACTCGTCGTAGCGCCAGTTCTGGATCTCGACGCCCTCGGCCCACGGCTTTTCGAATGTGACCTGCGACGCCTGGACGCCGTCGACGCTGTGGTTGTCGTACAGCGACTTGCCGCCCCACCCGTTGTAGGCCGCCCAGGTGTTGACCGGGACGATCACCACGATCTTCGACGTGTTCGGGTTGGGTGCCCGGATCACGAACGGCAGGCGCCGGACCGTCCCGGCCCCCGTCCCCGACGTGATGTGGAGCGCCGCCATGTAGGTGCCGCTCGGCCAGCTGGAGGGGACCGTGATGGAGTCGGTCGTCGACCAGTTCGGCTCCACCATCCCGGTCGTCGGGTCCGGCGCCGGGGGCAGCGGCTGGGTCACGCCCGCCTGGTCGCCCGAGCACGACGGCAGGCACGAGATGAGCCGCGCCCCGTCCCCGTCGTACCAGCCCAGGCGGTAGAACTCGACGCGGTAGCGGACTCCGGGCACCGTGCCCACGTGCAGGTCCATCCGGTCGCCGGGGGCGGCGCTCAAGGGCCAGATCCACCCGTCGATGCTGGTGACCCGCCCGGCGTACTGGTCGGCGGCCGTGCCCACCGGCGCCGTCCCCATGTACCAGCCGGGCGTCCCCGGCAGGGCGTTCTCGGTCGGCACCGGCCCCGTGTCCGCGCGACCCACCGCCGGCAGGGCCAGCAGCGTGGCCGCGGCGATCGCGGCGAGCGCCGCGATGAGGGCCACGCGTGGCCCGAACCTGATGCGACCGTCCATGTCCCACCCCCTGCCGTATCGGTGGCGTGGGTGGGCGACCGCGCCAGAGCTACGAAGTCGCCATCCATGGAACGACGGCGGGCCCTGCGGGGCACCGGTCGTCCGGGGGGTCCGGGGCCCGTCGCGGGGACGGTGCGCCGGATTCGGGGGAGCGTGCGCAACTGGCCGTCCGGACGGACGGCGTCAGACCGGTTCGGGCTCCCGCTCCGGGTCCGGTTCGGGTTCCGGCTCGGCCTGGGAGGTGTCCGTCCCTTCGCGCTCCTGCTCGTGCTGAGCCAGGGCGATGGCGCACAGGGCGGCGGCCACGAGGGCGCCGACGGCGACCGACTTGCGCGCGAGGCCGCCGGCGAGGCGCTCCTCCAGGATCACGATGCCGACGATCGACGCGACGACGGGGTTGGCGAGCGAGGTCGTCGCCACCGCCGGCGCGAGCTGCCCGGTGGCGAGGGCGCCCTGCTGGATGAGGAACGCCGCGACGCCCATCACCACGAGCGCCCAGGCCCGCCAGTCGCCGAGCACGACGGACAGGCCCTCGTCGAGCTCCTCGACGACGGGTTTCGCGAGGGACGCGGACATGCCGAAGAGCATCCCGGCCACGGTCCCGAGCGCCGCGGCCCGCCGGGGGGGCCGCGCCCCCCGCCCGAAGAGCATGACCCCGGTGGCGAGGATGATCACGATGACGCTGCTGACGGCCCACTTCCAGTCGGCGGCGTCGTCCACGCCGGCGGCGGGGTCGCCGACGACGATGAACACCGCGAGCGCCGCCACCACCCCCGCGGCGGCCGCCCAGTCGCGGCGCGTGACCACCTGGTGGGTGAGCAGCACGCCGAGCGGCAGCGCGAACACGATGGTGCTGACGAGGAGCGGCTGGATGATGACGAGCCGCCCCTTGTCGAGCGCGGCTCCCTGCACGGCGTAGCCGCCGAGGAGGGCCGCCGACCCGAGAAGCCACGGGACGCTCGTCAGGAGGCCCAGGAAGAACCCGATGCTCATCCCGCCCCCGCCGCCCGTGACGGCGCCCTTCTGCTGGAGCACCGCCGCCAGGGCGAAGAGGAACGCCGCGACGATCGCGAGGGCGTCGGCCGACATCAGCCGGGCACGACGGGGGTCGGGCGGAGCGCGGGCACGCGCCGGGTCGTCCTGTCCGTCACGCGGCGAGGCTACCCAACGCCGGATCCCCGGGTCCATCGTCCGATCGGGGCGATGCCGCGCGCCGGCCGGCGACCCGGCCCACCTGGCACCCGGTCAGTCGCCGCGGACGACGAGGACCTCGCACGCCACCCCGGGCGCGCCCGCCAGGCGGCGGTCGGCGGTGACGAGTGGGCAGCCGAGCCGCTCCGCGAGCGCGACGTGGAGCGCGTCATACGCCCTGAGGACGTCGCGAAGCGCCCAGACACGGCTCATGAGCGCGGCGGCGTCGTGGCGGCGCACCGGCAGATGGACCCATCGCCTCAGGCGGTCCTCCGCGGTGTCGGCCGTCACCACGCCGCGGATCACGAGCATCCGCAGGGCCTGCGCGACCTCCGCGTCGATCAGGTGGGGCGCCTCGACGGCCTCGCTCGTGACGATCCTGATCGCCTCCGGGACCCCGTCGAGCGCTTCGACGACGAAGGAGGCGTCAGCGACGATCACGTTCGTCGCGACCGGCCCTGAGGTCCGCGATGACGTCGTCGATGCCGAGCCGGGGAAGATCCGCGAGGAGCGCGGCGGTCCGCGCCCTGCGGGACGCGTGGGTGAGCTCCTTCACGACGGCGGCGTTCAAGGACAGCCCTTCGGCGGCGGCGAGCGCCTCGAGGTCCTTCGCGACGCCGTCCGGGACGTTCCTGATGTAGAGCGTTCGCATGACGGTCATGCCAGCAATCTGCAAGCAGGGATCGGGCCAGCCCGTGCGGGGCCGGCCCGCCCCGCCGGATCTACTTCGCCGCCGCCAGCTTGGGCGGGTCGGCCGGGGTCTCCTCCGGCTCCAGGATCTCCCCCGTCTCGGGGTCGAAGGCCGGCCCGGCCTCGGACTGGCCCACGGGCCCGCCGCCGACGCCCGCGTCGGCGCGGATCTGCGCCTCCAGGCGCTCGGCGATGTCCGTGTTCTCCTTCAGGAACGCACGGGCGGCGTGGCGGCCCTGGCCGAGGCGCTCCTCGCCGAACGAGAAGTAGGCGCCGCTCTTCTGGACCATCCCGCGCTCCACCCCGAGGTCGAGCAGGTTGCCCTCGTGGGAGATCCCCTCGCCGTAGATGATGTCGAACTCCGCCTGGCGGAACGGCGGCGCCACCTTGTTCTTCACGATCTTCACCCGCGCCCGGTTGCCCACCGCCTCGGTGCCCTCCTTGAGGGTCTCGATGCGGCGGATGTCGAGCCGGACGGACGCGTAGAACTTCAGCGCCCGGCCACCCGGGGTGGTCTCCGGCGAGCCGAACATGACGCCGATCTTCTCGCGGAGCTGGTTGGTGAAGATGCAGATGGTGCCGGCGCGGTTCAGGTTGCCGGCCAGCTTCCGCAGCGCCTGCGACATGAGGCGGGCCTGGAGGCCGACGTGGGTGTCCCCCATCTCGCCCTCGATCTCCGCCTTCGGCACGAGCGCCGCGACCGAGTCGATCGCGACGATGTCGAGGGCGGCGGAGCGGACGAGGAGGTCGGCGATCTCGAGCGCCTGCTCCCCGTGGTCGGGCTGGGAGACGAGCAGCTCGTCGACGTCCACGCCGATCCGCTTGGCGTAGGCGGGGTCCATCGCGTGCTCGGCGTCGATGAACGCGCACAGGCCGCCGCGCTTCTGGGCCTGGGCGATGAGGTGGTACAGGAGCGTGGTCTTGCCGGAGCTCTCCGGGCCGTACACCTCGACGATGCGGCCCCGGGGGATCCCGCCGATGCCGAGGGCGATGTCCAGCGCCAGCGAGCCGGTGGGCACGGCGGACACCTCGTTCATCACGGTGTCGCCCATCCGCATGATGGAGCCCTTGCCGAACTGCCGCTCGATCTGTGCGACGGCCGAGCCGAGCGCCTCGTGCTTCTCCACGGAGGGCCTCCCCCTCGAATGTTCCGGACATGCCCCGGACCCTGGGTGGGACCCGTCAGGCGACTACCGGGATGATAGATCGAGGGTCGGCCGGAATGCGAACACGTGTTCCCGCCGTTCGTGCCGGGGGCGTGCCGGAAGCGTCACCTCCGCCCGTACACCGCCGTGCCCGCCACCAGGGAGCGGTGCAGCAGGTGGAGCGCGCCCGCGACGGCCCGCTCGCGGATCGTGGCCCGGTCGCCGCCCCGGTCGTGCCGGGTGTGCCCCAGGCTCTCGCCGGGCCCCGCGATCCCGATGTAGACGAGCCCCACGGGCTTCTCCGCGGTCCCCCCGCCGGGGCCGGCGACCCCGGTGATGGAGACGCCCCAGTCGGCGCGGAGGGCGCGCCGGGCGCCGCGCGCCATCGCCTGGGCGCATTCGGCGGAGACCGCCCCGTCCACCGCGAGGATCCGCTCCGGCACCTCCAGCAGCTCCCGCTTCACGTCGTTGGCGTAGGCGATCACCCCGCCGCGGACGTACGCGGACGACCCGGGCCGCTCCGTGAGCCGGGCGCCGAGCAGCCCGCCGGTGCACGACTCGGCCACCGCGACGGTCTGGCCGGCGGCGAGGAGGCCCTCGGCGACCACGTCGTCGATGGTGCGCCCGTCGCGGCTGAACAGCTCCTCGGGCATGCGCTCGGCGATCCGCCCCTCCAGGGCGTCGGCCGCCCACTCGTCCCCCGGCCGCGCGCGGACCGTGACCTCCAGCTCCGCGGCGCGGGCGCAGATGCCGACCCGCAGACGCCCCCAGGCGTCGGGGTCGAACCCGTCGAGCTCCGCGATGAGCCGCGACTCGGGGACCGCCCACAGGCGCAGGATCCGCTCGTGCGGCGCCTCCGCGCGCGCGAGGAGGCCCGCGAGCGGCTCCTCGGGCAGCGACTCCTCCCACATCCGCGCCAGCTCCCAGGGCGGGCCGGGCAGCACGACGATCACCGTCCCCTCGTGGACCAGCGCGCACCCGGGCGCCGTCCCTGGCGGCGTCAGCACCCGCGCCCCCTCGGGCAGGGTCGCCTGCTTCTCCTGGACGGACGCCCGGACGTCGGGCCGCCGGTACACCGCCAGGCTCTGCGCCTGCACCATGGCGAGCGCCTCCCCGCTGAGGCGCAGCGGCCGCCCGGTCACGCGCGCGACGGCCTCCATGGTGAGGTCGTCGTGGGTCGGCCCGAGGCCTCCCGTGACGCAGATCAGGTCGAACCCGGCGGCCAGCAGCCGCTCCAGTGCCCCGCCGATGGCGTCGAGGCCGTCGCCGACCATCTCGATCCGGTCCACGGCCACCCCGCGGGGGCCGAGGGAGCGGGAGAGGATGCCCGCGTTGCGCTCCTGGATGGCGCCGCGGAGGATCTCGTCGCCGGTGACCAGGATCGCCGCGCGCACCGGGTCAGCCGACGCTCTTGACCTCCGTCGGCGTGATGATCCAGGTGCCGCTCTCGCTGCCGAGGTCCTTCCGCTTGCCGGCGACGGTCACGTCGAGCTCGGCCGGGTTGGCGGCGCGGAGGTAGATCCCGTTGAGGACCTTGAACGTCTGCTGCGAGCCGGGCGCCAGGATGGCCTCGTAGACGAGGCGGCCCTTCGCGTTCTTGGCGCGCACCTGCACCCAGCACCCGTTGGTGCCCGTACCGGTCAGGACGATCGGCGTCTTCTTGGCCCGCATCGGGCCCTCGGTGGAGGCCGTGTCCGGCTCGCTGACCACCGGGGCCACCGGAGTGCTCGAGGACGAGGATGACGGGGACGAGGAGGTCGCCGGCGGCTCGGGCAGCGGGCCGCCCGTGTCGCCCGACCCGACGCCCAGCCAGACCAGCAGCGCGACGGCCATGACGCCGCCGATCGCCAGCCACAGGAGCTGGACCTCGGTGCGGCGGCGGCGACGGGGCCGCCCGCTGCGCCGGGGCGGCTCGCGGTCGCTGCCGCCGGTGCCCCCGCGGACGGGTCCCCCCCGCGCGGACGACCGTGCGCCGCGCGCGGAGCGCCCGCGGTCGGTGTCGGCGCCCGGCGCGTAGTCGCCGAAGCGCGACTCGTACTCGTCGAGGACGAGACGCCCGTCCAGGTCCAGGAAGTCGGCGTACGCGCGCAGGAAGCCGCGAACGTACGTGGGCGACGGCATGAGGTCGAACTGCTCCTCCTCCATCGCGCGCAGGTACTTCGCGCGGATCTTGGTCTCCGCCTCGCAGTCGAGGATGTCGAGGCCGCGCCGCAGACGGGCCTCTCGGAGTGTGTTCCCGATTTCGAACATGGGCTGGTTGCAGGCAGAAACAGTCCGCCCGCCGGCGGGAGGCTAGCCGAGCCGCGGTGACCCATGCAAGCGGGGCTACTCCAGATCGTCCTCCGGCTCCGGCGGCGTCCTCCGCAAGATGCGGTCGAGATCGCCCTCGCCGATGAGCACCGTGCGGGGTTTCGATCCCTCGTGGCCGGACACGACGCCCATCTGCTCCATCGCGTCGACGAGGCGCCCGGCGCGGGCGTATCCGACGCCCAGGCGGCGCTGGAGGAGCGACACGGAGGCCGTCCCCTGCTGCACCACCAGCTCGATCGCGCGGGCGATCATCTCGTCGGCGTCCTGGTCGAGGGGGTCCTCGGTGGGCTCCGGGCGCTCCATGAGCTCCTCGCGCATCTCGGGCTTGCCCTGACCCCGCCAGTGGTCGGTGATCGCGAGGATCTCCTCCTCGCTGACGTAGGCGCCCTGGAGGCGCTGGAGGCGGGAGGTGCCGACCGGGCGGAAGAGCATGTCGCCGTGGCCCAGGAGCGACTCGGCGCCGCCGGCGTCGAGCACCACGCGCGAGTCGACCTGCGAGGAGACGGCGAACGCGATCCGCGACGGCACGTTGGCCTTGATCATCCCGGTGATGACGTCCGCCGACGGCCGCTGGGTGGCCAGGACCAGGTGGATCCCGACGGCCCGGCTCTTCTGCGCGAGCCGGATGATCGAGTCCTCCACCTCGGCCGGGGAGACCATCATCAGGTCGGCGAGCTCGTCGATGACCACCAGGATCGTCGGCATGGGGGGCTCGCCGGCGGCGGCCCGGGCCTCGTTCCAGTCGCGAAGGTTGCGGGCCCGCTTCATGCCCATCAGCTCGTAGCGGGACTCCATCTCGCGGACGATGTTGGAGAGCACCGCCGCCGCGTCCTTCATGTTGGTCACGACCGGCGTGAGCAGGTGCGGGATGCTCTCGTAGTGGTTGAGCTCGACCTTCTTCGGGTCGATCAGGATCATCCGCAGCTCGTCCGGCGACGACCGCAGCAGCAGCGACCCGAGCAGGGCGTTGAGGCACACGCTCTTGCCGGTGCCGGTGGAGCCGGCGATCAGCAGGTGCGGCATCCGCGCCAGGTCGATGTAGACGGGCTTGCCGCCCAGGTCGAGGCCCAACCAGGCCATGAGTGGCCCGGCGTGCGGCGGGAACTCGCGGGTGATGTCGCCCAGCGTGACGAGGGAGGCCTCGGGGTTCGGCACCTCGACGCCCACGGCCTGCTTGCCGGGGATCGGCGCGATGATCCGCAGCTCCTCGCGGGCGGCCAGCGCGTAGGCCAGGTCGTCGCGGAGCGCGGTGATGCGGCCGACCTTGGTACCGGGGGCCAGCTGGAGCTCGTAGCGGGTGACGCGGGGGCCGGAGACCGTCTCGGTGACCGTGGCCTCGATCCCGAAGTGGCCGAGCGCCTCCTCCAGCAGCTTGCTGGTGCGGGCCACCATCTCCCGGGGCTGGGTCGCGGCCCCGGTGGACTTGCGCAGCAGCGACATCGGCGGGCGCTTGTACGCGCCGGTCCGCGGGCGCACCGGCGCCGGCGTGCGCGGGGTGAACACGGGCTCCAGGCCGGGCGCCTCGTCGCCCAGGTCGAGCTGCTCGCCGGGAATGGCGTCGATCGGCGCATCGACGTCGACGCCGATTGACGCGTCCCGCACCGGGGCGGGGCGCGCGGGCATCGGTGGGGCCGGGCGGACGGCGACCGCCGGTGAGGCCGGGGGGATGTCGTCGTCGAGCGGGTCGGTGACCAGGGCGTCGGAGGTCAGCGCCGGGGACGGCGGCAGCGCGGACGGCTGGTCGAAGAGGTCGGACCAGGCGTCGGCGCCGTCCAGGAGGGGCCGGGACTCGGTGGCCTTCGGCCGGCGGCGTCCCAGGAGCGTCGGCGGCTCGATGGAGTCGATCCGCTCGCGCAGGCGCTGGGAGCCGCGGTAGGCGCTGGCGGACGCGGTCGCGACGCCCCGGCCCACGCTCCTGCTCGCCGCCACCGTGCCCTCGCCGCCGCGGCGGACGACATGGCCGAGCGACGCGCCGGAGATGAGGATGACCGCGGCGACCAGGCCGACGATCACGATGAGGGCGGTGCCGATGCTGCCGACGGTGTTGCTGGTGCCGTAGTAGCCCAGCTCGCCGATGTACCCGCCCCGCTCGGAGAGGCCGGCGTCGAACCACGTGTCGCGCGGCGCCCCGCTGCCGAGGATCCCGGCCGCGAGGGCGATGAGCAGGGCGACCCCGCCGATCAGGAGCCCGGTGCGCATGGGGCGCGCCCCGAGCAGCGGGTGGTCCAGGATCAGCGCGATGCCCAGGGCGATCAGCACCGCCGGGGCCAGGGCGACGGCGCTGCCGATCAGCAGCCGCAGGCCGTCCTCGAGCCAGCCCCCCACGGGGCCGGCGCCGAAGCCGATGAAGATCGAGACGCCCAGGAAGACGCCGACGGCCACGAACCCGAGGCCGGTCAGCTCCCGCGTCTGGCCGTCGACCCCCGGGCGGCGGCGCTTCGCGCGGCCGGCCGGCTTGCGGCGGCGTGCCCCTGCGACCTGCGTGCCGATCTCCCACCTCCCCATGCGCGGACGGCGCGGGCGGATGCCCGCGCATCCCGAGTTGGCCGCGGGGGACCGGGTTCCTGCCCGGGTGGGTACCATCCGCGGGACCTACCGGAACGAAAACGCCAGCAGGAGGACTTCCGTGGCACACCAGCTCTCCCCCATGGAGAAGCCGGACAAGATCCTCAAGCTCGACGGGATCTCGGCGGAGTCGGTCGAGGCCCACTGGGGGCTCTACGAGGGCTACGTCAAGAAGTACAACGAGATCCAGGAGCGGCTCGACGGCGCCGATGCGGCCGCCGCGAACCAGATCTTCTCGGACTACCGCTCATACCGCGCGGCGCTCACGTTCGCCATCGGCGGCATCAAGAACCACGAGCTCTACTTCGGCAACCTGGGCAACGGCGGCGGCTCGCCGGACGATGCCCTCGGCGGCCGGCTGGAGCAGCACTTCGGCGGGCTCGACGCCTTCCTGACCCAGCTGCGTGCCGCCGGCATGGCCGCCCGCGGCTGGGCCTGGCTCGCGTACGACTGGGACTGGGACCGCCTCGACGTCTACATCGGCGACGCTCAGGACACCTTCCCGGTGTGGAACGCCACCCCGATCCTGGGGCTGGACGTCTACGAGCACTCCTACATCCGCGACTTCTCCACCGCGCGGCCCAAGTACATCGACGCGTTCATCGCGAACATCGACTGGGCCGACGTGAGCGGGCGCTGGGCCCGCATCGCCCAGTCGCTCTAGCGCGACGACCGAGCGTGCGCGCGGGCGCCCCCCGGGGCGTCCGCGGCCGCGCCGGGTGCCCTAGACCTCGACGATCACCGGCAGCACCATCGGGCGCTGCTGGGTGCGCTTGCGCACGAGCGAGGCGACGGTGTCGTGCAGCTCGTGCTGGAGCACGCCGACCTCGGTGATCCGGTGGTCGCCGTGCTGGGCGACGGCCCGCTCCACGGCGAGGCGGGTCTCCTCGATGAGCTCCTCGTCCTGGCCCGAGAACCCGCGCGTGACCACCTCCACGTCCCCCGCCAGGGAGCCGTCGGACGCGTCGATGCGGGCGATCACCAGCACGAGGCCGTCGTCGGAGAGGTGGCGACGGTCGCGCAGGACGCTCTCGGTGACGTCGACCCCGCCGCCCTGGTCCACGTACGTCAGGCCGGCGTGGACCCGGTCCGCCAGCAGCGCCGCGTCCGGGGTGACCTCCAGGACGTCGCCGTTGTCGAGGATGTGCACGCGGTCGCCGCCGATGCCGACGGCGTCCGCCAGCTCCGCGTGGGCGCGCTGGTGGCGGGCCTCACCGTGGATCGGGGCGAAGACCGCGGGGCGCAGCAGCTCCAGCATCAGCAGCAGGTCGCTCGCGCTGCCGTGGCCCGACACGTGGACCCGCGGGTTCTGGCGCTCGGTGATGAACCGGGCATCCGCCCGGACCAGGCGGTTGACGATCTCGTTGACCGCCAGCTCGTTCCCGGGGACGGTGCTCGACGAGTAGAGGACGGTGTCGCCCGGCTCGATCGTCACCTGGTTGTGCTCGCCGCGGGCGATGCGGCTGAGCGCGGCCATCGGCTCGCCCTGGCTGCCGGTGCAGATGAGCACCTGCTCGTCGCGGGGGTGCTCCTCCAGCTCGCGCAGGCGCACCAGCGTGCCGGGCGGCGGGCTCAGGTACGGCCGGCCGGTGTCGGGGTCCATCAGGTTGCTGGCGGTCGCGACGTTGCGGGTGAGCGAGCGGCCCACCAGCGCGACGACGCGGCCGTCGGTGTAGGCGGCGTCCAGCACCTGCTGCACCCGGTGGATGTGCGACGAGAAGGTGGTCACGAGCACGCGACCGGGGGCCGTGGCGAAGATCCGGACCAGCTCGCTCTTCACGTCCCGCACCGGCAGCGGCGAGCCGGACGGCCCCTCCTCGGCGTTCGTGGAGTCGGCCAGCAGCAGCCGCACGCCCCGGTCGCCCAGGCGGGCCAGGGCCGGCAGGTCGCTGCGGCGGCCGCCGACGGGGGCGTACTCGATGCCGAAGTCGCCGGTGTGGACGATCGTCCCCGCCGGTGTCTCGAGCGCGACGGCGGCGCAGTCGGGGGTGCTGTGGGTGAGTGGGATGAACTCGGTCCGGAACGGCCCGATCTCCTGCGGCTCGTTGTACTGCACCTCCACCAGCTCGGCGTCCTCGAGCAGCCGGTGCTCGTCGAGCTTGGCCCGCAGCAGCGCGAGCGTGAAGCGGCGGGCGTAGATCGGCACCTGCCCCACCGCGCGGATCAGGAAGGGGACTGCGCCGATGTGGTCCTCGTGGCCGTGGGTCAGAATCAGCGCCTCGAGGGCGTCGCGGCGCTCCAGGACGTACGTGAAGTCCGGGAGCACGATGTCCACGCCCATCTGGTCGTTCTTGGGGAACGTGATGCCGCAGTCGATGAGCACCATGCGGTCGCCGTGCTCGACGACGTACATGTTCTTGCCGATCTCCCCCGCTCCCCCGAGGGGGATCACGCGGACCGCGTCGCTCATGTGTGCCGGACCAGGGTCGGGATCAGGAGGCCGCGCGCGACAGGATCCCCTGCCGCTCCAGGACCGTGCGGAGGATGTCGCGCTCCACGGGGGTCGCCTCGACCAGCGGCAGCCGCAGCCGCCCGGACGGGATGAGCCCGGTCATCTCGAGCGCCGCCTTGATCAGGATGGGGCTCGACGTGACGAACAGCGCGGCGATGAGCTCCTGGAGGCTGGTGTCGCGCGCCCGGGCGTCGTCCCAGTCGCCGCGGCCGGCGGCGGCCACCATGGCCTGCATCTCCTCGCCGGCCAGGTGCGAGACCACGGAGATCACGCCCGTCCCGCCCATCTCGAGCACCGGGTACAGCATGTCGTCGTTGCCGGCGTAGATGTCGAGGCCGGACGTCTCGGCGACGCGGCGGCACTCGTCCAGGTCGGGGTTCGCCTGCTTGACGGCGACGACGTTGTCGATCCGCCCCAGGTCGGCGATGAGGTCGGGCGGCATGTTGATGACCGACCGGCTCGGGATGTTGTAGAGGATGACCGGGACGCCGACGGCGGCGATCGCCTCGACGTGGCCGATGATCCCGGCCCGGGGCGGCTTGTTGTAGTACGGCGTGACCACCAGGACGGCGTCGGCGCCCTCCTCCGCGGCCAGCTGTGTGAGGTGCACGGAGTGGGCGGTGTCGTTGCTACCCGTGCCGGCGACGACGCTGGCGCGGTCGCCCACCTCGCGCTTCGCGATGCGGTAGAGCGCGACCTTCTCGTCGTCGGTGAGGGTGGAGGCCTCACCCGTGGTGCCCGCCATCACCAACCCGTCGGAGCCGTTGTCCACCAGGTGGTGGGCCAGGCGGACGGTGGCCGCCTCGTCGACGCGGAGGTCCGCGTCGAACGGCGTTGCCATGGCGGTCAGGATGGCGCCGAGCACGGGCGGGAGTATAGCCGGGGGCCCCGGAGGGGCCCCTCGTCGAACGACCAGTCAATTCCGCCGGCGTGCCGGGCGAAGCCCGGCCCAGGCCCCCGTGTGGAGAGGGGCCGACCGCCGGCGGATTGTCCGGCTATGCGACCTGGGCGCAGACCACCCAGAGCTTCACGGGCGTGGTCTTCGTGAAGTTGGGGTGGATGATCACGTTCCAGGAGCGCGGGACGCCCGCCACGTCGGAGCCGACCTGGCCGCCCACCACCTCGCCGTCCGCGCCGTTGATCACGGCCGCGGTGCCGCCCGTCGCGATGCCGCCGTTGCTGCAGGTGAGCCCCACCTGGACGTTCTGGTTGGCGGTCGTGTTGACGTTGGTGTCGAGGATCTCGGTCTGGAAGCCGGTGATCGTGCCCTGGCCGGCGCCGCTCGCGCCCTTCTGGGCCACCAGGCCCCACTCGGTGCTGATGCCGGGCACGGCACCGCTGGTGCCGATGTTGCTGAGCGCGACGTAGGAGGAGCCGTTGTAGTAGACGGCGTCGTCCTTCGCGTAGTTGGCGCCGGACGTCCAGACGTTGCGCCAGTTGAGGCCGCGCGAGCCGGTCGGCCCGGCCGGGCCGGGGTCGCCCTGGGGGCCGCGCGGACCCACCGGGCCCTGCGGGCCGGAGGGGCCCACCGGGCCGGAGGCGCCGTCCGCGCCCGCCGGGCCCTGGGGGCCGACGCCGCCGGCGGCGACGGCCTTCGCGAACCGGGACTCGAGCGACTCGACCCGGCCGGTGAGCGCCGCCATCTGGGTCGCCAGCGTCTTGACCGTCGCCTCCAGCCGCTTCGCCTGCTTCGGCAGCACCTTCAGCTGCTTGGTGAGGGCCGGGGTCAGCTTGGCCGCCTTCTTCTTGACCACCGCGTGCTCGACCGCGGCTGCCGCCGGCGACGAGGGGTCGGCGGGCTTGGCGGGCCCCGCGGCCTGGAGCTGCGGGGCCGAGACGATCATGGCGACGGCCGCCAGGGCGATGGCGGGTGACCGGCGTGGGCACGTCATGGGCGTCCTCCGGAACGGACCGCGACCCGGTGGACCGGGTGGGAGGCCGGCGGCGAAGGTCGATGGCACGGGACACCATGTGCATCGGCATCGCCGCGCCGGAGCAACACCCCCCTCGGGGACCCCCTACGCCGTGAGCGGGATGGGCTCCGGCGACGGGGTCGCGGTGAGCAGCTCGGGGTCGGCCACGTCCCAGTAGTGGGCCACCGCCCAGCGGGTGACGCGCGGGTGGGCCACGGCGCGCGCGAACCCGCTGTAGAGCGGGTCGGGCAGCCAGTTGAGCACCGTCTGGAGGCGGTCCAGGAAGTCGTAGCCGCGCTTGCGCGACAGCACGTACGACCGGTACCGGGCCAGCGCCTCGTCGCGCGTCAGCTCCCCCAGCCGCACGCGCTCCGCCAGTCGCCCGGCGAGCTGCCCGAACACCAGCGCCGGCCGGATCCCCTCGCCGGAGACGGGCAGGCAGTGGCCGGCGGCGTCGCCCACCACGAACATCCCGTCGCGCACCGGGTCGATCATCCGCGAGGTGAAGAACCCGCCGTGGGTGTGACCCGCGTCGCCCAGCCGGTGGCGGTCGAGGAACCCGGTCAGGTCGCGCGAGAGCGACGACCGCCCCTCGTAGTGCGCGAGCCCGGCCCGCACGTGGTCGCCCGCAGGGAACACCCACCAGAAGCGGCGCGTCCCCCACCCCGGGCCGACCCAGAAGTGGAGGCCCTCGCCGCGGAACGGCTGGCGCGCCTCCACGCCGAAGCTCCTGCGCGGCGGCCGCGCCCGGTCGCGGCGCTCCTTGGGGGCCGAGGTGCGCCAGCCGGCCGCCTCGATCACGATGGGCGCCGTGAACGTCCCGGCGCTGGTGTGGACCACCCCGTCCTCCGCCCCGGTGATCCGGGCGCGCAGGAACTCGGCGCCGGAGCGGGCGAACATCGTCTCGCACAGGCGCCGGTAGTCGAACGTCGCGAAGTCGAAGAAGCGCATCCGCTGGGAGCGGCGCCGGGTGTGCAGCCAGATGTCCTCGTGCACCTGGTCGACGCAGTCGAGCAGGTCGAGCCGCTCCAGGCAGCGCAGGGGCACGGCCGACGCCGACGTCTCGCCGTCGCCGATCTCCAGGCGGTCGATGATCAGCACGCGCCCGCCGATCTGCCCGGCGGCGGCGAGCCCGGCGAATGAGCCGCCGCAGACGATGACGTCCCAGTCGCTCATCGCGTCCGGGCGAGCGCGGCGCCGCGCCCGGCGCAGGCGGCGCGGGCGGCCGACACGGCCTCCATGGCGCGGCGGCGCTCGTCGCGCGTGAGGTGCTCGGAGGCCAGCATGCGCTCCTCGGCCTCCAGGGCGCGGACGACGTCGCGCATCTTCTCGGGCTTGCCCGGGTCGTCGACCCGGTGCACCCGGGGGGCCGCCTGCGCCTCGTACGCGTGGTGGGCGGCGTCGCGGATCGGGCGGGGCGCCTTGTCGGCGATCTCGTAGCGGAGGGACATCCGGTCGCGCTCCCACGCCGCCACCGACACCTTGCGCCGGTCGATCTCCCTCGCCAGCCGGGCGCTGAGCCGGCCGGCGGCGCCGCCGGCCTTCTCGGCGATGCCGCGCAGCTGGTCGACCAGGGCGCGCTTGGTGGCCTCGTTGGCCGGGTCGGCCATCCAGGCCTGGGCCTCCTGCATGAGCATCTTCGCCATCGCGGCGCCCTGCTTGCGCGCGAGCATCGCCGCCAGGGCGATGAGCTTGGCGTTCACGTGCGGGGGATCTCCTCACCGGTCGCGGGGTCGATGCGGATGCCGTCGCGGATGCCGGCGCCGGTGGGCGCGGCGATGGTGAGCCACACCGCGTCGCGGTCGCTGTGGTTCTGGATGCGGCGGGCGGTGTCCTTGGGGATGCGGAGCCAGTCGCCGTCCTCGACGGTCACGACCTCGCCCTCGATCAACACCTCCTGGGGGCCGCCCGAGATCAGCTGGTAGATCTCCTCCTGCTCCTGGTGGCGGTGGTAGGCCATCTCGTGGCCGGGCCCGTAACGCCACACGCGCACCGCCATGGTGCCGGCGCCGAGCGCCCCGGAGAGATCGCGCGACGCGGGTCCTCCCCCGCGGCGCTCACGCTCCTCGACGTCACCCTCGGCGACCTTGCTCCACTCGCTCATGCCCACCTCCGCGGCGTCGGGAATCCTCTCGATCCTACCCGCCACCCGGGTCGCCGATGACCATGAGCAGCTGCTTGGTCTCGACCTGCGTCCCGGCGGTCACCAGCACCTCGGCGACCGTCCCGTCGCGCTCGGCGAACACCCCGGTCTCCATCTTCATCGCCTCGATCGACAGCAGCCGGTCGCCCTTCTGCACCACCGCGCCCTCCTTGGCGGAGACGGCGACCACGAGGCCCGGCATGGGCGCGGCGACGTGGGCGGGGTCCCCCTCGTCGGCCATCCGCTTCGCCGTCGCGTGCGTCGCCAGGGAACGGTCGGTCACCTTCACCTCGCGCGGCTGGCCGTTGAGCTCGAAGAAGACCGTCCGCCGGCCCTCCTCGTCGGCGTCGCCGATCGTCAGGAACCGGATGACGAGGGTCTTGCCGCGCTCGATGTCGACGAACAGCTCGTCGTCGCGGCCCAGGCCGTAGAGGAACACGGGCGTGGGCAGCACGCTCACGTCGCCGTAGGTGCGCTGGTGCTCGGCGAACGCGGTGAACACCTTCGGGTACATCAGGTAGCTCGCCAGCTCGCGGTCGGTCACCTTGCGCCGAACCGCCTTCTCGGCCTCGGCGCGCTCGGCGTCGAGGTCGGCGGGCGGCAGCGCCTCGCCGGGCCGAACCGTCAGGGGGTCGCGGCCCTTCAGCACCTTGCGCTGGAGCGCCTCCGGGAACCCGCCGTACGGCTGGCCGAGGTCGCCGTGGAAGAACTCGACGACCGACTCGGGGAACGCGACCTCGCGGCCGGGGTCCAGCACCTGCTCCGGCGTCAGGTCGTTGGTGACCATGAACACCGCCAGGTCGCCGACCACCTTCGAGGTCGGCGTGACCTTCACGATGTCGCCGAACATGCGGTTGACCGCGGCATAGGTGCCCGCCACCTCGCGCCAGCGCGACTCGATGCCGAGCGCCCGCGCCTGCTGGCGCAGGTTGGTGTACTGGCCGCCGGGCATCTCGTGCTCGTAGACCTCCGCGGCGCCGGCGCGCATGTCGCTCTCGAACCCGGCGTAGTGGGTGCGCACCGCCTCCCAGTACGTCGCGACGCGGGCGAGCGGCTCCCGCGGAAGGCCGGTGTCGCGCTCCGAGCCGCGGAGCGCCTCCACGATCGACCCGAGGTTGGGCTGCGAGGTGAGGCCGCTCATGGGGTCCATCGCCGCGTCGGCCGCGTCGACACCGGCCTCGGCGGCGGCCAGCACGGAGGCGGCGGCGATGCCACTGGTGTCGTGCGTGTGGAAGTGGATCGGGATGCCCACCTCGTCGCGCAGGGCCCGCACCAGCGTCCGCGCGGCCTCCGGCTTGCAGAGGCCCGCCATGTCCTTGATCCCCAGGATGTGGGCGCCGGCCGCCTCGAGCTCGCGCGCCATCCGCACGTAGTAGTCCAGGTCGTACTTGGTGCGGGCCGGGTCGGTGAGGTCGCCGGTGTAGCAGATGGCCGCCTCCAGGAGCATCCCCGACTCGCGGACCGCGTCCATGGCCACGCGCATGTTCCCCACCCAGTTGAGCGAGTCGAACACGCGGAACACGTCGACGCCGGCATCGGCCGCCTGCTCCACGAAGTAGCGCACCACGTTGTCGGGGTAGTTGGTGTAGCCGACGGCGTTGGAGGCGCGCAACAGCATCTGGAGCAGCACGTTCGGCACCCGCTCGCGCAACTGGTGGAGGCGGTCCCAGGGGTCCTCCCTCAGGAACCGCATCGCCACGTCGAACGTCGCGCCGCCCCACGCCTCCAGCGAGAACAGGCCGCTCAGGTGGCGGGCGTAGTACGCCGCCGGGCCCAGCAGGTCGTGGGTGCGGAAGCGGGTGGCCAGCAGGCTCTGGTGGGCGTCGCGGAACGTGGTGTCGGTCAGCAGCAGCCGGCGCTCCTCCCGCATCCACCGTGCGAAGCCCTCGGGGCCGAGCTCGTCGAGCAGGTCCTTCGTGCCCTTCGGCTCCTCCGGCAGCGGCGCCACCGCCGGGATGCGCGGTGCCACGACGTGGTTCGGCCGGGGCCGGTCCTCCACCTCCGGGTTGCCGTTCACCAGGACGTCCCCGATGAACGACAGCAGGCGGGTGGCCCGGTCGCGGCGGGGCCGGAACAGGAACAGCTCCGGCGTCTCGTCGATGAAGCGGGTGGTGTAGTCGCCGTCGCGGAAGCGCGGGTGGCTGATCAGCGCCTCCAGGAACGGCAGGTTGGTCTTGACCCCGCGGATCCGGAACTCGCGCAGCGCCCGGTCCATCCGGAGCGTCGACTCCTCGTGGGTGGGCGCCCACGCCGTGACCTTCTCCAGGAGCGAGTCGTAGAACGGGGTGACCACGGCGCCCGCGTAGGCGGTGCCGCCGTCCAGCCGGATCCCGAAGCCGGTGGCCTCGCGGTACGCGCTGATGCGCCCGTAGTCGGGGATGAAGCTGTTCTCGGGGTCCTCGGTGGTCACCCGGCACTGCATCGCCGACCCGTTGGCGACGATGGCCTCCTGGTCGGGCACGCCGCTGCGCGGCTCGCCGATCCGCGCCCCCTGGGCCAGGCGGATCTGGGCCTTCACGATGTCGATCCCGGTGACCACCTCGGTGACCGTGTGCTCCACCTGGATGCGCGGGTTGACCTCGATGAAGAAGAACTCGAGGGAGTCGGCGTCGACCAGGAACTCGACGGTCCCGGCCAGCTGGTAGCGGGCCTCCGACGCCAGGCGCACGGCGGCCTCGCAGATCCGCTCCTTCAGGCCGGCGGGGAGGCGCGGCGACGGCGCGATCTCGACGACCTTCTGGTGGCGCCGCTGGACGGTGCAGTCGCGCTCGTGGAGATGCACGACGCGGCCGTGGGTGTCGGCCACGATCTGCACCTCGATGTGCCACGCGCGGCGCACCAGGCGCTCCACGAACACCTCGTCGTTTCCGAACGCGGCGCGGGCCTCGCGGCGGCCGGTGGCGACGGCCTCGGCGAGCATCGCGGGGTCCTCGACGACGCGCATCCCCCGGCCGCCGCCGCCCCAGCTCGCCTTGACCATGAGCGGGAAGCCGACCTCGGCCGCCAGGCGCGCGACCTCGGCCTCGTCCTGGGGCAGCGCGCCGGTCGCGGGCATGACCGGCACGCCGGCCTGCTCGGCCAGGGCGCGGGCCTCGACCTTGTTCCCGAGGCGGCGCATGACCGAGCTGGGCGGGCCGATCCAGGTGATCCCCTCGCGGGCGCACGCCTCGGCCAGCTCGGGGTTCTCGGCCAGGAAGCCGTAGCCGGGGTGGATCGCGTCGACGCCGGCGCCCTCGGCGACGCGCATGATGTCCTCGATGCCGAGGTACGCGCGGACCGGGTCGGCGCCGCGGCCCACCTGGTACGCCTCGTCGGCCTTGAACCGGTGGAGCGCGAACCGGTCCTCCAGGCTGTAGATCGCGACGGTCCGCAGCCCCAGCTCGGTGGCCGCCCGGAAGACGCGGATCGCGATCTCGCTCCGGTTGGCGACGAGCAGCTTGCGGATGCGCCGGGGCATCAGCCTGGGGCGGGGCCTCCGAAGAGCAGCGGCTCCAGGCCGAGGGTCAGGCCGGGGCGGCCGGCCACCGCGCGCACCGCCAGCACCACGCCGGGCATGAAGCTCTCGCGGGAGAGGCTGTCGTGCCGGATGGTGAGGGTCTCGTCGTGGCCTCCGAGGATCACCTCCTGGTGGGCCACAAGGCCGGGGAGGCGGACGGAGTGGACGACGGGGTCGCCCTCCATGAGCGACGCCGTGCGCAGCGCGGTGCCGGAGGGGGCGTCGAGCTTGCGGTCGTGGTGCAGCTCGATGATCTCCGCCTTGCGCATGTGCCGGGACGCCTCGGCCGCGAACCGCATCATCAGCACCGCGCCGACGGCGAAGTTGGGGGCGATCAGCGCGTTCGCCGGACCCGCCTCGGCGAGGCTCCGGATCTCGGCGACCTGGTCGTCGCTCAGGCCGGTGGTGCCGACCACCACGTGGACGCCCGCCCGCAACGCCGCGGTGGCGTTGGCGAACACCGTCTCGGGGATCGTGAAGTCCACCATCACGTCGGGCGTGGCGGCCGCGAGCGCCGACGGGACGTCGGCGTAGCCGTCGGGCTCGGCGGCCAGGACGGGGTCGACCACCATGGACACGCGCATGTCCGTCTCGGCCGCCACCGCGCCGACGACGGCCCTGCCCATCCGCCCGGCCGCGCCGGAGACGCACACGTCGATCACGCGGGGGAGCCTATCCGTCGCGGCTCCCGGCAGCCGGGCTACGCGATGTTGACGTGGACCAGGGCGCCGACCTGAATGAGGGAGGCGAATGCCACGACGACGGTCACGCCGACGGCGGGTCGAACCCGGACCAGGCGGGATACACGATCGCCAGGACGACCGCGGACGAGCGCTCCCCTTTTCGGGGACGAGGTCCCGTCGTCGCGGATTTCCGTTCGCATGCCGGCACGATGGCACGGGGCCGGACTCCTCTGCCGTCCGTCCGTACAGTTCCGCGGGTGCGTCTGATCCTCGTCCGCCACGGCTTGTCGGAGTGGAACGCCAGCGGCCTCGTCCAGGGGCAGGCCGACCCGCCGCTCAGCCCGCAGGGGCGCGAGGAGGCGCGCCGCCTGGCGCCGCTGGTGGCGGCGGAGTCGCCGCAGGCGGTGGTGTCGTCGGACCTCGCCCGGGCGCGGGAGACGGCGGAGCTGCTGGCGGCCGGGCCGGTGGAGACCGACCCGCGCTGGCGGGAGAGCGCGATGGGCGACTGGACGGGCCGGCCGGCGGCGGAGCTGCTCGCCGACCCGTCGGGGGCGTTCGCGCGGTGGCGGGAGGGGCGCGAGCGTCCCCCCGGCGGCGAGAGCTTCGAGGACATGCGCGAGCGCGCGGGCGCGGCGGTGCGCGACCTGACGGCGCGGGGGCTGCGGTGCGCGGTGGTGGTCACGCACGGCGGGCCGGTGCGGGCGGCGGCGGCGGAGCTGGCGGGGCTGGCGCCGTGGTCGCTGGTGCCGGTTCCGAACGCGTGCATGACGGTGATCGACACGTCGTCCGGCCGCATCGGCGCGTTCGCGGTGCGGCCGCCGTCGATGGCCCGCGCCCAGGCGGACGCGTGAGACCGGCGGCGTGACCCCCGTCCCGCCCGTCCGCCACCTGCTCCGCGCGCGCGATCTGATCGATGCCCGCTACGCCGAGCCCCTCGACGTGGACGCCCTGGCGCGGGCGGCGCACGCCTCCCCCGCGCACTTCAGCCGCCAGTTCAAGCGGGCGTTCGGGGAGACGCCGCACCAGTACCTGCTCACGCGCCGCCTGGAGCGGGCGGCGGCGCTGCTGCGCGGCACCGACCATTCGGTCGCGCGGATCTGCGCGGAGGTGGGCCTGGCGAGCGTCGGGTCGTTCACCACGTCGTTCAGGCGGTCGTTCGGGGTGACCCCCACCGAGTACCGGGCGTCGTACCCGTCGGCGGCGCAGGCGGCCCCGGTGCCCGCGTGCAAGCTGATGGCGTGGACCCGGCCGTCGGGCCGGCCGCAGGGTCGAGCAGTTTCGGAGAAGACGGGGGGCGCGGCGCGGGGCTAGCGTCGGGGGCGTCGGAATCAACGCCCCGGAGGAACCCCGAATGTCGCTCCGCATCACCAACATCGGCCTGTGGGTGCACGACCAGGACGAGGCCCTCGCCTGGTACACCGGCAAGCTCGGCTTCGAGCTGCGCGAGGACGTCACCCTCCCCGAGTTCGGCGGCTACCGCTGGCTCACGGTCGGGCCCCCCGGGCAGCCGGAGATCAACGTGATCCTGAACGTGCCGGGCCCGCCGCTCTTCGACGACGAGACCACCGCGCAGGTGATGTCCCTGATGTCGAAGGGCGCGATGGGCGGCGTGATGCTCGGCACCGACGACTGCCGCGCGACGTTCGAGGAGCTCTCGGGCCGCGGGGTCGAGTTCTCCCTGCCGCCGACGGAGCAGCCCTACGGGATCGACGCCCAGCTGCGCGACCCGTCGGGCAACGAGATGCGGCTGGTCCAGCGCACCGATGTGTAGGCCCCCGCGCATCCCCGGCGGCGCGGGCGTTCCGGTCGGGGGGGGCACGGGGACCGGGGCCGGAACGGGGGGCGGGGGCGGGGGCGGGGGCGGCTGAGGGTGCCCCCGGCGGCCCCGGGCCCCGCGAGGCGGTCGCGGCACGACCCGGCGCCGGGACACCCCCGAGCGGCGCCCGGATCGTGCCGTCCGCTCGTGGTCGTTCATGGGGCGGCCCGGACCTGCCCGCCGTCACCAGGGAGCGACGGGGTCTCACCCTTCAATGACGGGGTTCAGAGGGGGCGTTCACTTGGCCGCGACCCCGGCGTTCACTTGGCGACGGACGTTCTCGGGGCGGTCCGGCCGACCCCCATCGCCACGGAGCGCCCGCGTCCCACCCTCCACGACGGGGTTCAGGGGCGAGCGTTCACTCGGCCTCGACCCCCGGGTTCACTTGAACGACGGACGGTTGGGGCGGGCCGGGCCGGCTCGCCATCACCACGGAGCAGCCGCGTCTCACCCCTTCGGCGGGGGTCGGAGGGAGCGTTCACTTGGCCGCGACCCCGGCGTTGACGACGACGGGGTTGGGGCGGTCCGGGCCGGCCCGCCATCGGCACGGGGCGCCCGCGTCTCGCCCCCTCAATGAAGGGGTTCGGAGGGAGCGTTCACTTGGCCGCGACTCCGGCGTTCACGTGAACGACGGGGTTGGGGCGGTCCGGGCCGACCCGCCATCACCACGAAGCGCCCGTGTCTCACCCTCCAACGGCGGGGTTCAGAGGGAGCGTTCACTTGGCTTCGACCCCCGCGTTCACTTGAACGCCGGAGGGTTGGACGGTCCGGGGCGGCCCGCCATCACCGCGGAGCGCCCGCGTCTCAGCCCTTCCCCTGGAGGGGTTCGGAGGGGTCAGGCGGTCGGGCGGCGGTCCCGGCCAGACGGGCATGCGCGCCTTCGCACGATGGACGACCGGGTCACGGAGATCCTCCGCGAGCCGCGCGTTGCGGACGAACTCCGCCGCGCCCCCAGCCGACGTCATCTGAACGACGGGACCCGGCGAGGGCCCCGGACCGAGCCGGTCGTCAGGCGGCGGCGAGCTCCGGGCTCAGGCGGGTGACGGCGCCGCGGATGACATCGGCCTTCGGGCCGATGGCGGCGGCGGACATCGCGTCCGGGCTCCAGTGCTCCCGCGCCAGGGCCTGGACGTCGGCGGCGGTGACGGCCTCGATGCGCTCCACCAACTCGTCCACCGTCAGCAGCTCCGTCCCGGTCAGGACGGCGCGCCCGATGCGGTTCATGCGGGTGCCGGAGCTCTCCATGCCGAGGACGAGCCGGCCCTTCAGGTGGTCCTTGGCCCGGCGGAGCTCCTCCGGCGAGAGGGGCTCGTCGCCGATGCGGCGCAGCTCCGTCCCGATGACCTCGCACGCGGTGGCCAGGTTGTCCTCACGGGTGCCGAGGTACACGCCCACCTGGCCGGCGTCGGCGTAGCCCACGACGTAGGAGCCGACGGAGTAGGCCAGGCCGCGCTTCTCGCGCACCTCCTGGAACAGGCGGCTGCTCATCGAGCCCCCCAGGACGGTGTCGAGCACCGACTGGGCGTGACGCCGCGGGTCGTTGCGCGACAGGCCGGGGCCGCCGAGGCACAGGTGGTACTGCTCGGTGGTCTTCTCCTTCAACACCAGCGTCGGACGGCCGGCCTGGGCGGCCTCGTAGGCCCCCTCCCCCGACGCGCTCGACAGGCCGCCGAGCAGCCGCTCCGACAGCTCCAGCACGTGCTCGTGCGCCACGTTGCCCGCCGCCGCCACCACCATGTTCGGCGCGGTGTAGTGGTCGCGGTGGTAGGCGCGGACCCCCGCCTCCGGCACCGAGCCGATGACCTCGGCGGTCCCGATCACGGGACGCCCGAGCGCCTGGTCGGGGAACACCGCCAGGCTCGCCAGATCGTGGATCTGGTCCTGGGGGTCGTCCTCGTACATCGCGATCTCCTCCAGGACCACCTCGCGCTCCTGGTCGAGATCCAGGAACGTGGGGCGCTGGAGCATGTCGGTGAGCAGCGGCATCGCCTGGTCGAGCAACTCGTCCAGGACCCGGCAGTAGAGGACGGTGTAGTCCTTGCCGGTCGCCGCGTTCACCTCCCCGCCGAGCGCGTCGAAGGCCTGGGCGATCTCCTCCGGCGACAGGGTCGGCGTGCCCTTGAACAGCATGTGCTCCAGGAAGTGGGAGATCCCCGCCTCCTGGGGCCGCTCGAAGCGCGAGCCCACGCCGATCCACACGCCGACCGCCACGGAGCGCACCCCCGGGATGGTCTCCGAGACGACCCGGAGACCCCCCGAGGTGGCGCCGACGACCGGCGCGGGAGCGGGCGCGGTGCTCATCGCGGTGACTACTCCGGGACCGTCAGCCGGCGACGGCGGCGGCGCGGCTTGCCCTCGCCGTCCCCCCCGGACTCGCCCTCGGCCCCGTTCTCGCCGCCCCCGCCGCCGTCGACGTCCTCCATGCCGACGATGCGCAGGCCGATCCGGCCGCGGGCCTTGTCCACCTCGACCACCGTCACGTCGACCACGTCGCCGCGGTTCACGACGTCCTCCACCTTCTCCACCCGGCCGCGGCCGAGGTTGGAGATGTGCAGCAGGCCGTCGACGCCCTTCGTGAGCTCCACGAACGCGCCGAACGTGGTGGTCTTGACGACCTTGGCGCCCAGGTAGGTGTCGCCCACCTCGACGTCCTTGGTCATCGCCCGGATCTGCTCGATCGCGGCGTCGGCCTTCTGGCCGTCCACGCCGTACACCTTCACGGTGCCGTCGTCCTCGATCGAGATCTCGACCTCGTAGTCGGCCTCGAGGCCGCGGATGGTCTCGCCGCCCTTGCCGATGACGGTGCCGATCCGGTCCGGGTCGATCTTGATCGCGGTGATCCGCGGCGCCCACGCCGACAGCTCGGTGCGCGGCGCGTCGATCGTCCCGGCCATGATCCCGAGGATGTGCTCCCGGCCCTTCTTCGCCTGCGCGAGCGCGTCGCGGAGGATGTCGAAGCTGACGCCGGTGATCTTGATGTCCATCTGGAGGGCGTTGATGCCCTTCTCGGTGCCGGCGACCTTGAAGTCCATGTCGCCGAGGTGGTCCTCGTCGCCCTGGATGTCGCTCAGGACGATGTAGTCGTCGCCCTCCTTGATGAGGCCCATCGCGATGCCCGCCACCGGGCGCGCGATCGGCACGCCGGCGTCGAGGAGCGCGAGGGTGGAGCCGCACACCGACGCCATCGAGGACGACCCGTTGCTCTCGAGCGTCTCGGAGACGATCCGCAGCGTGTAGGGGAACTCGTCCTCGGCCGGGATCATCGGCAGCAGCGCGCGCTCGGCGAGGGCGCCGTGGCCGATGTCGCGGCGCTTGGGGCCGCGCATGAAGCCGATCTCGCCGACGCTGAACGGCGGGAAGTTGTAGTGGTGGATGTAGCGCTTGCTGGTCTCGATGCCGAGGCCGTCGATGCGCTGCGCCTCCTTGGTGGTGCCGAGCGCGAGGCTCGACAGCACCTGCGTCTCACCACGGGTGAACAGGCCGGAGCCGTGCACGCGCGGCAGCACCGTCACCTCGCAGGTGATCGGCCGGATCTCGTCCGCCTTGCGGCCGTCGGGGCGCTGCTTGTCGACGGCGATGCGGCGGCGGATCAGCGTCTTCTGGAGCGAGTCGAACGCGCGACCGAAGTCGGCGACGGCCTCCGGGTCGCCGTCCTCGCCCGCGATGTCCTCCTGGGCGGCCTGGCGCACGGCCGCGACCTTGTCGCGGCGGGCCAGCTTGGCCTGCTCGCTGGTGGCCTCGGCCAGGTCCTTGCCGAACTTCTTCTCGATCTTCGCGAGGAGCTTCTCGTCGACGGTGACCGGCGCGACGTCCCACTTCTCCTTGCCGGCGGCCTTCTGCAGCTCCAGCTGCGCGTCGCAGAGGGTCTTGATCTCCTCGTGGGCGATCTGGAGGGCCTCGAGGATCGTGTCCTCATCGACCTCCGTCGCGCCCGCCTCGACCATCGAGATCGCGTCGGCGGAGCCGGCCACGATCAGGTCGAGCTCCGACTCCTCCGTCTCCTGGAGGGTCGGGTTGATGATGAACTCGTCGCCGATCAGGCCGATGCGGACCGCCCCGATGGGGCCGGCGAACGGCAGCTCGGACAGCATCAGCGCCGCGGAGGCGCCGTTGATGCAGAGGATGTCGAACGGGTTCACCTGGTCGACGGACATCACCGTCGCCACGACCTGGGTCTCGTTGCGGTAGCCCTTCGGCCACAGCGGCCGGATCGGCCGGTCGGTCATGCGCGCGGTCAGCGTGGCCCGGTCGGACGGGCGCGACTCGCGCTTGATGAAGCCGCCTGGGATCTTGCCCGCGGCGTACATCCGCTCCTCCACATCGACGGTCAGGGGGAAGAAGTCCGCCCCCGGCCGCGGGGACTGCGCCCCGACCGCCGTCACCAGCACCACGGTGTCGCCTGAGCGCACCAGGACCGAGCCGTTGGCCTGCTTGGCCAGCTTGCCCGTCTCGAAGCTGATCGGCGAGTCGCCGATCGACGCGGTCACCTGCTCTACTGCCATGTCACGTCCCTTGTCTGCCCCGCGCCGCCAATCGGCCGGGGCGCCTCGTCGACGGCGCCCTGTGCGCCGCCGCCGTCCGATTCGTCCGGTCGGCCGCGCCTACCTGCGCAGGCCGAGCTTCTTCGTCAGCTCTCGGTACCCGTCCAGATCCGTCTTCTGAAGGTAGTTCAGAAGCCGCCGGCGGCGCCCGACCATCTGGAGCAGGCCGCGCCGCGAGTGGTGGTCCTTCTTGTGCGTCTTCAGGTGCTCGGTGAGCTGGTTGATCCGTTCCGTCAGGATCGCGACCTGCACCTGGGGAGAGCCCGTGTCGCTCTCGTGACGGCGGTGGTCACCGATGACCCCCGCCTTGGCGTCCTTGGTCAGCATTCGCTGTTCTCCTCGATCTCAGCCACGGGGCAGCCGGAGCCGCACCGGGTCGTCATGTGCCGGGGGGACGCCGTGCACCAGCGCCCCGCACCCCGGGATCGGACGACCCTAGCAGACCCCTTCGTCCGCCCGGGCCGTCGCCGAGCCGGCGGCGCGGGCGTGGCAGACTCGGCCGGTGGCGACGTGGGCGCTCGACCTGGACGGGGTGCTGTGGCGGGGCGATCAGCCGGTCCGCGGGGCGGCCGGCGCGGTCGCGCGCCTGCGTGGCCGCGGCACGCGGGTGGTCTTCCTGACCAACAACGCGGGGTCGACCGTCGCGGAGCACCTCGCGAAGCTCGACCGCATGGGGGTCGACGCCGGCCCGGACGACCTGCTGACGTCCGCGCAGGCCGCGGCGACCCTCCTGACGCCCGGCTCCACGGCGCTGCCCTGCGCGGGCGAGGGCGTGCGGGAGGCGCTCGCCGCCGCCGGCGTCCGGACGGTGGAGCAGGCGCCGGCCGACGCGGTCGTCGTCGGCTGGCACCGAACGTTCGACTACGACGGGCTCGCCCGCGCCGCCGACGCCGTGCGGGGGGGCGCCCGCCTGATCGGCACGAACGAGGACGCCACCTACCCCACGCCGGAGGGCCTGCTGCCCGGGGCGGGCGCCATCCTCGCCGCGGTGGCCACGGCGTCGGGCGCGGCGCCGGAGGTCGCCGGCAAGCCGCACCCCCCGATGATCGCGCTCGTCGCCGCGCGGGTGGGCCGGGTCGACACGATGGTCGGCGACCGGCCCTCGACGGACGGGGCGCTGGCCCGGGCCGTCGGTGCCCGCTTCGCGCTGGTCCTGTCGGGCGTCACCCACGCCGACGAGGTCCCCGCCACCGACCCGGCGCCCGATGTCGTGGCGCCCGACCTGGCGGCGCTGGTCCCCTAGCCGCTCCGGGCGCGGATCTGCTCGAGCGCCAAGTTGGGGTGGACCGTCTCGAGGCGCAGCTCGACGCGCCCGGAGGTGCGCTCGTCGAACTGGCTCGGGTCGAACGCGATCATGAGCCGGTCGTCCTCGACCGCCATCTCCATCGTGTCGAGCCGGGGGTCGTCCCACGGGACGTCCAGGAACGGGCGGCCGCGGATCGCGACCACCAGCCGGCGGTCCGAGATCGCCAGCGCGGCGCGGATCCACTGGCGCCGCCACTTGGACCGGCGGTGCGGCGCGCGGTAGTCACGGTACGTGATCGACCCGGGGAGCCCCTCCTCCTCCTGGTCGAGGCCCTCGGCGACCAGGTCCGCCCGGAGGTCGTCCGGGAGAGTCCCGCTGCCGAGGAACAGGCGGCCGAGCACGGGGTGCTAGGGGGCCAGGTCCGGCTCGGCGGCCAGGGGGCGCGCGCCGATCTCGCGGGCGCGGGCGATGTCGCGGTGCACCTGCTCCATCAGGGCGTCGACCGACTCGAAGCGCTTCTCGTCGCGCAGGCGCTCGATGAACTCGATCCGCATCGTCTGACCGTAGAGGTCGCTGCCGTCGTGGTCGAGCAGGAACGCCTCCAGTCGCATCGTCGAGTTGAGCGACTGGGCGGTGAACGTCGGTGCCACGCCGATGTTGACGGCGGCGGTGCTGCGCCCCTGCGCCAGGACCGCGCGGCACGCGTACACGCCCCGGCTGGGCAGGGCGCTGTCGGCGGGGATCTCGAGGTTCGCGGTGGGGATGCCGAGCCCGCGGCCGCGGCCGTCGCCGTGCACCACGGTCCCCTCGACCGAGTGCAGCCGCCCGAGCAGCGGGATCACGGCCTCCACCTGCCCCGTCGCGACGAGGCGGCGGATGCGGGTGGAGGAGATCGGCTTGCCGTCGGCGCTCGAGATCAGCACCGGCGCCTCCACGTGGAAGCCGCGCCGGCGGCCGTACTGCATCAGCATCTCGGCGGTCCCCGCGCCGCCGTGACCGAAGCGGAAGTTCTCGCCGATCACCACCGCCTCGGCCCCGACGGGCGGCGACACCAGCATCTCGGCGAAGCGCTCCGCCCGGATGCGGGAGAACGCCCTCGTGAAAGGCACCACCAGCAGCTCGTCGACCCCGATGCGCTCGATCAGCTGCGTCTTCAGCCCGATGTGCGTCAGCACCGCCGGCCGCAGCTCCGGCCGCAGCACCGCGATGGGCTGGGGCTCGAACGTCAGGGCCATCGCGTTGAGGCGCCGCTCGCGGGCGATCTCGATGGCGCGGCCGATGATGGCCTGGTGGCCGACGTGCACGCCGTCGAACGTCCCGATCGCCACCACGCGCCGGGGCCCGCCCAGCGGCAGGTCGCCGAACGAGCCGAACCGCCTCACCGCGGGTCCTCCAGCACCAGGCCCGCCCGCAGCACGCCGGCCTCGTCGGGGCGCGCGACCGCGACCAGCCGCCCGTCGCGGACGAGCGCGACCGGCTCGTTGCCCCCCGCCGCGTCCCCGCGCCAGCGGCCGTGGGCCACCTCCAGCGCGCCGTCGGTGTCCAGCTCGCGCCGCGCCAGGTGCGGCAGCGCGGCCAGGGGGGCGATGCCGCCCTCGCGCTCCACCTCGTCCGGCGCCACGGCGTCATCGACCGACATGGCGCCCACCGCGGTGCGCCGCAGGGCGGTGAGGTACGCGCCGCAGCCGAGGCGCTCCCCGATGTCGGACGCCAGACGGCGGACGTAGGTGCCGGCGCTGCAGCGCACCTCCAGCACCGCCTCGCCGTCGCCGAGGTCCTCCACCAGCCGCAGGTCGCGCACCGCGATGTCGCGCTCCGGCAGCTCCGTCTCCTCGCCCCGGCGGGTGCGCGCGTAGAGCCGCTCGCCGCCGACCTTCACCGCCGACAGCGCCGGCACCCGCTGGCGCTGCATTCCGATGAACGCCGGCAGCGCCGCCGCGATCGCGTCACCGGCGGCGGGCTCGCCGGCCCGCGCGACCGGCCCCTCCGGGTCGCCGCTCTCGGAGGTGAACCCGGTCCGCAGCGTCGCCAGGTACGTCTTGTCGAGGCCGGTGAGCAGCGGCGCCAGGCGTGTGGCGCGGCCGACCATGAGCACCAGCAGGCCGGTCGCGAACGGGTCGAGGGTGCCGGTGTGCCCCACCTTCACCTTGCGCCCGAGGCGGCGGCGCACGGTCGCGACGACATCGTGCGAGGTGGGCCCGGCCGGCTTGTCCACCAGCCAGAGGGCCGCCGCGACGGCGTCAGCCACCGGCCCCGTTCGGGTTGGCGGCGACATGGTCGAGCCGCTCGCTGATGCGCGCGTCCAGCCAGGCGAGCAGCTCCTCCGGCGGGCGGCGCGTGCTGAACCCCGCCGCGGCGCGGTGGCCGCCGCCGCCCTCGTCGCGCGCGATCGCCGAGACGTCGACGTCCGGGTCAACCGACCGCAGCGACACGCGCCACGAGCCCTCCGGGCCCGCCTCGCTCACCAGGGCCGCGGCCTTCATCCCGCGCACGCCGCGCAGGATCTCGACGATCCCCTCGGTGTCGTTCCCGCCCGCCGCCGCGAAGTCCTCGCCGGTGATCACCGACGCGAGCATCCGCCCGCCCGCCAGCGGCCGGGCGTGCTCCAGGGCGCGGCCGATGAGCAGCAGGCGCTCCAGCGGCTGCTCCTCGTAGAGGCGCCGCGAGATGCCGGCGGTGTCGACGCCCGCCTCGATCATGGCGGCGGCGACCCGGTGCGCCTGGGGGCGCGTGTTGGTGTAGCCGAAGCGGCCCGTGTCGGTCACGAGGCCGACGTAGAGCGGCTCGGCGATCTCCCGCGTGAGCGGCCAGCCGGCCGCGGCGAGCACCCCGGTGATGACCTCGGCCGTGCTGGATGCCAGCGGCTCCACCAGGTTGAGGTCGCCGAACATCGTGTTGTCCTGGTGGTGGTCGATGTTCACGATCTCGCGGGCGCGCTCGTGCACCGGCTCGGCCCACATGCGGCGCTCGGTGGCGCAGTCGACAGCCACCAGCACCCGGTCGCCCACGTCGGCGGGCAGGTCGCGCGCGACCTCCTCGCCCTCGGCGAGCAGGAACGCGATGTCGTCGGGCAGGTCGGGCGCGTCGGCGTGGGCCAGCACCACGTCCTGGCCGGCGGCCCGCAGCGCGCGTCCCAGGCCGAGCATGGAGCCGAGCGCGTCGCCGTCCGGGTTGTGGTGCGATGTGACCACGAAGCGCTCGCCCGGGCGGGCGAGGACCTCGGCCACCTCCGCGGCGGTGGCATGGCGGCCGGTCCGTGCGGTCACCCGTCCTCCTCGTCGATGCCGGCGGTGATCTCGTCGATGCGGCGGCTGAGGGCGACCGCGTCGCGCTGGGTGCTGTCGTAGTGGAAGGTGAGCTGCGGCGTGTGGCGCGAGCGGAGCTCCGCCGCGAGGCGCGACTGGAGCAGCCCGCGGGCCGACTCGAGCGCATCCTGCGTGGCCTTCTGGTCGCGCGCCTTCAACGTCGTGTACCAGACCTTCGCCTCGCGGACGTCCTGGGTCGCCTCGACCTGGGTGATGGTCACGAACCCCAGGCGCGGGTCGGAGAGCCCGGCGACGGCCTCGGCCAGCACCTGCTGGAGGGCGGTGTCCACCCGGCGCATCCGGGTGCTGCGGGGCTTGCGGGCCATCAGTACCCCGGGTCCCCGGACACGGCGATCAGCTCGCGCGCCTCGCCGACCACCTGGAACGCCTCGTCGGAGTGGAGCATCCGCAGCGCGTCGGACACCCGCTCGTCGGTCTCGCCGGCGGCGCGGCCGACCACCGCCAGCGTGAGCCGGGCGCGCTGCCACAGGTCGTGGTGGTCGACCTCCGCCACCGCGCAGGCGAAGCGGCGCGCGAGCGCCGCCTTCACCCGGTGGAGCTCCTTGCGCTTGGTCTTGAGCGAGGAGCCGTCCGGCAGGTGCAGGTCGACCGTGAGGATGCCGACGTGCCCGAACGACATTCGGCGATCAGTCCTCCTCGGACTCGTCCGCCCCGGTGGGCGCGCTCGCCGCCGGAGCCGCGGCCACCGGCGCGGCCGCCTGCTCGGTGCGGGCGACCTCGCGGAGCTCGTAGACCTCGATCTGGTCGCCTTCCTTGACGTCGTTGTAGTCCTCGATCAGGACGCCGCACTCGAAGCCGGAGGTCACCTCGCGGGTGTCCTCGTTGAAGCGCTTGAGCGAGGCGATGCGGCCCTCGTGGACCACCGTGCCCTCGCGGATGAGGCGGACGTGGCTGTTGCGGCGCACGACCCCGTCCAGCACGTAGCAGCCGGCGATGGTGCCGATGCGGCTGGCGCGGAACGTGGCCCGGACCTCGAGCTGGCCGATGACGTCCTCGACGATGTCCGGCTCCAGCAGGCCGACCAGGGCGTCGCGGACGTCCTCGATCGCGCGGTAGATGACCCGGTACGTCCGGATGTCCACGCCCTCGCGCTCGGCGAGCGTGCTCGCCTCCGGCCGCGGCCGGACGTTGAAGCCGATGATGATGGCCTGCGACGCCGACGCCAGCATCACGTCGGACTCGTTGATGGCGCCCACGCCGGTGTGGATCACGCGGAGGCGCACCTCGGTCTGCTCGACCTTGTTGAGGGCGTCCTCCAGGGCGCCGACGGAGCCCTGCACGTCGCCCTTGATGATGATGTTGAGCTCCTTGAGCCCACCCTCCTTGATGCGCGCGAAGAGGTCGTCGAGCGACACCGGCCGGCGGTTCGCCAGCTCCTCGGCGCGCAGGCGCTGGTCGCGCTCGGCGGCCATCTGGCGGGCGGCCTTCTCGTTCTCGACCACCCGGAAGCGCTCGCCGGCGTCCACCACGCCGCCGAGGCCCAGGACCTCGACCGGCACCGACGGGCCGGCGCCCTCGAGGGCCTCGCCGTTGTAGTCGGCCATCGCGCGGACGCGGCCGAAGACGTTGCCGGCCACGATCACGTCGCCCACGTGGAGGGTGCCGCGCTGCACCAGCAGCGAGGCGACCGGGCCGCGGCCCGGGTCGAGGCGCGACTCGATGACGGCGCCCGAGGCCTCCGGCTTCGGGTTGGCCTTCGGCTCGGCGTCGGCGTCGGCCACCAGCAGGACGGTCTCGAGCAGCGTCTCGATGCCCGTGCCCTCCAGGGCCGAGACGTTCACGAACTCGTGCGTGCCGCCCCACTCAGACGGGATCACGTCGCGCTGCGAGAGCTCCTGCTTGACGCGGTCGGGGTTGGCGCCGGTCTTGTCCACCTTGTTCACGGCGACCATGAACGGCACCTCGGCGGCGCGGGCGTGGTCGATCGCCTCCACGGTCTGCGGCATGACGCCGTCGTCCGCGGCCACCACGATGACCGCGACGTCGGTGATCTTGGCGCCGCGGGCGCGCATGGCGGTGAACGCCTCGTGGCCCGGGGTGTCCAGGAAGGTGATCTCCCGGTTGTCGTGGTGCACCTGATACGCGCCGATGTGCTGGGTGATGCCGCCGGCCTCGCCCGCGGCGACCTCCGACTTGCGGATCGCGTCCAGGAGGGAGGTCTTGCCGTGGTCGACGTGGCCCATGATCGTGACGACCGGGGCGCGTGCGACCAGGTCCTCCTCGGCGTCGTCGAAGACCTCGGGCCGCTCGGCCTCCTCCTCGGCGTGCACGATGGCGACCTTGCGCTCCAGCTCGGCGGCGATCAGCTCGATCGCGTCGTCCGAGAGGGACTGCGTGATGGTGGCCATCTCGCCGAGGCCCATGAGCGTCTTGATGATCTGAGACGTCGGGATCTCGAGGATCTCGGCGAAGTCCTTGACCGTCGAGCCCGAGGGCACGTCGACCTGCGGCATGTCGGCCGGCGCGATGGTCGGCGCGGCCTTCTCCTCGGGACGCGGCCCGCCCTGGCGGCCGCGCCGGTCGCGGCTCTGCGCGGCCGGGCCGCGTCGGCCGGCCTGCGGGTCGATGACCACGCGGCGACGCTTGCCGCGGCCACCACCGCCGCCGCCGCCACCGCCGGGCGGGCCGCCGCCGGGACGGCCGGGGCCACCGGTGCGGCCGGCGGGCGCGCCGCCGCCGCTCGGGCCGCCGGCGGCGCCACCGCCGCCGGTGCGCGGACCGCGCTCCGTGGCGGCCTGGCGCTCGGCCTGGGCCTTCGCCTCGGCCTCGGCCTGCGCCTGCTGCTCGGCGGCGGCGGCCGCCGCCGCGCGCTCAGCCTTCTGCGCGGCCGCGCGCTCCTCGGCGGCCTGGCGCTCGGACGCCGGCGTGCGGTCGAACTGCGGCAGGCGCTGCGGCGCCGCGGGCGCGGCGGGCCGCGCCGGCGCCCGGCGGGGCTGCTCGGCCGGGGCGGCGGGCGCCGCCGGGGCGGGCGTGGGCGCGGGCGTCTCCGCGACCGGCTCGGGAGCGGGCGCGGGCGTCTCGGCGGGCGCCGGGGCCGGCTCCGCGGGCGCGACGGCCTCGGCGGGCTCCGCGGGGGCGGGCGCCTCGGCGGCCGGGGCGGGGGCCTCGGCCTCGGGGGTCGCAGCGGGTGCGGGGGCCTCGGCGGGCGTCTCGGCCTTCGGCTTGGGGGCGGGCTTGGGCTTCTCGGCCTTCGGCGTCTCCGGCGCGGGGGCGGGGGCGGGGGCGGGCTCCGCCTTGGTCTCCGGCTTCGGGTAGCGGTTCGGGTTGAGGACGTGCAGGGCCTCGGCCACGTCGACGGTCGACGACGCCGTCTTGACGTCGACGCCGGCGCGCTGCAGGCGCTGGAGCACGAGCGAGCTCGGGAGCCCCTCGTCCTTCGCGATCTCGTAGATCCGCTTCTTGTTGTCCGTCGTCACTTCTGCCATCAGTCCTCCCCGCCGACCGCCCCGACCCCGGGGTCGATCCTCAGCTCACCGCCGACGCGCGCGCCCCGCTGGAAGGCGCGACGCGCGACGGCGCGTTCGAAACACTCGTCCCGCCGGCACACGTACAGACCCCGCCCGCCGAGCCGGCCCGCCTCGTCGCGGACCAACCGGTGGGCGCCCCCGTCCGGCGCGGCGACGAACCGCACCAGCTCGGGCTTCCCCCGCCGGGCGCCGCAGCCCAGGCAGCGCCGCTCGGGGACGTGGGGCACGCGTGTCGTCGCGACCTCTACCCCTCGGCCTCCTCCTTCGCACCATCCGCCGCCGCGCCCGCCCCGACAGGGGCGAGCTCGGAGACGCGCTCCCAGCCCTTCTCGGAGCTGGCCTCCTCGAGCTCCTCGGCGGTGAGGACGCGCTCGAGAGCGCGCTCCACCTCGGCGAGTCGCGAGTGCGCCGGCAGGGCGCAGTACCGCGTGCCCGCGATTGCCGCGTTGGGGCAGCGCTTGCCCGTCCGCAGGATCGCGGCGCAGCGGGACACGCCGGCCTCGGTCTCGTCGCCGTACTCGTCCGACTCCTCCTCGCGGGCGAACGTCGACTCGCTCTTGATGTCGATGTGCCAGCCGGTGAGGCGCGCGGCGAGCCGCGCGTTCATCCCCTCGCGCCCGATCGACAGCGACAGCTGGTCGTCGGGGACGATGACGGTGGCCTGACGGTTCTCGTCGTCCACGAGCACCTCGCGCACGCGTGCGGGCGAGAGCGCCTTGGCGACGTACCGGGCCGGCTCGTCGTTGTAGGGGATGATGTCGATCTTCTCGCCGCGGAGCTCGCTCACGACCATGCGGACGCGGGAGCCGCGGGGGCCTACGCACGCGCCGACCGGGTCCACGCCCTGGACGTGCGAGATCACCGCGATCTTCGACCGCCAGCCGGGCTCGCGGGCGACGCCGCGGATCTCGACCAGGCCGTCGGCCATCTCCGGCACCTCGAGCTTGAACAGCTCGCGCACGAGCTGGTCGGAGCGGCGGCTCACGATGACCTGGGGCCCCTTGGTGGAGCTGCGGACCTCGATGATCACGGCCTTGATGCGGGCGCCGTGGTCGTAGCGCTCGTTGTGCACCTGCTCGCTCTCGGGCAGGAGCGCCTCGACGCGGCCGAGGTCGACCAGCGTGTAGCGCGAGTCGGACTGCTGGATGATCCCGGTCACGACGTCGCCGACCCGGTCGACGTACTCCTCGTACATCATCTCGCGCTCGGCCTCGCGGATCCGCTGGAGGATCACCTGCTTGGCCGTCTGCGCGGCGATGCGCCCGAAGTTGTCGGACGAGACGTCCACCTGGTGGATGTCGGAGAGGTCGTAGGCCGTCCAGTCGATGTCCGGCGGCGGCGGCTCGTACTCGGCCGGGTCGACGCCCTCGGGCACCACCGGCTCCTCGCGCGGCAGCGTCCGCAGCTCCTCCCCCTCCGGGGGCACGAGCTCGTAGACGCGCATCTCGCCGTCCTCGCGGTCGATCTCGACCCGCGCGAACTCGGCGGCGTCCGGCGTCTTCTTGTAGGCGGCGAGCAGGGCGTCCTCGAGGGCCACGATCAGGGTCTCGGAGTCGATCCCCTTCTCGCGCTCGATCTGCTTGATGGCCTCGATGATCTCTCTGTTCACCTGTCACTCCCCGGAACGAAACCGCGGACGCGGGCCCACCTGGCCCTCGCCGCGCCGAAAACCGTGCGTCCCATCATCCGAACGCCTCCTCGTCCTCGAAGGCGTGCGCACGGCGCACCTCGGTGTACGGGACCTCCACGTCCCCGTCCTCGAGGGACAGCCGCAGGGACGCGTCACCGGCCTCCACCAGCGTACCCGTAAACGACCGCCGGCCGCCGGACGCGTCCGTCTGCACCTTCACCCGCCGGCCGACGGCGCGGCGGAAGTGCTCGGGCGTCCGCAGCGGCGGCTCGGGCCCCGGCGACCAGACCTCGGCGCCGTACTCCTGGAGCAGCCCCGCGTCGTCGAGCACCTTGGTGACGGCGGCGCAGACGTCGTGGTCGACGCCGGCGGGGTGGTCGACGACGAGGCGCAGCATGCCGCCCTGCGCGGGCAGCACGGTCAGCTCCAGCAGGTCCACCTCGGGCATCCGCTCCTCGAGCGCCCGCTCCACCCGCTGCTCCATGTCCCGCGCTTCGGCCACCGCCATCGTCACCTCCCCTCACCATCGCCCGACGCACAAAAAAGGTGGGTTCGTGACCCACCTCCCGTCGCCGCCCGTCGCCATCCGTACGAATGACGGAGGTTACCACCCGGCGCATGGGCCGTCCTCCGGGAGGGCGCGCCCCGCCCCCTCGGCGGGCGCGCCCCATCCGCCGTGGCGGCGGAGTCCCTACGCGGCCACGGTCAGTCCCGGCCGGTCCCCGGCGTCCGCCCCGGCGGCGCGGGCGGGACGGAAGGCGTGGGCGGTGTTGCCCCAGCCTCGGCGCCCCCAGACCTCGACCCGCTCGACGCGCCCGGCGTCCTCCAGGGCACGCAGCGCGGCGCGCACCGACGTCGCCGCCGGCCCGGCCCCCTCGTGGCCGAACGCCAGCCGCTCGCGGACGTCGTCGGCGCTCCACAGCACCTCCGGCGCCCCGGCCAGCACGCCCAGCACCACCTCCGCCAGCTCCGGCTCGCTCCACCGCGCCGCCGGACGGCCCCGCCTGAAGTCCCGCATCCTCGTCATCCCGACCTCCGAACCCGCTGCAAACGTGCCGTATTCTAGCACGTCTACGAACACGTGTTCTGTACGATCGGCGCCGGCGGGGCCGCCGTCCGCCGGGCGGTGATCGCCCGGCGGACGGCCTCCGACCGTCCTAGAGTCCAGCCCGGGTCTGGAGGGCGTTCGCGCGCCGCACGGCGGCCTGGGCGATGCGCTGGTTGACCTTCAGCTGGCGCACACTCAACGTCACCGTCCCGCCCCTGCCCCTCCCCGAGGCCGGTGCCCTCCTGCCATCCAGACGCGCCTCCAGGCTCGCCGCCCGACGGATCGCGGCCTGATAGATGCGCTGGTTGATCAACAGCTGCCCCGCCGACAGCTCGACCCGACCGGCACCCTTCCCCGAGCCGGGGAACCTCGGCGCCGGCCGGCCGTCCAGCCTGGCCTCCACCGCCGCCAGCCGCCGGATCGCCGCCTGACCGATGCGCTGGTTGATCAGCAACTGCCCGGCCGACAACGTGAACCTCGCCGGAGCCGAGCCACCACCACCCCCACCCCCCCGAGCGCCTCCCGCCGCCGGCGACCCGACCGTGACCGTCACGGTCGCGGGGGCGCTTGCGAGCCCGCGCGAGTCGGTGCCGGTGTAGCTGAAGGTCACGGCGCCCTGGAAGCCGTCGGGCGGGGTGTAGGTGGCGGTCGTCCCCGACAGGGAGACCGAGCCGCGGCCCGGGGCGGGCTGGGCGACCGCGAGCGTGACCACGCCCGGAGCCGCGGTGGTCATGCAGTCGGCCTGGTACGTCTGCTCGTCCGGGCAGGTGGGTTTGCGCGACTTCACCTCGGCGCCGACGAGGGTGGCGCCCAGGGGCACAGCCACGGGGGTGTCCGCCGGGGTCGAGGCCCGGGCGGGCCGGGCGACGACTCCGGGGATCACCACCGAGGGGTCCTCGGTCGTGTTGTTGCCCTCGTCCGACTCCTCGTAGATGCCGGCCGGATCGACCGTGGCACGCAGGCGGTAGACGCCCGGGGTCACGGCGGTCACATCGACCCACTGATCCCACAGCTGCGAGCCGTAGAAGTCGCCCCAGCCGGGGCTGATCCCCATCCTGAGGAGACCCCGGTACGAGGACTCCTGGTACGCGCACGGACGCACCCCGCCGCCGTAGTCGCCCGGGTAGTACTGGGTCGCGGGGCCGTTACCCCAGCTGTCGTACAGGCAGAAGCCCGCCAGGTTCTTGGAGGCCTCCACGAGGGTCGTGCCGTCCTGGGTCGCCAACTGGTAGGCGGCGATCCGCTGCGAGTGGAAGTGCTCGTGGCCGTAGGCCGGCGAGTACCGGAGGGCGTTGTCCTGGCCGGGGCCCCCGGCCGCGATCGCCCGGTCCTCGGGCGAGCCGCCGCCGGGGAAGCTCTTCGGGCCCCCCGTCCCCGGGGGCTCGCCGCCGCCCCAGACGCGCTGGAAGGTGGTGCCGCGGGCGTCCCGGTAGACCTCGAAGGCGCCGGCGCCCTGATTCAGGATGACGGTGTCGAACCGGTAGAGGACCCGGCCGGGGATCGCGCGGGTGTCCACCCACCGGGTGTTCGGCGCGCCGGTGACGGGCAGGAGCGGCGTCAGGTCCGGCTCGTCGTCGATGGAGGCCGCCGTCCCCACCGCGACCAGCGCTCCGGCCCCCAGGAGGGCTGCGGCGATTCCGCCGAGGACGAGTGTGCGAAGACGACGAGGCGTGGTGATGGGACGACGCTAGGCTCGATACACGGCGGCCGGCCCCCTTCCAGGTGCGGGGCGACTCCTGCTGTGCGCCGCATGTGCGGATTGCAAACCTTCGGTGAGCGGGGCTTGCGGAGCTCGCCGCCCGGCCGATCGCGGGCGCCCGCGGGCGGCGTGCGCGGTCTGCGACGCTTCGGGGATGCGCGACTACGAGCGGTGGCACCAGCGGTACGACGACCCGGCCTCCGACCTGTCGTGGCGGCTGGGGGTGGTGCGGGGGCACATCCGGGACGCCCTCGACCGGCATCCGGGGCCGGTCCGCGCGCTGAGCCTCTGCGCGGGGGACGGGCGCGACCTGGTGGGGGTGCTGGCGGGGCGTCCCGACGCGGATCGGGTGCGCGCCGTGCTGGTCGAGGTGCACCCGGCGATCGCGGAGCGGGGGCGGGCGGGCGCCGCCGCGGCCGGGGTGGCCGGGTCGGTCGAGGTGCGCCAGGCCGACGCCGGCGACACCGCCGCCTACGCCGATGCCGTCCCCGCCGACCTGGTGCTGCTCGTCGGGATCATGGGGAACATCACCGACGAGGACCTGGCGCGGACGATCGCCGCGGCCCCCGGCCTGTGCGCGCCCGGCGCGACCCTGGTGTGGACCCGCGGGCGCGCGAGCGGCGACCGCAACGACGTGGTCCGCGCCCGCCTCGCCGCCGCTGGCTTCGCCGAGCTCGCCTACGACGCCCTCGACGAGGACAGCCTCCCCGCCGTGGGCGCCGTCCGCTACGACGGCCCGGCCGTCCCCCTCCCCGCCGGGCGGCTGTTCACCTTCCGGCGCTGACGACGGCGAGGCGGGCAAAACGTCCCTGCATTGCGCGATGAAATCACCGGGATTGGGGCCGTTGTGCCGGAGGCGGGCCGCGGGGTAGCGTCGCGCCACTTCCGTCGAGGTGAGGGGGCTTTGATGTACGCGACCGTGCGTGTCTACGACTCCGCGGAGGGACTCGCGGACGCCGTCGCCGCCAACCGGGCCGAGATCCTCGGGCTGTTCGAGGACATCCCCGGCTTCCGCGGCTACCACATCGTGAAGACGGGACCGGCGAGCTGCGTGTCGGTGACCGTGTTCGACGACCAGGCGGGCGCCGAGGCGTCGAACGCGGCGGCGCGCGACTGGATCGCCGGCAACCTGGCGAACGCCTCGATCAGCCCGCCGCAGGTGCACGCCGGCGAGGTGACGATGAGCGCCGACGGCTGACCCCCGATCGGACGGGCCGGGGCGCCCCCCGGCCCGTCCGCCCGAGTGGGGGACCTCTCACGAGGCGCTGGTACCGTCGGGTCCCGTGAGCGACTGGGCCGTCACGGTGATCGAGGCGATGGGCTACGGGGGCCTCTTCGCCCTGATGCTCCTCGAGTGCGTCTTCCCCCCCATCCCCAGCGAGGCGATCCTGCCGTTCGCCGGGTTCGCGGTGGCGGAGGGCGCCATGTCGTTCCCGCTCGCGCTCGGGGCGGCGACCGCCGGCTCGCTCGTCGGGAACCTGATGCTCTACGTGGCGGCACGCCGCGGCGGCACCGGCCTGGTCGCGCGCCACGGCCACCGGTTGGGCGCCGGCCCCGAGCGCATCCAGCGGTTCGAGCGCTGGATGGACCGGTGGGGGTCGGCGACGGTTCTCTGCGCGCGCGCCGTCCCGCTCGCCCGCACCGCCGTGTCGCTGCCGGCCGGCCTCGCCCGCTTCCCCGTCAAGCGGTTCATCGTGCTCACCACGATCGGCAGCCTCGCGTGGAACGCCGTGCTCATCGGCATCGGCTGGGCCCTCGACGACTCCTGGCACCACGTGGAGCAGGTCATGGGCCCCACCAGCATCGCCGTCGTCGTCGCGATGCTCGCCACCGGACTCGTCGTGTGGGGCGTCGCCCGCCGCCGCGGCCGCCGCGACCCCGGGCCCGCCGCCTAGCCCAGCACCAGGGTCACGGGGCCGTCGTTGAGCAGCGACACGTCCATGTGCGCCCCGAAGCGGCCGCGCGCCACCTCCACCCCGTGGGCCGCGACCGCCGCCGCGTAGGCCTCCACCAGCGGCTCCGCCTCGTCGCCGGGTGCGGCGCCCGACCACGACGGCCGGTTGCCCTTGCGCACGTCCCCGTAGAGCGTGAACTGGCTCACGCACAGCAGCCCGCCCCCCGGCACCTCGGTGAGGGGCACGTCGAACGGCCGCTCCGGCCCGTCGAACAGCCGCAGCCGCACGGTCTTGGCGGCGAGGCGCTCCGCCTCGGCGGCGGTGTCGCCGCGGCCGGCGCCCACCAGGGCGAGCAGGCCCGGGCCGATCGCCCCGACCTCCTCGCCGTCCACGTGGACGCGGGCCCACGCCACCCGCTGGAGGACGATGCGCACCGCGGCATCGTACGTCGTGGGTACCATCGCCCGGATGGACGCGGCACCGGCGCGCATCGCCCACTACCTCGAGGAGATCGGCGCCGACGCCGAGCGCGACGGGCAGCGCCGGTGGGGGGTGCGCCTGCCGTCGCAGAAGCGCGGCGCGGTGATGGTGGGCCTGGAGGTGCGGGAGCGGACGCTCGCGATGCGCGCGTTCGTGGTCCGGGGCCCCGACGTCCGCCACGAGGACGTCTACCGGGCGCTGCTGCTGCGCAACCTCCGCACCCCGGTGTGGCGGTTCGCCCTCGACGACGACGGCGACGTCTACGCCCTGGCGGACGCTCCCCTCGACGGCCTCGACGCCGACGTCCTCGACGGCCTGCTCGGCGCCCTCTGCGCCCTCATCGACGAGAGCTACGAGGGGATCGTGCGCACCGGCTTCGACGTGCCCGAGGGCACGGTCTTCGGCCCCCCGCCGGCGACGGCCTGAGCCGCTAGCTGCTCTCGAGCCCCGTGCCGAAGAGGCGGGCCAGCCGGTAGTGGCGCGCGGCGAGGGGGTCCCCGAGCCGCGACAGGGAGCGCGCCAGGCCGTAGTGCGCGTAGCCGTCCGTGGGGCAGAGCTCCACGGCGACGCCGAACTCCTCGGCGGCGCGGGCGTACGAGCGCGACGCAAGGTACGCGCGGCCCAGGGCCTCGCGGATGGAGCCCTTGTCGGGCTCGAGCTTCTTCGCGCGCTCCAGGGCGATCGCCGCCTGGCGGTACTCGCGCATCTCCAGCAGCCAGCTGCCGTTGCGGTACGCCTCGTACGCGTCGCCGGGGGAGGTCATCCCGTCACGGTACCGCGCCGTCGCGGGCGGAAGCCCAGCGCGCTCGTCACGCGGCGACGCAGCGACACCTGGCGGCGGATCGCCCGGATGGCGGCCGCCTCCTCACGCCACGCCGCCGCCGCCTCGCCCTTCGCGGGGGGCTCGGGGGCGTACCGGGCGCGGGCGGCCCGCGCGTAGATCGAGGTGGGATCGACTCCCGTCCGCTCCCGCACGGCGGCGGCCCGCTCGGTGGCCGACGCCGTCTCGGGCGGCGCCCACCCGAACCGCCGCAGCGACGACTCGAACTCCCGCGCGGCGGCGATCACCCGGTCGCGCTCGTCGCCGTGGGTCCGCGCCCGCGAGCGGCGCACGGTGCGGAGCGCCGCCGGCACGAACAGCAGGGCGAGCGGCGCCAGCAGCAGCCACCGCCACCCACCGCCCCCGCCCTCCGCCACCGGGGCCGGCGCGGCGCCCGGGTCGGTGGGCGCCGGGGTCGGGTCGGTCCCGGTCCGGGGCTGCGGCAGCGGCGACGCCGGGGTGGTGCCGGGCTCCACGGCACGGTCGACCAGCCCGCCCAGGTCGACCTCGAAGCGGCTCGGCGCGTAGTCGGGCGACGACACCGACGCGGGGTTCGGGGCGGAGCGGCCCGGCGTGGGGTCGAACGGCAGCCAGCCCTGGCCGGGGAAGTAGACCTCCACCCAGGAGTGGGCGTCGCGGTCGAGCACCACGTAGCGGTCGATGCTCGTGTCGAACCGGCCGCCGGTGTAGCCCACCGCCACCCGCGCCGGGATGCCCAGGGTGCGCAGCATGAGCGCCATGCCGCCCGCGAAGTGCTGGCAGAAGCCGGCGCGGCCGTTCAGCAGGAAGTCGGCCAGCGGCGGTGGCGCCTCGTCGAGCGGCGGGGTGCTGCCGTCGGCGCGGCGCGCCGGGTATTCCGGCGCCTCGTCGTAGACGTAGCGGCTGCGCAGGTGGGCCTCGATGCGGTTGACCGCCGCGTACTCGGTGGGCGCGTCGGCCACCACGCTCCGGGCCAGGTCGCGCACGGCGGCGTAGGGCCCCAGCTCGCGGTCGGTGGGGCCGGGGAGGCCGCTGCCCCAGAGCGGTACATCGAGCGCGTCGGCGCCGGGCGAGGCGCGCACCGCCGTCTCGCCGGCCGGGACCGTGCTCGTGGTCAGCGGGGGCGCCGCCACCAGGTCGGCCGGCGTCGGCGACGGGATGGAGGTGCGCACGACGTAGCGATCGCCGGGGCCGAGGGCGTCCTTCACCCGCAACCCGTCCCCCACCAGGTCGGCCGTGCCCGAGAACGGGCCCGACACCCACCGCACCCGGCCGGAGGCGAGCACGAGGGAGGTGCGGGTGCCGACCAGGGTGATGCGCTGGATGGTCTCGGGCGCGTCGACCTGGCGGTCGCCGGCCTGCCACGGCAGCCGCACCATGCCGTCGTCGATCGGGATGCCCTGCGACCCGCCGTCGTCGGCCAGCGTGAAGGCGTCGCCGTCGAAGCCCTCCAGGCTGACGGCGCGGATCGGCCGGGCCGTGGTGGCCCCCACCGTCATCACCACGCGCGGCTCCTTCGGCCAGTCGAGGCTCCCGTAGGACTGGTCCAGGTCCAGCGACGCCGAGCCGGGGCCGGCGCCGCCGATCTCCCAGTCCTTCCACGACCACCACGCCTCGCCGGCCTTCGCCGGCCCGGTGCCGATGCCGGCGGCCAGCGCCACGACGGCGCCGCCCAGCACCAGGGCCCCGCCGGCGCGCTGCAGCGGCCGGGCGGAACGCTCGGGATCCCAGGTCGCCAGGGCCAGGATGGCGGCGAACGCCATGAGCGTGAGGATCGCCGCGCCGGAGCCGGAGCCGGGCGGCTCGACCGTCCAGCGGTACGCGAGGCCCACGCCGACGATCACCACGCCCGCGACGGGCCGCCCGCGCACCACGATCTGCCAGGCGGCGGCGCCGACGAGGGCGGCGAAGGCCGTGCAGAGCAGCGCCACGAGCGCGGGGGTCTCGGTGAACGCCACCGGCAGGCCCGCCTCGGAGCCCTCCCGGAGCCCGTCGGGGAGGATCGCCCCCACGCGGGACCATGCGTCGCCGTCGAACGCGACGAGCGCGAACGGCGACGTGCGGGTGGCGATCGACGCGATCGCCAGCGCCGCCACCACGAGGGTGCCGGTCACGATGGCCGCCCGGGCGCGCGGCGCCCGGCTGGCGGCGACCGGCAGCAACGCCAGCACGGCGAGCGCCTGGAGCCGCCCGGCGCCCTGGTCCTCGAACAGGCCGGACCAGCCGATCACCAGGGTGATCGCGGCCAGCGCGGCCGCCGCCCAGCGGGCGAGGTCCCTAGGTGACACCGGCCACCGCCATCCGGGTGCGGCTGAGGGCGGCCGCCACGCGGTCGGCCCCCGGCACCACCGCCACGTCGGCGCCCGCCGCCTCGAGCTCGGCCGACGACGCGGCGGCGGGCCCCACGAGCACGGCCGCGACACCGGCGCCCGTCGCCCGGCCCTGACCGACGGCCGGCAGGATCGCCGGGTCGCGCGCGGCGGTGACGACGATCATGAGGTCGGGCGCGTCGGAGGCCGCCAGCTCGGCGCGCATCGCCAGCCCCAGCGCGCGGTCGCCGCCGCCCGCGGCCCGCGCAAGGGCCAGCTCCATGGCCGGCCATCCCGCCCGCGCGGGCAGGCGCGCCGGCACCCGGCCCGTCACGGCGAGTGCCACCGGGTCGCCGCGGCCCGCCAGGTGGCGGCACAGGGCGGCCGCCGCGGTCACGGCGGTCTCGAAGTCGGGGCCGGGCGGCACGGCCCCGTCCAGCAGCACCACCACCGTCCGCCCCGAGCCCGAGGGCGCGCGCAGCTCCTTGGTCTGGAGGCGGCCGCGCTTGGCGGTCTGGGCCCAGTGGACGCGCGAGAGCGGATCGCCGGGCTGGTAGTCGCGGACGCGGTCGAGCTCGCCGAACCCGGAGTCGGAGCTGCGGCGGCTGCCGGCGTGGCCGGCGGACCGCGCGCCCAGGCTGACGCCCTCCAGCGTGGGGGCGGCGGGCAGCACCAGCAGCCCGCCGGCACCGCCGCCGCGGCGGGTGCGGCGCGCCAGGCCGAACGGGTCGCCGATCGCCGCGACCGCGGGGGGCAGCTGGTGATCGCCGCGGACGGGGTGCAGCGTCCAGGTGTCGCCCTTCGGCTCGGGAACGCCCCCCGGCCCGGCGACGCCCGCCAGGCCCGGGTCGATCCGCACCTCGAGCAGCCGGTCCAGGCCGAGGCGGGCGGTCAGGCCGCGGCGGGCCACCCGCACGGTGGCCGCCGCGCCGGCGCGGGTGCGGGGCGGGCGGATCGTGCGCTCGAGGTCGAGCCCGGCGGCGGCGAGCGCGACGAGCACGGTGACCAGCACCGGCATGGCGATCATCCCGACGCCGAGCACGGCCAGGGCGGGGGTCCCGAAGCCGCGGCTCGCGATGAGGGCCGCCGCGCCGGCCGCGACGAGGGCGAGCGCCCGCCCCGACGGGCCCCACCCGGAGGTCACAGCGGGACGGGCACCGCGTCGAGCGCGTCCCGCACCAGGTCCGCGGCCGAGACGCCCCGGGCGCGGGCGTCGGGCGTGAGGATGATCCGGTGGGACAGGACGGTCGCCGCCAGGGCGCGTACGTCCTCCGGCAGGGCGTGGCCGCGGCGCTCGAGCAGGGCCCGGGCCTTGGCGGCGCGCAGCAGCGCCAGGCCGGCGCGCGGGCTGCCGCCCAGCTGGGCGCGGCCGTCGCGCCGGGTGTTGGTGACCAGCCCCACCACGTAGCGGGCCAGCGCCGGGTCGGCGTGGACCCGCTCCACCACCTCGCGGGCGGCGACGACGCCGGCCTCGTCGGTGACCGGGGCGACGGCGTCGAGCGGGTCGGCGGCGGCCACGTCCAGCAGCATCTGCGCCTCGTCGGCGGCGGCCGGGTAGCCGATCGTGACGCGCACCGCGAACCGGTCGAGCTGCGCCTCCGGCAGCGGGAACGTGCCCTCGTACTCCACCGGGTTCTGGGTGGCGATGATCATGAAGGGCGCCGGCAGGAGGCGGGTCTCGCCGTCGACGGTCACCTGCCCCTCCTCCATGCACTCGAGGAGGGCCGACTGGGTCTTGGGCGACGCGCGGTTGATCTCGTCGACCAGCACCAGGTTGGCGAACACCGGGCCGGGCCGGAACACGAACCGGGCGGCGTTCTGGTCCCAGACCGTGATGCCGGTGACGTCCGACGGCAGCAGGTCGGCGGTGCACTGGAGGCGCGAGAAGTCGCAGCCGGCGGCGCGGGCCAGGCTCTTGGCCAGCACCGTCTTCCCCACGCCGGGGACGTCCTCGATCATCACGTGCCCGCCCGCGAGCAGCGCGATGACGCACGCCTCGAGGCTCTCGCGCGGGGCGCGCACCGCGGTGCCGCAGGCGTCGACCAGCGCGCCGGCGACCGCGGCGGCCGGGAGCAGCTCGTCGTCCCGCAGCGGCGGGGTCGTCAGGGTGGTGGCCAGAGCGTCGAGGGTAGCCCATCGGACCCCCGGCGAACCGCCCCGGCGGTCACCCCCCGCGACGGCTGCGGGGACGCCGCAGCCCCGATCGGCGCGCGCGCGGACGACCGCCCCCCGCCCCTGCGTCATGGATGGGTCACGGCAATCACATCCCGGAGGAGGCGGACGATGACCGCTGAGGCCGTGGCCCGGGAGATGCTGCGGGCCTTCAACACCGGCGACTGGGAGGCGTTCCGCGCCACCATCGCCGACGACTTCGCGTACCGCGAGCACGGCACGTCGCGGGAGGCGGTGGGCGCCGACGCCGCCGTCGAGATGATCGCGCCGTGGAAGGTCGTGCTCGGCGCGGATCACACCGGCGAGCTGGTCGCCATGATGGCCGACGGTGATCGCGTCGCCCTCCAGCTGGTTTGGCGCGGGCGGCATGTGGCACCCATGCCGGGGCCCGACGGCGCGCCGATCCCGCCGACCGGCGTGGACGTGGCGACGCCGGCGTGCATGGTGATGACGGTCCGGGACGACCGCATCACCGAGATGGACCACTACTTCGACTCCCTCGTCCTGATGCTCAGTATCGGGGGAGTCGCGGTTCCCGCCCACGCGTGAGGGCGCCGCGGCCGGCCCCGGCGACGGGGCCGGCCGCCGAGCCTCGACCAGGGCCGGCGTCCCATCCCCTCAATGGAGGGGTCACGGGGATCCGCGTCTCAATCGAGAACGCCGAGTCTCGATCGCGGCGCTTCATGTGGACGCCTGATGGTCCGGTGCCGGCCGACGCCGACCCCGACGAGCAGATCCACCCGACCGGCGCGGTGTGGCCACGGCCGCCACCGCGCCGACGCCCGCTCGATCAACACCACCGGGTCTCGATTGAGCCGCGGGAACGTCATGCCGGACCCGGACCCGCGGTCCACCCGGTCCATCCATTGACGGGGTGGGCCGAGGCGAGACGGGACCGACGGCGCCCGCTGCGGCGGGCGGTGTTCCCATCGAGGTCGCGTGATCGCGATCGAGACTCGCCAGCCCCACACGAATGCCCGAAGACCCTCGATTGCCGCTGTCGGGCGACCGTCCCCGCCTTCGATGAAGGGGTTCCTGGGGATCCGCGTCTCAATCGAGAACGCGGAGGTTCAATTGCACCTGCGAGGCGCGGTCGGGGACCGGGGCGGTTCCGGCGCGGGTGCTCAGGGAAGGAGGGGCGCCACCGCATCGAGGATCCGGCCGGCGCAGGCCTCCTTGGTCATGCGCGGGAGGGTCTCCTCCCCGTCCGGGCCGATGATCGTGATCTCGTTCTCGGCCGAGCCGAACCCGATCCCGTCGACCGAGACGTCGTTGTGCACGATGAGATCCAGCCGCTTGCGGACGCGCTTGTCGCGGGCGCGGGCCAGGCCCGCGGCGCCGTGCTCGGCGGCGAAGCCCACCACCACCTGCCCGTTCCTTTGGCCGGCGAGGTCGGAGAGGATGTCCGCCGTCGGCTCCAGGTCCAGGTGCAGACCGCCCCCGGCGGACTTGTCGATCTTCCCCTCCAGGGCCTCGCCCGGCCGGAAGTCGGCGACGGCCGCCGCCATCACCAGCACGTCGCACGCCGGGAACGCGTCGAGGGCGGCGGCGTGCAGCTCGGCCGCCGTCGGGGCGTCGACGTAGCGGACGTCCGGGTGCCGCGGCAGGTCGACGTTCGACGCCAGCACCGTGACCTCGGCGCCGCGGCGGCGCGCCTCCTCGGCCACCGCCCACCCCATCCGCCCGCTGGAGCGGTTGCCCACGTAGCGGACCGGGTCGATCGGCTCGCGGGTGCCGCCCGCGCTCACCAGCACGCGGCGGCCCGCCAGCGACCCCGCGCCCTCCAGCCGGGCCTCGGCGGCGTCGGCGATCCCCGAGGGCTCGGCCAGACGGCCGACGCCCACCTCGCCGTCGGCCAGCAGGCCCGACCCGGGCTCGACCACGCCGACGCCGCGGCCGCGGAGGGTCGCGAGGTTGGCGGCGGTGGCCGGGTGCAGCCACATGCGCGTGTTCATGGCGGGCGCGATCAGCACCGGCCCGTCGAACGCCAGGTGCACCGACCCGAGCAGGCCGTCGCCCAGGCCGGCGGCCATGCGGGCGATCGTGTTGGCCGACGCGGGGCACACGAGCAGCAGGTCGTGGCCGCGGGCGAGCTCCAGGTGGTCGTAGCCGGCGCGGTCCTCGGGGCCGAACAGGCGGGTGCCGACCGGCCGGCCGGAGAGGGCCGCGAAGGTGGCGGGCCCCACGAACCGCTGCGCCGACGCCGTCATGACCACGGTCACGCCGTGGCCGCGTCGCTGGAGGATGCGGAGGACGTCGACCGACTTGTAGGCGGCGATGCCGCCCGAGACCCCCAGCAGGATCTCAGCCACGCGCGGCCGCCACTCCGGTCACGCGCGCGACGAGGTCGGCGAACTCCTCGGTCGCCTTCTCGCGGTCGCCGTTGACCACCCGGTGGTCGAACTCGTCCATCGCCTCCAGCTCGACGCGGCTGGTCTCGAGGCGTGCGGCGATCTCGTCCTCGGTGTCGGTGCCGCGGTGCTCCAGCCGGTCGGCGAGCTCGTCGAGCGACGGCGGCACGATGAAGATCGACACCGCCCCCGGGATCGTCCCCCGCACGGCGCGTGCACCCGCCAGCTCGATCTCCACGACGGGCGACCGTCCGCCTGCCTGGATGCGGTCGATCTCGGAGCGGAGCGTCCCGTACCGGTTCCCCGCGTACGTCACGTGCTCCAGGAAGTCCCCGGCACGGACGCGCCGCTCGAAGTCGCCGGCGCCCAGGAAGTAGTACTCGCGGCCGTCGCGCTCACCGGGCCGCGCGCGGCGGGTGGTGGCGGAGACGGCGACCTCGAGGTTCGGGAACCGGGGAAGGATCGCTGAGATCAGCGTGCCCTTCCCCGCTCCCGACGGTCCCGAGACGATGATGACGCGAGGTCGCGTCGCTACCGCTGCAGCAGCTCCAGCAGCTCCGAGCGCTGTCGGTCCGACAGGCCCCCGATCGTCTTCCCCTGCGATATGCGGCAGGTGTTCAGGAATCTGGTCGCCTTGACCTTGCCGTACTTCGGAACGGCCATCAGCATGTCAAACACCTTGGCCGTCAGCACGTAGTCCGGAGGCTGGGCGATCACGGTCCGTATCGACGTCGTCCCGCTCTTCAGGTCCTTCTTGAGCTGAGCCCTGCGGGAACGAATCTCGTTCGCCCGGCGGAGGGCCTCCATACGCTGATCGAGCGAGCGCTCGGGCGCCTGGGATTGGGGCTTCGGTGTGGTGGTCGCCATCGCCGGGCCATCATAGGTTCGCGTCGGAGGCTCTGGCAAGGTGACGTTTGCAGCCGTTTTACGGCGTTTTCACGCTTGTTGCAGGCGAAGATGTCACGGGCCTGTGACCACGTGTCATCGGCCTCAACCTGAGCCTTAGACTGTTGCAGCCCCCGGTCGGAAGGCCCTGCTCGCGCTCCACGGCCGGCCCTGATCCTGCAACGGGAGCGGCGCGGAGGCCCGCTGCGACGCGATCGCCGCGGCGGCCGCCTGGCCGGCCTCGATGGTGGTGATGCACGGCACGCCGGCGCGGATGGCGGCGGCCCGGATCTCGTAGCCGTCGGCCCGCGCGCCCGGGCCACCCCGCGGCGTGTTGATGACGAGGTCGATGGCGCCCTCAACGATCAGGTCCACCGCGTTCGGCGACCCCTCGGTGAGCTTCTTGATCGCGCGCACCGGCAGGCCCGCCGCGGCCAGCGCCGCCGCCGTGCCGGTGGTGGCCACCAGGCCGATGCCGGCGCGGTCGAGCTGGGCCGCCAGGGCGACCGCCCGCGGCTTGTCGGCGTTGCGGGCGGAGATGAAGGCGGTGCCCGACCGGGGCAGCGCCTGGCCGGCGCCGCGCTGGGCCTTGGCGAACGCCTCGGCGAACGACCCGCCGAGCCCCATCACCTCCCCCGTCGCCCGCATCTCGGGCCCCAGCACCGGGTCGGCGCCGGGGAACCGGGAGAACGGGAGCACCGCCTCCTTCACCGCCACCTGCCGGCCGGCCGACGCCGCGGGCAGCCCCAGCTCGCCGAGCGAGGCGCCGAGCATGAGCCGCACGGCGTGCGGCACCAGCGGCACGCCGGTCGCCTTCGAGACGAACGGGACGGTGCGCGAGGCGCGCGGATTGGCCTCGATCACGTACGGCCTGCCGTCGCGCACGGCGTACTGGACGTTGAGCAGCCCCACGGCGCCCAGGCCGCGGGCGAGCGCCGCCGTCTGCTCCTCGAGCTCCGCGATCAGGCCGGGGCCGGCGCTCTGGGCGGGCAGCACGCACGCCGAGTCGCCGGAGTGGACGCCGGCCGCCTCGACGTGCTCCATCACCGCCGCCGTCCAGCAGTCGCGCCCGTCGGAGAGGGCGTCCACATCGAGCTCGATCGCGTTGTCCAGGAACCGGTCGACCAGCAGCACGCCCTCGGGGCGCTCGCGCGCGATGTAGGCGCGCAGCGCGTCGGGCGAGTCGCAGATCGCCATGGCCCGGCCGCCGAGCACGTACGAGGGGCGCACCAGCACCGGGTACCCGACCTCCGCGGCGGCGGCCAGGGCCTCGTCCCCATCGTGGGCGATCGCCCATGGCGGGGCCTCGAGGCCGAGCTCGTCGAGGAGGGCGCCGAAGCGGCCGCGGTCCTCGGCCAGGTCGATCGCGTCGTGGGGGGTCCCCAGGATCGGGACCCCGGCCTCGGCCAGGGTGCGCGCCAGGCGCAGCGGGGTCTGGCCGCCGAGCTGGGCGATCACGCCCACCGGCTGCTCGGCCGCGCAGATGTCGAGCACGGCGTCGGCGGTGACCGGCTCCAGGTAGAGGCGGTCGCTGACCCCGTGGTCGGTCGAGACCGTCTCCGGGTTGCAGTTGACCATCACCGCCGCGTAGCCGAGCTCCCGCGCCGTCTCGGCGGCGTGGACGCAGCAGTAGTCGAACTCGATGCCCTGCCCGATCCGGTTGGGGCCCGAGCCGAGCACCACGATGGAGGGGCGGTCGTCGCGGGCCAGCTCGTCCTCGGACGCGAACGCCGAGTAGTAGTAGGGGGTGAGGGCCGCGAACTCGGCGGCGCAGGTGTCGACCGCGTGGTAGGTCGGCCGCACGCCGAGGGCCCGGCGGCGCTCCCCCACCTCGTGCTCGGTGGCCCCGCTGGCGCCGGCGATGTCGCGGTCGGCCAGGCCGGCGCGGCGCGCGCGGCGCAGGGCCCCGGCGTCGAGCGACTCCAGCGGCCCCGACACGGCGCGGCGGGCGGAGGCGAGCCGCTCGAACTCGGCCACGAACCACGGGTCGATGCCGGTGGCCGTGACGACGTCGGCGGGGTCGAGGCGGGCGGTGACGAGCCCGTCGAGGATGATGTCGTAGCGGTCCCACGACGGGGTGCGCAGCCAGGTGAGCGCCTCGGCCCCGTCGTCGGTGCGGCGCGGCTTCACGTCCAGCTCGCGCCCGGCCATCGCCTTCCCGAAGGCCTCGCCGAACGTGCGGCCCAGGGCGAGCACCTCGCCGACGCTCTTCATGTGGGTGGTCAGCTCGGTGGACGCCCCCGGGACCTTCTCGAACGCGAAGCGCGGCACCTTGACCGCGACGTAGTCGAGGGTCGGCTCGAAGCTGGCGGGGGTCACGCCCGTGATCTCGTTGGGCAGCTCGTCGAGCGTGTAGCCCACGGCCAGGCGCGCCGCGATCTTGGCGATCGGGAAGCCGGTGGCCTTCGAGGCGAGGGCCGAGGAGCGCGACACCCGCGGGTTCATCTCGATGACCACCACCTCGCCCGTCGCCCGGTTGAGGGCGAACTGCACGTTGGCGCCGCCCGTGGAGACCCCCACCGCGCGGATCACCGTGATCGCGGCGTCGCGGAGCGACTGGAGCTCCTGGTCCGTGAGCGTCATCGTCGGGGCGACGGTGACCGAGTCGCCCGTGTGGACGCCCATCGGGTCGATGTTCTCGATGGAGCAGACGATCACCGCGTTGTCGGCGACGTCGCGGACCACCTCGAGCTCGATCTCGGCCCAGCCGAGGACGGAGCGCTCCACCAGCACCTGGCTGATCGGGCTCGCCGCGAGGGCCAGCTCGAGGCGGGCGTCGAGCTCCTCGGGCGTGTGGGCGGCGCCGCCGCCCTCGCCGCCGAGGGTGAACGCGGGACGCAGGATCACCGGCAGGCCCAGATCCGCCGCCGCCGCGCGACCGCCGGCGACGTCGGTGACGATGTGGCTCTTCGGCACCGCGAGGCCGGCGGCGTCCATCGTGTCGCGGAACACCTCGCGGTCCTCGGCCCGGCGGATCGCGGGGATGTCGGCGCCGATCAGCTCCACGCCGAAGCGGTCGAGCACGCCGGACCCGCTCAGCTCCATCGCCAGGTTCAGGGCCGTCTGGCCGCCGAGCGTGGGGAGCAGCGCGTCGGGGCGCTCCCGGGCGATGACCGCCTCGACGGCCTCCGGGTCGAGCGGCTCGACGTAGGTGCGGTCGGCCACGGACGGGTCGGTCATGATCGTCGCCGGGTTCGAGTTCACGAGCACCACGCGGTAGCCCTCGGCGCGCAGCGCCCGGGCCCCCTGGGTGCCGGAGTAGTCGAACTCGCCGGCCTGGCCGATCACGATCGGGCCGCTGCCCAGCACCAGGATCGTCCGGAGGTCGTCGCGGCGGGGCATCAGCGGCCCCCGATCCCGGCGACGAACTCGCGGAACATGTAGCGGGCGTCGTGCGGCCCGGGGCTCGCCTCCGGGTGGTACTGCACGGAGAAGGCGCGCAGCTCGGGTGCGGCGATGCCCTCCACCGAGCCGTCGAACAGGCTGGTGCGCGTGACCTCGACGCCGTCGGGGAGGTCGTCGGCCACGACGGCGTAGCCGTGGTTCTGGACGGTGATCTCCACCCGGCCGTCGTCGGTGCGGCGCACCGGGTGGTTGGCGCCCCGGTGGCCGAACGCGAGCTTCTCGGTGCGCAGCCCCAGCGCGTGGGACAGGAGCTGGTGGCCCAGGCAGATGCCGAACACCGGAACCGTCCCGAGCAGGCCGCCGACCGTGTCGATCACGCCGGTCACGGCCGCCGGATCCCCGGGTCCGTTGGACAGGAACACCCCGTCGGGGCCGCGGGCCAGCACCTCGTCGGCCGTGACCCCGGCGGGGACCACGTCCAGCCGGCAGCCGGCTCCGGCGAGACCCTGGCCGATGCTCTCCTTCATGCCGCAGTCGATGGCGACCACCAGCGGCCCGTCGGACCCCAGCCGCCGCGGGGCGGCCGCCGCCTGGGTGGCCAGGTCGCGGCCGTCCAGCACCGGGTGCTCCCGCACCAGCGCCAGCAGCTCCTCGGCGCCCAGCTCGGTCGACACGCCGCCGCGCATGGCGCCGCGGTCGCGCAGGTGCCGCACCAGGCGCCGGGTGTCCACGTCCTCCACCGCCACCACGCCGCGCTCGACCAGCCACGTCCGCCAGCCGGTCGGGCCGCCGGTCCCCGGCGCGTCTCCGGCGCAGGCCATGACCACGGCCCCCGGCCACGGGCGGTCGCTCTCGTCGTGCCCGGCCCCCGCGCCGTAGTTGCCGATCATCGGCGCCGTGAAGCAGAGGATCTGCCCGAGGTACGACGGGTCGGTGACGGCCTCCTGGTAGCCGGTCATCCCGGTGGTGAAGACCATCTCGCCGAGCGCGGTGCCCGGCGCCCCGGCGGAGGCGGCCGGCAGCACCAGCCCGTCCTCCAGGACCACGACGGCCTGCGTGGTGCCTGGGCTCATCGAACCATCTTCGAGATGGCCTTGAACTCGTCCGTGCCGGCGACCTCGAGCAGCTCGAAGAGCGCCATCTCCGCCGAGGTCACGTGGGCGCCGGCGGCGGCCATCTTCTCCAGGCCGGCGGCCTTGTTGGATGGCGCGCGCGACGACACCGCGTCGGCCGCGACGTGCACCGTGTGGCCGCGGGCGATCAGGTCGTGGACCGTCTGGTTGACGCACACGTGGGTCTCGATGCCGCACACCACCCAGGTGGAGCAGCCGGCGTCGGCGAGCTGCTGGTCGAAGGCCTCGACCCCGCACGCCGAGAACCGCAGCTTCTCGACCGGCTCGGTGCCCTCGGGGAACCGCTCGGCCAGCTCCTCGACGGTGTGGCCGAGGCCCTTCGTGTACTGCTCGCTGACCAGCACCGGCCGCCCGAGGGCCCCGAAGCCGGCGGCGAGGATGCCGCAGTTGCGGACGGTCTCGTCGAAGTGGTCGATGACGGGGCGGAACGCCTCCTGCACGTCCACCACGATCAGGCCGGTGTCGTCCCGGCGGAGCACCGACGGATGCCGCTCGGTCCTTACGCTCGCCATGCGATCTGCCCTCCCGCGATCGTGAGCGCCACCCGGCCGTGGAGGGTCTCCCCCGTCCACGCCGAGTTGCGCGACTTGCTCCGGAAGCCCCCCTCGCCCACCGTCACCTCGGCGTCGGGATCGATGAGGGCCAGGTCGGCCACCGCGCCGTCCGCCAGCGTCGGCGCCGGCAGCCCGAGGACCGCCGCCGCGTCGGCGCCCATCCGCCGCACCAGCGTCTCGAGCGGCAGCGCACCGGTCCGCACCAGATGCGTGTTGCAGACGGCGAACGCGGTCTCGAGCCCGGTGATGCCGAAGGGGGCCTCCTCGAAGGGGACCTCCTTCTCGTCGGCGTCGTGCGGGGCGTGATCGGTGGCCACGCAGTCCAGGGTTCCCTCCCGGAGGGCCGCGATCAACGCCTGGCGGTCGCTCTCCTCGCGCAGCGGCGGGTTCATCTTGTGGCGGCTCGGGTCGAGCGACCGCACCGCCTCGTCGGTGAGCGTGAGGTGGTGGGGGGTGACCTCGCCGGTGATCCGCACGCCGCGCGCCTTGGCGCGGCGGATCTCCTCGGCCGTCTCGACGGCGGAGACGTGGCAGATGTGGATCCACCCGTCCTCGTACTCGGCCAGCGCGGCGTCGCGGGCCACGGCGACGCTCTCGGAGATGGAGGGGATCCCCTCCAGCCCCAGGCGGCTGGCGACGGCCCCCTCGTGCATCACGCCCTTGCCGGACAGCGTGGGGTCCTCCTCGTGCAGCACCAGCGGGAGGCCGGTGATCCGCTGGTACTGGAGGGCGCGCCGCATCACGCGGGCGTCGGCGACGGGGTGGCCGTCGTCGCTGAACCCGACGGCGCCGAGCTCGGCCAGCTCCGCCTGCTCGGTCAGCTCCGCGCCCTTCTGTCCGACGGTGATCGCGGCGAGGAAGCCGACCCGGATGACGGCCTCCTCCCGGGCCCGGTCGAGGAGGGTCCCGAGGATGGCCGCGGAGTCCACGACCGGCGAGGTGTTGGGCATGGCCACGATGGTCACGAACCCGCCCGCCGCGGCGGCGAGGCTGCCGGTGGCGATGTCCTCGAGGTCCTCCCGCCCGGGGGTGCGCAGGTGGACGTGCGGGTCGACGAAGCCGGGGACCGCGATCATCCCGTCGGCGTCGATCACCTCCAGGCCGTCGGGGTCGCCGCCGACGACGCCGTCGCGGATGACCAGGTCGCGCACCTCGTCGATCCCGGCGGCGGGGTCCAACACGCGCGCTCCGCGCACGACGATGTCCGCCCCGGGGCCGGGGCGCTGGGGGAGCTTGGGCGGCACTAGTGGCTCCTGGCGTCGGGTCGCATTGTCTTTCCCGAGCGAATCGCAAGCGAGGCAAGGACGCAGGGAAGGCCGATAGCGGTGTTCCTATCGGTCCTCCCGAGGACGCCGCGTCGCGCCGCGATGCAGCCGGGAAAGACCTGCGAGTCGGCGGCGGGGGCCACTAGACGGCGACTGCCGTGATCGGAGCTTCGGCCGGCTCGCTGGCGCCGGTGGGCCCGGCGAGCAGGTCGTAGAGCACCGCCATCCGGACGACCATGCCGTTGGCGGCCTGGCGCTCGATGAGCGTCTTCGGGTCGTCGGCGAGCTCGCCGGAGATCTCCACGCCGCGGTTGATGGGCCCGGCGTGCATGACGCGCTGGCCCGGCTTGAGGCGGCTGTGGTTGACCCCGTAGGTCATCGCGTACTCGCGCAACGAGGGGACGAAGCCGCCGGGCCCCATCCGCTCCAGCTGCATCCGCAGGACGTAGACGACGTCGGCGTCGGCGATGTCGCGGATGTCGGTGGAGGCGCGCACGCCGAGCGCCTGCTCCGCGTCGCGGGGGATCAGGGTGGGCGGGGCGATCAGGCTCACCTCGGCGCCCATGGCCTGGAAGCCGCGGATGCCGGAGCGCGCGACCCGCGAGTGGGCGACGTCGCCGACGAAGGCGATCTGGAGCCCGTCGAGGGGCCCCACCTCGCGCTCGATGGTGTAGAGGTCGAGCAGCGTCTGGGTGGGGTGCTCGTGCTTGCCGTCGCCGGCGTTGATGACGGCGGCGTCGGTGAAGCGGGCGGCCATCTGGCACGCGCCGACCGACGCGTGGCGGATCACCAGGACGTCGGGCGCGTACGCGTTGAGCGTGATGACCGTGTCCTTGAGGGTCTCCCCCTTCTCCACGCTGGAGCCGGAGCCCTTGACGTTGACGACGTCGGCGGAGAGGCGCTTGCCGGCCAGCTCGAACGACGTCGAGGTGCGCGTGGAGGCCTCGAAGAACATGTTGATGATCGTGCGGCCCCGCAGGGTCGGCACCTTCTTGATGTCGCGCTCCATGACCTCGGCGAAGCGGTTGCCGACGCGCAGGATGCGCGCGATCTCGGCGCGGTCGAGGTCGTCGATGGTCAGCAGGGACCGGCGACTCACGGTGTCCTCCTCTCGGGCTCCAGCACCACTTCGTCCACCCCGTCGACCTCGGCGAGGTGGACGCTGACGAACTCGCTGCGGGCGGTGGGCAGGTTCTTGCCGACGTAGTCGGGGCGGATCGGCAGCTCGCGGTGGCCGCGGTCCACCAGCACGGCCAGCTGCACGGAGGGCGGGCGCCCGTAGTCGAAGATCGCGTCGATCGCGGCGCGGATGGTGCGGCCGGTGAACAGGACGTCGTCCACCAGGATCACCACCCGGTCGGAGACGTCGAAGTCGAGGACGGTGTCGCCCACCACGGGGAGCGCGCCGCGGCGGGCGTCCAGCCCGACGTCGTCGCGGTAGAGCGCGATGTCCACGGTGCCGATCGCGGGGCGGGTCCCGGCGAACTCGTCGATGAGCTCCGCCAGCCGCGCGGCCAGCGGCACGCCGCGGGTGTGGATGCCGACCAGCGCGAGGCGCGACGGGTCGGGGTGCCGCTCCACGATCTCGTGGGCGATCCGCGCGATCGTCCGGCGCACCTGGTCGGCGTCGACCAGGACCTTCGTGGCCACCGGGGCTAGGTGCGCTGCGGCTGTGCGGAGACGGCCGCCGGCGGACCGGCGCAGAGCGCGTGGTGCATCGTCACTCCTTCTCGGCCTCGCGGGACCGGGTTAAAGGGTCGTGCCGGGAGGGACGGTAGCAGGTGGCTCCGACACCACGTCAGTCGCGCCCTTGCGATCGGCGCCGCCCTTCACGGGATGCACGATCGGGGCGCCCCGCTCCGGGAACGGGACCTCGATCTGGTCGAAGTCGCGGGGCACGATCACGTCGGGGAACACGGCCTCCGCCTCGGCGCGGACCTCCCGCGGCATGACGCGGCTGGACAGGTGCGTCAGGGCCAGCAGGCCGACGCCGGCCTCCTTCGCCAGGGCGGCGGCCTCCCGGGCGGTGGAGTGGCGCGTCTCGCGGGCGCGGTCGCGCTCCTCGTCGAGGAACGTGGCCTCGTGCACGAGCAGGTCGGCTCCGCGGGCGGCCTCCAGGGTGCCGGCGCACGGCTCGGTGTCGCCGGTGATGACGACGGTGCGGCCGCGGCGGGCCTCGCCGAGCACGTCGCCGGGCCGGACGGTGCGGCCGCCCGCGGTGACCACGTCGCCGCCGCGCTGGAGCACCCCGAAGTCGGGGCCGGGGGTCACGCCCAGGGCGCGGGCGGCGCCGACGTCGAACGCGCCGGGGCGGTCCTCCTCCACCAGGGCGTACCCCACCGACGGGATCGAGTGGCGGGTGGGGAACGCCCGCACCTCGAAGCCCTCGCCGCGCCAGGCGGCCGACACCTCGCGCTCGTCGAGCTCCTGGAGCTCCAGGACGAAGGGGGTGCGGCCCACGACGGGGCGCAGCGTCTCCATCAGCCGCGCCAGGCCGCGGGGGCCGGCCAGGCGCAGCGGCCGCTCGCGCGCCCGCAGGCCGAACGTCTTGAGGATCCCCGGCAGACCCAGGAAGTGGTCGCCGTGGAGGTGGGTGATCAAGATCACGTCCAGGTCGACCAGTCCCAGCCCGGAGCGCAGCAGCTGCCGCTGGGTGCCCTCGCCGCAGTCGATGAGCCAGCGCTCGCCGCCGCGGGCCACCAGCGTCGCGGCGACGCCCCGCGCCGCCGTCGGCACCGAGGCCGCGGTCCCGATGAAGGTGACGTAGAGGTCCACGCCGCGATCCTAGCCGCGGGTGCGCCGGCGGCCGTCCAGGACGCGGCCGTCGGGGGGCAGCTCCAGGCGGGAGTCCTCGAGGTCCAGCTCGCGCTCGACGCGGTGCATCACGTCGTTGGAGATGGCCCCCTGGTCGCGGAGTGCGACGAGCACCCGGCGCTCGGCGGTGATGACCTCGCGGGTCGCGCGCTGGAACCCCTGCGACTGGTCCTCGATGCCGTCCTCGTCCTCGATCTTCCCGGCCTGCGCGGCGAACCGCCGCTTGCGGTAGCGGTACTGGCCGCGCATCCGCTCCAGGGTCTCGGGGCGCACCCAGGGCTCCCCCTCCATCTCCTCGATCCGGTCGAGGGCGGCGGCGGCGATCTTGATGCGCGCCTTCAGCTCCTCGCGGCGCTCCTCCTCCCCGTCGTCGTGCACGCCGAGCACCCGGATGAGCCACGGCAGGGTGAGGCCCTGGAACACGAGCGTGGCGAGAATGACGCAGAAGGTCATCCAGAGGATCAGGTCGCGGCCCGGGAACGGGTCGCCGGCGTCGGTGGAGACGGGGACGGCGAGCGCGGCGGCCAGGGACACCGCGCCGCGCATCCCGGCCCACGATCCGATGACGCGCGCCTGCCACGTCGCCCGGCGCATGAGCTGGTCGGGTCTCCGGTCGGCGGCCCGGATGATCACGGTGGTGGCGAAGATCCAGGCGAACCGGACGCCGATGACCACGCCGCTCACGGCGCCCCCGTAGACGAGCAGCTCACCCCACGACTGGTCGGTGAGGCCGTCGAGGATCTGCGGGAGCTGGAGCCCGATGAGCACGAAGAGCGTGGCGTTGAGCAGGAACTGGGTGATCGTCCAGAACGAGAAGCCCTGGAGGCGCGACTCGGACGACGCGATCTGGGGCGCCCGGAAGCCCAGGTAGATGCCGGCGGTCACGGCGGCGAGGACGCCGGAGGCGCCGAGCGCCTCGGCCGGGAAGTACGCGGCGTACCCGGTGAAGACGGAGATGGTGATCTCGGTGGGGACGTCCTCGACGCGGCGGCGCACCTCGGCGACGATCCACCCCACGGCGAGGCCCACGACGATCCCGCCGAGGGGGGCGAGCAGGATGCCCAGGCCGGCGTCCCAGGCCGAGAACGAGCCGCCCACCGCCGCGCCGATGGCCGTGCGGTAGAGGACGAGGGCGGTCGCGTCGTTGATCAGCCCCTCCCCCTCGAGGATGTTCACCAGGCGCCGCGGCGCGCCCAGGCGCCGCATGATCTGTGTGGCGGCGAGCGGGTCGGTGGGCGACACGATCGCCCCGAGGGTGAACGCGGCCGCCCACGGCAGCCCGGCGAGCTCGTGCGCCACCACCGCGACCGCCACGGCCGTCGCCCCCACCAGCCCGATGGCCATCAGCGAGATGACGCGCGCGTCGCGCCGGACGTCGCGCAGCGAGGCGAAGAACGCGCCGACGTAGAGGAGCGGCGGCAGGAACACCACCAGCACCACGTCCGGGTTGAGGGTCACCTCGGGCGCGCCCGGGATCAGCCCCAGCCCGAGCCCCCCGAGCACCATCAGGATCGGGTACGGGATCCGGACGAACTGGGCGATGACGCTCAGCGCCGCCACCGCCACCAGCAGGCCGAGGACGACGGGCTCGATGTGCTCCATCGAGGGGCAGTCTGCCGCTAGGCGACGAGATCCGCCGGGAGCGGGCCGACCGGCTCGTCCACGGCGATGAACGTCACCTGCGGGGGGCCGCCCGCCGAGACCGCGATCTCGGCCATGGTGTGCCGCGGCTGGCGGCGGCGCTCGGTGGGGCTGCCGGGGTTCAGGATCATGAAGCCGTCGGGCGCCACGTCGTAGAGCGGGACGTGCGAATGCCCGAAGATCACCATGTGCACGCCGGGGAACCGGGCCCGGAGGCGCTCGATCCGCCCCGCCGCAGGGCCGCCGTCGTGGACCACCCCGATCCGCAGGCCCGCGATCTCCACCTCGGCGGTCCGCGGCAGCGCGTGCCGGACGGCCGGCTCCTCCACGTTGCCCTGCACGGTCACCAGGGGCGGGCCGAGCGCCCGGACCATCCGGACCGTCGCCATGTCCGACCAGTCCCCCGCGTGGACGATCAGGTCCGCCGCCCGAAGCCGCTCCACCACCGCCTCAGGCAGGACCGGCCCGCGGCGCGGGAAGTGCGTGTCGGAGATGACCGCGATGGTGGCGGAGGCGACGCCCACGGCGGGAACCTACCCCCGGGCGCACGGACCGGGCCTGCGCCGGCATGGGAGGCGCCGGCGCGGGCTCCGGCGCGGCCGCGCCCCCGGGCACCGGGCGGGCCGCCAGGAGCGTCGGGAACGACGCGGGCGACGGAGGCACCGGGATCGCGGTGACGGCCACCGCGTGCTGTCGGGCGGCACGGTATGACCCCCGGCGGCGCGCGACATGGTCAGGACTGACCATTCCATCCGCGCCCTGCATCGGTTCTCGCCGCGATGATGCGGGCGTCAGGGCAGGATGCGGAACGCCGCCCGGGCGGGAGGCCCGGCGAGCCCGCCGGCGCGGGCGACGGCCAGCAGGCGGTAGCGGCCCGGCGCGAGCGCCTTCCCGCCGACCCGGCCGCTGAAGGCGAGGCGGTTGGCGCCCGCCGTCGCGGCCCGGGCGACGCTGCCGCGGACCGCGAGGACCCGGGTGCAGCGGGGCGCCGCGCGCCGTGCCCGGGCGGGGGCGACGCAGCGGCCGCCGGCGCGGCGCCCTGGTGCGATGCGGACGACGCGGAACGTGACGGTGGCGGCCCGGTCCACCGCGAAGGCCACGAGGGCGCCGCGCACCCGGCCTGCCGCGGGCCGCAGGGTCGCGCCGCTCGTGCGCGCCGCGAACGCGGCCGGGGTCACGACCAGCGGGCGCACGACCGGGGGCTGCGCCGCCCCTCCGCCGCCCCCGCCGGCGCCACCGCCGCCGCCACCCGCGCCACCGCCGCCGCCTCCGCCGGGCGTCGTGGCGAAGTCGACGTTCTCGCAGCCGGTGAGCGTGTCGACGCCGCGGGCGTCGGCGGTGACCGTGTCGACGCCGTCGCCGCAGTCGACGGTGTCGGCCACGCCGTCACGGGCCGTGATGGTGTCGTTCCCGGTGAAGGTGGAGATCGTGTCGGCGCCGCCGCGGCCGTCGACGAAGTCGGGGCCGGCCCCGCCCTCGATGTCGTTGCGCCCGGCGTCGCCGCTCAGGATGTCCGTGAACTGGGTGCCGCGCAGGTTCTCGACGCCGGTGAAGGAGTCGGCTCCCCCGCCGCCGGTCGGCTGCGGTCCGCTTCGGGCGAGGTCGACCACCACCCCGGTCGGGAGGCCGGTGAAGAAGTAGTCGGCCAGGTCGGTGCCGGGGCCGCCGTCGACGGTGTCGTCGCCGAGGCCGGGCAGCAGGTCGTCGTCGCCGGCGTTGCCCCGCAGCACGTCGGGCCCGTCGGAGGCGTAGAGCCTGTCATCGCCGCCGCCGCCCACGAGCGTGTCGGCGGCACGGTTGGCCGTGATCTCGATCGGCTTCGGCCAGGACCCGCCGGTGGCGCCCCCGCCGCTCGCGTCGTAGCTGGACGGCTGCGAGTAGCACAGCGGGCTGTTGGAGCCGATCGGGCAGCCGCTCCTGAGGTCGATGTCGCCGACGTTGAGCGGGGTGATGTCGATGTCGGGCTGGACCTGCGCGGGCGTCGCGTTGGTGTCGATGCCGGACGTGCCGAGGCGGAAGCTCGCGGGGGTGGTGGCGTTGCGGACGCTGAGCAGCGAGTCCTGCGAGTCGTTCAGGTTCGCGAAGATCTCGATCTCGGACGTGCCCGCCTCGGCCGTGGCCCCCGGCGCGAATGCGGGGGCGTTGTCGATGATGAGGGTCGTGTTCTTCACGCCCGCCTCGGCGGCGATGGCGATGACGTCGGTGTTCGTGACCGTCGGCGTCAGCCCCGGCGGGTTGCTGGTGCACGTCGACGGGGTGATGTAGTCGAACGCGCGGATCGTCCCGTTCAGGACGTCGACCGTCACCAGCTCGTTCGACTCGGTGATCCGCACCTCGAGGAACTTGCCGCTCTGGGCGTAGTCGCAGGTGACGGCCGCCTGCGCCGAGGACGCCAGCGCCAGCGCCGCCAGGACCGCCGCGGCGGCCGCCCACAGCGCCCGATGGAGGAGGTTCGTCACGGCGCGATCGTCCCACGGCCGAGGTCGGCTAAGCTACCGCCCGTTGCGCGCGTAGCTCAGTGGATAGAGCGCTGGCCTCCGGAGCCAGAGGTCGCAGGTTCGAATCCTGCCGCGCGCGCTCACGAGACCCCGCTTCCAAAGCGGGGTTTCGTCGTTCTAGGACACCAACCGCAGGTGGCCGCGCCGGCGCTCGTCGCAACCTGGTCGCAACCCGGAACCGGTCGCGGCCGCCCTCCGGGCCGTCCAGATCGCCTCCTCCGGGTCCACCTTCGACGCCAACCGGGACTCCTCGAACAGGCCAGCGTAATGGCGCCAGGTGGTCTCCGCGGAGGCGTGGCCGAGGGCGGCGGCGACCGCCCGCGGCGACTCCCCCGCGTGGATCCGAAGCGACGCGTACGACGCCCGCCCGTCGTAGGGGTCCGCCTCCACCCCGGCCGCGGCGGCGGCGGGCTTGAACACCCGTTTGCGCCAGTCGCCGAGGTGGAGGTGCCCGCCGGTCTGTGCGGGGCAGACGAGCCCCGTCGTCGCCTCCTGCTGGCTCCGCCATGCCTCCCGGTCGTCCGCGGAGGTGACCCATGATCGGCACGCTGCGCCGCTGGTGGGTCTTCGCGGGCTTCGCTTCGCCGCAGGTGTACTCGCGGTCCACCTCGATCGTGTGCGGTCGGATGTCCTCCCACCGGACGGCGAGGGCCTCCTCGGCGCGAAGCCCGGCGAGGGCGATCAGCCCCCACAGCACCCGGTCCCGCGCGCCGGGGATGTGGTGGCGTATTCCCTCCACCTGATCGGGGGTGAGCGCCCACGGGCGGGGCCGGGGCGCCGGAACCGGCTTCCGAGTTGTGCGTGGCGACCGGAGCAGGTCCTCACGACGTAGCTGATCGCCGAGCAATGCGTGCAAGTTGTCGAGTTCCTCGATGGCGGCGCTCTCGATCCTCTCCAGTAGGGCCGAGCAGAGACGCTCAACCGTGGACAGGGCGCCCAGTTCGAGTTCCGCCGGCCGCGTCGTCCATGCCCACGCACCACTTTCCGGATGGCCCGGGATGACCACGTTCGGTGGAATCGCCATGAACCTGCTCGCGGACGAATCGGAGTGGGCCCTGTGTTGATGTCGAAGGAGGATCAAGGTCGTGTGCTGCCGGGTCAGGGTCTCGTCATCGAACCTGGCCGTCTTGGACGGGGCGAACCGCCCTCGTTCCTCGTGAACGGCCGCGCCTACGAGACGACCACAGCTGTGGTGAGCGCGCGGTAGAAGCTCGGGTCTCCCGGGATCTCGCCGCGAGTCCTCGTCCCCTGCGCGGCATGAAGGGCGGATCGCACTGCGGTTCGGGCGTCGAGGATGTCGAATTGCGAAGCAGGAGTCGGTGGGTCTCCCTGCGCAGGCCCTCGATCTTCTTCGTCACGGCGCGGCGGGCCCGGGGCGTTCATAGAACCGCTTGAGTCCGTTGGAGCCGCCAGGCCCAACGCGGCTGGCGACCTCAGTCTCGACGCACATCTGGAGCCGCCATCCGTCCGCCTCCCGGTCGTTCAGCACCAGCTCGACCGTGCGGTGGTCAATGCGATCGCCGACGACGTTCTGACGGACGATGTCCACCTCGTACTCCAGCGCCTAGCGATATCGGCGGGCGGCTACGATCGCGCCCCGTGACGTGGTGTAGGAGCGGCGCCGGCTGAAGGCAGGGCCGGCCACCGCGAGCTCCGAACCGTTGGTTCATCCCCATGAACCGACATCAGGAGGCCCGCGATGGCCGACCCCCACA
>JBFWNT010000021.1:0-41502 GCA_050250915.1 Thermoleophilia bacterium
TGGCCGAGGGTGACCGCGCGGGCGCCCTCCGCGCGGCGGGCGCCCACGCCGGCGACCCGCTGTGCGACGCGCTCGCCGACCACCTGGCGCGGCCGGAGGGGGAGGGCGTCTACGACGAGGCGGACGCATTCGCGGCGTTCATCTCCCACGGCGGCAACCCCGAGCTGTACCGGCGCACCATCGCGGCGCTGGGCGCGTTCCACGCGGGGCTGCGGCCGGCGACGGTGCTGGACGTGGGGTGCGGCGACGGTCGCGTGACCGCCGGGGTGGTGGGGCCGTGGACCCGGAGCGTCGACCTGGTCGAGCCGTCCCGGGAGCTCCTTGACCGGGCCCGCGCGGCGGTGGCGGCCTCCGCGCCCGACGTGCGGCCCCACGCGGTGGGCGTCACCCACTTCCTGGAGGGGCTCGGGCCCGCGACGCAGTGGGACATGGTGCAATCGACGTTCGCGATGCACGCCGTGCCCCCCGAGGAGCGGCGCGCGGCGCTCGGGGCCCTGGCCCGCCGGTCGCGCGCGATCGCGCTGGCCGAGTTCGACGTGCCGGCCCACGACGATCGGTCGCACGCCCACCTGGCGCACCTGGCCGAGCGGTACGCCCTCGGGATCGCCGAGTACCCGGACCACCCGGAGGTGGTCGCCGGGTTCCTGATGCCGGTGCTGGTGGGGCAGGTGGAGCCGGGTCGCCCACGGCTCACGTGGGAGGCGCCCGCCGCGTGGTGGGCCGAGGCCCTCCGCGACGCCGGGTTCGCCGGCGTCGCGGTGGAGCCCCTGCTCGACTACTGGTGGGCGCCCGCCGTCCTCGTCACGGGGTCACCGTGAACGAGGACGTCATGTCGGCGCGGGAGCTGTTCCCCGCGTAGACGTCGATCCGCCCGGGCTCGACCAGGAACCTGCCGGCGTCGTCGTAGAAGCCGAAGTCGCTCCGGTCGAGGGTGAACCGCACGGTCCGGCTGGCGCCCGGGTCGAGCGTGACGCGCGCGAACCCGCGGAGCCGGCGCACCGGCTGCGAGATGCTCGCGACCGGGTCGTGGATGTAGAGCTGGACGACCTCGTCGCCCGCCCGGCCGCCGGTGTTGGTGACCGTCGCCGAGGCGGTGAGCGAGCCGTTGCGCGACACCTTGGCCGTGCTGAGCGTCAGCCCGGAGACCCGGAACGTCGTGTAGCTCAGGCCGTACCCGAAGGGGTAGAGCGGGTCGCAGCTCGGGATGTCGCGGTAGCGCGAGTTGTACTTCGAGGTGGCGTCGCAGGGACGCCCCGTCGGCTCGTAGTTGTAGTAGATCGGCACCTGGCCGAGGGCCCGCGGGAACGACACCGGCAGCTTGCCGCCGGGGTTGACCTTCCCGAACAGGACGTCGGCCACGGCGTTGCCCGCCTCGACCCCCGGGAACCAGGCCTCGAGGATCGCGGGCGACGCGGCGTCGACGGCGCCCAGGGTGAGCGGCCGGCCGTTGAAGAGGACCACCACGAACGGCTTGCCGGTGGCCGTGATCGCGTCGATCAACTCCTGCTGCCTGCCGGGCAGGTCGATGACGCTGCGGGCGGCGGCCTCGCCGCTCATCCCGCGGGTCTCGCCGAGCGCCAGGACCACCTGGTCGGCCTGGTCGGCGGCGGCCACGGCGTCGGCGAAGCCGGCGTCGGAGCCGCACTCGCCGGCCGGCGTGTTGTCCGGCGGGTCCTTGTCCTCGAGCGTGCACCCGGCGGCGAACGTCACGTTCGGTGCCTGGGCCCTGATGCCGGTGAGCAGCGAGACGGCGTCGGCGTCCTCGCCCTTGCCCCACCAGGGGCCGAGCATGTCGTGCTGGTCGTCGCCGAGGGGGCCGATGACGGCCGTCTTCTTCGACGGGTCCAGGGGCAGGATGCCGCCGTCGTTCTTCAGCAGCACCATCGAGCGCGACGCGGCCGAGCGGGCGGCGGCGCGGTCGGCGGGGGTCACGAACGACGCGGGGTCGGCGGCCTTCGCCTGATCGACGTAGGGCCGGGCGAACAGGCCGGCGCGGAACTTGACGCGCAGGACGCGCCGCACGGCGTCGTCGATCCGGGACATCGGCACGCGGCCGCTGCGGACGAGCTGCGCCCCGTAGTCGCGGAGGTTGGTGCTCACCATCTCCGTGTCGGTGCCGGCGTTGATCGCCAGGGCGCCGGCGCCGGGGCCGTCGGCGGCGACGCCGTGGCCGCAGGGGCCCTCGTCCGGCAGGACCGGCGGGCAGGCGCGGAGCTCGGCGACGGCGGTGTAGTCGCTCTCGATGAAGCCGTCGAACCTCCACTCGCCCTTCAGGATGTCCGTCTCGATCTGGTGGTTGGCGCAGCCGGGGACGCCGTTGATGGCGTTGAACGAGCACATGACGGTGTCGGCGCCGGCGTCGATCGCCGCGCGGAACGGCGGCAGGTAGAGGTTGCGCAGCCGCGCCTCGGACATGTCGGTGGTGTTGTAGTCGCGGCCGCCCTCGGGCTGGCCGTAGGCGGCGGCGTGCTTCGGGCTGGCGATCACCCGGTCGGGCCTGGAGTAGTCCGGCCCCTGGAACGCCTTCACCTTCGCGGCGGCGAAGGCGGAGCCCAGGTACGGGTCCTCGCCGCCGCCCTCGGCGATGCGGCCCCACCGGGGCTCGTGCGAGACGTCGACCATCGGCGCGTAGGTCTGCTTGATGCCGACGGTGGCGGACTCTCGGGCGGCGATGGTGTCGCCGGCCGTCACGACGGACGGGTCGAAGCTGCTCGCCGCGCCGAGGGGGATGGGGAAGATGGTGCGGTAGCCGTGGATCGTGTCGTAGGCGAACAGGATCGGGATCTTCAGCCGCGACTGGGTCATCGCGACCTCCTGCAGATGGTGGATCTCGGCCGGGTCGGTGAGGCTGAACACCGAGCCGACGCCGTTGCGGGCGTCCGCGTCGGTGACCTGGCCGTCGGAGAGGAGCGTGAGCTGCTGGAGCTTCTCCTGCAGCGTCATCTTCGCGACGAGGCGGTCCACCTTCTTCTCGATGCCCGTGTCGGGCGCGCCACGCGTGCGCGCCAGCGCCGCCTCGTCGGGTGAGCGGGTCACCGTCACCGCGGCGACGGCGCCCGCGACGACGGAGACGATCACAAGGACGGCTGCGGTGATGGCAACGGTCCGTCGCCGGGATCTCATGCGGTGCCCTTCCGTCCGGGGGGCGACCCGGAGGAGGGGTGGGCCGCCGTTCGCTCGGGCGTTACCCCCGGCTGATCACGTCACAAACATCACGAAGTCGGGAGGGGACCGCCGCGGCGCCCACGCCCGGGGGGCGGTTCCGGCGGTTCGACACCAAGGGGTATGTCGCGCCGTTGCGGCGGGCTCGCATATTTTCGCGACGCAGATCGGAAGCAACCGGAGGAGGCGGGCATGGCGGGGTGGCTGAGCGTGCGGGGGCGGGTGGTGTGCGGATTCGTCGCGGGCGCGGCGCTCGCGAGCGCCGCGACGGCGGCGACGGCCGACAAGCTCCTCACGGGAGCGGACATCAAGAACGGCACGGTCTCGGCGAGGGACCTCGCGCCCGGCCGGCGGGCGCGACCGGGCCGTCGCGGACGCTGACCGCGTTCTCGGCGTCGGGGCCGGTGCAGGTCAACGCGCGCGGCTTCATCACCGGCACGAACTATCCGGCGGGCGAGTACGTCATGCAGGCCAACCTGATCCTGGCGAACAGCTCGAACGCCGCCGTCACGGTGACCTGCGAGCTCCTGGCCGGCGCGGACACCGCGGACACCGCCGAGGCGGTGCTCGCCGCCGCGGGCGGCGTGGACACCGCCACGCTGGCGATGGCCGGACCCGGCGACGGGACGCTCACGGCGAACCTGGGGACGCTCGTGTGCTCGGCCGACGGAGCGGGCGTGACCTTCGAGGACGCCGACATGCTCCTGACCCGGGTGGGCTCCCTCGACGATCTCTCACCGCTCGCACCCCCGCAGACCAAAAGATTGAGGACACAAACGCTGCGCTAGAGTGGTGCCCGTGAGCGACCGCGGGCACCCTCTGCGCTTCGGCGTCTTCATCACGCCATCGGCCGGCGACGCCGGGCAGGTGGTCGCGCTGGCCGAGCTGGCGGACCGGTCGGGACTGGACCTGGTGACGTTCCAGGACCACCCGTACCAGCCGCGGTTCCTCGACACGTGGACGTTGCTGTCGTTCGTCGCCGCCCGCACCGAGCGGGTCGCCCTCGCCGGGAACGTCCTGAACCTGCCGCTGCGCCCGCCCTCCGTGCTGGCGCGGTCGGTCGCCAGCCTCGACCTGCTGTCCGGCGGCCGCGCCGAGCTCGGCATCGGGGCCGGCGCGTTCTGGGACCCGATCGCCGCGATGGGTGGCCCCCGGCGCACGCCCGGCGAGTCGGTGGACGCCCTGGAGGAGGCCATCGACGTGATCCGCGCCCTCTGGGACGCCGACGCCGGCCGCGGCGCCCGCGTCGATGGCGACCACTACCGCCTGGAGGGCGCGAAGCCCGGCCCGGCCCCGGCCCACGACGTCGGCATCTGGATCGGCGCGTACAAGCCGCGGATGCTCGACCTGGTGGGCCGCAAGGGCGACGGCTGGCTGCCGAGCCTGCCGTACCTCCAGCCCGGCGACCTCGCCGCCGGCAACGCGCGCATCGACCGCGCCGCCCGCGCCGCCGGGCGCGACCCCGGGGAGATCCGCCGCCTGCTGAACGCCGGCGCCGACCTGACGGCTGAGGAGCTGGCGCGGCTCGTCACCGAGGACCGCATCGACACCCTGATCCTGATGGCCGACGACGCCGCGTCGATCGAGCGGCTCGCCGCCGAGACCGCCCCCGCCACCCGGGAGCTGGTCGCGGGGCGGGCGGCCGCCGGCCCCGCGCCGTCCGCACCGGCCGCCACGGCGTCCGGCGATGGCGCCGCCCCGCCCGCCGGCGAGGGGGAGACGGAGTACGCGCGCCTCGGGGTCACGCCCACGTCCGACGACCGCCCCGGCCGGGACGCCCTGGCGGGCTGGGATGTCGCGTCGCGGCCGCACCGGGAGCCGTCGGGGCCGGAGGTCGCCTACACGCGCCGGGGCCGCCTGGTGGGGCAGCACCTGATCGACGTCCACGACATGCTCCGCACCGAGCTGGAGGAGCTGCACGGGATCCTCGCCCAGGTCAGGGAGGGCGCCATGAGCGCCGGGGACGCCCGCGCCGCCCTCAACGAGATGGCCCTGCGCCAGAACGACTGGGCGCTCGGCGCGTTCTGCGCGCGGTACTGCGCGGTGGTCGACGGCCACCACACCCTCGAGGACTCCCAGATCTTCCCGCACCTGCGTCGCAGCGACGCCGACCTGGCGCCGGTGATCGACCGCCTGGAGGAGGAGCACCTGGTGATCCACGACGCCATCCAGGGGGTGGACGCGGCGCTGGTGCACCACATGACCCACGCGGGCGACCTGGACCGGGTCGAGCGGGCGCTCGACGTGCTGACCGACGCCCTCCTGTCACACCTGTCGTACGAGGAGTGGGAGCTCGTGGAGCCGCTCGCCCGGCTCGGCTTCTACGAGGGCCAGATCCGCACCCGGACCTGAGGCGAGGCCGCTGCCGGCTCAGCCGGCCAGCGGCCCGCCGCGCCAGCCGATCTCGATCTCCAGCTCCATCTCGTCGCCGTCCTGCTCCACCTCCACGGACAGCTGCACCTCGGCGGGGACGCCGATGGTGAGGCGCTTGCCGTCGCGGGTCAGCTGGAGCCCGTTGTTCGACGCGAGCTCGTCGGCGATCGCATGGAGCCGCCGCGCCGCCTCCTCGCGGCTGACCGTCGCCTCCTGCGCGTAGAGCTCGTAGTCGTCCGCCATCGTCGCCTCCTCCGTCGCGTGGTGCCGCAGGCAGATCCGATCGGCGCGGGTTCCGGAGGCGCGGTAGCGTGGCGGCGTGACCATCTCGTTCCCCCTCCTGCTCCTCATCGTGGTGCTCGTGGGGCTGGTGCTCGCCGGGCGCGGCGGATCGTCGGGCCGGGTGGGCGGCACGCCATGGTGGCGCGACGACCACGTTCCGTGGGGCGGTCCCGACGAGCCGTTCCACCCGCGGGACCGCGACCTGCGCGACCGCGCGTACGAGGAGGCCGAGGCCGCGTACCGGCTCGGCCAGGGCGGCGGGCGGGCGGCCCGCATGGACGAGCGGTACGGCGGCGACTTCGAGCCCTGGTCCCGGGGCGACGCCTGAGCCCTGCCCCGCGGGCTTGCGGTGCCGGGCGCCGTGTGGGCGTATGGCAGACGACCGGATCCGAACGGGAGCGTCTGCCATGAGCATCGTCGTTCGCTTCACACCCGCGGGTCTGACGGCCGAGCAGTACGGCCAGGCCGTCCGCATCCTGGAGGATCAGGGGGCCTTCCCTCCGGAGGGTCTCGACTACCACGTCTGCTTCGGCGCGGACGGCGACCTCCGGGTCAGCGAGATCTGGGACTCGGAGGAGCACTTCGCGGCGTTCGGGAAGCTGCTCACCCCGGTGCTCGCCGAGGTCGGCATCACGGCCGCCGAGTCCCCCGTCCACTTCGCGGTGCACGGCATCTTCAAGCGCTGACCGCCCGGCGGCGCGCCCAGGGCGCCGGGTGTGGGAGATGGGACCGACCCTACGTACACAGGCCGCGCGCGTTCCAGAGACCACGCCGCCAGCGGCCCAGAACGGCTTGGTGTAGCGGTTCCCAACACGCGCACTCGACCAGTGCACCACGGTGCGCGCCACAGCAAGACCCGCGATCCCGGTCCCGCTGCCCCCTTAGGGGCGCGTGGTCGAACCGAACAGGGTGGTCATGACGAAGTCCTGCTGCGCCTCGCTGAGCCGGCCGAGCCGGACGATTACTTCGTCGGCGCTGAGGAGCGGTAGGTCGCGGGCGGGCCCATAGCTCGATCGGTGGGTCCGTCATCGACCTGCGAGGCCGCGGTTCATTGCGCTGAGCATCGTCGCTTGGTGCCGCCGCCAGCCACCAACGTCATCGTCGAGTCCCGCTAGTGCATCTACCGTGAATTGCTGGGGCCAGCAGCAGCCCCGGTCAACTGACCAAGGCGCGGGTGCGGAGGACGATCACGAGTGCCCCGGCGATCAGGGTCACTTCCTTGGTGGCGCATCCGAAGTCAGACCATATGGCTACGGACCGGAAGGTTGCGCCAGGCGCCCGTCACGTGAGTTCCGGCCGGGTGGGTTGTGCGGCCCAACCCCGTCAAGCCGCACAACCACGAGCCGTCGGAGTCGTCCCGCTTTCGATGACACCTGTTCGCTAGGCCGGAATGGACTCTTGGAGGTGCTCTCGTTCGTAGTCGGCGGGGCTAGGTGGCCGAGGCCGGAGTGGCGGCGGCGGGTGTTGTCGAAGCACTCGATGACCAGAACAGGCGCATCCGGGCGGCCCTCACGGGTGGCGAGGCGCTCGCGCCGACCGAGTTTCTTGTCGGGGCTGGCGATGAAGTTCTCGGCGAGGGCGTTGTCCCAGGGGTCACCGATCGAGCCCATTGACTGGTCGTTCCCGGAGGTCTTGGTGTGGGTGCCGTAGGCGAGGCTGGTTTACTGGGAGCCGTGGTCGGAGTGCGCGACCACGCCGGCGCTCGATCGGCGTTGTGCGACGGCCATCCCGAGGGCGTCGAGCACCAGTTCTGCCCGCAGGTCATCGCGCATCGACCAGCCGACGATCCGGCGGCTGAAGACGTCCTGCACCGCGGCGAGGAACAGGAACCCCTGGCCGGTCTGCACGTACTTGATGTCGCAGACCCAGGCGGCTCGGTTCGGCGCGGGCAAAACGAGCGGTCGACCAGATCCGGAGCCGATGGGCGGGCCGGATCGCAGGTGGCCGTCCTCGGTCCCCCTTGGCGGCCGGCGCCGAAGATCCCCAGACCCCGCATCAGGCGGGCGACGCGCTTTCGGCCGACATGGATCCCGTGGGCCAGGCGCAGCTCGACGTGAACGCGCGGGGCGCCGTAGATGCCGAGGGTCTGGTCGTGGATCTCGCTGATCCGCTCCGAGAGCTCTCGGTCGGCGACGGCGCGGGCGCTCGGCGGCCGGCGGCGCCAGGCGTAGTAGCCGCCGCGGGTCACGCCGAGGGTGCGGCACAGCAGCGAGACAGGGAACTGTGCGGCCTGCTCGGCGACGAACCGGAACCTGGTCACGGTCGATCGCTCTCCCTGACAAAGAAAGCCGCAGCCCGCTTGAGGATCTCGCGCTCCTGGCGAAGCACCCGGTTCTCGCGCTCCAGCTCACGCAGCCGGGCGCGCTCGTCGCTGGTCAGGACACCGGTGCGCTCACCACGGTCGGCCTCGTCCTGGCGCATCCAGTTGGACAGCGCCTGCTCGGTGCAGCCAAGCTCCCGCGCCAGCTCAGCGGGCGTCCGCGCTCCCGAGCGCAGCAGGCTCACCGCCTCACGCCGGAACTCAGCCGGATACGGCGGTCGTGTCTTACCCATCACCGCTCCTTGCTCGGGCACTCGCCCGAAAGGGTCGCAGTATCAACGGAAGCGGGTCACCTCCACGTGGCGACCACCGCCATGGTTCTCCCGAAGGCCGGCGCTGGGTCCTCCCAGGGTAAGCGCCGACCCGTGACCGGGGCAGGGGCGCCCGCCACGTGCGGGGGGCACCGTAATCCCGGGCCTCCTCCTTGAGCCAGAAGTCCGCTGCCACAAGCAGAGTCCCTCTGGCGTCAAGTATTCCTCTTGGCATACGGTCATCGCGGCCGGTCTCCCACGGGGTCCGAGTGCCTCCGGCTCGTCGTCCGGGCCGGAGCGTGGGAGCCGGCCCCCGAATCGCCACTGCGGGCCCGCCCCAAGCGGCCGCAGGCCAGGTCGATGCTTCAAGGGTGAGCGAGCTGACCCCCGGAGAGGCCGCCGAGATCCTCGGTGTCGCGAGGAGCACCGTCCGCCTCAAGGCTGAGTCCGGCCGCCGGCCCTGTCGGTCACCGCAGGTGGGCATCGTCGGTTCGACGAGCACCTCGTCCGCCAGTGGGCCGAGGTTCGCCGAGGCCCATTGAGCCTGGCGACTGGGACGTGTGCGGATGGACGCGCTGCGCCGACGCGACGCTGAACGCGGCGATCAAGGATCTCCCCGGCACGGACGCCGCGACACCGTCTCGCGCTGCGCTCATCGCTCTGCGCGGAGGACCGTCCGGCTGGACGCGGGGGCGCCGAGGCGGATTCGGCATCCTCCGCCCGTCGCCTCCCGACACGCGAACCATGCCCCGGACGCCTAGCCGGACGGGCGGTGCGTCATCTGATCGGCTGCGCTGAGATAACGACATGGCGCGCGTTGCCCGCAGTCAACTTACCCTGGCGAGCTACCTCGCCATGATCGTCATCGCCGCAGCTGCCTCCGTGACGGCTGCATCCACCACTCAGGTGGGCGCGAGTCCGGACGTCCCAGGTGTTGTAACCCGGGTGATGACCGTGGAGCCAAGCGGCGCTCCCGTCTCGGCACGCATCACTGACGGTATCGGGGGGTTCGAGCTGTCCGTCGCGACCGACGCGCCTGTCGAGCTCCTCGGATACGAGAAGGAGCCCTACATCCTGTTCCAGGGCGGCGTCGTCTACGAGAACCAGCGTTCGCCGTCCGCCTTCATCAACAACCAGGGCGTCGGGCCGATACCCCCGCTCGATGGAGCGAAGAAGCCCCCTGTGTGGAGAAGCGTGGGGGCGGGGACCTCCTGGCGGTATCACGACCACCGTACCCATTGGGGCACGAAACCCTCGACGCGGATGGTCAACCAACCGACGACCGCCTATCACCTCAAGTCGTGGGTCGTACGAGCCCGTGTCGCAGGCGTGTTGGTGGCCGTAAACGGAAGCATCGATTTCGAGCCAAGCCTTTCAAGGCCAGGCACGGCATCTGGCGCCATCGATCCACCGCTTACGGCGACCCCAACTTCAGGCGGCGGCTCGGGGGCGCCCATGTATCTCGCGCTGGTGGTGGGCCAGGTGGCCCTTATCGTCGTGATCCTCATCGGGGTGCGATCGTCGAGGCGACGCCGCCGCGTCCTCCGCGACCCCGAATAGCGTCGGCGCGCCCCCCGCCGCCGTCAGTTTCAGTCGGCCCTAGACTCGTCCGGCGGAGGACGTCGATCTGAAGCGCAGCCTGACCGAGGTCCGCCGGTCATGGGATCCGCAGCCCGGGGACCTCATCGCGCCGGAAAGCAAGAAGACCCGGCCGGTCTGGGGTTGCCCCGCTTTGACGGACAGGTTTTCCAGGCCGCCGACTACTGTGCGGCTTCGAACTGGGCGGGGCTGAGGTACCCGAGAGCGGAGTGCCGTCGGCGCGGGTTGTACCAGCCCTCGATGTAGTCGTAGATGGCGGTGCGCGCCTGCTGGCGGGTCTGCCACGAGCGCCCGTCGATCAGCTCGGTCTTCAAGGTCGACATGACGACTCGGCCAGGGCGTTGTCGTATGCGTCGCCGCGCGATCTCATCGACTGGGCGATACCCGCCTCCCGCAGGGTCCGTCCGCAGGCGAAGCTCGTGGAATGCGATCCGCGATCGGAGCGGTGCACGAGCCGGCCCGCCGCGACGTTGCGCCGGCCAAAGCGCCATCTGGGTCGCATCGACGACGAGCTCTGCGCGCAGGTCCTCGCGCATCGATCAGCCCACCACCATCCGGCTGTGGGCATCGACGAACACGGCGACATACAGCCAGCCGGCCCAGGTGCGCACGTAGGTGATGTTGGCGATCCAGAGGGCGTTGGGGCGCTCGGCGACGAAGCGACGATCGACCAGGTCGGCGGCATGCGCTCGGAGCGGATCGGCCTCGGTGGTGCGTCGGAAGCGGCGCCGATGGGCTCCCTCGAGCCCTGCCTCGCGCATCAGACGCGCGATGCGCTTTCTGCCGTGGCGGTGGCCGTCGGCGGCGAGCTCGGCGTGGATGCGGGCGGCGCCGTAGGTGTCGCGGCTCATCTGATGGATGCGGCGAAGCCGCTCGACAAGGTGGTCACCCTGGCGCCGACGTGCCGATGGTGACCGGCTCGCCCAGGAGTAGAAGCCCGAGCGGGACACGCCCAGGGTGCGGCAGAGGGTGGAGACCCGGTGGCCGGCCTTCTCGGCGGCGATGAACCGGTAGAGGCTCACCGCGTCGTCTCCTGCGCGAAGAAGGCCGCGGCTTTTTTCAGGATCTCGCGCTCCTCACGCAGCACCTTGTTCTCGCGCCGAAGGCGCGCCAGCTCGGCGCGCTCGTCGCTGGTGAGGCCCGGTACCTGGCCGGTGTCGATGCGGGCCTGCTTGACCCAGCGGCGCACCGCCGTCTCGGTCAGATCGAGCTCGCGGCAGACCTCGGCGATCGACTTGCCCGAGGACTCGATCAGCTCGACGGTGCGAGCCTTGAACTCCTCGCTGAACTCACGCCGCGCCCGTCGTCGAGGTTGCCCCATGTGGACCTCCGTGGAAGGGCATCATCGCCCTTCGATCGGGTCCGCAGAAGCGGGGCGACCCCAAGATCTCAGTCGGCAAGACGAGATCGCCGATGGGGACGGTGGGAGTCGAACCCACACGGGGTTTCCCCCAGAGGTGTTTGAGACTCCACGGCGGCGGCCCGAGATCGGCTTTATCTAGGCGATCCCGGGGATCAATGGCGCCTTGTGCGCCACGATTTGCGCCACGGCAAGCGCCCGGCTCACTCCTTGTCGATGTACTGCCGCCCCTGGAGCCGGAGCCCGTCGCGCTCGATCACTTGGTCATCGCGGCGCGGCGGGATCGTGGAAACGGAGCCTGCCTCCGACGGCTCGGCTTGGATGACCCCGCTCGCCTCGAGGTCCGACCGCAGTCGTTTCACTTCGTCGACCAACTCGGCGGCCTTGCGCTCGAGGGCCTCCAGCGCCTCGCGTGGATCCTTCACTGGTACCTCCTGTTCGGTGGTAGCGAACCGCTACCGGGGGCAGGAGACGATTCCCCTGCCCCCGGAGGGTCTAGAACGCGGAGCCGTCCAGCGGGCCCGCAGAGGGCGGCATCTGGAGCCCGCGCCAGCCGTCGTCGATCGCGGCCTCGGCGTTCATCAGGTCCCAGGCGTCCTGAGCGACCCGGTCGACCTCCTGGCGCAGCTCAACGAGGGCGGCGGCGATCTCGGTTGGGAACTTCGGGTGCGGCTCCTCGCCGGCGGCCTCGACCTCGACGAGCGCCGAGACCTGCAGCGCCTTCAGGACGAGCACGGACGGACCCTTGCGGCTACTGTGACTGTGCATGGGGACTTGCCTCCCTGATGCCACGAGCCCGGCCGTTCCTCAGCGGCGCGGGCTCATCCTGTTGGTGCGGGCACCTATAGCAGACCGATGGCGTCAACATATGTGTCGCATCCGTTGATGCGCTCGCCCGTCGGTCTTTCCTCCCAACGATGGAAAGCTCGACCAACGGGGGGTGGCGCGTCGGATCGTACGCCGCGATCCTCTCGCCGATGACGTGGCGGGCCCGCTCACTTCCTGCGCTCGCCGCCGGCTGCCTCGGCCTCTGCGCCGTCCTTCCCGGGCAGGCAGTCGCGCAACTCCCGCTCTGCACGAACGACGCTGACGCGCTCGAGACCAACGCGGCGGCCGTGCGGCCGGTCATTGGAGCAGCCGCTGCCGTCGTCGTGTCCCTGAAGGATGGGCGCCAAGCGCCCGTGTCGGCTCTGACGGTCACGGTCAGCCCCGGCGGGCCGCCGCAGCCGCTCGCGACCCCCCTGCCCGGGACGGAGTCGCGCCTCGATTTCGTGCTCGGCGCTGCCCCGCGGACGACGGTCACGATCACATGGGATCAGGGCGATGAACCCGGGATCGCCGTGTCGTGTGCGGGCAGGGATGCCTACGTCCTAAAGACCGGGCCATCCGCCGCCCAGGTCCGGACACTGATTCGCGGGGCCGCCTTCGCACAGATCATGTGGTTCCAGCGCGCGAAAGCAGGCAACGCGCTCGTTGACAGGTTGCAGGCCCGCCTTCGGAATTCGGGCGACCCCGCGGTCGTCTTCCCCTCTCTGAGAGCGGCCGCGCGTAGCGCCCTCATGGAGATGCCCGCCGTCCGCCGTTTCTCAAAACGCTACGCCGTTCGGGTGGCGGGCATTGTCGCACCAGCACCGCTCAAGACGAAGACCAGGGCGCTCGGGCGGACAGCCACGCGCGGAGACGCAGCCCTCACGGCGTACCTCACTGCGCTATCGCAGGCCGAGACGTTGAGCGACGTGACCGTCGCCGGCAGAGCCTTCGACGGAGCTAGTGATCGGGCGAACCAGCCCCGGATCGATTGGCGCAAGGCGGTAGTCGCGGCGGCGAAGGATGCTGGGGTTGCAGTGCCGGCATGGCTGAACCGGGTGGGCCGCTGAAGCAAGGCGGGTGGTCCGGTCGTCACCGCTTGCCGCCCGGGATAAGGGCCGCGATCCGCTCCGCCATACCGGGCCTCGCCGCCGCCAGCCGGGCGACGCGCCGGGCCTCGAGCTCGTCGGCGATCGCCGACCGGCGCAGCTCGCGCTGGCGCTCCTCCTCCCGGATCTCCGCCGCGTAGTCGCGGTCGGCGAAGGCCTCGGACAGGCCGCGCGGCGCGGGTGCGTCCACCGCGTCGTGCAGCCGCTGCCAGAACTCGTCGGGGGCGCCGGCGAGGCGTGCCATCGCCTCGGCGTGCAGGAGGTCCTCGAGCTGCGGGCCGTCCGACTTGGCGGCGCCGCGAGCGGCGTACACGACGGCGCCGGCGGCGGCTCGCTGGACCTGCTCGCGGGCGGCGTCGATACGCGCGTGCCCGGTCGCCCGCGGCGTGGTGGTCACGGTGCGGGTGCGGACGATCCCAGACTTTGCGTTGCGCTGCGACTCCGCCATCAGCTCGTCGTCGGTCGCCTCCTTGAGGAGGTCCTTCGTCGGGAGCTTCGCGAGATCGGCGGCACGGGCGGCCAGGCGCTCGGCCTCCTCGCGCGCCTCGCGCTGCGCCCGCTCCTCGTCCGTCTCGTGACGCTCGGGCTGCTCCCCCATCAGTCGTCCTCCTTCTTCTGCGAGGCGGCCGTCAGCGCCGCGCTGATGTCCTCGATGCTGCGCCCGCCGCCGTAGCCTCGCGGCAAGTCGCGGATCGCCGCGTGGCGCGTCGGGTCGTAGCCGGTACGGCGCAGGAACTCGCGCTCGTCGTCGGTCAGGTGGTCGTCGTGCTGCTGGTCAGGCATGGGGTCCTCCTGGGTCAGGGGTCGACAGTCCAGCCGGGCGGCGGGACGCGGTGGTCGGTGCGGCGGCCGGGCATGGCGCTGGTGGAGCCGTCGCCGCGCAGTCCCGGCGCCGGCCCGGGCGCGCGATCGAGGTAGCGGGCGCCCTGGAGCGTGAGGCCCGCTCGCCGGATCGTGATCTCGGCCTCTGGCCGCGGGATGGTGCTGAAGGAGCCGGCCTCGCCGCGGGACAGCGGGGCGAACGCCATCAGCACCGCATCCGCCCGGTCCGGGGACCTCCCGAGCCGCTTCTTCGTCTCGGACTTCGGCTCCACTACGCGGCGGCCGGCGGAGTCGATCTTGTAGGTCGGCGCGAGGAGGTCGGCGGCGAGCTGCTCGTCGTCGTCCAGGTCGATCGAGTCGAGCCGGTCGGCGAAATCGAACCACGCCTGGGAACGCGCATTGGGGTACTCGGTGGCGTCCCGCGGCGCCGCCGCGCCGTTGAAGGAGACGACCGGGAACTCGGCGAGCTCGCGGAGCCGGTCGACGAGTCCGCCGCCGACGCCAACATCGTCCACGACGATCGTCGGCTCGACACCCTTCGCCGCCTCCTCACGCGCGATCCGGATGATCCGGCCAGCGGTCTGCATCAGGTCGGTGCGGCCCCACGTCGCCGCGATCCGCACCCGCGAGCCGCGACGCACGACGACGGCCGTCTCGTCGCTGCCGAACCGCGCCGGGTCGCAGGAGATGACGACCGGCTGCCCCGCCTCCACGGTCTGCCGCTGGGCGTGCTCGATGCGGCCGAGGCTGCAGACGGTGTCGTCGCTCGACCGCGGAAACTCGCCGAGGACCCGCACCTGCCAGAGCGGAGAATCTTCTCCCCACCGCTTGCGGGCGTCCTCCACCCACTCGCGGGTCGGCAGGCGCCGGAGTGCGGCGTCGGACACCTTCTCCCCGGTGAAGGCCGGCGTGTCGAAGGCGCTGATCGAAATCCGGCTCCAGGCGTCCCGATCACGGTGGAAGGCGCGGTGGAAGGTGCCGCTCGAGACCGTCGGGTTGCCGATCAGCACCACGCGGGCGTTCGCGCTCGTCAGGAACGTCTCGCCGGCCTCGAAGATCGCCTCGTCGATGCCGGACGCCTCATCGACGACGAGCAGCAGGTGCTCCGCGTGGTGGCCGGCGAACCGCTCCGGGCGGTCGGTGCTCAACCCGATCGCGAACCAGTCGGCGTCGAGCTCCAGGCGCGTGTCGAACAGCGCCCCGTCGAAGAACCCCTCCGCGGCACGGTGAGCGACGGCGATCTCGCGCCAGAGCTGGTGCTGGACTTGCTGCCACGTCGGCGCTGTCGTGATGACGCGCGAGTACGGGTAGGCGGCGAGGTACCAGAGGACCGCGCGGGCGACGATCGCCGTCTTCCCGGTGCCGTGGCCGCTCCGCACCGCGGTCCGCTTGTTGTCGCGGATGGACTCGAGGATGGCGCGCTGCTTCGACCACGGATCGAACCGGAGCACCGTCCTGCAGAACCCGACCGGGTCTCGCTGAATCCGGGCGAGGGCCTCGGCGGCGGTAACGGTTGCGGCAGAGTCGGTCACGACGCCTTCGAGTCGTCGGCCATCTGGGCGAGGCGGGTCAGGGTCAACGACGCCGCCTGGCCGCGGACGAGGTCGAGACCGAGGGCGACACGCGACCGCGGCGTCATGCCGAACTGGTCGGAGTACTTCAGCGCCGTCGTCAGCCATCGGTGGAGGTCGCGGCTCAGGTGCGGCAACTCGCCGGGCTCAGCCTGCTCGAGGGCCGCGGACGCCGCCCGCACCCGCACCATCACCATCGCGAACGCCTGGAGGGCGGGCTCGTCGGCGGCGTCGTACACCGGGACGAGCTCGCGGAGGGTGTCGGCCATCTCCGCCGCCGCAGGCGTGAGCGCGAGCACCGCGTAGGCCGAGTGACGGACGCCGGCCGTGTTGCGCTCGACGAAGGTGCGGCGGCCATCGGGCAGGTGGCGGACGCCTGTCGCGGTGACGGTGCCGGCGAGGGGATCCGTCATGCGCCCGCCCTCCGCAGGGTGCGCAGCGCCTCGCGGGCAGCGCGTCGGTCCGCTTCGTGGGTCATCCGCTCACTGGCAAGCACGCGCAGGATCTCGAGGGCGGCGGCCTCGGGATCGGCGGCGATGGCGCGGGCGATCGTCACGTGCCGGCACCGCCCGCGGTGAGTGAACCCGGGGCAGCCGCAGCTCGCCTCGTCCCCGTCGAGGGTCACGCCCCAGCGCGCGTCGGGCCGCGACCTGCTCGGGATCTCGTACGTCTTCACCGGGACCCCCGCGGGACGCCGGGGCGTCCCGTCGCCCCAGCGTCCCCGGGCGCGTCGTGACGCTCGCGGCGGGACCCAGGCGCGGCCGCCGCAAGCGTCCTCGGCGCCCTCGTGTCGGACGGCGGCCCGAGTTCCACCCGTGGCGCACGGCTGGCGCACGCCACCCCGTTTGCAGGACTTTTCGGGTGCGCGGAGGTTTGCGTCACCTCCGCCGCCCCACGGTCTCGGCTGTCGCCTCGCCCTCCCGCTCGAGCCAGCGGGTCAGCTCGGCGACGGGAACGATCACCCGCCGGCCACGGCGCACGAGTCGGAGCTCCGGCGCGATCGTCTCGGTGAAGTAGGTCAAGCCGACGCCGAGGGCAGCGGCGGCCTCGGGAGGGGACACCGCGAGTCGGCCAGGAAGCGCGGAGGGGTCGAGGAGGCGCGGCGTCACGCGGTGCCCTCCCGCGCGCGTGCGTCGTCTTCGGCGGTGACGGACTGCGGAGCCGGGGGCGGGGTGGGCGCAGCCAGCCCCCCGCGGGAGCCGGACGGGTCGGATGCACCGCGACGGCGGAACCACGGGCACCGGTCGTCGTGGTGGACCGTGACCGTCCAGAGGCCGGCCTCGACCGGCGCCAGCGTCTGGTAGGCGGCGCAGTGTCGGCATCCGCCCGGAACGCGCGCGCCGTCGAGTGTCCCGTAGAGGTCGCGGAGGAGGTCGTCTGGGCGAGGCCCGACCGGCGGGCGCGTGCGCTCCGGCTCGGTCACGGCATCACCCCTTCGGGGAGCATGGCGCGCCAGTCGGGGGTGTCGTCCCCGGAGGCGCGCCCCGCGTCCCCTTGTAGAGGGGGGGACGCGGGGGACGCACCCCCTCCGACCGCTGCGAGACGCGCGCGTCCCTGGGGGTGGGACGCACCCTCGGATCCCGCATGGGGACCGGCGGGACGCGGGGACGCACCCGCGGCGCCGTTCATGGCCGGGTCCGGCGGGGACGCACCCGGGGACGCACCCCCCTGTGCGTCCCGCCCGTTCTGGGCCTCCGGGTCGTCCTCCTGGCGGTAGGGCAGCGCGTGCCGATAGCGGCCGCCGTCGGCGGTGAGGTAGCCCTCGGAGAGCAGCACGTCGATCGCGTGGCGCAGGCCGTCGCCCTTACCCGTCACCGATGCATCGGCGTCGCGTTTGGAGAACGTCCCCGGCTGCAGTTGCGCCCACCGGCTGAGCCGCTCCATCAGCACGGTGGGCCGCCACACCGCCCGCTGCTCGCGCGGCGTCGGTGGGGAGAGGTCGACCTCGACCGACACCGCCCCGTCAGGGCCGGGCGTGAAGGTCACCTTCCCGACGTGGCGATTGGTGCCGCGTCGCTCGAGACCCCCGGGGCGGTCCTTCATGCCGGTGATGAGGAACGGCGCCGGGGGGCCGCCGCGCATGAGGGCGGGGCCGGCGGCGACCATCCGCAGGTGGACGTCCGCCGCGGCGTGCTTCCGCTGGCTGCCGATCGAGTAGGGGGAGTCCTTCGCGGCGTGTATAGCGACGTGGTCGATCAGGACGACGCAGGCGCCCGCACGCTTCAACGGGGCGAACATCCGGGCCTCCACCTCTGAGACGCCGGCCTCGTCGACCTTGAAGCCGAGGGCGGTGATCGTCGGGTTCGCCGAGTCGATCACCACGACGACCGGCCCCTCGCCCGCCGCGACCGCAACCCAACCCGCGGTGCGCTCGCTCGCCTGGGGGGTGCCGAAGAGCTCGACCGGGTTGTCGCTGTAGGCGATCCGGTCGAGTTGCCCCGGCTCGAGTCCCAGAGCGATGAGGCGCTCGGCGATGTCCCGCTGGCCGGTGCCGTCCGTGTCGATGATCAACGCCTGGCCGCCGGCCTCCACCGCCGCCCGGATGATCGCGAGAGCGAGCCACGTCTTCGCCGCCTCCGGCGCCCCGGACAGCAGCAGGAGCTTGCCGAGGTACGCGAGGCCAAGGAGCTCCGGGCTCGGGGGAGCACCTCCGAGGTCGATGCCAGCGGTGATCGCCATCGGCTCCCAGACTCCGGCGAGAACTCCCGGGCCCGTCCGCCCCTCCAGGATCCTCGCCAGGTGATCCAGGTCGGCGTCTGCGTCGAGGGCCCGGCGGAGTCGGTCACGCGCGGCGAGGTCCGACGTCTCGGCGACGTAACGCGGGAGGTGCGCCTGCATGTAGGGCAGTTCGACCAGGTCGGTGACGAGCGTCGCGCCCAACTCCTCGACCTCGGCGAGGCGGCGGAGGGCGCCGTCGTCGGCGGCCAGCCCGGCCTCGTGGCGCCGTCGAATCAGCGCGATGAGGGATCGGGTCGGCCCGGGCGCCAAGTCGTCGGCCGCGATCTCGGCGCACCGCTCCGGGCGCTCGAGGAGGCAGGCGCCGATCAGGTTCGTGAGGTAGCCCCATCGGTCAGCGGTGACCTTCACGCGGTGGCGTCCTTCAAGAGCGCGTCGAGCACCTGTGCGTAGGCGACGCGGAGGTCGCCCCGCGGCTCCCGCTGGCCGGCCTCGTACCGCGTCACGGCGGGCCGACTGACGCCGAGAGCCGTCGCAAGGTCGTTCTGGGTGAGCCCAGCGCCGCAGCGGATGGCTCGCCGAATAGCTGGCGAGGGCAGGCGCCGCGAGCGCGAGAGGGCGACGAGGGATGTCGATCCAGGGGCCAACAACGTGAGCGTGTCACGCATGCGGTACGTGCCGCCAGACCGTGCCACGGGCCAACGCACGCGGCCGTCTAACGCATGCGTGTCACGCTACTGGTACCATGCGGACATGGCCCCCCGGCAGTCGCGAACGCGGTACCACCGGAGACTCAGAGAGCCGGTCGATCCGCAGGGACCAAATGCAGTCGCAAACGACCTGTGGATCGAGCAGGACTTCGAGGACGGCTGGGTCGCCTTCCTGCGAATTGTCGACCAGGGCGGCGCTCCGGTCGTCGCGGAGGTGAGGGTGGTGCCGCGCACCTCGAAGGGCCCTCATGGTCGCCGCGCCAAGCCGGGAGAGTGGAGCGAAACCCCATCGGACGTGCCCCGGGGCGGGCTGACGCAGCGCGGCCAGCTGCGCAGGGTTCGTCTCGAAGAGGCGATGCAGCACGCGGCCGACGACTATCTGAGGCGCACCGCTTCCGGGGGAGGGTTCTCGGTCTCTGGGTTCGGCGGTCATGAGGGCTGGGCCTTCCGGACCCGGCCAGGCGGTGGCAGGCGGCTCACCGATGCGGACCTCGCGGCACTGGTCGCGGACTACCTCGGCCTCGTGGCGCAGCGCGTTCAGAACCCGGTAGAGGCGGTGGCAGGGGAGCTCGGCCTCAAGCCCGCAGGTGTACGAGAGCGCCTCCGCAAGGCCGCGGCTCGAGGGCTGTTCACGCCGCTGAAGCGCGGCGTGGCAGGCGGTGAGCTCACCGACAAGGGCAGGGCATCGCTCGAGGAGGAGGACCGATGAGCACCACGACGCGCAGGCGGAACGCCGAGGGCATCGTCCCGCGCCATCAGCGGGGCTGCGCGACGCACTCCGGCGGCGCCTGCGACTGCCGGCCCCGCTACCAGGCGTGGGCCTGGGATCCGGTGACGCGCCGCAAGACCCGACGCACCTTCGCCACGCAGGCGGAAGCCAAGTCGTGGCGCGCAAGCGCGTCCACCGCGATCAAGCGCAACGAGCTGCGCGCCGTGAAGTCGCCGACACTCGAGGCGGCCGCCGACGAGCTGCTGGAGGGGATGCGCTCAGGAGCCATCCGGGCCCGCGGCGGGGAGCGGTTCAAGCCCGCCACGATCGCGAGCTACGAGACCTCGCTCCGCGAGCACATCACTCCGGCCCTCGGGCGCAGGCGCCTCGGCGACGTCTCCCGTGGGGATCTCGTTGCGCTGGTCGAGCGGATGCTGGGGGAGGGGAAGAGCAGCTCGACGATTCGCAACGCGATCAACCCGCTCCACCTGATCTACCGGCGGGCGATGGACCGGGGGATCGTCACGGTCAGCCCCGCCGCGAAGCTGCCGCTGCCAGCGCCCTCGCAGGGACGGGATCGGATCGCGACGCCGAAGGAGCAGGCGGCCCTTATCGCTGCGCTCCCGTCGGCCGCGGACCGCGCGCTCTGGACGGTGGCATTCGGCGCCGGCCTGCGCGCCGGCGAACTCCAGGCCCTCGCTTGGGAGCACGTCGATATGAAGCGCGGCTTGATCGAGGTCCGCCGGTCGTGGGATCCGAAGGCGGGCGAGTTCATCGCCCCGAAGTCCAAGAAGAGCCGCCGCGACGTGCCGATGCTGGCAGGGGTCCGGGCCGTGCTGCTCGCCCACCAGCTCGCGACAGGGCGCCGCACGGGCCTGGTCTTCGGGAGCGATGGCGAGACGCCCTTCAACCACAGCTCGGCGCTGGCGCGGACCCGCACCGCCTGGAAGGCGATCCCGCCGCTCGCCTGCGACGTGGACGCCGCGGCGAAAGGGGAGAGGGAGCTACCCTCTTCGGGCCGCGTCGGGCTCCATGAGGCCCGCCATTCCTTCTGCTCCACGCTGCTGGACGCGGGGGTGTCGGTCGCGAACGTCAGCCGGTACGCCGGCCACAGTTCGCCGGCGTTCACACTCGCGAGGTATGTGCATGCGCGTGCCGACCAGGCGCCCGACGACGCGGCCAAGGTCGACGAGTTCCTGGCTGCAACACAGTGAGTCTCGCTGCTGCCGCGCTCGTCGTTGCGATCTGCGCTGCTGTGGCCGCGCTCGCGAGCCTCGGCTGGCAGGTCTACTCCTTCTTCCTTGCGGGAGGCCGCGGGAAGGTCGAGATCGGAGATCGGATTGGCCTCGACGATGGGCGCGCGGTGCGGTTGATCGGCGTGTCGGTCCGGAACCTTGGCCGACAGCCGATCTCGGTGACATGGGTCGGGCTCTACATGCACGCCATCGACGACCACTACCCCTACTTCCAGTGGCCTGGCGAGGAGACGCTCCCCGTCACGCTCGAGCCGGGCCACTCGAAGAGCTTCGTGATGAAGGAGCCCGACGTGCGGAGCTTCCTCGACCAGGTTCGCCATCGACACCCCGCAAAGCCCCGGGCGACCCTCGTGTCGGGGGAGGCGGGCTTCGGGTCCGGAAAGACGGCTCGCTCGAAGGGCACCTACGAACTCAGCTTGGACGACTGAACGTGCGCCACAGTGTGCGCCACGCGCGCCACAGATTGACGGGTCTTGGCGGGACTTGGCGAAATGTGCCTCGAGTGCCGCACGAGCCGAGATCCCTGTCGGCAAGCCGAAAACGCCGATGGGGACGGTGGGAGTCGAACCCACACGGGGTTTCCCCCAGAGGTGTTTGAGACCTCCGCGTCTGCCGTTCCGCCACGTCCCCCCGGTGCGAGTGTAGTCGGGACGTGGGAATCCGCAGGCCGCGGGCGTGGAATCCCGCGGCGCGGGCGGGCCCGGCCCCGACGCGGCGGCCCCGGGTGGGCGTGATCATGGTGCTCGGAGACGGAGGGCGGAGCCATCGGCTGGAGCATCCCCCTGGGCCGGGTCCTCGGGATCCGGGTGCGCGCGAACTGGACGCTGGTGCTGCTGGTCCCCGCCGCGGTCGCCCTGCTCGCCACGGGGGTGTTCCCGGCGTGGTACCCGGACCTCACGACGTCGGCGCACGTGGCCATGGCCGTCGCCGGGACGATTCTGCTGATCGCCGCCATCCTCGCCCATGAGCTGGCCCACGCCGTCGCCGCACGCCGCGCCGGCGTCCGGGTCGACGCCGTGACGCTGTGGTTCCTCGGCGGGCTCACGCGGTTCTGCGGCGCCGTCGACCGGCCGCGCGACGAGGTGCGCATCGCCACCGCAGGCCCGGTGGCCACACTCGCCGTGGCCGCGGTGGCCTACGGCGTCGCCCTCGCGACCGGCGGGGTGCCCCAGGTGCAGGGGGTCGCGCTGTGGCTCGCCGTCGTCAACGCGGCGCTCGCGGCCTTCAACCTGCTCCCGGGGTTCCCGCTCGACGGCGGGCGCATCCTGCGGGGCGTGCTGTGGGCGCGCTCGGGCGACCACGGACACGCCACCCGGGTCACCGCGCGGGCCGGCCGCGCGATCGGCGCCGGCATGGTGGCGCTCGCGGTGCTCACCTTCGTGGCGGGCGCGGGCGCCGACGGCCTCTGGCTGGCGCTCGTCGCATGGTTCGTGATCGGCGCCGCCGGCGCGGAGGAGGCCCTGGGGGAGGCGGAGCGCACGCTCGGCGACGAGCGCGTCGCCGCGGTGATGCGCTCCGACGTGACGGCCGTGCCGGCGCAGGCGCCGCTGTCGCTGCTGCTCGACCGGCCCGGGCCGGCGATCCCGGTGGCCGAGGACGGCCGGCTCACGGGCCTGGCGCTCCGGCGGACCGTCGAGGCCGCCGCGGGCTGCGCCGGCCTGCGGGCGGCCGACGTGGCCCTGCCGCGCGGGACGTTCCCCGAGGTGGGCCCCGACGACCGCGTCGCGGTGGTGCTGGAGACCCTGGCCGGCGAGCCGCGCGTCGCCGTGGTGGTCCAGGGCGACCGGCCGCTCGGGATCGTGACGCTGGCGGACGTCGACCGGCACCTGCGGCCGCCGGCGCACCACGGCCCGCCGCCGCGCCGCAGGCACGCGACGACGATCGGGGCATGACGGCGCCCGGCTCCGCCCGGGTCGTCCCCGCCCCGGGCGACGCCCTGCTGATCGTCGACGTCCAGGGCGACTTCGTGACCGGCAGCCTCGCCGTGCCCGGCGGGGCCGAGGTCATCGCGCCGCTCAACCGCGCCGCCGCGGGCTTCGCCGCGCGCGGCCTGCCCGTGATCGCGACGCGCGACTGGCACCCCGACGACCACGTCTCCTTCCACGAGCAGGGCGGGCCGTGGCCGCGGCACTGCGTCGCCGGCACCCCCGGGGCCGACTCGGCGGAGGGCCTCGAGCTGCCGGCCGGGACGGCGATCGTCGAGAAGGCCGACACCCCCGCCGTGGACGTGTACTCCCCGTTCCCGGACTCCGGCTTCGGCGACGCGCTCCGCGCCCGCGGGATCCGCCGGCTCCTGGTCGGCGGCCTGGCCACCGACTACTGCGTGCGCACCACGGTCACCGACGCCCTCGCCGAGGGGTTCGACGTCGTCGTGCTGCGCGACGCCATCCGCGCGGTCGAGGTGCAGCCCGGCGACGGCGACCGCGCCGAGGATGCGATGCGGCGGGCGGGCGCCCGCTTCGCGACTACGGAGGACGTCGCGGCCTGAGCGGGGTGTGGCGGGTCGGACCCAAGGTGGCCTTGCGCCCGGCGCCGTCCCGGCCGACCGTGGACCCGCGGGCGCACCGCGAACGGAGGAGGACGACGATGTCGTATCCGATGGACGGCGACCGCCTGGTGGGGGACGGCGGCGGGGTCACGATCTACCAGCGCCCCGACGGCAGCCGGTACGCGCTCGACCGCGACGGCCGCGGCTACGAGCTGTGCTTCGGCGAGGGGGCGATCGGCCCGGCGCGCTTCGACGCGCGCGAGCGCGCCGACGGGGTGTGGCCGGGCTCCCGGTCGCGGCCCGCCGTGGGCGCGGGCCGGTGAGCCCTACCCCCGCGGCAGCCGCTTCTCGAACCAGTGGTGGGCGTAGGGCTCGTCGTTGAAGGCGGGCACCTCGACGTAGCCGGCGGAGCGGTACAGGGCGATCGCCTCGGTGAGGCTCGCGTTCGTCTCGAGGTGGAGGATGGTGACGCCCTCCGCGCGGGCCTCCTCCTCCACCGCCACCAGGAGGCGCCGCCCCAGGCCGACCCCGCGGACCGTGGGATCCACCCACATCCGCTTGACCTCCGCCGGCGCGTCGCCGTGCAGCTTCAGCGCCGTGCAGCCCACCGGGCGGCCCTCCATGGTCGCCACCAGCAGCAGGCCGTCGGGCGGACGGAGGTCGTCGTCGGTGGCGGGGATGCTCAGCGCCGGGTCGAACCCGCCGCTGCCGAAGCGGCGGTCGAGCTCGGCCGCGTACGCGTCCAGGCAGTGCCGGGCGCCCGGCTCCGAGGGGTCGGCCCGGGCGATGCGGATGGAGGACGTCGCCGCTCCCCCGCGCCGCCCGCTAGCGCCCCGGGGTCTCCAGCACCACGACCGGGATCTCCCGGGTCGTGCGCCCCTGGTACTCGTCGTACGCCGGCCAGACGCCGGTCATGAGCCCCCAGAGGCGGTCGCGCTCGTCGCCCTCGGCGATCCGGGCGTGGGCGGGCATCTCGTCGGCCATCACCTGGATCGTGACGTCCGGCTCGGCCAGGAGGTTGTGGAACCAGCCGGGGTTCTGCGGCCGGCCGCCGACGGATGCGACGACCACGTAGTCCTCGCCCGAGCGGCCGTAGATGAGCGGCGTGCGGCGAAGGTTGCCGCTCCTGCGCCCGCGCGTGGTGAGCAGCAGCGTCGGCGCGCCGCGCCACTCGTGGCCGTTCTCCCCGTCCGTCGCGACGTAGCGGTGCAGGTGCTCGCGCACCCAGTCGGTGGTCGGGTCGAGCGGGCGGTCATCGTCGTCGGCGCCCGCCATCACGTCACCGGTCGTACGGGTCCTCGCCCATCGCGGGGAGGCGGCGGGCGAGGCCCTCGGCCTGGGCGACCTCGATCACCTTCTCCGCCACGGTGGGCGCGACGTTGCGGTTGAAGACGCTCGGGATGATGTAGTCCTCGTTCAGCTCGTCGTCGGAGATGCACGCGGCGATGGCCTCGGCGGCCGCCACCTTCATCCCCTCGCTGATCTGCGTGGCGCGGCAGGCGAGGGCGCCCTTGAACACGCCGGGGAACGCGAGGACGTTGTTGATCTGGTTCGGGTAGTCCGACCGGCCGGTGGCCATCACGCGGACGTAGGGCGCCGCGATCTCCGGCATGATCTCGGGCGTCGGGTTGGCCATCGCGAAGACGATCGGGTCCTTCGCCATCGTCTTCAGCTGATCCACCGAGAAGGTGCCGGGACCCGAGAGCCCGAGGAACAGGTTGGCGCCCTTGATCGCCTCGGTCAGGCCGCCCTGCACGCCCTCCGGATTGGTGTTCTCGGCGTACCAGTCCTTCATGAAGTTCATGTTCTCGGTGCGGCCCTTGTAGATGGCGCCGCGCGAGTCGCAGCCGATGATGTTCTCCACCCCGGCGTTCATCAGGATCTTCGAGCAGGCGACGCCGGACGCGCCGACGCCCGAGCACACCACCTTCAGGTTCTCGATCTTCTCGCCGGTGATCTTCAGGGCGTTGAGCAGGGCGGCGAGCACCACGATCGCCGTGCCGTGCTGGTCGTCGTGGAAGACCGGGATGTCGAGCATCTCCTTGAGGCGGTCCTCCACCTCGAAGCAGGTCGGCGCGGCGATGTCCTCCAGGTTGATGCCGCCCCACGCCGGCGCGATCGCGGCGATGGTGCGGATGAGGACCTCCGGGTCCTTCGAGTCGATGCAGATGGGGTAGGAGTCGACGTTGCCGAACTCCTTGAAGAGCATCGACTTGCCCTCCATCACGGGCATGCCGGCGGCGGCGCCGATGTCGCCCAGCCCGAGGACGGCGGTGCCGTTGGTGATCACCGCGACCATGTTCCGCTTCAGCGTGAAGTCGAACGCCTTCGTGCGGTCCTCCGCGATCGCCGTGCACACGCGGGCGACGCCCGGCATGTAGGCGGTCGAGAGGTCGTCGCGGTTCTCGAGCGGCACGCGGACCGTCATCTCGATCTTGCCGCCCTGGTGCATCCGGAACGTGCGGTCGAACGACGAGAGCACCCGCACCCCGTCGAGCCCGCCCGCCGCGGCGACGATGGCGTCGGCGTGCTCCTGGTCGGACGCGTTGACCACCAGCTCGCGGATGAGCGTGTTGTAGCCGGTGCCGACGAGGTCGATGGCGCCGATGTCGCCGCCGACCGCGCCGATCGCCGTCGTGAGCTGGCCGAGCAGGTCGGTCGGCTGGCTGTCCATCTCGACGCGGATCGTGACGCTGTACTGGGCGCTCGGCGTGACGGCCAAGGGAGGCTCCTGGAGGGATCGGGACCGGGCCGCCAGCATACCGGGCGCCCCCGATATCCTCGGCGTCACATGGCCACCGAGACCGCCGCACCGCCCGTCGCCCCGCCGCTGCTGCTGATCGACGGCAACAGCCTGGCCTACCGGGCGTTCCACGCGCTGCCCGACACGATCGCGACGGGGGACGGCTTCCCCACCAATGCCCTCTACGGGCTCGCCGCGATGATGATGAAGATGCTCGCCGAGGAGCGGCCGGGCCGGGTGGTGGTGGCGTGGGACCCGCGGGGCAAGACGTTCCGCCACGAGCGCGACCCCACCTACAAGGCGAACCGCTCGGCGACGCCCGACCTGCTCCGCGAGCAGCAGCCGCACTTCCGGCCGCTCATGGAGGCGTTCGGGTTCGTCAACACGGAGCTGACCGGCTACGAGGCCGACGACGTGCTCGGCACCCTGGCGAGGCGCGCCGAGGAGTCCGGGCAGCACGTCGTGATCCTCACCGGCGACCGCGACGCGTTCCAGCTCGTGTCGGACCGGGTCAGCGTGATGGCGACCGGCCGCGGCGTGACCGACACCACCCTCTACACGCCGGACGCCGTGCGGGAGCGCTACGGCATCGGCCCGGAGCTGATGCCCGACTTCCGCGGCATGGTCGGCGACACCAGCGACAACCTGCCCGGCGTTCCGGGCATCGGCGAGAAGGGCGCATCGCAGCTGCTCCAGAAGTACGGCTCGCTCGACGCGATCCTGGACGCCGCCGGCGAGCAGACGCCCAAGCGGCGCGAGGCCCTCGAGACCCACCGGGACGATGCGCTGAAGACGCGGGAGCAGGCGATCATCGTCACGGACGCCCCCGTCGAGCTCGACCTGGAGGACGTCCCGCCGATCGAGTACACCCCGGAGCGGATGGAGCACCTGCGCTCCACCTTCGAGCGCTTCGAGTTCGGCAGCCTGCTGCGCCGCCTGGAGGAGGTGACGGGGGAGACGGCGCCCGAGGTGGAGGCCGCCCACACCGCCACCGCCGTCGCCGTCGCGGCGACGCCCGAGGACCTGGGCCTGCGCCTGGCCGGGGTCGACGCCGTCGCCCTGTCCGTCTCGCCCGAGGGCTGGGCGGTCGCGACCGACGCCGAGGAGGTCCCCCACGGGCACGTGGACGACGACACCGGCGCCGCCCTGGAGCGCGCCCTGGCCGGCAAGGCCGTGGCCTGCCACGACGCCAAGTCGGTCGTCCGCGCCACCGGCGAGGGCCTGCAGCCGGTGCACGACACGATGATCGCCGCGTACCTCCTCGACCCCCGGCGTCGCGGCGAGTACGCGCTGGACGACGTCGCCGAGGCCGCCGGATTCGGGGTCGAGGGCGAGCAGCCGTACGCGGTGCGCGAGGCGGTGCTGGTCCGGGAGCTGGCCGCCCGCCAGCGGGCCCAGATGGAGGCCGCCGGCCTGGCGACCCTGTACGACGAGGTGGAGCTGCCCCTCACGCGGGTGCTCGCGTCGATGGAGGACGTGGGCGTGCGCCTGGACGTCCACCGCCTGGGCGAGATCGCCGCCCGCGTGCGCGACGCCGCCGACGAGCTGCGCGACCAGATCTACGAGCTGGCCGGCGGGGAGTTCGTGATCGACTCGCCCAAGCAGCTCGGGCAGGTGCTGTTCGAGCGTCTCGGGCTCCCCACCTTCCGCAAGGGCAAGACCGGCTGGAGCACCGACCGCAAGGTGCTGAAGCTGCTCGAGGACAGGCACCCCATCGTGAACCTGATCGGGCGCTACCGGGACATGACCAAGCTCGACAACACCTACCTCTCGCCGCTGCCGGAGATGGTCGACGCGCACGACCGCCTGCACACCACGTTCAAGCAGGCCAACGCCGAGACGGGGCGGCTCGCCTCGACGAACCCCAACCTGCAGAACATCCCGATCCGCACCCAGCTGGGCCGGGAGATCCGGGGCGCGTTCGTCACCGATCCCGGCTGGAAGCTCGTGTCGTGCGACTACAGCCAGGTGGAGCTGCGGATCCTGGCCCACATCTCCGGGGAGCCGGCGCTCCAGGACGCGTTCCGCCGCGGCGAGGACGTGCACCGCGCCACCGCCGCCGAGGTGTTCGGGATGGCGCTCGCGGACGTCGACCGCGACACCCGCGACCGGGCGAAGGCCGTCAACTTCGGGATCGTCTACGGGATCAGCGACTTCGGCCTGTCGGAGAACCTCGGCATCCCCCGCGCCGACGCCCGCCTCTACATCGACGCCTACCTGGCGCGGTACCCGCGGGTCCGCAGCTTCATCGACACCACCATCGCCGCGGCCGCGCAGGACGGCTACGTGACCACGCTGTTCGGGCGCCGCCGGGCGATCCCGGAGCTCCAGGGGCGCACGGTCCAGCAGCGCCAGCTGGGGGAGCGCCTGGCCGTGAACACCGTGATCCAGGGGACGGCGGCGGACATCATCAAGGCGGCGATGATCCGCGCCCACGCCGCGCTGCGCGAGGAGGGCCTCCAGGCGCGGCTGATCCTCCAGATCCACGACGAGCTGCTGGTGGAGGCGCCGGAGGAGGAGGCCCGGCGCGCCGGCCAGGTCGTGCGGCAGGCGATGGTCGCGGCCTACGACCTGGACCCGCCGCTGGCCGTCGACGTCGGGATCGGCGACACGTGGCTGGAGGCCAAGTGACCGAGGCCGAGGCCTTCCTGGTGCTGGAGGTCCACCCGGCGGCGCGGCCGGAGGTGGTCCGCGCGGCGTTCGCGGCCCTCCGCGAGATCTGCCTGCGCGAGGATGGCGACGACGCCCCGCGCCGCCTCGCGGAGCTCAACCGCGCGTTCCGGACGGTGGGCGAGCATGCCGGGGCCGCCTCGCAGTAGGCTCGCCCGGGGAGGTGTGCCATGGGGGCCTACGAGGACACGTACCGCCGCTGGCAGCAGGACCCGGAGGGCTTCTGGGCCGAGCAGGCCGCGCTCGTCGAATGGGAGCGCCCGCCGGACCGGATCCTCGACTCGTCGGAGGCGCCCATCCACCGCTGGTACGCGGGCGGCCGCCTCAACACGTGCCACAACGCCCTCGACCGGCACGTCCGGGACGGGCGCGGCGAGCAGGCCGCCCTGATCCACGACAGCGCCGTGACCGGCGAGGTCCGGCGGTGGACGTACGCCGGGCTGCGCGACGAGGTGGCCCTGTTCGCCGGCGCGCTGCGCCGCCTGGGCGTCGGGCGCGGCGACCGGGTCGTCATCTACATGCCGATGGTCCCCGAAGCCGTCGTCGCGATGCTCGCATGCGCCCGCCTGGGCGCAGTGCACTCGGTGGTGTTCGGCGGGTTCGCCGCCCACGAGCTGTGCTCGCGCATCGACGACTGCCGGCCGCGGGTGCTCATCGCCGGCTCCTGCGGCGTCGAGCCGAACCGCGTGGTCGAGTACATGCCCATCGTCGAGCGGGCGCTCGGCATGGCCACCCACCGGCCCGAGCACCTCGTGGTGCTCCAGCGCCCCCAGTACGAGGCGGCGCTGACGCCGGGCCGCGACCTCACCTGGGAGCAGGCCCTGGAGGGCGCCGAGCCCGCCGACCCCGTGACGGTCGAGGCCACCGACCCGCTCTACATCCTCTACACGTCGGGCACCACCGGGCAGCCGAAGGGCATCGTCCGCGACAACGGCGGCCACGCCGTGGCGCTCACCTGGTCGATGGGCAACGTGTTCGGCGCCCACCCCGGAGAGACGTACTGGGCCGCATCCGACATCGGGTGGGTCGTCGGCCACTCGTACATCGTCTACGGGCCGCTGCTCCAGGGCTGCACGACCGTGATGTACGAGGGCAAGCCGGTCGGGACCCCCGACGCGGGGGCCTTCTGGCGAGTGTGCGCGGACCACGGCGTCGACGTGATGTTCACCGCGCCCACGGCGATCCGCGCCATCAAGCGCGACGACCCCGGCGCCACCATGGCGGCCGGCCACGACCTGTCGCGGCTGCGCACCCTGTTCCTGGCGGGCGAGCGCTGCGACCCCGACACGCTCGACTGGGCGGGGCGGCTGCTGGGGACGCCCGTCATCGACAACTGGTGGCAGACCGAGACCGGCTGGCCGATCGCGTCGAACCCGATGGGCATCGAGGTGCTGCCGGTGAAGCCGGGCTCGCCGTCGCGAGCGGTCCCCGGGTACGACATCCACGTGCTGGACGAGGCGGGCGACGACGTGGCGCCGGGGCAGATCGGCGCGATCTGCATCCGCCTGCCGCTGCCGCCCGGCTGCACCCCCACCCTCTGGAACGCCGCCGACCGCTGGATCGAGACGTACCTGGCGCGGTACCCCGGCTGGTACCTGACCGCCGACGCGGGCTACATCGACGGCGACGGCTACCTGTTCGTGATGAGCCGCACCGACGACGTCATCAACACCGCGGGCCACCGGCTGTCGACCGGCGCCATGGAGGAGGTCCTCGCCGGCCATCCCGACGTGGCCGAGGGCGCGGTGGTGGGGGTCGCCGACGCGCTCAAGGGCCAGGTGCCGGTGGGCTTCGTGGTGCTGAAGTCGGGCGTCGACCGGCCCGACGACGAGGTGGCCGCCGAGCTCGTCGCCCGGATCCGCGACGAGGTGGGCCCCGTGGCCTCGTTCAAGGAGGCGCGCGTGGTGCGGGCCCTGCCGAAGACCCGCTCCGGGAAGGTCCTGCGCGGCACGATCCGCGCGATGGCCGACGGCGAGCCGTGGCGCATGCCCGCCACCATCGAGGACCCCGCGGTGCTCGAGGACTTCCGCGAGGTCCTGGTCGGCCTGGGGCGGCAGCCCTCGGCTGCCACCCCCGGCTGACCGGAGGGGTTCCGGCTACGCCGTCGCGGCGGCCGCGGCGCGGGCGGCGTGCGCCTGGCTGCGGCGCAGGGTGCCGGCCGCCATCAGCGTGCCCAGCGTGAGCCAGTAGCCGCCGGCCAGCAGCGCGCCGCCGAGGGACGACAGGGGAAGCAGGGCGATCCAGCAGAGCGGCAGGCCCACGGCGAACCCGCGGGGGACGGCGCCGGAGCGCCACAGGGCGACGGACAGGGCGATCCAGCCGCCGGCCCACAGCAGGTTCGCGAGCGGTGCGGCGACGACGAACCAGCCGGGGTCGGCGCCGTTGACGTTGGAGGCGGTGCACGTGGCGGCGAGCGCCAGCTGGCCGGCCACCGCGACGGCGGCCGCGCGGCGGCCCAGGACGGTGCCGGTGCGGCGCCCCAGGGCGATCGTGGCCGGTGCCACCAGGATCAGGATCCCGGCGAGCAGCGCGAGCACCGCGTGCTGGACGGGGGTCGTGACGGTGGAGTGGTCCACATCGGGGCGAGTGGCGTAGAGCGCGCCGGTGCCGGCCATCACGGCACCCGCCAGGAGGGCGATCCGGCCGGCGACGCGGTCGGTCGTGAGGCGGGACAGCAGGTTCATCGGGTGCTCCTCCGGTCCGCGACGGCCCGTGCCGTCGTCGGGGTGAAGGCTCGTCGCCGCACCCCCCGGCCCGCGTCGCCCGGCGGTCGCGACCGGGCCCCCGCCGGGGCGCGACCGGGTGCGACCACGGGCTGACGTGGATGCGACCACGGGATGACGCGGCCGCCGGTGCCGCCCTCCTACGATGCGCGCGTGCAGACCGTCGCCCGCATCCAGCGCGCCCTGCGGGTGCCGCAGCCGATCGACCTGGCCATCGCCGGGGCCGTCGCCCTGTGGGCGCTCATCGAGGCGGTGGCGGTCGAGGGGCCCGGGAGCCTGCCCGTCCGCGTCCTGGTGGCGCTGCTCTACTCGGTCCCGCTGCTGTGGCGCCGCCGCCTCCCGATCCCGGTGCTGGTGCTCATCTGCGCCGTCCTGGTACTGCGGGTCGCCACGGCGGACACCCCCGACCACGGCGTGATGCCGTTCCCGGCGATGCTCATCGCCACCTTCTCGGTGGCCTGCCACGTCCGGCCGCTCGCCCTCGCGCTGCCCCCGGTCGTGCTGCCCGTCGCGGCGATGCTCACCACGCTGAACTCGGACTACTGGAGCGGCGGCAGCAGCTCCGGTGACGTCGCGATCCTCACCTTCTTCGTGGCCGCCGCGTGGGGCGCGGGCCGGGTGGTGCGGATCCGCTCCCAGCAGGCGGCCGCCGCGCGCGCCGAGAGCGGCGAGCGCGCCCGCGAGGCCGTGGCCGAGGAGCGCACCCGCATCGCCCGCGAGCTCCACGACGTGGTGGCGCACTCGGTCTCGGTCATCGCGGTCCAGGCGGGCGCCGCCGAGGCGTACGTCGACCGCGACCCGGCCCGCGTCCGCGAGCACATCGGCGCGGTGCGGCGCACCGCCGCGGAGACGCTCACCGAGATGCGCCGCCTGCTGGACGTGCTGCGCGAGGACGAGGCCACCTACACGCCGCAGCCCACGCTGGCCGGGCTGGAGCGGCTGGTCGACGAGGCGCGCGCCACCGGCGTCCCCGTGGAGCTGACGCGCGAGGGCGACGTGGAGGGCCTGCCCGCGGGCATCGACCTCGCGGCGTACCGGATCGTCCAGGAGGCGCTCACCAACGTGCGCCGCCACGCCGGCGGCGCCCCCACCCGGGTGCACGTGCGCCGGGTCGACGGCTCGGTCGAGGTCGAGGTGGTCAACGACGCGCCGACGCAGCCCGGGGAGGGCCCCGGCGGCGGCCACGGTCTCGTGGGCATGCGCGAGCGGGTGCGGCTGTACGGTGGCTCCCTCGACGCCGCCGCCGGCGAGGACGGCGGGTTCGCGGTGCGCGCCCGCCTCCCCGTCCAGGAGCCCGCGTGATCCGGGTCGTCCTGGCCGACGACCACGCGCTCATCCGCGGCGGCCTCGCGGCGATGCTGGGCGCCGAGGACGACATCGCGGTGGTGGGGGAGGCCGCCGACGGCGCGGAGGCCGTCGAGCTGGCCCTGCGCGAGCGGCCCGACGTGGTGGTCATGGACATCCGGATGCCGGTGGTCGACGGCATCGAGGCCACCCGCCGCCTCGCGCAGCACGGCCTGGCGTCGTCGGTGCTGGTGCTCACCACGTTCGACCTCGACGACTACGTCTACGAGGCGCTCCGCGCCGGTGCCGGCGGGTTCCTGCTCAAGGACGCCTCGCCCGCCCGCCTGGCCGAGGCCGTGCGCACCGTCGCCGCCGGGGAGGCCCTGCTCGCGCCCGCGGTGACCCGGCGCCTGGTGGAGCGGTTCGTGCGCCGGCCGCCCCCGGGCGAGACCCGCGCCGCGCCCTTCGCGGAGCTCACCGACCGCGAGGTGGAGGTCGCCGTCCTGATCGCCCGCGGCCTCTCCAACGCCGAGATCGCCGCCCGCCTGCACCTGAGCGAGGCGACCGTGAAGACCCACGTCGGCCGGGTGCTCGGCAAGCTGGGCGTCCGGGACCGCGTGGGCGCGGTTGTGCTGGCCTACGAGAGCGGCCTGGTGGAGCCGGGGGAGCCCCAAACTCCGCTATCCTGACAGGAATGCCGACTTTGCCGGCCGTGCACCCCCTCCAGCCCCGCTTCGCCCAGGCGATCACGGGCGTCCTGGCCCTGGAGGCGGCGATCTTCGACCAGCCCGCCGCGCTCGCCGTGGCCCTGGCGCTGGTGCTGCTGTCGCTGCTCGGGCCCCGCTGGTCGCCGGTGGCGTGGCTCTTCCGGCGCATCGCGCCGCCCGCCCGCGACATGGAGCCCGCCGCGCCGGTCCGGTTCTCCCAGGCCCTCGCGGCCGTGTTCCTCACCGTCGCGCTGGTCCTGGTGCTCGCGGGCCAGGACGTGCTCGGCTGGATCGTGGCCGGCCTGGTGGCGGCGGTGGCGCTGATCTCCGCGATCACCGGCTTCTGCATCGGGTGCCAGGCCTACCGGCTGCTGCTCGCGCGTCAGGGCGGGGGGGAGGGCGACCTGCGCGACGACCTCGGCCTTCCGGGGAGCGGCCCATGGCTGGTGGTGCTCACCGCGCCGGGCTGCGCGCGCTGCGAGCCGGTCGCCCGCGAGGTGGAGCGCGCCGCCGGCGGCCGGGAGGTCCTGCGGGTCGATCTGGCCGAGCACCCGAGGGCCGCGGCGCTGCCCGTGCGGAGCGTCCCGGCGGCCCTCGCGATCGGCGCCGACGGGCGCCTGCGGAGCGCCCGCGCGGGCCGGCTCGGGGGCCCCGAGATCGCCGAGGTGGTCGCGGCCGTCTGATCCGCCTGCGGGCGGCGGCGCGCCCCTCGCCACGCGGGGTCCGCGGGTCTATACTCGACCACCTTCCGCGACGGACGGAGCACCGTTCCGTGCCCGGAATCCCTATCCGCAACGAGGACGACCCCATTCCCATGACCACTGACCAGCCCGAGCTCGTGACCCCCGACGTGGAGGCCACCGCGCTCGACACCCCCGAGACCGAGGCACCCGACCTCGACAGCCCGGTCCGCGCGCTCGACGGCCCCGAATACGTCGAGGTCGACGGCGAGATGGTGCCGAACTACGACCTCACCCTGCCGCTCTTCTCGGAGGGGGACGTCGTCACCGGGAGGGTGGTCAGGGTCGACAAGGACGAGGTGCTGGTCGACATCGGCTACAAGAGCGAGGGCGTCATCCCTCTGCCCGAGCTGTCGATCCGCAAGAGCGTCAAGCCCGAGGAGGAGGTCTCCCTCGGCGAGTGGGTCGACGCGCTGGTCATGCAGAAGGAGGACCAGGACGGCCGGCTGATCCTGTCCAAGAAGCGCGCGCGCTTCGAGAAGGCGTGGAAGCGCATCGAGGCCGCCGCGGCCGCGGGCGAACACGTCGAGGGCACGGTCATCGAGGTCGTCAAGGGCGGGCTCATCCTCGACCTCGGGGTGCGGGGCTTCCTGCCCGCCTCGCTGGTGGACATCCGCCGCGTCCAGGATCTCGACGAGTTCCTGGGCCGCAAGCTCGAGTGCAAGGTCATCGAGCTCAACCGGAACCGGAACAACGTGGTGCTCTCCCGGCGCGCCGTCCTCGAGGACGAGCGGCGCGAGGTGCGCCAGAAGATCCTGGACGACCTCCAGCCCGGCCAGGTGGTCGAGGGCGTCATCTCCAACATCGTCGAGTTCGGCGCGTTCGTGGACCTCGACGGCATCGACGGCCTGATCCACATCTCCGAGCTCTCGTGGAGCCACGTCAACCACCCGTCGGAGATCCTCGCCATCGGCGAGAAGGTCAACGTGAAGGTGCTCGACATCGACCGCGACCGCCAGCGGATCTCCCTGGGCCTCAAGCAGACCCAGGCCGACCCGTGGCAGAGCGTCATCGAGAGCTACCAGGTGGGCGACGTGGTCGAGGGTCGCGTGACCAAGGTCGTCACGTTCGGCGCCTTCGTCGAGATCCACTCCGGCGTGGAGGGCCTGGTCCACATCTCGGAGCTCGCCGCGCACCACGTGGAGAACCCTCGCGAGGTGGTCAACCAGGGCGACGTCCTGGCCGTCCGGGTCATCGAGATCGACGCCGACCGGCGCCGCCTCTCGCTGAGCCTCAAGCGGGTGGCCGACGGCGACGAGATCCAGCACCACCTGCCCGACGAGATCCGCAACGCGGTCGTCGCCGATGACGAGTCGCCGGTGGGCGTGTCCGCCGACGGCGACCCCGACCCGGTGGCCGAGATCGACCCGGACGCCGACGCGATCGCCGTGGCCGAGCCGGCCACGGTCGAGGACGAGGCCGACGCCGAGGCCGCTGCCGAGGCGGACGCCGACGGCCTGGCCGTGGTGGACGCCGAGGACCTGGCCGAGGCGCTCGAGGACGAGATCGCCGTCGAGGCCGTCGAGGACGCGGCCGCCGAGGTGGTCGAGGAGGCTGCCGAGATCGAGGAGGCCGCCGAGATCGAGGCCGTCGCCGAGGCCGTCGAGGAGGCCGAGGTGGAGGCCGAGGCCGAGGCCCCCGCGGCGGAGGACGACGAGCCCGAGGCCTGACGTGGCCGGGGGGCGCCCGCCGGCGCCCCCCGTGCTGGGCCTGACCGGCGGCATCGGGTCGGGCAAGTCCGAGGCGCTGCGCGCGTTCGCGGAGCTGGGGGCGGCGACGCTCTCCAGCGACGAGGCCGTGCACGCCGCCTACGCGCGGCCCGAGGTGGTCGAGCGGGTGCGCGCCCGCTTCGGCGACGCCGTGATCGGCGCCGACGGGTCGGTCGACCGGGCGCTGCTCGGCCCGCGCGCCTTCGCCGACGAGGGCGGCCTTGCGGCCCTGGAGGCCATCGTCCACCCCCTGGTGGGCCGGGCGCGCGAGGAGTGGATCGCCGCGCAGGCCGCCGCCGACCCGCCTCCTCCGCTGCTCGTCTGCGAGGTGCCGCTGCTCTACGAGGTGGGTCTCGCCGGCCTGTTCGACGCCGTCCTGGTGGTCACGGCATCCGACGAGGTGCGCCGGGCGCGGGTCGAGCAGCGGGGCCAGGACTTCGGCTCCCGGGCGGCGCATCAGCTCCCGGAGGCCGAGAAGGTCGCCAGGGCGGACGCCCATTTCGTGAACGACGGCGACCGTGACGCCCTGCGCGCCTGGGTGGCCGACCGGTTCGGCGAGTACGCTGGGCCATCTCTTCATGGCCCGCCCGTCCGTCACTGAGCGCGCGTCCCGGAGGGCGACGTCCGCCCGCCCGGCACCGGCCCACGCCCGCCCGCGGCGACGCCGCCGCGGGGCCCTGCTGCTCACGTTCCTGGTGGTGCTCGCGGCGTTCGGGGTGGCCTGGTACGAGGTGCACCAGGCGATGCCGGCCTGGTACGCCCGGCTCTGGTACCCGCTCCACTACGAGGAGCCGATCCGCGCCGAGGCGGCGCGCAACGCCCTCGACCCCGCGCTCGTGGCGGCGGTGATCGACACCGAGAGCGGCTACGCGCCGGACTCGCGGTCCCCGCAGGGGGCCGTCGGCCTCATGCAGCTGCTCCCCGAGACGGCGCAGTTCGTCGCGACCCTGCCGCGGCGCCCGAGCCCGTCCCCCGATGACCTCGAGACGCCCGAGGTGAACATCGCCTACGGGGCGCGCTACCTGCGGTACCTGCTCGACCGCCATGGGTCGCTCGACGTCGCGCTGGCGGCCTACAACGCGGGGGAGACCAACGTGGCGCGCTGGATCGACCAGGCCGCCGCCCGGGGGCAGACCCTCCACATCCCCGACGACATCCCGTTCCCGGAGACGCGCAGCTTCGTCCGGCGGGTGGACGACGCCGTGCCGATCTACCGCCGGGCCTACGGCGACCGGCTGGGGCCGCCACCCGCCCCGCCGGGCGCGCCGTAGCGCAGCCCGTCGACGATCAGGTCGAGGGTGCGGGTGGTCTGCTCCTCGCGGTCGTCGCCGTCGCGGATCATCCAGACGGCGCCGAGGGCGCGGAGCACGTCGTCGCCGCGCGCGTCCGCCCGGATCGTGCCGGCGGCGATGGCCGCCCCCACGAGGGCGTCGAGCGCACCGGTCAGGGCGGCGAACCCGTCGACGTGCAGCTCCGAGTCGGACTCCATGGCCGCCTTCAGCGCCTCGCCGAGCCCGCGCTTGGTGGCCGCGTACTCCACGAAGCGGTCCATCCACCGGCGCAGGGCGACGTCCGGCGGGTACTCCGCCAGCAGCTCGGGTGCGGCGGCCGCGAGACGGCCGACCTCCTGGCGGTAGACGGCGGCGACGAGGGCGTCGCGGGACGGGAAGTGGCGATAGAGGGTGCCGATGCCGACGCCCGCGCGACGCGCGATCTGCTCGAGCGACGCGCGCACCCCGTCCTCCGCGAACGCCGCCACCGCGGCGGCCATGAGCTTCTCGCGGTTGCGCTGCGCGTCCGGCCGGAGCCGGATCTCCTGCGACACCTCGTCCTCCTCGCTTGAAAAACGGAGGCAGCCTCCGCTAACGTCCCGACTGGAAGCGGAGGGACCCTCCGCTACGGAGGATAGCGCGGGAGGATCGGACATGGGTTGGCTGACGAGGGGCTTCGGGCGCACCACGACGGCCGAGCAGGTGGTGGAGGGCATCGACCTGCGCGGGCGGCGCGTGATCGTGACGGGCGCCAGCTCCGGCATCGGGGTGGAGACGGCGCGGGCGCTGGCCCGGACCGGCGCCGAGGTGACGCTGGCGGTGCGCGACGTGGACGCCGGCGAGCGGGCGGCGGAGGACATCCAGGCCACCACGCCGGGCGCCCTGCTGGTGGTGAGCCGGCTGGACCTCGCGGACGGCGACTCCATCGACGCGTTCGTGCGCCGGTGGGAGGGCCGGGTGCATGCGCTCGTCCTGAACGCGGGGATCATGGCCACGCCGGAGGAGCGGACCGCCGAGGGCTGGGAGCTCCAGTTCGCGACGAACCACCTGGGGCACTTCCAGCTCGCGCTGGGGCTGCACCCGTACCTGGCGGCCGACCGCGCGGCGCGCATCGTCTCGGTCAGCTCGGCGGCGCACCTGCGCTCGCCGGTGGTGTTCGACGACATCAACTTCGACGAGCGGCCCTACGACCCGTGGGCGGCGTACGCCCAGTCGAAGACGGCGAACGTGCTCTTCGCGGTCGAGGCGACGCGGCGCTGGCAGGCCGACGGCATCACGGCGAACGCGGTCATGCCGGGCGGCATCTGGACGCGGCTCCAGAAGCACGTGGACGACGCCACCCGCGCGCAGTGGGACCGCGACCTGGCGGCCGGGACCATCCCGCCGATCAAGTCGCCGGAGCAGGGCGCCGCGACATCGGCGCTGCTGGTCACGTCGCCGGCCCTCGAGGGCGTCGGCGGCCGCTACTTCGAGGACTGCGAGGAGGCGGTGCCGCGCGAGGACGACGAGCAGGCGCGCGACGGCGTGCGCCGCTGGGCGCTCGACGCCCGCGCGGCGGAGCGCCTGTGGGAGGTCTCCCTGGAGATGGTCCGCGAGCGGGCCGCGCTCAGCGCAGCGCCGCGATCGCCGCGTCGGTGACCCGCTCGGCCAGCGCGTGGTCGAGCGGGGCGCCGCTCAGCAGCAGCCGGTAGTAGACCGGCCCGAAGAGCAGCTCGTGCGCCAGCTCGGGGTCGGCGCCGGGGCGCAGGTCGCCCCGCGCCACCCCGCGCTCCACCAGCCGGCGCACCTCCGCGAGACGCAGCGCCACCACCTGCTCGCGGAAGGCGGCCCCCAGGTCGGGATCGGTCGCCAGGTCGGAGACGATGCCGCGCATCACCCGCCCCATCACCGTGCCGCTCAGGATGTCGATGACGGCGGCCACGAAGGTGCGGAGCTCCTCGCGGGTGTCGCCCATGTCGGGGGTGGCGGTGACCGTCTCGACCATGTCGATCAGCACCGCCAGCGCCAGCTCGTCCTTCCCGCGGAAGCGGCGGTAGATCGAGGTCTTGGCCACGCCGGCCCGCGCGGCGACGCCCTCCACGGTGAGCCGGCCCACGCCCTCCTTGGCCAGGATCTGGCGGGTGGCGTCCAGGATCGCGCGGCGCGTGCGCTCGGACCGGGAGGGGGAGTTCGTGGCCATCGCTACGAAGCGTATCGTAGCGTTCTTCGCCGCGCCCTGCTACGTTCGGAATCGAATCGATACGGAGCGTAGCGAGAGAGGCATCGCCGATGAGCACCATGACCACCGCGCGGACCACCCAGGGGGCCGCCGTCCGTCACATCCTGACCGCGCCGGCCATCGCGGCGCGGACCGCCCCGCACCTCGACGGCCCCGAGGGCCCGGACTGGCCGGCGCTGCTCGGCGAGGCCGCGGACATGTCCTACGGCCAGGGCCTCCTGATCCGGGTGGCGCACGACCTGGGCGAGGGCACGGCCCTCACGCCCGTCTGGGAGCTGCCGGTGCGGCTCGGCCCGGCCGCGTTCGCCCGCGTGGTGGAGGCGCTGGCGATGTACCGCGGCGAGGGCGCGTGGGTGGCGAGCGACGTGCCGCCGCTCGCCGCCGCCGCATAGGGGCTACCGCCGCTCGATCAGCTCGATCCGGTAGCCGTCCGGGTCGGTGACGAACGTGATGCGCGGGCCGCCCGGATAGGGCGCGTAGGGAGGCTTGTCGGGCGGGACGCCGAGATCGGCCAGGGCGGCCAGCTCGGCGTCCAGGTCCTCGGTGGTCAGCGCGATGTGGCCGTAGGCCTCGCCCAGCGCGTACGGCTCGGTGCGCCCGTCGTTGAGCGTCAGCTCCAGGCGGTCGCCGTCCCCGGGCAGGCCCATGAAGATGATGGTGGCCGTGTCGCCGCCCACGCGCTTGCGGCCGCGCTCCTCGAAGCCCAGGGCGCGGTAGAAGGCGAGGGAGCGGTCCTCGTCCAGGATGCGGACCATCGTGTGGATCAGCTCGACGGGCATGGCGGCCTCCGGCGTCAGGTGACGCCCGGAGCCTAATGCCCCTCGGGAGCGCACCGCCCCGCAATTGGGGGCAGCCGGTGGCGCCTGGGTCGGCGCCACCGGCTGAGGTGCGAAGCCCCGCGTCCCGGTCGCGGGGCCTTGTCGTCGATGTCTCCGATGTCCTCCCGAGTCACCGTCGCATCGACTGGGGGAACTGTAGGCCGGGCCCCCCGCCCCGCTCGTTGGCCCGCGCGCCGAAAAACGTGCCCTCCGGCTCGGCCCTCGGTCCAGGGCGCCGCGGGTCGCGATCCGCCCGGGCGCGTCAGGCGTCCCCGTCGAGGGCGTCGATCGCCTCCTGGCACCAGCGCGCGAAGGCCCGTTGGGCGTGGACGCCCTTGCGGAGGGCCAGGATCAGGTCGCGGTCGCCGTCGGGCGAGAGGCCCGCGATCTCGGCCTCGAACTCGGCGCAGCGGCGCTCGTGCTCGGCCTTCAGGCCGCGCAGCCGCGCCGCGACCTCGGCGTCGGGCAGCCCGTCCGCCAGCGTCAGCTTCACCAGCGACTCGTCGCGGAGCGTCGCCAGGCCCCACGGCTCCTCGAGCCACGCCCGGAGCGCGCGCCGCCCGGCGGGGGTGATGGTGTAGACCCGCGTGTTCGGCCGGGCGTCCTGGAGCACGTGCTCCTCGCCGGCCAGGCCCAGGGGGACGGCCGGGTGGAGCTCTACCACCGCTGGAAGTGTCCATGGTGCGCTGCGGCGCGCCAAGGGCTCGAGAACGTCGGGGTCGAGGTCGAGCATCGAGGTGCCCCACCCGCGGGACGAGCGCGACGTCGTCGACGCCGTGAGCGGGCAGCGGCGCGTCCCGGTGCTGGTGGATGGCGACCGGGTCATCGTCGATTCCCGCCGCATCGTCCGGCACCTCTACGAGACGTACGGCGGCCCGGCGTTCGCGCGGTCGGCCGCCGAGCTGGCCGACGATCTGGACGGGGTCGAGGAGTACGACGCCTGCGCCATCGGCGGGGCACGACCGTGAGCGCCCCGGATGCGGGTTTCGCGCACGTCCGCCCGGCCGACGCGCCGTACCGGGAGCGGCGCGGCGGCGGCGCCAGCTCGTCCGACCTGTCGGGCGCGCTCGCGGCCGAGCACCTGACGCTGCGCACGTGGCGATTCGGGCCCGGTCACGAGATGG
>JBFWNT010000021.1:41602-61027 GCA_050250915.1 Thermoleophilia bacterium
CGCCCGGCCGACGCGCCGTACCGGGAGCGGCGCGGCGGCGGCGCCAGCTCGTCCGACCTGTCGGGCGCGCTCGCGGCCGAGCACCTGACGCTGCGCACGTGGCGATTCGGGCCCGGTCACGAGATGGTCTGAGCACCGGCCGTCCGCCGCGCCGGGTCGTCGCGACCGGCGCGCGCGGTACCCTCCACGAATGGCGACGACGGTCTTCGATGTCTCACCCGACTACGCCCCCACGGGCGATCAGCCCAAGGCGATCGCGGAGCTCACGACCGGGCTGGGGCGCGGCGACCGCTTCCAGACGCTGCTCGGCGTCACCGGCTCCGGCAAGACGTTCACGATGGCCCGCGTCATCGCCGGGACGGGGCGGCCCGCGCTGGTGATCGCCCACAACAAGACGCTGGCGGCGCAGCTCTGCAACGAGTTCCGCGAGCTGCTGCCGGGGGCGGCGGTCGAGTACTTCGTCTCCTACTACGACTACTACCAGCCCGAGGCCTACATCGCGGCCACGGACACGTACATCGAGAAGGACTCGTCGATCAACGACGAGATCGACCGGCTGCGCCATGCCGCGACCGCGGCCCTGCTGGCGCGGCGCGACGTGGTCATCGTGGCCTCGGTCAGCTGCATCTACGGCCTCGGCTCCGCCGAGATCTACCGCGAGCGGGTCCTGGTGCTGGCGGTCGGCGAGGAGCACTCTCGCGAGAGGATCTTCGCCCACCTGGTCCAGAGCCTCTACCAGCGCAACGACACGGTGCTGGAGCGCGGCCGCTTCCGGGTGCGGGGCGACACGCTCGAGATCCAGCCGGCCGACTCGGAGTCCGCGTACCGCATCTCCATGTTCGGCGACGAGGTCGAGAGCATCACCGAGTTCGACCCGCTCACCGGCGAGGTCCTGAACGACCTGAAGCACATGGCGATCTATCCGGCCACGCACTACATCACCCCGCCCGAGACCATCAACCGGGCCCTCCTCGAGATCCGCGCCGAGCTCGAGCACCAGGTGGCCGAGTTCGAGACGGCCGGCAAGCTCGTGGAGGCGCACCGGCTGCGCCAGCGCACCGAGTACGACATGGAGATGATGCGCGAGCTGGGCTTCTGCTCGGGCATCGAGAACTACTCGCGCATCCTCGACGGCCGCGCGCCGGGCGAGCCGCCCCACACGCTGCTCGACTTCTTCCCCGACGACTTCATCTGCTTCATCGACGAGTCGCACAACACGATGGGCCAGCTGCGGGGCATGTACGAGGGCGACCGCTCGCGCAAGATCGCCCTGATCGACGCGGGGTTCCGGCTCCCGTCGGCGCTGGACAACCGGCCGCTCCAGCTCCCCGAGTTCCTGGAGCGCGTCAACCAGACGGTCTTCGTCTCGGCCACGCCGGGCGAGTTCGAGCGGCGCGAGTCCGAGAACGTGGTCGAGCAGATCATCCGGCCCACCGGGCTGGTCGACCCGCAGGTGGACGTCCGCCCGACCCACCACCAGATCGACGACCTGCTCGGCGAGATCCGGGACCGGGTCGACCGGGACGAGCGCGCGCTGGTCACCACGCTCACCAAGAAGATGGCGGAGGACCTCACCGAGTACCTGGTCGAGGCGGGCGTTCGGGCGCGCTACCTCCACTCCGAGATCGACACCCTGGAGCGGATCCGGATCGTGCGGGCCCTGCGGCTCGGCGAGTTCGACGTGCTGGTGGGCGTCAACCTGCTGCGGGAGGGGCTCGACCTGCCCGAGGTGACGCTCGTGGCGATCCTGGACGCCGACAAGGAGGGCTTCCTCCGCGGCACCACGTCGCTCATCCAGACGATCGGGCGCGCCGCCCGGAACGTGAACGGCCACGTGATCATGTACGCCGACAACGAGACCGAGGCGATGCGCACGGCCATCGGCGAGACCGACCGTCGCCGCGCGATCCAGGTCGCGTTCAACGAGGAGCACGGCATCGTCCCGGCGTCGATCCAGAAGGGCGTGTCGGACATCGTCGAGCTCCTCGGCCTCAACGAGGAGGCGGCGGCGCCGCGGAAGAAGCGCCGGGGCGAGGTCGACGCGCTGGCGGACGTCGACGGCGACGAGCTGGAGCGGATGATCATCGAGCGCGAGCAGGAGATGTTCGCGGCCGCCGAGGACCTGCGCTTCGAGCTGGCGGCGCGGCTGCGCGACGAGATCGGCGACCTCCGCCGCGAGCAGCTCGAGCGGGCCCAGGCGGAGGGCGGCGACGACGCCCCCGGCGACGGCGGCGGGCCCCGGCGGGGCACGGCGCCGGTCCCGCGGCGGTCGGCGCGCCGCGCGGCGGGGAAGCGGCGCCGGTGAGCGCCCGCGGCGACGACGAGGTCCCGGTCTTCCGGTCGCTCGCGGCGCCGGGGCTGGAGGAGGACGACCTGTTCGTCGCGATGCAGGGCCTGCCCGTGCCCAGCGCCTTCTGGGGCGAGGGCTGGCCGGCGCTGCGCCGCGACGACGACCGTCCGTGGTGCGAGGACGAGGAGCGCCGGCTCCGCCACGAGCGGCTCATGCGCAAGTGGGGTGCCGACGGGGGGCCGCCGCCCCGCTGACCGCGGCGCCCGGCCCGGGGGCTCAGCCCGGCGCGGGCACCCACATGGGCCGCTGGATCGCCCGCCCGCGCACGCGCACGACGACGGTGGGGTCCCCGCCGTCCGGGGTGGTTGAGACGAGGGTGTCGCCGCGCTCGGCCACCCGCAGGATCCGGCTCCCGTCGGCCGACCAGGCCACGGCGGGGCGCGCGCCGGGCAGGCCGCACGGGCAGCGGCCGGCGGGGGCCAGGCGGGTCCCGTCCGGCGACCAGGCCGGTGCGCTCCCGGCGGGTGCGTGCCGGGGGGCGCCGCCGCCGACGGGCAGCACCAGCACGCCGCCGCCGCTGCGCGCGACGCCGATCGCCGAGCCGTCGGGCGACCAGGCCAGCGCCGTCGGCGCCGGGCCGGCGGGGAGGGGCAGGCGGCGCGGGGCCCCGCCGTCGACCCCCGCGATGGCGATGGCCGTGTCGGCGCCGGCCGTGGCCCAGGCGATGCGGGTGGAGTCGGCCGACCACGCGGCCACGGGGCCGTCCCCCGGTGGCGCGGGCGCCACCGGGCGGGTGGCGCCGCCGACGCGCATCAGCGCGATGTCGCCGCCGCTGCGCGCCGCGATCCAGCGGCCGTCGGGCGACCAGGCCGCCCGGTCCAGCCCGGTCGCGACCGGACGCGGCGCCGTGTTCCCGCCGATGGGGAACGCGGCGAGGGCCCGCGGGCCGGTGCGGCGCTCGGCCAGCAGGTAGGAGCCGTCCGGGGACCAGCCGACCGGCAGGTAGCCGCGGCTACCCTGGAGGGGCCAGGGCTCCTGGCCGGCGCGGAGCGCCCAGAGGCGTCCCTCCACGGCCAGGGAGATGGGCTGCGGGACGGCGGCCGAGCGCGGCGGCCCTGCCGGGGTGGGGGTGGTCGCCGTCGCCGGCGCTCCGGCCCGGTCGCCGCCGCCGTCGTCGCCGCCCCGCAGGAGGACGGCCGCGATGATCCCCGCCGCGACGGCCGCGGCGAGCACCGCGAGGACCGCCCCGTGACGGGTCACGGCACTACCACTGCTCCCAGTGGGTGAACTCCTCCAGCGGGACGCGCGGGCCGGGTCGGAAGTCCGTGCCGATGGCGTGGGCGAGGGGGATGAGCGCGACCTGCGACCACTCCTCGTAGGGGATGCCGAGCACCTCGGCCGCCTCGCGCTCGTGGAAGAGGTGGATGGTGGTCCAGGTGCTGCCGAGCCCGCGGGCGCGGGCGGCGAGCATGAAGCTCCACACGGCGGGGAGCACCGAGCCCCACGCGGAGCCCTGGACGATCTGCGGGGCGCCCTCGGTGCGGCCGGGGTGGCAGGGGATCACGTGGACGGGGACCTCGTGCAGGTGCTCGGTGAGGTACTTCGCCGACGACCCGATGCGCCGCTGGCGCTTGCGCACGGCGGGGTCCTCGCTGGGCGTGGGGGGCGCGCCGAGGATCCCCTGGCTCAGATAGCGCTCCCACCCCTTGCGGTAGACGTCCGCGAGCGCCTTTCGCGTCGCCGGGTCGGTCACCACGACGAACCGGGCGCCCTGCCGGTTCCCACCGCTGGGCGCCTGCTGCGCGAGCGCCAGGCACTCCTCGATGAGGTGACGCTCGACGGGCCGGGTCAGGTCCAGTCGCTTGCGAACGCTGCGCGTGGTGCTGAGCAGCTCGTCGGGCGTCAGGTCGATCACGCTCGCGATCGTACCGGCGATGCGTCCCCCCGGGACCCCATCCGTCCCGCGCCTCGTGCCGCCCGTCGGCCACATGCACACACCGGCGCCGCCGCGGGTGCCGGGAACGACGACGGCCCGGCTCCGCCCCGAGGACGGAACCGGGCCGGCGGGCGGACGATCCGGCTAGGCGATCCCCGCGCGCTTGCGGCGGCGGCGGCCGAGGCGGGGGAGGGCGACGGCGTAGACCGTGGCGGCGGCGGCCTCGACGCCGGTGCGCACCCGGCGTCCACGCGGGACGTGGACCGAGGGCAGGCGCCGGCGGCGGCGCTCCCCCGCGTCCGGCGGGGCGACCGGGGGCTCCTCGGCCATCGCGACGGGCTCGGGGGCCGGGAGCGCCGGGACCGGAACCTCCACCGCCACGGGCCCGCGGCTGGTGGGGAGGGCGTCCGCCCGCGTGGGCAGGCGGCGGCCGCCGCCCTGGACGGAGCGGAGGAGATCCTCGATCTCGCCCCGGTCGACCTGCTCCCGCGCCACCAGCGCCTCGGCCAGTGCGTCGAGCTCGTCGCGGTGGTCGGTGAGCAGGGCGACGGCGTCGGCGTAGGCGGCGTCGACCATCCGGCCGATCTCCTCGTCGATCGCGCGGCGGGTCTCCCCGGACAGCGGGACCTGGCGGGGGCCGGCCGACGACACGATCTGCCCGACGCGCGGGGAGAAGCCGAGCCGCTCCACCGCCTCGCGGGCCATGGTGTTGACCTGCTCCAGGTCGTTCGCGGCGCCGGAGGAGATGATCCCGAAGCGGATCTGCTCCGCCGCGCGGCCCGCCATGGCCACCACCATCCGCTCGTGCATGTGCTGCTGGGAGGTGAGGGCGCGGTCCTCGTTCCCGTACAGGGCCAGGCCGCCGGCGTCGCCGCGGGCGAGGATCGTGACGCGCTGGGCCTTCTGGTGGGTGGGGCAGAGCTCGGCGGCCAGGCAGTGGCCGGCTTCGTGCCAGGCGATGACCTCCAGCTCGCCGTCGGCGATGCGGCGGTCGGCGCGCTGGGGCCCCGCGACGGAGCGCAGCAGGCCCTCGTCCAGGTCCGCGGCGAGAATGGACCGGCGGCCCCCGCGGGCGGCCATGATCGCCGCCTCGTTCACCATGTTCGACAGGTCCGCGCCCGCGAAGCCGGCGGTCACGCGGGCCAGCGCCGCCAGGGCGCTGCGGTCCTCGATCGGCATGCCCTTCGAGTGCAGCTCCAGGATGGCGAGGCGGCCGGCCTCGGCGGGCAGGCCCACCTGCACCCGGCGGTCGAACCGGCCGGGACGCAGCAGCGCCTGGTCGAGCATGTCGAGCCGGTTCGTGGCGGCGATCACCACGACCTTGTCGCGGGCGCCGAAGCCGTCGAGCTCGACGAGCAGCTGGTTGAGGGTGCCCTCGCGCTCCGAGTCGGCGCCGCTCATCCCGCCGCCGCGCTGGCGGCCGATGGCGTCGATCTCGTCGAAGAAGATGATCGCGCCCTTCTCGCATTTGCGCGCCTGGGCGAACAGGTCGCGGACGCGGGAGGCGCCGACGCCGACGAACGTGTCGACGAAGTCCGACCCGGACAGGGCGAAGAACGGCACGCCCGACTCGCCGGCGACCGCCTTGGCCAGCAGGGTCTTCCCGGTCCCGGGGGGACCGTGCAGGATCACGCCGCGCGGCATGCGGGCGCCCACCCGGCGGAACCGCTCGGGCTCCTTCAGGAACACGACGACCTCGTTGAGCTCCTCGACCGCCTCGTCGCAGCCGGCGACGTCGCCGAACCGCACCGACGGGGGCTCCACCTGGGCGTTCTTGCGGATCTTGCCGTGGCTCGCCGCGCCGCCCCGCCCGCCCGCCGCGCGGCCGCTGGTGCGGCGGATCAGCGCGATGGAGCCGAGGACCAGCACCGCGAGGAACGCGACGGAGAGGGGGATGATGAGGAAGCGCATGAACCCGCTCATCGCCGACCCGGACGACGCGGCCGGGGCCGCGGGGCTCAGGACCGTGACCCCGTCGGCCCGCAGGCTGGCGGCAAGGTCGAATGCCCCGGGGATGCCCTCGGTCGTGGCCTCGGTGGCGGAGCTGACGGGCGAGCCGCCGAAGTCCTGCCCGGCCTTCGGGCGCGGGATCTGGGCCGCGATGAGGTGGCCGTTGCGGTCGGTCGCCGCCACCCAGTAGCTCGAGGTGTCCACCACCGCCGCGTTCAGGTTCCGGGCGTCGGCCGCGCCGATCAGCTGCTTGTACGGGACCACCGCCGGCGGGTCGACCGCCCCGAGGGGCTGGACGACGTTCGCGGGGACGGGGGTCGACTCCTCGGCGGCCATCGCGCCGCCCGCCAGGGCGAGGCAGGCCAGCAGGGCGAGGAGCACGCACAGGCCGCGTGCGGCGGCTCGTGGGAACGGGGCGCGGGAACGCGTTCGGGGTGCGGGCACCGGGGTCCTTGGGTCGGTCTCCGACGGGGAGGATCGCCGCGGTGATGCCGGGCTGATCACTCGGTCATCGCTATCGGCGGCGCCGCCACCGGTCTGAGCGACGGGGACGTGCGCGGCCGGAACGGGTGATATCACCGCTCCGACGGTAGGGGCCCACCGATCGGGTCCGTATGTCCCTGCGGCCAACGATCGCAGGGGCGCCTGGTGTGCCGGGCCATGTGGTCCGGCGTGACGGCGCGGGCGCCGGACCCCGGACTACACTCAACCGATGCCGCCGAGCCGACCCCTGCCCGCGAACGCCATCCGCGTGGTGGGCGCCCGCGAGCACAACCTGCGGGACGTCTCGGTGGACATCCCCCGCGACGACCTCATCGTCATCACCGGGCTCTCCGGCAGCGGCAAGTCGAGCCTGGCGTTCGACACCCTCTACGCCGAGGGGCAGCGGCGGTACGTGGAGAGCCTGTCCGCGTACGCGCGGCAGTTCCTGGGACAGATGGACAAGCCCGACGTCGACCACATCGAGGGCCTGTCGCCGGCGATCTCGATCGACCAGAAGACCACCAGCCGCAACCCGCGCTCCACGGTCGCGACGGTCACCGAGATCTACGACTACCTGCGCCTGCTGTTCGCCCGGGTCGGCGAGCCGCACTGCCCGGTCTGCGGGCGGCCCATCACCGGGCAGAGCGTCGAGCAGATCGCCGACCACATCCTGGCGCTGGACGAGGGCACCCGCTTCCTGGTGCTGGCGCCGCTCGTCCGGGGCCGCAAGGGCGAGCACCGCGACGTGATCGACCACATCCGCGCCGAGGGCTTCTCGCGCGTGATGGTCGACGGCGAGCCCTACGCCATCGACGACGTCCCGGCGCTCGACAAGAAGTTCGCGCACACCGTCGAGGTGGTGGTCGACCGGCTCATCATGCGCGACGACCTGCGCCGCCGGCTCACCGACAGCCTGGAGACGGCGACGGCGCTGTCCGACGGGCTGGTGCGGATCGAGGAGGCGCCCCGCGACGGCGGCACCCCGCGCACCTGGATCTACTCCGAGAAGTTCGCGTGCCCGGAGCACGGCGCGTCGCTGCCCGAGCTGGCCCCGCGCACGTTCTCGTTCAACTCGCCGCACGGCGCGTGCCCGCAGTGCACCGGCCTCGGGTTCACGCTGGAGGTCGACCCGGAGCTGGTGGTCGCGCCGGACCGGACGCTCCGCGACGGCGCCATCCTGCCGTGGACCGACCGCACCACCGACTACTACGACCTGCTCCTCGGCGTGATCGCCGACCAGCACGGCATCGACCTCGACAGGCCATGGCGCAGGCTGCCGGAGCGGCAGCGCACCCTGCTCCTGGAGGGGCCGCGGCGGCGGGAGCGCGTGTACCTGGGAAAGCGGCGCAAGAGCGGCGGCAGCTGGGGCTGGTTCGAGGGCGTCCTGCCGCAGCTGCGGCGCCAGCACGCCACGTCGATGTCCCAGGCGGTGCGCGACTCGGTGGAGCAGTTCATGTCGCTCCGCCCGTGCCCGGCGTGCGGCGGCGCCCGGCTGAAGCCGGAGGCGCTGGCCGTCACGGTCGCCGGCCGCAACATCCATGAGGTGTGCCTCCTGTCGGTGGAGGACGCGCTGTCCTTCTTCGCGGGGCTGGAGCTGTCCGATACCCAGGCGTTCATCGGCGCACGCGTGATCCAGGAGATCCAGGAGCGCCTGCGGTTCCTCGACGACGTCGGCGTCGGCTACCTCACGCTGGCGCGGGCGGCGGGCACCCTCTCCGGCGGCGAGGCGCAGCGCATCCGCCTGGCAACCCAGATCGGGTCGGGCCTGGTGGGCGTGCTCTACATCCTGGACGAGCCCTCGATCGGGCTGCACCAGCGCGACAACCGCAAGCTCATCGGCACCCTGGAGCGCCTCCGCGACCAGGGCAACACGGTGCTCGTCGTCGAGCACGACGAGGACATGATGCGGGCGGCCGGCCACGTCATCGACATGGGCCCCGGCGCCGGGCACCACGGCGGGCGCGTGGTGGCCCAGGGGTCGGTGGAGGACATCGAGGCGGAGCCGTCGTCGGTCACCGGGGCGTACCTGTCGGGGCGGCGGGGCATCCCGGTGCCGGAGGCGCGGCGCTCCGCCCGCGGCTGGATCACCGTGAAGGGCGCGCGCGAGAACAACCTGACCGGCATCGGCGTGGGCTTCCCGGTCGGGGCCCTCACCTGCGTGACCGGGGTCTCGGGGTCGGGGAAGAGCACGCTGGTCAACGAGGTCCTCCTCAAGGCGCTGGGCGGCCGGCTGGGGCGCAAGCCCACGCGGCCCGGGGCCCACGACCGGATCGACGGGCTGGAGCACATCGACAAGGTCATCGACATCGACCAGTCGCCCATCGGGCGCACCCCGCGCAGCAACCCGGCCACCTACACCGGGCTGTTCGACCACATCCGCCAGCTCTTCTCGATGACGCAGGACGCCCGGGCCCGCGGGTACTCGCCGGGCCGGTTCAGCTTCAACGTGAAGGGCGGCCGCTGCGAGGCGTGCAAGGGCGACGGCACCATCACCATCGAGATGCACTTCCTGCCGGACGTGTACGTCCCGTGCGAGGTGTGCGGCGGCAAGCGGTACAACCGCGAGACGCTCGAGGTGCGGTACGGCGGCCGCACCATCCACGAGGTGCTGGAGCTCAGCGTCGAGGAGGCCGTCGAGGCGTTCACGGCGGTGCCGAAGATCCACCGGCGGCTCCAGACGCTGCACGACGTGGGGCTCGACTACGTGCGGCTCGGGCAGCCCGCCACCACCCTGTCCGGCGGGGAGGCGCAGCGGGTGAAGCTGGCCACCGAGCTGTCGAAGGTGGCGACGGGCCGCACCCTCTACGTCCTGGACGAGCCGACCACCGGCCTGCACTTCGCCGACATCGAGAAGTTGCTCGAGGTGTTGCAGCGGCTGGTGGATCAGGGCAACACGGTGGTCGTGATCGAGCACAACCTCGACGTCATCAAGAGCGCCGACCACGTCATCGACCTGGGCCCGGAGGGCGGATCGGGCGGCGGGCGCCTGATCGCGTCGGGCACCCCGGAGGAGATCGCGGCGACGCCCGGGTCGCACACCGGCGAGTTCCTGCGGCCGGTGCTCCTCGCGGCGCCGGCGCCGGCGCTGGCTGCGGCGGCCGGGGCGTGACGCAGGCGCACGACCGGGGATAGTGGGCGCGGTTCTGCTCGGCCTCGCCTCGGGGCTCTCCTGGGGCGTGGCCGACTTCCTGGGCGGGGTCGCGAGCCGCCGCGCGGCGGCGTTCGCGGTGGTCGCCCTGTCCCAGGCGTCGGGGCTCGTGGTGGCGCTCATCGCCGCGGGGGTGATCCGCCCCGATCTGCCGCCGCCCGACAAGGCGCTCCTGGCGGCGACCGCCGGCGTCACCGGGGTCCTGGGCCTCATGGCCTTCTACCGGGCGCTGTCGATCGGGAGCATGAGCGTCATCGCGCCGATCAGCGCCCTCGGCGCGCTGGTCCCCGTGGCCGTCGACCTGATCCGCGGCGACACCCCGGCGGGCGTGGTGCTCGCCGGGATGCTGCTCGCCCTGGCCGGGGCGGCGCTGGTCGCGCGGGCCCCGGGGCCGGCCTCCCGGGCGGGGGTGGGCCTGGCGGTGATCGCCGCCGTGGGCTTCGGGGCGTTCTTCTCGCTGCTCGCCGAGGCGGCCGACGGCGAGAGCGCGCTGTGGTCCCTGATCTTCGCCCGGAGCGCGTCGGTGCCGCTGGCCCTCATCGTCTGGGTCGGCGTGGGGGCGAGCCTGGCGCTGCGGGGGCGGACCCTGCTGATCACGCTGGTCGCCGGGTTCCTGGACGCGTCCGCCAACCTGATGTTCGCCGCCGGCAGCCAGCGGGGCCTGACGAGCGTGGTCGCCGTGCTCGGGTCGCTCTACCCGGTCACCACGGTCGCGCTCGCCACCGTGGTCCTGCACGAGCGCCTGGGCCGCCTGCAGGCCGCGGGGGCGGGCTTCGCGCTGGCCGGTGTCGCGATGATCGCCGCCGGCTAGCCGGCGGCCGGCGCGCCGCCCAGCTGGCGCATGAGCATCCCGGTGTCCCACACGTGCCAGAGGTCGGCGAGCCGGCTGCCGTGGTAGCGGAAGAAGTGCATGTGCGGTACGGAGACCTGCGCCCCCGACGGCGGGATCCCGGCGAACGGGCCCAGGGGGAGCGGGCCGCGATGGGTGCCCGTCATCGTCGACCGGCAGGCCACGACGTCGCCCTCGCGGACCATGTCGTGCACCTCGAATCGCAGGTCGGGGAACGCCGTGCGCAGCGTGGTGACCACCTGGCGCAGGTGCGCGGCGAAGTCGGCGCCCAGCGGCTCCTGGTGGTCCACCGCGTCGGCCGCGAGCGCCTCGTCCACGTAGGCCAGGTCGCCCCGGTTGAACATCCGCTCGAACCCCTCGAGCGTGAACTGCTTCAGGTCGTCGGTCATCACCGCTCCCCCTTAATGGAATGTCACTCTATTGACTGGAATGGTATTCTTATGACATGGCAGCGGTCAAGGGACGGCGGCAGCAGGCCGCCGAGGACACGCGGCGGGCGATCGTCGACGCGGCGCTGGCCGCATTCCTGGCCGACGGATACGTCGCCACCACCGTCGCGCGGGTCGCGGCCGACGCCGGCGTGGCCGTCCAGACCGTCTACAACGCGGTGGGCGGCAAGGCCGAGCTCCTGTCGCGCGCGCTGGACCTGGCCGCGGCCGGGGATCGCGCGCCCGTCTCGGTGCCCGTGTTCATGCGGGAGTGGGCCGCCCAGGCGCCCGACGCCGAGGCGGTGATCGACGCCCTGGTCACGTTCTGGGAGGGGGCGCTGGCCCGCACCGCGCCGGTGTTCGGCGTGATCCGCCAGGCCGCCGCGCTCGATCCCGAGGTCGCCGCGCTGGAGCTGCGGCGCTCCGAGGCGCGGCTGCGGAACTACGGGGAGGCCGCGACGGCGCTCCGGGCGCGGGGCGCCCTGCGCACGGGCCTGACGGACGACGACGCGGCGGCGCTCATCCACGCCATCGGACACCCGGACGCCTACCGGTTCCTGGTCGTGGACCTCGGCTGGACGCCGGCGCGATGGTCGGCCTGGGTGCGCGACGGCCTGCGCGCCGCGCTGCTGACGCCTGCCGGCTGAGCGCCGGGGGCGTCGGCCGGCGACCGCGCGCTACGGTCGGCCGATGCCGATCCGGCTCATCTCCGACGTCCGCGACGTGCCCGCCGAGGACGAGGCGCTCGACGCCTACTCGCGCGTCGTCACGGCCGTCGCCCGTACCCTCGGGCCCTCTGTCGTGAGCATCCGCGTGGGCCGCCGCGGGGGCCAGGGCGCCGGCAGCGGCGTGGTCATCACGCCCGACGGCTTCGTGCTGACCTCGGCGCACGTGGTCGAGGGCCACGACGGCGACCTGCGGGCCCGCCTGGTGGACGGCCGGGAGATGGCCCTGGACGTGGTCGGCGCCGACCCCCTGTCCGACATGGCCGTGCTGCGTGCCGAGGGCGGCGACCTGCCCCCCGCGGAGCTCGGGGACGCCGACCGCCTGGAGGTGGGCCAGCTGGTCGTGGCGATCGGCAACCCGCTCGGCTTCGCCGGCTCCGTGACCGCCGGCGTGGTGTCGGCGCTCGGGCGCGCGCTCCCCGTCGGCGGACCGCGGGCCCGGCGGGTGGTCGAGGACGTCATCCAGACCGACGCGGCCCTCAACCCCGGCAACTCGGGGGGCGCCCTGGCCGACAGCCGGTCGCGCCTGGTGGGCGTCAATACCGCGGTCGCGGGCGTCGGCCTGGGCCTGGCGGTGCCGGTCAACGCGACCACCCGCGGGATCATCGCCGCGCTCATGGGCGAGGGCCGGGTGCGCCGCGCCTACGTCGGCATCGCGGGCGGGCCCCGGCCGCTGCCGCCGCGTGTGGTGGCCGAGCTGGGCCGCGACCGGGCGATCGAGGTGGTGGAGGTCGTGCCCGGCAGTCCGGCCGACCGCGCCGGCCTGCGCGCCGAGGACCTGATCGTCTCGGTGGACGGGGTGGACGTGACCGACGTCGGCGACCTGCAGCGGCTCATGACCGCCGGGCGGATCGGCTGCGAGGTGGCCCTCGGCGTGGTGCGCGGCGGCACCCGCACCACCCTCCCGATCACCCCCGTGGAGCTGCGCGAGTCGTAGTCGCGGCGGTCGAGCGCCGCCCGGGGCCGGGCGTAGGATCGGCCAATGGATCTGCTGGAGCGCGACGAGGCCCTCGCGGCCGTCGGCGCGGCGCTGGACGACGCCACGGGCGGCAGCGGCCGCGTCGTGCTGGTGGCGGGGGAGGCCGGCATCGGCAAGTCGTCGCTGCTCGCGGCCGTCCCGGCGGCCCACGGCGCCGACCGCCGGTTCCTGACGGGGGCATGCGACCCGCTGCTGACGCCGCGCGCGCTCGGGCCGTTCCACGACATCGCGCGCCAGGCCGGGGGCCGCCTGGCCGACACGCTGCGCGGCGACGGCGGCCGCGAGGACCTGGTGGCGGCGCTGCTCGACGAGATCGCCGAGCATCCGCCGCGGGTGCTGGTGATCGAGGATCTCCACTGGGCCGACGAGGGCACCCTCGACCTGCTGGCGCTGCTGGGGCGGCGCATCGGCGCCACCACCGCGACGCTGGTGGTGACGCTGCGGCCCGACGAGGCGGGCGACCGGCTGCGCGGCACCCTCGGCGAGCTGCCCTCGGCCGTCGTCCGGCGCATCGACCTGGGGCCGCTGGGCGCCGCGTCGGTCGCCGAGCTCGCGCGCCGCGCGGGGCGCCCCGCCGGCGCCCTGCACCACACCACCGGCGGGAACCCGTTCTACGTCACCGAGGTGCTGGCGGCCTCGGGCGGGGAGATCCCCGGGTCGGTCCGCGACGCCGTGCTGGCCCGGGCCCGCCGGCTGTCGCCCGAGGCGCGCGAGGTGCTGGAGATCGTCGGCGTGGTGCCGGGGCGCGCCGAGACGTGGCTGGTCGAGGCCGTCCTCCGGGGCTCCCTGGCGGGGCCGGTCGACGAGTCCGTGGCCGCGGGGATGCTGGAGTTCGACGGCGACAGCCTGCGCTTCCGGCACGAGATCGCCCGCGTGAGCGTCGAGGGCGAGCTGTCGCCCATGCGCCGGCGGGAGCTGGACGGGCGGGTGCTCGCGGTCCTCGCCGATCGCGAGGGGGTCGACCCGGCCCGCGTGGTCCACCACGCCCGCCGCGCGGGCGACGCCGACGCCGTCCTGGCCGCCGCGCCCGGCGCCGCCCGCGCCGCCGCCGTGGCGGGCGCCCACGCCCAGTCGGCCGACCACTTCCGCGCCGCGCTCGAGTCGGTGGGCGAGGCCCCCTCGGAGCAGCGCGCCGAGCTGCTGGAGGGGCTGTCGGAGCAGGCGTACCTGTCGGGGGGTCCGGACGAGGCGCTCTCGACCCGGCGTGAGGCGCTGGCCATCCGCACCTCGCTCGGCCAGATCGCCGAGGCGGGCGAGGACGAGCGCTGGCTCTCGCGGCTGCTGTGGTGGGCCGGGCGCCGGGAGGAGTCGGAGGCCGCGGCGAACCGGGCGGTGGGGCTGCTCGAGCCGCTCGGGCCGAGCACCGGTCTCGCGATGGCGTACAGCACGCTGTCGCAGCTGAAGATGCTGGCCTGGCGGACCCCGGAGACGGTCAAATGGGGGAGCCGGGCCATCGAGATGGCGCGGGAGCTCGGCGACCGGGCGACCCTCGCGCACGCGCTCAACAACGTCGGCACGGCGCTGGCGGCCGACGACGCCGACGAAGGCATCGACATGCTCGAGGAGGCGATCGCGATCGCCACCGAGGACGACGAGCACGACCACGCCGCCCGCGGGCTGGTGAACCTCGGGTGGGGACGGCTGCTGCGGCGCGAGTACGACCTCGCGTTCCGCACCATCGAGCGCGGCCTGGCGTTCTCCCGGGCCAACGACCTGCGCTTCTACGACCAGTACCTGCTGGGCATGCGCGCGTGGGGCCGCCTGGACACGGGCGACTGGACGGGGGCGGAGGAGGACGGGCGTGCGGTCATGGCCATCGACGCCCTCCACGCCGCCATCAGCGCCCACCCGGGGATGGTCGCCCTGGGCCGCGTGCTGGTGCGGCGCGGCGACGAGGGCGGCGAGGAGCTGCTGCGGGAGACCTGGCGCCGCGCCGAGGTGGCCGACGAGGCCCAGCGGCTGGTGCCCAGCGCGTGCGCCCTCGCCGAGGTCGCGTGGCTGGCGGGCGACCTGGGGGCGGTGCGCCGGCACGCGGAGGCCGCGATCGAGGCGTCCGGGTGGACGTCGCTGCCCATCCACGAGCGGACCGCGTCGGAGGCGCGCTTCTGGCTCTGGCGGGCGGGCGGCGACCCCGACGGCGCCGAGGGGTCGGAGGAGCCGTACCGGCTGGCGATGGCCGGGCAGCCCCGGGCCGCGGCCGAGGCGTTCACGTCGCTCGGCGCGGTCTACGAGGCCGCGGAGGTGCTGACCGGCTCGGACGACGAGGACGACCTGCTGGAGGCCCTGGCCACCTTCGACCGCCTCGGCGCCGCCCGGCCGGCGGCGGTGTTGCGGGCGCGGCTGCGCGAGCGCGGCGCCCAGTCGGTGCCGCGGGCGCCGCGGGGCGACGCCCCCGCCGGGCCGCACGGCCTCACCGACCGCCAGCGCGAGGTGCTGGAGCTGGTGGCCGAGGGCTTCACCAACGGCCAGATCGCCCAGCGCCTGGTCATCTCGGAGCGGACGGTCGACCACCACGTGGCCGCCGTGCTGCGCAAGCTCGGCGTCTCCGGACGCGCCGAGGCGGCGGCGGCCTTCGCCGAACTAGAGTCCTCCGCGTGACGGTCGAGGAGTACGAGCGGCTCGAGGCGCTGCTGCGCGTGCCGAGCATCAGCGCGATGCCCGAGCACGCGCCGGACATGGCGACGGCCGCCGAGATGGTCGCCGACGAGATCCGCCGCGCCGGCGGCGAGGTGGAGGTGCGCGCCACCCCGCGCCACCCCCTCGTGCTGGGCGAGGTCCCCGCCAGCCCGGGGTTCCCGGACGCGCCCCGCGTGCTGCTCTACGGCCACTACGACGTGCAGCCGCCCGGCGACCCCGGGCTGTGGACGTCCCCCGCGTTCGAGCCGCAGATCCGCGACGGCAACCTCTACGCCCGGGGCGCGAGCGACGACAAGGGCAACCTGTTCATGCTCGTCGCCGCCGTGCAGCGCCTCGCCGCCGCCGGCGAGCTGCCGGTGCGGGCCGCGTTCGTCATCGAGGGGGAGGAGGAGAGCGGCGGCACGTCGGCGCTCGAGCACTTCGCCGGCGACCCGGGCCCTGCGATCGGCGCCGTCATCTTCGACAGCCACATGATCGGCCCCGGCCAGCCGACCATCTGCACCGGCGTCCGCGGGATGGTGTTCCGCCGCATCCACGTCCGCACCGGCTCGATCGACGGGCACAGCGGCCTCTACGGCGGCGCCGCGATGAACGCCGCCCACGCGCTCATGGCGATCCTGGGCGCGGTGACGCCGCGCGAGGGGCGCCTGCCCGACGCGCTGTACGCCGGCGTCGCGCCGGCGGGAGCCGAGGAGGTGACGGCGTGGGAGCTGCTGCCGTCGGGCGCCGAGAGCCTGGCGGCGGCGGGCCTGCGACCGGCCGACGCGGGCGCGGCGGAGGGCTTCTACATGCGGACCCTCGCCTCGCCGTCCCTGGACGTGCATGGCGTGGCCGTGGGCGAGCCGTACGCGGTCAAGACCATCGTGCCCACCGAGGCCTCGGCGATGCTGTCGCTGCGCCTCGCGCCGGGTCAGGACGCCGACGCGCTCGCCGGGACGCTGGACGGGCTGCTGCGCGCGGCCGCCCCGCCGGGGGCGGAGCTGACGATCGAGGACAAGGGCGTGGCGTGGCCCGCGGCGCTCGACGCCGCCGATCCCGTGCTGGCCGCCGCCGCCGACGGCATCGAGCGGGCGACCGGCTGGACCCCGGTGCCGGTGCGCATCGGCGGCACGCTGCCGGTGGTCGCGGTGCTGGTGGGGCGGGGGATCCCGACCGTCCTGACCGGGTTCGGGATGCCGACCGACCGCATCCACGCCCCCGACGAGCACCTGCGCCACGAGCACCTGGAGCTGGGCACGCGGGCGGCGATGGAGATCCTCCGCGCCCTCGGCGGCATCGGGGAGCCCGCCCCCCGGTAGGATCACCTGCTGGACCGAATTCCGATTCAGGGGGTAGAGGTGGCGGAGGAGCTCTGGGGCGGGGAGACCCGCAAGGCGGTCGAGAACTTCCCGGTGTCGGGCGAGCGCGTGCCGGTTCCGGTGGTGCGCTGGCTGGGCCGGATCAAGGGGGCCGCGGCACGGGTCAACGCCGAGCTGGGGCTGCTGGACGCGGACGTCGCGGAGCGCATCGGCGTCGCCGCGGACGCCGTGGCTGCGGGCGAGCACGACGACCAGTTCCCGGTGGACGTGTTCCAGACGGGCTCGGGCACCTCGTCGAACATGAACGCCAACGAGGTGATCGCGAACCTCGCCGGCGACGACGCCCACGCGAACGACCACGTCAACTACGGCCAGAGCTCCAACGACGTGTTCCCGTCGGCCGTGCACTGCGCGGCGCTCCAGGAGACCGTGGACAACCTCCTGCCGGCCCTCGATCACCTGGCCGACACCCTCGCCGCGAAGGCCGAGGAGTGGAAGGACATCGTCAAGACGGGCCGCACGCACCTGATGGACGCGGTGCCGGTCACGCTCGGCCAGGAGTTCGCCGGCTACGCCGCCCAGATCCGCCAGGGCCGCGACCGGGTGGCCGACTCGGTGAAGCGCCTCGGGCAGATCCCCCTCGGCGGCACCGCCGCCGGCACGGGCCTCAACACCCACCCCGACTTCGCCGCGAAGGTGCGTGAGCGCCTGGCGGCCGACACGGGCCTGCCGATCTCGGCGCCCGCCGACCCGTTCGAGGCGCAGGGCGCGCGCGACGGGCTGGTGGAGGCCTCTGGCGCGCTGAAGGTGGTCGCGGTGTCGCTCACCAAGATCGCGAACGACATCGCGATCCTGGGCAGCGGCCCGCGGGCCGGCCTCGCCGAGGTCTTCCTGCCCGAGCTGCAGAAGGGCTCGTCGATCATGCCGGGCAAGGTCAACCCGGTCATCCCCGAGGTGGTGCTCCAGGTGTCCGCCCAGGTGATCGGCAACGACACGGCCATCACGATCGGCGGGATGCAGGGCAACTTCGAGCTGAACGTGCGCATCCCGCTGCTCGCCCGGAACCTGCTGGGGTCGATCCACCTGCTCACCACGACGTCCCGCCTGTTCGCGGACAAGTGCATCGCGGGGATCGAGCCGAACCTTCCGCGGCTGGAGGAGCTCGCCGAGAGCAACCTGCAGGTCGCGACGGCCCTCAACCCGATCATCGGCTACGACAAGGGCGCCGCGATCGTGAAGGAGGCCACCGCGAGCGGCCGCGGGCTGCGCGAGGTGGCCCGTGAGCACGGCGTGGACGAGGAGGTCCTGGCGAAGGCCCTGAACCTCCGCAAGATCGCCGCGGGGAGCCGCGCGTAACGCGTCTCCTCCGCGGCCGAGGGACCGCGCTCCGGCTGGGCCTCGCGTGGGGCACGGTCGTGGCGACCCTCGGGCTGGGCCGGGGTCTCTCCTGGGACCCCGGCCCCGACTGGCTCGCAGCGGTGGTGTTCGTCTGGATCATCGGGCTCATGTTCTGGTGCGCGTTCGGGGTGATCGAGCGCGCGGAGCATCTGGCCGAGGCGCTGGGCGAGCCGCTCGGCACCCTGGTCCTGACCATCTCGATCGTCGCGATCGAGGTGGGGCTCATCAGCGCCGTGATGCTCGGCGGCGGCGGCAATCCGACCGTCGGCCGGGACACGATGTTCGCGGTCGTGATGATCGTGCTGAACGGCGTGGTGGGGTTGTCGCTCCTGGTGGGCGGGCTGCGCCACCACGAGCAGTCCTACAACCTGCCGGGGGCGCTGGCATACCTGATCGTGATCATCCCGCTGGCGGTGATCGCGCTGGTGCTGCCGAGCTTCACGACCACCACCGACGCCGGCACGCTCTCGACGGGCCAGGCGATCGCCTTCGCGCTGTGCACCCTGGTGCTCTACGGGATCTTCCTGGCCGTCCAGACGGGACGCCACCGGGGGTTCTTCGTGGAGCCGGGGGAGCGCGCGGAGGACATGCCGCACGCGGGGGGCATGCCGCACGACCCGGCGTGGCGGGCGATGGTGAAGCGGGACACGATCCTGCTGCTCGCGACGGTGCTCCCGATCGTGCTGCTCTCGAAGACGCTGGGGGTGATCCTCGACCGCGGCCTGGTGGAGGCGGACGCCCCCCTGGCGCTCGGGGGCCTCCTGATCGCCATGATCATCTTCACCCCGGAGGGCGTCTCCGCCCTGAAGGCCGCGTACCGCAACGAGCTCCAGCGGACGGTGAACCTGTGCCTGGGGGCGTGTCTCTCGACCGTCGGCCTGACGGTCCCGGCGGTGCTGACCATCGGCCTCGTGACCGGCGAGGACGTGGTCCTCGGCCTGGACGGCACCGGGATCGTCCTGCTGGCCCTGACCCTGGTGCTGAGCATGGTGACGTTCTCGGGGTCTCGGACCACGGTCCTGGAGGGGGCCGTCCACGTCGTGGTGTTCCTGGTGTTCCTGGTGCTGATCTTCAGTCCCTAGCCAGGTATCCCCGCGCCAGCGCCCCTGGCGGAACCACCGCCGCATCGTGGCGTCCGAGGGGGCGCGGGCCGGGCCGGGGCGGCGGTCCTCGCGGTCGCGGAGCTCGTCGATGACCCGCCGCGGCGGCTCCCCGGCGGCCCACCGCCGCTCCGCCTCCGCCCGCACGAGCGGCCACGTGTACGACCCCGGCCGCGGGCGAGGCGCCCGCGCGGTGAGCGCGG
>JBFWNT010000022.1:0-52512 GCA_050250915.1 Thermoleophilia bacterium
GACGCCACGGCGCAGATCGCGGCGCCGCGGTTGGTGGCGCCGGGTGGTCCGGCGCCGTCGCAGAGTCTGTTGGCGGTGTTGGCGTCGTACATCCTGCCGGGGTCGGGTCCGGTGCCGGCGGGGACGATCTTCCTGTTGGTGATGCTCGGGTTGGTCCTGTTGGCGGCGTATGCGCCGCGTCCGGCGGGTTCGGAGCGGATCTGGTTGTCGGGTCTGCTGGGTCCGAGTGGTGGCCACGGCCTGGCGGTGCGCCGGCCCGGCTAGTTCTGCCCCTGCCCCTGGGCGAGGTGCGCCGTCGGTGCATCCAACGTCCGTGTGGGCCGTTCGCGTCCTGCACCACGGTGGCCTTGGGCCGGGTGGTGTGTGTTCATCCGCGTTCGTGAAGGGGTTGGAAGTGATTCAGCCGATGCAGATCCTGGTGTTGGGGCCTGAGGGGCTCGGGCGTTCGGCGCTCGAGGAGACGTTGACCCGGTTGGGGTATGTGGTGATGGCGGCGGAGGCCCGTCCGGATGGGCAGGCGCCGTCTTCGGGGGACATCGTGATGTTGGACATGCGGGGTGAGGACGCCGATTGGGGTGGCCTTGCGGAGGGGTTGGCGGTGGATGACCGGCCGGTGATGATCGTGTCGGAGCGTCCGCGGCGGTTGATGCGTGCGCTGTCGGGGCGTGCGGCGGGGACGATGGTGATGACCGGTTCCGAGTCGGATGCCGGGTACAAGGTCGCCCTGTCGGTCTGCCAGGCCCTGCGGCGCAACGCGATGGCCCGCGCGGCGGGCGCCCACGCCGAGGGCCGCGTGGGCCTCGCCGCCCTGTGACCCGTGGGACGCCGCCGTCATGCCCGCCGAGCCCCGCGCTAAGCTGCGGTGCGTCGTCGGGCGAGGGGAGGGCGCGTGGCTGAGTCGCCGGTGAAGTACGTGTTCGTGACCGGGGGCGTCGTCTCCGGGCTCGGCAAGGGGATCAGCGCCGCGTCCCTCGGGACGCTCCTGAAGGCCCGCGGGATCAAGGTGTCGCTCCAGAAGTGCGACCCCTACCTGAACGTGGACCCCGGCACGATGAGCCCCTTCCAGCACGGCGAGGTGTTCGTCACCGAGGACGGCGCCGAGACGGACCTCGACCTGGGCCACTACGAGCGGTTCACGGACGAGAGCCTCACCCGGATCTCGAACGTCACCACCGGCGCGATCTACGACACCGTCATCAAGCGGGAGCGCCGCGGCGACTTCCTCGGGGCGACGGTGCAGGTCATCCCGCACGTCACCGACGAGATCAAGGCGCGCATCAAGCAGGCGGCGGCCAGCTCCAACGCCGAGGTGGTCATCGTCGAGATCGGCGGCACGGTCGGCGACATCGAGTCGCTCCCGTTCCTCGAGGCGATCCGGCAGCTGCGCAACGACGTCGGCCGCGAGCACGTCTGCTTCGTCCACGTCACCCTGGTGCCGTACCTCGACGCGAGCGGCGAGCTGAAGACCAAGACGACGCAGCACTCCGTCAACGAGTTGCGCCGCATCGGCATCGAGCCGGACGTGCTGGTGCTGCGGTCCAACCGGCCGCTCACCGACGACATCCGCCAGAAGATCGCGCTCTACGGCGGCATCCCGACCAACGCCGTCATCTCCGCCGTGGACGCCGGCGACATCTACGAGGTGCCGCTCAACCTGGAGGCGGAGGGCTTCGCGAAGGTGGTGTGCCACCGCCTCGGGCGCCCGGCGCCGCCGCCGGACCTCACCGACTGGCGACGCCTGGTCGACGCGATCGGCGCCTGTGAGGGGCGCGTGCGGATCGCCCTCGTCGGCAAGTACGTCCAGCTCCACGACGCCTACCTCTCGGTGGCGGAGGCGCTGAAGCACGCGGCCATCCACCACGGTGTCGAGCTCGAGATCGACTGGGTCGACGCGGAGGCGCCCGACCTGGAGACGCTGCTGGCGCAGGCCGACGGGGTGCTGGTGCCCGGCGGCTTCGGCGGCCGCGGCGTCGAGGGCAAGATCTCCGCCACCCGCTTCGCCCGCGAGCGCGGCGTGCCGTTCCTGGGCATCTGCCTCGGCATGCAGATCGCGGTCATCGAGTACGCCCGCCACGTCTGCGCGATGGACGGCGCCAACTCGAGCGAGTTCGACCCGGAGACGCCGTACCCGGTCATCGACCTCCTGCCCGAGCAGCGCGCCATCGAGGAGCGCGGCGGCACGATGCGCCTCGGCGCGGACCCGGTGCACATGGTGCCCGGCACCCGCGCGCGGGAGGCCTACGGCGACCAGGACGTCATCTACGAGCGCCACCGGCACCGCTACGAGGTCAACCCGGCGATGCGCGAGGAGATCGAGCGCGCCGGCCTGGTGGTGAGCGGCCGCTCGCCCAACGGGCGCCTCGTCGAGATCGTGGAGCTGCCGGAGCACCCGTGGTTCTGCGCGTCGCAGTTCCACCCCGAGTTCAAGAGCCGGCCCACCCGGCCGCAGCCGCTCTTCCGCGAGTTCGTCGGCGCCGCCGCCGGCCACGCGGGCGCCCGCGAGACGTCGGCGCGCGAGCGGGCGGCGCTGGGAGGCTAGGCCCTGAACCCGGAGGACCTCGCCGGGCTGCCCGAGGTGGCCCGGCTGATGGTGCGGCTCTGCGAGATCCCCTCGCCGTCGCGTGAGGAGGGCCGCGTCGCGGAGCTGGTGCGCGGCGAGCTGCGCGCCATGGGCGCGGAGGTGCACGAGGACGACGCGGCCGAGGCCCTCCCCGCCGGGTGCGGGAACATCGTCGCCCGGTTCGCGCCCACCGCGGAGGGCACGCCGATCATGTTCGGCGTCCACCTCGACACCGTGCCGGTGACCGACGCGATCGAGGTCGGCCTCGACGACGGGCACCTGACCAACGAGCGCGACGCGATCCTGGGGGGCGACGACAAGTCGGCCGTGGCGGTGGTGCTCCACGCGATGAAGCAGGTGGTGGGGCAGGGCCGGCCGCACGCGGGCGTGGAGCTGGTGTTCACGCCGTGCGAGGAGATCGGCCTGCGCGGCGCCGCCCACTTCGACCCGCGGCCCCTGCACGCCCGCTTCGGCTTCGTCTACGACCACGCGGGGCCGGTCGGCGACATCGTCGGATCGGCGCCGTCGCTCCACCGCATCAGCGCGACGTTCGTCGGCCGCCCCGCCCACGCGGGCATCACGCCCGAGTCGGGGCGCAGCGCGATCCTCGCCGCCGCGAAGGCGATCTCGCGGATGCCGCTCGGGCGCATCGACGCGGAGACGACGGCCAACATCGGGACGATCGAGGGCGGCACCGCCACCAACGTGATCGCGGAGCGCTGCACCATCACCGCCGAGGCGCGCTCCCGCGACGAGCGCAGCCTGTCGGTGCAGCTCACGGCGATGCTCGACGCGATGACGTGGGCGGCCGCCGAGTGCGAGGTCGACCTGGAGACGCGGGTGGAGCGCGAGTTCACCGCCTACCGGGTCGGCGAGGGCGACCCCCAGGTTGCGATGGCGATGTCCGTCCTGGCCGGGCTGGGGCACACCCCGCGCCTGGTGCCGAGCGGCGGCGGCTCCGACGTCAACGCGTTCATCCGCAACGGGTTCCCGGCGGTCAACCTCTGCAACGGGATGATCGACATCCACACCTCGGACGAGCGCATCGCCGTGCGCAGCCTGGAGCAGATGGTGGACGTCACGCTCGGGCTGATCGACGCCGCCCGCGCGGCGTGAGCCGCGCCGGCGGCGGCCTGGGCCCGCCGATCTCGACCGAGCGGATCCACGAGGGCGTGATCGTCAACCTGCGCCGATCCGAGTACCGGCGCCCGGACGGCACGGTCGTGACGCGCGAGGTCATGGACCACCCCGGCGCGGTGGTGATGGTCCCCGTCGAGGACGACCACGTCCTGATGGTGCGCCAGCCGCGCGAGGCGGTGGAGGAGTTCACCCTGGAGCTGCCGGCCGGCAAGCTCGACCACCCGGGCGAGGACCCACTGGCGTGCGCGAAGCGCGAGCTGGCCGAGGAGGTGGGCCGCGACGCCGCCACCTGGCGGGACGTCGGCGGGTTCTACACCGCCCCCGCCATCCTCACGGAGTACATCCACTGCTTCATGGCCACCGGCCTCACCCCGGCGCGGGGCGACCACCACGCCGACGAGGACGAGATGATCGAGGTGGTGCCGTGGCCGCTCGCGGACCTGGCCGGGCTGATCGACCAGGTCCGTGACGCGAAGAGCCTCATCGGCCTCCTGCGGCTGGAGCGGGAGCTGCGGGCCTAGGTCTCGAGCGTGGCCTGCAGGGTGAACTCGGGCACGCCGGCGAGGGCGCGGCTCACGATGCACCCGGACTTCATCTCCTCGGCGACCTTCTCGAACGCCGCCTGGTCGATGCCCGGCACCCGGCCGACCGTCTTCAGGTCGATCTTCGTGATCGAGGTCGCGTCGCCGATCTTGCCGATGGAGACGACGGCCTCCGTGCGCACGGACTCCGGGACGTTGCCGCCCTGCGACAGGGCGTTCGAGACCGCCATCGAGAAGCAGGAGGCGAGGGCCGCGCCGATCAGCTGCTCCGGGTTGGCGCCCGGGGCGTCCTCGAACCGGGTCGTGAACGAGAAGTCCCCCGCGATCCCGCTGTCACCGGCCTCGAACGTACCCGAGCCGCCCTTCAGGTCGCCCTTCCACTCCGCGCGTCCGCGTGCCGCCATGCGTGCTCCCCCTCGGTTCGGTTGTGTCATCCCCGTGTCTAGCAGGTACCCACTCGCCGCGAGGTCCGTCCGACCACCGAACTAGTGTTCGGCCCATGTCCTCGGCCCACGGCTACCCGCGCTGGCAGACCGCGCCGCCCACGCTGCCCCACATCGAGGCCCAGAAGGCCGCCCGCGACCGCGTCCACGGGCGCGACCCGCTGGCGGCCGAGCCGGGGGAGCGGAAGGTGTACCGGCTGCGGCCGCCGGAGCGCCGGGAGGGCGGGGCGTCCGAGGCGCTGCGGGCGCTGCTCGACGAGGAGCAGCTCGCCGCCGTCGAGGGGGCGGAGGGGCGCACGCTCATCCTCGCGTCGGCGGGGTCGGGGAAGACCCGGACCATCGTGGCGACCCTCGCCCACGCCATCGACCGGGGCACGCCGCCCGAGGCGGTGATGCTCGTCACGTTCACCCGCCGCGCCGCGAAGGAGATGGTCCAGCGCGCCGGCACGCTCACGGGCGTCGACCTCCAGGCCGTCACCGCCGGGACCTTCCACGCGGTCTGCCGCCGGATCCTGGCGCAGCACGGGCCCATGGTGGGGCTGCCGTCGTCGTTCACGGTCCTCGACGCCGAGGACCAGGCGGAGGTGTGCGCCATGGCGCGCGACGCGGTGCTGGCCGGGCGCGAGACCCGCCCATCGCTGCCCAAGCCGGCCACCATCGTCGGCTACGCATGCCTCGCCGCCGAGAGCGGGCGCGACATCGAGGCCGTCGTCCACGAGGCCAACCCGCGCCTCGGCGACCGCATCGCCGACCTGCGCGCCATCGCCGAGGGCTACGAGGAGCGCAAGCGCGCGATGGGGGCGGTCGACTACGCCGACCTCCTGACCCTCACGGTGCGCCTCCTCGACGACCACCCGCAGGTCCGCGCGCGGCTCCAGGAGCGCTACCGCTGGGTGCTGGTCGACGAGCTCCACGACGTCAACCCGGTGCAGGCACGGTTCATGGAGCTGATCGCCGGCGAGCAGGGCAACCTCATCGCCGTCGCCGACCCCGACCAGGCCGTCTACTCGTGGCGGGGCGCCGACCCCGAGGTGGTGGCGCGGTTCGCAGGCGTCCCCGGCACCCGGGTCTTCCCGCTCCAGACCAACTACCGCTCGACGCCGGAGGTCGTCGCGCTGGCGCAGCGGACGCTGCCCGCCGGCAACCCCTTCGACAAGCAGCTGCGGGCGCAGCGGCCGGCGTCGGGCGAGCGGCCGGTGGTGGCGCACGTCCTGTCCACCCAGGAGGAGGCGTGGTTCGTCACCCAGCGGATCGCCGACCTCATCACGGGCGGGCGGGCGCCGGGCGAGATCGCCGTCCTGTACCGGGCCCACCACCACTCCGTGGAGCTCCAGCTGGCCCTGGCCCAGGCGGGGGTCGAGTTCGAGCTCTACTCCGGCGCCCGGTTCGTGGAGAGCGCGCACGTGAAGGACGTCCTCGCGTTCCTGCGGCTGCGCCACAACCCGCGCGACGCGCTCGCCTGGAACCGCGCCCTGCGGCTCTTCGAGCGCGTGGGCGCCGCGGTCGCGGCCAGGACGTGGGCGGCCATCGCGGCGAACCCCGATCCGCTCGCCGCCGCCGCGGCCCTCCAGCCCACCGGCGCCGGGGCGGCCGGGCTCCGCCGCTTCGCCGGGGCGATCCGCGACATCGCCGGGATGACGCGCCCCGAGGAGATCGTGCTGCGCGTCGCCCGCGCCGACTGGTATCGCGACCACCTCCAGCGCGCCTATCCCAACTGGCGCGACCGGGAGGGCGACCTGGCCCGCCTCGCGGAGCTCGCCGCCCGCACCGAGAGCCTCGACCGGTTCCTCGGCGACCTCCAGCTGGCCGAGCGGGTGGAGGCCGACGAGGACGTCTCCGGGCCCGCCCGCCGGGTCGCGCTGTCGTCGGTGCACCAGGCGAAGGGGCTGGAGTGGCCGGTGGTGTTCGTGCTCCAGGTCGAGGCCGGGTCGTTCCCCTCCGGGTGGGCGGTCAGCGAGGGCAAGCTCGACGAGGAGGAGCGCCTCTTCTACGTGGCGGTCACCCGCGCCGCCGACGAGCTGTACCTGTGCCGGCCGATGGCGGCGCGGCGGCCGTGGGACACGGGGCCGGACGCCGTGGTCCTCAACTCCGGGCAGGGGTTCCTGGACCGGGACCTGGGCGGGGCGGTGGAGGAGTGGTCCGTGCGCTGAGCCCGGGTCGCCGGCGCGTAGGCTGGGCGCATGATCGTGTCCCGGCGCCCGGAGGGTCTGCTGCTGGTGCGGCAGGTCGACCACCAGGTGCAGTGCGGGGCCTTCGCCGAGGCGTGGGGGAACGCCGCCTTCGCCCGGCCGGAGCCGTGGACGCCGCTCGTGATCGCCGCCGCCGTCCACGACGAGGGCTGGCGGGCGTGGGAGGCGGCGCCGCAGGTGGGGGAGGACGGTGTTCCGGTCGACTTCCCGCACATCGACCGGCCCACCCACGTCGCCCTGTACCGCGAGGGCATCGAGGGGGCCATCGCGCGCGACCCGCGGGCCGGGCTGATCGTGTCGATGCACGGGCAGGGGCTCTACGAGGGCCGCCTCGGCCTGGACGAGGGGCCCGCGACGCCGCGCCGGGCGCGGCCGCCGGCCGTGCAGGCGTTCCTGGCCCAGCAGGACACCGTCCAGGGCGAGCTGCGCGAGCGGATCGGCGCCGGCGCCGATCTGGACGCGTGGGCGTGGGCGGGCTACCGCCTGCTGCAGACGTGGGACGTGCTGAGCCTGCACCTCACGTGGCGGGCCCAGGCGGCGGGGCGCGAGACCACGCTGCCGCAGGTGCCACGCGCCGCCGGCGACCCCGGCGTGACGCTCACGGTGCGGCCCGTCGGACCGCTCGAGGCGACCTGCGACCCGTGGCCGTTCAGCCACGAGGAGGTGGCGGTGCCCGTCCGGGCCCGGGTGATCGAGGACCGGCCGTACGCGTCGGACGCGGACCTCCAGGGGGCACTCCGCGCCGCCCCCTGGGAGACCCGCGCCTACACGCTCAGTCCTCCTGGTACTTGAAGGAGACCGAGAGCCGGGTCCGGTACTGGTCGATCGACCCGTCCTCGTTGATCGTCACGTCCTGCTCCACGACCTCGGCGACCCGCAGGTCGCGGAGGGTCCGGGACGCGGTCGCCACGGCGGCGGCCGTGGCGTCCTCCCACGATGTCTCGCTGGTACCGACGATCTCGATCACCTTGTAGACGCTGTTGCCCACGGGAGCCATCCTCTCGATCCGAAGGGTGGTGGACACGGCCCCGAAGGGGCTTCGTGCGGAATATCACAACGCCCCCGCCGAGGGTGCAACCCCGGGGACCCGCATCAGATGCGGATCGCGCCCTCGTTCCTGAGCCGGTCGAGGGTCTGGGCCGCCCGGGCGGCCAGGTTCGCGTCCGCCGGGAGGGTCAATCGCGGTCCTCCCGTCGCGATCGAGACCGCCGACCCCCGCACGTGGCGCAGGGCCGCGTAGGCGCAGCAGATCGCGTCGATCCGGGCGGCGTCGGCGATGGCGGCCCAGTCGTCGGCGGGCGGGCCGGGCGCCCAGCCGCCCAGGTCGAGCGCCCCGTCCAGCAGCCGCCACGCGGCGAGGATGCCGTCGGGCCGCGCCCGCCCCGTGCCCTTCGGCCGGAAGACCGGCGCCCGCACCCCGACCCAGGCGGTGCGGTACGCCAGCAGGTCGATGGCGGGGGCGTCGGCGGGGTGGTCGCGCTCCCATGCGATCTGGCGGAGCACCTGGTCCGGCAGGGCCTCCAGCACCACGCGCCCGGGCGCCTCGAGCAGCGGCGCGAGCCCCTCGCCGCGGATGCCGCCGTGCACCTGCCCGAGGCGCCGGCGCGACGACGGGAACGCCGCCACGTCGCACCACGCCAGCACGGCCTCGGCGTCGCGCCGCCCGGCCGCGTTCGGCACGTGCAGGGGCGCGTCCACGGCCACCGCGGCCACGTCCGCATCCGTCAGGAGGGCGATGATCTCCTCGTCGGCCGCGGCCAGGTCGAGGGCCGCCAACCGCCCCTCGGCGTCGAGCCGCGCGACCGCCGATCGGCGGGGCGTGCCGACCAGCTCCAGCCCCTGCAGCAGATGGATTCCGGCAACATGGGTCACGTCTCCGAGGGCCCCCGGCTGGACGGATGGCGTTTCCGGTGTCTAGGCTCCGCCGATGCCCGCTTCCCCCGACGACGCGAGCGCATGAGCACCATCCTCCTGCTGGTCATCGCGCTGATCGCCCCCTGGGTGGTGCATCTCGCCGCCCCGAAGCAGCGTCCGCTGGCGCTGGTCGGGGTCGTCGCGGTGTTCCTGCTGTACGGCATCTTCGCCGAGAACCCGCTGCTCCAATGGGAGATGTGGGCGGGTCTGGCGGCCGGCATCCTGACCGTGGTGTTCCTGGCCGGCGGAGCCGCCGGGGGGCACGGCGGTGGCCGCTCCTCGTCGCGCCGGCGGCGCCCGCCGCGGCAGGACCCGTTCGACGACGGGAACGAGCCCACCGGCGAGATCTGACCCTCCCCCGGCCGCGGCCGGGGCGGGGCGTCAGGGGTCGGTGGGGTCGAGGTGCTGCGTGATGAGCTGGTCCGCGCGGTCCGGCTCCTCCAGCAGCACCAGCCCGCGGCGCAGCGCCTTCACGCCGGCCGGCTTGTCGCCGGTGGCGATCAGCGCGATGCCGAACGGCAGGAACGCGTCGGCGTAGCGGGAGTCGAGCGCGACCGCCTGGCGGGCGGCCACCACGGCGTCGGCGTCGCGGCCGGCCTGGAGCAGCGCGTAAGCCCGGAAGCCGAACGCGGAGGCGTCCGTGGGGTCCAGGGTCGCGGCCGCCCCGAAGGCGACGATCGACGGGTTCGTCTTCTTCAGCTCCGACAGGGCCAGGCCGCGGCCGAACTCGGCCGCCGCCAGGGTCGCGTCCTTCTTGCGGGCGCGGTTGTAGGCGCCGAGCGCCTGCTTCCAGCGGCCGGCCTTCGCCTCCAGGTCGCCCTGCACCAGCTGCCCGGGCGCGGTCGTGCGCCACGCGGCGGGCCACGCGTCGATGAGCGCCTTCGCGTCGGCCAGCTTGGCGCCGTCGATGAGCTGCCGGACCTGCGCCACGGAGTAGGCGAGGACGCGGGGCTCGCGCTTCACCGCGACGGCGAGCGACTTGGCGTAGTCGGGCGCGGCCTCCCAGTCGGGCTTCGGCTGGAGCGAGGCGGTCACCGTCTGGCCCTTGCGGACGTACTGGATCTCCACCGTCTTCCCGGCGGGCAGCCCGCGGAGGGCGGTCTGCCAGGCGCCGGGTTGCGCGACCGCCACGCCGTTGAGGCTGGTGATGACGTCGCCGCGCCGCAGGCCCGCCGTCGCGACCACGCCCTTCGGGCCCACCACCGCCACGAGCTGCCCGGGCGTGGCGGTGCCCACCTGGCGGCGGAACGCCCGCCACAGGGGGACCGTGTACGCGTCGAAGAGTCCCCGCGGCGTGGTCAGCCGCAGCCGGAACGGGCCCTCGACGGCCGGCGACGTGCGGCCCTGGCCGTCGGTGGCCTGGATCCGCAGCTTGTAGGCGCCCTGGAGGAGCTGGAAGCCGCGGGTGTCGACCGCCTCGACCCGGACGTAGGCGCGGCCCGCCTTACGGGCGGTCGCGTCGGTCGTGGCCTGCACGACCTTGCCCGCGGAGGACATGACCTGCACCGTGAGCTTCGCGGGCGTCGACAGCCGGATGCCCACCAGGAAGCGGGCGTGCCCCTGCTGCGCCGACACCACGGCGGGCAGGCGCAGGGAGCTGAGCTTCGGCGGACCGGCCGCCGGCGCCGGAGTGGTCGGCGCCGTCGGGGTGGTGGTCGGCGAGGTGGGCGTCGGCTGCTGCGCGACGGCCGTCCCGGCGCCGATGGCGCACGCCGCGAGGGCGGCGACGCATGTCGCGAGGCGAGGCACGACGGGCACCCTACCAGCGGTTTCCCGGCCTCCCGCCGGGGTCCGGGTGTAAGGTCGGGGGTCGATGGCCGTGCCGTTCGCCCCCGTGGAGGTCGTCGAGCGCACCCGGCGGGGCGACCCGGTCGACGCCGGCAGCGTCGAGGAGTTCGTCCGCCGCTGGATCGACGGGACCTCCGATGACGCCGTCATGGCCGCCTGGTGCATGCTCGCCTGCACGAAGGGCCTCCCGGAGGGCCACGCCGACGCCCTGATGCGCGAGCTGGTGGCGTCGGGCGACCGCCTGGAGCTCGGCCGCTTCGGCCCCACCGGCGACGTCGTGACCACGGGGGCGGTCGGTGACGGGGTTCCCATCGCGGCGGCGCCGCTGGCCGCCGCCCTGGGCGTCCGTGTGGCCCAGATGGCGTCCCGCGGCCTGGGCCACGCCGGCGGCACCGCCGACAAGCTCGAGGCCATCCCCGGCATGGAGGTCGACCTGGAGCTGGAGCGCTGGGTGCGACAGCTCCGCGACGAGGGCATCGCCGTGGCCGCGCACCACGGGCGGCTGGCGCCCGCCGACCTGCGGCTGGCGGGGCTGCGCGACGCCACCGGCACGGTCCCCGCGCCCGGCGTGGTGGCGGCGTCGGCGATGGCGCGGGCGCTCGCGTCCGGGGCGGAGTCGCTGCACCTGGAGATCCCGTACGGCGCCGGGGCGTTCGTGCCCGACCGGGAGGCGGGCCTCGCGACGGCGGCCCTCATGGAGCGGATGGCGGCGCCCTGGGGCCGGGCCGTGACGTGGGACCTGCTCGACGCCGACGCGCCCCTCGGCCGGATGGTCGGCAACGCGCTGGAGATCGCAGAGGCCGGGGACGTGCTGCGCGGCGCCGGTCCCGACGACGTCCGTGCCGCCGTGGTGCGCGCCGCCGGGCGGCTGGCCGAGTCGGCCGGGACCGTGCCCGAGGGCGAGGGCGAGGCGCGGGCCGCCGCGGCGCTCGCCGACGGGTCGGCGCTGGCGAAGGCCGAGCGGTGGGTGGCGGCCCAGGGCGGCGACCCCGCCGTCTGGACCGACGAGGGCGCGCTGCCCTCGGCGCCCGAGCGCGTCGACGTGCCGGCCCCGCGGGCCGGCGTGGTCACCCGGATCGACGGGCGCGGGGTGGGGGAGGTGGTCCGCTGGCTCGGCGCCGGCCGGCTGCATCCCGACCAGTCGATCGATCCCGTGGTGGGCATGGAGCTGCTGGTGCGCCCCGGCGACGCCGTGGAGGAAGGCCAGCCGATGGCGGTCGTGCACGCCCGCGACGCGTGGGCGGCGGCCGAGGCGACCCGGATGGCGGACCCCTGGTTCCGCGTCGGCGAGGGCGATGCCTGAGCTGCCCGAGGTCGAGACGATCCGCGCCCAGCTGGCCGACCGCATCCCCGGCCGCACGATCGCCCGGGCGGAGGTCCACGACGCCAAGCTGGTGGAGCCCGAGGACCCTCAGGCCTTCGCCGACGCGCTCGCGGGGCGGGCGATCGCCGCGGTCGGCCGCCGCGGCAAGTACCTGCTGATCGAGCTGGACGACGGCGACACCCTCGCCGTGCACCTGCGCATGACGGGGCGGCTTCACTGGCGCCCGCCGGGCGAGGACGGCGAGGAGCGCTTCCTGCGCGCCCGCGTCACGCTCGACGACGGCAGCACGCTCACGTTCGGCGACATGCGCCGCTTCGGGCGGGCGTGGATCGTCCCGGCCGCGCCGGCGTCCGAGAACGAGGCCTACTGGGCCGAGCGCGTCGGCATCGAGCCGCTCACGCCGCGGTTCACCGCCCGGGTGCTGGAGGGGCTGCTCGCCGGCCGGCGCGGCCCGATCAAGGCCGTGCTGCTCAACCAGGTCCTCGTGGCCGGGCTCGGCAACATGTACGTGGACGAGGCGCTGTTCCAGGCCCGGATCCACCCCGAGCGGCCGGCCGGGTCGCTCGACGCCGACGAGATCCGCCGCCTGCACCGCGCGATCCGCGATCGCCTGGCCGCCGCGGTGGCCGCGGGCGGAGCCTCGATCGACTCCTACCGCGACTCGCTCGGCGAGATGGGGACGATGCAGGACCTCCTGAAGGTCCACCTCCACCGCGGCGAGCCCTGCCCCCGCTGCGGCACCACGATCGTGAAGACGCGGGTCGCTCAGCGCGGCACGTACTGGTGCCCGCGCTGCCAGCCGGAGCCGGCCCGGTGGTGACGGAGGTCTCCGGGGTCCGGGTGGGCCACTGGACCGACGCCGAGGCGGGCACCGGGTGCACGGTCGTGATGCCGCCGCCCGGCACGGTCGGCGCGGTGGAGGTGCGCGGCGGCGGGCCCGCGACGCGCGACGTCGACCTGCTGGCGCCGCTGGCGTCGGTGGCCGAGGTGACCGCCCTGGTGTTCAGCGGCGGCAGCGCGTTCGGGCTGGACGCCGCCTCCGGGGTGATGCGCTGGTGCGAGGAGCGCGGACTGGGGCACGACACGGTCGCCGCCCGCGTCCCGATCGTCCCGTCGGCGTGCATCTTCGACCTCGGCATCACCGGCAATGCCCGCCGCCCCGGGCCCGACGACGGCTACGCCGCCTGCGAGGCCCTGTCGGAGGGGCCGCACCCGGTGGGCAGCGTCGGCGCGGGCACCGGCGCGACGTGCGGGAAGCTGCGGGCCCGGGACGGCTGGTGCAAGGGCGGCCTGGGGGCCGGGATCCGCCGCCTGCACGACGGCGTGGTCGTGGCGGCGCTGGCGGTGGTCAACGCCTGGGGCGACGTGATCGACGGGCGCGGCGAGGTGATCGCCGGCGCCGTCGGCGAGGACGGGCGCTTCATGCGGGCGTGGGAGCGGGTGATCGACCACCCGCCGTTCCACCCGCGGCTGGCCGCCGCGGAGCACACCACGCTGGTCTGCGTGGTCACCGACGCGCGCCTCACCCGCCCCGAGGCGGCGACGGTGGCGCGCATGTCCCACGCCGGCATGGCGCGGGCGGTGGCGCCGGTGCACACGCCCATCGACGGCGACGCCGCGTTCTGCCTCGCCACCGGCGCGCGGCCGGCGTCGGCCTTCGCGGTGGGGGTGGCCGCCGCGGAGGCCGTCTCCGACGCGATCCGTGACGGCGTCCGTTCGGCCAGGGCCATCCGGGGGGTTCCGACGGGGGCCGACCGCGCGGCCGCCGTCAGCGGCTAGCATCGGTCCCCGTGCCGGATCTCACCGCACCGCTCGTCAACTTCGCGACCGACCAGGTCGGCAGCTACGGCGCCCTCGCGGTGTTCCTGCTCATGATCCTCGAGAGCGCCCTGATCCCGGTGCCCAGCGAGGCGATCATGATCTACGGCGGCTTCCTGGTCTCCCAGGGCGACGCGTCGCTGTTCTGGATCGTCACGGCGGGCGTCGCCGGCAACGTGATCGGCTCGTGGATCGCCTACTGGATCGGTCGTGAGAAGGGCCGCGAGTGGGCCCTGCGGTGGCATTGGCTGCACATCACCCCGAAACGCCTGGACGCGGCGCAGCGCTGGTTCGACCGGTACGGGGACTGGGCGGTGCTGCTGTCGCGGTGCCTGCCGATCATCCGGACGTTCATCAGCCTGCCGGCGGGGATCGCGCGGATGCCGTTCTGGCGGTTCACGGTGCTGACCGTGATCGGATGCATCCCGTGGGTGCTGATGCTGGCGCTGGCGGGGCGGTCGGTCGGCGACAACTGGGAGGACCTGCAGCACAACCTGCACTACTTCGACTACGCGCTGGTCCTCGCGATCCTGGGAGGGATCGTCTACCTGGTCGTCCGCCACCGCCGCCGCAGGCGGCGCCTGGGCATGGCGATCTCCCCGGCCGTCGCGGACGAGGGGGGCGAGTCGTGACCCCCGCCGAGATGGAGGCGTTCGCCCGCGAGCGCGCGGCGGCGCTGTTCGACCGCGGCGAGCTGGACCGCATCCCCGAGTTCGTGACCGAGGACTACGTCAACCACGAGGCGTGGCCGGGCGAGGACCCCGGGTACGCCGGGTTCCGCCTGCGCATGGAGCGCCTGCACGCCGCGATCCCGGACATCCGACTGGAGGTCCACGAGGTGGTCGCCGCCGGCGACCTGGTGGCCTACCGCGCGACCCTCTCCGGCACCCACCGGGGGGAGCTGCTGGGGATGCCGCCGACCGGCCGCCCATTCTCCGTGCAGCACATGCACATGCTGCGGATGCGCGACGGCCGCGCCTGCGAGCACTGGGCGGTGCGTGACGACCTCGGGATGCTCCAGCAGCTGGGGATCATCCCGACCCCCGGCGCGAGCTAGGCCAGACCGAGCAGCGGGTCCAGGCGGCCCTGGTCGTCGAGGGCCTTGATCTCGTCGTAGCCGCCCACGGGGCGGTCGTCGATCAGGATCTGCGGAACCGTGTAGCGGCCCGTCAGCTGGACGAGGTCCATGCGGCTCTGCATGTCGCTCCGGTCGAGGTACACCTCCTCGAAGTCCACGCCCTTCTTCGAGAGCAGGTTCTTCGCGCGGGTGCAGTAGGAGCAGAAGTCGCTGGTGTAGATGCGGATGCGCGGTCTCTGCACGATGCAAAAAGTGTAGCGATGGGGCGCGGGCGGGGCCCTCGGTCCGGCGCCGTCGTCAGAATCTCCGCCATGGCGACGTTCGAAACCGAGGCGGTGGTGCTCCGGGGCATCCGATACTCGGAGGCGGACCTGGTGCTGGCGCTCTTCACCCGCACGCACGGCCGGGTGTCGGCGATCGCCAAGGGGGCCCGCCGCACCACGTCGAAGCTGGGCGGCCGGTTGCAGCCGGGGGTCACGGCGTCGGTCACCCTCCACGAGGGACGCGGGGACCTCGGGACCATCCGCGGCGCCTCCGTCGTGGACGCCCACGCCGGGCTGTGGGTCGCGGGGCACCGGCTCCAGTCGGCGGCGTGCGTGCTGGAGACGGTGATGCGCGTCATGCCCGAGGCGGAGCCGTCGGAGGAGACGTGGCACCTCCTGGACCGCACGCTCGGCCTGCTCGCCCACGCCGACCCCGCCGGGCCCGGCCCCGCGCGGCTGCACCCGGTCGTGCTGGGCTGTCAGGCGAAGCTGCTGGTGGTGAGCGGCCTGCTGCCGGTGCTGGGGTCGTGCGTCCGGTGTGGCGCCGGCGGACCCCTGACCGCGTTCTCGGCCACGGCCGGCGGCGTGCTGTGCGACGCCTGCGGCACGGGCGCCGAGCGGGTGGAGCCCGAGGCCGTCGCCGCGCTGGCCGGCCTGGTGGGCCGGCCGCTCGCCGATGCGGTGCCCGCCGTCCCGCCGTCCGCCGCGGCCGGCGTGGAGCGGATGATCGGGCTGGTGCTGCGCGAGCACCTGGGCGTGAGCCTGCGGAGCGCCGCCCCCCTCTGAGCCGCGCCCGCGCGGGGACCGCCTTCACCCGGGTGATCGGGCGCGCCGCCCGGCTCCCGCCACGGCCCGGACCTACGGTGCGGGCATGGTCCGGACCGCCCAGGTCGTCCCGATCGCCCGTGCCCGGCACGCCGGGCACCCCCCGCAGGCGTCGCAGGCCGTCCGCCCGGGCGACGTCGTGCGCGTCGCGCTGGTCGAGCGGCTCATGGCCGCCGAGGACGTCCCCCTGGTGGTGGTGGAGGCGCCGGCGGGCTACGGGAAGACCACGCTGCTGGCCCACTGGGCGGACGCCGACCCCCGCGCCTTCGCGTGGGTCGACCCGCACCGCCGCGTGGGGCCCGACGTGGCCGAGGCCGTCGCGTCGGCGACGCCCCGGGGCCCGGCGCCGGTGGTGCTGGTGCTGGACGACGCCGGTCTCGTCGCGGGCGACGACGTCGCCGGCCTCGTGGCCGGCGCGATCGGCTGCCTCCCGCCCGGCTCCCAGGTGGTGGTCTGCGGCCGCGCGGCGCCCGCCCTGCCGCTTGGCCGGCTCGCGGCGGAGCGGCGGCTGCTGCGCCTGGGCGCGGACGACCTGGCCTTCGACGAGGTGGCGACCGATCGCCTGGCGCGCCGGGCGGGCGTGACGCTGACCGCGGCGCAGGCCCGCCGGCTGATGCGGCGCACCGAGGGATGGCCGGCGGCCCTGACCCTGGCCCTCACGGGAGGGGACCCCGCCGGCATCCGCGGCGACGACCCGGCCGTGGCCGGGTACCTGGGCGAGCTGCTCTCGCCGCTCCCCCCGGAGACCGCCGCCCTGCTCGCCGGGAGCGCGGTCCTGGAGGAGATCTCGTCCCCGCTGCTGGATGCCGTCCTGGGCCCGGAGGCGGGGCGGGAGGTCCCCGCCGCCCTGCGGCGGGCCGGCCTGCCGGTGGTGCCGCTCGACGCGGGCGGCCTGAGCTGGCGCCACAACACCCTGGTGGGCGAGATGCTGCGCGCCGAGCTGGGACGCCGGGAGCCGTCGCGGGTCCCCGAGCTGCACCGCCGCGCGAGTCGCTGGTGCGCGCGTGCCGGCGACCCCGACGCGGCGGCACGCCACGCCCGTGCGGCGGGCGACCTCGACCGTGCCGCCACGCTGGTGTGGGCGGCCGTGCCCGACCGCCTCGGGCGCGGCGACGTCGCCGCGATCGAGCGCTCGCTGGCGCCGTTCGGCGACGAGGAGATCGCCGGGCGCGCGCCGCTGGCCCTCGCCGCCGCGTGGTGCGCCCTCGAGCGCGGGACCGGGGCGGCGGAGGACTGGGTCGCGGCCGCCGAGCACCCCGGCGGGGCGCCGGCGCCCGCCGCCGCCGTGGCGCTGCTGCGCGCCGCCGCCGGCGGGGAGGACCCCGCGCGGATGCGGGCCCACGCGGCGCTGGCCTTGCGGAGCGCGCCCGAGGGCAGCCCGTGGCGGGCGCTCGCCCGCCTGTACGAGGGCGTCGCGCACGAGCGGGAGGGCGACCGGGCCGCGGCCCGGGCCGCGTGGGAGGACGGGGCGCACCGCGCCGGCGCCCGCATGCCGGCCGTCGCGGCGCGCTGCGTGGCGCGCCTCGCGCTGCTGGCGCTGGAGCAGGACGGCGGCCCGCACGCCGCCGCCCGGCTGGCGCTCCGCGCCCGCGGGCTCGCCGCCCGCAGCGGGATGTCCGGCACCGCGCCGGCCGCCCCGGTGCACGCGGCGTGCGCGCTGGTGCTCGCCCGCGCGGGGCGGCCCGACGAGGCGCGCGACGACCTGGCCCGCGGGACGGCGCTGCTCGACCGCATGGCCGGCCCCTGGGAGGCCGTGGAGACCCGGGTGGTGCTGGCCCGCGCCGCCGCCCTGCTCGGCGACTTGGCCGGGGCGCGCGGCCTGCTGCGCGAGGCGGCGGAGCTCCTGCCGCCGGGCGACCCGCCGGAGGTGCTGCGCGAGCGCATCGAGGCCGCGCGCGAGGCCGCCCTCCCCGGCGGCGGGGACGGCGTGACGCGCGACGCCCTCACCACGGCCGAGATGCGGGTGCTCGGCTACCTGCCCACGCACCTCTCGTTCCCCGCGATCGCCGGGCGGCTCAACGTGTCGCGGTTCACCGTGAAGACGCAGGCGATGGCGGTGTACCGCAAGCTCGGCGCGTCCTCGCGGGCCGAGGCGGTCGACCGCGCCAGGGAGATCGGCCTGCTGGCCTGACGCCGGGCGTCAGCGGGGCATGTCCTCCTCCAGCCGCCCGCGCTGCGCGAGGGTGAACAGCAGCACCAGGGCCGGGATCACCACCACGATCGCCACCACGAAGATCACGAGCACCCACTTCAGGGTCTCGGGGTCGCCCGCGGCGGCGTCGACCGTCAGGCGGGTGGGGAGGATGTAGGGCCACTGGGCCACGGCCCACGCCCACGCCACGCCGGCGACCGAGCCGGCGGCCAGCAGCCGGCTCCAGGCGGGGTGCCCGCGCACCAGGAGCACCGGCGTCGCGACTCCCAGCACGGCGGCGGCGATCACCAGCGGCAGGGCCTCGCCGACGAGGCGGTCGCCCACGTAGGGGGCGTCCTCGTGCAGCACCACGATGCCGGCGACGGCCAGCACCGCGGTGACCGCCGCCGAGGTCATCGCGCGGTGCGTGAAGTACCGCTCCATCGCGGGGTCCGCGGCGTGGCGCGCCTCGGTGACCATGTAGACCGCTGCCAGGAAGGCGCACGCGGCGACCGCCAGGAGGCCGACGACCACGCCGCTGGGGTTGGCCCAGCTCGTGAGCAGGTCGCCGGAGGCGTCGCCCGGCGGCACCCGCTCCGACGCGATCCCGCCGAGTGCGGCCCCCAGGAAGAAGGGCGTGAGCAGCGAGGCGATGCCGAACAGGGCCCCGTAGACGCGGCGCACCTCGAAGGCGTCGGACGCGGCCCGGAACGCGAACCCGGCGCCGCGGACGACCACGCCCAGCGCCGCGAGCGTCAGCGGGATCCACAGCGTGGTGAAGATGGCCGAGAACGCCGTGGGGAAAGCGGTCCAGAGCACCACGATGGTGAAGATCAGCCAGACGTGGTTGGCCTCCCAGACGGGGCTGAGGGCGCGGTCGAGCAGGGCGCGCGGCCGCCGGCCCGCCTCGTCGCCGCCCGCCACGAGGTCCCAGAAGCCGGCGCCGAAGTCGGCCCCGCCGAGCACGGCGTAGAGCGTGGCGGCGATCCACAGCACCACCAGGCAGCCGTCGGCGGCGCTCACGGCGCGGCCTCCGCCTCGTCCCGTTCGCGCCAGCGGCGCGTGAGGCCGCGGATCACCAGCACCGAGCCCACCGCCAGCCCCGCGTAGAGCACCATGATCGCGCCGAACATCGTCCACAGCACGCCCGCGTCGGTGGTCGTCACGGCGTCCTCGGTTCGCAGGATCTGCCACACGATCCAGGGCTGGCGGCCGACCTCGGTCACGATCCAGCCCGACTCGATGGCCACGTAGGCGGCCAGCGGGGCGACGACCGCGGCGCGCAGGAACCACGTGGACGTGGCGAGCCGGTCACGCCGGCGCCACATGAGCACGGCGAACCAGGCGGCCAGCAGGCAGAGCGCCGTTCCCATGCCGATCATCAGATCCCAGGCCAGGTGGATGGCGTTCACGGCCCCGATGCTGGGGCGGTCGTCCGCCGACACCGAGTCGAGCCCCGTGACGACGGTGTCCCTGCCCGTCGAGGGGTCGCTGAGGAACGACGCGAGGCCGGGGATCTCGAGCCCGCCCGACACGGTGCCGTCCGCGTTGAGGTGCCCCAGGAGGATCTCGGGCTTGTCCGGGCCGGTGGTCCAGTTGAGCTCCAGCGCCGCGAACTTGATCGGCTGGTCGTTGTAGACCGCGCGGGCGGTGGAGTCGCCGATCACCATCTGCAGCGGGATCGCGATCGCGGCGATGGTGAACGGCAGCAGGAACCCCAGGCGGTGGTAGCGGTCGCGCCGCCCGCGCAGCATCCCGGCGGCGTAGACCGACGCGACCAGGAACCCCGCCGCCACCAGGGCCGCGAAGTACATGTGCGGGAACTCGTACTTCACCGCGTCGTTGAAGATCACCGACCAGACGCTGACGTCGGTCACCGTGCCGGCGGCGTCCATCGTGAACCCGCTGGGCTGGTTCATCCAGCTGTTCGCGGCCACGACCGTGAACGCCCCGCAGAGGCCGACGATCGGGATCGGCACGCCGACCCAGAAGTGCGCCCACGGGCGCATCCGGCGCCAGCCGAGCAGGTAGATCGAGATCAGGATCGCCTCGAGGAAGAAGAAGATCCCCTCCAGGGCGAACGGGACGCCGATGACGTCGCCGAAGCGCTCGAACATGCCCGGCCACAGCAGGCCCATCTCGAAGCTCAGCACCGTCCCGGTCACCGCGCCGACCGCGAAGGTGACGGCGGCGACCCTCGACCACCGCTCCGCCAGCCGCAGCCAGTCGGCGTCGTCGCGCCGGAGCCCGAGGTAGTTCGCGATGAGCATCATCAGCGGGAACACCACCCCGAGCGGCACCAGGATGATGTGCACGCCCAGGGTGAACCCCATCTGGCTGCGGGCCGGCAGGAGGCCCTCGGGAACCGCCGCCGCGACGGTGCCCAGCACGTTCATCCCGGCGCCTCGTCAACGGCGTCCTCGGCGGCGAAGCGCTCGAGCATCGCCACCTCGTCGTCGTGCTTCGGGAAGAAGAACCAGACCAGCGCCCCGCCGAGGATCACGGCGATGGTGCCCGCGGTGTAGGCCCATTGGTCGCCGTCCAGGAAGGCCTGCTTGGCCCCGGCGATGATCCCCTCGCTGTACTGCGGGTACTGCTGCGCCGTGTCGGCGGCGCTCGCGAACGAGCGCGTCAGCTCGTTCTGGACGGTGTCGTTGATCTGGCCGGAGTTCGGCGCCGAGGCGATCGCGGCGGTCGCCGCAGAGACGTATCCCGCGGTGAGCAGCGCGCCGAAGATCGACTGCATGATCGCGCCGCCCAGGTCGCGCTGGAGGTCGGCCGTCCCCGACGCCATGCCGGCGCGGGTCACCGGCACCGAGCCCGTGAGGGAGTGGGAGGCCGGCGTCCCGGCGAATCCGACGCCGATGCCGACGAACGCATACGCCAGGCCGATCTGCCAGTAGTCCGAGTCCTCCTTCCAGAGGACCAGCATCGTCAGGAACGCCAGGAGCAGGAAGACGTAGCCGACGAGCAGCGTGAGGCGTGAGCCGCGCGCCTCCACGAGCTTCGCCGACCGCGGCGCGACCAGGACCATGAGGAAGACGGCGGGCAGGATCGCCGCCCCCGCCTCGAGCGACGAGTAGCCGAGCACGTTCTGCAGGTACTGCTGGCTCACGAAGGCGGCCCCCATGAGCGAGCCGAACACGATGATCCCGGCGCAGGCGGCGACCCAGAACGTCCTGCGCCCCGCGACCTTCAGGTCGTAGAGCGGGTTGGCGGCGCGCCGCTGGCGCAGCACGAAGGCGACGAGCGCGACGACGGCGACGATCGCGAGCGACAGGGTCAGCGTGCCCTTGTTCGGGGCCGTCGCGAAGTTGATCGCCAGGATGAGCGCGCCCACCAGCACGATCGACAACACGCCGCCGAGGTTGTCGACCGGCTCGGTCGTCTCGTTCACGTGCGCCGGAACGAGGAGCACCGCCATGACCAGGGCGATCACGGCGAGCGGGAGCGTGACCAGGAACACCGAGCCCCACCAGAAGTGCTCGAGGAGCGCCCCGGCGACGAGCGGCCCGAGCGCCGCGATGCCGCCGCCGATCGCCGACCACAGGGCGATCGACTTGGTCCGCCCGGGGCCCGCCCAGAGGGCCGTGATCAGGGCGAGGGTGGTCGGGTACGCCATGCCGGCCGACACGCCGCCCAGGACGCGCGCCACGAACAGCACGCCGTCGGTGGGCGCGTACGCGGCGAGCAGGCACGCCGGCACCGACAGCACCATTCCGCCGACGAGGAGCATCTTGCGCCCGTAGCGGTCGCCGACGGCGCCCAGGTAGAGCACCGACGCTGCCAGCCCGAGCGAGTAGCCGACCGCGATCAGGTCGAGGGTGGTCTGCGAGGAGTCGAACGCGCGGCCGATGTCCGGCAGGGCGACGTTCGCCACCGACAGGTTCAGGTTCGCGACGCCCGCGACCAGGATCAGCGCGAGAAGCACGAGGCCGGCGCGGTCGGGCGCCTGGGCGGGGGGCCCGGCGGACGGGCTGGTCGTCGGGCTCGTCATGCGAGGGCTCCGGCAACCCCACCACGGCCGCGGGCGGCGCACATCGTCCACGAAGGATGAATCCGCCGGTGTGACATGAACCGCGATTCATCCGATCGGGGTGATGTCCGTCCGCGCGGGGTCGCCTTACCGTCGTGGTAGGGAACGAGTGCGGCGGCCCGGCCGGGACCGCCCCCGCGGACGGCTGGACCGCCGTCCGCGCAGCTCGGCGCCCCCGGAAGCGATGGAAGGGGAACGCGTGGCCACTGACACGTCCACCACGGTCCCGGGGGCCCCGTCCCCGCCACTCGAGGGGCGGCCGGCCGACCGGCTCGTGGTGTTCGGGATCACGGGCGACCTGGCGAAGGTCATGACCTTCCGCTCGCTCTACCGCCTCGAGCGGCGCGGCCTGCTCGACTGCCCGATCCTCGGCGTCGCCGGGGACGACTGGACGCTCGACCAGCTCGTCCAGCGGGCGCGCGACTCGATCATCGGCACCGGCGAGACGCTCGACGAGGAGGTCTTCGCGCGCTTCGCCGCCCGTCTCTCCTACGTCTCGGGCGACTTCGGCGACGCCGCCACGTACGGGCGGGTCGCGGACGCGATCGGGGACGCGAGCCTGCCGGTGTTCTACCTGGAGATCCCGCCGTTCCTGTTCGGCCGCGTGGTCAAGGGGCTGGCGGATGCGGGGCTCACCAGGTCGGCCCGCGTCGTGGTGGAGAAGCCGTTCGGCCACGACCTCGCGTCCGCGCGGGCGCTGGCCGCCGAGCTCCACGAGTCCATCGACGAGTCGCAGCTCTTCAGGATCGACCACTACCTGGGGAAGATGGGCACCGAGGAGATCATCCGCCTGCGCTTCGCGAACGCGATGCTGGAGCCGATCTGGAGCCGCGATCACGTCGCCTCGGTGCAGATCACGATGGCCGAGGACTTCGGCGTCGAGGACCGGGGCCATTTCTACGACCCCGTCGGGGCGCTCCGCGACGTCGTGGTGAACCACCTCATGCAGGTGGTCTCGATGTGCGCCATGGAGGCGCCGGCCCGCGGCGACGTGCAGACCATCAAGGACGCCCAGCTCGCGCTCTTCCGGGCGGTGAAGGAGGCCGACCCGGCCAACTACGTCCGGGGACAGTACGACGGCTACCGCGCGATCGACGGCGTCGCGCCCGACTCCACGACCGAGACCTACGCGGCGCTGAGGCTCGACATCGAGAACTGGCGCTGGTCGGGCGTGCCCTTCTTCATCCGCACCGGCAAGCGCCTGCCGGTGACGCAGACGGAGCTCCGCCTGGTCTTCAAGCACCCGCCCCGGCTCGGGTTCCCGCAGTTCGACAAGGTGGAGCCGAACCAGCTGGTCGTGCGGCTGGACCCCTCCACGGGGATCCGGCTCGAGGTGGAGGCCCACCGCGCGGACGGCCCCGGCACGATCGCGCTGGACATGGAGTTCTCGACCCAGGGCGGGGAGGGGCCCACGCCCTACGAGGTGCTGCTGCACGCCGCGCTGGTCGGCGAGAGCGTCCGCTTCACCCGCCAGGACGGGGTGGAGGAGACGTGGCGGGTCATGCAGCCGCTGCTGGACGCGCCCCCGCCGGTGCACCCCTACGCGCAGGGATCGTGGGGCCCCGAGGCGGCCGACGCGCTGCTCGCCGGCGTGGGGCGCTGGCACGAGCCGTGGATGGGGTCGTGAGCCCGGACCCCGCGAACGGCGCCCAGAGCGCGGCGGCGCCGTCGCCGTTCCCGCCGATCGCAGACTACGCGTTCCTCTCGGACTGCCACACCGGCGCGCTCGTGGCGCCGGACGGCGCTATCGACTGGCTCTGCGTTCCGGCGTTCGACGCGCCGAGCGTCTTCGGCAGCCTGCTCGACCGCCAGGCCGGGTTCTTCCGCGTGGCGCCCTTCGGCATCAGCCACCCCTCCGCGCGGAGGTACCGGCCGGGGACCAACGTGCTCGAGACGACGTGGAAGGCGCCGACGGGCTGGATCGTCGTCACCGACGCGCTGACGCTCGGTCCCCGGGAGCACGAGGACCGGATCACGCCCCACACGCGGCCGCCGGCCGACGACGACGGCGACCACATGCTCGTCCGCATCGTCGAGTGCATCGGGGGCCAGGTCGACGTCGACCTCATCTGCGAGCCCGCGTTCGACTACGGCCGCGCGCCGGCGGAGTGGACGCTCGTGGGCGACCACGGGCACGTCGCGGACGCCACCGGCGCGGGGGTGACCATCCGGCTCTACTCCGACCTCGCGCTCGGCATCGAGGGCAACCGCGTCCGCGGACGCCACACGCTGACCACCGGGGACCGCGTCTACTGCGCGCTCTCCTGGGCGGAGGAGCTCGCGGGGCCCGTGGACATCGACGAGGCCGACGCGAAGATGGCCGCGACCACCTCGTTCTGGCGGTCCTGGCTCCGCCGCGCGCGGATCCCGGACCATCGCTTCCGCGACCCGATCCAGCGCTCCGCCCTGACGATCAAGGGCCTGACGTACATGCCCACCGGCGCCACCGTCGCGGCGCTGACGACGTCCCTCCCGGAGACCCCGGGGGGCGAGCGCAACTGGGACTACCGCTACACGTGGATGCGCGACTCGACGTTCACGCTCCAGGCGCTCCACTACCTCAACCTCGACTGGGAGGCCGACGAATTCATGCAGTTCGTCGCCGACATCGAGCCCACCGAGGACGGCTCGCTCCAGATCATGTACGGGATCGACGGCCGCCGCGACCTGACCGAGACGACCCGCGACGAGCTCTCCGGCTACGCCGGCGCCCGCCCGGTCCGCATCGGCAACGGCGCGTTCGACCAGCGCCAGAACGACGTGTACGGCGCGGTGCTCGACTCGCTGCTGCTCCACACCCGCCACTCGCAGCGACTGCCCCGGCGGCTCTGGCCGATCGTCGAGTCGCAGGCGGAGTGCGCGACCAGGGTCTGGCGGGAGCCCGACCAGGGGATCTGGGAGGCCCGCGGCGCGCCGCAGCACTACGTCTCGTCCAAGCTGATGGGCTGGGTCGCCCTCGACCGCGCCGCCCAGCTGGCCCAGACCACCGGCAACGCCGAGAAGTCGGCGGCCTGGCGCGCGACCGCCGAGGAGATCCGGGCCGACATCCTGGAGCACGGCGTCTCGGAGCGCGGGGTGCTGCGCCAGCACTACGAGACCGACTCGCTCGACGCGTCGGTGCTCCTGGCGGGGCTCTTCGACTTCCTCCCCGGCAGCGACGAGCGCATGCGCGCCACGGTCAACGCGATCGCCGATGAGCTGACGGAGGACGGCTTCGTGCTGCGGTACCGCACCGACGAGACCGACGACGGGCTCTCGGGCAAGGAGGGCACGTTCCTCATCTGCTCGTTCTGGCTGGTCTCGGCCCTCGCGATCATCGGCGAGCTGCAGCGGGCGCGCGACCTGATGGAGCGGCTGCTGCGCGTCGCCTCGCCCCTGGGCCTCTACGCCGAGGAGTTCGACGCCGGCACCGGCCGGCACCTCGGCAACTTCCCGCAGGCGTTCTCCCACCTCGCGCTGCTGGAGGCCGCGGCGCGGATCATGGTCCCCGAGATGCTGGAGCAGTACTGATGGACGCCTATGACGTGATCATCGTCGGCTCGGGGGCGGGCGGCGGCACCCTGGCCCATCGCCTGGCGCCGTCCGGCAAGCGCATCCTGCTGCTGGAGCGGGGCGGCTACCTGCCCCGCGAGCGCGACAACTGGTCGTCGGAGGCGGTGTTCCTGAAGGGGAAGTACCACTCCGGCGAGGTCTGGTACGACCGCCACGGCGACGCGTTCACGCCCGAGAACTACTACTTCGTGGGCGGCAACACGAAGTTCTACGGCGCGGCCCTCTTCCGCCTGCGCCCCGAGGACTTCGGCGAGCTGCGCCACCACGGCGGCGTGTCGCCCGCCTGGCCCCTGGGCTACGACGACCTGGAGCCCTGGTACGCCGAGGCCGAGCGCCTCTACGCGGTCCACGGGGCCGCGGGGGAGGACCCCACCGAGGGCCCCCGCAGCGGCGACTACCCGTACCCGCCGGTCCAGCACGAGCCGCGGATCCAGCAGCTGAACGACGACCTGGAGCGCCTGGGCCTGCACCCGTTCCACCTGCCGATCGGGGTGATGCTCGACCAGGACGCGAACGGCGACGCGACGCGGACGAGCCGCTGCATCCGGTGCGACCGCGTCGACGGCTTCCCGTGCGTCCTGGACGCCAAGGCCGACGCGCAGGTGATGTGCGTGGACCCGGCGGTCGCGCACCCCAACGTCGAGCTCGTGACCGGCGCCTACGTCGAGCGGCTGGAGACCGACGCGGACGGCCGCCGGGTGACCGGCGTGGTGACGCGGATGGGCGACGAGACGACGACCTTCTCCGCCGACATCGTGGTGGTCTCGTGCGGCGCGGTGAACTCCGCCGCGCTGCTCCTGCGCTCCGCCAGCGACCGCCACCCGGCCGGCCTGGCCAACGGGTCGGACGTGGTGGGGCGCCACTACATGCGGCACAACAACGTCGCGCTCAGCGCCGTCTCGCGGGAGCCCAACCCCACCCGCTTCCAGAAGACCCTGGCCCTGCACGACTGGTACCTGGGCACCGACGACTGGGACTTCCCGCTCGGCGGCATCCAGATGCTGGGCAAGGCCGACGCCACCCAGGACCGCGCCAACGCCCCCCGTTGGGCGAAGCGGCTCACGCCGGACTGGCCGCTGGAGACGGTCGCGCATCACAGCGTCGACTTCTGGCTCTGCACCGAGGACCTGCCCCGCCCCGACAGCCGCGTCACGGTGGGTCCGGACGGCGAGATCAACCTGGTGCTCGACGAGAAGAACAACGTCGAGGGGCTCAAGCGCCTGCGTCACAAGCTGGAGTCGATGCTGGGCGACCTGGGCATGCACCCCCACCACGGCCTCCTGGACCACAGCATCTACCTGCACAAGGGGATGCCGATCGGGGCGACCGCCCACCAGGCCGGCACGGTGCGGTTCGGGACCGACCCGGCGACGTCGGCCCTGGACGTCAACTGCCGGGCCCACGAGCTGGACAACCTCTACGTGGTCGACGCCAGCTTCTTCGTCTCGATCGGGGCCGTGAACCCGACGCTGACCATCATCGCCAACGCCCTGCGGGTGGGCGACCACCTGCTCGGCCGGCTCGCCTGAGCGGACGCGTGCGCGAGGAGGTCGACCTCCACGAGTTCGAGGCGCTCTTCCGGGAGGTCAGCACCTGGGGCCGCTGGGGGGCGCTCGGCCCGCGCGGCGCCCTCAACCACATCACCCCGGACCGGGTGGCCGCGGCCGCCGGGCTCGTGCGGAGCGGGATCACCGTCGGCCTCGGCCTGCCGGTGGTACATCAGCGCATGTCCATGCTCCCGGGCGGGGACGACGGCTCCGGCGGCCTGCGCTTCGCCAAGGACGTGATCGGGCTCGACTACCACAGCGAGGGGCACAGCCACATCGACGCCTTCAGTCACGTGGCGTACGACGGCGCCCTCTACGACGGCCGGCCCGCCTCGGCCGTGACCGCCGGCGGCGCGGCCGCCGGGGCGATCGACATCGTGGGGGACGGGCTCGTCGGCCGCGGGGTGCTGCTCGACGTGCCCGCCGTGCGCGGCGTGCGCTGGCTGGAGCCCGGGGAGGACGTCGTGACCGGCGACCTCGAGGCGGCCGAGCGGCGCCAGGGGGTCCGGGTGGGCGCCGGGGACGTCCTGCTGGTCCGCACCGGGCACACGCTCCGGATGGCGGAGCTCGGCGCCTGGGACACCGTGGCCGCGACGACGGGGCTCCACCCCCGCGCGGCGGCCTTCCTGGCCGACCGGCAGGTCGCCGCGCTCGGCTCCGACGGCAACAACGACACCGCTCCGAGCGCGGCCGAGGGGGTCGCGTACCCCATCCACGTCCTGGCCCTCAACGCCATGGGCGTCCACCTCCTCGACTACCTGTCGCTCGACGGCCTGCTGGCGCGGTGCCGGGAGGCGGATCGCTGGGAGTTCCTCTTCGTCGCCGCGCCGCTGCGGATCGAGGGCGGGACGGGCTCACCGGTCAACCCGATCGCGGTGCTCTGAGGCACCACTTGGAGGAATGACATGAACACGCGCCCGCGCGTCCTGATCCTCGGCGGAGGGTTCGCCGGGGTCGGCGCCGCCCAGAAGCTGAAGCACGCGGACGCCGAGGTCGTGCTCGTCGACCGCCACAACTACCACACGTTCCAGCCGCTGCTGTACCAGCTCGCGACGGGGCTGCTGGAGACGACGGCCGTCGGCCATTCCCTGCGCGACCTGGTCGAGCGGCAGGAGAACACGACCGTCCACCAGGCGACCGTGACCAGCGTGGACCTCGCCGCGCGGGAGGTCCGCTTCGACGGGTTGGCCCCGATCGCCTACGACTACCTCGTGATGGGCCTCGGTGCCGAGGTCAACTTCTTCGGCACCGCCGGCGCGGCCGAGCACGCGTTCCCGATGTACACGCTGCCCCACGCGGTCCGCCTGAAGAACCACCTGCTGGAACGGTGGGAGGCCGCCGACCGCGATCCGGGCCTGATCGACGACGGCGCCCTGAACGTGGTGGTCGTCGGCGGGGGTCCGACGGGGGTGGAGACGGCGGGGGCGGTCGCGGAGCTCTACCGGTCGGTCTTCGCGAAGGACTATCCGGACGTCCCGCAGGAGCGCGTCCGCGTGATCCTGGTCGAGGGCGGGCCGGAGCTGTTCGCGATGTTCAAGCCGAAGCTCCGCAGCTACGCGGCCGAGGCCCTGGAGAAGCGCACGGTCGAGGTGATGACCGGCAAGCGGGTCTCGGGCGTGACGCCGACGCGGGTCACGCTCACGTCCGGCGAGGAGCTCAAGGCGCACACCCTGGTCTGGGGCGCCGGGCTGCAGGGCAACAACATCGTCCAGTCGCTGGGGATCGAGCTCGCGCGCGGGAACCGCATCGCCGTGGGGCCCGACCTCGCGCTGCCGGGCCACCCCGAGGTCTACGTACCGGGCGACGTCGCCGCGATCACGGACGGCAAGACCGGGCAGGTGCTGCCCCAGCTCGGGTCGGTGGCCCTCCAGGCGGGTGAGCACGTGGGGGAGTCGATCACCCGCCGGATCGCGGGGAAGGACCCCAAGCCCTTCCGGTATCGCGACAAGGGCACGATGGCGATGATCGGCCGCCGCGCCGCGGTCGTGCAGATGCTGGGCGGGCGCACGATGACCGGCACGTCGGCGCAGCTCGCGTGGGCGACGGTGCACATGGCGCTGCTGCCCACCAACGAGGACCGCGCGAAGGCCGTCGTCGACTGGGCCGGCGCCACCTTGACCCACCAGCGGGTCGGCCGGATCACCGTCCAGGAGGAGTAGGCGCACCCCGTGCCGGCCGCGCGCCGATCGCGGCGCAATTGAGACCCGGTGGTCTCGATTGTGCGGGGCAGCAGTCGCGGACGGTCCGGATCGTGGCGACGCGAATCCGTCTCACCCCTCGATGAAGTGGTCCGGGGCACGTCCCGTTTGCCCAGCCCGGTCCACGAGGGACGTGCGGCGAGTCCCAAGTGGGAAACGCGTCAGGCCGGACCGGGAAGCGCGGTCGGTGCGAGTGGGAGGCCATTTCACCCAGGGTGAAATCGGGGCGGGGTGATGACGGGTCACCCGGGAGGGCGAAAGCGTGCGACGCGTCAGGTCACGTCGTACGCGGAGGACACATGAGCGGGGAGTACCGGATCACCGTGCGGGGCGTGGTGAGCGAGCGCTTCTGCAAGGGGATCCCCGGCATGCGCCGGCACGTGCGCGACGACCGAACCATCCTGGAGGGCGGCCCGGGGGGCCGTCCCGTGAACGAGGTGCTGGCGACCCTCGGGAACCTCGGCGTCGAGGTCATCGACGTCGAGGAGCCCGCCGTCACGCCCCGACCCGAGGAGCGCTGAGCAGCAGATGAATTCCCTCGCCACCCTTCTCTCCCGCCGGCCGTGGCGCGTGATCGCCATCGCCGTCGCGTTCTTCGCGGTCGCCGTGGTGGTCGGTGGACCCCTCACCGGCAACCTGTCCAGCGCCGGGTTCGAGGACCCGTCCGCCGAGTTCGTCGCCGCTCGCGACACCATCCGCCACGCCTCCGGCGTCAACCCCAACCCGGGCGTCATCGCGCTCGTCTCGCCCGGCAGCGACGTCCGCACCGGCGAGGGCCGCAAGGCGGTCGAGACCGCCGCGGCCACCATCCGCGAGGACCCCGACGTCGGGCAGGTCGTCACCGCCTTCGACGGCGGCGGCGCCGCGATGATCTCCACCGACGGCACTCAGTCGTACATCGCCGTCTTCATGAAGCCCATCTCGGACGACGCCGCGGGCGACGCCGCCAAGCGGATCCGCGACTCCCTCGCGTCCCAGCCGGTCAAGGTCGGCGGCGCCGACGCCGTGGGCGACGAGGTCGGCACCATCATCGGCGAGGACCTCGCGAAGGCGGAGATGTTCGCCTTCCCGATCATCTTCCTGCTGTCGCTCTGGGTCTTCCGCGGCCTCATCGCCGCGCTGCTGCCCTCGCTCATGGGCGGCCTGGTCATCTTCGGCTCGTTCCTGGCCATCGGGCTGCTGAACGAGGGGATGACCCTCTCCGTCTACGCCCTCAACCTGGCGATCGGCCTGAGCCTGGGTCTCGCCATCGACTACAGCCTGCTCATCATCTCCCGCTACCGGGAGGAGATCGCCAAGCGGGGACCGGGCAGGGACGCCCTGGCCGCGACGCTGCGGACGGCCGGCAAGAGCGTCCTGTTCAGCGCCATCACCGTCGCCGCCGCCCTGGCGGGCCTGATGGTCTTTCCGCAGCGCTTCCTGTTCTCCATGGGCATCGCCGGCGTCATGGTCGCCCTGATCGCGGCCGCCATCGCCCTGCTGGTCCTGCCCGCCGTGCTCGCCCTGCTGGGCGCGCGGATCAACTCCCTGGCCCCGAAGTCGTGGCGCAACCGCTCCGAGCACGCCGACGAGCAGCTGACCTCCGGCTTCTGGTACCGCCTCTCCAACGCGGTCATGCGCCACCCCGGCCCCGTGGCCGCCGTCACGGCGATCGCCCTGATCGTGGTCGCCCTCCCGCTGTTCGGCATCAAGTTCACCTCGGTCGACGCGAGCGTGCTGCCCACCAGCGCCACCTCCCGCCAGGTCGCGGACACCCTCTCCGCCGACTTCCCCCAGGACCGCAGCCAGCCCGTCTACATCGCGATCACCGCCCCCGAGACCCCGCAGACGAAGGCCGCCCTGGCGGACTACTCACAGCAGCTCGCCGCGCTGCCCAACGTCGCGGGCGTCACCCCGCCGGCCGTGGTCGGCCCGGACACGTGGCGGATCGACGTCTACGGCGTCGAGAACGGCCTCACCGAGCCCGCCCAGCAGCTCGTCCGCGACATCCGCGCCACCCCGGAGCCCTTCCCGGCCGACGTCGGCGGCCTGGCCGCCAGCTTCGTGGACCAGAAGGCGAGCCTGGCGGCGCACCTGCCGTACGCGATCCTGCTGATCGCGGCGGTCACCATCATCGCGCTGTTCGTCATGACCGGCTCCGTGATCCTGCCGGTGAAGGCCGTGATCATGAACCTGCTGACCCTCGGCTCCACCCTCGGCATCCTGGTCTTCGTCTTCCAGGACGGCCGTCTCGAGGGCCTTCTCAACTACGACAGCGTCGGGGCCCTGGACCTGACGCAGCCGATCCTGCTGGGCGCGATGGCCTTCGGCCTGTCCACCGACTACGCCGTGTTCCTCCTGTCCCGCATCAAGGAGGCCCACGACAACGGCATGGACACCCGCGAGTCGGTGGCCGTCGGCCTCCAGCGCACCGGCCGGATCGTCACGGCGGCCGCCCTGCTCTTCGCGGTCGCGATCGGCGCCTTCGCCACCTCCCAGATCACCCTGATCAAGGAGCTCGGCGTCGGCACCGCCCTGGCGGTCCTGATCGACGCGACGATCATCCGGGCGCTGCTGGTCCCGTCCCTGATGGCCCTGTTCGGCGACTGGAACTGGTGGGCCCCGCGCCCGCTGCGCCGCCTCCACGAGAAGATCGGCTTCTCCGAGTCGGACGGCGACGGCGACGGGGAGGGCGAGGCCAGCCCCGCCGGCGCCTAGCCCCCAGCCTCGCACCGCCCGAGGGCCCGGCATCCGCCGGGCCCTCGGCGTGCGTCAGCGCGGCTCCTCGGCCAGCCGGGCGCGCAGCAGCAGGCAGACCCAGGAGCGCAGCGGCCGCCACGCCTCCGACGCGCGGGCCATCTCCGCCGGCGAGGGCTCGCCCGGCAGGCCGTAGAGCACCCGCACCGCCTGGCGCACGCGCGGCTCCGCCAGCGGCAGCACGTCGGGCGCGCCCGCGCCGCGCACCAGGATCAGCTCGGCCGAGAAGGCGCCCACGCCGGGCAGCTCCCGCAGCTCCCGCAGCGCCTCCTCGGCCGGGAGCGCCCGCAGCCGGCCGGCGTCCAGGAACCCCTCGGCGGCGGCCCGCGCCAGCTCGCGCAGCCACTCCACCTTCGGCAGCGGCAGCCCCTGGACGGGCTCGAGGTCGACCAGCGCGCCCGGCCCCGGGAAGGGCCGCAGGGCGTGCCCGTCGACCTCCACCTCGGCCGGCGCCAGCGCCCTGAGCCGCTCCCGCAGGCGGATCGCCTGGTCGAACCGCGTCCGCTGGGTCAGGACGGCCCAGACCCCCGCGTCGAAGGGGCTCGAGAACAGCACGGGGCGCAACGCGCCGTAGCGCTCCAGCAGGGTCGCGACGATCGGGTCGCGGGCGGCGACGTCCTCCATCGGGGTGCCGTCGACGTCCAGCGACAGGACGCGCGCCGCCTGGGCCGCCACCGCGTCCGGGTCGGCGTCGCCGAACGTGGCGCCGTGCACCGTCCCGTCCCCGTCCTGGCGCAGGGCGATGCCGGCCGGCGCCCCGGTGCCGTCGAGCGCGAACGCCAGGCGCAGCACGTCGTCGTCGGCGGCGTCCGGGCGGGCGAGGGGGGAGAAGCCCGCCAGGAAGCGGGCCGCCGACGACAGGGAGAACGGTCCCCGGGTCGGGATGACGACCTCGGGCACCTACCCGGACAGGGGTCGCGGCAGCAGGCCGCGCTCGCGGGCGGTCGCCACCGCGTCCTCGCGCGTCGCCACCCCGAGCTTGCGGTAGATCGCGCGCATCTGCGTCTTGACGGTGTTGTGCGACACGTACAGGTCGGCCGCGATCTCGCGCGCCGACCCGTCGCCGGTCAGCCGCCGCAGCACCGCCAGCTCCCGGTCGGTCAGGTCGCCGCCCGCCGCGGGCGCGGCGCCCGCCGCCGGATCGCCGAGCTGCCCCTCCACCTGCTCCGCCATCCGGACCAGGGTGGCGGCGCCCACGACGCCGTCGAGCATCGCCCGGGCCTCCGCCACGTCGGCCCGCGCGGCGTCGGGGTCGCCCGCCGCCGCGAGCACCGCCGCCCGCACCAGGATGGCGTGTGCGGTCTCGGGGCCGGAGTGGCCGCGGCGGGCCAGGTCGACCGCCCGGTCGGCGAACTCGCGGGCCTCCTCGTGGTCACCCTGGCGCGACCGCGCCCGGGCCAGCCCGCCGTGGGCGCCCGCGGCGTGCGGGTACTCGGCGTGCCGTTCCTGCGACGCCAGCTCGATCGCCTGGCGCGCCCGTGCCTCGGCCAGCGCGACGTCGTCGCGGTCCAGGTCGGTGTCGGCCAGGTGGCTGAGCGCGACCACGGCCGGCGCCTGGGCCGTCTCGGCGAGGGCGGCGACCTCCTCCAGGTACGGGTAGGCCTCGTCCCGCTCGGACGCGGCGTGCAGGGCGATGCCGAGGGCCAGGCACGCGATGGCCCGCGACCACGGCGCGATGCCCTCGCTGAGGGCCAGCGCCTCGCGGCCGACCGCCACGGCGGTGGGCGTGTCGCCGGACAGCAGGGCCACCAGCGAGCGCCCCGATGCGATGTCGCTCGCCACCACCCGCGGGTCGCCGGGGGCGCCCGGCCGGGCGGCCGCCCGTTCCGCGGCGTCCAGCCAGGGGGCCGCCGCCCGGGCCCGGCCCAGGTTGATCGCGATCAGCGCGGCCGCCAGGCACAGCCGCGGGTCGGCACGCACCCGGTCGTCCGGCAGCAGCGCCAGCCACCGCTGGGTGGTGGCGGTCCAGCCGCTGCGCTCGTAGCCGGCCCAGCAGCCGGCGATGAGGTCGGCGGCGCGGTCCAGGTCTCCCGCGGCGGCCGCGTGGTGGATGGCCTCGTCCATGTCGCCCTGCGACTCGAACCAGCGCGACGCCCGCCGGTGCAGCTCGGCCACCTCGCCGGGGGCCTCCAGCGTGAGCTCGTGGCGCAGCAGCTCGCCGAACAGGTGGTGGTAGCGGTACCACTCGCGGCGGGAGTCGAGCGGCACGAGGAACAGGTTGGAGCGCTCCAGCTCGGTCAGCACCGCGGCCGACCCCTCGCGGCCGGTGACCGCGTCGCACAGCGGGGCGGTCAGTCGGGGGAGGATCGCCGTGCGCAGAAGAAAGTTGCGCCGCTCGCGCGGCTGCCCCTCCAGCACCTCGGCGGCGAGGTAGTCGACCACCAGCCGGTCGTCGCCGGCGAAGTCCGCGATGAAGGCCGCCGCGTCGTCGCGGCCGCGCAGCGACAGGCCGGCCAGGTACAGCCCGGCCGCCCACCCCTCGGTGCGGGCGCGGAGCCGCTCCACCTCGTCGTCGGGCAGGTCGGCGCCGATCGCGTCGCCCAGCAGCCGGGCCGCCTCGGCGCCCGTGAACCGCAGGTCGCCGGCCCGCACCTCACCCAGGTCGCCGCGCGCCCGCAGGCGGGCCAGCCCGATGGGCGGGTCGGTGCGGGTGGTCACGACCAGCCGCAGGTTGTCCGGCAGGCGCGGCACCAGGAACGCGAGCGACTCGACGATCGACGGCTCGCCCACGGCGTGCAGGTCGTCCAGCGCCAGGACCGTCCGCTCCTCCGCGCCCGCCACCGCGTTGATGAGCTCCGTCAGGCCCACCTCGCGGGTGGCGTCCGCCCCCGACAGCGCGCCCACCGCCTGGGCGTCCAGGGCGATCCCCGCGCGGCCGAGCGCCTCCGACACGTAGCGCCAGAACCGCGCCGGGTCGTTGTCCGAGTCGTCCAGCGCCACCCAGGCCGTCGGCGCGTCCTGCGCGGCGAGCCAGTCGACCACCAGCGTCGTCTTGCCCCAGCCCGCGGCGGCGCTGACCACGGTCAGGCGGTGCGCCGCGACCTGCGACTCCAGCCGCGCCACCAGCTCCGGGCGGGGGACGAACCCCGCGCGCCGGTCCGGCGGCCGCAGCTTGGTCTCGATGAGCGGCGGGCCGGCGAGCGTCTGCATTCCACCGATATTGACGCGCCCCGCCCCACGCCGGTCAAGGCGAGCGGCGTCACGGTGCCGTTCGGCCCGCCGCGCACCAGTATGCTCGGAGACGTGGCGGGGGCGACGTTCCAGGACGTGATCGCGCGGCTGGCCGGCTACTGGGCGGACCAGGGCTGCCTGGTCACGACCCCGTACCACACGGAGGTCGGCGCCGGGACGTTCAACCCGTTCACCCTCCTGCGCAGCCTCGGCCCCGACCCCTGGAAGGTCGCGTACGTCGAGCCGAGCATCCGCCCCACCGACGGCCGCTACGGCGAGAACCCGTTCCGGCTCCAGCACTACTTCCAGTACCAGGTGATCCTGAAGCCGTCGCCCGACGACGTGCAGGACCTGTACCTCGGCTCGCTCCGCGCCCTCGGCATCAAGCCCGAGGAGCACGACATCCGCTTCGTCGAGGACGACTGGGAGGGCCCGACGCTCGGGGCGTGGGGGCTCGGCTGGGAGGTGTGGATGGACGGGATGGAGATCACCCAGTTCACCTACTTCCAGCAGGCCGGCGGCATCGACCTGACGCCGATCTCGGTGGAGCTGACGTACGGCCTGGAGCGGATCGCGATGTACCTCCAGGGCGTCCGCTCGGTCTACGACCTGGAGTGGGGCCACGGGGTGACCTACGGCGACCTCTACCAGCGCAACGAGGCGCAGTGGAGCCGCTACAACTTCGAGGTCGCCGACACGGCCGCGCTGTTCGCGGCGTTCGGCCGCCACGAGGAGGAGTGCCGCCGCTGCCTCGAGGCCGACCTGGTGCTCCCCGCCTACGACCAGGTGCTGAAGTGCAGCCACGCCTTCAACCTGCTCGACGCGCGCGGCGTCATCAGCGTGACCGAGCGCGGGGCCTACATCTGGCGGGTGCGGGCGCTGGCCGCCCAGTGCGCGCGCGCCTACCTGGAGATGGTCACGCCCGCCGCCGAGCCCCTCTCAGAGGTATCCGGGGCCGCCGATGCCTGACCTCCTGCTGGAGGTCGGCTGCGAGGAGCTCCCGTCCTCGGCGTGCCGCGAGATCATCGAGCAGGCGCCGGGGCTCGTCCGGTCCGCGCTCGACGCGGCCGGGCTGAACGGCGCCGGCGTGCACGTCTCGGTCGCCCCCCGCCGCTTCGCCGTGCGTATCCAGGGCCTGCCCGCCGAGCTTCCCGCCACGTCGCGCACCGTCCGCGGCCCGGCGGCCGCCGCCGCGTTCGGCCCCGACGGCGCGCCCACCAGGGCGGCCGAGGGCTTCGCCCGCGGGCAGGGGATCGCGGTGTCCGACCTGGTGGTGCGAGAGGACAACGGCCGGGAGTTCGTCTACGCGGAGCTCACCAGCGAGGGCCGCGCCGTCGCCGACGTGGTGCCCGACCTGGCCGCCCGGCTGGTGAACGGGCTCCGCTTCTCCAAGACGATGCGATGGGGCGCCGGCACCGGCCTCCGGTTCTCGCGGCCCGTCCGCTGGATCGTCGCGAAGCTCGACGAGCAGACCGTGCCGTTCGAGCTCCACGGCCTGCGCTCCGGCGACGTGAGCCAGGGGCACCGCTTCCTCGGCGGCCCGGCCACCATCGGCGACCCCGGCTCCTACGAGTCGGCCCTGAACGCCGTGGGCGTGGTCCCCGACCACGAGGCGCGCCGCGCCCAGATCGTCGGCGGCCTGGACGAGGCCGCGGCGGGGGCGGGGGGGAGCTGGAGCGACCCGGGGGGCAAGATCGAGGAGGTCGTGTTCCTGGTCGAGTGGCCGAGCGTGATCACCGGCCGCTTCGACGCCCGCCACCTGCGCCTGCCGTCGCGCGTGCTGGTCACGGCGATGCAGGGCCACCAGCGCTACTTCCCGCTGCGCGACGGGTCCGGCGACCTGCTGCCCGCCTTCCTGGCCGTGAGCAACGGCGACCCCGACCACGCCGACGTGATCACCCGGGGCAACGAGGACGTGCTGGACGCACGCCTGCAGGACGCCGAGTTCAGCTTCGACCGCGACCTGGAGGCGGGCCTCGCGGCGCTCGACGGCCGCCTGGATGCGATCGTGTTCCACAAGCGGCTCGGCACGATGGCCCAGAAGCGCGACCGGCTCGTGTCGCTCGTGGCGCTGCTCGGCGAGGCGGCCGAGGCCGACCCCCTCACCCGCGAGGCCGCCGAGGAGGCGGCACGCCTGGCGAAGGCCGACCAGGGCGCCGTGCTGGTGGCCGAGTTCTCCGAGCTCGAGGGCTACGTCGCGGCCGAGTACGCCCGCCGCGAGGGGTTCTCCGACGTGGTGGCGACGGCGGTGGAGGAGCACTACCTGCCGGAGGGCCCGGACTCCCCGCTGCCGTCGGGCGAGGTGGGCGCGCTGGTGGCCGCGGCCGAGAAGTTCGACAACCTGGTCGGCGCGTTCGCCGTCGACGAGGCGCCCACCGGGTCCAAGGACCCCTACGGCCTGCGGCGCGCCGCGACCGGCCTGGTGCGGATCGCGTTCGACCGCGGCTGGGACTTCGACCCCGCGCCGGTCCTGCTGGCCGCGCACGAGCTCCTGCGCGAGCAGGGCGCCGACCTGGTCCACGACGCGATGGCCACCGCCACCCGGATCATGCCGTTCCTGTTCGAGCGCATCGGCTACCTCCTGGCCGCCGAGGGCGTCGGGGCCGAGGCCGTCCAGGCCGCGGGCCGCGTCTTCGACGGGGCGCCCTCCATCGCCGGCTGGGCGCGCCAGATCGAGGCGGAGCGGGGCACGCCGGAGTGGGCGGCGGCGTGGACGGCGGCCACCCGGCTGCAGCGCATCGCGCGAAAGGGCCCGGCCGAGGACGAGCCGGTGGCCCCGGGGGACGACCCCGGCGAGGCGGCGCTGCGCGACGCGATCGCCGCGGCCCGCCCGGGCATCGACGCCGCCCTGGAGGGGCGCGACCTGCCGGCGGCGCTGCGGGCGGCGGGGCCGCTGGCCGAGGCGGTCGACCGGTTCTTCACCGACGTGCTGGTCAACGCCGAGGACCCCGGGGTGCGGGCGCGGCGGTACGGGTTGGTCCGCGACGCGGCGGCGCTGCTGACGCGCATCGCGGACTTCGAGCGGGTCACCGAGGGGGGAGGGGCACGGTGAGAACCGGCGTCGGCGTCAAGCGGGTCTACGACTTCGCGGAGGGGTCGCGGGAGATGCGCGACCTGCTGGGCGGGAAGGGTGCCAACGTCGCGGAGATGACCCGCCTGGGGCTCCCGGTGCCGAAGGGCTTCACCATCACCACCGAGACCTGCATCGCCTACCTCAAGGGCGGCCATGCGTTCCCCGAGGGGCTCGACGACGAGGTGTCGGAGCACCTGGCCGCGCTGGAGGCGTCCGTCGGCAAGACCCTCGGCGACGCCGGGAACCCGCTGCTGGTCTCGGTCCGCAGCGGCGCCAAGTTCTCCATGCCGGGGATGATGGACACGGTCCTGAACCTGGGGCTCAACGACCGCTCGGTGGAGGGCCTGGCGCAGCGGACGGGCAACCCGCGCTTCGCGTACGACTCCTACCGCCGCTTCATCCAGATGTTCGGCGACGTGGTGTCGGAGGTGCCGAAGCACCTGTTCGAGGAGGCCCTCGACGCGCTCAAGCGGGAGCGCGGCGTGGAGCAGGACGTCGACCTGACCGCCGACGACCTCACCGCCCTCGTCGAGACCTACAAGGGCATCTACCGGGACGCGAAGGGCGAGGACTTCCCCCAGGAGCCGCGCGCCCAGCTCGACGCCGCCATCAGCGCCGTCTTCGAGTCGTGGGACAACAAGCGCGCCCACGACTACCGCCGCCTCAACCGGATCCCGTACGAGCTGGGCACGGCGGTCAACGTCCAGCAGATGGTGTTCGGCAACACCGGCCCGCAGTCGGGCACCGGGGTGGCGTTCACGCGCAACAACGTCACCGGCGAGACGGGGGAGCCGTTCGGCGACTTCCTCATCAACGCCCAGGGCGAGGACGTGGTCGCCGGCATCCGCACCCCGCGCCCCCTGGTGGAGCTGCGGGACGAGCTGCCCGAGGCGTTCGAGCAGCTCATCGAGACGATGCACCTGCTGGAGACGACGTACCGGAACATGCAGGACGTCGAGTTCACCATCGAGGACGGCGCCCTGTACATGCTCCAGACGCGCAACGGGAAGCGCTCGGCGCAGGCGATGGCCCGGATCGCGGTCGACCTGGTGGCCGAGGGGCTGGTGACCGAGGACGAGTCGCTGGTGCAGCTCGTCGACCCCGACCAGGTACGCCAGCTGCTGCTGCCGCAGCTCGACGCCCGCAGGGCGCCGGAGGCCCTCGCCACGGGCGTCGCCGCCTCCCCCGGCGCCGCCACGGGCGCCATCGTCTTCACCGCCGACGAGGCCGAGCGCCTGGGGACGGCGGGGGAGGACGTGATCCTGGTCCGGGACGAGACCACCCCGGACGACTTCCACGGGATGGTCGCCGCGCAGGGGATCCTGACCGCCCGCGGCGGCAAGACCAGCCACGCGGCGATCGTCGCGGTGGGCATGGGCACCCCGGCGGTGTGCGGGGTCACGGCGATCCGCTTCGCCGACGACGGGTCCATCACGATCGCCGGGGAGACGTTCCGCGAGGGCGACCGGATCACGATCGACGGCACCAGCGGCAGCGTCTTCGCGGGCGACGCCCCGCTGCTGCCGCCCGACCCGCACAACCCGGCGCTGGTCACCATCCTGGAGTGGGCCGACCGCGTCCGCCGGCTGAAGGTGCGCACCAACGCGGACACCCCGGAGGACGCCGCCCGGGCCCGGGAGTTCGGGGCGGAGGGCATCGGCCTGTGCCGCACGGAGCACATGTTCCAGGGCGAGGACCGGCTGCCGATCGTGCAGGCCATGATCATGGCCGAGGACGCCGCCGAGCGCGTCGAGTTCCTCCACCAGCTGCGGGCGTTCCAGCAGTCGGACTTCGAGGGCATCTTCCGCGCCATGGCCGGGCTGCCGGTCACGATCCGGCTGCTCGACCCGCCGCTCCACGAGTTCCTGCCCGACCTGGTGGAGCTGTCGTCGCGGGTGGCGGTCGCCAAGGCCACCGGCAACCCGGATCCGGAGGCCGAGACCCAGCTGCGCCGCGTGCAGGAGCTGCACGAGGTCAACCCGATGCTCGGCACCCGCGGTTGCCGCCTGGGCATCGAGTGGCCGGACGTCTACCGCATGCAGGTCGCGGCGATCATGAACGCCGCCTGCGTGGTGAAGGCCGACCACGGCGACGCCCCGCTCGTGGAGATCATGATCCCGCTCGTCGGGTTCGAGGACGAGTTGCGGATCATGCGGGAGCAGGTGGTCGACGTGGCCGAGACGGTGCTGCGCGAGCGGAGCACGCAGGTGGAGTACACGGTGGGGACGATGATCGAGCTGCCGCGGGCGGCGCTGCGCGCGGGCACGATCGCCCTGCAGGCCGACTTCTTCTCGTTCGGGACCAACGACCTGACCCAGACGACGCTCGGGTTCAGCCGCGACGACGCCGAGACCAAGTTCCTGGCCTTCTACCTCGCGAACAACGTGATCGCCTACAACCCGTTCGAGACCATCGACCAGCCGGGCGTGGGGAAGCTGGTGGAGATGGCCGCGACCGACGGGCGCGCGGCGCGGCCCGGGATCAAGCTCGGCATCTGCGGCGAGCACGGGGGCGACCCGACGTCCGTCGCCTTCTTCCACCGCGCCGGCCTCGATTACGTGTCGTGCTCGCCGTTCCGCGTGCAGACGGCGCGGATCGCGGCGGGCCGCGCGGCCCTGGGCGCCGGTTAGGGGGCCTCCCGTGGGGCTGGACGACGCGCGGTTCCAGCTGGCCTCCCTCGGCGACCTGATGGAGCTGCTGGTCGAGGGGTGGCGCATCGAGAAGATGCAGTACGCCGACCGGTCGGAGCCGTCCGGCCCCCCTGCGGCGTACTTCTCGCTGGTGCGCGGCACCACGGGCGAGGTGCGCGGCGTGTTCGTGCCGGACGACGGGCGGGCGCTCTCCCACCACACCCTGGTGGAGCTGTTCCGCGACCACCCTGGCGTGTGGAAGCACCGCTCGTTCGCGACGCTCGACGCGCCGGGCACGGATCCGCCGGAGGCCCCGGAGGAGTGGGGCGAGGTGCCGGAGCCCTTCCCGGACGCGGTGGCGCTGGTGCCGGCGACGTTGCGCGAGGTGGTGCCGGTGAGCCAGGCGCAGTCGGCGGGCGGCCTGGACATCGCGCTGGTGGCGCTGGAGCGCCACGACGGGGGCGCCCGCATCGGCTACATGTGCCACGCCTCCGACGCGCGCACCCGCGGGGAGATGCGGATGCTCGACGTGATCGTCGTGGACGACGGCGGCCGCCGCTACCGCGTGGCGGCCACGGACGAGCGGCCCGAGGGCAATCGGCTCCAGGGGAACCTGGTGGTCGCGCCGGCGATCCCGGACGGCGTGCGCCGCCTGACCGTCACGGTGGGGACGGTGCGCGACGACGGCGACGGGCCGCGCCTCACGTCGGGCCCCTGGGTCTTCCCGATCCCGCTCGGCCCGGGCGCCTGACGTGGCCGCGGCGCCCGCGACGCCGCGGGAGCCGTCACTGGGTCCCCGCGCGGCGCGGGCGGAGGACGCGGTGCGGGAGCGGCCGGAGGCGACCGACCCCCTGAGGACCGCCTTCCAGCGGGACCGCGACCGGATCCTGCACACCACCGCGTTCCGGCGGCTGAAGCACAAGACCCAGGTGTTCGTCGCGCCCGTCGGCGACCACTACCGCACGCGGCTCACCCACACGCTGGAGGTGTCGGCGGTCGCGCGCACCACGGCGCGGGCGCTGGCGTTGAACGAGGACCTGGTCGAGGCGATCGCGATGGGCCACGACCTGGGCCATGCGCCGTTCGGGCACGCGGGGGAGGCGGCGCTCGACGAGATCCTGCGCGCCGAGCACGACCGCCGCTTCGAGCACAACGTCCAGAGCCTGCGGGTGGTGGAGGTGCTGGAGCGGGGCGGCCGCGGCCTCAACCTGACGGACGCGGTCCGCGACGGGATCCTCCACCACACGGGTCCGGGGCTCCCGGCGACGCTGGAGGGGCAGATCGTGCGCCTGCTCGACCGGGTGGCGTACGTGAACCACGACATCGAGGACGCCCTGCGCGCAGGGGTCATCCGGGAGGGCGACCTGCCGGCGGACGAGGTCGCCGTGCTCGGCGCGACGACGTCGGAGCGGCTCACCGCCCTGGTGACGGACGTGGTGGACGCGAGCGCCGAGGGCGACCGGATCCGCCAGTCCCGGGAGGTGGGCGCCGCTTTCCTGCGGCTCCGGCGGTTCATGTTCCAGAACGTGTACCTGGCGCCGCCCGCGAGCCACGAGGCGGAGCGGGCGCGGGGCGTGGTGCGGAGCCTGTTCCGCTGGTACCTGGAGCACCCGGGGTCGCTGCCGGCGTCGGAGGAGCCGGATCCCGTGACCCGTGTAACGGATTTCGTGTCGGGGATGACGGACCGGTACGCCCTGCGGACGTACCGCGACATCTTCGAGCCGAAGGAGGGGCCGCTGTGAGCGATCTCCGGGCCGTCATCGTGAACTGCACGCTGAAGCGCTCGCCGGAGCGGTCCCACACCCAGGGGCTCATCGACGTCTCGGCCCACATCATGCGGGCGAACGGGGTGGAGGTGGACGAACTCCGCGCGATCGACCACGACATCGCGACCGGCGTGTGGCCGGACATGACGGAGCACGGCTGGGACCGCGACGAGTGGCCGGGGATCTTCGACCGCGTGATGGCGGCGGACATCCTCGTGATCGCCTCTCCGATCTGGCTGGGGGAGAAGAGCTCGGTCTGCACCCGCGTGATCGAGCGGCTCTACGGCAACAGCCACCTCCTGAACGACGCGGGCCAGTACGCCTACTACGGGCGGGTCGGCGGCTGCCTGATCACGGGGAACGAGGACGGCGTGAAGCACTGCGCGCAGGAGATCCTCTACGCGCTCCAGCACCTGGGCTTCACGATCCCCCCGCAGGCCGACGCGGGCTGGATCGGCGAGGCCGGCCCCGGCCCGAGCTACCTGGACCCCGGCTCCGGGGGGCCCGAGAACGACTTCACGAACCGGAACACGACGTTCATGACGTGGAACCTGATCCACGTCGCGAGGCTCCTGAAGGCGGCCGGGGGGATCCCCGCCCACGGCAACCAGCGCTCCGAGTGGGATGCCGGCTGCCGCTTCGACTTCGAGAACCCGGAGCACCGCTAGGCCGCGGCGGCGGTCGCGGGTCCCGCCCGGGCCTGCCATCGCGCCTCCCCGAACCAGCGGTACATGGTGGTCGTGGAGGGTGGCCGGGCCTCCCCCCGGCCGGCGCGGGCCCGGAGCCGGTCGATCACGGCGCGCAGCGGAGTGCCGGAGGCCCACATCCCCTCGGCCTCCCGGCGAAGCTCCGGCCAGGAATACGACCCGGGCCGAGGACGCGGCGCGGGCCCCCGGGCCTGGCGCAGAAGGCGCGCGCGGTGCACCGCGAGCGCCCGCCGCCGCCGCGCCGTCAAACACCCCGCCGCCTGCCACACACAACTCAACGAGAAGGAGAAGTCCCGCCCCGCCCGGGACCGCTGGAACGCCTCCGAGCGATGCGCCGCGCACAACCACACCCGAACCCCGCCGGGGAGGATGAGCTGGCCACGCTCACCCTGCCCCCGCCCCATGCAGATCGCACACGGAGGACGCGACCCCAGAGGTTCACCTTTGTAGAAGCTCTTGGGCACGACCCCCAGCCTGCCGCGTCGGATGTCTCGTCACAGCACCCAACCGCCCCGACTTCGAGCCGAGGGCGTGTCGCCGCATGACGCAAGTGGGACTCCGGGATCACCCCGAGTGGGAAACCGGACGACGACCCGGACGCCGGCCCATGGCAGCGAACCGCCCAGATCCCAGTTCCGGGCGGGGTTCCCGTGCAGAGCGTTACCCACTCGTGAGAACCCGCGGGCGCTGTGCCGGTCGTCGCGAGCGGGGAATCGCGGCACGTCCCAAGTGGGAAATCAGGCGGGCGCCGAACCCGCCCCGGCCGGGCTCCCCTTCCCGTCGAGCGCCGACGGGGCGGGCGGCGATGTGCCGCCCGCCCCGGGCGAACCTCAGTCCGTGACCAGCCCCACGGGGCAGGTGACGCCGGTGCCGCCGAGGCCGCAGTAGCCGTTCGGCACCTTCGCGAGGTACTGCTGGTGGTGGTCCTCGGCGTAATAGAAGTCGCCCGCCGGCTCGATCTCGGTGGTGATCTGGCCGTAGCCCGCCGCCGTCAGCCGCTCCTGGAAGGCGTCGCGGGTGGCCTCCGCCGCCTGGCGCTGCGCGTCCGAGTACGTGTAGATCCCGGACCGGTACTGGGTGCCGACGTCATTGCCCTGGCGCATCCCCTGCGTCGGGTCGTGGCCCTCCCAGAACGTCGCGAGCAGCTGCTCGTACGAGATGACCTCAGGGTCGAACACCACGCGCACCACCTCGTTGTGCCCGGTGCGGGCGGAGCAGACCTCCTCGTACGTCGGGTTCGGCGTGTAGCCCGCCGCGTAGCCGACGGCCGTCGTGTGGATACCGTCGCCCAGCTGCCAGAACATCCGCTCGGCACCCCAGAAGCAGCCCATCCCGAACAGCGCGAGCTCCGTGCCCTCCGGGAACGGCGGCGTGATCGGCGTGCCCAGCACGAAGTGCGGCGCCGTGACCGGCATCTCCTGCGCGCGACCCGGCAGCGCGTCCTCCGGCGCCGGCATCTCGACCTTCATGCGCGAGAACAGCCCCATCTCGTCCCTCCTCGAAATCGTCCCTCATCAAGGGTAGGCAGTCCGTCAAACTGGAGTCCATGCCACCGAACCAGGCCACCGTCGACGCCGTGCGGGAACGCGCGGACCTCGTCGAGCTGATCCGCGACCGGGTCGACCTCACCCGCCGCGGCGGCCGCTGGTGGGGGCGGTGCCCGTTCCACGAGGAGCGCTCCCCGTCGTTCTCGCTCCTCCCGCCCGACTTCAAGCGCTACTACTGCCACGGCTGCCACGTGTCGGGCGACGCGATCGACTGGGCGCAGACCCAGGGCGGCGCCGGCGGGTTCTACGAGGCGATCGAGCAACTGGCCGAGCGGTTCGGCATCCCCGTGGAGTACCGCGACGAGGACCCCGCCACCAAGGCGCGCCGCGCCGCCGAGAAGGCCCGCGAGGACCTGCTCGACCGGGCCGCGACCTTCTTCGCCCGCGTGCTCGGGGAGGCACGGGAGGCGGAGCCCGCCCGCCGCTACCTGGAGGAGCGCGGCTTCGAGCGTCCTCTGATCGAGCGGTTCCGGGTCGGCTACGCCCCCGCGAGCGGCACGGCGCTGGCCACGAAGGCCCTGGCGGAGGGCTTCTCGGCCGACCAGATGCTCGACGCGGGGCTGGGCCGGCGGCGCGGCCGGGCGGTCACCGACTTCTTCTCCGCGCGGATCATGTTCCCGATCGCCGACGCCCAGGGACGCATCCAGGGGTTCGGCGGCCGCACCCTCGACCCGGGCGAGCGGGCCAAGTACGTCAACTCCCCGGAGGGGCCGAACTTCCGGAAGCGGACCCTGCTCTTCGGGCTCGCGGAGGCCCGCGTCGCGGCCGCCCGATCCCGCTACTTCGTCGTCTGCGAGGGCTACACCGATGTGATGGGCATGGTCGCCTCCGGAGTCGAGTCGGCGGTGGCGTGCATGGGCACGTCGCTCACCGCCGAGCAGATCGCCCTGCTCCGGAGGTGGGCGCCGGAGGTCAAGCTCTGCTTCGACGCGGACGCGGCGGGAGAGGGGGCAGCCTGGCGGAGCGTCGAGGCCGCGCCGGACGTGAACCTGTCCTGGTCGGCGGTGCAACTGCCGATCGGCCAGGATCCCGGCGATCTCGCGCGGACGGACGCCGGACGAGCCGACCTCGCCCGTGCAGTTGAGGGGGCGAAACCTCTGGTAAGTTCCCTCATCCGTTCGCGAATCGCACGGGCGGGCCGTTCACCCAGGGAACGGGACGAGGCACTGGAGGCCATCGCCTCGCTCCTCCGTCGTTTCCCGGATTCGGTTGAGAAGGACGAAGGGATACGCGTGACCGCTGGCCTGCTTCAGCTGTCCCAGGGCATGGAGGAGCGACTCCGGCAGGCCGTGCGGCGCGACGCGCCGCCCATGACGGTGGTGCCCCCGCGGGAGGCGTCGCCGGCGGAGGTGCGGGAGCGGCGGTTCCTGGCGATGGCGCTCGCGCTCCCGGACGCCGCGAAACCGTATCTCGAGTCCCTCCCGCCCGACGCCTTCCAGCTGGACGGCCACCGTGCCGCGTTCGAGGCCATCCGCGCCGGCGCCGCCGGCCCGGACGACCTTCCCGAGGAGCTGCGCGACGTGGCCCTCGCCCTCACCCTCGAGCTGGCCGACGCGACCCCCACGGTCGACGAGCTGCGCGAGGCCGCATACCGGGTCGAGCTGCCGATGCTCGAACGCCGGGCCGCCGAGCGGCGGGCCGCGGGCGACGAGGCCGGCCGGCTCGAGGCCCTCGACCTGGCGCGCAGGGTGCGCGCCGCGCTGCGAGGTGAGCGATGAGCACCGACGTCTCGGTCACCGCCCTCGAGGAGGTACGCGAGCTCATCGACGAGGGCCGCGAGCTCGGCGCCGTCGCCATCGCGCGGGTCGCCGACGTGGTGGAGCTCGCCGACCTCAACGAGGAGCAGCAGGAGCGTCTGCTCCAGGTCCTCGCCGAGCTGAACATCGAGGTGCTCCAGGACGGCGTCGAGCCGCCGGGCGCCGGCGGCGCGGGCGCCAACCCGCGCCTGGACCTGTCGGTCAAGGCACACTCCAACGACCCCGTGCGGATGTACCTGCGCGAGATCGGCCGGGTCCCGCTGCTGACCGCCGCCGAGGAGGTGTCGCTCGCGAAGCGCATCGAGCGGCGCGACATGGCCGCGAAGGCCCAGCTCATCGAGGCCAACCTGCGCCTGGTGGTGTCGGTGGCCAAGCGCTACGTGGGCCGCGGCCTCGCGTTCCTGGACCTCATCCAGGAGGGCAACCTCGGCCTGATCCGCGCCGTCGAGAAGTTCGACTACCGCAAGGGGTACAAGTTCTCGACGTACGCGACGTGGTGGATCCGCCAGGCCATCACCCGGGCGATCGCCGACCAGGCCCGCACCATCCGCGTCCCCGTCCACATGGTCGAGACCATCAACCGCCTCTCGCGCGTGCAGCGCCAGCTGCTCCAGGACCTCGGCCGCGAGCCGACGGTCGCGGAGATCGCGAAGGAGCTGGAGGTCACGCCCGAGCGGGTCCGCGAGATCCAGAAGGTCGCGCAGGAGCCGATCTCCCTCGAGACGCCGGTGGGGGAGGACGAGGACTCCGAGCTGGGCGACCTCATCGAGGACGGCGCCATCCAGAGCCCCTCCGACCAGGTGTCGAAGCTGCTCCGCCGCGAGGAGCTGGAGGCGGTGCTGTCGCAGCTCACCGACCGGGAGCGCAAGGTCCTGGAGCTGCGGTTCGGCCTGCGCGGCGAGGAGCCGCGGACGCTGGAGGAGGTGGGCCAGCGCTTCGGGGTCACGCGCGAGCGGATCCGTCAGATCGAGGCGAAGACCCTCACCAAGCTGCAGGCCTACCGGGACACCCAGCGCCTCCGGGAGTTCCTGGACTAGTCGGAGTCGGCCTCGGCCTCGGGCTCGTCAGCGGCGGGAGGGGGCTCCAGGAGGGCGACGGCCTCGGCGCGGCGGGTGGCGTCGCCGATGCGCACGGCCGCGCGGGCGGCGAGGGCGACGGGCCCCTCGGCCTCGGGGGTCCGGGGAGCGGGGCCGATCCAGCCGATGGTGGGCGGTCGCCCCAGGAGGGCGGCGCGCTGCGCCCACACCAGCAGTCGCGCCAGGGCGAGGGCCCCGGCGCTGACGCCGCCGGGGCGGCCGCGGGCGATCACGTACGCGCGGTGGGCGGCGACGCACGCCGCGAGGGAGAGCGCGTCCGGCGCGCCCTCGTGGTCGATGTCGAGCGTGACGAGGAGGGCGTCCGGCTCCTCGTCGCCCTCCGTGGCGCGGGTCAGGCCCGGTGCGAGCTGCGTGAGCTGGTCGCGCAGCCCCATCCCCAGGGCCTCCGCCGCCACCCGGAGCTCGGGCTCCACGCCCGCGATGAGCTCCTGGTGGGCGGCGTCGAGACGCAGGCCCAACGGCCGGCGGCCGTTACGCCGCGGGCGGCGGCGAGGCGGGCTCGGTCGCGCCCGCCGGGGGTGCCTCGGTGAAGACGAACTCGTCCGGCTCGCCGCCGAGGCGGTCCTTCACCAGCCAGTACGCCAGGCCTGCAAGGGAGAGCAGGATCAGGAGCTTCTTCATGCCATCTCCGTTCCGGGGGCGGGGTCGGACGGCGAGCGTATCGCATCCCCCGGAGGCCGCTCACCGAAGCCGCAACAGCACCTTCCCGACGGTCTCGTCCGCGCCGACGCAGCGGTGGGCCTCCACCACGTCGTCCAGGGCCACGACGCGGTCCACCACCGGGCGCAGGCGCCCGTCGGCGAGCCGCGGCACGCCCCACGCCGCGAAGTCGGCGGCCAGCTCGGCCTTCTCGGCGAGGGTCCGCGCGCGCACCGTGCTCCCGAACAACGTCGCCTGCAGCGCCAGCAGCGCACCCAGGTCCAGCTCGGCCGTCCGGCCGCCCACGAGGCCCACCACGGAGATCCGCCCCAGCCGGGCCAGCGCCCGCATGTCCTCCGCCCAGTACGCCGCGCCGACGAGCTCCACGATCACGTCCGCGCCGTGGCCGTCGGTGAGGCGGCGCACCTCGTCGGCGAACATCCCGTCGCGGACCACGATCACCTCGGCGCCGAGGGAGCGCACCGCCTCGGCCTTCCCTTCGGTGCGGACCGTGCCGATCGCCCGCGCGCCCAGCTCGCGGGCCACCTGCACCGCCGCCGTCCCCACGCCGCTCGCGGCGGCGTGGCACAGCATCACCTCGCCCGCCGCCAGGCGCGTCAGGCGCCCCAGCGACTGCCACGCCGTCAGGAACACCTCCGGCACGGCCGCGGCCTGCACCAGGTCCATCCCCTCGGGCACCGGCATCAGCTGCCCGGCCGGGACGGCGGCCAGCTCGGCGTAGCCGCCGCCGGCCAGGAGGGCCATCGCGCGGTCCCCCACGGCCCAGCCGGTGACGCCGGGGCCCACCGCCACCACGGTCCCCGACGCTTCCAGCCCCGGGTGCTCGCTGGCGCCGGGGGGCGGGGGGTAGTGGCCCTCGCGCTGCATGATGTCGGCGCGGTTGACCGCGGTCGCGACGACCTCCAGGAGCACCTCGCCCTCGCTGGCGACCGGGTCGGGGACCTCGTGGACCTCCAGCACCTCCGGCCCGCCGGGCCGGGTGATCACGGCGGCCCTCACGCGCGGCGCTCCCTGCGGCGACCGAGGATCACCCCGGTCACCACGCCCACGCCGGCGCCCACGGCGCTGAGCTCCGGCACGTCCACGGCGAGCCCCACGACGGTCCCGATCGCCAGGCCGATCGCCGCGCCGTACGACGCCCACGCGAGACGGCGGGTGCGGGTGACGCCGGTGGTCACCGGCCCAGCCACGCGCGCATCAGGGCGCCGAGCCCCTCGGGCGCGTCCCAGTAGAGGACGTGCCCCGCGTCCAGGCCCTCCGCAACCAGTCGGCCGTCGAGCTCGCCGCGCATCCGCTCCACCATCGCCGGCGTCACGAAGTCGGCCTGGAGCGCCGGCACCAGCAGCACGTGCCCCGGATACCCGGCCAGGGGCGGGGTGGGCCGCGCCATCTCGCTCCACCCGGTGATCACCGCCGACCGGGAGTAGTGGAGGCGGTGGCGGCCGTCCGGGTCGCGGCGCAGGAACGTGGCCAGGTCCTCCTCCACCGTGTCCCGCGAGTGGGGGGGCCGCAGGGCCAGGCGGGCGGCGCGCGCCTCGTCGATGGTGGCCCAGCCCTCGTCGCGGCGGGTCTCCTCGGCGCGGGAGGCTGCCGCCGCGGGGGCGAGGCCCGTCGCGGGGTCGATCAGCGCCAGGCGCTCCACCCGCTCGGGCGCGACGCCGACGAGGGTCATGGCGATGAGCCCGCCGAAGGAGTGGGCGGCGAGCGGGACCCGATCCAGCCCGAGGTCGTCCATGAGCGCCAGCACGTCGGCGACGTGCCGCTCGACGTGCCACGGCGGGTCCCACGTCGATTCGCCATGGCCGCGCAGGTCGGGGGCGATCGCGCGGACCCCGGGCAGCTCCGCCTCGGCGAAGCGGCGGAACCGGAACCCCGTGCTGGTGACCCCGTGCAGCAGCAGGAGCGGCGGGCCGTCGTCCGGGCCGAACTGGTGCACGTGGAGGCCGGGCACGCCGGGATGCTGCCACCTCCGGGCTCAGCCCGCCACGAGTGCCTCCGGATCGTTCTCGAACGGGTCGCCCCGGACCCGGCCGATCAGCCGCGCCGGCTCGTCCGTCCAGCGGACCCCCCGCGCCGCGCTGAGCCCGCTGAGGAAGCCGTCCGCGAGGGTGATCAGCGCCGGACGTCGCAGGCGGGCCGACCCGTCCGCGGCGATCAGCACGTACGCCCGCACCTCAACGGGGTCGCCGCCGGGCGGGAGCGCCCGGGGCCTCGGCGACGCTAGTCCCCGTACCCCTCCAGCATGTCCCGGAGGTGCTCCAGGCCCTGCTGCATGACCTTGCGCAGCCGCGCCTCGGCGTCGTAGCCCTCCACCTCGGACTCGGCGTCCTGGCTCCAGCGCACCCGGCTCCCGTTCAGCGCCTCGTCGACCGTGATCACGGCCTCGTGCCGCGTGAGGCCGGGGATCCCCTCCAGCACGGAGTACGCGTAGCTGCGGGCCGCGTCGTCGTGGCGGGTGATCCGCTCGACCAGCACCGCGCCGTTGCCCATCGTCGCCCTGCGGATGTCGCCGTCCATCTCGCACGCGACCACGGCCGTGAACCACTCGCCCACGCGCCCGGGGTCGCCGGCCATCTCCCAGACCTCGTCCGGCGGGCGGGCCACGTCGACCGACACCCCGAAGCTGTTCGCCATCAGACCCCCTGGAGCAGTCCGCCGTCGATCGGAATCGCGGCGCCCGTGACGTAGGAGGCCGGTGCCCCGCAGAGGAACGCGGCGACCGCCGCGAACTCCTCCACCGTCCCGGGCCTCCCGGCCGGGACCCGCTCGCGGGCGTTCGCGTTGGCGGCCTCCACCGAGCCGGCCAGCCCGATCAGCCGGTCGGTGAGGATCTGGCCCGTGAGGAGGGTGTTGAGCGTGACCCCGTCGCCGGCCACCTGGCGGGCGATGGTCTTGAACGCCGCCAGCGCGCCCGCACGCTCGGTGTTGGAGAGCATGATCGCGGGGATCGGCTCGCGCACCGACGACGACGCGACGTTGAGGATGCGGCCCCAGCGGCGCGCGCGCATGCCCGGCATCACCGCGCTGATGAGCGCCAGGGGCGCGAGCACCAGGGCGCGGTGAGCCGCCTCCCACTGGTCGCGGGAGAAGCCGAGGGCGTCGGCGCCGGCCGGCGGCCCCCCCGTGTTGCACACCAGCACCTCGATGGGGCCGCCCAGCGCCTCCTCCGCACGCTCGACCAGGCCGGCCGCGCCGTCCACGTCCCCGCTGTCCCACACCATTCCCGTGGCGCCGATCTCGGCGGCCGTCGCGGAGATGTTCTCCTGCGAGCGCGACGAGATCGCCACGCGGGCGCCCTCGGCGACCAGCGCGGCCGCGATCCCGCGGCCGATGCCCTTCGACGCGCCGGTGACCAGGGCGGCGCGCCCCTCGAGACCCAGCTCCATGGAGCAACCCTAGTGGGGCGGGGTCTCGCGCGTGGTGGGTCGGCAATGCGATGGGGCGGTCGAGGTGACCGGAGGAGCACGGATGTGAACCCGGTCACGGGGCCGGGGCGAATCCGTGCGATCGCCGGGAAGCCAGGCGATGCTTGCGGAGTACGACTACCGAAGGGATTCCCACCCCGCGATCCGGAGGACGTCGTGCACACCGACAGCGCAGAGGCACAGACCGCCGTGGCCGACGACCTGGCCGTGCGGCTCGCCGCGGTGGCGTCGCGGGCGCTCATCACCCGCCGCGTCCGCGAGATGGACTGGGGCCCGTACGGGGACCGCGTCGAGGACTGGTGCTGGACCGCGCTCTCGGAAGCCCTCGACGAGCTGGAGATGGCCCAGCCGGTGATCTACGCGCGGCTGGCACAGCGCCAGGCGGGGCTCCTCGACCAGCTGCGGCGCGAGCTGGCGGTCCCACCGCCCCCCTGACCGGTCCGCCCGCCACCGCGGTCCTGCGGTCCCTGGCCGAGGGTGACCGCGCGGGCGCCCTCCGCGCGGCGGGCGCCCACGCCGGCGACCCGCTGTGCGACGCGCTCGCCGACCACCTGGCGCGGCCGGAGGGGGAGGGCGTCTACGACGAGGCGGACGC
>JBFWNT010000023.1:0-51996 GCA_050250915.1 Thermoleophilia bacterium
GCGTCCCCGCCCCCACCTGGACCGTCTTCCGGTCGGCCGACACCGAGATGCCGTTCAGGTTGGAGAGGTCCACCACCAGGCCGCCGTCGACCGTCGAGTAGCCGGCGTAGCTGTGGCCCCCGGAGCGCGCGGTCATCTTCACGCCGTGGCGGGCGCTCCACTTCACGGCCGCGCGCACGTCGGCGGCGTTCTTCGCCTTGAGCACCGCGATCGGGCGGGCGGTGTCGTAGCGGGCGTTCACCACCCGCCGGGCGCCCGCGTAGCCGGGGCTGCCGGGCCGTAGCAGCGGGCCGGAGGTCTGGGCGGCGAGCTCGGACAAGGGCGCGCGCGGCGCCGCCCGCAGGCGCGTGGCCGTCCCGAGCATCCCCGCGCCGGCGGCGAGGCCGGCTCCTCGGCGCAGCAGTGAGGCGCGGGTGATCCCGGTGTCGTGGGCGTCGCCTGCGTGGTTCATCTCGTCTCCCTGGGTTGTGGGCCCGCGCAGGATGGTCGAACATCGTGCGCCCGGCCCACAAGACCCCAGGTCACCCATGAGCGTCAACGACCGCACCATGTCCGGCATCCCGATCGACGCCGTCTACGGCCCGCCGGCGAACGGGCACGCCCCGCCCCCGCCGCCCGGCGAGTTCCCGTTCACGCGGGGGCTCCACCCCGAGATGTACCGGACGCGGCGCTGGACGATGCGGATGTTCGCGGGGTTCGGCGCGCCGGAGGATACCAACGCCCGCTTCCGCCACCTGCTGGAGGAGGGGCAGACGGGGCTCTCCACCGCCTTCGACATGCCCACCCTGATGGGCTACGACCCGGACCACCCGCTGTCGGAGGGCGAGGTCGGCGGCGAGGGGGTGTCGGTGGCGTCGGCGGCGGACATGTCCCGCCTGTTCGACGGCATCGACCTGGGCGCGGTGTCGACGTCCATGACCATCTCCGGCCCGGCGCCGGTCGCGCTGGCGCTGTTCGTGGTGGCGGCCGAGCGCGCCGGAGTGGCGCGGCACCGGCTGCGCGGGACCCTCCAGGCCGACATCCTCAAGGAGTTCATCGCCCAGAAGGAGTGGGTGGTGCCGGAGCGGCCGGCGATGCGCCTGATCGGCGACCTGATCGCCTTCTGCACCGACGAGATGCCGCTGTGGCACCCGGTCTCGGTGAGCGGGTACCACATCCGCGAGGCGGGGGCGACGGCCGCCCAGGAGCTGGCGTTCACCATCGCGGACGGCCTCGCCTACGTGGAGGAGGTGGCGGGGCGCGGCGTCGATCCCGACCGGTTCCTGCCGCGCTTCTCGTTCTTCTTCAACTTCCACAGCGACTTGTTCGAGGAGGTCGCGAAGATCCGCGCCGCGCGCCGCATGTGGGCCACGCTGATGCGCGACCGGGTGGGCGCGCGCGACCCGCGGTCGTGGCAGCTGCGCACCCACGTGCAGACCTCGGGCGTGTCGCTCACCGCGCAGCAGCCGCTTCTGAACCTGGCGCGGGTGGCCATCGAGGCGCTCGGCGCCGTGATGGCGGGCACCCAGAGCCTGCATACCAACGCGTACGACGAGACGCTGTCGATCCCCACCGAGGAGTCGGCGACGCTGGCGCTGCGCACCCAGCAGATGATCGCGGAGGAGACGGGGGTGGCGTCGGTGGCCGACCCCCTCGGCGGCTCGTACTACGTCGAGGCGCTGACCGACGCGATCGAGGCCGAGGCGATGGCGGAGATCGCCCGCATCGACGACCTGGGGGGCATGGTGGCGGCCGTGGAGGCGGGCCACCCGCAGCAGGAGATCGCCGACGCCGCCTACGCGTACCAGCGCGAGGTGGAGCGCGGCGAGCGCCTGATCGTGGGTGTCAACGCCCACGTGGGGGCGCAGGAGGACGATCCCCCGATCCACCGCCCCGACGCGTCGGTGGCCGAGCGCCAGGTGGCCCAGGTGCAGCGCCTGCGCGCCGAGCGCGACGCCGGCGCCCACGGCCGCGCCCTGGACCGTCTGCGCGCCGCCTGCGCGGGCGACGAGAACGTGATGCCGCACCTGGTGGCCGCGGCGGAGGCCGACGCGACCATCGGGGAGCTGTGCGACGTGCTGCGGGAGTGCTTCGGCGCCTACCGCGACCCGGGCCGCTGGTAGGCGTCACCCTCCGGGACTAGCTCTCGTAGCCCTCGACCGTGTCGGCGTCGCGCAGGCTGGCGTCGTCGGGGTCGAGGCCGAACTCCTCGTGGCTGCGGCGCTGGCGCAGCAGGTCCCAGTAGCGGTCCAGCTCCACCCGCACGGCCGCCAGGCGCTCCCGGTGCTCCGGGGTGTTCGGGTCGGAATCCAGGAGCCGGTGCTCCTCGGCCACGAGGGCCTCGATGTGGTCGCTCACCGTCTGGTCGTCCATCGTCCGCCTCCTACGCGCCGGGCACCGGTTGTGGCGCGACGATACGCCACGGGTTGACCGGGTCGTCGCCGAGGGCCAGGTCGAGGCGCAGGGTGAAGACGTCGCGGTGCTTCGGGTCGCCCTGCAGCACCGTGGTGGTGTCGCGGTCCTCGATGTAGCGGGCGCCCTCCACGTCGGCCGAGACCGCCACCCGCGGCGGCGTCCCCTTCGTGTCGAGCGCCAGGACGTGCAGCGCCTTCAGGTCCGGGCCGCGGACCACGACGCGCGTCCGCCCGCTGGTGTCCCCGTGGTACAGCAGCTCGTTGACCCCGACGGGGTCGGAGATCGCCAGCAGCGCGTCGTCCTCGCCGTCGATCGCCTCCGCCCCGGCCGCGACGGCGCGGCGCACCGCCACCTCGAACACGTCCGGCTCGAAGCGCTGGTCGACCAGCGCCATCTCGCGCGCGGCCGCCGCGGCGTCCGCGGGGAAGTCGAGCGGCGTGAGGGCCGCCAGGTCGCCGTCGGCGCGGTCGGCGACCGCCTGCTCCACCATCGTCTCGTCGCGCATGCCGGCCACGTCGTCGCCGGGCTCGGCGATGAGCGGGGCCGTGAGCTGGTGCTCGCCCTCGCGGTCCTGCTCGATCGAGCCGAGCGTCCAGCGGCCGTCGCGCATCACCAGGGTCCAGTACTCCCGCACCCACGTCTCGCTCGACTCGTTGCCGGTGTGGTGCATGGTGGTGCCGTTCTGGTCGACCACCCAGTCGTCGCAGACGGCCGACACGCGGACCACCGCGCGGTCGTCCTCCTCGACCGGGAAGTTGCTCATGCCCACGTACTCCGCCGAGTTCTCGCGCACGACCACCCGGTTGTGCCAGCCCTTCGCGGCGAAGTCGTCCAGGCGGCGGCGCCACTCCACCATCAGCTCCGGGCTGACCATCCGCTCGAGCGCGGGGATGTCGCGGTCGTCCCAGGCCGTCTGGATGTCGCGGAAGAGCTGCTCGGCCTGCGGCACCACCACGTCCTTGGCGAAGTCGGGGTCGTCCTCGGCGGCGACGAACGCCGCCGCGGTGATCTCCTTCGCCCGGCGCTCGCGGGCCTTCGCGGTCTCGGCGTCGCGCTTGCGCGCGCCGGCCTTGGTCCACGTGCCGTCGATCGCCTTCCGCCGCGACGACAGCACCGACGCGATGATGATGATCAGCAGGATCGCGAGGATGAAGATGGACACGCCGGGGCTGGCGGTCGCGCCGCCGCCGCCGAACCCGCCGCCGCCGCCGCCGCTGAACCCGCCGCCGCCTCCGCCCCCGCCGCCGCCGCCGCTGAACCCGCCGCTGCCGCCGCCCGCCAGCGCGAACGCCGAGCCGGGGAGGAGCAGGGCGGTGAGGCCCGCCGCGGCGGCGGCCCGGAGCGGGGTGAGGCGGCGTCGGCGCATCCCGGCGAGGTTAGCTCAGGGGGCCCGTCCGGTAGTGGTAGCCGTGTGAGCGGGCGAACCCGGCGCCCCGGAACAGCGCCTGCGCCGCGGCGTTGCCGGACGCGACCTGCAGGTACAGGTGCCCGGCGCCCCGCTGTGCCGCCCACGCGGCCAGGGCCGCCAGCACGCCCCGCGCCAGCCCCCGCCGGCGGGCCTCCGCCGCCGTCGCCAGACAGAACACGCCGCCCCACCCGCCATCGACGGCGCAGAGGCCCACGGCCAGCCGCCGCCCGCCGTCGCGGACGGTCGCGAAGCCCGCGGGCGCCGGGACGGCGGCCAGGATGCCGCGGTTCCCGTCCGCGTCGGTGCGGCGCTCGGCCGCGGCCCACGCGACGAGCCACGCCTCCGTGACCCCCTCGTGGACCGTGCCGACGGGCCGGGCCGCGGCCACGTCCGCGGCCGGCGCCACGAGCACGTCGGTCGCGCCGCCGGCGGCCCAGCCGCGCCGCTCGAGCAGGGCGTCGAGCGTCGCGTGCTCCTCGGCGGGCGCGACCTGCACGACCGGCGCCGCGCCGCGGGCCCGGTACCACGCCTCCACGAGGTCGACCGCCGCGTCGTCGGGGCGCGCCCCGGGCAGCGGAAGGGCGGAGTTCGACCGCCGGCGCCCCGCCGCGGGGGTGCGGCGCAGCAGCCACCCGGCGTCCGCGACGGCGTCGGCGGCCGGCCACGCCCGCGCGGCCGTCGCCTCCAGATCGGACGGGGACGCCACGCCGCGATGCTGGCACGCTGCGATCATCGGTGCGTGCCCGGGGACCGCCCGCTGTTCGCATTCGAGGAGGTCGAGGTCGCGGCGCCGCACGGGCTGGTGCTCCGTGGCGTGGACCTCGAGGTGCCGGACCGCGGCGTCACCGTCGTACTGGGTCCGTCCGGGTCGGGCAAGTCGACGCTGCTGCGGCTCTGCAACCGGCTGGAGGCGCCGTCCGCCGGGACCGTCCGCTTCCGCGGGGCCGACCTGGCCGGCATCGACCCGCTCGCGCACCGGCGGCGGGTGGGCATGGTGTTCCAGCAGCCCGTGCCCTTCGGCGGGACCGTGCGCGACAACCTGCGCGTCGCCGCCCCCGAGGCGACGGAGGATGCGATGGCCGGGGCGCTCGCAGACGCCGGGCTCGCCGCCGGGTTCCTCGACCGGCAGGCATCCGAGCTGTCGGGCGGCGAGTCGCAGCGGGCGTGCCTGGCCCGGACGCTCATGGCCGGGCCGGAGGTGCTGCTGATGGACGAGCCCACCTCGGCGCTCGACGAGGCCGCCCGGTCGGGCCTGGAGCGCCTCGCGCGCGAGCTCGGCGACGCCGGGGTGCCGGTCCTCTGGGTGACCCACGACCTGGCGCAGGCGGCGCGCATCGCCGACACCGTCGTGGAGATGGACGAGGGGCGCGTCGTGTCGGCCGCGCCCGCGCGGTACCGTGGCCCAGGGTGACGTCGGCGCCCTCGGCGTCGCCGCCTCCCTGCTGCTCGTGGCGATCGCGGTGCTGCTGTCGCTGCGGGGTGGCCTGGGGCTGGAGCGGAGCCTGGTCTGGGCGTCGGCGCGGGCGCTCGTGCAGCTGCTGCTCGTGGGCGTCGCCCTCGCGGCGATCATCGACCCGGGCAGCCCCATCGCGCTCTCCTGGCTCTGGGTCGTCGCGATGGTGGTCTTCGCCGCGGACGTCGCCCGGCGCCGGGCGCCCGAGGTGCCGGGCCTGCTGGGGCTGGCGGCCGTCGCGTTCGCGGCCACGGGCGTGGTGGCCCTGGGGACCGTCTTCGGGCTCGGGGTCTTCCCGCTCGAGGGGCGCACCCTGGTGCCGATCGCGGGCCTGGTGATCGGCAACGCGATGGCCGCGACGGTGCTGGCCGCGCGGCGGATCGTGGAGGAGCTCCGCGACCGGCGCCTGGAGGTCGAGGCGCGGCTGGCCCTCGGTCAGCCCGGCCGCCGGGCGGCGCGGCCGTTCGTGCGCTCGGCGCTCCGCGCCGCGCTGGTCCCTCAGATCGAGACGACCAAGGCGGTGGGGATCGTGTTCCTGCCGGGGGCCATGACCGGCCTGATCCTGGCGGGCGTCGACCCGCTCGACGCGGTGCTGGTGCAGGTGGTGGTGATGTACCTGGTGCTGGGCTCCGCGGCCACCGCGACGGCCGTCGTGGCCGAGGGCCTGGTGCGGCGCCTCTTCACGCCCGACCACCGTCTGGTGCGCCTGCGCCGCCCCGCCGACGGCTGACCGGGCGCCGCGCCGCGGACGTCGCCGACCGATGGGGTCGGAAACCGTGCCCCGCGGTCGATACCTCTTGTCGTGCCCATCCGCGCCCGCCACGCCCTCGCCGCGCTCGCGGCCCTGGCCGCCGCCGCGCCGGCGACCGCGGCGGCGGCACCCACCGTCACCGAGTTCTCAACCGGGATCACGCTGGCTTCGGAGCCCTACGGCATCGCCGCCGGCGCGGACGGCAACCTCTGGTTCACCGAGAACGGCCTGATCGGTCGAATTGCGAGACTCTCCCCGGCAGGAACCGTATCCGAGTTCTCCGGCGGACTGACGCTCTTCGGCGGCCCGTTCGGCATCGCCAACGGTCCCGACGGGCGGATGTGGTTCACCGAGAACTCCCTGGCGGGGAGCATCGGGGCCACCAGCCTCGTCGGCGTGGTGTCCAAGTTCGTCAGCGGGCTGAGCCTCAACGGCCAGCTGCGCCACATCGCGGCGGGCCCGGACGGCAACCTGTGGGCCGCGTGGAGCGCGAGCCCCGGCCGCATCGTCCGCATCACCCCGTCGGGAGCGATCGACCAGTTCACCGCCGGGCTCACCCCCGGGTCCCAGCCCTCGGGCATCGCCGCCGGCCCGGACGGCGCGATGTGGTTCACGGAGAAGGGGAACCCCGCGCGGATCGGGCGGATCACGACGTCGGGGGCCATCACCGAGTTCGCGCTGCCCACGGCGGCGAGCGCGCCCGAGGCGATCGTCGGCGGCCCGGACGGCAACCTCTGGTTCACCCAGGCCGACGGCATCGGGCGCATCACGCCCGCGGGCGTCGTCACCGAGTTCACCACGGGCATCGCGGCCGGCAGCCGCCCGCTGGGCATCGCGGCGGGGGGCGACGGCGCGCTGTGGTTCGCGTCCTCCGCCGACCCGGGCCGCATCGGCCGCATCACCACCGCCGGCCTCGTGACGCTGTACGCCCCGCTGACGGCCAACTCTGCGCCGACCGGGGTGACCGCGGGGCCGGACGGCAACATCTGGTTCACCCAGCGCACCGCCGGTCGCATCGGGCACATCACCGTGGCCCCGCGGGTGACCGCCGGGGTCGCCGGGTCGCTCGCCACGACCAGCGCGACGGTCACGGCGGCGGTGACGCCGAACTCCCAGGCGACGACCCTCGCGATCGAGTACGGCCCCTCCGCCGCCTACGGCGCCACCACGGCCCCGGTGGCCGCCGGCGCCGGCAGCGCGCCCGGCGATGTCGCCGTCCCGCTGGCGGGCCTGGACCCGTCGACGACCTACCACTACCGCACGGTGGCGACGAACGCGTCCGGGGCCTCCTACGGCCCGGACGGCACGTTCACCACACGCGATGTGCCCGTCACGCCGCCGACCACGCCGCCCGACCCGCCGGCGCCGCCGCCCGCCGCGCCGGCCCCCGGCGGCGATCCCGGCACGGCGCCGGGCGACCGCCCGCCCGCCGAGGCCCCGGATCTGCCCGGGGCGGCGCCTCCGGTGGCGGGCCGCACGGTGCTCGCGAAGCCCGTGTCCGGCACGGTGGTGGTGCGCCTGCCCGGCGTCGCCGCCCCGGTGCCGCTGGACCAGGCCGCCGCGCTGCCGATCGGCGCGGTGATCGACGCCACCGCCGGCCGCGTGACCGTCACCAGCGCCCTCGACGCCGCCGGCCACACCCAGCGGGCCACGTTCTGGGCCGGCGCGTTCAGCCTGGCCCAGCCAGGCCGGAACGGCGTCGTCGACATCCGGCTGCGCGGCCCGCTGCCGGTGTGCGGCGCCCGGGGCGCCCGGCACGAGGACGGCCGCCGCCGCGGCCGGTCGCTGTGGAGCAGGGACCAGGGCGGCAGGTACCGGACCCACGGGCGCAACAGCGTCGCCGTCGTCCGCGGCACCCAGTGGCTCGTGCGGGAGCGGTGCGACGGGACGCTGACCCGCGTGACCGACGGCGCCGTCGCCGTGCGCGACCTCGTCCGGGGCCGGACGGTCATCGTCCGCGCGCGCGAGAAGATCCTGGTCCGGCCGGGCTGATCGTGCCGAGGGCGCTGACGGCCGCGATCGTCGCGGCCATCGCCGTGATCGTGGGCCTGGGCGCGTCGTTCCTGGGCGTGCTCGACCGGCCGGAGGGCGACACGGTCGACCTGCGGTTCGAGCTCCGGGGCGACCACCGGCCCGCCGACGTCGTGGTCGTGGGGATCGACGACGTCAGCTTCGGCGAGCTGCGGAAGCGGTGGCCGTTCCCCCGCGTCCTCCACGCGCGCGCGATCGACCGGCTCCACGCCGGCGGCGCCCGCGTGATCGTCTACGACGTCCAGTTCACGGAGCCGAGCGGCGACCAGCGGCAGGACCTGGCGCTGTACGACGCGGTCGCGCGCGCGGGGAACGTGGTGCTGGCCACCAGCGAGGTCGGGCCGGGCGGCTCCACCAACGTCCTGGGCGGCGACGACAACCTGCGCGCCGCCGGGGCGCGCGCCGCGGCGGCGTTCCTGCCGAAGGACGGCCGGGGCGTCATCCGGACCTTCACCCGCGAGTTCTCTGGCCTGGAGACCATGCCCGTCGCGGCGGCGGAGGTGGTCCGCGGGGCCCCCGTCGAGCCGGGTGAGGTGCCGGCGGGGGGCGCGCTCATCGACTACCGCGGCGGTCCGGGGACGATCCGCACCGTGTCGTTCTCCGACCTGCTCGCCGGGCGGGTCGATCCGGGCCTGATCCGCGGCGCGGTGGTGGTGGTCGGCGCGACCGCCCCCTCGCTGCAGGACGTGCACCTGACCCCGGCCGGCGCCGACAACCCGATGGCGGGGCCGGAGGTCCAGGCCAATGCGATCTGGACGGTGCTGCACGGCGACCTGCGCCGCGCCCCCGGCTGGCTCGGCCTGCTGGCGATCGTCGGGATGGGCGTCGTGGCGCCGCTCGCGTCGCTGCGCATCCGCTTCCTGGCGATCGCCGTGGGGGCGGTGGCGCTCGCCGGCGCCTACGCCGCGGCCGCGTGGCTGGCGTTCCTGGCGGGCGTGGTGGTGCCCGTGGTGGTGCCGCTGGCGACGCTGGCGGTCGCCACCCTCGCGACGGGCGTCGTGAGCTACCTCCGCGAGAGCCACGAGCGGCGCCGCCAGGCGTGGCTGGCCGAGGTGCTCGAGGGCAAGGTCAACGAGCGCACGGTGCAGCTGCGGGCCACCCAGCTGGAGGTGGTGAGCCGCCTCAGCCAGGCCTCCGAGTCGCGCGACCACGAGACCGGCCAGCACATCGAGCGGATGAGCCGGATCGCCGAGGCCCTGGGCCGCGCCCAGGGCATGTCCGCCGGCGAGGCCGAGCAGCTCCGCCACGCCGCGGTGCTGCACGACATCGGGAAGATCGGCGTGCCCGATTACGTGCTGCTCAAGCCGGGCCGCCTGACCGACGAGGAGCGCGAGATCATGCAGGGCCACACCAGCATCGGGGGGACGATCCTGGCCGGTTCCGGGTCGCCGCTCGTGCGGATGGGTGAGGCGATCGCCCTGACCCATCACGAGCGCTGGGACGGCACCGGCTACCCCGCCGGCCTGGCCGGCGAGGAGATCCCGCTGGAGGGGCGCATCTGCGCCATCGCCGACGTCTTCGACGCCCTGGTGTCGCCGCGCCGCTACAAGGAGGGCTGGTCGCTGGAGGACGCGCTCGCCGAGCTGGCCGACCAGCGGGGGCGCCAGTTCGACGCCGCCCTGGTCGACGCGTTCCTGGTCATCGCGCCGGGCCTCTACGAGGAGCTCGGCTACGCCGCCGACGTGATCGAGGCGCCGCCGGGCGTCCCCGCGGCCCCCGCCGGGTAGTCCCCCGGGGGACGGCCCCGGACGAGGAGGACGGCGTGACGACGGTCGCGGTGCTGGGCGCGGGCGGGACGATGGGCGCCGCGATGGCGCGGAACATCCTGGGCACCAGGCAGCCCGCCGAGGAGGGCGCGCTCGTCGTGCTGGCCTCGGGGCCGGAGGCCGCCCGCGAGCGCGTGCGCCCGGTGCTCGACGCCGTGGGACAACGGACGATGTGGGTGCGGGAGGCCGGCGCCGGGACCCGCCTGAAGCTCGTGACCATCGCCTGGATCCTCGCGGTGGTGGAGGGCGCGGCCGAGTCGGTGGCGCTGGCGGAGGGCCTCGGGCTGGACCCGGCCCTGCTGCTCGAGGCGGTCGAGGGCGGACCCCTGGACCTGCCGCTCGTCCGGGCCGTCGCCCGCCGGCTGGCCGGGGCCGCCGCCACTCACGGCGACGAGGACGTGGCCGCCACGTACCTCGCGAGCTGGCCGGACGCCTCCGGCGCGTCATAGCGTCCCATCCCACGGCGGCGACGGGAGGGGTGCCGATGCGGGTCCGGAGGTCACGTGCGGCGGGGTGCGCCCTGCTGGCGGCGGCGGTGGCGGCGGCCGGCCTGACCGCGGCTGCGACGGGCGCCACGGCGCCGGCGAAGCGCACGCTGACCGCCTCGGGGAAGAGCCTGGCCTTCAGCACCAAGACGCTCAGGGCGCCCGCCGGGCAGGTGAAGCTGGTGCTGACCAACCGCAGCGCGACCTTCCGTCACGACATCGCGATCAAGGGCAACGGCATCGCGGAGCGCAGGGGGCCGAATGTGGGCAAGGGCGGCGTCTCGACGGTCACCGTCCGGCTCGCGCCGGGCCGCTACACCTACTTCTGCACCGTGGGGAGCCACGAGAAGAACGGGATGAAAGGGACCCTCACGGTCACCCGGGCCCGCTGAATCAGCTGACGGTGAAGGGGATGACCATCCCCAGCAGGTCGGCCCCCCGGGAGCCGACAGGGGCGAGTCGGACACCAGCTGGTGGCCGGCGGCGGTGCGCATCGCGTCGCACGCCCCGACCCTCCGCCCACGCGTCACCTCACGTCAGGCGCTCTCGGCGCGGCGGAAACGTCTCAGGCGCAGGGAGTTCGCCACCACCAGCACGCTCGACAGCGCCATCGCGGCGCCCGCGATGACCGGGTTGAGGTAGCCCGTCATCGCCAGCGGGATGGCCGCGACGTTGTAGCCGAAGGCCCACGCCAGGTTGGTCTTGATGGTCGCCAGCGTCCGCCGCGACAGCCGGATCGCGTCGGCCGCGCCGCGCAGGTCGCCGGAGACCAGCGTCAGGTCGGACGCCTCGATCGCCACGTCGGTGCCCGTCCCCATCGACACGCCCAGGTCGGCCTGGGCGAGCGCGGGCGCGTCGTTGACGCCGTCGCCCACCATCGCCACCACGCGCCCCTCGCCCTGGAGGCGCCGCACCACGCCGGCCTTCCCGTCGGGCATCACCTCGGCGATCACCTCGTCGATGCCCACCTCGGCCGCGACCGCGCGCGCCGTGGCCTCGGCGTCGCCGGTCAGCAGCACCGGCCGCAGGCCCAGGTCGCGCAGATGTCGCACGGCCTCGGCGCTCGTGGGCTTCACGGTGTCGGCGACGACCAGCACGCCGCGCAGCCGCCCGTCCCACGCCACGGCCACGGCGGTCCGCCCCGCGGCGCGCGCCCGGTCGATGGCGGCCGCCGGGACGCCCTCGGCGGCCAGGCCCCAGTCGGCCAGCAGGGCGGGCCGGCCCGCCACCATGGCGTGACCGTCCACGGCGCCCTCCACGCCGAGCCCGGCGCGGCTCGCGAAGCCCTCCACGGACGGCAGCCCCCCGAGCTCGTCGCGGGCGGCGGCGGCGATCGCGCGGGCGATCGGGTGCTCCGAGCCGTCCTCCAGGGCGCCGGTGAGCCGCAGGACGTCCTCGCGGCGCTCGCCGTCGGCCGGGACCACCTCGACCAGGGCCATCCGCCCGGAGGTGACGGTGCCGGTCTTGTCGAGCACCACCGTGTCGATCCGCCGCGTCGACTCGAGCACCTCCGGCCCCCGGATCAGGATCCCGAGCTGCGCGCCCCGGCCGGTCCCCACCAGCAGGGCGGTGGGCGTCGCGAGGCCCAGGGCGCACGGGCAGGCGATGATGAGCACCGCGACGGCGGCGGTGAACGCGAAGGTCGCGCCCGCGCCGTTGGCCAGCCAGAAGCCCAGCGTCATGACCGACAGCGCCAGCACGGCGGGCACGAACACCGCGGCGATCCGGTCGGCGAGCCGCTGCACCGGCGCCTTCCCGGACTGGGCCTCGGTCACGAGCCGCCCGATCCGGGCGAGCGCCGTGTCGCCGCCCACGCGGGTGGCGCGGACCACCAGGCGGCCGCCGGCGTTGACGGTGCCGCCCGCGACCTCGTCGCCGGGGGCGACCTCCACGGGGACGCTCTCGCCGGTCAGCAGAGACGCGTCGATGGCCGACACGCCCTGCTCGACCACGCCGTCGGCGGCGACGCGCTCGCCGGGGCGCACCACGATCCGGTCGCCCACCGCGACGTCGGCGGCGGCGATGCGGCGCTCCTGCCCGTCGTCGCCGAGCACCGACGCCTCCTTCGCCCCCAGCTCCAGCAGCGCGCGCAGCGCGGCCCCGGCCCGGCGCTTGGCCCGGGCCTCGAACCAACGGCCCGCGAGCAGGAACGTGGTGACGACGGTCGCCACCTCCAGGTAGATGTGCTCCGCCCCGGCGCCCGGCTCGACGACCCACTCGAACGGCATCCGCATGTCCGGGTCGCCGGCGCCGAGCCACAGCAGGGCGACCACCGACCAGCCCCACGCGGCGAGCGTCCCGATGGAGACGAGCGTGTCCATCGTGGCGGCGCCGTGGCGCAGGTTGGCCCAGGCCGCGCGGTGGAACGGCCAGGCGCCCCACAGCACCACGGGCGTCGCGAGCTGGAGCGCCACCCACTGCCAGTTGTCGAACTGGAGCGCGGGGATCATCGAGATGAGCACGACCGGCACGGTCAGCGCCGCCGACACCAGGAACCGCGTGCGGAGCGCCGCCGCCGGGTCGGCCCCGGCCGGCTCGGCGGGCGCCGCCGTGGCGGGGGCGGGGAGGCGGGCGCCGTAGCCGGCCTGCTCCACGGCCTCCACCAGCCGCTCGGGGGCGACGACGGTGGGGTCGAACGTGACCGTCGCCGTCTCGGTGGCGTAGTTGACCGACGCCTCGACGCCCTCCAGCCGGTTGAGGCGCTTCTCCACCCGCGACGCGCACGACGCGCAGGTCATGCCGGTGATCGGCAGCTGCATGCTCATCGCGTGACCACCAGGGTGTGGGCGACGGTGCGCACGGCTCCATCGTGCGTGAACTCGAGGAACAGGCGGTAGCGGCCCGGCGACGGCAGGGTGGCCCCGAACCGGATCGTGGCGGGGTCGTCCGACCCCTGCGGGTGGACGTGCAGGAAGGCCAGGTCGCCCTCGCGCAGCGCCACCAGGTGGCCGTCGGCGCCGAGGTACGGCTCCACGCCGTCCACAGGGCGGCCGTCGCGGCGCAGCCGGTAGGTCAGCTCGGCGGTGGCGCCGGCCTCCGCGCCGCGGGAGGACAGCTCGGCGGAGTAGGCACCGGCGCGGTCCACGGCGGCGGCGGGCGCGAGCGGCTGCGGCGTGAACCCGCCGGGCGCGGAAAGGTCGGTGGCCAGCGTGTGCGCGTGGCCATCCGCCGAGAAGTCGGCGTACGCGCGGAAGGTGCCGGCCGCGCCGAGGAGCATCCGCACGCTCCAGGTGCCGTCCTGCGCCATCACGGGGTGGAGGTGCTGGTAGCCCGTCAGGTCGCGCCGCACCACGATCAGGTGCATCCGGCGCGCGTGCTCGACGTCGAACCGGGTCACGGCCTGGCCGTCGGGACCGAGGATGCGGAAGCGCCACGTCACACCGCGGTTCGCGGGGAGCGTCGTCGCGGCGGCGACCAGGCGATATCCGTCGTCCGCCACCGCCAGGCCGGCGGGCGCCGTCCCGGCGTGGCCGGCGCCGTGGGCCCCGGGCATCTCCGCGTGGCCGTGGCCCGCGGATGTGTCGGCGCCGTCGTGGATCTGCGGTACGGCCGCGCCGGCCAGCACGGCCACGCCGAACGCGGCGCCCAGGCCGGCGACGGCGGCGGCCACCCGCGCCGGCCCCCTCACGGGGCCACCTCGTACCCGGCCTCCTCGACGGCGGCGGCCACCGCGGCGGGGCTCACGCCCTCGCCCTCGACCGTGAGGGCGCCCGACGCGAGGTCGACCTCGACCGCGGCGACGCCGGGGACCGCCCCCACCTCCGCGCGGACGGCGGTACGGCAGTGCTCGCAGGTCATGCCGCGCACCGCGTACATCGTCCGCTCCATCAACCGTCTCCTGCTACTGGGGGGGAGTACCTGACACCCCCAGCCTTGCATACCCCCACCATGTATGTCAACGGCCGCGGCGGCGTGGGCGGGTTCCCCCCTCGGGGTGATGGCCGGGCCCCGGCGGATGGCCGTAGCGTCGCGCTCGTGGAGGCGAGCGGCACCACGGCGGCGGGGGCGGTCCAGGTCGATTTCAACCTGCGGCCCGTCACGATCCGGACGGACGACCGCACCCTGCTGGCGCAGGGAGACGGCGACACCGTCACCATCGACCAGCCCGTGCGGATGGTGTCGGTCGACACCCCCGAGAAGTCCCGGTACGCGGGCTCACCGGCGATCAGCCAGCCGAAGCTGGACCGCTGCCGCGACCGCCTCCTGGCGGGGTTCTTCTCCGAGATCCCCGACGCGATGGCCGGATACCTGGCGGCGCGGATCACGCCGGACGCGGCGGCGCGGCACATCGGGGCCGCCACGCGGGCCGGCGAGGAGCTGGGGGCGGCGCTGACGGAGCGGCTCACGATGCCCGGCGAGGACGAGAAGCGCCGACGGCTGGCGGTGATGCCGACGGGGGCGTTCCTGGACGAGAACGCGCGGCTGCTGGCCTATCTGGCGCCGTGGTACACGAAGGCCGACCTGCCGCCCCGCGACGACCCGCGCCGGGAGACGTTCAACCTCCAGCAGATCCGCACGGGGTGGGGCGCGTTCTTCCCGATCTACCCGTCGCTGCCGCGCGACGCCGACATGAACCTGGCGATCGCCGCGGCGCGGACGGCGTGGGAGGCGCCGCTGGGGGCGCGCGCCGAGTTCGGGGAGGACCTGCTGCCCGGCTACGAGTTCCGGATGTGCATCAAGCTCGGCGGGTCGCCGAAGGAGCCCGACGCGAAGGCCCTGACCGACGCGGCGTTCCGGCGCCTCTGCGTCGACCTCCGCGACATGCGGATGCGGGGGCGCTTCGACTGGGCGGACGTCCCGGAATGGGCGCGCCTGTGGATCTGGCAGGAGGACCGCGAGGAGGCCGTGGAGCGGTTGGGCGTGGTGGGCGCCTGAGCGCGCCCGCCCGCACCCCGCGGCCCCGCCTCGCCCATACGAGCGCGCTGCGGCCGGGGCAGCTCGCCGCCATCCGGTCGCTGCTCGACGTGGTGTTCGACGGCATGCCCGAGGCCGACTGGGAGCACGCCCTCGGCGGCATGCACGCGACGGTATGGGAGGGCGACGTGGCGGTGGCCCACGGGTCGGTGATGATGCGCCGCCTGGTGCTCGACGGCCGGGCGCTGCGCTGCGGCTACGTGGAGGCGGTCGGCACGCATCCGGACCGCCGCGGCGTGGGGCACGCCAGCCGGGTGATGGGGGCCCTGGCCCGCGTGATCCGCGGCGCGTACGACATCGGCGCGCTCGGGGCCACCGACATGGCGGCGCCCCTGTACCGCAGGCTCGGCTGGCTCCAGTGGCAGGGCCCCCTGTACGCCATCACCCCGGAGGGGACGGTGCGGACGCCGGTGGACGAGAAGGCCGTCCACGTGCTCCCCGTCGCCGGGACCCTCGACGTCACCGCCGCGCTGACCTGCGACTGGCGCGACGGTGACGTCTGGTAGCGGGCGTCCCCGCTACCGGAGCTCGCGGTCGCGGCCGGGACCGCCCCGCAGGCGGTCCGCCCCGGGGCCGCCGATCAGGGTGTCGCGTCCGGCTCCGCCCAGGATGAGGTCGGCGCCCGCGCCGCCCCGGACCACGTCGTCGCCGGCGCCGGCGCAGACGATGTCCGCCCCGCCGAGCCCGCTGATGCGGTCGGCGCCGCCCAGCCCCACGATCACGTCGAGCCGGGGGGTGCCGGTGAGCCGGTCCGCCGCGGCGGTGCCGACGATGGTGGCCGTCCTGCCGGCGCAGGTGGGCCGCCGCGTGCCGCCTCCGGTGCCGCCGCCACCGGCGCCGCCGCCGGTGACCGTGACGGGGCCGCGCCCGCCGGCCGGCTGTGGGTCGCCCTCAAGCCGCGCGACCGCGATGTCGGCGCGGCCGGTGGAGTTGCTCGTCCCGGCCATGACGATGGCGCCGTTCGGCGCGAGTGCTACGGCGTTCGCGCTCTCGTCGTCGGCTCCGAAGTTGACCAGCGTCCGCCCGCCGACGCCGAAGGCGGTGTCGAGCCTGCCGTCGGGCCGGAGCCTCATCACGGAGGCGTCCTTCCCGCTGGAGCCGGCGAGGATGATCTTCCCGTCCGGTTGGAGCAGCATGGCTTGGAGCTGGTCGACGCCGGGGAACTCGACGACCACCCTGCCGTCGCCGCCGCCGAAGGCCTGATCGGGCGTGCCGTCCTCCTCCAGGCGCGCGACCGCGAAGTCGTCGTTGCCGGAGGCGTTGGTGGTTCCGGCGACGACGATCCGCCCGTCCCGCTGCACCGCGACCCCGCGGACGCTCTCGCTGGTGGCTGCGCCGAAGCGGACGACCGCCCGCCCGGTGCCGTTGAAGGTCGGGTCGAAGGTACCGTCCGGATTGCGCAGGCGGGCGACCGCGAAGTCGTAGTCCCCGTTGACGTTGGTCTCCCCGGCGACCACGATCCGCCCGTCCGGCTGCAGCGCCACGGCCGACGCGGAGTCCCGGGAGCCGGGGGCGAACCCGCCGAGCGACCGGCCGGTGCCGCCGCCGAAGGCGGGGTCCAGGTCACCCTGCGGGTTGCGGAGCCGCGCGACCGCGAAGTCCGTGCCGTCGCCCGCGTTGCTGGTGCCGGCGACCACGATGGCGCCGTCGGGCTGCAGGGCGACCGCCTCGGCCTGGTCGGTCGCGGCGGGGGCGAACCCGGTGTACGACCTGCCCGTGCCGAGGCCGAAGGCCGGGTCGAAGTCGCCCTGCGGGTTCCGGAGCCGCGCGACCGCGAAGTCGACGTTCCCGCCGGCGGTGGTCCCGCCCGCCACGACGATGCGGCCGTCGGGCTGGAGCGCCACCGCGGAGCCCGACTCGAGGCTTCCGGCGGCGAAGCCGGCGAGGGACCGCCCGGTGCCTCCGCCGAAGGTGGGGTCGAAGTCCCCCTGCGCGCTGCGGAGCCGGGCGACCGCCATGTCGTAGTCCCCGCCGGCGTTGCTCCAGCCGGCGACGATGATCCGGCCGTCCGGCTGGACCGCCACCGCGCGGCCCTGGTCGTCCGCCCCGGTGCCGAAGCCGAAGAGGGATTTCCCGGTGCCGTTCGCGTACGTCCGGTCGAGGTCGCCGGGAGCGGCTCCCGCGGTGCCCGCCGCTGCACCCGCCACGGCGAGCGTCGCGGCGATCGCGGCGAGCGCCCCGCGGCGTCGCCGGACCCGCCCGGCGCTCAGGTTCCGGCTGGTTGAAGCGGTGCCCGTCCTGTCCATCGGATCGCCTCCTGGTGTGGTGTCGCGACGAGGATGCGACCGAGGCGTGTGACCCCCCGTGTGAGGCCGGCGCTGGACAGGCGCCGCCGGGGAGTCGTACCGTCGGCCATGGTGCGCCTCAGCGCCCTCGCCGCCCCCGTGCTGCTCGCCGCCGCCGCGGCCCTGACCCCGCGGAACTCCGTGGTGGCCCCACTCGTCTCCGGCGACCGGGTCGACATCGCGGGCGTCGGCTGCGGCGTTGCGGCGTCGGCCTCGTTCGCTCTGCCGGGCGGGGGCGGGGAGCGTCCGCGTCGCACGGCCGGCGGTCGGCGCGCGCACGGCCGACGCGCGACTCACCGCGGTGTCGATCCTCGGCGACGCGGTCGTGTTCACCGCCGCCGCCGATGCGCCCGCGATCTGCGACCCCGCCGCGCAGGACACGCCGCCCGCCGAACGCCCGTGGTCCACCTCCTTCGACGTCGAGTTGGCGTACCGGCTCCGCCTGGGTGTGGTCTTCCGCGACGACGACAGGGTGCGCGGCGCGGCCTACAAGGTGCGCCCCGCGGAGGTCCGGATCGGGCTCGCCGGGGCCGCCCGCGGCGTGCGCTGGACGCGCTTCGGGGGGCGCATGGCCGTCGGGTTCGGCAGGTTCCGGTCGCTCGTTCCGTGCGCGGGCGGCTGCTCGGACGACGGGACGCGTCTGCAGGTGCGGCTGACCCGGCCCGGCTACTGCCCGGGCGAGACGCGGCCCGGCCACACGGAGGACGCCGTGTTCTACACCAAGGTCGCGTTCATCCTCGAGGAGCAGCTCGGGGTGCTGAAGCCGGGACGGGAATGGATCAGCACCATCCGGCGGACCTGCGACGACGCCCCGAGGCCGACGCTGATCCCCTGAGCCCGTCGCGGTCGGGCGCGGTTAGCGTCGGATATCCCGGGGGGCCCGACGGTTCATGGCGGCATAACACCGCCCCCGGGAGGCCGAACTACGGTGGGCACGGCATGAACGGCGTCCCGGGGCGCGGACGCTCCTACTGAGCCCAGCGACCGTACGGAGGGGACATGACCGCAGACCCGCATCGCGACCTGTCGCCGATCGACGACCCGCAGAGCCTCCTCGTCGCCCGAGGGCTGCCCGCGTTCGGCGACGTGCCCGCCGGCGCCGCCGGACCGGGTGAGCGGCGCCCGCCGGAGCCGCCCGCCTGGACCGCCCGCGTCCCGGGGGTCGCGGACCGCCGCGGCCCCGGCTGGAGCCCGTTCCCTCTCGACGCGATCGAGATCGACTGACGCGAAGGGCGTAACGGAGAGGGGGGGATTTGAACCCCCGTCGGACCGAAAAGCCCGAAACGGTTTTCGAGACCGCCGCATTCGACCGCTCTGCCACCTCTCCGCGCGGGAGGCTAGCAGGGGTCGGATGCCGGTCAGCGCGCCGGCGCCGCCCCTGATCCGGCCCACCAGGCGGTGAGCTCCGCCGCGGAGCCGGCGGCGAGGTCCAGGGCGGCGTCGACCTCCTCGGCGGCCGGCGCGTCGCCCCGCTCCGCCCGCTGCTCCAGGGCGGCCAGGGCGGCGGCCAGTGCCGGCAGGCCCACGGCGACCGCGCCGGAGCGCAGCTCGTGGAGCGCGGCCGGCAGTTCCGCGGGATCCGCGGCCCGGATGCGGTCGGCGGCAGCCGGCAGCGCCGCCGCCCAATCGCGGGCGATGCCGGCGTAGAGCCCCGGATGGTTGGTCGCCGCCTGCTCGCGCAGGCGGGCCTCGTCGAGACGTCGCGTCATTCGCCTGACGCTAGCGGTCCGCTACGATCGCGCGCCGGGAGAGGTGTCCGAGCGGTCTAAGGAGCGCGACTGGAAATCGCGTAGGCGGGATCTCTCGCCTCGAGGGTTCAAATCCCTCCCTCTCCGCTGCGTGGATCGAGTCGGGCCCTGGCCGGGCAGGCCGGGGTCCGGCCCTGCGACGCCGGGAGCCCGACGATGACGGCCGCCTACGACCCCGAGCTCTGGCACGACTTCTGCGTGGCCCTCGCCGGCGCCTCGGGCGCCCTGCTGGGACTGGCCTTCGTCGCGATCTCGTTCAACCTGGACGCGATCCTGGCGTACCCGTCGCTCCCCAAGCGCGCGATCGAGACGCTGGTGTTCTTCGCGTACCCGCTGATGGGCAGCCTGCTCGTCCTGGTGCCCGGGCTCTCGGCGACGGCGCTCGGCATCGGCCAGGCCGTCCTGGCCCTGCTGCTCGCGCGCCTCGCGGTCGAGAACGTTCCGCGCTGGCGGGAGGAGCGCCATGACCCCGTCCTCTGGCGGGTGAGCCACAGCGCCCCCAGCGTGGTCGTCACGGCGCTGGCCGCCGTGGGCGCGGTGGCCACGATCACGAGCAGCATCGGCGGGCTCTACTGGCTGGCCGCCGCGATGGGGCTCGCGACGCTGTCCGGCCTGCTCAACAGCTGGGTGCTGCTCGTCGAGATCAAGCGCTGACCCCGGGCCGCTCGCGCGGCGCTGGTATCCTCCCGGGTCCCGGGCAGTTAGCTCAGCGGGAGAGCACTCGCCTCACACGCGAGGGGTCACTGGTTCGATCCCAGTACTGCCCATCCGGAGCCCGCCGACGTGCGGGCTCTCGTCGTCCAGGTCTCCGGCACGCGGATCGGCGGGGGACGCGTCGCCGACGCGCGCGACGAACCGACGGTCCCAGCCTCCGCCCGCCCACCGGATCCGGAGCCGGTAGCAACCGGCGTCGGGGAGCCTCACGCTGCCAGGCTGCCCGAGGAAGGTCTGGCCCCGCCGCGGAGGGTTCGCGCGCCGCACCTGCTCGCGCTCGAGGCGCAGGTCGGGGACGAACCGCCTCACCGTCCGGCCCTCCGCGTCGAAGCGGTGCACCTCGAACAGGCCGCGGCCGGGCGCGTCGAGACGTCGGGCCGTGATCGTGAACGACCGGGGCCCGTCGGGATCGAGGCGGTGGTAGAGCTTGCTCGCGAGCTCGGCCGTGAGCGGCAGGAGGGCGCGGAGGCCACGGAAGGACCCGGCGGCGATCGTGGCGCCTCCAAGGACGCGCTGGCCGGCGAGGGGACGACCCTGGAGATCCGTCTCCGGCCCGGTCCGCGACGGGTTGCACCGCGGGGCGGCGTTCGCGGCCATCCCCGCGGCGACCTTGCGCTGCGTGCACTGCACGCACTAGGCTGCGTGCACTGCACGCACATCACCCACCCTGAGCAAGGAGCCCCGATGAGCAGCGCCCCGTCCACGCCCTTCGACCTGACCGGCCGGGTCGCGCTGGTCACCGGCGCCTCGTCCGGCCTCGGGGTCACCTTCGCCTACGCCCTCGCGGAGCACGGCGCCGACGTCGTCCTCGCGGCCCGCCGCGTCGACCGGCTCCAGGACGTCGCTGCCGCGATCGCGGAGTCCACCGGCCGTCGCGCGCTGCCCGTCGCCTGCGACGTCACCGACCCCGAGCAGGTGGAGGCGGCCGTGGGGCTCGCCGTGTCCGAGCTCGGCCGCCTGGACGTGGCCGTCGCCAACGCCGGAGCGGTCCCCGAGGGCTTCTCGATGCCGGAGAAGCTGCCGCCCGACCTGTGGCGGAGCTCCATCGCGGTGAACCTCGACGGCACCTGGTTCACCTGCCAGTCGGCCGGCCGGGTGATGCTGGCCCAGGGGTCCGGGTCGATCATCGTGGTCTCGTCGTACACGGGCGTCGCCGGCGTCCCCAACTTCCCGCCCGCCTACCAGGCGGCGAAGGCCGCCGTCATCAACATCACCGAGAACCTGGCGGCATCGTGGGGCGACCGCGGCGTGCGCGTCAACGCCATCGCCCCCGGGTGGTTCCCGTCGGAGATGACCGACGCCGTCCTGGCCGCCCCCGACTGGCGCAGCCGCTGCGAGGCGCAGGCCCCGCTCGGGCGCACGGGCAGCCCCGACGAGCTCGTGGGCCCGCTGCTGCTGCTGGCCTCCGACGCCGGCAGCTACATGACCGGCGCCACGCTCCGGGTGGACGGCGGGACGTCGTCGGTGGTGGGGATGACCCCGTACGACGAGGCCCTCTGGGGCCTGCACGCGGCCGTGATGCCGCACGGCCTGGGCGAGCCGATCCGGGCGTGAGCGTCGCGCGTGCATGATGTGGCGGTGAGCCCACCGGTCCTCTCGCGCGCCAGGGCGGTCGAGATCGCGATCGCCGTCCTGGACGCCGAGGGGCCGGGCGCCGTCACCATGCGCCGCGTCGCCCGCGACATGGGCGTGCCGCTCATGTCGCTCTACCGGCATGTGCGCTCGAAGGACGACCTGGACGGGGCGGTCGTCGAGGCCCTCGTCGCCGGCGTCCGGCCCGAGCCCCGCGGGGACGGGTGGGACCCGGGGCTGCGGGCGTGGGCGGTCGCGTACCGCGAGATGGTCCGGCGCCATCCCAACGCCGCCCCGCTCCTGGCCACCCGGCCCGCCGCCGCCTACCGGGGCCGCGCCGACGACGTCGAGACGGCCCTCCGGGCCCTGGCGGCCGAGGGGCTGTCCGCCGCCGAGGCCCGCGTGCAGCTGCGCGCCGCCCTCGTCGCGATCACGGCGTTCTGCAACGCCCAGGCGGCGGCGCGGGCGTCGGCCGAGGAGGCGCCGGAGGCGCCGCCCGACCCCGACCACCCGCTCCTGGCCGACCTCATGGCCGACCTGCGCAGCGGCAGCTACGCCGACGAGGTGTTCGACGCCATGGTCTCCGGCGTCGTCGCCGGCATCGACCGCGCGATCGCGGACGCCCGGGCGCCGCGCCCCGCGACCGGGTAGGACGCGGGAACACGACCGGAGGGGAACCGATGCAGCCCGGATCCGCAGCCGCAGCCGCCCGTCTGAAGGAGCTCCACGCCGCCAGCCGGCCGCTGGTGCTGCCCACCGTGTGGGACGCCTGGTCGGCGCGGGTGGCGGAGGGCCTCGGCTTCACGGCGCTCACCGTCGGAAGCCACCCGCTGGCCGACGCGCTCGGATCCCAGGACGGGGAGCACCTGGAGCTGGAGCAGGTGTTCGCGGCCGTGCGGCCGATCATCGCCTCGGTCGGCGTCCCCGTGTCCGTCGACCTGGAGTCGGGCTACGGGCACCCGCCGGCCGACCTGGTCGCGGGCCTCATCGACGTTGGCGCCGCGGGGCTCAACGTGGAGGACACCGTCCACCGGGAGGGGCGCCGCGTGCGGACGGCCGAGGAGCACGCCGCCTACGTCGCCGGCATCCGCGCGGCGGCCGACGCCGCCGGCGTGCCGCTGGTCATCAACGGGCGCACCGACCTGTTCATGCACGCCGAGGACAAGCACGCCGTGCTGGACGAGGCCATCGCCCGCCTCCTCGGGCTGGTGGAGGCGGGCGCCGACACCGTCTATCCGGTGCGGGTGCAGAGCGACGACGACCTGGTGGAGGCCGTGTGCCGGGCGATGCCCGTGCCCGTGAACGTCACGGCCCACCCCGTCGACGACTCGCTGGCCCACCTCACCGCCCTCGGCGTCGGCCGCATCACGTTCGGGCCCCGCCTCCAGGCGGCCCTCACCGACTACTCGCGCGACATCGAGTCGCGCTGGCTGCCGCCCGGGGGCTGAGCGGGACGTCCACGTCGCGTGGGAACATGTGTTCGTGTCCGACGCGACCATCCTCCACGCCGACCTCGACGCCTTCTTCGCGTCGGTGGAGCAGCGCGACGACCCGTCGCTCCGCGGGCTGCCCATCGCCGTGGGGTCGTGGGTGGTCACCGCCGCGAGCTACGAGGCGAAGGCGCTCGGCGTGGCCAGCGGGATGGGGGGCTCGCAGGCGCTGAAGCTCTGCCCCGGCCTGCGGTTCGTGCGGCCCCGCTGGGACGCGTACGTCGACGCCAGCCGCGCCGTCTTCGAGGTGTTCCGCAACACGTCGCCGGTGGTGGAGGGGCTGTCGATCGACGAGGCGTTCATCGACGTCCGCGGAATGGCGCGCAGCGCCGGGACCCCCACTGAGATCGCCCTGAAGCTGCGCTGGGAGGTGCGCGACAAGGTGGGCCTTCCCATCACGGTGGGCGTCGCCTCCACCAAGCACCTCGCCAAGGTCTGCAGCGCCCTCGCGAAGCCCGACGGCCTCATGGTCGTGCCGCCCGGCTGCGAGCTGGCCCTGCTGCACCGCCTGCCCGTGGAGCGGCTGTGGGGCGTCGGCCCCGCCACCACCGCGCGCCTCCACGCGGCCGGCATCACCCACGTGGGCCAGGTGGCGGCGATGGACCAGGAGGCGCTCGCCGCGATCGCCGGCCTCGCGGCCGGCCGCCAGCTCCACCACCTCTCCCACAACCGCGACCCGCGCCCCGTGCGGGCCGGCAACCGCCGGCGCACGTTCGGCGCCCAGTCGGCCCTCGGGCGCCGGCCGCGCAGCCCGGAGGCGCTCGACTCGGTGCTGGTGGGCCTGGTGGACCGGGTCACCCGCCGGATGCGCGCGAAGGGCCGCGCGGGCCGCACCGTGGTGCTGCGGCTGCGCTTCGGCGACTACGCCACCGCGTCGCGGTCGCGGACCATGCGCCGCAGCACCTCGGCGTCCTCGCCGGTGCTGGCCGTCGCGCGCGGCCTGTTGGAGGAGGCCCGGCCCGCCGTCCGCGAGCGCGGGCTCACGCTGGTCGGGATCACCGTCGCCAACCTCGACGGCGACGGCGACCCCGACCAGCTGGTCCTCCCGGTGGACGAGGAGGCCGAGGCCCGCTCGGTCGACGCCGCCCTGGACATCGTGCGTGAGCGCTTCGGCCCGGCGGCGGTCACCCGCGCGTCGCTGCTGGGCCGCGACCCGGGCCTGGCGCAGTTCCTGGTGCCGTCGGGACGGCGGCGACCCGAAGTTCGATCCCGCGGCTGACCGGAGGACGGGCGGCGGCCGCCTCGCGCCTTCCAGGTCGACGACAAACCTTCCCCCAGTCCGCGCCCGTCGCGCAAGGAGTGCGGGTGCGCGTGGAAATCCGGGTGATCCGGTCGCGGATCGCATTCGAAGGGGCACTCGAGATGCCCGCCCGTCATGCCCTCCTCGCGACGGCCGCCGCCGTCCTCGCGGTCGCCACGGTCCCCGCGCTCGCCACCGCCGACGTGCAGGTGGGGGTGCCCGACCGGTTCCTCGGCGGGCCCATCCTGGTGCCGCTGCCGATTCCGCCCCCGGACCCTGGCGCGGTCTCCGGGCAGCCCTCTCCCGCCCCGGCCGACGGCGGCGACTGTGCCGGCGGCGCCAGCGATTGCGCGGCCGTAGGTGGGCCCGCGGCGGTCGACGTGCGGCCGCTCGACGTCGAGCCGACGGGTGTCGTGCCGCCACCGCCCACGGAGGATCCCAGCGACCCGGTGCCCGCGGTCGACCTGACTCCCGTCCCGGTCGTTCCGCTGGACGAGGATCCCAGCATCGTCGTGGGCACGGCGCCCGGAAACCTCGTGCGCGTCGCCGCGCCGGCCGCCCCCCCGGCCCCGGAGACCCTCCAATCGGCGTTCGGCCGCCTGGTCAGCCCGGGGGCGGCCAGCTGGCTCCGGTGGCAGCGGCCCGTGCTCCGCTGGCGCGGCGTGGACGGTGCGACCCACTACAACGTGCAGGTCTTCCGGGGCACCCGCCGCGTGCTCAACGCGTGGCCGGGTCGGCATTCGCTGCGGGTGCCGGACGGCGTCCTGAAGCAGGGCCGCACATACGTCTGGGTCGTCTTCCCCGGATATGGCACACGGGCCGCCCCTTCATACGGCGCGGCCGTGGGCCGCTCGACGTTCCAGATCACGTTGCGGCCGCGCCTCGTCTTCCGGCGTCCCGGGCGGGTGAGCGGGATCGTCGCCGAGATCCGCCCCCACGTGCCCTTCGCAACCCTGGCCCTCACGGCGCCGCGAGCCCTCCGGGGCCGCGTGCCGACGACCGTCAACATCGACGGCCGTGGGCGCTTCACCCTCCCCCTGAGCCGGACCCAGGGAGAGCGTCTGTCGGCCCGCCTGATCACGCGTGGGCCCACACCCCCGCAGGGACTGCGGGGCTGACGGGGTGCGGTCCGCGCGCGGACCCGCCGCACGACCACGACATGCACGTCAACACGAAGGGACATCCGAATGTCTGACGCGCTCGACCTCATCGGCAGGTCGATCGAAGAGCAGAACGCCGGGGAGTCGGCGTCGACGCGCCGCCAGTTCGTGGCTGGGGCGACCGCGACGCTCGGCGGCATGGGCCTGCTGGCCCTCCCCGGGGTCGCCGCCGCACACAACGGCAAGGGCAAGTGGGGGCAGGTCCGGAACGACCCCCAGACCATCCTGAACGTGGCCGCCACCGCGGAGGTGCTGGCCACGATCGTGAACACCGTCGGCTTCGACAGCGGCATCCTCGATGGCGACCCGGTGACCAAGCGCAACGTCGGCGCTGCCGCCCAGGAGGAGTACGTCCACTACAACGTCCTCGTCAGCAAGGGCGTCGGCGGACGGCCCGTCACGAAGAAGATCTGGGTTCCCGACGCCGTGTTCGCCACGCGCGAGGGGCTCCTGAACACGCTCGAGGTGGGCGACCAGATCTTCGTCAACGCCTACCTCATCGGCACGATCGAGTTCGGCCTTCGCGGCAGCGGCGCCCTCGCGGCGACCACCGCCGAGTTCATGGGTGCCGAGGCCGTGCACCGTGCCCTGGCCCGCCAGTCGCTGGGCAAGCTCGGGAACGACCGCGTGTTCATGAAGTTCAGCCAGCCTGAGGAGGCCGACGCGGTCAACCAGGGCCAGAAGGGCTTCGTGCGCATCGAGACGGCGGTGCAGCAGCTGCAGGCCGCAGGCTTCGGCTTTGGCGCGCCGGGTGCGAAGCCGGGCAGGTTCTACGACTTCGACGCCATCGTCGGGAAGGGCGGCGCGGGCGTCCCAAACGACCCGGACATCAACACACGGGTGCCGGTCGTCAGCTGACGCCACCTGCATCGTCCCGGGCCGCTCCGGCGGTCCGGGACGCTGCGCTAGAGCCGGCTGACCCCCGAGCGGGCCACCAGGAAGTCTCCGGTCGCGCCGCCGAGGGCGTGTTCCGTGCCCCCGCTCGTGACCCGCAGCCCGGTGGGCGCGCCCACGCGCATCCACAGCGTCCCGGGGTCGGCGAAGCGCTTGCGCCGGCCGGCGTCGAGGAGGCCGCGGAAGATCAGCTCGCCGGAGGCGTCCCGCGCCCGCACCTCCACCCAGGAGCCGGTGCCCACCGCACGCAGCGTCACCGCCGCCGCCTCGGCCTCGGCGCGCTCGGCGGCCGCCGCGGCCTGCCCGCTGGCCTGCCGGTACTCGAGTGCTGCGGAGGGGCGCGACTCGTCGCCGCCGCCCATGACCGCGGGGATGGCGAGCGCCCCGCCCACGCCGACGGCGAGGGCGATGGCGGCGGCCAGGACGATCTGCGGGCGGATGCCGCCGCGCTCGCGCCGCGGGGAGGCGGCGGCGCCCTCGGCGAGCCCCAGGCCGGAGCCGCGCATGTCGCTGCCCTCGAGGTCGGCGCCGTCCAGCTGCGCGCCTTCCAGGAGGGCGCCGGTGAGCGTGGCGCGGAACATGCGGGCGCCCCGCAGGTCGGCCCCGCGGAGGTCGGCGTCGGTCAGGTCGGCGCCCGTCAGGTCGGCGCCGCGCAGGTCGAAGCCGGAGAGGTCGGCGCCGCGGAGGTCCGTCATCGCCAGCACCGGGCCCTCGTCGCCGGCGTCGACCTCCTCGTCCGGCGGGCCGTCGCCCCAGGTGGTGCCGAGCAGGTTCGTGCCGATCAGGTCCGCGCCGCCCAGCCTCGCGCCGGCCAGGTGCGCGCCCGTCAGGTCGGCCTGGCGCAGCACGGCGCGCCGCAGGTCGGCGCCCGACAGGTTGGCCTCGGCGAGCCGCGCGTTCACGAGCATCGCGCCGCGCAGGTCGGCCTCGCCGATGGCGGCCCACGTCAGGTTGGCGTGGCTCAGGTCGGCGCCGGCGAGGGTCGCCCGGCCCAGGCGCGCGCCGCGCAGGTTGGCCCCGCGCAGGCTCTGGCCCGAGAGGTCGGCGCGCCGCAGGTCGGCGTCGCGCAGATCGGCGCCCGCGAGCGTGACGCCCGCGCCCGTCGCGCGGCGGCCGCCGCGCCCCTCCAGCCACAGGCCGTGGGCGTGCACCATCGCTGCGGCGGCGGCATCGCGCGCCCGCCGCTCCGCGCTCGCGGTGCCGTCGGTGGTCAGGTCATCGGCCACTCAGGGGACACATCGGCCCCCCGCACCCGGGCTTGAGGGCGGCCGTCTACCGCCCGGCGGCGTCCAGGGCGGCCATCTCGTCCGCCCCGAGGGCCAGGTCCATCGCCCCGGCCAGCTCGCGCACCTGCTCGGGCGACGTGGCGCTCGCGATCGCCGCGGTGATCCCGGGCCGCGCCATGACCCACGCCAGCGACACCTGTGCCGGGGTGGCCCCGTGCGCGGCGGCCACCTCGTCCACCACCGCCAGGGCCGCGAAGCCGCGGTCGTTGACGTACTCGCGGGCCACCCCCGCCGACCGCGGGGTGACCGGGAGCTCCGCGCCGGGGCGGTACTTGCCGGTCAGGAAGCCGCGCGCCAGCGTGAAGTAGGCGGCCACCCCCAGCCCGTGCGCGCGGCACACGTCCAGGGCGCCGTCCTCGAGCTGGTCCCGCTGGAGCAGGTTGTAGGCGGGCTGGAGCCCCTCGAAGCGCACGACGCCGTCGCGGGCGCTCACCGCCAGCGCCTCCGCGAGCCGCTCCGCCGTGTAGTTCGACGCCGCGACGGTTCCCACCAGGCCCTCGCGCACCAGCTCGTCGAAGGCGCCCATCGTCTCGGCGAGGTCCGTCTCCTCGTCGTCCTCGTGGGCGTAATAGAGGTCGATCCGGTCGATGCCGAGGCGCGCGAGCGACTCCTCGGCGCCGCGGCGGATCTTGTCCCGCGTCAGCCCCTTCGGCTGGCCGGGGCCGCCCGCCATGCCGACCTTGGAGGCCACCACCACGTCGTCGTGGCCGCCGCGCGCCGCGATCCAGCGGCCCACGATGGTCTCCGACTCGCCGCCGCGGTTCCCGGGCGCCCACCAGGAGTAGATGTTGGCCGAGTCGATGACGTTCCCGCCGGCCTCCACGTACGCGTCGAGCACGGCGAACGACGCCGCCTCGTCGGCGCTCCAGCCGAAGACGTTGCCGCCGAGGCACAGGGGCGAGAGCCGGAGGCCGCCGGCTCCGAACGGGCGCAGGTCGGGCATGGAGCGAGCCTAGACAGCGGCGGTCACCGCGCGCCCTGCAGGGGCGGGCCGGGGCCGTCGCGGGATGCGCTCCAGGTCGACGCCCGCCGGCAGCTCCAGGTCGTTGGCGGCCAGCAGGCCGGCGTCGCCCAGGATCTCGCCGGCGTCGCCGTCGGCCACCACGCGGCCGCGGGCCAGGACGACGGCCCGCTCGCACAGCTCCGCCGCGAACGGCAGGTCATGGGTCACCACCACCAGCGTCCGGTCGATCCCCGCCAGCAGCTCCAGCAGCTCGCGGCGCGCGCGCGGGTCGAGGTTGGCCGACGGCTCGTCCAGCACCAGCAAGGCCGGGTCCATGGCGAGCACCGTCGCGATCGCCACCCGCCGCCGCTCCCCCTGGGACAGCCCGTGGGGGGCACGGCCGGCGGCGCCCTCCATCCGCACCGCCCGCAGGGCGTCGGCCACGCGCTGGTCGACCGCGTCGCGGGCGAGCCCCATGTTGAGGGGGCCGAACGCCACGTCCTCCCGCACCGTCGGCATGAAGAGCTGGTCGTCGGGGTCCTGGAACACCAGGCCCACGCGGGCGCGCAGCTCGGCCAGGCGGCTGCGGCCCACCGGGATCCCGGCGACCTCCAGGTCGCCCTCCGCTGCGGTGAGCAGCCCGTTGAGGTGCAGCATCAGCGTGGTCTTGCCCGCGCCGTTGGGGCCCAGGATCGCCACCCGCTCGCCGTGCTCCACGTGCAGGTGCAGCTCGTCCAGGGCGCGGTGCCCGTCGGGGTAACGGTACGTCAGGGCGCGGGCGTGGATGGCGCAGCTCATGTCATGACTCCGGCGACGGCGCGCAGCGGGACCAGGGCGAGGAGCACCAGGGCGACGAAGGCGACGTCGCCGCGGGCCAGGCGGAGCGGCTCGAGCAGCGGCATCCGGCCCTCGTAGCCCCGGGCGAGCATCGCGAGGTGCACGCGCTCCCCCCGGGCGTAGCTGCGCAGGAACAGGGACGTGGTCATGCGCCCCAGGGACGCGGCGCCGAGCACGGTGCGCGGCCGGTAGCCGCGGGAGGCCAGCGCCGCGCGGGTGCGGCGCATCTCGTCGGCGATGACGAACAGGTAGCGGTACATGAACGCCGCGATCAGGGTCAGGAGCGGCGGGACGCGCAGGCCCTCGAGCCCGCGGATCAGCGACGGGACCGCCGTCGTCGCCCCCAGCAGCACCGCGCTGACCGTCCCGATCACAGCCTTCGCGGAGACCTCCGCGAACGTGGCGAGCCCCTCCCGGGTGACCGTGAACGTCCCGAACGACGCGACGGCCTCGCCGTGGCGCACGAACGGCACGAACACGGCCACGAACAGCACGAGCGGCAGCACCACCCGGGCGCGGTGCCAGATCGCCCGGGCCGGCACACGGGCGGCGACGGCCACCGCGGCCAGCACCACGGCGCACGCCACCCACACCGGCCAGGCGCGCAGCGGCGTCGAGACCGCCACCACGGTCACCCCGAGCAGGCCCACGATCTTCGCCCGGGGGTCCCGGCGGTGGACCGGGCTCGCGAGGTCGCCGACGGGGCCCCCCATGCGGGCGTGCGCGCCGGACATCAGGTCGAGGCCGTCCCGCCCGGCGCGGGGCGCGCCCGGCGCAGGGCCAACGCGATGCCGAACCCGATCGCGAAGATTCCGAGGGTGCCGACGAAGCCGGCGACGCCCGTGGCGACGCGGGCGTCGGGGATGCCCGGGAAGGCGTAGTCGGCGATGGGCGAGGCGTGCTGGACGCGGTGGACGGTCCCGGCGTCGGCGAAGCCCTGGTCGGTGGCGACCCGCTCGAGGCCGTCCGGGTGGGACGAGGCGAAGGGCGAGACCGCGGTGGCCAGGCCCACCGCGAGGGCCAGCGCGAACGCGACGAAGGCGATCGTGGGGATGCGCCTCACGACGCCACCTCCGCGGCCGGGGCGGTGCGGGCCCGCGCGGGCCCGTGGCCGAAGAAGCCGGCGCCGTCGATCAGGTCGGGGCGGGTCGCGAGGACCGCGGCCACGGCGGCGACCGTGATCACGGCCTCCCCGATCCCGATCAGCGCGTGTACGCCGAGCATCGCCGGCAGCACGGTGGCGAACGGCACGGTGCCGGACACGCCGAGCTCGACGGAGCAGAGCAGGGCGCCGGCCATCACCGAGAGCCACGCGCCCGCCGCCGCGACGGCCAGGAACGCGCCGCGGCGCTGCGGCAGCACGCGGCGGGCCGCGAGCATCAGCAGGCCGATCCCGAGGGCGCCGACGACGCCCATGTTGAACACGTTGGCGCCCAGGGCGGTGACCCCGCCGTCGGCGAACACGAAGGCCTGGCCCGAGATCACGACCGCCATCACGATGCAGGCGAGCCATGGACCGAGCAGGATCGCGGCGAGCGCGCCCCCCAGCAGGTGGCCGCTGGTGCCGCCCGCGACGGGGAAGTTGAGCATCTGGACGGCGAAGATGAACGCCGCCGTGACGCCGAGCAGGGGGACCTTGCGGTCGTCCAGGGAGCGCCCGGCGCGGCGGACGCCGTAGCCGACCGCCACGACCGCGGGCGCCGCCGCGGCGGCGGCCACCCCGTTGTCGAGGAAGCCGTCAGGGATGTGCATCGTCAGCTCCTTCCAGGCAGGTCGTGCCACGTCCGCCATCGGCGCGTGGTCGAGAGGCCGAGCCGCGGCATGCGGTGCGTGGGGAAGGATGCACTGCAACGCCACGGCATCACGAGCCAGGTACCCGGACGACGGCGCGCCGGCGCCCGGGCGCCGCCGTCCGCCTGGCTCGACTAGGATCGGCCCCGATGGCGTCGTCCAAGAAGCCCGGGAAAGCCGCCGCCCCCGCGCCGGCGAAGCCCCCCAACCGGGTCCTGATCATCCTGACGGGGATCGTCCTCGGGGCCGTCTGGGGGACGGTGATGTGGGGGATCTTCGCCCTCGCCGGGCAGAACAGCGGCTTCAGCGGCTGGCTCTACCTCACCATCTCGATCGCCATGCTCGGCGCGGGGGTCGCGGCCTTCTTCGGGGCCGTCGGCGTCTCCCGCCGCGGGGAGCGCGTCACCCCCCGCCTGTTCGGCCGCCGCAAGGGCCGCTGAACTCCGAGCCTCCTCGCGCCGGCTCGCCGGGTGGCGTATCCTCCATCGGTGACCGTGCTAGGCGGGGAGCTAGCGGTGCCCTGTACCCGCAATCCGCTACAGCGGGGCGTAATTCCCGTCCGAGGGGCCGATCCCAGGGGTCGGCTCCGTGCAGAGCAGCATTGATGGCGAGGTCCCATTCGGTGGGCGACCGCGAACCAGGTCAGGTCCGGAAGGAAGCAGCCTTAAGCGGAGCCGTCCACGCGCAGTGGGGCAACCTCGCCGGAGCCAGCGGCACGGGGCCAAACCTGGAACCGCGCTTCGACGGCGGGTGCACGGTCACTTTCTTCTTCTCATGAGGCGCCGGCCGGCGCCGCTGGCCGGGAGGGCCGCATGAGCGAGCCCGGCGCCAGCCTCTACAACCGGTACCGGCCCACCACGTTCGCGGACATGGTGGGCCAGGACCACGTCGCCCGGGCGCTGGGCAACGCGCTGCGCTCCGGGCACCCCGCCCAGGGCTACCTGTTCTCCGGGCCGCGGGGCACGGGCAAGACCACCACGGCGCGCATCCTGGCGCGGTGCCTCAACTGCCAGTCCAGCCCGGGGCCCACGCCCGAGCCGTGCGGGCACTGCGACTCGTGCCGCCGCACCGGCCACCAGGACTGGCTGGACGTGGTGGAGGTCGACGCCGCCTCGAGCGCCCGGCGCATCGACGAGATGCGCGAGTGGCTCGAGACCGTCCGCTACGCCCCCGTCGCGTGCCGCTACCGCGTCACGATCATGGACGAGGCGCACCAGATCCAGGACCAGGCGGCCAGCGCGCTGCTGAAGACGCTGGAGGAGCCGCCGCCCCACCTGGTGGTGATCCTCTGCACCACCCACCCGTGGGACATCCTCGGGACCATCCGCTCGCGCCTCCAGCACTACGTGCTGCGCAAGCCGGGCATCCCCGCCCTCACGCGGGTGCTGGAGCGGGTCGCGCGCGCGGAGGGGATCGAGACGTCCGAGTCGGCGCTCGACATCCTGGCCCGGGCCGCCGACGGGTCGTACCGCGACGCCCTGGGCCTGCTCGACCAGATCGCCTCGTACGCCGGCGGCCGGGTGGACTCCACCGACGCCCTGGAGCTGCTGGGCGCCGTGGCCCGCGAGACGGTGTTCGAGCTGGTCGACCTGATGGCTGCCGGCGAGGCGGCGGGGGCGATCGAGCTGCTGCAGACGACGCTCGACGGCCCGGTCGACCCGGAGCAGGCGATGCGCGGGCTGGTGAACCACCTCCGCTACGTCTGCCTGCTGCAGCAGGGCGCACGGCCGCGCGACGAGTGGGCCTTCGCGCCCGAGGAGGTCGCACGCCTGCAGGCCCAGGCCAACCAGCTGCCCGACGCCCAGGTGGTGCGCGGGCTGGACCTGCTGGCCGACGCCCAGGTACGGATCCGCCACGGCGGCGCCGACCCGCGCCTGCAGCTGGAGCTGGTCGCCGCCCGCCTGAGCCGGCCCGCCCTGGACGCGAGCGCGCAGGCCCTGGCCGCCCGGGTGGAGGCCCTGGAGGCCGGCCGCCCCGCCGCCCCCCGCCCCGTGGTCGCGGCGGCACCCCCGCCCCCGCCTCCGGCGCCCGCCGAGCCCGTGCCGGCGGCGCCCGAGCCCATCGCCGCGCCGGAGCCCGAGCCGGAGCCCGAGCCCGCGCCCGCCCCGGAGCCGCCGGGGGCCGCGGAGCCCGCCCCCGCGGACCTGGAGCACTTCGCGCGCCTGTGGAGCCAGATCCTGGACGTGGTCGAGCGGGAGGCCCCGTCCACCCGGGGGTTCCTGGACGGCTCGCGCCCCACGCGGGTCGACGAGGCCGCGATCGAGGTCACGGTCACGAGCCCGATGCGGGCGAGCATGCTGGGCACCCGCGACAACCGGGAGCGCGTGCGCGCGGCCGTGACGTCCGTCGCCGGCCGCACCATGGAGGTCACGTTCGTCGCCGGCGCGGCCGAGGCGGGGCAGGATGAGGACCCCGGCCCCGAGGCCCCGCCGCTCGACGACGAGGCGCTGCTGGAGGAGTTCAAGGCGATGTTCCGGGCCGTCGAGGAGGGCGGCTCGCCAGCCAGCCACAGGGAGGATTAGCGATGGCCCAGGGGATGAACCCCCAGAAGATGCTCAAGCAGATGCAGAAGATGCAGGAGGACATGGCCCGCGTGCAGGCCGAGCTCCAGCAGGAGTCGGTCACGGCCTCGGCCGGCGGCGGCGCCGTCACGGCCCGCGTGAGCGGCGGGCTGGAGCTGCTGGAGGTCGTCATCGACCCCGAGGCGGTCGACCCCGAGGACGTCGAGATGCTCCAGGACGTCATCGTGGCCGCCGTCAACGAGGCGATGCGCGCGGCGCAGCAGCTCGCCCAGGACCGGCTCGGCTCGGTGGCGGGCGGCCTCTCCGGCCTGGGGCTCCCCGGCCTCTAGGCCTCCAGGACCGCACAGGGTGCTGACGCCCACCATCGAGCGGCTCGTGGCGGAGCTGGCGCGCCTGCCCGGCATCGGCCCGCGCAGCGCGCAGCGGCTGGCCTTCCACATGATGAAGGCCCCGCCCGAGCGCTCCCGCGGGCTGTCCGAGGCCATCGCGGAGATGACCGAGCGGCTGCGGCCGTGCTCGGTGTGCTTCAGCTTCGCCGAGGACGACCTGTGCCCGATCTGCGCCGACCCCCGCCGCGACGTCTCCATCCTGTGCGCGGTGGAGGAGCCGTCGGCGATCCTCCCGATCGAGCGGACCAACGAGTACCGGGGCCGCTACCACGTGCTCGGCGGCGCGCTGTCGCCGATCGACGGGGTCGACCCGGAGGACCTGCGCATCCGCGAGCTCGTGGACCGGATCGACGCCGACGGCGTGGTGGAGCTGGTGATCGCCACCAACCCCACCATGTCCGGCGAGGCGACCGCCCTGCACCTGGCCGACCTCGTCCGCGGCCGGGTGCGCGTGACGCGCCTCGCCAGCGGCCTGCCCGTGGGGGCCGACCTGGAGCACGCGGACGAGCTCACCCTGGGCCGCGCCCTGCTCGGGAGGCGCGAGCTCTAGCCGTCAGCCCCCGTGGCTCCAGCCGCTGAGCCATGCGGAGTTCACGAACGTCGGCACCTCGTAGTGCGGCAGGCGCTGGACGGTGCCGCCGCCCCACCGCACCTTCTTGCCCCGCGCGTACACGTAGGTCGGGCCGGCGAAGTACTCGAAGGTGCCCGCATCGCCGTCCGCGTTGCCCGGCGCGGCGGGCCGCGTGCGCACCTCGGCGTACACGTGATCGGGCTTGCCCAAGCGCCGCGCCTTCAGGGTCACGACGCAGTTCTGGCCGGTCGCCCCGTTGTAGGTGAGGACGATCGTGGCCAGGTGGACCCGGGCCCCGTCGTACGGCGCGGTGGCGTACAGGGGATGGCGGTCGATGGGCCGGAACCCGGCGCCGCAGACGCCGGCGGCGGTGTACGGGTTGGCCGCCGCCGATGCGGCGACCGGGATCCCCGCCAGGACGGCGAGGGCGAGCGGGACGGTGAGTCTCGGTGGGATTCGCATGGGCCGGTGTTACCCGCCGCGCGGCCCGCCGGCGGAGGAACCACACGGACCTCACGAACTCCTTGCACTGCTCGAAAGGTCAGGCTGGTTGTAGCTACCATCCTTCGCTGGCCCACGACCAGCGTGAGGAGGGACGGACATCGGCCTCAGGACGATGAAGTTCGGCGGCAGCTCGGTCGCCGACGCGGACAAGATCAGGAACGTGGCGAACCGCATCGCCGCGGCCAAGGAGGGCGGCGACGACGTCCTGGCGGTCGTGTCCGCGCGCGGCAAGACCACCGACGGACTGGTGGACCTCGCCTACGAGATCTCCGACCGCCCCGACCCCCGCGAGATGGACATGCTGCTGTCCACCGGCGAGCGCATCTCCTGCGCCCTGATGGCCATGGCGCTCCACGACCTGGGCCACGACGCGATCTCGTTCACCGGCTCCCAGGCCGGGATCCTCACCGACGACTCGCACATGAAGGCGAAGATCCTGGAGATCCGCGCCGACCGCCTGCGCGCCGCCCTCGACGGGGGCAACATCGCCCTGGTCGCGGGCTTCCAGGGCGTGTCCGCCGACAACCACAACGTCACGACGCTGGGCCGGGGCGGCTCCGACACCACCGCCGTCGCCCTCGCCGCGGCGCTGGACGCCGACGTCTGCGAGATCTACACCGACGTCACGGGCGTCTTCACCGCCGATCCCCGCATCGAGCCGGGCGCGGTGAAGCTGCCGCGGGTGAGCCACGAGGAGATGCTGGAGATGGCGGCGATGGGCTCCAAGGTGCTCGCGCTGCGCTCCGTCGAGTTCGCCCGCCGGCACCGCGTCCCCCTGCACGTACGTTCGTCCTTCTCCCCCGAGGAGGGCACCTGGATCACGGAGGAGACCCCCTTGATGGAGAAGGCGATCGTCACCGGGCTCGCCCATCGCACCGACGAGGCCAAGATCACGATCGCGGGGGTCCAGAACCGCCCCGGCGTCGCCGCGCGCATCTTCACGGCCCTCGCCGATCGCGGCGTGAACGTGGACACGATCATCCAGAACCAGAGCGCCGAGGCCGCCGACCTGTCGTTCACGGTCCCGCTCGACGAGTTGCGGCTCGCGCTCGACACGCTGGAGAGCACCCGCGACGAACTGGGCTACCGTGAGCTCACGAGCGACGACCAGATCGGCAAGGTCACGCTCGTCGGCGCCGGCATGAAGTCCGAGCCGGGCATCGCCGCGAAGATGTTCCGCGTCATGGCCGAGCAGGGGATCAACCTCCAGATGATCGACACCAGCACCATCCGCATCACGGTCGTGATCGACCGGCGCGAGGTGGAGCGGGCCGTCCGCGCGCTGCACGACGCGTTCGACCTGGCGGGCGAGGCCGCCCGCCGCGCCGATGTTTAACGTCGCCGTCGTGGGCGCCACCGGCGCCGTCGGGGGCGTGATGCTCCGGGTGCTGGAGGAGCGGGGGTTCCCGGTCACCGAGCTGCGCCCGCTCGCCTCGTCGCGCAGCGCCGGCCGCGAGCTCGACTACCTGGGGCAGGCGCGGACGGTCCAGGAGCTGACCACCGACTCGTTCGAGGGCATCCAGATCGCCCTCTTCTCGGCGGGCGCCACGCGCTCCCGCGAGTTCGCCCCCGCCGCCGTCGAGGCGGGCGCCGTGGTGATCGACAACTCGAGCGCGTACCGCATGGACGCCGCCGTACCGCTGGTGGTGCCCGAGGTCAACGAGTCCGACCTCGAGTCGCATTCCGGCATCGTCGCGAACCCGAACTGCGTCGCCGCGCCGCTGGTGGTCGCCCTCAAGCCCATCCGCGACGCGGTGGGCCTGGAGCGCGTGATCGTGTCGAGCTACCAGTCGGTCAGCGGCACCGGCGCCGCGGCGGTGGAGGAGCTCATCACGCAGGCCACGGGCTACCTGGCCGGTGACGAGCCGGCGCCGTCGGTCTACCCGCACCCCATCGCCTTCAACGTGCTCCCGCACATCGACGTGTTCGACGAGAGCGGCTACACGGGCGAGGAGCGCAAGGTGGCGGCCGAGACGCGCAAGATGCTCGGCATGCCCGACCTGCGGGTGAGCGCCACCTGCGTGCGGGTGCCGGTGCTGTACGCCCACTCGCAGTCCGTCCAGATCGAGACGACCGACAGGATCAGCGCCGAGGACGCGCGCCGCCTGCTCATGGCCGCACCCGGGGTGGTGCTGGTCGACGAGCCGGAGCTGAAGCGCTACCCGCTGCCGCGGGAGGCGGCGGGCCGCGACGAGGTGCTGGTGGGCCGCATCCGCCAGGACTCCTCGCACGACCGCGGGCTGGCGCTCTGGATCTCGAGCGACAACCTGCGCAAGGGCGCCGCCACTAACGCCGTCCAGATCGCCGAGTCGCTCGTCACCAGGGGTTGGCTCTAGGCCGTCAGCTCCTCGACCTCGGTGAACGGCACGGGCCGGCCGCCCGCCGAGACCATCCGCATCGGGACCGGCTCGCCGCGCACCGCCAGCTCCATGCAGTTGGCGCACAGCGGATGCGGCGGGCCGCCCGGCACCAGCGGGCCCTCGCCCGCGGGCGGCCCGTGGGCGGGATCGGCGCCGCAGAGGCCGCCGAACCGGCTGCCCGACAGGGCCCACTCCTCGCCCACGTCGCGGCCGGCGGCCGTCACCGCCTGCATCCCGGCGGCGACGGTCGGCGCCAGGGCCGCGACGTCGGCGGGGCTCGCGGCCTGCTGGAGCGCGGTCACGCCGTCGGCGTAGCTGCCGAGTGCCGCCTGCACCCGCGGCCGCGCCGAATCCGACAGGCGGCCGCTGCGGGCGAGCGCCGACGCCCGGGCGCGGAGGGTGTCGAGGTGCACCCGCATCGCGGCGCGCCGCTCCGCAAGCTCCTGCCGGCCCCGCCGTGCGCGGCGGCCGGTGCCGATGGCGATGGCCCAGGCGCCGCCCAACACCGCGATGCCGAGCAGGGTCAGTGCGGTGCGCGTGCCGCTGGCCTTGGGCGGCTCCACCGCCACGACCCCCGCCGCCGACTCGAGCCGCTGGACGGGGTCGGCGATCTGCCCGATGCGGGCGCGCCGCATGCGGGCGGTCGCCTCGGCCGACGACGCCGGCCCCGCCACCGCGGTGGCGCCGCCGGGCGTGGTGAGCACCACCGTGCCCTGGTACCCCAGCTCGTCGCGCAGCCGGCGGGCGTAGGCCAGCAGCCGGCGCGTCTCGCCGCGCCCGCGCACCACGGCCAGCTTCACCGGCCGGCCGGCCTCCTTCAGCTCGTTGGCGACGCTCCGCAGTTCGGTCCGAGCTGCTCGCGCCCCTGCGCCGAGCTCGACTGGCGTGGCGTGGACGTCGGAGCGCTGCAGGTCGGCGAGGACGGCGTCGGGGACGGCCGACGCTGCAGGGGTGACTGCGACCAAGAAGCACACGACGGCGAGTCGGAGGGATCTCGCGTGCGACACAGTTCGCGATTCAGGCGGGTGCGGGGCGGCGCTGCGACTTTGCGAGGAAGAGGTTGGCAGCGCGCTCAGCGAGGCCCGGCCCGGGAATGAGGCGGTCGAGTTCCAGTCGCATGACGGACACCTGGCCGCGCGTCCGGACCGGGAGGAACCCGAGACCTTCGAGGAACGTGCGGTCCAGGAGCGTGTGATGCCCCAAGAAACGATCCTCGAGAGGGACGGATTCATCATGCCGAAGCCCGAACGCCTCCACTCGGGTGGCGTTTCGGGCTTTGAGGTCGGCGAGCGCCTCCAGCAACAGTCTCTCGGCAGTGCCCGCGGGGTCCGTTCCGGCCAAGTAGATACAGGTGATAAGAGCAGCATCAAGGTTCGGCGGTCCCGCCGGCAGAGCGAGCGCCCGCGGAAAGATGCTCACCGGGCCATACTGGACCATGCCGCGAAACGCTCCGCCTTCATGGATCATCCGACCGAACGATCCGTGACGGCGCTCGGTCGCGATGCTCCATTCCTGCTTACGTCGTTCATCTAAGACACGTCGGTCGTGCTGCCAGAAGATGCAGCTGACGCACGGCTCGGGAAGGCTCGTCCGGGTTGCCTCCCCGAGCGCCGAAACTCGCATCACGAGCAACCCGCGCTCATCCAGGCGCGGCGACCCCTAGCCGCTCGGCCACGATCTCCGCGACCTCTGAGGGGTTGGTGCCCACTCGAACGCCTTTCGCTTCGAGGGCTTCCTTTTTCGCCTGGGCCGTGCCCGACGAGCCGGTGATGATCGCGCCGGCGTGACCCATCTGCTTCCCGGGCGGCGCTTGGAAACCGGCGATGTAGGCCACCACCGGCGTATGCAGGTGCTCCTTGATGTACTCGGCCGCCCGCTCCTCCTCAGCGCCGCCGATCTCGCCGACCATCACGATGAGATCTGTGTCCGGGTCCGCTTCGAAGCGGCCGAGGATGTCGATGAAGGACGATCCGACCACCGGATCGCCTCCGATCCCGACGACGGTGCTCTGGCCAATCCCCAGGAGCGCAAGCTCCTTCGAGATCTGGTACGTCAGCGTTCCGGAGCGGCTGACGAGGCCGACCCGGCCGGGCTGGAAAACCTGGGTGGGCATGATGCCGACCGAGGCGACACCCGGGGAGATCGCGCCCGGACAGTTCGGTCCGAGGAGTGTCTGGCCGCCGCGCCGCAAATGCGCATAGACGCGCATCATGTCGTGGGCGGGGATCCCCTCGGTGATGCAGACGATGAGGTCCACGCCCGAGTCGAGTGCCTCATAGATGGCGTCCGTCGCGAAACGGGGGGGCACAAACACCATCGCAGCATTCGCCCCCGTGGCGTCGACGGCGTCGGCGACGGTGTTGAACACCGGTATCCCATCCACGTGCTGTCCGGCCTTCCCGGGAGTGACGCCCGCTACCACGTTGGTGCCGTAAGCCTTGTTCCGAGTCGCGTGGAAAGCGCCTTCCCGGCCTGTGATTCCCTGCACGACGAGTCGCGTAGAGCCATCGACGAGAATGCTCATGCGGCCTCCTTGGCGAGCTCGACGGCCCTTCGGGCAGCGGACAGCATGGTGCTCTCCACGACGACATTGGACGGCGCGCGTTCCGCGATGATCGCGCGGCCCTGCTCCTCGTTGGTCCCGTCCAGACGGACCACGATCGGTAACTCGGTGTGGAGCTGGTCCAAGGCCGTCAGTAGGCCTTCCGCCACCTCGTCACACCGCGTGATACCGCCGAAGATGTTGACCAGCAGCGACTTCACCTTCTCGTCCGAGAGGAGGACCTCGAGGGCCGTCACGACGTCCTCGGCCTTGGACCCCCCGCCGGCGTCGAGGAAGTTTGCGGGACGCCCGCCGGCCAGCGCCACGACGTCGAGGGTGCTCATCACCAGCCCCGCTCCGTTGCCCAGGATGCCGACATCGCCGTCAAGCTTGACGTAGGTGACGCCTCTCTGCTGCGCCATGCGCTCCTGAACGTCCGTGGTCACCGATTCCGACAGCGCGGCGATGCCCGGGTGTCGGTAAAGGGCATTCCCATCGATGCTGACCTTCGCGTCGAGCGCCCGGACCTGCCCGTCCCCGCTTAGGACCAGCGGGTTGATCTCCAGGAGTGTCGCGTCCAGCCGGATGAAGGCCGCGTACAGCTTGTCGAGGATGTCCACGACCCCGCGGATCGCCTCGGCGTCGATCCCGGCGTGATAGCTCAGCCAACGCCCTTGGTGAGGCTGGAAGCCGATGAGCGGGTCCACGTGGAGCCGTGCGAGCGCATCCGGGTCCGACTCCGCCACCTCCTCGATGTCGACGCCGCCCTTCGCGGACAGCATGACGAGCGGCTTCTTGGCGCCGCGGTCGAAGGTCACTGAGGCGTAGTACTCCCTTGAGATGTCGGAAGCCTCTTCGATCCACACGCGATGGACCGTGTGGCCTTTGATATCCATCCCGAGGATCGCCGCGGCGTGCGACTCCGCCTCCTCGGGCGTATTGGCCAGCCGGATGCCCCCGGCCTTCCCTCGGCCGCCCACTTGCACCTGAGCCTTCACCACCACCTTGCCGCCGATGCTGCGGGCTGCCGATGCGGCCTCCGCCGGCGTCGCGGCGACCTCGCCGGCGGGTGTCGGGATGCCCGCCTCGGCGAGCAGCTGCTTCCCTTGGTACTCGAAGAGGTCCACGTCGTCCCTTCTCGTCGTGACACGGGCCTGCGCCGTCAGGCGGCGCATATGCGCCCCTCGGCCAAGCCGGCCGCGGTGCGGCCTCCGCGCGCATCCTAGTCGCCGGAGCGGGTCGCTTCCTCGCGTTCGGAGGGAGCGGCGGCGTCCGTCAGCAGGCGCCGCCGGCGTCGACCCGGCAGGTGCCGCCGACGAACGAGGGCATGTCCCGGTACGACGGCCCGCTCTCCGGCGGCCCGTCACCGTAGGTCTCCCCGATGTACGCCAGGATCCGGCGCCGGTCCCAGACGGCCACGTCGCCGTCCACGATCATCGGCACCTGCGGCGGCTCCCCCTGGGCCGCGACGAGCGCCGCCCGCGCGCGCGGGTTCCCCCGGACGGTGACCGCCTCGTAGGGGACCCCCAGGGCGTCGAGCGCCGCCTTCACCTCCACGCACTTCCAGCAGTCGGGGGCGTCGTACAGCCTCACCCGCCGGCCTCCCGTCCCGCTGCGCGGGACGCCGCCGCGCGGGGGCATCGCAGGACGAGACGTCGCCGCGTCCGGCCCGCCGCGTCGTTGACGACGTCCGGACGGCGCCGGTAGACGGGGTCCACGGGCGCCATCCTGCGAAGCGTGGAGGGCATGCGATGAGCGTAGCTGGGGTGGACCTCACGGGCCGCACGGCCGTCGTGACGGGGGCGTCGTCGGGGCTCGGCGTGGTGTTCGCCGAGGCGCTGGCGGCGGCGGGGGCCAACGTGGTGGTGGCCGCGCGGCGCGGCGACCGCCTGAACGCGCTGGCCGACCGGATCGAGGCGTCCGGGGGCCACGCGCTGCCGGTGACGTGCGACGTCGCCGAGGCCGAGCAGGTGGCGACGCTCGTCGAGGCGGCGGTCGACCGCTTCGGCAGCCTCGACGTGGTCGTGAACAACGCGGGCACGGTGGGCGACGCCGGCCCGATGGCCGAGAAGCTCCCGCACGAGCTGTTCGAGTGGACGATCCGGGTGAACCTGCTGGGCGTCTGGTACCTGTGCCGCGACGCGGGCGCCGTGATGCTGCGCCAGGGCTCCGGGTCGATCATCAACGTCGCGTCCACGGCCGGCATCGGGGCGGTGCAGCACTTCCCGCCCGCCTACCAGGCGTCCAAGGCGGCCGTGATCCACCTGACGCGCAACCTGGCGCTCTCGTGGGCCGCGCGCGGCGTGCGGGTCAACACGCTGGCGCCGGGCTGGTTCCCCAGCGAGATGGCGAGCCCGTTCATCGAGGCGCCCGTCTACGGCGACCACATCCTGCGCCACGAGCCGACCGGCCGGGTGGGGGACCCCGCGGAGCTGGTGGGGCCGCTGCTGTTCCTGGCGTCGGACGCGTCGAGCCGCGTCACCGGGCACACGCTGGTCGTGGACGGCGGCCACTCCATCGCCATCATGGGCGCCACCTACGGCGAGGAGCTCTACGACTTCCACGCCGCGATCGTCCCCGACGGCCTCGGGGAGCGGATCATGCCCGCCGGCCCGCGGGCGGGGGTCTGAGCGGCCGTCCCTAGCGGACGGGGTAGCCCAGGCTCCGGCGGAGGTCGGCGTCGGCCGCCCTGAGCGCCGTCTCCGCGGCGGCCACCGCCTGCTCGTCGGCGGGCGTCGGGACGCCCGAGAACGCGGCGTGGTCGACCATCGTCTCGCCGGCGCTCACCTCGCGCGCCAGGGCGGCGGCCAGGGCGGCCGTCGCACGGCGGTGGGCCGGCCGGTTGAGCTCCTCGGCGGCCAGCAGCTGGGCGCGCGCCTGCCGGTGGCTGCGGTACTCGACGCGGATGGCGGCGACCACGCCGGCGGCGTCGCCGTCGCGGATGGCCCGCTCGGTCGCGCGGGAGTTCTCCACGGAGTCCCGGAGGAGCCGGTCCGTGATCCGGTGGTACTCGGCGCGGGCCGCGGCCTGCGTGCCGGACTCCGGGGGCTGCTCGGTGGTCGCGGCGAAGACGAGGAGCCCGACGCCGGCCAGCACCACCCCGGCCGCGACGCCCGCGGTCCAGCGGCGCGCGCGCCGGGACGTGCCCGGCCAGGTCAGGGCGCACCCCCAGACCGCCGCACCCAGGCCGGCCACGGCGGCGGCGAGCGCCGGCCAGTACCCCGGGGCCACGGTGAGCCACCACGCGTCCCCGATCTGCTGGAGCGCACGGCCCGCCGACGCCGCGGCCACCAGGAGCGCCACCGCCAGGAGCGTCAGGAACGGGAGCTGCAGGCGGCGCGTGCGGCTCCGCCAGAGATAGACGCCGCCGGCGACCGCGGCGACGGCGCCGGCCGCGCCGGCCAGCGCCACCATCGCGCCGGCGCCGACGTCCCCTCCCTGCACGCCGGCGCCCCGCGGGTCGTGCGCCCAGGTGGCGCCGGTCAGCAGCGCGGCCACGAGCGCCGCGGCGCCGGCGGCGGCGACGGCGAGGGCCGGCCGGTGGTCGCGCGCCGCCGACGGGGGCGGCGGCGGGGGCGCCGGGGCCCGCGGCACGCTGGTGCGCCCCGTCCGGGCCAGGACGGCGCCGCGGAAGATCCCGGGGGAGGGGAGCGGCCGGCCGTCGCGGCGCAGTGCGTCGGACACCGCCGCCACGGCGACGGGGTCCAGGCCCTGGAGGGCCGCGGCGTAGGCCGCCCCGCGCTCGGGGTCGGCCTGCAGCTCGGGCCATGCGGCGGCCAGCGGGCCGGGGGAGGCGGCGACGGTCACCCTTCTCCCATCGGCGCCACCCGCCGATTCCCTGACGTTCCGTGACAACGAAAAGGGGCGGGCCGGGGATCGTTCCCCGGCCCGCCCCCTGTGGGCGGTGCGCCTGCGGGGCTAGGCCCCGACGGTCTCCAGCACCCGGTCGACCGGGACGAGGTGGCGCTTGAAGTCCATCGTCTCGTTGTCGATGCCGAGCGCCAGGCCGATGAGCTGCGGCAGGTGCAGCACCGGCATGTTGTACTCGGTCGCGTTCGCCGCCTCCGCCTTGCGCTGGTAGGCGTCCATCGCCAGGTGGCAGAGCGGGCAGGGCGTGACCATGCAGTCGGCGCCGGCGTCGCGGCTCTGCGACAGGGCGACGTGCGACTCCTTCAGGGCCACCTGCTCGCGGGCCAGGATGATCGGGAAGCCGCAGCACTTGGACTTCGCCTCGTAGTCGGCCACCTCGCCGCCGAGGGCGGTGATGAGGCGCTCCAGCGACTGGGGCTTGTCCGGGTCCTCGAAGCCCATGACCGACGACGGGCGCAGCAGCTGGCAGCCGTAGTACGGCGCCACCCGCAGGCCGTTCAGGCCGCGCGGCCCCTGCTTCTCGAGCAGGGCCAGGCCCTCCTCGGTCGCGAGGTACCACAGGAGGTGCGTGACCTCCTTGGTGCCCTCGTAGGGGCGGGCGCCGGCCTTCACGAGCTCCTCGTTGACCTGCTCCAGCAGCCGCGCGTCCTCCTTCACCATCTTGTTCGCCCGCCGCAGGTTGAGCGTGCAGACGTTGCAGATGGTGAGGATGTCGACGCCCATCTCCTCGGCCTGGCTGAGGATGCGGACGTTGAGCGTGAGGTACAGGTTCGGCTTGGCCTCGGCGATGTCGCCGGCGCCGCAGCACGTGGCGGCGGGCATCGGCAGCAGCTCGATGTCCAGGAGCGGCGCGAGTGCCTTGGTGGTCTTGTCCAGCTCCTTCGAGCTGAACTCCGCGATGCAGCCGGGGTAGTACGCGAACTGCGTCGCCACTAGATGGTCTCCTTGACGTTCTTCATCAGGGTCTTGACCTCGCCGAGCTTCTTGATCTTGTGCGGGATCGGCGACGGCGCCTTGCCGTGCTTGATCATCTTCAGCGCGAACGGCAGGTCGAACGGCGCCTTGATCGGGTTGGTCAGCGGCACCAGCAGCGTCTCGTTGAGCTTGCCGCCGGTCCGCATCGACACGAGGAACGCCTTGGCGTGGCGGGCCCCGCCGTCCTGGAGGGAGCGGCCCTCCTGGAACGCGATGCCGCCGAGCTTCTCGATGGCGTCACGCGGGTTGACGCCCTTCGGGCAGCGCTCGTTGCAGTACATGCAGCGGGTGCAGTCCCAGACGCCGTGCTCGCCGGTGTAGAGCTTGGCGCGCTGCTTGCGCTGTCCGTCGCGGACGTCGCCGGCGAAGCGGTAGCCCCACGCGAGCGCCGCGGGGCCGACGAAGTCGGGGTCGGCGGCCAGCGAGTTGCACTCGGAGTAGCAGGCGGCGCAGAGGATGCAGGCGCTCTCGCGGAACAGCTTCTGCATGTCCTCCTTGGACACGATGCGCTCGCGCTCCGGCGGCGGGCCGTCCGGGATGAGGTACGGCTTGACCGCCTTGAACTTGTCCCAGAACGGGTCCAGGTCGACGATCAGGTCCTTCAGCGGCCGGAAGTTGCCGATCGGGTCCACCTGGATCGTGTCGGTCCCGAACTCCTCCTTCACGTCCTCCACCTGGCTCATGCAGGCGAGCACCGTCTTGCCGTTCGCGCGGCAGGCGCAGGAGCCGCAGATGGCGGACCGGCAGGAATACCGCACCGCCAGCGTGCCGTCCTGCTCGTCCTGGAGCCGGAGGATCGCGTCGAGGAGCGTGATGTCGCCCTCGTGCTCCAGCTCGAACGTCTGCCGGTACGCCTCCTCGGAGACGTCGGGCTGGAGGCGGAAGATGTCGAGAGAGGTAACGCTCACTAGTAGGACCTCACCTGGGGCTCGTACTTGGTCACGGTCACCTCGGAGTAGTCGAGACGGATCTCGTCGTCCTCCAGGTAGGACAGCGTGTGCTTCATCCAGTTCTCGTCGTCGCGCTCCGGGAAGTCCGTGCGCGAGTGGGCGCCCCGGCTCTCGGTGCGCTCCACGGCGCCGGCCACCATCGTGGCGGCCAGGTCGAGGAGGTACCCGGTCTCGATCGTGTGGATGAGCGACTGGTTGAACGTGCGGCCCTTGTCGGTGACCACGACGCCCTTGAACTTCTCGCGGAGGTCGGCGACCGTCGCCTGCGCCTCCTTCAGGTCGGCCTCGTTGCGGAAGACGCCGACCTTCTCCTGCATGGTGTCCGCCAGCACCTCGCGCAGCTCGTGCTGCTGCGGGCCGTGCTGGCGCTCCAGCAGCTCGCGGAGCGTGCGCTCGTAGTCCTGCGCGGCGGCCGGGGTCGCCTCGGGGGCGCGGCCGTTGAACACGTCGGTGGTGTACCGGGCGGCGGCGGCGCCGGTGCGGCCGCCGTAGACGACGGCCTCGAGCAGCGAGTTGCCGCCCAGGCGGTTGGCGCCGTGCACCGAGACGCAGGCGCACTCGCCGGCGGCGAACAGGCCCGGCATGTGCGGGGCGGCGCCCCAGCTGTCCACGTGCACGCCACCCATGTGGTAGTGCGCGCCGGGCCGGATGGGGATGGGCGCCTCGATCGGGTCCACGCCGGCGAAGGCCATCGCCAGCTCCCGGATCTGCGGCAGCCGCTCCATGATCTTGTCGCGGCCGAGGTGGCGCAGGTCGAGCATCACGGAGCCGTTGATGCCGCGGCCCTCGAGGATCTCGGTGGCCTCCGACCGCGACACCACGTCGCGGGAGGCGAGCTCGAGCTTGTTGGGCGCGTACTTGCTCATGAAGCGCTCGCCCTCGGAGTTCAGGAGGTAGCCGCCCTCGCCGCGGGCGCCCTCCGTCACCAGCACGCCACTCGGGTTGAGCGTGGTGGGGTGGAACTGCATGAACTCCATGTCCTTCAACGGTACGCCGGCGCTGAGCGCCAGGCCCATCCCGTCGCCCGTGGAGCTGTGGGAGTTCGTGGAGGGGCGGTACACGCGGCCGGCGCCGCCGGTGGCCAGCACGACGGCCTTCGCGCCGATGGTCTGGATCTGGCCGTGGACCATGTCGTAGGCCACGACGCCGCAACAGCCGCCGTGCGAGTCCTTCACCAGCTCGGTGACGAACCACTCCTCGTACGTCGGGATCTCGTACTTCACGACCACCGTGTAGAGCGTGTGGAGGATCACCAGGCCGGTCAGGTCGGCCGCGAAGCAGGTGCGCGGGAAGCCGGCGCCGCCGAACGGGCGCTGCGCGATCTTGCCGGTGGTCTCGTGCCGGCTGAAGACGGCGCCCCAGTGCTCGAGCTGGATGATCTCCTGCGGCGCCATCTCGCAGAGGATCTCGATGGCGTCCTGGTCGCCGATGTAGTCGGCGCCCTTGACGGTGTCGAAGGTGTGGTTGTCGGGGTTGTCCTCGGTCTGGTTGCCCAGCGCGGCGTTGATGCCGCCCTGTGCGGCCCCCGAATGGCTGCGCACCGGGTGCACCTTCGTCACGAGGGCGACGTCCACCCCTGCCTCGTGCGCGGCGATGGCCGCGCGCATGCCGGCGAGGCCTGCCCCGACGACGACGACGTCATGGCTGAGCAATGTCCGTGCCCTCCGATAGGTCGGTGTCTCCGGCGGACTCTATCGGACCGGGGGTCCCCCACCCCGAGGGTCATCCGTCGCCCCGCGGGGGTCGTCGCGTCCCCCATCCGCCGCGGGCGGAGTGCATGATCCTCCGCCGTGAGCGTCGACGCCGTCCTCACCCTCGCGGTCCTCCTCGCGGTCCTCGCGGTCCTCGTGCTGGAGCGCCTGCCGCCGGCCGTGACCGTGCTGGGCGGGACCGTGTTCCTGCTCGTGGCCGGCGTCATCGACGCCGACCAGGCGTTCTCCGGCTTCTCCAACTCGGCCCCCCTGACCGTCGCGGCCCTCTACGTGCTCGCCGCAGCGGTGGCCAGGACGCGGGCGGTGGAGGTGATCGTCGCGCGCGTCTCGCGGACCGGCCCGCGCCGGGAGCCCGGCGAGCGCGGCGCCCTGGCCCGCATCGTCGCCCCCACGGCCGCCGCGTCGGCCTTCCTGAACAACACGCCGATCGTCGCGATGCTGATCCCGGGGGTCGTCTCCTGGACGCGACGGGTGGGCCGCTCCCCGTCGCGCTATCTCATGCCCGTCAGCTTCGCGGCGATCGTGGGCGGCACCATCACGCTGATCGGCACGTCGACCAACGTCGTGGTGTCGGGGCTGCTCGAGGAGGCCGGCCAGCCCGGGCTGGGGTTCTTCGAGATCGGGAAGGTGGGGCTCCCCTTCGCCGTGCTCGCCGTGATCCTGATGGTCCTGCTGGTCCCGGTGCTGCTGCCCGAGCGCCGGTCGCCCAGCGAGACGGCCGACGCCGACGCCCGCGAGTTCACCCTGGAGCTGGTGGTCACGGACGAGCCCGGCGTCGCCGGGCGGTCGGTGTCCGAGGCGGGGCTTCGCAACCTCCAGGGGGTCTACCTGGTGGAGGTGGAGCGCGACGGCAACCGCATCTCGTCGGTGCGACCCGACGAGATCCTGGCGGCCGGCGACCGGCTCACCTTCGCCGGCAACGTCACGCGCATCCTCGACCTCCAGGCCAAGCGGGGGCTGGCGTCGCCGGAGGAGCGCCACTTCCCGGCGACCGGGGCGGCCGTCGACCGGCGCCTCTACGAGGCGGTCGTCGCCCCCAACTCCGCCCTCGCGGGGCGCACCCTGAAGCAGGTGGGCTTCCGCGGCCGCTACGGCGCCGCCGTCATCGCGGTGCACCGCGCGGGCGCGCGGGTCACCGCCAAGCTCGGCGACGTGCCGTTGCACGCCGGCGACGTGCTGCTCGTCCTCGCCGGGCCGGCGTTCCGCCCCCGCGCGCTGGACCGGCGGGACTTCCTGGTGGTCGCGGCCCTCGACGGGGACCCGCCGCCGCGGGAGGAGAAGGCGCCGCTCGTGGGCCTCATCATCCTCGGGCTGCTCGCGCTGGTGACCACCGAGGTGATGGACATCCTGCCCGCGGCGTTCCTCGCCGCCTTCGCCGTGGTGGCCCTCCGGATCCTGTCGCCGTCCGAGGCCCGGGACTCGATCGACCTGGACGTGATCGTCCTGATCGCGGCCTCGTTCGGGCTGGGGGCCGCGATGGAGTCGAGCGGGCTGGCGACCGACCTGTCGCAGGTGCTCGTCGAGCCGTTCGGCGACTTCGGGGATCGCGGGCTGCTGTTCGGCGTGCTGCTGGCCACGATGGTGCTCACGGAGCTCATCACGAACAACGCGGCCGCGATCCTGCTGTTCCCGGTCGCGCTCTCGACCGCGGCGGCGGCGGGACTCGACCCGCGCCCCTTCGCCATCGCGATCGCGATCGGCGCGTCATCGTCGTTCCTGACGCCGATCGGGTATCAGACGAACACGATGGTCTACGGCATCGGCGGATACCGGTTCGGCGACTACGCGCGCCTCGGCCTGCCCCTCTCGCTGCTGATGATCGTCGTGGCCATGGTCATCATCCCGCTGGCGTGGCCGTTGAGCTGACCGGGCGGGCCGCGGCCTGATGGGGCCGTCCGGTATGCTCCGTCGGGTTTGCGGCCGCCCCCGGGCGGCCGCTCGTCAGAGAGAACGAAATACGAGGAGTCGGACCCGTGGCACACCGCGTCACGTTCATCCCGGGCGACGGCACCGGGCCGGAGATCGCCGAGGCGACGAAGCGCGTCCTCGACGCCACCGGGGTGGACTTCGAGTGGGACGTCCAGGAGGCGGGCGTCGACATCATGAAGACGGCCGGCACCCCGCTGCCCGACTCCGTGATCGAGTCCATCAGGGACACCAAGGTCGGCATCAAGGGCCCCATCACCACACCGGTCGGCACCGGCTTCCGGAGCGTGAACGTCGCTCTTCGGAAGGCCCTCGACCTCTACGCCTGCGTACGCCCCTGCAAGAGCTACGAGGGCGTCCGTTCGAAGTACGAGGACATCGACCTCGTCATCGTCCGTGAGAACACCGAGGACCTGTACGCGGGCATCGAGTTCGAGAAGGACACGCCCGAGGTGCTGGAGCTCACGAAGGAGCTCATCAGGCTCGACCCGAGCGCCGAGAAGACGATCAAGCCGCACGCCGGCATCTCGATCAAGCCGATCTCGGTGGAGGGCACCCAGCGCGTCGTGCGCTACGCCTTCCAGTACGCCCAGGAGTACGGCCGCCAGAAGGTCACGGCCGTCCACAAGGCCAACATCATGAAGTACACCGACGGCCTGTGGCTCGCCGTCGCCACCGAGGTGGCGAAGGAGTTCCCGGACATCGAGTTCGAGGAGCGGATCGTCGACAACATGTGCATGCAGCTCGTGCAGAAGCCCGAGCTGTACGACGTGATCGTGCTCCCCAACCTCTACGGGGACATCCTGAGCGACCTGGGCGCCGGCCTCGTCGGCGGCCTCGGCGTCGCGCCGGGCGCGAACATCGGCACCGAGGCGGCGCTCTTCGAGCCCACCCACGGCAGCGCCCCCAAGTACGCCGGGCTCAACAAGGTCAACCCGATCGCCATGATGCTCTCGGGCGTCATGATGCTCCGCTACCTCAAGGAGACCGAGGCCGCGGACCGCATGGAGGGCGCGATCGCCGACGTGATCCGCGAGGGCGAGTCGGTGACCTACGACATGAAGCCCCACCGCGACGATCCGACCGCGGTCGGCACCTCCGAGGTCGCCGACGCCATCATCGAGAAGCTGAAGGTGACTGCGTGAGCAAGGCCCCCCTCCGTGTCGCCGTCACCGGCGCCGCCGGCCAGATCGGCTACAGCATCCTTCCGCGCATCGCCGCCGGCGAGGCGTTCGGCAAGGACCAGCCGGTCATCCTGCAGCTGCTGGAGCTGCCGATCGACAAGGTCCAGGAGGCGCTGAAGGGCGTCGCCATGGAGCTCGACGACTGCGCGTTCCCGCTGCTCCAGGACATGGTCCTCACGGGCGACCCGCGAGTGGCGTTCAAGGACGCCGACTGGGTGATCCTCGTCGGCTCCAAGCCGCGTGGACCGGGCATGGAGCGCGCAGACCTGCTGAAGGACAACGGCAAGATCTTCGTGGAGCAGGGTAAGGCGATCGACGAGGTCGCCGGCGACGACGCCCGCGTCGTCGTCGTGGGCAACCCGTGCAACACCAACTGCATGATCGCCTCGGCCCAGGCCAGCCGCATCGGCCCGGAGCGCTTCACCGCGATGACCCGCCTGGACCAGAACCGGGCCCAGACGCAGCTCGCGCAGAGGGCCGGCGTCGCCGTCTCGGACGTGGACGACATCATCATCTTCGGCAATCACTCGCCGACGATGTTCGCCGACTTCACCAACGCCACGATCGGCGGCAAGCCCGCCCGTGACGTGATCGGCGACGACGCGTGGCTGGAGAACGAGTTCCTCCCCACTGTCGGCAAGCGCGGGGCGGCGATCATCGCGGCCCGCGGCCTGTCGTCGGCGGCGTCGGCGGCCAACGCGGCCATCGACCACGTCCGCTCGCTCCACACCCCGGGCGACGACATCCACTCGATCGCCATCCGCTCCGACGGGTCCTACGGGTTCGACGAGGGCGTGTGGGCCTCCGTCCCGGTGCGCACCACGGCGCCGGGCACGTACGAGGTGGTCCGCGAGGGCTGGGACCACGACGACTTCGCGAAGTCCAAGATCGCCGCGACCAACGCCGAGCTGGTGGAGGAGCGCGAGACGGTCAAGGAGATGCTGGGCTAGACGCCCTCGCGTCCGCGGGGGGCCGCTCCGGCGGCCCCCCGCGGACGTACCATCCCCTCCGCCGCGGCCTGGGTGGCAGGGGCCGGCACGATGGAGGCCCCCTACGCGCTGCCGGCGGCGGCCCGGCCGTCCGGTCCTGGCGATCACTTGGTCGATCCGCCGGCGATCATTCGCCCCTCCAACGGAACGGAGGCGTGCGCCTTCGGGCGCTGACGGGTCGTGATCCATGGGTCTCCCGGCGGGACGATCCCGGGGATGGCGCGGAGCTTCTACAAGGGGGAGGCCCTGGGGTCGACGCCGGCGTGTGCGATCTGCGTCGGTAAGGGTTCCGGGAAGCGGCAGCGGCTGCATCTTCCCGGTGGGGTGTCGGTGTGGTTTA
>JBFWNT010000024.1:0-48772 GCA_050250915.1 Thermoleophilia bacterium
CCCGAGGTTCGCAACGCCCGTGATCCGGGTTTTTCGAGAGCGCCGGTTGCGACTGAACCCGGCGGTCAGTCGGCCCTCTTTAGCGGGGCCTCCGGCTCGCTTCGCTCGCATTGGACCGCCGGGAATTATCGTGTGCGGCTCGCCGGTGTCGGTGGTGTCGCGCAGGTTGCGGCCTAACCCGGCGGTCAGTCGGCCCTCTTTAGCGGGGCCTCCGGCTCGCTTCGCTCGCATTGGACCGCCGGGAATTTTCGTCTGCGGCTCACCGGGGATCGGTGGTGCGCCGCAGCAGTTTGTGAGTGAGCGTTCACTTGCTACCGTGAGCCGGTGACCGCAGGACTCGATGACCGCACCCCGCACCGGGCCCGCATGACGCGGGAGGGCCGCCGTGCCCTCCTCCTCACCGTGGGCCGCCGGCTCTTCGCCGAGCGCGGCTACCACGGCACGAGCGTGGGCGACATCGCCCGCGAGGCGTGCTGCTCGGAGGCGGTGCTGTACCAGCACTTCGCGGGCAAGCTCGAGCTCTTCACCGCGGTCCTGGAGGAGCAGGCCGAGCGCATCCGCTCGCGCCTGGAGGCCGCCGCGCTGGCGGATCCCGGCGACCCGTTCGCCGGCATCGCCCGGGCGCTGGGCGAGCGCATCACCGAGCCGGACGTCCCGGACTCGCTGAAGCTGCGCTCCCTGGCGGTGACGATGACCGACGACCCCGCCGTGCGCGACACCCTCGACCGGATCCGCCAGGGGTTCATCGAGGTGGTGGGCGGCGCGGTCCGCGCGAGCCAGGCCAACGGCCGGGTGCGCGCCGACGTCGACCCCGAGCACGTCGTGGGCCTGTTCGCGGGCCTCAGCTTCCTCGGCGCGTTCCAGTGCGCCGTGGCCGGCGACGACGAGCTCCGCCGGCTCGCCCCCCTGGCCGAGACCCTCCTCCGCCTCCTCGAGACCGCCCCGACCGACCGGATGACGCCATGATGACCACCGCACGCGCACAGGGACACAAGTGGCTGACGCTGGCCGCGATGTGCTTCGGCCTGTTCCTGATCATGCTCGACAACACGATCGTCAACGTCGCGCTGCCGTCGATCCAGCGCGATCTGGACGCGTCGCCGTCGCAGCTCGAGTGGACGATCAACGCGTACGTCCTGTCGTTCGCGGTGCTGATCATGCTCGGCGGCAAGCTCGGCGACCGTTTCGGCCGCAAGAAGCTGTTCCTCGTGGGCCTCGTGATCTTCACGGCCATGTCGGTGGCGTGCGCCCTGGCGCCGAGCATCGAGTGGCTGGTGGCGTTCCGCACCGGGCAGGGCGTCGGAGGGGCGTTGATGAACCCGCTGACCCTGTCGATCCTGGTCGCCGCGTTCCCCCGGCAGGAGCTGGGCACGGCGATCGGCGTCTGGGCGGGCGTGTCGGCGCTGGCGCTGGCGATCGGGCCGGTGCTGGGCGGCGTGCTGGTGGAGCACGTCGACTGGTCGGCCGTGTTCTGGATCAACGTGCCCGTCGGCATCGTCGGGCTGATCGTGACGCTGTGGGCGGTGGCCGAGTCGCGCGACCCCACCACCCTCTCCCTCGACCTCCCCGGCATCGGCCTCATCACGGGCGGCCTGTTCCTGCTCGTGTGGGGGCTCATCGAGACGAACGACCACTCGTGGACGTCGGCGTACACGATCGGCTTCCTGGTGGCGGCGGTGGTGGTGCTCGGCGCGTTCGTGGCGTGGGAGGCGCGCGCGGCCAACCCGATGGTGCCGCTCGAGTTCTTCAGGAAGGCCGCGTTCAGCGCCCCCGTGATCCTCGTGGTGTTCGTGGGGCTGGCGCTCTTCGGCGTCGTCTACTTCATCACCCTCTACTTCCAGAACGTGAAGGGCTGGTCGCCGCAGAAGAGCGGCCTCGCGGCACTGCCGCTCACGACGATGGTGATGCTCATCGGGCCGTGGGCCGGGAAGCTCCAGGAGCGCTTCACGCCCCGCCAGCTGATGACCACCGGGATGCTGATGCTCACCGGCGGCCTGATCGGCCTGGCGCAGATCCAGGTGGACACGGGCTACAACCAGATCTGGCCGTTCTACGTCCTGATGGGCGCCGGCCTGGCGCTGACGATGCCGACCACGTCGGCCACGGCGATGGCCGCGGTGGACCCGCGCAAGGCGGGCGTCGCCTCGGGCGTGGTGAACTCGGCGCGGCAGGTGGGCGCGGCCGTGGGACTGGCGGTGCTCGGCGCCGTGGCGGCCACCCTCGCCACCCGGCAGTGGGAGCAGGACCTGTCGTCGCTGCCCCCGGCCCTCCAGACGAACGGCCAGGCGGCCGAGGAACTGGTGATCGGCGGACAGGGCCACGTGATCGGCCGCATCGCCGGGCCGGCCGCGCAGGACAGCGCGCTCCAGTCGTTCGTGACCGGCGTGCAGGGCGCGATGTGGGTGGCCGCGGCGCTCACGTTCCTCGCGGCGATGACCGCGTTCATCGGGCTCCGGGGGACCCCCTCCCCACGCAACCAGGAGAACGACGCCGGCGCCCCCGTCGCCCGGGAGCAGGTCGCGGCGTAGCCCTGGCCGCCCGTGCCGCCGCGCGCGTCGGCGGCCCGGGCGGGGGGTAGCACCCCTGGGTCAGGGAACCCGGACCCGAGGAGACGACATGGACCCCCGCGAGGACGCGCCGGAGATCACGGAGGAGGACCGCCGGATCCTCGAGCACCCGGAGGAGGGGTTCGACCCGGACGCGCCGCCGGAGGAGATCGACCGCGAGCAGGCGGTCCAGGCCGAGGTGGCCGAGCGGGACAAGGCGTGGATCGACCCGCGCGAGAAGGTCGGCGGCGAGGACTAGGCCCTCACCCGTGGCGCCTCCCGGCCCGCTGTGCGAGCGTTCTCGCGTGGCGCCCCCCACCCGCAACAGTCGAGTTGCGAAAACAGCGTTTGCGGCACTGATGTGCGTCGTGGGCGCCGGGGCTGCCGCGGCGACGGCCGGTGCTGTGCCGTCCATCACCGGCGCGGACACGGACGCCTGGAACGCGAGCAGCCCCTCCGTGACGTACGTGATCACGACGAACGTGAGCAACGGCCGGCTCACGTGGACGCTGGCCGGCCCGACCAGCAGCGGGCCCGGCCCCGGGCCCCCCGGCTCGGGCAGCGGCCGCTCGCCCCTCACCGTGAGTCTGCCCGGCCTGCGCGACGGGACGTACACCCTCACCGCACGCGACCGCGACCTGCTGAACCCGGCGGCGCGGCGGACGTTCGTGGTCGACCGGACCCCGCCGACGGTGTCGATCGCCGCGCCCGCGGACGGCGCCGTCGTCAACCGCGACGCGCCGCTCATCGCCGACTTCGCGTGCGCCGGCGCGACCACCTGCACGGGGACGGTGGCCGACGGCGCCGCGCTCGACACGTCCAACCCCGGGCTCGGCAGCCTGCGCGTCGACGCCGCCGACGGCGCCGGCAACACGGCCAGCGCCACGATCTCGTACCAGGTGCTCGCCCCGGGTGAGGCGGCCCAGGCGCCGGTCGACGCGACCCCGCCGGCGCCGAAGGTGGTGCCGCCGCCCACCATCAACGCCGGGCGGCTGCTGCCGCGCCTGAACGGCGTGGTGCGCACCACCCGCCCGGTGCTGCGATGGCCGCGCCGCGCGGGCGCCCGGCTCTACAACGTCCAGGTGTTCCGCCTGAGGGCCGGCGCCGAGCCCGCGAAGATCGCGTCGCTGTTCCCCCGCACCAACAGCGTCCGGGTGCCGCCGAAGCGCCTCAGGGCGGGCGTCCGCTACGCCTGGCGGGTGTGGCCGTTCATGCGCGCCGGGTACACGACGTCCCCGCTGGGGCTGAGCATCTTCTCCGTGAACCTCCGGCGCAGCTGAGGGGCTACCGGTAGCCGGTGGCGTCGGCCGGCAGGCCGGGGTCCTGCACCTCCACCATGTACCGCCACGCGTCGGGCCGGCTGCCGTCCGCGTCGGTGAACCCGTACTCCTGCGCGAGCCCGCCGGACGAGAGGGACAGGCCATTCCACCGGGCGCGATCCGGGTCGGCGGCGAGGGCCGCCACCGCCCGCCCCACGTAGAGCGGGGTCTCGGAGATGGCGAAGTGCGGCTGGGCGGCGAGCGCGTCACGCCAGTTCGCCTCCGTGACGCCGAAGATGTCGAGCATCATCTCCGAGCGCAGCCAGCCCGGGGTGAGCGCCACGGCGGTCGCGCGGTGGGGCGCCAGCTCGCGCGCCTGCCCCCACGCGAGGCGGATCACCGACGTCTTCGCCAGGTCGTAGAAGGCGGACAGCCGGTAGTTGGCGGCGTTGTAGTCGGCCGTGCCGTCGGTCATCTCCACCAGCAGCCCCCCGGCTCGCGGATCAGGAGCGGCAGCGCGTGGTGGCTGGTGATCAGGTGGGTGTCGATCGCGAGCCGCAGCAGGCGGAGCCCCTTGTCGAGGTCGTGCTCCCAGACCGGGACGTTCCACTCCACCAGCAGCTCGCCGCCCCAGATGTGGTTGACCAGCACGTCGAGCCGGCCCGACGCGCGGCCGATCTCCTCCACGAGCGCCCGGACGGCGGCGGGGTCGAGGTGGTCGACCACCCGGGCGATCCCCGTCCCCCCGGCGGCGTCGACGAGCGCGGCGGTCTCCTCGATCGTCTCGGGCCGGTCGTACTCGGAGCGGCGGGCGGCGGTGCTGCGGCCGGTGACCCAGACGGTCGCGCCGGCCTCGCCCAGGGCCCTGGCCACGCCGCGCCCCGCGCCGCGGGTGCCGCCGGCGACCAGCGCCACGCGGCCCTCGAGGTCGGGGGTCGCGGCCATGTCCCCCACCCTTCCAGCCCCGCCGGACGTCCCGAAGCGCGGCGGGTCGGCTCCCGGCCGCCCGCGCCACGACGCGCTTGTGCGCGCGACCCCGGTCGGGTGATGATCGCCCCCGACCGTGCCGCCCACCCCTCGAACCTCCGCCCGCTGGGTCCCACGGGCCCTCGCCGTCGTCGCCCTGGCGCTCCTCGCGACCGCCGTGGCGCCGATCGTCCTGGGCGCGGGGCAGCCCGCCGCCGCGCCGGCGACGGAGCAGCAGGGGCACGGCGGCGGCTCGTCGCAGCCCCTCCCCCCGATCCCGGACGCCGAGAGCGGGACGGTCGTGAAGGGCCTCCCCTTCTACGACCCGCCCGTGGTGTCGAGCGCGAAGGGCGTGCTGAACGTCGACCTCACGGCCACCGCCCAGCGGGTCACGATCAGCGGCAAGACCGTCAACGCGCGCGTCTACAACGGCGCCTTCATGCCGCCGGTGCTGCGGATCAAGCCCGGCGACCGGCTGCGCATCTCGACGAAGAACGAGCTCGACCAGTACACGAACATCCACACGCACGGGTTCTTCGTGGCGCAGGACGGCAACTCGGACAACATCTTCGTGGAGGTCACCCCGAAGGCGACCTTCGAGAACCAGTACCGCCTGCCGACGTCGATCACCCCCGGCACCTACTGGTTCCACTCCCACGCCCACCCGCACGCCGAGGGCCAGGTCTTCGGCGGGATGAGCGGGATCATCGAGGTCGACGGCCTGACGCCCCTGCTGCCGAAGAGCCTGCGGGGCATCACCGACCGCGTGGTGGCGATGAAGGACTTCCAGTTCGACAAGACCAACTCGATCCCCGGCGACAACATCAACTCGGACGCCCCGACCCACCGCACCATCAACGGGATCGTGCAGCCGTCGATGACGATGCGGCCGGGCGAGACGCAGATCTGGCGGCTGGCGAACATCGGCGCGGACATCTGGTACGACCTCGAGCTTCGCGGGCACACCTTCGCGGTGATCGCCGACGACGGGAACCCCGTGAACACGGTCACGAAGGCGCGGCACCTGCTGCTGCCCCCGGGGAAGCGCTTCGACGTGCTCGTCCAGGCCCCGAAGGCCGGGAAGTTCCCGCTCATCTCACGCCGGATCGACCAGGGGGCGTGGGGCGACACGTACCCCCGGAGCCTCATGGCCACCCTGACCGTCGCGGGCGACCCCGTGCGGCGCGCGACCCTCCCGACGCACCTGCGGACCCACTTCGACAACCTCTCCAAGGTGAAGGTCGACGTGCACCGCACGGCCGTGTTCAGCGAGACGAACAAGGGCAACGGCGTCTACGAGGTCAACGGCCGGGTGTTCACCCCGCAGCAGGTGAACTACACCCCGAAGCTCGGGACGGTCGAGGAGTGGACGATCCTCAACACGTCCCGGGAGATCCACCCGTTCCACATCCACGTGAACGACTTCCAGGTCATGTCCGTGAACGGGAAGCCGCATCGGGCCTACTCGCTGCAGGACACCGTGCCCCTGCCGGTGGCCCGCGGCAAGGTGCCCGGCAAGGTCGTGATCCGGATGCGGATCAACACCTTCACCGGGAAGTACGTCTTCCACTGCCACATCCTGGCCCACGAGGACCTCGGGATGATGGGCGTGGTCAACGTGTCCTGAGAGCGCAGGGGTGCGTTTGACGGCGGTGGCGGCCGCCGGATGGGACTGGGGCATGTCCGAGGCACGCCGCCGTGAGGACGAGCTCCGTGAGCTTGCGACGGCCTTCGGCCTCCGGCGGGTCCCCCGCCCGAGGCCCTGGTTCAGGACCCGGCGGGGACGCATCCGGGCCGCCGCCTGGACCGCGCTCGGTGCCCTGTTCGTGATGCTCCTGGCGGGGACGCTCCTCTTCGCGGTCTCCGGGACGACGGGCCTGATCGTCTCGCTCCCCGCCGCGGCGGTGATGCTGCTCGCCATCGGCGCGATCTACGTGGAGGTCTTCCTGATCTCGGCGCCCGGGGCGGAGGAGGACGAGAACGAGCGGGCCGTCGCCGGGATGGTCTCGGGAAAGGGCATCGACCCGCCCCGCTGAGGCCGGGGTTCAGGCGCCCCCGGGAGCCGCCCCCGCCAGGAGCTCCCCGAAGCGCTCGGCGTTCCGCAGGGCGTGGTCCCGCGCGTTGTTGTTGAACACGACGGCGACCTCCTGGGCGCGCTCGGCCATGTCGAGCACGGGGTCGATCCACTCCTCCATCTCCTCATCGGAGTAGACGTGGTCGAAGCGCTCGGCGACGGTGCGGCCGGTGTTCCAGGTCGCGGCGTTGCGGCCGTGCAGGCGCAGGTACGCCAGGTGCGGGCTCGTGACCTCCACGATCGGGGGCATCACGTTCTTCGCGTCGATCCGCGGCGCGTCGACCACCACCCAGGACGCGTCGTGGGTCCCCAGCAGCTCCGCGGCGGCCTCCCGCTCGGACGGCTCCGCCCACGAGCGGTGGCGGAACTCCACCGCCGCGCGCGCCGGGGCGAGGCGCGACAGGATGCGCCCCAGCTCCTCGCGCTGCGCCGGCCCCGACACCACGTAGGGCGGCAGCTGGACCAGGATCGCGCCGAGCTTGTTCCCCAGCGGCCCCACGGCCTCCAGCAGCGAGTCGATCACCGCGTCGCGGAGCTCGCGGCTGGGCTTGCGGATCCGCCCCCGCGCGTCGGGCTGGTACGGCAGGTTGCGCAGCGGCTCCGGCAGGCGCCCCGGCTCCGACGGGTGCCCGGAGATGACCTGATGGGCCTTCACGTGGAACCGGAACGCGTCGGGGGTCCGCTCCGCCCAGGCGGCGGTCGTCTCGACGGTCGGCAGCGCGTAGAAGCTCGCGTTGACCTCCACCATCGGGAAGCGGGCCGCGTAGTAGCGCAGCCGGCCCTCGGCGTCGTCCTTCACGTCCGCCGGGTACCAGCCCGCCTTGATGAACTCCGGGTCCGTCCAGGACGCGGTGCCGATGCGGACGTCGCTCACGCCCCCATCATCGCGCCTCAGACCCAGCCGCGCTCCCGGGCGAGCAGCAGGGCCTGCGCCTGGCCGGACACCTCGAGCTTCCGGTAGATGTGGTGCAGGTGGTTGTGGATCGTGGACGCCGAGCAGCCGAGCTCGTGCGCCACCTGCTTGGCGGCCTGCCCGCGGGCGAGCATCCGCAGCACCTGGATCTCGCGGTCGGTCAGCCCCGGCGGACGGCGCGGCCCCTCGGTCTCGGGCGACGCCATGAGCATCGACTCGAGGGCGTCCGCCGGCATCCCGCACGCGGCGGCGGCCATGGGCAGGCGCGCGATCGCGGCCTCCACGCCCTGGCCGGCGTGCACGGCGATGTCGGCCAGCCACACGGCGCGGGCGACGGGCTCGGCCGGCGGCTCCAGGTCGTGGTGGCGGTCGAGGGCGACGGCCAGGTCCTCGGGGAGGCCCCAGCGGCGGGCGATCCAGGCGCCCACACGGGCGTGGTCGGTGCCGAACAGCTCGCGCTCGTCGGCCGTCGTGCGAAGGTCGCCGCCGGCGAGGCCCAGATCGCCGTCGGCGGCGACGGTCCCCAGGATCGCCTTGCCGATGTCGTGCAGCAGGCCGGCGAGGTACGCCTGGGAGGCGAGGATGCTGGAGGTGCGGCGGGTGAGCTGCTGCGCCAGCGTCGCCACCTCGCCGCTGTGCCGGAGCAGGTAGAGGCGCGGGAAGCCGTACGCCGGCATCGCGCCCTCGAGCAGCTTGTAGGTGGTCGCCGCCAGCAGCAGGCCGCGCAGGGTGCGCTCGCCGATGCGGACCACGGCGCGGTCGAGGGTGTCGACCGGCTCGGTGAAGAGCGCCGAGTTGGCCAGGCGCAGCACCTGGGCGGCGATCTCCGGGCTCTGGGCCACGCGGGCGGCGATGAGCCGCACCGGTGCGGACCCGCCGTCGAGCAGCTCCAGCACTCCGCTCACCACGGTGGACGGCGCCGACAGGCGCTCGGCGGCCTCGGCCACGACGCGCGCGGTCACCCGCGTCGCGGTCCCCTCGGCGATGTCGGTGGTCGGGACGGTCACGGGCTCCTCCTACGGCACACGCGGCGCCTCCGCGGCCCCGCGTCCGACGAGGGCGCGCAGGGCGGCGACCGCCACGGGATCGAACTCCGGGCCCGAACGGCGCTCGAGCTCCCTCATGACATCGGCGGGCGCGAGCCGCACTCCACCCCAGCGCCCCGATCGGAGGTGCTCCCACGCGTCGGCGACGGCCAGGATCCGCGATTCCAGCGGTATCGCCTCGCCCGCGAGGCCGTCGGGGTAGCCGCCGCCGTCCATCCGCTCGTGATGGTGGCGCACCCACGGCGCCACGTTCTCCAGGCGGCTGCCGGCCAGCATGCGCGCCCCGATCTCGGGGTGCTGCCGCAGCTCCGCCGTCGCCGCCTCCGGCAGATCGCCGTCGGCCGCGAGCACCGCGTCGTCCAGGCCGATCTTGCCGACGTCGTGGATCAGGCCGGCCACGCGGACGTCCTCGACCGCGGCAGGCGCGAGGCCCAGCTCGGCGGCCAGGAGGGCGGCGACGCGGCCCACGTTCTCGTGGTGGCGGACGGTGGCGGGGTGCTTCGCGTCGATGCCGGAGGCCAGCGTGGCGACGGTGGTCAGCACCGTCTCGTCGTCGGCGGCCCGCTCCCGCGACTCGGCCCGCAGGATCTCGGCGGTGTCGGCCGTGTAGAGGAACGTGCGGTCGCCGCCGTGGTCGCGCGCCCAGTCGAGCGCCGCCCGTGCGTGGGCCACGAGCGTGTCGGAGCGGCCCGCCTGGGCGGGGAAGCTCGCGACGCCGATCGACAGCGTGACCCCGTCGCCCAGGCCGGGGGCGGTGGCGATCGAGGCGCGGAGGCGCTCGCCCACCCGCAGGGCGTCGATGCCCTCCACCTCGGGCAGGATCGCGGCGAGCTCGTCCTCGCCCACGCGGCACCCGACGTCCATGCCGCGCAGGCGCTCCGTGACGTGGATGGCGAGGGCCTCGACCGCCGCCTCGGCGGCCTGGCGGCGCCCCGCGGCGCGCAGCTCGGCGCTGCCGTCGAGCGCCATCACCGCCACGCTGACCGGCGTGCCGGCGCGCAGCGCCCGCTGGCACTCCTGCTCCAGCCGCCCGGCGAAGTAGCGGTCGTTGAAGAAGCGGGTGAGCGGGTCGACCACTCCGAGCTCGCGCACCTCCTGCTGCAGGACGGTCGCGGTGAGCGCGGAGGCGGCGTGCCCGGCGAGCGCGGACAGCGTCGCCAGGTCGCCCTCCGACGCCCCCTCGTCGCCCGGCCAGAACGCGGCCAGCAGGCCCAGGCCGGCGGCGGCCCCCACCGGCACCAGCGCGCCGAATCGGAGCCCGCGCTCGCGCAGGACGCTGGCGTCGGGCAGCGGTCCGCCCCACGCGGCGCCCGCGGCCAGCTCGGCGGCGAGCTCCGCCGTCACGAGCACCGCCAGGTCGTCCGGCGACAGCGGATCGAGGCCGTCGTAGGCCGCCACCTCGGGGCTGGGCGCGCCGGCGGCCAGCAGGGCGGCGGACGGGGCGCCCACCAGCGCACGGGCCTCGGCCAGCACGCGCTCGACGGTCGCCCGGGGCTCCCCCGCGTCGCGCACGGCGACCGCGGCGGCCTCGAGGCGACGGGCGCGGCTCAGCTCGGCGGCATGGGCGCGCTCGGCCAGGTGGGCGTCGAACGCCCGGCCGGCGATGGTGGCGACCAGGTCGAGCAGGGCCTGCGCGGCGGCGCCGTCGCCGGGATCGCCGGTGCCGCTCCACACCTCCACGGCGCCCACGGTGCCGCTCGCGCCCGGCAGGTCGGCCCGGAGGCGGTCGCCCGCGCCGGTGGGGTCGCCCTCGGCCGCGACGAGCCGGCCCCCCGCGGCCACGCGCCCGCCGCGCGCGCCGGTGACGGCGAGGGCGGCGTCCAGCACCACGGGGCCCAGGCGCTCGGGCCGGCGCTCGCCGGCCAGCCGCGCCACGATCTCGGCGAGGCGGCCCGGGCCGACCACGCACCACCCACCCTGCATGCCCGCGGACGTCCCTGAGGACAAGCTCGGCCTCCCCGCCGTCGTTCCACGGGGTACATCGGACGGCCCCGCGGAGGAATCAAGCGGCGGGCGGCGCGGGGGCTGGCGGGAAACCAAGAGCCGGCGGACGCGCGGCCGACTTTCCCGACAGCCCCCCTACCGCAGGCGGCGGAGCTCCTCGTCCAGGCGGCGCGCCTCCTCCTCGGTGGGCGGCGGCCCGGCGCTCGCGCTGTCGGGACGCGGCCGGCGCGCCCACGCGCGGGTGAGGATGGGGATGGCGGCGAGCCCGACGAGCACGAAGATGCCGGGGACCACCCACGCGATCAGGTCGAACCCGGACTTCGGCGGCGTGGCCAGCACGCCCCGGCCGAACTCGTCGACCAGGCCGTCGATCACCTGCTGCTCGGTCCAGCCCGCGTCGCGCTTCTCGGCGATGTAGCGCTTCATGTCGAGGGCGACGGGCGCGTTGGACACGTTCAGCGGGGTGTTGCAGGTGGGGCAGCGCACCTGCTCCGCGACGTCGTTGACCGTGTACGCCTGCGCCGCCACCGGCAGCGCGGCGAGCAGGATCAGGGCGACGGCGGCGAGACGGCGGACGGCCCGGATCATCAGGACTGCCGGAGCTGCTCGATCGCGTTGGTGACCTGGGCGGGGTCGGTGAGCTGGCCGGCGACCTTCAGGGCGATCCGCCCCTTCTGGTCGATCACGAACGTCTCGGGCAGCGCGGGCACCTGGTACGCGTTCTTCACGTCGTCCTCGCCGTCGCGCAGGGACGGATAGGTGATGCCGTTGGTGCGGGCGAAGGCGAGTGCCTCCTCCCGGAGGTCCTGGACGTCGACGCCCAGCACGACGACCTCCTGCGGGCTCACCCGGTACTTCGCGGCCACCTCGTCGAGGACGGGCGCCTCCAGCTCGCACGGCTCGCACCACGACGCCCAGAAGTTGAGCACCACGATCTTGCCGCGCAGGCTGGACAGCGACACGTCCTGGCCGGCCGGGCCGATGCCGTCGGCGGGGAGCAGCACCGGCAGGGTGGCCTCGGGCGCCGTGGGGCGCTTGCCCTCCTCCAGGGCGTCCTGGATGGAGGTGCCGATGTCCTTGTTGGCCAGGCCGATCACGAGCATCGCGATCACCCCCGCGACGATCACGCCGCCGACGATGGCCCCGATGGTCCGCCGCCGGTCCCAGCCGCGCTCCTCGGGCGGGGTCTCCTGCGGGGTCGGCTCGGTCACGCCGGACAGCGTAGCGGCGCGGGGGTCTCCGACGCGTTAACGCAGGGCCCGCATCCGGCGGTCAATCGCCCTGATTGCGCTTCCGGTCGCGCTCCTGGCTGCGGGCGATGGACTGCTCCACCTGCTCGATGAGCCAATCCGGCACGGGGCCGCTGGTTTCAGGCTCGGGCGCCGGCGCCGGCTCGGCGCCCCCGGCGGCCGCGGGCGGGTCGTCCACGTCGGGCGGCGGGGGCGGCGGCGGGTCCAGCGAGGTGGGCGCCAGCCGGGGGCCCTGGGTGCCCTTGGGGCGCTCCTCCCACACGACCTCGTCGTCGCGGAGCACCACGACGCGCCAGTCGCTGGCAGCCTCGCCGTAGATCACCTCCAGGCGGTTGCGCTCCACGGCGGCGTCCTCGCGGGCGGCGTCCTCCGAACGGTGCTCGGACACGACGCTGCGCTGGGCGGCGGCCTGTCCGGACAGGCCCTCCACCACGACCTCGTATCGGCGACGGCGGCGCACCGCCACATCTTCGCAATCCGCGGGCCGGTCCCTGCGCCCGCGGGGTCGCCCCGTGTCAGGACGGCGCCAGCGCCACCGATCCGTTCGGGTCCCCGCCGAGCTCCCCGTAGAGCAGCGTCGTGTTGCGGAGCCAGTTGGAGTTCAGGTTCGTGGGGTCGTTGGCGGCGCCGACCGGGCAGTAACGCTGCTGGATCTGCGCGAGCGTCACCAGCCCGTCGTCGAGATAGCCCTTGCGCAGGCCGGCGGCGACGGTGGCGATGTTGTCCTGCCACGACGCGAACGTCTGGTGGGGACCCCAGCCGAAGGCATTGTTGCGGGCGCGGGCGCCGGGATCCGACCCGAGCGACGACTCCGCCCGCGCGATGGCGACCAGCGCCCGCGGGTCGATGCCGTTCCTCTCCCCTTCGCGCACGAACACGTCGCCCATCCCCACCAGCGGCGAGCCGGGGTTCTTCGACTGCATCCACGCGTCGAGCTGGGCGCCCGTGACGCCGGAAGCGCCGGTGGCGGACGCCGGGGCCCCGGCCTTGGCCGCGGCGGCCGCCGTGCCGGAGGCCGGCGTGGCGAGGGTGGCGGACGCCCCCTGGAGCGCGTCGGCGAACGAGGCCTGCGGCGGGGAGCCCGAGGCGTCCGGCGAGCCCGCGATCGCATCCACGCGTCCGGTGATCTCCCGGATCCGCGCGATCGTCGCCGCGATGCCGCCTGCGCTGTCCACGCTCACGCCACGCCCATCGGCGGTCCCCCACCCCGCCTTGAGGCGCCGGCGCGGCCGGGTCGGCGTGCACGTGCACAGTGGGCCTCCGTCCAAGTGCACGACGGTTCACCGGTGAACGGGCATCCACCGACACGCGGGGATCCGGCTCGGCGACCGGGTTCCCCGTCGGTCACTTCAAATGAACGCGCGGCGTTCGTTCAATTGAACGACGACGAAACGGGCGGGGCCGCGGCGCCGGGGGACCACGCCCGGCCGGCTAGCCCAGGAGCTCGCGGACCGCCCGGACGGGGTCGTCGGCGCGCATGAGGGCCTCGCCGACCAGGATGGCGTCGACGCCGGCGCGCTCCAGGCGCTCGACGTCCTCGTTCAGGGTGATCCCGGACTCGGCGACCACGACGGTGCCGGCGGGGACATCGGCCAGGAGCTCGAACGTCGTCTCCAGGTCGACCTCCAGCGAGTGGAGGTCGCGGTTGTTGATGCCGATCAGCTCGGCCCCCGCCTCCATCGCGGTCTCCACCTCCTTCTCGTCGTGCACCTCGATGAGGGCGTCCAGGCCGAGGTCGGACGCGGCACCCATCAGCTCCTCGATCCGCCCCCGCTCCAGCGCCGCGACGATCAGGAGGACGGCGTCCGCGCCCGCCACCCGCGCCTCCAGCAGCTGGTACTGATCGACCACGAAGTCCTTGCGCAGCAGCGGCAGGTCGCAGGCCGCGCGCGCCTCCACCAGGTCGTCGAGGCTGCCGCCGAACCAGTTCGGCTCCGTCAGCACCGACACCGCGCTCGCGCCCGCCCGCTGGTAGGCGGACACCACGTCCGTGACCGTCGCCTCCGGCCGGATCGGCCCCCGCGACGGGCTCGACCGCTTCATCTCCGCGATGAGGGAGATGCCCTCGTCCACCAGCGCCTCCGAGAACGGGCGCCCCCGGCGCGCCGGGCCGAGCCGCGATCGCAGCTCCGCCTCGCTCACCAGCCGCCGCCGGGCCTCCACCTCCGAGCGGGTGCGCTCCACCACCGTCTCGAGGAACGTCGCCATCCGGGGCTACACCGTTCCGCCGAGCCGGCGGGTGGTGGCGACGAAGGCCTCCAGGCGCTCGCGCGCCGCCCCCTCGTCGATACTCCGCTCGGCCATGCCGACGGCGTCGGCAAGCGTGTCCGCCCGCCCGGCGACGTGGATGGCGGCGGCGGCGTTCAGCACCACCACGTCCCGCTCGTGCCCCGCAGCGCCGCCCAGCACGTTCCGGAGCACCTCGGCATTGTGGGCCGGGTCGCCACCCGAGATGACGCCGTTCGGCGGTGCGGGGAACCCGAGCTCGCCCGGGTCGATGGTGCCCCGGGTCACGGCGCCGTCGATGACCGCCACCGTGTCGCTCACCGCGCCCGTCGAGACCTCGTCCATCCCGTCGCGCCCGTGCACCAGCAGCGCCCGCTCGATGCCGAGCAGCGCCAGGGCCCCGCCCATCCGCTCCAGGAACGCCGGGTCGGCCACCCCGATGAGCTGCCGGGGCGCGCCCGCCGGGTTCGTGAGCGGGCCGAGCAGGTTGAAGATCGTCCGCACGCCGAGCGCCCGCCGCACCGGGACGATATGCCGGAACGCCGGGTGGTGGGACGGCGCGAACATGAACCCGAGGCCCGTCTCCTCCAGGCAGCGCGACACCCCGTCGGGGCTCAGGTCGATGCGGGCGCCGAGCGCCTCCAGCACGTCGGCGCTGCCGCAGCGCGACGTGGCCGAGCGGTTCCCGTGCTTCGCGACCGCCACGTCCGCCCCCGCGACCACGAACGTGGACGTGGTGGAGATGTTGAACGTGGAGCGCCCTCCGCCGGTGCCGCACGTGTCGATGAAGGGGCCGTCAGGGGGCGTGACCGGCTCGGCGTGGGACCGCACGGTGGCCGCGAGGCCGGCGAGCTCCTCGGCGGTCTCCCCCTTCGCCCGCAGGGCGACCAGGAAGCCGGCGGTCTGCACGTCCCCGGCCTCGCCGGACATGATCGCCTCGAGCGCCTCGGACGCGCCGTCGCTGCCGATGTCCTCGCCGACGAGCAGCCGGTCGATCGCGTGGGACAGGACCTCCGAGGGCACGACGGGAAGCCTACGCCGACAGGCTCAGGAAGTTGCCCAGCAGAGCCCGTCCCTCGCCCGTGAGAATCGACTCAGGATGGAACTGCACGCCCTCCACCGGCAGGTGCCGGTGGCGCAGTCCCATCACGACGTCGCCGTCGCACCACGCCGTGACCTCCAGGTCGGCCGCGCCGCCGGGATCGACCACCAGGGAGTGGTAGCGCGTGGCCGTCATCGGGGTCGGCAGCCCGGCGAAGACCGTGCGGCCGTCGTGGGTGATCTCGCTCGTCTTGCCGTGCACCGGCTCGCGCCCGCGGACCACCCTCCCGCCGAACGCCTGGCCGATGGCCTGGTGCCCCAGGCACACGCCCAGGATCGGGACGGTCCCGGCCAGCTCGCGGATCGCGTCGACCGAGATCCCCGCCTCGTCGGGCGTCTTCGGCCCGGGCGACACCACCAGGTGGGTCGGCCGCAGCGCCGCCACCCCGGCGACGTCGATCTGGTCGTGGCGGTGCACCAGCACCTCCGCCCCCAGCTCGCCGAGGTACTGGACCAGGTTGTAGGTGAAGCTGTCGTAGTTGTCGATCAGCGCGACTCGCGGCGTGGCGGCGGCCATCAGCGCCCACTCTCGCGGTCGAGCGATGGGCCTCCCGAGCGAATCGCCCGCGAGACGAGGACGCAGGGAGGGCCGGTGGTGGTTTCACCGGTCCTCCCGAGGACGCCGTATCGCGCTGCGATGCAGCCGGGAGATCCCCGCGCAGGCCCGAGCGGGGGTGCTGATGGCCGCATCACCAGCCGTCCTGACCGGCGGCCACCTCGATCGCCCGGAAGAGCGCGGCCGCCTTGTTCTGGGTCTCCTCGTACTCGGTCGCGGCCACCGAGTCGGCCACGATCCCGGCGCCCGCCTGCACGTGGGCCATCCCGTCCTTGCAGACGATGGTGCGGATGGTGATGCACGAGTCCAGGCTGCCGTCCCAGCCGAGCCAGCCGACGGCGCCCCCGTAGGGCCCCCGCTTGGTCGGCTCCAGCTCGTCGATGATCTCCATCGCCCGCACCTTCGGCGCCCCCGAGAGCGTCCCGGCGGGGAACGTGGCCCGCAGCGCGTCGGACGCCCGCCGGCCCCCGGCCAGGTGCCCCACCACCGAGCTCTCGATGTGCATCACGTGGCTGTACCGGCGCACGTCCATCAGGTCGGTCACCCGCACGGTGCCGATCTCGGAGACCCGGCCAAGGTCGTTGCGGCCGAGGTCCACCAGCATCACGTGCTCGGCCCGCTCCTTCGGGTCGGCCAGCAGCTCCTCGCCCAGGCGCTCGTCCTCCACCTCGTCGCCGCCACGCGGCCGGCTCCCGGCGATGGGGTGCATCTCGACCATGCCGCCCTCCACCTTCACCAGCATCTCGGGCGACGAGCCGACCAGCGTCACCTCGCCGGTCTCGAAGAAGAACATGTACGGCGACGGGTTCACGGTGCGCAGCCCGCGGTAGACGGCGAACGGGTCGAGCGACATCGGCGCCGAGAAGCGCTGCGACGGCACCACCTGGAAGGCGTCGCCGGCGAAGATGTACTCCCGGCAGCGCTCCACCGCCGCCTCGAACGCCTCGCGGCTCATGTTGCTGGTCACCGGCCCCAGCACCGGGTCGCCCGCGGGCGCCGACGGCCGCGGCAGCGGACCGGAGAGGCGTCCCTTGAGCTCCGCGATCGTCGCGACGGTGCGCCAGTACGCCGCCTCCTGCTCGTCGTCGTCCTGCTCCAGCGTGCAGGGCGCCACGATCGTGAGGGCGCGGCGCAGGTGGTCGAACACCACCACCGGGCCGGTGACGAGGGCGATCAGGTCGGGCACGCCGCGGTCGTCGGGCGGCTCGTCGGGCAGCCGCTCGACTGTTCGCACGAGGTCGTAGCCGAAGAACCCGACCGCACCGCCGGAGAACTCGAGCGGTTGCGGCGGGGGCGCCATGCCGACGGCGTCGACCACGTCCTCGACCGCGCCGAAGGGGTCGGACGCGTCGAGCTCCCGGTCGCCGTCGGGGCCGCTCAGCACCAGCCGGCCGGCGGCGCCGCGGACCACGGCCTGCGGGCGGATCCCGATCATCGAGTGGCGCCCGAGGCGGCCGTGCTCGACCGACTCCAGCAGGAACGCCGGCCCGCCGTCGCGGAGCTTCAGGTACGCGCTGACCGGCGTCTCGCAGTCGGCGATGTACGTGTGCGCCAGCGGCACCTGGCGGTGGCCGGCCGCGGCGAGGCTGCGCACCTCGCCGAGGTGGGGGGTCACGTCGATCTGCTGCCCGCGCCGCGGCGGGACCTCGAGTCGCAGCCGGGTCACGGGCGGCGGCGGGAGGCGAGCTCGGCAGCCACCTCGTCGAGACGCACGCCGGTGGCGCGCCAGAGGACGGCGAGGTGGTACAGCAGGTCGGCGCTCTCGTACACCACCTGGCCGTGCTCGGCGCCCTTCGCGGCCAGCACCACCTCGGTCGCCTCCTCGCCCACCTTCTTGCAGACGGTGTCGATGCCCTTGGCGAGCAGGCGGGCGGTGTACGACGCCTCGGGGTCGGCGACGGCCGCACGGTCGGCGACGGTGCGCTCCAGGTCGGCCAGCGCCGCGAACGGCTCGGGGACCTCACCGCCGGTGAGGGCGTCGCCGAAGCACGTCTCGGCCCCGGTGTGGCACGCCGGCCCGGCCGGGTCCACGAGCACCACCAGGCTGTCGCCGTCGCAGTCGAGCAGCACCGCGCGGACGGCCTGGGTGTTGCCGCTCGTGGCGCCCTTGCGCCACAGCTCCTGGCGGGACCGGCTCCAGAACCACGTCTCGCCGCGGGCGAGGGTGCGCTCCAGCGACTCCCGGTTCATCCACGCCTGCGTCAGCACGCGACCGGTGCCGGCGTCCTGCACGACGGCGGGGATCAGCCCGTCGGCGCCGAAGCGCACGCGCTCGGCGATCGACTCGGTCGCCTCACCGCCCATCAGCCGTCCCCGTTGAGGGCGGCCAGCTCGGCCATGACCCCGACGGCCGACGACGTGCCCACGCGGGCCGCCCCCGCGCCGATCATCGCCTGCACCAGGTCGAGGGTGTCGATGCCGCCGGAGGCCTTCACGCCCACCCCCTCCGGGAGGGCGTCGCGCATGAGCTCGACGTCGTGGATCGACGCCCGCGTGCCGCGCCCGGTGCACGTGCGCGCGAAGTCCGCGCCCACATCCGTCACGATCTTGCAGGCAAGCCGCTTGACCTTGTCGTTCAGGAGGGGCGCCTCGATGATCACCTTCACGATGACGTCACCGCGCGCGTCGTTCGCGGCGCGGCCGCGCACGGCGCGGACCACGCGCATCAGGTCGTCGCGCACGGCCTTGAACTCCCCTGCGAGCATCGCGTGGTAGTTCATGACGATCTCGATCTCGTCGGCGCCCTCGGCGACGGCCCGGTCGGCCTCGGCGATCCGGTCGGCCGTGGCGGACGCCCCGCCCGGGAAGTCGAGCACCGCGCACGTCTTCACGTCGCAGCCGCGCAGCAGCTCGGCCACCTGCGGCACGAAGGCGCCGTCGGCGCAGAGCGCGGCGAAGTGCAGCTCCCGCGCCTCCGCGCATGCCCGCTCGATGTCCGCCGCGGTCGTGTCCGGCGCGAGGACCGTCAGATCGAGCGTCTTGGTGAGGTCCTCAGCCCGCATCAGAAGGGCGCCGGACGCCGCGAACCGCTCATCGGGCCGAGTATAGCGACGGCTCCGGGGACGGCCCGGGGCGCAGCCACGAGGTGCCCGCGTGCCTGAGCTGCCGGAGCTCCAGGCGCTGGCCGAGGGCCTGACCGCCCACCTGGCCGGGCGCGAGGTCCAGGGCGTCGCCGTGCACCACCCCGCCACCCTGAAGACCGCGGAGCCGCCGCCGGATGCGCTGGCCGGCCGCGCGATCCGCCGCGTGTGGCGGCGCGGCAAGCTGCTGGGCCTGGAGGTCGAGGGCGGGCTGCACCTGGTGATCCACCTGATGCAGGCCGGCCGGCTCGGCATGGCGGCGAAGCCCGCGAAGCGCCCCGGGCGGCAGGCGTCGCTGGACGTGGACGTCGGTGGCGACGAGGTCCTGCGCCTTCGCGAGCTGTCGACCACGCGGCGGGCGTCGGCGCACGTGCTCGACGACGCCGGCCTGGCCGCCCACCGGCCCTACGCCCGCCTGGGCCCCGAGCCGATCGGCCTGGGGCCCGAGGGCTGGCGCGCCGTGCTCGACGGGCCGGGGGTGCTGCACACGGTGCTGCGCGACGGCCGCCGGGTGGCCGGGATCGGCCGCGCCTACGCCAGCGAGATCATGTGGGCGGCCAAGCTGGCGCCGTTCGCGCGCGCGTCGTCCCTGGACGACGACGCCGTGGCGCGCCTGGACCGCGCCGCCGACGCGGTGCTGACGCAGGCGCTCGATCGCGCCCGCGAGCGCATCACCACCGACATGCCCAACAGGGAGGCCCGCGTGACCGCGGTCCACGGCCACCACGGCGAGCCGTGCCTGCGCTGCGGCACGCGGCTCGAGCACGTGGCGTTCAGCGAGTACGACCTCGTCTACTGCCCCACGTGCCAGACCGGCGGACGCGTGTACCGCGACCGCCGGATGAGCCGCCTGCTCGGATGAGCGTGCGGCCTAGCGGTACTCCGCCAGGTAGCGCTCGAAGGTGCGGAGGTGGTTCTCCTCGTCGCGCAGGATCTCGATGACCATGTCCTGCGTCGCCCAGTCGACCCCGTCGCACGCCTCGATGATGCGGAGGTAGTGCTCGATCGCGCCCTTCTCCGCCTGGATGACGCCCTCGATGACCGTCCGCACGTCGGCCGGGTCGTCGAGCGGCTGGAGGTAGGGCTGGTCGGCGGTGAACTCCGCCGAGCCGGGCGGGGTGCCGTAGAGGTCCTTGATACGGCCGGCGAAGGCCTTCGCGTGGCCGAGCTCCTCCTGCACGTCGGCCGCGAGGGCCTCGGCGATCTCCTCCGCGCGGATCCCGTCGAGGGCCTCGGAGTTGGCCAGGTAGTTCATGACGGTCTCCATCTCCATCCAGTACGCCTGGCGGAGCAGGCCGAGGATCTCCCCGCGCTTCGCCGTCTGCGCCTCGGACAGGATGCCCGCACTCACCCTGCTGGTCTTCGTCGCCATGCCCAGTCCCCTCCTCGTTCCGGTTCGTCGCATCACAATAGCAACTGATTAAAGATAACGAGCGACTTCGGTGAGCCTTCGAGTTGCGATACACTGACCCGCATGAGCGTCGACATGGCCACCGATCTGCACCGCGCCCTGCGCGACCGCGGGCAGCGCGCGACGCCTCAGCGGCTGATGATCGCGTCCACGGTCTCCTCCCTACCCGGCCACGCGACGGCCGAGCAGATCCACGGCGCCGTGGCCGAGCGCATGCCCGGCGTGTCGCTGCCCACGGTCTACGCGACCCTGGAGCTCCTGGAGGAGCTGGGGCTGGTCCGGCGGCTGGCCTCGACGACCGGGTCGGCGGTCTACGACCCTCGCACGGACGTGCACCACCACCTCGTGTGCCGCAGCTGCGGACGGATCACCGACGTCGACGGGGACGTCGACGACGACGCGGTCATGCGTGCCGCCCGCAGCGCCGGCTTCGCCCCCGATGACGCCCAGCTGGTGGTCCGGGGCGTCTGCGCCGACTGCCGCGCCGCCGCGGCGGCGCCGCCCGCCGCCTAGGGGCGGTCGGCCTCCGGGCCGGCGATCGCGGTCGCCGCGCGGGCACGCCACTCGGCGAAACGGCCCTCCGGCGTCTCGAGCCAGTCGCGCAGGTCCCGCTCGAAGCGGTTCCAGCAGCGCGCCCGGGCCCCGTACTCGGGGAACCACGTCTCCGGCTCGCTCTCCCTCATCTCACGCATTCGGTCCACCTTACACGGCCGGTGCCGGCCGATGGCGGGACCCGTCGGCCCGGACCACCGACCCGCGCTACCCTCGGTGCGATGTCGACGGCCCGCTGGCGGGTGCTCTACGACGAGGGATGCGGCTTCTGCCGCTGGTGCGTGGGGGTGCTCCTCGCCCTCGACCGGCGCCATGCCCTGCGGCCCGTGGCGATCGGCTCCCCCGAGGGGGCGATGCTGCTCGCCGACCTGGACGAGCGGGCCCGCCGGGACTCGTGGCACCTGGTCGACCCCCAGGGCCGGCGCACGTCCGCGGGCGCGGCGGTGGCGCCGCTGCTGGACCTGCTGCCCGCCGGCGGCCCCGCCGCCTCCGTGGCGCGGGCCCTCCCCGGACCGGTCGAGCGGGCCTACCGCCTGGTCGCGAGCAACCGGGCCGCCGCGGGCCGGCTGGTGGGCGACGGCGCCCGCGCCCGGGCCGAGCGCCGGATCGCCCGCCGCGCCTAGGGTCGCGCGCTAGAGGCCGAGGCGCTGGAGCATCGACTCGTCGTCGCGCCAGCGCTTGCGGACCCGCACCGTGAGGTCCAGGTGGACCTCGGTGCCCCACAGCCGCGAGAGGGCGGAGCGGGCCGACGAGCCGATGTCGCGGATCATTCCACCGCCCCGGCCGACGACGATGCCCTTCTGCGACTCGGTCTCCACCAGCAGCGACGCCCGCACCACCACGCCGTGGCGGGCAGGCTCGATCTCGCGGACGTCCACGGCCAGCGCGTGCGGGATCTCCTGGCGCAGGCGCAGCAGGGCCGCCTCGCGGATCAGCTCGGCCGCGAGCTCCTCCTCGGTCTGGTCGGTGGCCATCCCCTCGGGGAAGTAGCGCGGCCCCTCGCGCAGCAGGCGCGGCAGATCGGCGCGGAGCGCGTCGATGCCGCGCCCGAGCTTGGCGCTGACCGGGTGCAGCTCCACGAAGTCGACGAGCTCGGCGGCCCCTGCGATGGCAGCCACCGTCTCGTCGGGGCCCAGGCGGTCGAGCTGGTTGACCACGGTGATCACGGGCAGGCCCGACGCCTTCAGCCGCTCGGCGATGAACCGGTCGCCGCCGCCGACCGGCTCGGCCCCGTTCAGCACGAAGACCGCGGCGTCGCAGTCGCCCAGGCTCTGGTCGACCGTCGCCTGCATCCGCGAGGTCAGGACGTCGGCGGGGCGCTGGAAGCCCGGCAGGTCCAGCAGCACCGCCTGCCAGTCGTCGCCGTGGACCACCGCCGTGATGCGCCGGCGGGTGGTCTGCGGGCGGGGCGACACGGCCGCCACCTGCGAGCCCGCCAGGGCGTTGGCCAGCGTCGACTTGCCGACGTTCGGGCGTCCCGCCAGGGCCACGAGCCCCGAGCGGTACGTCACCCCCACAGCTGGAAGATCACGATCGCCACGCAGGTGCCCAGCACCGCGCCGGCGAGCGTCTCGACCACCGAATGGATGCCCGCCTCCACCCGCGACTGCGCCACCAGCAGCGCCATCAGGAACGCGAGCGTCGAGACCAGCACGGCGTGCCGCAGCGGCTCGGCGATGATCGTGATCGCGGCCCACCCGGCGAACGCCGCCGCCGCGTGCCCGCTGGGCAGCCCGCCGCGCAGCGGCGTGCCGCGCCCCGTCCACGCCTTGATGGCGATGACGAGGATCACGGTCAGGATCATCACCACCACCACCAGGTGGGTCGGTGAGCGCCGCACCCCCACCAGCAGGTCCCGGCTGTCGTCGGTGAGGCGGTCGTAGAAGACGAAGTAGGCGACGGCCAGCGCGTTGACCGTCGCGACCAGCACCGCCCCCGCGGCGACGTCCTTCGCGATCTTCACGAGGGGGTGGTAGGTGGTCACGACCGCGTCGATGGCCGCCTCGATCGCCGTGTTCAGCATCTCGGCCACCAGGACCAGGCTCACGGCCGCCATCACCGCCACCAGCTCCAGGCGGCTCAGGTCCAGCAGCAGCCCCATGACCAGCACGAACACCGCCGCGCCGGCGTGGATCTGCATGTTCCGCTGGGTGCGGACGACGTAGACGATGCCCTCGAACGCCCAGTTGAACGACCAGCGAAGGCTGTGCTGCCGGGGGAGGCTCGACCGGCCGGCGGCGCGCAACATGCGGCCGAAGCGCCCCGGGCCCGGGTCGGGCGGCCCCTCGGGGGCCTTCGGCGGGGTCTGGGAGGTGGTCACGGCGCCTCGGCCACCAGTTCGTCCTGGAGGGCGAGCATCTCCCCGTCATCGACCTCGTGATCCCACCCCAGGAGGTGCAGGACGCCGTGGACCGCGAGGGTCCCGAGCGGCTCCTGCGCCGCCGCCGGACAGATCACCACGTCCCCCAGCTCCGGCGGCGGGCCGCCGTCGGGCCACGCGAGCGCCTCCGGGCCGTCCACGGGGAACGCCAGCACGTCGGTGGGCTCGGGCTTGCCGCGGTGCTCGCCGTTGATGCGGGCCATCTCCTCGGGGCCGACGACCATGAGCCCCACCGTCGCATCGTCGAGGCCCAGGCGCTCGCAGGTCCAGACGACCCGGCCGACCAGCGCCTCGGCGCCGTCGCCGCGCGCCTCCACCTCGATCATCCCCGGCTGCTTCCCGGGCCGGCCGGGTCGGCGGAGTCGTAGGCGTCCACGATCCGCTGCACCAGCCGGTGGCGCACGACGTCGCGGCGGTCGAGCCGCACGAACGCGATGTCCTTCACGCCCTCCAGCACGTCGATCGCGCTGAGCAGGCCGGACCGGGTGGCCGACGGCAGGTCGACCTGGGTCGTGTCGCCGTTGACGATCATCCGCGACCCGTACCCCAGACGGGTCAGGAACATCTTCATCTGCTCGGGCGTCGTGTTCTGCGCCTCGTCGAGGATGATGAAGCTGTCGTTGAGGGAGCGGCCGCGCATGAACGCGAGGGGCGCCACCTCCACCTGGCCGCGGTCGAACAGCGCCTCGACGCGCTCGGGCTCGAGCATGTCGTAGAGGGCGTCGAACAGCGGCCGCAGGTACGGGTCGACCTTCGCGGCCAGGTCGCCGGGCAGGAAGCCCAGGCGCTCGCCGGCCTCCACCGCCGGCCGCGTCAGGATGATCCGGGCGACCTCGCGGCGCATGAGCGCCGCGGTGGCGATCGCCACAGCCAGATAGGTCTTGCCGGTGCCGGCCGGGCCCAGGCCGAAGGTGATGGTGCTCTGGCGGACGGCGTCGACGTAGCGCTTCTGCCCCGGCGTCCGCGGCGTGACCACGAACCGGCCGTTGCGCCACACCACGTCGTCGAGGATCGGGCCGATCGCCTCGGCGCCCTCGACGGCGTCGGCGACGCTCTCGATGGTCCCCGGGGCGATGGGCTGGCCCTTCATGACCATGTCGGCGAGCTGGCCCACGACCTCGGCGCCGGCGCGCACCCGCGCCTCCATGCCGGTCAGCGTGAGCCGGTTGCCGCGCAGGGCCAACTCGAGGTCGAGGCGGTCCTCCAGATCGCGCAGCACGCGGTCCTGCTCGCCCGCCAGCTCGACGGCCACCCGGTCGTCGAGCTCGATGACCTGATCGACGCGCTCGGCCGCGCTCACATGCCCAGCGACAGTGTGCCGCCCCCCATGACGTGCCAGTGCAGATGATGGACGCTCTGGTGCGCGTCCGGGCCGTGGTTGGTGGTGACCCGGTACCCGCTCCCGTCCAGCCCCAGTTCCTCGGCCACGGCGGCGATGAACGTGAGCATCGCGGCGCGGGTCGCCTCGTCCAGGCCGTCGACGTCCGCGATGGAGGCGACGTGCTCGACCGGCACCACCAGGACGTGGACGGGCGCCTTCGGCGCGATGTCGTCGAACGCCACGAAGCGCTCGTCGCGCCGCACGACGTCGGCGGGGATCTCGCCGCGCACCAGGCGGCAGAACAGGCAGTCGTCGCTCAGCGGTGGTCCTCCCAGCCGGGCGCGCACGCGATCGCCATCGCGGCCACGGCGGCGGTCTCGGCGCGCAGGATCGTGGGGCCCAGGCGGCAGACGGCCAGCCCTGCGTCCCGCGCCCGCGCCACCTCGGCCTCCGAGAACCCCGCGTCGGGACCCACGATCAGCGACACGCGGGCGGACGTCCCGCCGTCGGCGACGGCGGTCGGGAGCGTCAGCTCGCCACGTGGGTCGATCAGGAAGCCCTCCCCGGCCGGGATCCCGGCCACGACTGCATCGAACGCTAGCAGCCCCCGTACCCGTCCCACCCCCGCCGTCCCGGCCAGCCGCGCGGCGGCGGCGGCCACCCGGTCCATGCGCTCGCGGCGCCGGGCCCAGGCGTCGTCGTCGGGCACCCGGCGGGCGCGCTCCGAGGCGAACAGCGTGACCGGGCCGACGCCGAGCTCGACGGCCTTCTCGACCACCACGTCGATGCGGTTCCACTCCGCCAGGCCCTGGTAGAGCGCCACCCGGGGCGGCGCAGGCTCGCGGGGCTCCCCCGTCGCCCGCGCCGTGGCCGCCGGCCCCGCCGCGACGACCACCGCCGGCCAGATGCGCCCGTCGGGGCCGATCAGCTCCACCGGATCCCCCGCCCCCCGCCGCACGACGCGCGTCAGGTGGTGGGCGTCCTCGGGCGCCAGGGCGATCTCCCCACCGGTCCCGGGGTCGTCGGCGACGGCGTAGCGGAAGACGTGCCTCACGCCGTCAGCAGGACGGTCGACCAGCCGTCGTCGTCGATGCGGTCGGCGGCGCCCAGCCCCGCCGGCGCGAAGGCCGCGACCACCCCGTCGACCTCCTCGGGCCGCATGCCCGATGCGACGAGATGGCGCGGCGCGGGCGGCGGGAGCGCGACGGCCAGCATCCGCAGGACCGTGCCGGTCAGGTTCGCCATGACCGTGGGCGCCGCGGGCAGGCGGTCGGCGCCGATGGTGCGCCTCGCCACGGTCAGCGCAACGCCGTTGCGGCGGGCGTTGGCGAGCGTGGCGTCCACCGACAGCGGGTCGTGGTCGACCGCGGTGACGGGATCCCAGCCCAGGCGGCGCGCCGCGATGGACAGCACGCCGGAGCCGCAGCCGGCGTCGAGCAGCGGCCCGCCGGCGTCGAGCCGGGCGAGCATGGTCAGGCACGCCCGCGTGGTGGCGTGCTGCGCGGTCCCGAACGCCATCCCGGGGTCGATCACCACGTCCAGCAGCGGCGGGCGGGCCGGCTCCCACGGGGGGCGCACGAGCAGCCGCCCGGCGATCGCCACCGGCCGGTGGAAACGGCGCATGGCGTCCTGCCACGCGGGGTCCTCCGGCCCGGCCTCCACGGCGGCGGCGATCCCGGCGGCGGCGAGGGCGGCGCGGAGCCGGTCGAGGTCGGCGGAGCCCGGCGCGGTCCACAGGCTGAGGCGCACGGTCCCGTCCGGCCCGTCCTCCTCCATGCAGCCGGTGCCGAGGGCGGCACACGCCTCGGCGGTGGCCCGCTCGGCGTCGGCGGCGGCGACGACGGCCTCAATGCGTATGAGATCACGCTCATTCACTCCCGTCCCTCCGGGGGGCGGATCCCCCTCCCCGAGGGGGTGCCGGGGGTCGATGCGGGCCCGTACGGTCCCGCGAAAACCGTATCCCGGAAACCCGAGGAGCCCCCCGATGTCCTCCGTCCCCACCCGCCGTGCAGCCTCGGCGGCGCTCGCCCTGGCCGCCCTCGCCGCCGCCTCCCTGCCGGCGGCCGCCGGCGCCGCGGATCCGCCCCGGCTGATCAAGGCGCACCGCGTGACCGGCGTCGCCTGCGTGCCGGCCGCGGCGAACACCGTGCGCGCGGACGTCCGCGTGTTCATGAGCGTCGTGAACTACCACGGCTGGGCCGACTGGGCGGATCACATGGAGGCGAAGGCGCGCCTGGAGTCGGCGGCGCCCGGACTCAACCTCCACTCGAGCTGGAAGAAGTGGAAGACGCCGTACCTCATCCAGGACAAGCGGCACGCCTACAACATCCGCCTGGTGACGGACAACAAGAGCGGCACCGCCGATTGGCGGGTCCACGTGACGCTCATCTGGCACCGCCCCGCGCCGGTCCCCAACGTCACGAAGGACGTCTATCTGCCCTTCAACGAGTCGTGCGCGCCCCAGACCGGCGGCGGCGGCGGGGGCGGCGGCGGCGGCGCGATCCCGCTGCCCGCGGCGCCGGCCGTCCCGAGCGTCGGCGGAGGCTGAGCGCCTAGCGGAAGGCGTGCTTGAGGCGGTCGAAGAAGCCCTCGTCCTCTTTGTAGGCGCGGGCGTCGAGGCCCTCGGCGAGCTTCTCGACCGCCTTGCGCCCGTCCTCGGTCTGGACCCGGGGCACGCGCACCTCGACCACCACGCGCTGGTCGCCGCGGCCGCGCCCGTTCAGCGCCGGGAACCCCTTGCCACGCAGGACGTACTCGTCGTTGGGCTGGGTGCCGGCGCGCAGCTCGATGTGCGCCTCCCCGTCCACGGTGGGGACGGTGACCGAGGCGCCGGTCATGGCGTCGGTGACGGGGACGGCGACGCGCGTGACCACGTCCAGGCCCTCGCGGCGGAACCGCTCGTCCTCGGCCACCTGGACCTGCACGTAGAGGTCGCCGGCGGGGGCGCCGCGCTCGCCGGCCGCGCCGCGCCCGGGAATGCGGATGCGCTGGCCGTTCGCGATGCCGGCGGGGATGTCGACCGTGAGCTGCTGGGTGGTGGGCCGCCGCCCGGAGCCACGGCAGTCGGCGCACGGCTCGGAGGGGCGCTCGCCCTCGCCGTGGCAGTCGGGGCACACGGACGTCCGCAGGAACTGCCCGAACGGCCCGCGCGACACCTGGCGCACCTGGCCCTGCCCGCCGCACGTCTCGCAGCGCGTCATGTGCGTGCCCGGCTTCGCGCCGAGGCCCTCGCACGTCTCGCAGGCGCCGATGATCCCGTACTCCAGCGGGCGGGTGGCGCCGTGGGCGGATTCGGCGAATGTGAGCTGCACCGCGACGGCGACGTCCTCGCCGCCCCGGCTGCCGCGCGTGCCCCGCCCGAAGATGTCGCCGCCGAAGAACGCGTCGAACAGGTCCTGGAACGAGCCGAAGTCGGAGAAGTCCGCGCCGCCCTGGCGTCCGCGCAGGCCGTCGTGGCCGTAGCGGTCGTACAGCTCGCGGGTCTCGGCGTCGGCGAGCACCTCGTAGGCCTCGGCGCACTCCTTGAACAGCGCCTCCGCCTGCGGATCCGGGTTGACGTCCGGGTGGAGCTCGCGGGCCTTTCGCCGGAAGGCCTTCTTGATCGCCGCCTCGTCCGCGTCCCGCGGGACGCCGAGGATCTCGTAGTAATCGCGCTTCATCGAGGTCGTCCGCGCACAGTAGCAAGGGGGCCCACGCCCCCACCCCCTGGGGCATCGGCGCCGTCGGGCGGCGTCTGAAGCCTCGACCACCGGGGAGGCGCGAAGTCACCCGGCTTCGGGGTATCGTGCGGCCCGGTCATGGAGCATCGCCCCAACGCGCCGCTTCGGCGGCTGCTCCCCGCCGTCGCCGCCCTGCTGAGCGCGCTCGCACTGGCGGCGCCGGCCGCGGCCCAGACCCTGGGCGGCCCCGACGCGCCCCCGGGCGCCACGCCCGCGCCCACCCCGGCGCCCACGGAGCTCGCGCCCGTGACCGCCGCCCCGGGCTCCGCCGACGCGCCCCCGGCGACGTCATCGCCGGCGACGCCCGCGCCCACGGACACCCCGGCCACGACGGCCGACCCCGCCCCCACCACGGGCGCCACGGCCGCGCCGGCCGACGCCCAGGCCGCGGCGGCGGCCGCGGAACGCGCCCGCGCCCTGCGCGCCGCCGCCCAGCGCAAGCGGATCCGGGGGAACATCACGGCCGTCCGCGACGCCGCCCTGGAGGGCGGCCAGGCCCTGGCGGGAACGCGGCAGGGGAACCGCGCGGCGGCCGCTGCGGCCGCCTCCGCCGCCGCGCAGGGCGCGGCCGCGGTGACGCCGGTCGCCGCGGAGCCCACCACGTCGGACACCACCAGGGAGCGGATCCTGCTGATCCTGCTCGGCGCCGCGACCCTGGGCTTCCTGCTGGCCGCCTACCCGTCGGTGACCCGGCGCGGGGGCGCGCTGGAGCGCGTGCGCCTGGAGCTCGCCGGCGTCTCCGTCGCCTGCGTGCTCGTGCTGCTGCTCGTGGTCGCCGGGGTCGTCTAGCGCGGCGAGCGGGCGGCGACGGGCCCCCGCTCGGCGTCGGCGTCCGGGTCGTGGCCGGGCGGCGGGAACCAGATCCCGCGGGTGCGGTCGATGAGGCGCTGGGGGCCGACGGGCGCCGCCTGGGCGGGCCCGCCCACGGTCGGCAGCAGCTCCGCGATCGCGGTCATCACGCGGTCCGTCGCCAGCCGGTTGCGCTCGTGACGGGTCGGGGCCTCGATGTCGGACAGGTCGATCGGCGGGCCGAACCGCAGGCGGGCGGGGCCACGGAACAGCTGGGTGTTCCAGATCGCCGCCGGGACCACCGTCACTCCCGGCCGCAGCCCGAAGAACCCGGCGCCGGGCGCGCCGCGGCGCATCGTGCCGGCGCGGCTGACGTGCCCCTCGGGGAACACGACCACGGCGTGGCCCTCGTCCAGCAGCGCCACGGCGCGCCGGATGGCCGTGAAGTCGGCCGGCTTGGAGCGGTCGAGCGGGATCGAGCGGTAGGTGCGCAGGATCCAGGCGAACACGGGGTGCTTCAGGAAGAGCTCCCGCTTCGCGATCATCGCGGTCCGCCGCTTGCGCGCGGCGGCCATCAGGATGATCGGGTCGGCCACCGAGACGTGGTTGCACACCAGCAGCACCGGGCCGTGCTCCGGGACGTGCTCCACCCCGAACCGCCGCATCCGCAGCGGATAGAGGTAGAGCACCGGCAGCACGATCAGCTTGGAGAGGCGCCAGAGGAGCCAGTCGGCGACGGACCGTCCGCTCACCGGTCGGGGTCCTCCTCGTCCTCGTCGTCCGGGTGGCGGGCCAGGTTGGCCTGGGCGGCCTCGATGATCGTGTGGGCCTCCTCCAGGTTGGCCGCGCGGTGCAGCAGCCGGGTGAGGCTGCGGGCGTCGCGCGCCACCAGGTGGTCCACCGCCCCGTCCTCCACCCAGAAGGGCGCCGCGTCCGGGTCCTGCCGCAGCAGCTCCACGGCCTGGTGGCCGCAGTCGAGCGTGTATGTCGCGATCGCGTAGCGGCCGGGGGTCGACGACTCGGCCTCCGGCTCCCACGGCACCAGCGGCTGCGAGCGCAGCCCTCCCGGCTCCACCACCTCGGACGCCAGCTCCACGTCGCGCCACGCCAGGTCCACCGGCACGCGCAGGTCGAACAGCAGGCTCTCGGCGTCCTCCACGTGCTCGGCGGCGCTGGCCAGGACCGCCGCCACCCAGTGGGCCTCGGCGAACGACAGGCCGGTGAACAGGTCGGCCTCGTCCAGCAGCGGGGCGAGTTGCGCGTCGGGCCGGGTGCTGATGCCGACGGCGTACTCCTCCGGCCCGTACGCGCCCGCCTCGACCTTGGCCAGGACCCGCACCGCCGCGGATCCGTCGCCGATCAGGGGCCTGCGCCAGACCTCGAGGATCTCGAAGCGGTCGTCGATGGTGCGGGGCTCGTCGTCGCTCAAACGGGGTCGTCCTCCGGGCGGGGGCGGCTCAATGTAGGGCACCGGGCCCCGGGCTGCCCACCAGGCCGTCGACGAAGGTGTCGATCGCGAAGAGGAAGCGCTCGCGCTCACCGCCGCGCACCAGCGCGGAGGCGTGACGCACCAGGTTGGGGTACCGCTCGGCCGGGAGCGTGGTGAACATCCCCTCCAGCATGTCCTGGTCGTAGGCGTCCGGCTCCCCCGCCGCTTCGCGCTCCTGCGAGATCACGGTCTCCACGGCGTTGGCTGTCACGATCAGGGCCAGCGCGTCGATCGCCCAGCCCGCCCGCTGCGGCGGGATCCCGCCGGCCAGGAGCAGCGCCAGCATGTTCTCTGCCACGGCCAGGCTGCTGGGCCCGGACGGCACCACCGCCAGCGCGACCCGGGCGATCCCGGGGTGGGCCTCGAAGGCCTCGAGCGTCTGGACGCACAGCTCGCGGAGCTGCTCGCGCCACCGGGCGGGATCCGGCGGCTCCAGGGGGATCGTGGCCGCCACCTCGTCGAACAGCAGGCGCAGGAGCTCGTCGCGGTTCGCCACGTACACGTAGAGCGACGCGGCGCCCGTGTCGAGCGTCTTCGCGATCCGGCGCATCGACAGGGCGTCGATCCCCTCCTCCCGGAGGATCGCCAGCCCGGCGTCGATGACCGCCCGCTCGCTCAGCGGCGGCTTGGCCGGGCGGTCCCGGGTCGAGCGCCGTCTCGGGGTGTCGGTCTCCACCGGAATCGATCCTAACCTCGCGAGTTGACACGAACAGTGTACGACACGTACGGTGTTCGTTACGAACACTGTTCGTAAGAGCTCGCTCACCGATGGAAGAAGGACCCTTCATGACCGAAACCACCGCTGGACACCCGCCCGCAGAGCTCGGCGTCGGCGGACGCGCGGCCTCGGCGGCCACGGCCGTCGCCGGGAGCATCGCGAAGTACCCCGGCCGCTGGCTCGTGTTCGCCGCCGTGCTGCTGGCGGACGTCATGGACCTGGTCGACTCCACCGTCACCAACGTTGGCGGTCCCGCGATCCGCGAGGACCTCGGCGGCGGGGAGTCCCTGCTCCAGTGGCTCGGGGCGGCCTACACGCTCGCGTTCGCCGTCTTCCTGATCACGGGCGCCCGGCTCGGCGACCTGTACGGGCGCCGGCGCCTGTTCCTGATCGGCGCGGCCGGCTTCACGCTCGCGTCGGTCGCCTGCGCCCTGGCCTGGTCGCCGGAGGCGCTCATCTCCATGCGCGTGCTGCAGGGCGCGTTCGGCGCCCTGATGATCCCGCAGGGCTTCGGGATGCTCACCGAGGTGCTCGACGAGCACGACATGCCGAAGGCCTTCGGGCTGTTCGGACCGATCATGGGCATCTCGGCCGTGCTCGGCCCCATCGTCGGCGCCCTGCTGATCGAGGGCGACCTGCTCGGGACCGGGTGGCGGATGATCTTCCTCGTCAACGTCCCCCTCGGCATCGTCTGCTTCGCGGTCGGCGCGCGGTGGATGCCGCGCACGGTGGTCGCCCGCGGCGGCGGCCTGGACGTGCTCGGGATGGTGCTCGTCGGCGCCGCGGCGCTGGCGCTCGTCTACCCGCTCATCGAGGGGCGCGAGAAGGGCTGGCCGGCGTGGGTCTTCGCGCTCATGGGCGTCGGCGCGCTGCTGGCCGTGGCCTTCGCCCGCTACGAGCGGCGCCTGCCCGCCGGAAGGGCCCTGATCCAGGTGACCCTGATGATGAACCGGGCCTTCACGTCCGGCACCGCGGTGGCCGCCGGCTTCTTCGCGGCGTTCGCCGGGATCATGCTGGTGCTGTCGCTGTTCTGGCAGGTCGGCGAGGGCTTCACGCCGATCAAGGCGGCCCTCTCGCTGGTCCCGCTGTCGCTGGGCATGGTGATCGGCATGGTCGCGTCGTTCGCGCTGGTCGAGCGCCTGGGACGCGCGCTGGTGCACACGGGCATCGTGACCGCCGGGATCGGCCTCGCCGCCATGGCGGTCACGGCCTTCGGGCAGGACCACCCGTCGCCGTGGTCGATGGTCCCCTCGGTGGCGGTGGTCGGCATCGGCGCCGGCATCGTGTTCGGCCAGCTGTTCGACGTCATCCTGAACGGCGTGGTCGAGACGGAGGTCGGCACCGCGTCGGGGCTGCTCAACGCGCTGCAGCAGCTGGCCTTCGCGCTGGGCATCGCGACCGTCGCGACGCTGTTCTTCAACGTGATGGACGTGCCGCACCTGCCGTCGTACGCGCTCGGCGTCACCGCCCTGGTCGCGCTGATCCCCCTGGCGGCCAGCTTCGTACTGGCGTTCCGGCTGCCCCGGCGGGCGCGGCCGGCGTCCCACTAGCGGGCGAGGCGCCGTCCGGATCCCTACTCGTCGTAGACGTCCTCGACGTAGCGGGACAGGATCTGGGCGGCGCCGCGGACCGTCGCCATCGCCAGGCGGTAGTCCATCCGCGTGGGCCCGAAGAGCGACACCGTCCCCAGGTTGCGGCGCGCCACCCCGTAGTTGGCCGCGACCATGCTCAGGCCGGACAGGCTGCGGTCGGCGAGCTCCGACCCGATCCGCAGGTACACCTGGTTGCGCCCGAGCGCGCCGCGGAGCATCGCGAGCAGCTGGTAGCGCTCCTCCAGGCTCTCCATGAGCGCGTCGATCGCGATGAGGTCCAGGTGGCGCTGCTCCGCCAGGAAGCGGGCGCGGCCGCCGACGAAGATGCTCGCCGACCCCTCCCCCTCCAGGTCGACCACCGCCGGGGAGAGCACGTCCAGGAAGGCGCGCTCGCGCGGCGACAGCGAGGGGTCGTCCAGGCGCGACTCGATGGTGCGTGTGCCCACGGCGGCGCCCACCAGGCGGTCGTTCAGGAACGCGCCGGCCCACTCGCACAGGCCGTGGTCGACGGCGCGGTCGAACGCGAACACCCGCTTGGTGACGGCTCCCGTGGACGTGATGACCACGACCATGACCACCTGGGGCTGGAGCGGGAGCACCTCGACGTGCTTCACCGTCGATGACATCGGCGCCGGCGCCGTGACGATGCCCAGCAGGTTGGTGACCTGGGCGACCACGTCCGCCAGGCGGGCGAGCGCCTCATCGACCTCCCGCTGCACCTGCGTCAGGTCGAGCGCGGTCTCGATCATGGCCGGCGGCTGGGCGGGCGGGTCGCGCGTGAGCACGGTGTCGACGTAGTACCGGTAGCCGCGGTCGGTGGGCACCCGGCCCGCGGACGTGTGCGGGTGATCCAGGAAGCCGAGCTCCTCGAGGCGCGCGAGCTCGTAGCGGACCGTGGACGACGCGAAGTCGAGGCCCTCGCGACCGGCGATGTTCTTGCTGCCGACGGGCTGGCCGGAGGCGATGTGCTGCTCGACCACCGTCCGCAGGATCAGCTCCTGACGCGGCTTCAGCCCGGGGTCGTCGGTGCTCACGCGTACTCCATCAGCTCGTGGAGGATCGCGTTCTGCACGAAGCGGCCCTCGCGCGTGAGGGCGACGGTGCCGTCGCCGCGCACCAGCAGGCCGGCGGCCTCCAGGCGCACCATCGCCTCGGGGTGGTCGGGCGGGCCGGCCCAGCCCATGTCCATCCCCCGCCCCAGCCGCAGCCCCAGCATCCAGCGCTCGCGGCGCAGGTCGTCGTCGTCGAGCGGCTCGCGGGTGCGCGTCGGCGCGGCGCCCGCGGCGTGGGCGTGGAGGTAGCCCTCCAGGCTCGGTGCGTTGCGCCAGCGGCGCCCCGCGACGGTGCTGACCGCGCCGACGCCGATCCCCAGATAGTCGGCGGCGCCCCAGTAGGCCAGCGAGTGGCGGCACTCGTGGCCGGGCCGCGCGAAGTTGGCGGTCTCGTACCAGCGGTAGCCGGCGTCCTCGAGCCCCTGGACGATGCGGCGGTAGGCGTCGGCGCCCTCGTCCTCGTCGGCGGGCTCGGCGCCCATCCGCTCCAGGGCGGTGCCCGGCTTGATCTCGAGCTCGTACCAGGAGACGTGGTCCGGCCCGAGCGCGAGGGCGTCGGCCAGGTCGGCCTCCAAGTCGGCCGGCGTCTGGCCGGGCACCCCGAACATGAGGTCGATGGAGAGGTCCTCGAACCCCGCCGCCCGCGCGCAGCCCACGGCGTCGCGGGCCTGCTGCGCCGTGGCCTGGCGGTCGAGCGCCGCGAGCAGGTGGGGCCGGAAGGATTGGACGCCGAGGGAGATCCGATTGATCCCCATCGCGCGCAGCTCCCGCAGCGCGCGCCGATCGACCGTCTCCGGGTTCGCCTCGATGCTCACCTCGGCGCCGTCCGCCAGTCGCGGCCCGATGCGCTCCATGAGCGCGCGCAGGCGCCGCGGCCGCATGAGCGTGGGGGTGCCGCCGCCCAGGTAGACGGTGTCCAGCGGGCCCAGCGCCACGCCCTCGCGATCGAGCTCGTCCACCAGGGCGTCGAGGTAGGCGTCGCGCCGGCCGAGCTGCCCCACGTGGACCACGAACGCGCAGTAGCCGCAGCGCGACGAGCAGAACGGCAGGTGGACGTAGAGGTGGCGGACGCTCACTTGCCGTTGCTCCGGTTGTCGTCGCCGATCTGGAGCACGGAGAGGAAGGCCTCCTGGGGCACCTCGACGGCGCCCACCTGCTTCATCCGCTTCTTCCCCTCCTTCTGGCGCTCGAGCAGCTTGCGCTTGCGGCTGATGTCGCCGCCGTAGCACTTGGCCAGCACGTCCTTGCGCCGCGCCTTGACCGTCTCGCGGGCCAGGATCTTGCCGCCGATGGCCGCCTGGATCGGCACCTCGAAAAGCTGGCGCGGGATGGTGCGGAACAGCCGCTCCACCAGGGTCTTGCCCCGTGCGTAGGCCTGGTCTCGGTGGACGATCATCGACAGCGCGTCCACCTGGTCGCCGGCCAGCAGGATGTCGAGCTTCACCAGCGGGCTCTCGCGGTAGCCGACGATCTCGTAGTCGAGTGACGCGTACCCGCGGGTGCGGCTCTTCAGCTGGTCGTAGAAGTCCAGGACGATCTCCGCCAGCGGCAGGTCGTACACCACCTGCTGGCGGTTCTCGATCGGCTCCATGGTGACGAACACGCCGCGCCGGTCCTGGCAGAGGCCCATCACCGCGCCCACGCCGTCCTGCGGCACCAGGATGGTGCAGCGGACGTACGGCTCCTCGATCTTCTCGATCGAGGTGGTGGGCGGGAGCTCCACCGGCGAGCGCACGGCCTTGACCTCGCCGTCGGTCGTCGTGACGCGGTACTCCACGTTCGGCGTCGTGGCGAGAAGCTCCAGGTCGTACTCGCGCTCCAGCCGCTCGCGCACGATGTCCATGTGCAGCAGCCCCAGGAACCCGCAGCGGAAGCCGAAGCCGAGGGCCTGGGAGGTCTCGGGCTCCCACCGCAGGGACGCGTCGTTGAGCGACAGCTTCTCGAGGGCGTCGCGCAGGTCGGCGTAGTCGTCGGCGTCCACGGGGAACAGCCCGCAGAACACCATCGGCTTGACCTCGCGGTAGCCCGGCAGGGCCTCGGCCGCCGGGTGGATGGCCCGGGTCAGCGTGTCGCCCACGCGCAGGTCGCCCAGGCTCTTGAGGCCGGTGACCAGGTAGCCGGTCTCGCCGGCCGAGAGGCGCCCGGTGGGCGTCATGACCGGCGACATCACGCCGATCTGCTCCGCGTCGACCACGAGGCCGGTCTGCATGGCCACGAGCTTGTCGCGCTCGTCGAACGCCCCGTCCACGACGCGGACGAAGGCCACGACGCCGCGGTACTGGTCGTAGACCGAGTCGAAGATGAGGGCCCGGGCGGGGGCGTGCGGGTCGCCGGAGGGCGGGGGCACGCGGGCGACGATCTCCTCCAGCACGTCCTCCACGCCCTCCCCGGTCTTGGCGGAGATGCGCAGGACGTTCTCGGGGTCGTCGCCGATCAGGTCGGCCACCGCGCGCCCGTGCAGCTCCGGGTCGGCGGCCGGAAGGTCGATCTTGTTGAGCACCGGGATGACCTCGAGGTCGCCCTCGATCGCCAGGTACGTGTTGGCGAGGGTCTGGGCCTCGATGCCCTGGCTGGCGTCCACCACCAGCAGCGCGCCCTCGCAGGCGGCCAGGCTGCGCGAGACCTCGTACGAGAAGTCCACGTGGCCCGGCGTGTCGATCAGGTTGAGCTGGTAGGTCTCACCGTCCGACGCCGTGTAGTGCACCCGCACGGCCTGCGCCTTGATGGTGATGCCGCGCTCGCGCTCGAGGTCCATGGAGTCGAGCACCTGGCTGCGCATGTCGCGCTCCGCCACCGCGCCGGTGCGCTGGAGGATGCGGTCCGCCAGCGTCGACTTGCCGTGGTCGATGTGGGCGATGATGCAGAAGTTGCGGATGTGGTCCTGGTCCACGATCCCTCATGGTAGCGGCCGTCTCAGGCGCCCAATGGCCCGCAGCTCGCCCATGTCGAACGCCTGCGCCGCGGCGAGGTAGGCGAACACGGCCGCCGCGAGCGATGCGCCCACGCTGATGATCTGGGCGATCTCGCCGCGGCCGAGCGCGTCGTCGAGCACCCGCCAGACGCACCAGGCGAGCAGTGCCGACACCCCGCTGGCCACCAGGCTGCGCACCGCCCCGTCGGCCACCCACCTCCCGTGGAGGCCGCCGAGCTCCCGGTCGAGCAGCCACAGCATCACGGAGAACGTCGCGAAGCTGGACAGCGACGTGGCGAGCGGGATCCCGCCGGTGCCGAGCGGCTTGTAGAGGGCCGCGTCGAACGCGGCGTTCAGCACCACGCCGAGCGCCGCCACCTTCGTGGCGAGCCACGGCTGCTGGAGGCTGAAGAACGCCCGGATCACCAGGAGGCTGGCCCCGTTGAAGGCGAGGCCGATCGCGAAGAACACGAGCGCCTCGGAGGTGAGCGAGGTGCTCTGCGCGTCGAACTCGCCGCGCTGGAACACGAGGCGCACCACCGGCTCGGACAACACGAGGAGGAACGCGGACGCCGGCAGCAGCATGAAGAAGATCTGCCGCAGCCCGCGGGCGATGGTCGACCGCATGCCCTCCATGTCGTCGCGCGCGGCCAGCCGCGAGATCGCCGGGAACAGCACCGTGGAGATCGCGACGCTGAACACCCCCTGCGGCAGCAGGTAGAGCCGGAACGCCGCGTCGATCGCCCGCGGCGCCTGGTCGCTCACGAGCGTCGCGAAGATCGTGTCCACCGTCAGGTTGACGTTGATGAGCCCCAGGCCGAGCGTGACCGGCAGCATCAGCACCAGGACCTGCCGCACGTGCGGTCCGCGCCAGTCGAGCGAGAACGGGAACGGGCCCTCGCGGCGGAACGCCGGGACCATGTACAGCAGCTGAGCGACCGTGCCCACCACGATCGCCACGGCGTAGACGGTGATCCTGTCGTCATCCGGGACGAACGGGGTCACCACCACCAGCCCGGCGATGATGACCACGTTCCAGAGGACCGGGACGAACGCCGTGATGGCGAACTGGCCGCCCGCCTGGAGCACCGCCGCCACCAGGCCCGTCAGGCCCAGCAGCACGACGATCGGGAACATGATCCGCGCGAGCTTCACGGTCTCGTCCACCAGGCCCTGGTCGAGCCCGGGGGCGAACAGCGGCATGAGCCACGGCGCGAAGATGATCGCCAGCAGCGTGATGAGGCCCAGCACCATCGAGATCAGGCCGATGAAGGCCCCCACCAGGCGCTGCGCCTCCTTCTGGCGCCCCTGCTCCTCCAGCTCGGTGAACACCGGCACGAACGCCGCCGAGAGCGCCGAGTCCGCCACCAGGCTGCGCAGCAGGTTGGGCACGTTGAACGCCACCACGAACGCGCTGATGGCCCCGGACGTCCCGAAGATCGCGGCTGCCACGATCTCCCGGATGAGCCCGGCGATGCGGCTGACGCCCGTCCACGCGCCGAAGACGGCGGTCGACCGGCCGAGGCCGGTGGTGACGTCCCCGCGCCCCTCCGCGCCTCCGCCCTGCTGCGCCGGCCGGGCACGACGCGCGCTCACGGCTGGCCGTCCCCGGCCGGGACCGCTACCATGCACCGCCGACCGAACGACGGAGGACCGCCCGCGTGGCGAACATCAAGCAGCAGAAGAAGCGCAACCGGCGCTCGCTGGAGCAGCGTGACCGGAACCTGCGGTACCGCTCCACCATCAAGACGCTCTTCCGGCGCCTCGACGAGGCCGCCGAGGGCGGTGAGGACATCGACGCCCGCGCCCGCGAGCTGGAGCACCTCATCGATCGCGCCGCCGCCGAGGGCGTGATTCACCGCAACAACGCCGCGCGCAAGAAGTCCCGCGTGGCGCGCATCTCCCAGAAGGTCACGGCTTAGGCTTCGCGGCCGGCTCCGGCCGGCCTGCCGCGCATCAGCCCGATGAGGTCGCGCACCGCGGCCTCCAGCACCAGCCGCTCCCCGTCGTCGCGGGAGCGGCCGAGGCGCGCGAGCTCCGAGACCCGGAGGTCCAGCTCGAGGGCCGCCAGCCGCGCGACCGCCCGCTGCGCCGCGCCGGGCGGGACGGCCCGCGCCTGCTCGGCCAGGATGCGCGCCGGATAGCCCTTCACCCCGGTCGCGGCGGACACCGCGTCGGGTGACGGGTCGGGGCCGAGGCCCTGGGCCAGCGCCAGCGAGCGGAAGCGGTTGGTCAGCTGCACCTGGATCACGATCGGCGCCGTCGGCTCCTCCCCGGTCGCGAGGTCCTGGAGCAAGTCGTAGGCGCGGGCGGCGTCGGCCCGGGCGAGCGCATCGGCCAGCTCGTAGGCCTTCGCGTCCGGGTGCGGCGGCACGAGCGCCTCGACCATCTCCTGCGTGACCGGCTCCCCGGCGGCGTAGGCCGCGAGCTTCTCGGCCTCGCGGGCGAGCTCCATGGTGGTGATGCCGCCGCGGCGGGCGTCGGGCCGGTCGACCACCACGCGCTCCACCACCGCCCGGGCGACGGCGGGCGACGCCGAGCCCCCGGCCCGCTGCACCTCGTGGCGGAAGTGCTCCACGAGCCACTGCGTGCGCTCGCGCCCCTTCGCCTTGGGGTCGGGGCCGTAGCGCAGCTCCCCGCCCAGGTCGGCGATCGCTGCGTGCAGCTTCGGGGTGAGCTGGCCCGACGACACCAGCGCCAGGCACGTCCCCGGGTTCGGCTGGGCCAGGTACCCGAGCAGCGCGGCGGCGGCGTCGGCCTTCCAGGCGTCGGCGGCGTCCACCAGCACCAGGCGCAGCCCCGCGAACGAGAGCGCCTCGCAGGCGGCCACCACGTCCTCCGGCGGCGAGTCCTCCGCCCGGAACCGCTCCGGCGCCATGCCGCCCTCCCGCTCCACCCGGGCGACGAGCCGGGCGATCGCCCGGTCGATGGTGGCCCGGTCCTCCCCCCAGATGACGTACGCGGGCTTGAGCGGTTCTGCGGCCATCGACCGGCCAGGTTAGCGGGTGCCCGCGACGCCCAGCGCATCGCCGTCGAGCACGGCGGTGACGTCGCCGGAGCGGTCCGTCCGCCAGGCCCGCACCCCGGCCGCCGCGAGCGCGTCGAGCGTCTCGGGGCGGGGGTGCCGGAACGGGTTGCCCTCCCCCGCCGAGATCAGCGCCACCCGCGGCCGCATCCGGGCCAGCTCCTCGGGGAGCCCGGGGTCCTCGGAGCCGTGGTGCGAGACCTTCAGCACCTCCAACCGGCCGGTCACCAGGCGGCGCAGCGCGTCCGACTCGGCGTCGGCCGTCAGCAGCACGTCCAGCGGCCCCGCCGACGCCAGCGCCACCAGGCTCCACGGGTTGGGATCGGCGCCGGCCGGCCGCGGCCCTCGCGGGTTGAGCACCCGCAGCTTCCAGGGGCCCAGCCGGAGCGCCGACCCGGCGCGCAGCTCTCCGGCGGGGATCCCGCGCCGCCGGGCGTCGTCGAGCGCGGCCTGCGCCCACGGCAGCCACCCGTCCTCGGGCGGCACCGGGCTCAGGATCGTCGCGACCGGCATCCGCGCCATCACGTCCCGCGCCCCGCCGACGTGGTCGAGCGAATCGTGCGTCAGCACCATCGCGTCGAGCCGGTGCACGCCCAGGCGCCGCAGCGCCGCGACCAGCGGCGCGGCCCGCCCGTCGCCACCGGGCGGCCCCGTGTCGAACAGCGCCGCCGACCCGTCCGGCCCGCGCAGCAGGATCGCGTCGCCCTGGCCGATGTCGAGGGCCGTCACGGCCGGCCCCGCCGGCCACCGCGCGGGCGCCGCGGGCCGCCCGAGCGCCCATCCACCGACCAGCACCAGCACCGCCCCGGCCACCGCCACGCGCCACGCGACGGGGCCCCGCAGCCACGCCGGCGGGCCGCCCGGCCGCGCCCACGCCGCGGCCGCCACCACGGCGGCCGGCAGCGCCGCGAGCGCCGGGGCGGCCCATCCCGGCAGGTCGATCGCGGCGCCCGGCAGCCGCGACGACCACCGCGCCGCCTCCAGCAGCAGCCACGCCCCGGCCCCGGCGAGCCACGCGAGCGCCACCCCCGCCGCCGGCACCAGCGCCCCCGCCGCCATCCCCAGCAGCGCCAAGATCACGACCGGCGCCGCCACCGGCACCGCGACCACGTTGAGCGCCAACCCCACCACCGACAGCCGCCCGAAGTGGGCCACCGTCACCGGCGCCGTCGCCAGCCCCGCCGCGCCCGCCATCGCCGCCAGCCCGGCGACCCGCGCCGGCAGCCAGCCCCGCATCCACCCCTCGAGCGGCGGCGCCAGCAGGAACAGCCCCGCCACCGCCGCGAACGACAGCTGCAGTCCCGGGTCGCCGACGGCCCGCGGGTCGTGCGTCAACAGCGCCGCCAGCCCCGCCAGCATCAGGTACCAGCGCTCCCGCGGCGACGACCGCAGCTCGGCGAGCAGCCCCAGCCCGCCGGCGATCCCCGCCCGCGCGACCGACGCCCCGCCGTCGCACGCGAGGCAGTACGCCGCCATCGTCACCGCCGCCCCGCCCACCGCCGCCCGCCGCCGCACCCCGAGCGCCCGCAGCAGCGCGAGCGCCGCCAGCGCCACGACGGTCACGTTCTGCCCTGAGACGGCGAGCAGATGCCAGAGCCCCGCGTCGCGGAACGCCGTCGCCGCCTCCTCGGACAGCTCGTCGCCCCCGCCGAGCGCCATCCCCCGCACCAGCGCCTCCCGGTCGCCCGACAGCCCCGCGCCGGCATGGGACGTCGCCCACGTCCGCCACCGGTCGCGCAGCCCATCGAACCCGCCGCGCCGCCCCGCAGGGGTCATCCGCTCCGGACGCAGCCGCCCGGCGATGCCCTGCCGCGCCAGCCACGCCCGCCACCACCCGGGCGACGCCGCGTCGGCCGGCGATCGCATCCAGCCCGCGACGCGGACCCGTCTCCCCAGCGCCGGAGCGCCCGGCCCATCCCGCAGGTCGAGCAGCAGGCGGGTGCGCCCGGGGAGCCTCCGCCCCGCCGCCGTCCGCAGGTCGTCGGCCCGCGCGCGCGCCCGCAGCCCGCCGAACCCGTCCGGCCGCGGCGGCGCGTCGACGACCACCGTCCCGTCCACCCGCACCGGCACCTCGACCGCGACGGGCGCCGTGGCCGCGTATCGCGCCGATCCCCACGCGACGCCCGCCGCCCCCGCCGCCACCAGCAGCAGCGCCAGCGCCGGCGCCGCGACACCACGCGCGGCCGCCCACGCCGCCCCGGCCGCGGCGAGCCCGCACAGCGCCAGCCCCGCTCCCGGCGCCCCGACCCCGATGAGCGGCGCGCACAGCCCGGCGCAGAAGGCGGCGAGGACGGCGTGCGGGGCGGCGCGCAGCCAGGCCGGCGCCGCCGCGTGGCGGCGGGCGCCGACGGGCATGCGCCGAGGCTAGGCCCGTGTCCCGGCCCGCCTCAGCATGCGGATGTGACGAGCTGCGCGCGGAAGCGCGCCGGCTCAGGTCACCCTTCCGCCAGCGGCTCCCCGGCGCCGGGATACGGCATCCGCTTGGCCTTCTTCTCCTGCTGCCCCTGCTGCTCGGCCTCGCGAGCCAGCTCGGCGGCCTTCGCGTCGCGCTCGGCGAACACGAGGTCCTCGCGCTCGCCGTTCAGGAGGGCGATGAACTCCTCGCGCTCGATCGTCTCGCGCTTGAGCAGGATCTGCGACAGGTTCTCGAGGTCCTCGCGGTGCTCGACGAGGATGTCGCGCGCCCGCTGGTGCGCCTCCTCGATGATCCGCCGGATCTCGGAGTCGATCGTGCGGGCCATGTCGTCCGAGTAGTCGGGCTCGGAGTGCATGTCGCGGCCGAGGAACGGCGCGCCGTGGTTGTGGCCCAGCACCCGCGGCCCCAGCTTGTCCGACATGCCGAAGCGCATCGTCATCGACTTCGCGGTCGAGGTGACCTTCTCGAGGTCGTTCGCGGCGCCCGTCGTGATCTCGTCGAACACGAGCTCCTCGGCGGCCCGGCCACCCAGGGTCATGGCCATCTGGTCCTCGAGCTGCGCCTTGGTGGTGAGGAACTTGTCCTCCGTCGGCATCGAGATCGTGTAGCCGAGGGCCTGCCCGCGTGACACCACCGAGATCTTGTGGACCGGGTCGGCGTCGGGCAGGAAGTGCCCGACGAGCGCGTGCCCCATCTCGTGGTAGGCCGTGACCACCCGCTCCTTCTCGGAGAGCAGGCGCGACTTCTTCTCGGGGCCGGCGATCACGCGCATGATCCCCTCCTCGAGCTCCGCCTGGTCGATCAGGCGCTTGCCCTTGCGGGCGGCGAGGAGGGCGGCCTCGTTGACCAGGTTGGCCAGGTCCGCGCCGGTGAAGCCGGGGGTCTGGCCCGCGAGGGTCATGAGGTCGATGTGCTTCGCGATCGGCTTGCCCTTGGTGTGGACGCGCAGGATCTGGGCCCGCCCCTCGCGGTCGGGCCGGTCCACCACGATCTGGCGGTCGAAGCGGCCGGGCCGCAGGAGGGCCGGGTCGAGGATGTCCGGCCGGTTCGTCGCGGCGATGAGGATGATGTTGTCCTTCGCCTCGAAGCCGTCCATCTCGACGAGCAGCTGGTTGAGCGTCTGCTCGCGCTCGTCGTGCCCGCCGCCGAGGCCGGCGCCGCGGTGGCGGCCGACCGCGTCGATCTCGTCCATGAAGATGATGCAGGGCGAGCTCTGCTTGGCCTGCTCGAAGAGGTCCCGGACGCGGCTCGCGCCGACGCCCACGAACATCTCGACGAAGTCCGAGCCGGAGATCGAGAAGAACGGCACGCCGGCCTCGCCGGCGACGGCGCGGGCGAGAAGCGTCTTGCCGGTACCGGGGGGACCGAAGAGCAGGACGCCTTTCGGGATCCTCGCGCCGAGGCTCTGGAACTTCTTGGGGTTCTCCAGGAACTCCTTGATCTCGTGGAGCTCCTCGACGGCCTCATCGGCGCCGGCCACGTCCTTGAACGTGATCTTCGGCGCGTCGACGGCCATCCGCTTCGCGCGGCTCTTGCCGAAGCTCATCACCTTGGATCCGCCGCCCTGCATGCGGTTCATCAGGTAGATCCAGAACCCGATGAACAGGATGAACGGCGCGAGCCAGATGAGGCTCGACCACCAGGGCGAGCTGGGGATGCCCTTCACCTCGAACGGCACGTTGGCCGACTCGAGCTGGCTGATGAGGGTGTCCGAGTAGTCCGACGGGTAGCCGGTCGTGAACTGGGTCTTGTCCTTGAGCGTGACGTCGACCGTCTGGCTCTCGACCTTCATCGTGGCCTTGGCGACCTCGCCGTCCGCGATCTGCTGGGTGAACTCGTTGAACGTGGGCGCCGGCTTGGACGGCTCGCTCGAGACCACGAGGCGCTGGGCGACGAAGACCAGCAGGATCACGATGAGGATCGGGAACGCCGCGCTCTTGAGGAACTTGTTCAGCCTGGGCCCCCCTCCGGGCCTCGTACCCTGGACGCCTCGGGCGCGTCCCCTGGGGTGAGGATAGACCACCTCGGCCCAATTGGACCCCCCCTCACGGCACGACCTTCGTACGGAGTGATTCGAGCCGGGTGGGGCCGATCCCTGGTACGTCGAGCAGGTCGTCCACCGAACGGAAGCCGCCGTGGGCGTCGCGCCACTCGACGATCCGGGACGCGAGCGTGGGGCCGATGCCGTCCAGCTCCTCCAGCTGCTCGGGCGTGGCGGTCGCGAGCCGCACCTGCGCGTCGGGCGCGGCGCTGGTGCCCGCGGCGGCCGGCGCGCCCGGGCGGGCCTTCTCCGGGACGAGCACCTGCTGGCCGTCCTCCAGGGTCGCCGCGAGGTTGAGGGCGGCCAGGTCGGCGCGCCGGGTGGGGCCGCCCGCCTCCTTGATGACCTCGACCACGCGGGCGCCGGGCCCGATCTCGTAGACGCCGGGGTCGCGCACCGCCCCGGCGACGTGGACGAGCCCCGCCGGCCCGTCGTCCGGGGCGCCGACCGCGATGGGCGCGGTGGCCGGGCCGGTGGCGGCCGACGCCGGCTGCCCGCCTCCACCGCCACCCCCCATCCGCCACGCGACGAGGGCGAGCGCGACGGCGACGACGACGTACGCCCATCCCGAGCGCCGGAGCCATGGCAGGAGCCGATCCATGCGGCGACGGTAGGCCGGCGCGGGCGCGCGGATCAGCACCGCTTCGTGACGGGACGCGCGCGGGACCGTGCCCGCGGGCGGCCTACTTCACGACGAGGTTCACCAGCCGGTCGGGGACGACGACCTCGCGGACGACCTGCTTGCCCTCGATCGCCGGCGAGACCTTCGGGAGCGCCCGCGCGAGCGCCACGAGCTCGGCCTCCGGCGTCCCGGCCGCCACCTCGGCGCGGTCGCGCAGCTTCCCGTTGACCTGGACCACGACGGTGACGGTCTCGCGTGCGAGGAACTCCGGCGCCGCCTCGGGCCACGGCTCGCGCCACAGGCGCTCGCCGCCGAGGGCCTCCCACATCTCCGACGTCACGTGCGGCGCGAAGGGGAACAGCAGCGACACCGCGGTCTGCGACGCGTACCGCAGCGCCGCGCGGCCGGCCTCGTCCTCGAACAGCCCCTCCCCCACGCCCTTCGTCGCGAGGTTGACGAGCTCCTGGATGCTGGAGATCGCGGTGTGGAACGAGAAGCGCTCGCCGATGTCCTCGCCGACCTTCGCCACGGTCGCCTCGGCCGCGCGCACCAGCTCCAGGCCCGGCCCCTCCAGCGCGTCGCGCGACGGGCGCGGGACGATGTCGCCCGGCTCCAGGCCGCCGACGAGGCGCCACAGGCGGTCGATGAACCGCCGCTGGCCGTCGACCGCGCGGTCGCTCCACTCGATGTCGTCGGCGGCGGGCCCCATGAACAGGACGTAGAGGCGCAGCGCGTCGGCTCCCAGGCGCTCGACGATCTCGTCCGGGGAGACGACGTTCCCCTTGCTCTTGCTCATCTTCGCGCCGTCCCGGTAGATCATCCCCTGGGTGAAGAGGCGGGCGAACGGCTCGCGGGCGCCGACCAGGCCGGCGTCGTGCAGCACCTTCACGAAGAAGCGCGCGTAGAGCAGATGCAGGATCGCGTGCTCGATCCCGCCGATGTACTGGTCCACCGGAAGCCAGTAGTCGACGACGTCGCGCTCGAAGGGCCCGGACGTCAGGTGCGGGGCGGTGTAACGGAGGAAGTACCAGCTGGAGTCGACGAACGTGTCCATCGTGTCCGTCTCGCGACGGGCCGGTCCCCCACACCTGGGGCATGTGGTCTCGACGAACTCGGCGACGGACGCGATCGGGCTCTGACCCTTCGGCGCGTAGTCGTCGACGTGCGGCAGCAGCACCGGCAGCTGGTCGTCGGGGACGGGCACCACGCCGTCCACCGGGCAGTGCACGACGGGGATCGGCGCGCCCCAGTAGCGCTGGCGCGAGATGAGCCAGTCGCGCAGCCGGTACCCCACGGTCAGCTCGCCGAGGCCGCGCTCGGACAGCCACTCGGCCACGCGGGTCTTGGCCTCGTCGACCGTCAGGCCGTTCAGGAACCCGGAGTTCACCAGCCGCCCGGGGCCGGTGTACGCCTCCTCGAGAGGCGCGTCGGCGTCCTCGCCCTCCGGCGCGATGACGCGCGTGATCGGCAGCCCATGAGCCTGCGCGAAGGCGAAGTCGCGCTCGTCGTGGCCCGGCACGGCCATGATCGCGCCGGTGCCGTAGTCCATCAGCACGTAGTCGGCCACCCAGACCGGGATGGGGTTGCCGGTGACGGGGTTGACGACGTACCGGCCCGTGAAGACGCCGGTCTTGGGGCGCTCGGTGTCGCCGCGGTCGGCGGCCGAGGCGCGCGCCGCGGTGGCGGCGTACTCGCGGACGGCGGCCTCCTCGGGGCGCCCCTCCACCAGGTGGCCCACGGCGGCGTGCTCGGGCGCGAGGATGAAGAAGGTCGCTCCGAACAGGGTGTCGGGGCGCGTGGTGAACACCGGGATCGGCTCGCCGCCGCCCTCGACCGCGAACGTCACGCGGGCGCCCTCGGACCGGCCGATCCAGTTGCGCTGCATCGTCAGCACGCGCTCGGGCCAGTCGACCAGCTCGTCCATGTCGTCGAGGAGGCGCTGGGCGTAGTCGGTGATGCGCAGGAACCACTGGGTGAGCTGGCGCAGCTCCACCTCGTGACCGCAGCGCTCGCAGTGGCCGTCGATGACCTGCTCGTTGGCGAGGACGGTCTGGTCGTGGGGACACCAGTTGACGGCGGCCTCGCGCCGCTCCGCCAGGCCCCGCTCGTACATCCGCAGGAACAGCCACTGCGTCCAGCGGTAGTACTCGGGGTCGCTGGTGGCGATCTCGGTGTCCCAGTCGATCGCGAAGCCGAGCGTCTTCAGCTGCTCGCGGATCCGCGCGATGTTGTGGGCGGTCCCCTCCGCCGGCGGGACCCCGGTGCGGATGGCGGCGTTCTCGGCGGGCAGGCCGAACGAGTCGTAGCCCATGGGGTGGAAGACCGCCATTCCCATCCGCCGGCGGTGGTGCGCGACCACGTCGCCCATCGTGTAGTTCTTGACGTGGCCCATGTGGATCTCGCCGGAGGGGTACGGAAGCATCTCCAGCACGTACGCCTTGGGGCGCGCGGGCAGTTCTGCCTCGGCGCCGTCGCGCGAGACCGGCTCGGCGCGGAAGGCGCCCTCCGCCTCCCACACCGCCTGCCACTTCGACTCGACGGGCGCAGGGTCGTATCGTTCGGGCAGGATCCGAGGTGGCGCGGACATCGCGCGGACTATCGCATAGCCTCCGACCCCGGAATGACGACCACCCGCCCACCAGTCCTGATCCGCGAGGCCGACGTCGCCGCCCACTTCGACGGCATCATCGGCCTGTACCGGGCGCACGGCTGGACCCACGCCGGCGATCCGACCCGGCTGCGCACGGCCATCGAGTGCTCGTCGTTCAGCGTGGTGGCGCTCGAGGGCGACCGGGTCGTCGGATTCGCTCGGGCGATGTCGGACGAGGCGTTCGCGGTGTACATCGCGGACATCCTCGTGGCGCCCGACCGGCAGCGGCAGGGGATCGGCCGGACCCTGACCGGGGCGATCCTCGACCACTATCCGATGGACCGCTTCCACCACCAGGTTCTGGTGGCCGAGCGCGGCGCCGAGGGCTTCTACCGCCGCCTCGGCATGGTCCCCGTCACGTCATACGGGTTGACCGCCTTCATCCGCGCCAGAAGGTAAGCTGGGACCGGAGCGGCGACGCGAACGTCCACTCCGCCCGATCAGTGCCGGCTGGCAAACGCGAATCTGCGTGTCCCGGAGTAGGTGGTGACTTCCACCTGTCTGATACCCCTTGAGTGGTGGGTTCCCCGAGCCGGTAGCCAGTTTGAGGGCCACCGGGTGAACCTCAGCGTGACCTGCCAGTCGCGCATGAGGAGGGCCCGATGCCCTCGAAAGGGATGCCCTGTCCGAGCTGACACGCTTCGCTCGGCGCAGATCTCGATGTGGTCCGCTCGGGGCTTCAACTGGTGCTCTGGAGTTGCCGCGCTTCTGCGGACACCGATCGAAGGGTGCTGATGCTGTTCCACGCAGGTCCACATGGAGCAACCCGCGAGGCGTGCACGGCGCGAGTTCATTGAGGAGTTCAAGGCCCGCACGGTTGAGCTGATCCTGTCCTCGGGCAGGTCGATCGGCGAGGTCTGCCGCGAGCCCGACCTCACAGAGACGGCCGTGCGCCGGTGGGTCAAGCAGGCGAAGATCGACGCCGGCCAGGCCCCGGGGCTGACCTCGGATGAGCGCGCCGAGCTGGCGCGGCCTTGGCGTGAGGACAAGGTGCTGTGGGGTTGGGGTTGACCCGCTTCCGTTGACACCCTGACGCTTCCGGGCGGAAGCCCGGAGGAGGGAGTCGACGACGATGGGACGCACACGACCGCCGTACCCGCCCGAGTTCCGCGCCGAGGCGGTG
>JBFWNT010000025.1:0-47158 GCA_050250915.1 Thermoleophilia bacterium
CGCCCACCTCCAGGACGCCAGCGCGGCGGGCTGGACGGGGATGACGATCGTCGAGACCCCCGCCGGCGCGACCGTGGTGGTGAGCGCCGACGCGGAGGTCCTGGCAGCGCGCGACGACCTGTGGCTGAGCATGTGCGTGGACCCGCCGGACCGGCCGCGCCTGCTCCGGGTGCGGCTCGTCACCGGCCACGAGGGGGAGGCCCCGCCCGTGTCGGTCCGGGCGCGCGGCGGGGCGTCCCTGGACCTCGCCTACCCCGAGGGCCGCGCCATGGTCGAGCGCGTGGCGGCGCGCGGCCTGCTGTGGATGGTGTTCATGGAGGCGGGGCGCGGCGAGGTGGTCGCGATCGAGCACATCCACGTGGACGAGGCCGTCCGCTTCCTGCGCGACGCGGTCGCCCGCGCGGCCGAGTGGCACCCTGCGCCGCTCGCGCCCCCCGAGCTCACCGAGTCCGCGTGGCGCACCGCCGCCGGCCGCGCGCCGTGCCTGGCGCCGAGCGCCGGGGAGGCCACCGCCGTGCTGGTGGTGCCCCGCGACGCCCTCGCCGGCCTCGAGGACACCGGCGGCGAGCTGGTGGTGCGGGCTCCGGATCCCGGCACCGCGTGGGACCGGATCGAGCTGGTCCTCACGTGGGCCGGCGTCCCGCGCCGGATCGCGCTGGACCTCCGGCGCCCCTGCCAGCGCGACCTGGCCTGGCGGCTCGCCCGCCAGCGTGAGATCACCGTGCTGGCCGCCGGCGAGGGGCCGCAGGACCCCGCCAGCGCCCGGCTGACGGCGTCGCTGGGCCCCGTGTCGCGGGCGCTGCTGCACCGGGCGGGCCGCGGCCGCTGATTCAGGCCGGGATCGCCTCGGTGAGCGGCAGCATCACCGGCATCGGCGCGCCGATCACGAAGACCTGGGGGCCGCCCCAGGCGACCGGCTCCTCGAACGTCGAGACCACGGTGGAGCCGGCGAACGTGCCGAGCACCTTCAGAGGCCCGTCGCCCGTGTTGGTCAGGTCGTGGCGCACCATCGCGGGGACCAGGACGAAATGGCCGGCCTCGACGGGCGCCGTCTCCTCGCCCACCAGGCCCTCGCCGCTCCCCTCCACGATGTAGAGGAACTCCTCGCTGCTGTCGGTGTGGACGCCCACGTGCTCGCCCGGCGCCACCTCGAAGTACACGGACGCGCTGGCGGCCGTGCCCGTCGCGCTCGACATGGGGAACGCCACCCGCACCCGACGCGTGGGGTCGATCGCCGACGCGATCTCCATCAGCTCGATGGTCTTCAGGTCCAGGGCCTGCATGGTTCTGCCTCCTGATCTTCATTGCACACGTTTGTGCAGTGATTGGTGGGGCGACCCTACGCAGGGCACGTGCACGACGTCAAGGCTTTGGAGTACACTTGTGTGCAATGAGTTCGGAGACGGCCATCACCGAGGGCGCCCGCGCCCGGAACGTCCGCCGCACCCGCGAGCGGATCGTCGAGGCGGCGATGGGGCTGCACACGAGCGTGGGCCCGGCGCGGACGTCGGTGAGCGCCATCGCGGAGCGGGCGGGCGTGCAGCGCCACACCGTGTACGCCCACTTCCCCGACGAGGCGTCGATCTTCCGCGCCTGCACCGGCCACTGGCTGTCGCTGAACCCGCTGCCCGATCACGGGCGCTGGACGGCGATCGCGCCGTTCGAGGCGCGCGTCGCGGCGGCGATCGACGAGGTCTCGGCCTACTGGGAGCGGACGAGCGGCGACCTGACCCCGGTGTTCGCCGACGCCGGCAAGGTCGCGGCGATGGACGAGGCGCGCGCCTTCTGGGACGGCCTGGCCGACGCGTGGGTGGCCTCGGCCGTCGGCGACCACCGCCTGCGCGGCCGGCGGCGGGCGCGCATGGAGGCCGCGCTGCGCCATGCGCTGGCGATCGACACGTGGCGCACGCTGACCGCCCCGGGCGGGATGACCCGGCCCGAGGCGGTGCGGCTGATGACGGGCTTCGTCCGGGACGCGGCGGCGCCGGCCCCCCGGGGGTGACCCGCTAGGCGATCGTGACGTCCTTCGACAGGTAGACGTCCTGGATGGCCTGGAGCAGCTCCACGCCCTCCGCGAACGGCCGCTGGAACGCCTTGCGGCCGGAGATGAGGCCGGCGCCCCCGGCGCGCTTGTTGATCACGGCGGTGCGGACCGCCTCGCGCAGGTCGCTCGCGCCGCCCGACGCGCCGCCCGAGTTGATGAGCGGGATGCGGCCCATGTAGCAGTTGGCCACCTGGAACCGGGTCATGTCGATCGGGTTGTCGGTCATCAGCTCCGTGTAGGCGCGCTTGTCCGTCTTGCCGAACTTCAGGTCCAGGAAGCCGGGGGCGGCCGTGTCGGGGAGCTTCTGCTTGATGATGTCGGCCTGGATCGTCACGCCCAGGTGGTTCGCCTGGCCGGTCAGGTCCGCGGCCGTGTGGTAGTCCGGCCCGCCGTCCTTCGCGCTGAACGCGGAGTTGCGCGTGTAGCACCAGAGGACGGTGCCCATGCCGTGCTCATGGGCGGCCGCGAACGCGGCGGAGACCTCCTGGATCTGCCGCTTCGACTCCGCCGACCCGAAGTAGATCGTGGCGCCGACGGCGACGCAGCCCATCTCCCGCGCCTGTTTGACCGACGCGAACATGATCTGGTCGTACGAGTTCGGGTACGACAGGAACTCGTTGTGGTTGATCTTGAGCAGGAACGGGATCCGGTGCGCGTACTTGCGCGCGGCGATCCCGAGGACGCCCAGGGTGGTGGCCACGGCGTTGCACTCGGCCGCGATCGCGAGCTCGACGATCTTGACCGGATCGAAGAAGTCCGGGTTCGGCGTGAACGACGCGACGGCGGAGTGCTCGATGCCCTGGTCGACCGGGAGGATCGAGACGTAGCCGGTGCCGCCCAGGCGGCCGTTGTCGAACAGCGACTGCAGCGACCGCAGCACCGGGGTGGGGCGGTCGGACGCGCTCATGACGTCGTCGACCCACGTCGGGCCGGGAAGGGTCAGGCGCTCGGCCGGGATGGTCTGGCAGCGGTGGGTGAGCAGGTCCTCCGCCTCGTCGCCCAGGATCTGCTCCAGGGACGAACCGGTCGTGGTGGCCATCGGCTCCCTCTCCTCACGTCGATTGGCTCGGCGGCTGTCCCCAAGGTTACCGGGGCTCCGGGGGACGGGCTCAGGCGATGCCGCGCAGGCGCTCCGCCTCGGCCACCCGGGCCAGCGCCACCCGGTGGGCGGCCTCGCGCAGCGTGCAGCCGTCGGCGGCCGCCCTCGCCCGCGTCTGGGCGTGCGCGCCGGTGAGCCGCCGGGTGAGCTCCTCGTCGACCTGGCGCCGGTCCCACTGGACGTTCTGGAGGTTCTGGACCCACTCGAGGTAGCTCACGACCACCCCGCCGGCGTTGGCGAGCACGTCGGGGACCACGGCGACCCCCATGTCCTCCAGGACGGCGTCGGCGCCCGGCGTGAGCGGCGTGTTGGCGCCCTCCACCACCATCCGGGCGCGCACGGACGCCGCGTTGCCGGCGTGCAGCACGCCACCGACCGCGGCGGGGACCAGCAGCTCGCAGTCGCAGGCGAGCAGTTCGGCGTTGGTGATCCGCTCGACGTCCATCCCGTCGTGGCCCACCACGCCCGCCCGCGCCCGGCGCACCAGCTCGTCGACGTCCAGGCCGGCCGCGTTGTGCACGGCGCCGGCGACGTCGCCGACGGCCACCACCGTGCACCCCATCCGGTGGAACGCGGCCGCCGCATGGCTGCCGACGTTGCCGAAGCCCTGGATCGCGACGCGCGCGCCCTCCACGGCCATCCGCGCGTCGCGCATGGCCTCGCGCGCCACCAGCGCCACCCCCTCGCCGGTCGCCTCCACCCGGCCGGCGGTGCCGCCGACCGCGACCGGCTTGCCGGTGACGATGGCGGGCGTGTGCCCGTGGAGGCGCCCGTACTCGTCCATGAGCCACGCCATCTCGGCCGGGCCGGTGCCCATGTCGGGCGCCATGACGTCGCGCATGGGGCCGAGCACCTTGTCGATGCGCGACATCAGCACCCGCGTCGCGCGCTGACGCTCGTCCGGCGAGAGCCCCCGCGGCTCGACGTCCAGCCCGCCCTTGGCGCCGCCGAACGGGAGCCCCACCAGGGCGGTCTTCCACGTCATCGCCGCGGCCAGGGCGCGCACGCCGTCCAGGTCGACCTCGGGGTGGTACCGCAGCCCGCCCTTGTAGGGGCCGCGTGCGCCGTTGTGCTGCACCCGGTACGCCGTCTGGACCCGGAGGGTGCCGTCGTCCATGCGGAACGGCACCTGCACCGTGATCTCGCGGTGCGACGACGCCAGGATCCGGCGCACCTCGTCGTCGAGCGCCAGCGCGTCGGCCGCCGCCTCGTAGGCCGCGCGGACGGTCTCGAGCTCGGTGGCGTCGGCCTGGGTGGCGGTGGTCATCGTCCTCCTCGTGGCAACCGGCCGGAGCGTCGCATACCGGTACCATCCGCGCGTGGAGGACATCTCGGCCCTGAGCTACCCCGTCGCGTTCGCCGCGGGGTTCGTCTCGTTCATCTCGCCCTGCGTCCTCGCCGTGGTCCCCGGCTACCTCACGTTCATCTCCGGCGTCTCGTTCGACGAGCTCGGCGCGCGGACGAAGGACGTCCTGGCGCCGACCCTGGCGTTCGTCCTGGGCTTCTCGCTCATGTTCACGGCGTACGGCGCCAGCGCCGGCCTGATCGGCTACTCGTTCACCCAGAACCAGGACACGCTGAACCTCGTCGCCGGGGTCATCCTGATCGTCACCGGCGTCGCGATGGTGGCGCTGCCCCAGCTGGGCCTGTTCCAGAGCGAGCGCATGCCGCACGTCCGCCGGCCGACGACCCTGGTGGGCGCGAGCCTGGTGGGCGCGGCGTTCGCCGTGGGCTGGACGCCGTGCATCGGCCCGATCCTGGGCAGCATCCTCACCTACGCCGCGCCCACCGGCTCGCCCGGCATCGGCGCGACCCTGCTGTTCACCTACTCCCTGGGGCTCGGGATCCCGTTCCTGCTGTCCGGGCTGTTCGTGACCCAGTCGATGGCCGCCTTCCGGTGGCTGCGGGACCGCTGGCGCCTCGTGAACGTGATGGCCGCGACCATCTTCGTGCTGATCGGCGTGCTGGTGGCCACGGGCCGGTTCGAGGTCATCACGCAGCGCCTCTCCGGGATGGGGTTCGGCGGCCTGTGAAGGTGGTGTCGATCGTGGGGAACCGCCCCCAGTTCGTGAAGGCGGCTCCCCTGAGCCGGGCCCTGCGCGCCCGCGTCGACGAGGTGCTGGTCCACTCGGGGCAGCACTACGACCCGGAGCTGGCCGACCTGTTCTTCGACGAGCTCGGGGTGCCGCGGCCCGACCACGCCCTGGAGGTGGGGTCCGGGACGCCGGTCGCGCAGACCGCGCTGATGCTCCAGCGCCTCGAGCCGCTGCTGGTGGCGGAGGCGCCGGACATGGTGCTCGTCTACGGCGACACCACCACCACGCTGGCCGGCGCGCTGGCGGCGGCCAAGCTGGGGCTGCCGCTGGGCCACGTGGAGGCCGGGCTGCGCTCGTTCGACATGACGATGCCCGAGGAGCAGAACCGGGTGGTGGCCGACCACCTCTCGGACCTGCTGCTGTGCCCCACCGACGTGGCCGTGGCGAACCTCGCGCGCGAGGGGATCACGCGCGGCGTGCACCAGGTGGGCGACGTGATGCTGGACGCCAGCCGCATGTTCGCCCCCGCCGCGGCCGCGCGGCCGGGGCCGGCCGCCCTGGGCCTGGACCCCGGCGGCTACCTGCTGGTGACCGTCCACCGGGCGGCGGCCACCGACACGCCGGAGGCGCTCGACGCGCTGGTCGACGTGCTCGAGGCGATCGACGAGCCCGCCGTGTTCCCGGTGCACCCGCGCACCCGCCACCGGCTCCAGGCCGACGGCCGCTGGGCCCGCCTGGAGGGACACCCGTCGCTGCGCCTGCAGCCGCCGGTGGGCTACCTCGACTTCACGGCCCTGCTGCTCGGCGCCCGGGCGGTGGTCACCGACTCCGGCGGCGTCCAGAAGGAGGCCTACTTCCACGGCGTGCCATGCGTGACGCTGCGCGACACCACCGAGTGGGTGGAGACCGTGGACGGCGGCTTCAACACCCTCGCGGGCATGGATCCCGTGCGGGTGCGCGCCGCCCTGTCTCACATCGCGATGCCGGCGGAGCGTCCGCCGTTCTACGGCGACGGGACGGCGGCCGAGCAGATCGCCGACGCCGTGGTCGCTGCCGCATGACCGGCATCGCAGTAATGAACTACTGAGTATGCCAAATCTGGACCTTCGGCTAGTGCGGAACCCGCCGTGTTCATCACTAGGATTCGCTCATTCTGTCGTGCGCACCGGTGGTCCCGATCGATGAGTCTCCGCCCCCGTCCGTCCCGCCTCGCGGCGTGGACCGCATCTGCGACCGTGGCAGCCCTCGCTCTCACGAGCAACGCCTGGGCCGCTCCGACTGCACCTTCCAGCGTCTCGGTCGCCACCCCTACCGCCGCCCAGCCGGTCACGGTGAACTTCGCCAACGATTCGGTTGCGGACCTCGGCTCCGCCATCGTGCGCTACGAGGTGACGATCGGCGGGTCCACGGTCGTCGCGCCCGGCGGACCCGCGGCGACGCAAGCCCAGGTCACCGTCGCTTCCGGGAGCTACACCGTCTTGGTCCACGCGGTGCAGAGCGACGGCGTGACCGAAGTGGCCGGCGCGGACAAGACCGCGCCGCTTCTGGTCGACCGGGCAGCGCCAACCGTGAGTGTGAGCTTGAACGGCGCGGCCACGGGGGGCTTCTATCGCAGCCTGACGCTCCGCCCCGTCTGCTCCGACGACAATCCGCTCCCGGTTGGGGCCTGCCCCGCCGATGTGGGGTGGACACAGAACGGCAACGGGCTGACCGGTCCATCATTCACCGTTACTGATGTCGCAGGAAAGGTCTCGCTTCCCGCGTCCGCGGCGACCTTCAATTTCGACAACACAGCTCCAACCGCCTTCGGCACCGTCGGCCCGGGTGCCCAGGTGTCGAGCCAGCCGACGTTCACCTGGTCACGCTCCTCAGACGCCACTTCGGGCATCGACAGATACGTCGTCCAATGGCAGCGAGCCGACGGCGACTTCGACCCGGCGACTGGCTGGCTCAACCTTGCGACCGTGAATCCCGCCTCCAGCGTTGGCGACTACTCGGCGCCGCCCTCAACTTGGGGTGGCGCAGTGCTCCCAGAGTTCACACCACTCGTCTGGCGCGTCGTCGCGTTCGACAAGGCCGGGAACTCGCGCACCGCGACCCCAGCCCAAGGCAAGGACCTCCTTATCGACCCGACGGTGCCGCCGGCGCCGCTGATCACCGGGGGTCCGTCGACCCCCACCCAGAACACGTCGCCGACGTTCACCTGGGACGGAACCGGGGCGACATTCCGGTGGTACCTGACCAAGGTTGGGGCCAGTGCGGCCCTCCGGTCCGGCGCCGGTACCGCAAAGCAGGCTGACCTTTCGGCGCTGCCCGACGGAGCCTACGTTTTCCACGTGACACAGTTCACGGCGGCCGCCCGTGAGAGTGAGGAGGCACTCCGTTCGTTCGTTGTGGACACAACGCCGCCGGATCCGCCCGCCATCCTGACGCGGCCCACCTTCCCAGCCCTCGGTGACGCCGTCTTCACGTGGGCGACGGAACCCGGCGCCTACTCCCGTTGGAACGTCGTGGATCGCAACAGCACCGCGGTGGTCCCACCGACGGATACGCCAATCACGTCCGCGACGCTCCCGTCTCTCGCAGAGGACGCGTACGTGTTCAGCGTTCAGCAAATCGACGCGGCTGGCAACGTCTCGCCGGCAACCGTCGAGCCATTCACAGTGATCGCGCCGCTCGTGGCACCCTCGCCAAGTAGCGGGCTCGTCACCTTGCTGCCGAAGCAGAACGCGCGGCGCCTCAAGCCGAAGGCGGGCAAGACCATCTTCAGCCGCACGCCGTTTCTCAGATGGACAGGCGGCCCGAAGGGAACGAAGCTCTTCAACCTCCAGATCTTTCGCGTCTCTCTCGGGAAGAACGCCAAGACCCCGAAGGTGACCAAGGTCCTCTCGGTGTTCCCGAAGCGGACTGTCTTCCGGGTTCCGAAGTCGAAGACGCGCCCGAAGACGTGCTACGTCTGGCGTGTTTGGCCATACACGGGAAGCGAGTTCACGCCGAAGCCACTGGGCGTGAGCAACTACTGCATCGCAAGCCAGCGGGTGCTGAAGAAGAAGGCCGCGGTAATCGCGAAGCGGAAGGCGGCCAAGGTGGCCGCCCGCTCCCGCCGGTAACGCCGAAGACCGGGGTCAGATCCCGAGGTCGAACGGGCTGGGCTCCAGGGCCCGGCCCCGCCGGTCCCCGGGCCGCGGGGTCTCGTAGACCTGCGCGGCGCCGAGCCGGGGGCTGAGGGCGTCGGGCTTGACCATCACGTACAGGCGCGTCTCGCGCTCCCGCTCAGCCGCCTGCCAGCGACGCGATTCCACCCAGTCCACCGCCCCCGAGGCGCCCAGGAGGCCCACGATCAATCCGGCGATGATGCCCGCACCGTCCGTGAAGCGCTCGAACAGCAGCAGCAGGACGATGCCGGTGAGCACCACGCCGGAGAGCTTGGTGCGCCGCTCGCGGGATGCCGCCACCGTCTCGTGCACGGACGCGCGCGGCGGCGGCGTGGCGCGCACCAGCAGGTGGCGCACGCGTCGGGACATGCCCACGGCGCTGACCAGGAACGTCGGGATCGCGGCGGCGGCGGCGGCGAGCGCCGTGACCCCCGGGCGCAGCGGCTCGTCGACCAGCCAGCTGCACACCCAGAATACGGCGACGACGGCCGCGGTGGCCACGCAGAACTGGCCGCGCCAGCGCTGCTCGTCGGCGACGCGGACGAGGCGGGGAAGTCCCGCCAGCAGGGTCTCCGGTCGCAACGCCGCGTCCTTTCGATCGCCCTCGTCACCGACTAGAGTAGCCCTCCCGTGCGCAGCCTGATCACCCTCGACCCGGCGCCGTCGGCGACCCCGCGCGACTGACCCCCGGCGCTCCACAGGTGGGCATCGTGGGGCTCGGGTACGTCGGGCTCCCGCTCGCGGCGACGTTCGCCGAGGCCGGCGTGTCCGTGCTCGGGCTCGACGCGATCGAGGCCAAGGTCGAGCAGGTCAACTCCGGGTCGTCCTACATCGAGGACGTCCCGTCGGACCGCCTCGCGCCCCTCGTCGAGGCCGGCCTGATCCGCGCCACGACCTCGTGGGACGAGATCCGCGACGTCGACGCGGTCATCATCTGCCTGCCCACGCCGCTCACCGAGCACCGCGAGCCCGACCTCTCGGCCGTGCTGGGGGCGTGCGAGAGCCTGGCCACCCGCCTGCGCGCCGGCCACCTGGTGGTGCTGGAGAGCACGACCTACCCGGGCACCACCCGCGAGGAGGTCGCCCCGGTGCTGGAGCGCTCCGGCCTGACCGCCGGCCGCGACTTCCACCTGGCCTTCTCGCCCGAGCGCGTGGACCCGGGCCGCGTGGACTGGACCACGGCGACCACGCCGAAGGTCATCGGCGGCCTCACGCCCGAGTGCACGCGGCGCGCGATGGAGCTGTACGGGAAGGCGTGCGAGACCCTGGTGCCGGTCACCAGCCCCGAGGTGGCCGAGCTCACGAAGCTGCTGGAGAACATCTTCCGCAGCGTCAACATCGCCCTGGTGAACGAGCTGGCGGTGCTCTGCGACCGGATGAACATCGACGTGTGGGACGTCATCGACGCCGCCGCCACCAAGCCGTTCGGCTTCATGCCGTTCCGCCCCGGCCCCGGCCTCGGCGGCCACTGCATCCCGATCGACCCCTTCTACCTCACGTGGAAGGCGCGGGAGTTCGACCTCCACACGGAGTTCATCGAGTTGGCCGGCAAGGTCAACTCGCAGATGCCGCGGTTCTGCGTCGACAAGGTCGGCCGCGCGCTCAACAGCCGCCGTCAGGCCCTCAACGGCAGCCGCGTCATGGTGATCGGCGTGTCGTACAAGGCCGACGTGAACGACACCCGCGAGAGCCCGTCGCTGCGCATCATCGAGCTGCTCCGCAGCGAGGGCGCCGTCGTGAGCTACCACGACGCGTTCGTGCCCGAGCTGCCCAAGCTGGGGCTCACCGGCGTGCCGCTGGACGCCGGGACGCTGGGCGCCGTGGACGTCGCCGTCGTGGTCACGGCGCACTCGGGGACGGACTGGCAGCTGGTGGCCGACGCCGCCCCGCTGGTCGTGGACCTGCGCAACGTCGTCCCGGAGCAGGACGGCAAGGTCTGGACGCTGTAGCGATGCCGGCGACGGGCGCGACGCCCCTGTCCATCGGCGTCGTCGGCATGAACTACTGGGGCCCGAACCTGGCCCGCAACTTCGACCGGCTCGACGGCTGCCGCGTCACCTGGATCTGCGACCGCGACGAGGCCATCCTCGACCGCCACCGCCCCGGCTACCGCAACAGCCGCTTCACGGCGCGCTACGAGGACCTGCTGGAGGACCCGGACCTGGACGCGGTGGTGATCGCGACGCCGGTGCCCAGCCACGCACCCCTCGCCCGCCTGGCCCTGGAGGCCGACAAGGACGCGTTCGTGGAGAAGCCCCTGGCGCTCACCGCCAAGGACGCCAACGAGCTGGCCGCGCTGGCCGACGCCCGCGGCCGGGTGCTGATGGTCGACCACCTGCTCGTGTACCACCCGGCGGTGCAGAAGCTGCACGACCTGATCGCCGACGGCGCGCTGGGGCAGGTGTTCTACATCTACGGCAACCGGCTGAACCTGGGCATCGTGCGACCCGACGAGAACGCGCTGTGGAGCCTGGGACCGCACGACATCTCCGTGATGCTGCACCTGGTGGGCGAGCGGCCCGCCGAGGTCTCGGCCACGGGCGAGAGCTACCTCCAGCCGGGCGTGGAGGACGTGGTTTTCGGGCGCATCCGCTTCCCGTCCGGCATCCTCGGGCACCTGCACCTCAGCTGGCTCGACCCGCACAAGATGCGCCGCATGACGGTGATCGGCTCCGACCGGATGGTGGTGTTCGACGACATGGAGACCGAGCGCAAGGTGACCGTCTACGACAAGGGGCCGATCCCCCACACCGAGACGTACGGCGAGTACATCCAGGTGCGCTCCGGCGACATCCACATCCCGAAGGTCCCCGGCACGGAGCCGCTGCGGGTGGTGTGCGAGCGCTTCGCGCAGGCCGTCCGCGACCGCGGCCCGACGCCGTCGGACGGCTGGGCGGGCGCCACCGTGGTCGAGGTGCTGGAGGCGATGGGCGAGTCGCTGTCCCAGGGCGGACGGCCCGTCGCGCTTGCCGGAGCGGTCGCGTGAGCCGCGAGAACCTGGTCCTCGGCGAGGGCGTCACGCTCGGCGACGACGTCGAGATCGGCGCGAACGTGGTGATCCACGACGGCACCGTGATCGGCGACGGGGTGGTGATCCAGGACAACGTGGTGCTGGGGAAGCAGCCGAAGCTCTCGAAACGCTCCACCAGCGCGAAGAAGGAGCCGCTCGCGCCCCTCGAGATCGGTGCGGGCTCCGCGATCTGCAGCGGAGCGGTGGTCTACGCCGGCACCGTGCTGGGGCCGGACGTGATCATCGGCGACCAGGCGTCGGTGCGGGAGCGCTGCAATCTTGGCGAGGGCGTGGTGGTGGGCCGCGGGGTGTGCGTCGAGAACGACGTGCCGATCGGGGCGTTCACCAAGATCCAGTCGAACTCGTACATCACGGCCTACTCCGAGCTGGAGGACCACGTCTTCATCGCGCCGTGCGTGACGACGACGAACGACAACTTCATGGGCCGCACGGAGGCGCGCCACGCCCTGATCAAGGGGGCGGTCATCCGCCGCGGCGCCCGCGTGGGCGGCGGGGTGGTGATCCTGCCCGGCATCGAGATCGGCGCGGAGGCGTTCGTCGCCGCCGGCGCGCTGGTGACCCGCGACGTCCCCGCCGGCAAGCTGGTGGCCGGCCTGCCCGCGCAGGTGTGGCGCGACGTCCCGCCCGAGGAGATGGTCGGCCGCGAGACGTAAGCGCCGCCGCCTGACGCTCGAGGCGCCCGACGGGACGGTCGTGGTGCGGGACCTCGGCGCGCCCGGCGCGCGGCTGCTGGAGATCGACCTCCCCGACGGGACCCGCGTGAAGGTGGCGGAGCACCTGTGCGGCTGGACCCCCGCCGCCGACCCCGACGGACCCCTGTGGCCCACGATGGCCGACGCCCTGGCCGCCCTGAGCGGCCGCACCCGCGACGGCGAGGCGTGGATCTCGGTGCTGGAGGAGTTCGCGGCGAGCCCCGCCAACCCGGGGGGCGAGATCCTGCCCGCCGACGAGGACGCCCGCCTTGCGGCGCTGCTCGTGTCGTCGCCGGCCATCCACGTCGACGGCCCCCGCGCCCACCACTCGGGCGGGTGGTACATGTTCATCGGCGGCCTGCCGTTCGCCGGGTGGGTGATGGAGTACGGCGACACCCCGGCCGAGGCGGCGCGGGCGGCGCTCGACCGCGCGGAGCGCCTGCTGGAGCTCGGGGGGTAGGCTCGGGGCATGTTCCGCCTCCAGCACGTGGCCGTGACGTTCCCCGAGGGGGACGCCGACGTCATCCGCGGCTTCTACACCGGCGTGCTCGGCATCCCGGAGATGCCGGTGCCGGAGGAGGTCGCCCACCTCGGCTGGGTCTGGTTCGCCACCGCCGACGAGGGGGTGGAGCTCCACTTCATCCCGCACGCCATCGCCCCCGACCCCGCCCGGGCGCACCACTTCTGCCTGCAGGTCGACGACCTGGCCGCCGTGCGCGAGCGCCTGGTGGCCGCCGGGTCGGAGGTCCGCGACGCGGGCAGCCGGATCCAGGGCCGCGACCGCGCGTTCGTGCGCGACCCCGTCGGGAACCTCGTCGAGCTGGTGGAGATCCCCTCGCCGGGTCGGCTGGACTAGCGGACGATCACGCGGGCCGTGGCGCGGCCCCCGTAGATCACCCACGGCACGCCGGCCGTGGTGCCGACCGTGGGGTCGGTCTCGTCGTCGTCCGCGCTCACCAGGCGGACGGCGTCGTTGCGGTCGTCGGTGGCGCGGCGCAGGGCGCGGGTCACCCGCTGCAGCGGGGTGCCCGACTGGCGGGCGGCGAAGCGGTTCGCCGACAGCACCGCGGCGCGGCGGGCGGGCACGCCGCCGCCCAGGCCGAGCTGCTGCGTGAGGTCGGCGGGCAGCGAGTCGAAGCCACCGGTCGACTTGGGGATGACCCGGATGGCCGCGCGGCCCGGGAACAGGGTGTCGGGGACGCGCACCGGCACGCGGATGGTCCGCTGCGCCGCCCGCCACGGCTGGATGCGCAGGAACAGCACCGCCCGGCCCCCCGCCGTCACCCGGTGGGGGGCGATGCGCGCGCCCACGATCCGCGCCGCCCGCACCGTGGTGTCGAGGCGCTCGTCGATGGTGATGGCGGAGATCGGCAGCCGCTTGACGCCGTTCTGGAGCATGATCGACGCGATCCGCGCGGCGGTGCCGCTCGCGAGCGTGACCACGTCGCCCTCGGCGGCGTAGAGGTTGCGGTACACGAAGGGGCGCTTCAGCGCCGGGCTCTGGATGGTCACCCGCAGCGCCATCGTGCCGCGGGCGAGGCCGTCGGTGGCGCGGATGGCGGGCTCGTCCTGGAGCAGGGCCGCCAGGATCGGCGCGGTGCGGTCGTCCGGCGCGATGGTGGTGCGGACGGTGCTGGTGGTGCCGCGCGCGACGTTCTCGGCGGTCGCGGTGCCCGCGATGCCCTCCACCGGGCCCAGGCGGCCGGTGATGCCGTCGGTGCGGTCGCCGACGATCATGCCCTGGAGGTTGCCGGGCTCCGCGAGCTTGTAGCTGGACCCGGTGATGGGCGCGGCGATCGTCTGGTAGACGTACGCGTCGCCCATCAGGAACCGCGCCGGCCCCGCCCCCGTGAAGGGGTGGCCGAACGCGAGCACCGTGGGGCCGTCGACGTAGGTGACGGTGCCGACCGCGCCGAGCACGAGGTCGCCGCCGGAGAGCAGCGCCGTGACCGAGGCGCCCGGCACCAGCGGCACCGGCGGCCGCATGGTGCGCGGCCCGATGGAGTTGAGGCTCACGCCGGAGCGGGCGAGCTCGGCCGACAGCGGGCCCACGAGCGGCCGCGACGCGCCGGCGATGGTCCAGCGCTCGAGCGGGTAGAGCGCCCGCTCGCCCGGGTCGCGGCGCTCGGCCGCGCGGGCGGCGGACCGGTCGCGCACCATGCGCAGGGGCTTCGCCGGCCCGGCCGCGGGGATGCGCTCGTTGGCGCGCAGGCCCGAGTCGGAGTCGATCATCTGCTCGATGGGGGTGACGCCCACGATGACGTTGGCCTGGTCGCCGCTGCCGTAGGCCACCGCGCCCATCACGCGCGCGACCCCGTCGGCGCCGGTCACGTACACGGGGCTGCCGCTCATGCCCTCGGCGACCCCGCCGGTGGAGTCGATGAGCGGCCCCTCGGCCCGCACCAGGATCAGCGCGCCGCCGGGGGCGTCGGAGGAGTGCTGCACGTCGAGCACCGTGACCGGGAACGTGACGATGTCGGTGCCGCGCACCACCGTGCGCGCCTGCCCGACCATCCCCGGCTGCACCTGGGACAGCGGCAGGATGGGGTCGGCCGCCGCGGCCGTGCCGGCCGTCGCGAGGCCCCCCGCCACGGCGGCGGCCGCCGCGACGGCGGCCAGGGCGGTGCGCCGCCTCACCGGCCCGCCGTGCCCGCGGCGTTGGGCCGGACGCTGAACCAGGTGTCGCGCAGGCCGAGCTTGCCGCGCATGGTCCACCCGCTGAACGTGGCCGTGCGCCCCGTGGTGGTGGTCACCTTCACCTGCACCACCCGGGGGGAGATGCCGCGGCGCACCACGTCGACCGACGTCACCGGCGCCCCGAGCCCGAGCAGGTCGCCGAGCCGCCGCGCACTGAACGTGGGCGGGTCGGGCCAGACGTGGAACGGGCTGATCTTGTCGAAGGGATCCGGGACGCTCTTCAGGTAGGGCCGCGCGCTGCTCCCCGCGAAGACGTTCTGGACGTCCTCGGTCCGCCCGCCGGACGTGGAGAAGAAGTAGGCGGTGATGACGGCGCCATCGTATGTCAGCACGGTGCCGCGGGTCTGTCGCACCGCACGGTTCGACCGCGGGTCCTCGGCGTCGACGCCGCCGTAGACCTGGCTTCGCTCGTCGTCGAACACGTCGTAGGTGCTGGTGGGGGCCATGGTGGAGAGGACGTAGCTGCGCGCCGCGATCGCCTGTGCGGAGAGGGCGGCCGGGGCGTCGTCGCCCCAGCTGGACGGCATCTCGCGCGGGACGACGCCGCGCAGGTAGTCCTCCATGTCCACCACGTTCACCAGGTCGAAGCGGCCGCCGCCGGAGGGCAGCGCGCGGATGCCGCCGCGGTAGCGCCGCGCCGATTCCGGCTGCGTGCGGCCCCACGCGACCCACCCGCCCCTGGCCCGCGACTGGAAGCGCACCGGCCCCGCGACGACCGCGACCACGGTGCGGCCGCGCTTGACGGCGAGGGTGCCGTCGGCGCGCGCCTGGAGCATGTAGGTGACGCCGGTGCGCAGGTGCGTGACGTTGCGGCCGCCGGGGCGGCGCCCGAGCAGCCGCCACCGCCGCGGGCTCCAGAACCGGGCCTCCTGGAGGCCGGTGGCGAGCAGCACCCGAACGGTGCGGTTCGGCGCCTTCCCGAACTTCACGCCGGTGAAGTACGCGGCCAGGATGCGGTGGGCGCTCCAGCCCGCCAGGGCGCGGCCGCGGGCGCCGTACTGCGACATGCCGATGCCGTGGCCGAAGCCGCGGCCCGCGAACGTGAACGAGGCGGGCGCGGCGGGGGCCGTGGGGGTGGTGGGCGTGGGGGCCGTCGCGGGCGGGGGCGCCTGCGCCTGGCCGGCCGCCGCCGCGGCGCCCGCGGCGAGGGCCGCGGCGGCGAGGAGCGCCGGCGGGAGGAGGCGGCTCGGGGTCATGGCACGGGGGGTCGGCACGAGGTCCGGGGGACGTTAGCCTGCGGCCTGTGTCGCGCGAACCTCATCCGGTGGCCGGTCGCGCGGGTGACGCGGACTGGATCCGTCCGGACGTGGGCGTGCGGATCCGCCAGGTGGTGGCCCACGGACCGTTCGTGGTGCAGCGCCGTGAGGACCTGGGCGGCGGGGCGTGCCTGCTCACGCGCCACCGGACCGCCCACGTCACGACGTTCGTGGTCGAGGGCTACTCGCTGCGCTCGGAGATCGGCCTGCCGTGCCACGTCGTGCACCTTCGCGACGAGGCCGACGGGGCCTCCTACGTCGTGGACACGGGCCTGTGCGGCCCGGGGCTGCCCGCCGACGCGTTCAGCGCGGACGCGGTCACGTCCTCCAGTGCTTCACCCCCGACGTCATCGTGACCATGCGCCTCTTGATCCCCCACGGGATGAGCGTGTAGGCGGGGGCGAACGCCACCCGCCAGAACGCGCCCGCCGCGGCGTGCGGGGCGGGGGCCTTCGCGACCGGGCCGAGGCGCCGCATCGTCCGCTCGAACAGGGCGCGCTCGCCACCGGCGCGCATCCGGCGGGGCAGCGCCGGCTTGGGCGGCACCTTCGCGGGCCGGGCCCCGGGGCGCAGGCCGGGCGTGCCGGCCTTGGCGCGCCCGTCGGCGACCGCGGTCTCGCCCGCCTTGCGGGCGGTGGAGCCGGGCGGGGCCGGCGGCGCGGCGGGCAGGCCGCCGCGGCCGCGGTGGGCCACCTTGTCGTGCCCGAAGTACTCCGTGACGCTCTCGGGGACCTCGGGGGCGCTCACAGCTGGGCCATCCCGTTCAGCGCGGCCACCGACAGCGGCTCGTAGAGGGCGCCGATCGGCGGGCTGTAGACGTTCTCCATGAACGCCAGGTCCTCGAGGGTGGCGCCACGCTTCAGCGCGAACGCCAGGAAGTCGGCGCGCTCCTTGATGCCCTCGCCGCCCACGAACTGCCCGCCGATGAGCGTGCCGGTGCCGGGCTCCGCCAGCAGCTTCACCCGCACCTGCTGGACGCCCGGGAAGTAGCGGGCGCGGCTGATGCCGTTGGCGGCGCCCACGACGTAGGGGATGCCGAGCGACTGGGCCAGGTGCTCGCCCAGGCTGGCCCCGCCGATCTGGACCTGGCCGCCGACCATCCCCCACGGGATGTTGACCGGGTCGTAGCGGCGGTTGCCGCCGCCCGCGTTCGCGCCGGCCACGCGGCCCTGCTGCATGGCGTGGGAGCCGGTGAGCCCCTGGACGGCGATGCCCGTCAGGTTCTGCGGCACCTCGACCACGTCGCCCGCGGCGTACACCCCCGCCATCGAGGTCTCCATCCGCTCGTTCACCACCAGGGCGCCGGTGGAGCCGACCTTCAGGCCCATGGAGCGGGCGATGGTGGTCTCCGGCTCCTTGTGGGTGGAGATGACGCAGATGTCGGCGTCGATGACGCCCTCGCTGGTGTCCACGCCGGTGAGCCTGCCGCCGGATCCGACGAACCCGTTGAGCCCCACGCCGAAGTGCAGGTGGCAGCCGAGCTCCTTCAGGCTCTCCTGCACGGGCTCGGCGATCTCGGGGTCGGCGATCTGGGCGAGCAGCCACGCGTTCTCGTCGACCAGGTGGGTCTCGATGCCGCGGTGCGCGAGCGCGGTGAGCATCTCCACGCCCAGCGGCCCGGCCTCCAGCACCACGGCCTTCTTCACGTCGTCGAGCGTCTCGTTGAGCTCGATCCCGCGCCGGATGTTCTTGACGAAGGTGAGGCCCTCGAGGTCGTTGCCCGGCACGTCCGGCAGCGTGTAGTTCCAGCCGGTGCAGACGATGAGCTTGTCCCACGGCACCACGTGGCCGTTGGCGGTGATGGTGCGGTTGGCGGTGTCCACCGACGTGACCACGGTCTGCGTCCGCAGGTCGATGCCCGCCTCGGCGTAGTTCTCGGGGCCGGCCAGGAAGAGGCGCTCGAAGTCGGGGATCTCGCGGCCGAGGACGTACGGGATGCCGCACGGGGAGTACGCGACGTCCTCGTACTCGGTGCAGACGACCACGGTCGCGTCGGGGTCGGTGCGTTTGGCCATCGAGCCGGCGCTGATGCCCGCGGCCCCTCCCCCGATCACGCAGATGCGCTGGCCCATCGTCATGCTCCCCTCTCGGCGTTCGTCGTCGCCCCCTGGTCCGGCGCACCCAGGTGGTACCGGATCTCGGGCGGGTTCCTGATCGTGTTCGTGACCCAGCAGTAGCGGGCGGCGAGCTCGACCACGGGGTCGAGCTCCCCGGCGGGCGTGGACGACTCCACCCACAGGTCGTACGCGCCGTGGCGCGGCTCGCCGACGGCGCGGTACGGCCGCACGTGCACCCTCACGTCGTCCAGGCGGACTCGGCGCTTCCCCGCGGCCCACGCGATCGCGATGCACATGCACGACGCCAGCGCGATCACGATCATCTCGGTGGGCATCGGGCCGGTGTCCTGACCGCCGAACTCCGGCGGCTCGTCCACCCGCACCGTGTGCCCGCGCCCGGAGACGTCGGCGGACATCCCGCCCCGCCACTCGGCCGTCCACACGGCGTAGTCGTGCGACTCGTCGATCGGCATCAGACGGCCGCCCCCACCCGGTCGTAGATCCGCTCGTGCGCCGCCGCGGCCGCGTCCCAGGTGAAGCGGGCGGCCGTCGCGCGTCCCCCCTGGATCAATTGAACGCGGAGGCGCGGTTCAATTGAACACTCGACCAGCGCGCGCCCCAGGGCCGCCGCGTCGCCCACCGGGACCATCCGGCAGTCGCGGCCGTCCTTCAGGAACTCCTGGAGCACGGGCAGGTCGCTGACCACCGCGGGCAGGCCGGCGGCCTGGGCCTCCAGCACCACCAGGCCGAACCCCTCGCGCTCGGACGGGAAGGCGAAGACGTCGGCGGCGCGCATCAGCGGCGGCATCAGGTCGTCGGGCAGCGGCCCCAGCACCTGCACGTCGGCCTCCGGGTCGACCTCGCGGCCGCGCGCGACGCGCAGGCCCAGGCGGGCGGCGTCGTCCTCCCAGGCGGCGCGGTAGTCGGCGTAGTCGAACAGCGTCTCGCCGCCGGCGATCGCCAGGAGGGCACCGGGCCCCAGGTCGCCGCGACGCGCCGCGAACGCCGCCAGCAGGGTGCGGCTGCCCTTGCGCGGCTCGATCCCGCCGATGGCCAGGACCGTGGGGCGCCCACCCCAGCCCAGCCGGTCGCCGGCCGCGGCACGGTCGAGCGGGCAGCCCGCGAAGCGGGCCGCGTCGACGCCGTTCGGGATCACCTCCGCATCGACGCCGTGGTCGCGGCGCAGCACCTGCGCCCAGTGGCGGCTGACGCAGATCCGGTGGTCGACGTCCTCGATCGACGCCCGCTGGCACTCCTGGAGCACCGGGCTGGCGAAGTCGTCGACGTGGTGGACGGTCCGGACGATCGCGTCCACCCGCCCCTCGTCGCGCAGCGCCAGCAGCGCCCGGGCCGACAGGCAGTCCTCGGCGTGGTGCACGTCCGCCGGCCCGGCGGCGCGCATGCCCTCCGCCAGGGTGGCGGCGTAGCGCAGGATCCGCGGCTCCACGTCCTCGCCCGGCCGCTTGTCGACCGGCACCAGGTGGGCGGGCACGCGCGGCTCGCGGAAGAACCGGGCCCCGTCGGCCGACAGCGCCCACAGCTCCACGTCGCGGCCGCGGTCGGCGAGCGCCTCCGCCAGGTGCAGCGCGTGGACGACCCCGCCGCGGGGCTTGGTGGAGTAGGTGACGATCCGGATCCTCATCGCGCCCTCACCCCGCGATGGCCGCGGCCAGGCGCGCGGCGGCCGCGTTGGTCGGGGCCAGGCGCACGCCGGCGGCCTCCAGGGCGGCGGCCTGGCGGCTGCGCACCTGCGGGTCGGCCTCCGTGCCCAGCACGTAGCCCACCACCGCCAGCTGGGGGCGGGCGGCCAGGGCCTCCCGGATCGGCGGCAGCAGCACCGACGCCGGGTCGGGGTGGCTCGCGTAGCCCAGCACCACGTCGAGCAGGATCACGCCGACATCCGGGTCGGCGGCCTCCTCGGCCAGCCGCTCCGCGCGGGCGGCGGGGTCGATCATGGGGTGGGGCCGGCCGCGGGTGAACTCCTCCTCGCCCAGGTCCAGCACCGCGTGCCCCCTCGGCGGCCCCTCGAGCGTCCGGGCGCGCCCGGCGGGGGCGTTGGAGTACACCGCCCCGAGGCGATCGGCCAGGATCGCCGCCGCCTCGCTGCAGAGCGTGCCGCCCGAGAAGAGCCCCCGCACCGCGCCGCCGGACACCCAGCCGGCACGCGGGTCGCGCGGCGCCGGCGCGTCGTGGCCGGCCAGCCGCGCGGCGCCGAGCGCCGCCCCCTCCAGCGTGTCGGCCAGGTGCACGCCGTCCACCGGGTCGACGCCGCCGCCCACCATGCAGGCGGCCGCCGGCTTCCCGGACCCCGCCAGCGCGCGGAGCACCGTCTCGGCCACCTCCGGGCTGGGCGGCTTGGACACGCAGAGGATCACCGCGGTGTCGTCGTCGGCCGCCAGCCGGGCGATGGCGTCGAGGGCCGTGACGGCGCCCACCTCGTCCTTCAGGTCGCGCCCGCCGGTGCCGTAGCAGGCGCTCACGCCCGCGCCGGCCCGGTCGACGAGCACCGTGACCTCCTGCGCGCCCGTCCCGGCCGCCGCGACCACCCCGACGCTCCCCCGGGCGACGACGTTGGCGAAGCCGAGGGCCACGCCGTCGACGATCGCGGTGCCGGCGCCGGGGCCCATGACCAGCAGCCCGTGCTCGTGGGCGCGGCGCTTCAGCGCCACCTCGTCGGCGATCGGGACGTTGTCCGAGAAGAGCAGCACGTCCAGGCCGGCGCCGAGGGCCTTGTGGGCCTCCAGGGCCGCGTACTCGCCCGGCACCGACACCACGGCGACGTCGCCCCGGGCCGTGGCCAGGCTGCGCGGCGCGCGCACGGCGGGGCCGCCGCCGCCCGCGGCGGCGGGGACCGCATCCAGGACCTCCTCGGCGGCCGCGAGGCCCCCCGGGGCGCCGTGGCCCTGCACGGCGATGACCAGGTCGTCGGGCCCGGCGCCGTCGATGGCGGGGTCGCGCATGCCCAGGCCGTCGGCCTCCTCGCGGTTGGCGGGGGTGCCCATGAAGCAGAAGGCGCGCGTGACGCCGTCCACGGCCTCGGCCGCGCGGGCGGCCGCCATCATCTTCGCGCTGTCGGCCCAGCGGCCGGCCCGGACGCGGACCTCCGTCGCGTCGTTCACGATGCGGACACCGCCCTCCCCTCGGGGCCCACCAGGAGCGGCTCGGCCTGCGCGCCGAGGGCCTCGTCGTCGGTCTCGCGGGCGCGCAGCAGGGCCGCGCGGCCGCCCTCCACCAGCACCGCGCCGGGGCGCAGATGGATGAACGGGGAGGCCTGCGCCATGGCGTAGGCGCCCGTCTGCCCCACCCACACCAGGTCGCCCACCCGCAGCGGCGCCAGCGGCACCTCGCGGGCGATCGCGTCGTGCTGGAGGCACAGGGGGCCGAACAGGTCGGTGGGCCGCTCGGCCCCGTCGCGCGGCTCGGCGGCCTCCACCGGCGAGCGCTTCCAGAGCACGCACGGGACCTGGGTGATGCCGGCGTCGACCACCACCGCGCCGGGCCCCCGGCGGGCCACCACGCGCGTGAGCAGCCAGCCGGCGTCGCGGATCAGCGCCCGGCCGGGCTCCATGATGAGCGGGGGCGCGTCCGGGCCCAGGACCTCGCGGACCGCGTCGAGGTAGGGCGCCAGCCCGGCCGCGCCGGGCCACCCGCCGCCCAGGTCGAGCCACTCGACGCCGCCGACGCGCTCGGCCGTCTCGCGCAGGCGCTCCGCGGCGGCGGCGAAGCGCGACACCGGCACCGGGTACTGCACGGTCACGCCGTAGATCGGCGGCCCCGCCGGCGGCAGCGGCCCCAGCTGGTAGGCGCCCAGGTGGATGTGCAGGCCGGTGAGCCGCAGCCCGGCGCGGCGCAGCACCGCCGCCGCCGCCGGAGCCATCCGAGCGGGGACGCCGAAGCGGTCGGTGCGCTCCCGGTCGGGCGGACGCAGCCGCAGGCCGATCCGCGCGCCCGGCGCCGCGTGGGCGGCGAGGCGGGCGATCGCGCGCACCTGCTCGGGGCCGTCGGCGATGACGGTGGCGCCCTCCTCCAGGGCGCGGCGCAGCTCGGCCGTCGTCTTGAGCGGTCCGTTGAACACCATCTGCGAGCCCGGCACGCCCGCGCGGCGCGCCACCCGGTACTCGAACCCGGACGCCACCTCGGCCCAGCACCCCGCCCGGTGGAGCCGCGCGACCAGGCCCATGAGCGGGTTGGACTTCACGGAGTAGGCGACGGTCACGTCCGGCCCGGCGGCCTCCATGAAGGCGCGGGCCTCGGCCTCCATCCGGGCGCCGTCGAACGCGTAGAGCGGCGTGCCGAAGCGCTCGGCCAGCTCGGAGGCGCGGGCGGGCGGCCGCGGGTCGAGGCGCCGGATCACGCGGCGTCCTCGCGCGCCGGATCCCCCGCCAGCAGCGGCCACACGCGCGTGCCCACCCGCGTCACCTCGGCGTCGTGCGGGTAGCCGGAGCCGATGACCATGTCGACGCCCGCGTCGCGGTACGCGGCCAGCAGCCCGGCCACCCGGGCGTGGGAGCCCACCAGCGCGGTGCCGGCGCCGCCGCGGACCGCGCGGATGCCGGCCCACAGGCCGGGCGCCACCCACCCGTCGCCGTCGGCGTCGATGGCGTTCATCCGCGCCTGGCCGACGCTGTCGAACCCCGCGTACTCCGACGCCCGGTCGCCCGCGACCTCGGCCCGGGACAGCAGATCGGCCGCGGCGGCGCGGGCCTCGCGGTTGGTGTCGCGGGCGATCATGTGGATCCGGAGCCCGAACCGCATGGGCCGCCCGGCGGCGGCGGCCCGCACCCGCGCGATGCGCGCCGCGATCTGCTCGGGCGGCTCGCCCCACATCAGGTAGGTGTCGGCCACCCGGCAGGCGAGCGCCACGGCGTCGTCGCTGGCGCCGCCCAGGTAGAGGGGCCCGGTGAAGCGGGCGCGCAGGGCGTCGGCCAGGGCACCGAGGCGGGCGTAGCGGGCGGCGTGGTCGAGGGGCGGGGCGCCGTACCCGGTGTCGGGCCCGCCGCCCGCGACGAGGTTGATCGCGATCCGGCCCGGCGCGATCCGCTCCAGCGTCTCGGCCTGGTGGGCGGCGAGCGCGGGCCGCAGCGGCGCCGGGTTGACGGCCACCAGCAGCCGGATGCGCCGCGTCATCGCGGCGAGGGCCGCCGCCGTGGTCCAGCTCTCCATGAACGGGGCGTCCGGCGCGAACGAGTCGTTGACCGTGCCCGTGGGGATCAGGATCTCGGCGGCGCCGGCCCGCTCGGCCGCGGTCGCGACGGCCGCGAGGTGGGCGATGGTGGGCGCCTGCTCGGGGCGGCGGGTGCCGAGGTACCGGCCGTCGCCCTCCGAGGGGCAGTACCAGGCGAGGGTGAGCGTCCGGGTCACCGGGCTGCCCCCGGGCGGCGCTCGTGCGCGATCATCTGCGCGTGTCGTGCACCGTGACCATCGAGAGCCGCGACCCCGAGACCGGCGAGGTGCGACGCGACGTGTTCGAGCTGACCCCGGCCCCGCCGCCGGGCGACGAGCGCCGCGTGCTGGTGGAGCTGGTGACCGGCATCCACCCGAACGCCGTGGAGGTGTCGTGGTCCGGCGGCGTCGCCGTCCTGGACGACGGCGGGCGGCCGGTGACCGCCACGTTCGGCCCCGGCGAGCCCGACTCGGATCCGCCGCCCGCGCCCGATCAGGGCACCCTCTTCGGCTAGCCCGCTCACGCGCCCGCCTCGACGAGGGCGGCGATGCGCCGGCCGCGGTCGGTGCCGTAGGAGAGGAACAGGTCGCGGACGGCCTCGCGGTACGTCCCGGACGCCGCCTCCTCGACCGCGTCGGGGTAGGCCGCGGCGAACCGCTCCAGGGCGGAGGGGTCGGGGTCGCTCAGGTTGAGGCGGATCGTGGTGGTGGCGCCCACCTCGCCCAGGCCGTCCCCGGGGTAGACCGCGACCCGCCGCCGGCAGAGCGCCACCGTGAGCTCCTGCGCGCTGGCGCCCGTACCGGACACGTCGACGACGCACGAGAACCCGTAGGCCGGGTCGATCACCGGCGTCGCGATCGCCTTCAGCGCCGTCAGGTTGCGGCGGATGACGTCCTCGCCGCGGCGGGTCCAGTCCTCGTCGCGCAGCGCCGCCGCCGCGCCGACCTGCGCGACCCGGTTGGTGTTGAAGCGGACGGCCGCGATCTTCACCTGGAGGCAGGCGCGCACCAGCGCCGGGTCGCCGCCGAGGGCGCCGACGCGGGCGCCCGCCATGCCGTAACCGTGGGCCAGGCCGCTCGACACCAGCAACGTGGCGTCCGGGTGGTCGGCCGCGACGGCCGCGACGGGGTGGTGCTCGGCGGCCGGGTCGACCCGGTGGGCCGAGTGCGTGGTGTCGGCCAGGATCACGATGCCGCGCGCGGCCGAGAGGCGCAGCAGCGCCGCGAGCTCCTCGCGCGCCTGGACCGTCCCGAACGGGTTCACCGGGTCGCAGACCACGATCATCTTCGTGCGCGGCGTGACGGCGGCGGCCACCTCGTCGGGGTCCAGGCGCCAGCCGTTGCCGGCCGCCAGGCGCACCCACACCGGCACGCCGCCGGCCAGCCGGAGAGCCGGCACGAAGTGGAAGTAGCCGGGGTCGGTGACGATGGCCTCGTCGCCGGGGTCGAGGCACGCGAGCGCCGCGTAGCCCACGCCCGCCTGGGCGCCCTCGGTGCCGATCACGTCGAAGCCGTCGTCGCGGGCGCGGCCCAGGAGCGCCTCGGCCATCAGGTCGCGCAGCGGCTCGTCCAGGTCGGGCGAGTACGGCCCCACGTGCTCGGCGTCGACGGCCCCGCGCATCGCCTCGAGCGCCCGCGGCGAGGGGCCGATGTGGTTGGCCATCCAGCCCAGGTCGGCCCACTCGGCGCGGTCCAGCGCGATGGCGCCGTCGCGGTAGATGTCCGCGGGGTCCCACCCAAGGATGCGGTAGGCGTCGCGGTAGGTCATGTAGTTGCCGAAGCCCTGCGGGTCCTCCAGCAGCGCGCGGGCGCGCGCCGAGGCGGCCGGCACGTCGGCCGCCGCCGGGGGGCGCCAGGTGAGCACCGAGCGTTGGCGCGGCCGGGTGCTCACGCGACGATCCGGGTCCCGGTGCGGCCCGCGAGCGCATCGGCCGCGGCCTCCATGGACGTGATGAGCGCCTGGCCGCCGCCGCCCTCCACGAACTTCACCGCGGCCTCCACCTTGGGGCCCATGCTGCCCGGCGGGAACTGGCCGTCGGCCAGGTGGGCGCGCGCCTCGGCGACGGTCATCGCATCGACCGGCCGCTCCTGCGGCGTGCCAAAGTCGAGCAGCACCCTCTCGACGCCGGTGAGCAGCAGCAGCGACGTCGCGCCCACCAGCCGGCCGACAAGGGCGGCGGCGAAGTCCTTGTCGATCACGGCGTCCACGCCCACCAGGTCCGCGCCGACCCGGGCCACCGGGACCCCGCCGCCGCCGCAGGCCACGACCACCTCGCCCGCGTCGAGCAGGCGCCGGATCTCGCCGGCCTCCACCACCTCGACCGGCTCGGGGGACGCCACCACCCGCCGCCAGCCCCGGCCCGAGTCCTCGGCGACCGACCAGCCGCGGGCGGAGGCCAGCCGGCGGGCGCGACCCTCCGAGAAGAACGGGCCGATGGGCTTGGTGGGCCGCGCGAACGCCGGGTCGTCGGCGTCGACCACCACCTGTGTCATCACCGCCGCCACCGACCGCGGCAACCCGCGGGTGGCGAGGGTGTCGCCGATCGCCTGCGCCAGCAGGTACCCGAGCTGGCCCTGGGTCATCGCGCCCAGCACGAACAGCGGCTGGGTGGGGATCTCCCGGCTCACCGCCTCCTGGGCCATGGCCAGCGCGCCCACCTGGGGGCCGTTGCCGTGCACGACCACGAGGCGCACGCCGTCGCCGATCATCCGTACCGCGGTCTCCGCGACGCCCCTCGCACGCGACTCCTGGTCCGCGAACTCTCCGAGCCCGGCGGGGGCGAGCGCATTGCCCCCGATGGCCAGGATCACCGTCTCCGACACCGACTCGCTATCTCCTTGTGTACATAGTCCGGGAAGACAGTTGTTGGTTAGGGACGTTGCGCCAAGGGGGCCCGGGGTGGAGGATGCTATCTCCCCAACCGCCGGAGGGGGCCCGACCTCGTGCGGGCTCCGTGGGACCGGCCGTGTGCCCCACACCGAGAAGGAGCATCGCGTGGCCAAGATCGAGGGAATGAAGCCGGAGGCCGGTCAGGAGCTCTACGACGTCTCCGAGAAGGTGTTTCCGGACATCAAGGCCGAGCCTGGTGAGGAGGCCTGGATCTTCATGCACACCGTGCCGTACGAGGGCTCGGTGGGCCTGGTGAACCTCCTGACGGCCACGCGACTCGGCCGCAAGGGCTTCAAGGTGAGCCTGGTGCTCTACGGGCCCGGCGTGCTGATGGCCTCGGGCACCCGCGGGTACCCGGCCGTGGGCCAGGAGGCCTTCCCCGGTCACATGGCCATCAACAACCAGCTCAAGACGCTGCTCGCCGAGGGCGCGACGATCTACGCGTGTCGCTTCGCGATGGGCGCGCTCTACGGCTTCCGCGAGGACGACCTGATCCCGGGCGTCACCGCGTTCAACCCGCTCGACGTGCTCGACTCGGCGCTGACGGCGTGGCGGAACAAGGCCTTCCAGCTCAACACCTGGACGGTCTAGCACCGGGAACCTGAGCGGGACGGGGACGGGCGCGCGGTGAGCGAACGCGACGACGTCCTGCGCCGGTGGCGGCTGGGTGAGGAGCGCCTCTACCCGGTCGCCACGGTCCGTCCCGACCTGTACCAGGCCGTGATCGGGGTGGTGCGCGCCCTCGTGGACCACCTCTCGACGGTGCCCGACCTGGACGCGCTGATCGTGACGTTCCGCACCGCGGGCCGCGACGACGAGCTCGACGCGGCCGGCGTGTCGCGCCGCGACCTCTCGCCCGAGATCGACCTGGACCTGGTGCGCGACGCGGCCTACCAGGCGCGCGCCCGGGAGCTGGAGGTGCGCGCCGCAAACGAGCGGACCACCACCGCGATCCGCCGCGCGCGGGCCGCCGGCGACCCGACCGCCGTGATCTGGGCCGAGGGCGAGCGGGAGCTGTGGCCCCCGTACCGCCGCGTCGAGATGTCGGTCGAGAGCGGCAACGCGGTGGCGGTGACCACCCTGATGGACCCGGACACGATGATGCCGCGCTACGCGCTCGAGGCGATGGTCCTCGACCCGGAGAGCGGCGAGGCGGTGCCGGACGAGGAGCCCCTCTCCCCGCGCCGCGAGTTCACCGATCCGGACGAATGGCGCGCGGCGGCCGAGGCGCTCCGGTCCGCGCTGCTCCGAACCTGACCACCTGACGAAAGGGACGTCGTGGGACTGCCTGACGGCATCAAGCGGAACGTCATCGACGGGCACAGCCACATCGGTGAGATCGAGGCCTGGCCGTTCTACGGGATCGACTACCCGGTCAAGCCGATCGTCTACGACTTCCCGCGCACCAAGGACTACCTGAAGTACATGGACCAGTACGGCATCGAGCGCAGCCTGGTCATGTCGAACTACGGCATCCCCAAGCCCGAGCAGCCCTTCTCGCTCAACCCGATCGTGATGGAGGCCGCCAACGCCACCGACCGCATCCGCGGCCTGCTGTGGGTGTCCTTCCTCCCGCGCGACAAGGAGAACACGCTCGAGGCGCTCAAGCACTGCGGCGAGCACGGGATCATCGGCCTCAAGACCACGTTTCTCCTGGGCGGCAACCCCAACCCGGAGGAGTGGGACGAGGAGACGAAGGAGATCGCCGACCTCTGCTTCGACGCGGCGGAGAAGCACGACTACGTTTTCCACTTCCACACGTCCGCCGGCGGCAACAGCGACATCAACAACTTCATCCCGATGGTCGAGGCGTACGGGAAGCGCGTGAAGATCCACCTCGTCCACTTCGGCGGCGGCGTGTCGGGCCACATCAAGCTGGTGCCGAAGTTCATGCAGTGGGTGAAGGACGGCTACAAGGTCTACACCGACACCTCGTGGGCGATCGGCTTCGGCGCCCGCTGGCTGCTGGTGGAGATCGAGAAGCAGGGGATCGGCGGCGACCGGGTGATCTTCGGCTCGGACGAGCCGTGGTCGGACTTCATGAGCGAGTACTGGAAGATCGAGGGCGCGCCGGTGTCGGAGGAGCTGAAGCGGATGGTCCTGGTGGACAACTTCGCGAAGCTCCACGAGAAGCACTGGTGAGCACCGCGACGGACGTCCCGGACCTCAAGACCCTCGCCGTCGAGCTGCAGTCGCTCGGCGTGCGGACCCGTGTGCCCGACGGCCCCGGCGCCACCCGCGCGGGCGGCGCCGGCCCGTCGGACGCCGGCTTCGTGTGGATCGGCGGCGCGCCGCTCACGGTGCCCGTCCACGGCGACTACGTCGCGGCGTCCCCCTACGAGCTGGTGATGAACGGCTCCGGGCGCGCCGGGACGCTCATGCGCGACGGCGTGGAGGTGGGCCCGGTGCGGCTGCACCCGCGGCCGAAGATCTACGACCTGGAGACCGCCGACGGGATCCCCTACTGGAAGATCGCCCTGATGCACCTGGACAGCCTGGCGTCCACGGTGCACCAGCGCTGCGTCTACTGGGGCACCGACGAGCAGTGCCACTTCTGCGCCATCGGCACCAGCCTCGCCAATGGCCGGACGATCCCCACCAAGACGCCGGCCCTGCTGGCCGAGGTGGCCGAGGCGGCCGCGCGCCTGGACGGCGCGAAGGACGTGACCCTGACGACCGGCTCGCCGAACCGCCACGACCGGGGGGCGCCGTACATGGCCCGCTGCGCTGAGGCCATCCGCGAGGCCAGCGGCCTGCCGGTGCAGGTGCAGATCGAGCCGCCGGAGGACTTCGGCTGGTTCGCGACGCTGAAGGACTCGGGCGTCGAGGCGCTGGGGCTGCACCTGGAGGTGTGGGACGAGGCGGTGCTGGCCCGCGTGGCCCCCGGCAAGCACGCCCAGGGCCGCGACCACTACCTGGCCGCGTGGGAGGCGGCGGTCGACGTCTTCGGCCCCGGCCAGGTGTCGACGTACTTCATCCTGGGCCTGGGGGAGACCGCGGAGTCGGTGATGGAGGGGTGCCGCGCGGCGATCGACCGCGGCGTCTACCCGTTCGTGGTGCCGCTGCGCCCGTCCCCCGGGAGCATCGTCGCCGACGGCGTGCCGCCGTCGCCGGAGTACATCCGCGACGTCTACGAGCGCGTCGCCCCGCTGCTCGCCGAGGCCGGGATGATGAGTCAGGACGCGCGGGCCGGCTGCGTCCGCTGCCAGGCGTGCTCGGCGCTCAGCACGTTCGAGCGGGCCTTCGGGGGCGGCCGCGACGGCGTGCCCGCCGCGGACGCCGCACGGGACCGGGCCGCCTGATGCGGGCGGGCGGCTGGGGCGCCCCCCTCGACGTCCGCGTCGCGCGGACGACGGAGGACGTCGCCGCCCACCACGCGATCCGGCGGGCGGTGTTCGTCGAGGAGCAGGGGATCTTCGAGGAGGACGACCGCGACGTCTGGGACGACGGCGCCGTGAAGGTGGTGGCGGTCGCGGGTGGCCGGATCGTCGGCGCCGTGCGGCTCTACCCCCTCGACGAGGCGGGGCTCTGGAAGGGCGACCGCCTGGCCGTGCTGCGCGACGCGCGCCGCCTGCACGTCGGCTCCCCCCTGGTGCGCTTCGCCGTCCGCACCGCCGGCGAGCGGGGCGGCACCCGGATGGTCGCGAAGATCCAGGCGCGCAACGTGGCCTTCTTCCGCCACCTGGGCTGGACGTCGGTGGGCGATCCGCGGGACTACCGCGGCGCCAGCCACCAGGACATGACGATCGCGCTGCGCGCCGCCGAGCAGGAGGCCGGCGCGATCGACCTGGGCTGGGCGCTCGGCGGGGCCGGGGCCGGGGCCTGACGGGCCGTCAGGCCCCGGCGGCGCTACTGGACGGGCTGGGCGCTGCGGCGCCGGGCCGTCGCGGGGAGCAGGCCGGCCAGGGCGGCCATCGGGTTGCGGCGGCGGCGGCGGGCGGGCATCACGGCGGCGGCCTCGGCGATGCGGCGGGCGGTGATGTCGGCGGCGTGGTCCCGGTGGATGTGGTGGTTGCTGTGCATGTCGGCCTCCGGTGCGCGGTGCGATCTCGTGCATCGAAGGTACGGCGGGGGTCCCTCGCCGCTCATCGGTGGGCGGTGCCCAACCTGGGCCGCGGCGGTACCCATCCGGCCCGCCGGCGCCTACCTATGCGCCCCGCCGCGGGGCGCCCCGTGTGCCTAGGCGGCGGGGGGGCGCAGGCCCGTCAGCTCCTGCTCGCCGAGATCCCACACCGGCTCCTCCTCGCCCCCCGAGGCCAGGCGCAGCACCCCGGAGCCGTCGAGCGTCCCCACACGGGCCAGGGTGAGCCCGGCCGCGGCGAAGCGGGCGCCGAGCGGGGCGGGGTCGCCCACCAGCAGGAACCCGTACGAGGGGAACGTGACCAGCCAGCGGTCCAGCGTCAGTCCCAGCGGGACCGGCAGGCGGTCGAGGTCCAGGACGCAGCCGAGGCCCCCCGCGCTCTCGCACAGCTGCAGCAGGGAGCCGGCCGCGCCGGGCATCGACACGTCGCGGGCCGCCCACGCCTCGCCCGCGTCGGCGGCGGCGGGCAGCAGGTCCAGGTCGTCGCGCGCGCGATCGCGACGCGGCCCGCGGAGGTGGCTGAAGAAGCTGCTGCCGGTGCCCACCATCATCTCGCCCTCCAGGCATGCGGCCAGGCACACGGCGTCGCCGGGGCGGGCGTTGCGCGCCGCCAGGGGCGCGCCCGAGCGCCCCACGCCGAACGTCGAGAGCCCCGCCGGGGCGCCCGCCTCGATCGTCGCGTGGCCGCCGACCACCGGGACGCGGTACAGGTCGGCGCCGGTGCGCAGCCCGTCCAGCACCTCCTCCACCGTGCGCCGGTCGCCCGCCACCACGCAGTCGAGCAGCGCCAGGGGGCGTGCGCCCGTGGCCGCCAGGTCGTTGAGCACCGTCACGACGCCCGCGACGCCCGCCGCGCGCGGCTGGGCGGCCACGAACGGCGGGTGGATCGCCTCGGCCGCCATCACCAGCGACCCGTCACCGATGTCCAGGACGGCGGCATCGTCGCCGTCACCACCCAGCACGGCCGCGACGGCCGCCAGCTCCCGCTTGCCGCGGAGGCCGGGGTGCCCGCGAACGGCCTGCGCGAGAGCCGGTAGGTTCACCACATGGCCACACTAGGGATCGTCACCGCGGGACTCGACCTCATGGCCGACGCCCTGCGCGCCCAGGACGCCGACGTCACCGCCGTGGAGTGGCGGCCGCCCGGCGGCGGCGACCCGGACGTGGTGGCCGACCTGGTCACCACCTACGGCGACGACCGCGTCGACGCCGCCAACGCCACCGCCCTGACGGCGCTGCAGGAGGCACGGCCCATGATCGTCGGCGCCGGCCCCGCCGGCGACCTGATCCCCGGCCTGGAGGGGTGGACGGTCCTGCACGCCGGCCCGCCGGTGGAGTGGGGGCTGATGTGCGAGCCGCAGCGCAACGCCGTGCGCGGCGCCATCATCCTGGAGGGCTGGGCGTCGGACCACGACGAGGCCGGCGGCCTGGTGGAGGCCGGCGACGTGCGCCTGGCCAGCGCCCACTCGCTGAACGCGGCGGGCGCGATGTGCGGCGTCATCTCGCCGTCGATGGCCGTGTGGGCCGCGCGCGACGAGGTGGGCGGCGGCGTGGGCTACAGCCCGATGAACGACGGCCCCGGCGAGGCGTTCTGGCTCGGCGTCGGGTCGCCCGAGGCGATCCGGCGCCAGCGGATCCTGGCCGACGGGGTGGCCCCCGGCTTCGCGGCCGCCCTGCGCGCCAACGGCCCCATCGACGCCTTCGCCCTCTGCGCGCAGGGGATCGCGATGGGCGACGACTGCCACATGCGCCACCAGGCCACCACGATGCTGCTGCTGCGCGAGGCACTGCCGGCGATGGCCGAGCACGCCCCCGCCAGCGTGCTGCCCACCGCGCGGATGCTCGCCGCCAACGGCCACTTCGCCCTGACCATGACGATCGCCGCCGCGCGGGCGGCGCTGATGGGGATCCAGGGCACCCCCCACTCGAGCCTGGTGGTGTTCATCAGCCGCAACGGCACCGACGCCGCGGTGCAGCTGGCCGGGCTGCCGGACCGCTGGTTCACCGCCCCCGCCCCGCTGGTGGGCGACCCGCTCTACCGCCCCGGCTTCTCCGACGAGGACGCGGCCCCCGACATCGGCGACTCGGCGCTGGTCGAGTGCTGCGGCCTGGGCGCGGCGGCGAGCGCCGCCAGCCCGTCCGTGGCCGCCTTCCTGGGCGGCGGGCTGGCCGACGCGCTGGAGCGCACCCGCGAGATGGGCGACATCTGCATCGGCCGCAGCGAGCGTCTGCGCATCCCGGTGCTCGACGGCGAGGGCACCCCGCTGGGCGTCGACGCCCGCGCCTGCGTCGACCTGGGCGGCACCCCGCTCATCAACACCGGCATCCTCCACCGCATCGACGGCGGCCAGATCGGCGCCGGCATCGCCCGCACCCCGATCGAGCCCATCCGCGACGCGCTCGGGGCGCTGGCCCACGAGCTGCGCGGCTGATGGGGACCGAATGGAACGCGGAGAGCTACGGGCGCATCTCGGCCCCCCAGTTCGCCTGGGGCAGCCGCATCGTCGAGCGCATCCCGCTCCGGGGTGACGAGGACGTCCTGGACGCGGGGTGCGGCACCGGCCGCGTGACCCGCCTGGTGGCCGAGCGGGTGCCCGACGGCACCGTCCTGGGGGTCGACGGGTCGCACCGGATGGTGGAGGAGGCGTCGGCCCAGCTCGCCGACCTGGCGCCGCGGGTGCGGTTCGCCCGGTCCGACCTCACGGAGCTGGTGCTGCCGGAACCGGTCGACGTGATCGTCTCGACCGCCACCTTCCACTGGATCCTGGACCACGACCTGCTGTTCCGGCGCCTGTTCGACGCCCTGCGCCCCGGGGGGCTGCTGGTGGCGCAGTGCGGCGGCGACGGCAACATCGCCCGCACCCTCGGGGCCGCCGGGGCCGTCGCCGCCCGCGCCCCGTACGCGGAGCACCTGGCCGGGATGGCCGAGAGCTGGTACTTCGCCGGGACCGAGGCGACCGAGGCGGCGCTGGCGCGGGCGGGCTTCGTGGAGGCTCACGCCGGCCTGGAGGAGGCCGACACCCCGTTCGACACCGTCGAGGACGCCGCCGAGTTCCTCTCCACCGTCGTGCTCCGCCATCACCTGGAGCTGCTGCCGGAGGACCTGCGGGGCCCGTTCGCCCACGACGTGGCGGCCCTGCGCGCCGAGGACGACCCCGCCGGGCGGGTGGTGCTGGACTACGTGCGCCTCAACCTGGAGGCGCGGCGGCCGGCGGCCGCGGCCTGACGCACCGATCGGGACCCGCCCCGGCGCCGGAAGGGGGGCCCGGCGCCGGTCAGGTGCTCCGCAAGAGAACGAAGGAGGATTTCGCCGCTCCGGCGGTTCGTGTGCACCCCCGCCTTCGGCAGGTCGGGGATGGTCCCCTATCCCCCCTCCGGGGGAACTGAAACATCCGCGGCGGGGATTCCGGCCTCAGCGGCCGTCGTACTGCGTCTCGTAGTACTTCCGGTACTCGCCGCTCTTGATCGGCTCCCACCACGCCCGGTTGTCGCGGTACCAGGCCACGGTGGCGGCCAGGCCGTCGGCGAACGGCCGCTCGGGCTCCCACCCCAGCCCGCGCAGTCGCGCGGTGTCCAGGGCGTAGCGGCGGTCGTGTCCGGGCCGGTCGGTCACGTGGCGGATCAGGGACTCGTCCCGGCCGGTGAGCTCCAGGATGCGGTTGGTGATCTCGAGGTTCGGCACCTCGTTGCCGCCGCCCACGTTGTAGACCTCGCCCGCCTCGCCGGAGGTCATCGCGGTCCAGATGCCGGTGCAGTGGTCCTCGACGTGGATCCAGTCGCGGATCTGCATGCCGTCGCCGTAGACGGGCAGCGACTCGCCGTCGAGGGCGTTGGTGACGAACAGCGGGATCAGCTTCTCGGGGTACTGGCGGGGGCCGTACGTGTTGGAGCCGCGGGTGATCACGGCGTCGAGCCCGAACGTGCGGTGCCAGGCCAGCACCTGCAGGTCGCCGCCGGCCTTGCTGGCCGAGTAGGGGCTGGAGGGGCTGATCGGGTCGATCTCGCGGAACGCGCCGTGGGGGATCGAGCCGTACACCTCGTCGGTGGAGACCTGCACGAAGCGGCCCACGCCCGTCCGCCGCGCCGCGTCGAGCAGGACGGCGGTGCCGACGACGTCGGTGCGGATGAAGTCGGCGGGGTCCAGGATGCTGCGGTCCACGTGGCTCTCGGCCGCGAAGTTCACGACGACGTCGCAGTCCCGGATCGCCTCCTCCACCAGCGCGGCGTCGGCGATGTCGGCGTGCACGAAGCCGTAGGCCTCGTCGTCGGCGACGTCGGCGACGTTCGCCGGGTTGCCCGCGTAGGTGAGCTTGTCGAGGTTCACCACCTCCGCGCCGCGGGACATGGCCAGGCGGACGAACTGCGAGCCGATGAAGCCGCAGCCGCCGGTGACGAGTATCCTCATGCCGTCTCCGTGATGTAGTCGCGCAGTGCATCCCGCCAGTGGCGCAGGCGGGGGGCCGACGGCCGTGTCACGGCCAGCGGCGAGTATGCGGGGCGGGGTGCGGGCCGGCCGAGCTCCGCGGTGGTGATGGGCACCACCCGGCAGTCGATGCCCGCCTCCTCGAAGATCGCCCGCGAGAAGCCGGCCCACGTGACCGAGCCGCCGCCGGCCGTGTGGTACACGCCCGGGGGCTGGTCCAGCAGAGCCTCCAGGGCCGGCGCCAGGTCGCGGGTCCAGGTGGGGCAGCCCTCCTGGTCGTCCACCACCGTCACCTCGTCGCGCTCGGCGCCCACGCGTCGCATGGTGTCGACGAAGTTCCTGCCTGCGGCCCCGTAGAGCCAGGCGGTGCGGGCGATCCGGGCGCCCCCGGGGTGGGCCGCGAGCGCGGCGCGCTCGCCGGCGAGCTTGGTGCGCCCGTAGGCGCCGAGGGGTGACGGGGGGTCGTCCTCCGCGTACGGCCGGCCCGCGCGGCCGTCGAACACGTAGTCGGTGGAGGGGACCACCACGGCGGCACCCGCCTCGGCGGCGGCGGTCGCGACGTTGCCCGAGCCCTCGCCGTTGACGCGGGCGGCGTCGGCCTCGCGCTCCTCGGCGCCGTCGACGTCGGTCCACGCGGCCAGGTGGAACACGGCCTCGGGGCGGACCTCCGCCACGCACGCGCGCACGGCGGCCAGGTCGGTCACGTCGACGTCCAGGTCGACCCCCGTCACCTCGTGGCGGCCGTCGAGGTGGCGCAGCATGTCCTGCCCGAGCATCCCGGCGGCGCCGGTGACCAGCACCCTCACCTCAGAGCAGGCCGATCGACGACGAGTCGCCGATCATGAAGCGGTAGGCGCGCGGCTTGGCGTCGGTGCGCGCGATGGTGACGTCGCGGCCGATCAGGCTGGCCTCGACGCGGGCGTCCAGGTCCTCCACGCGGCTGTTCTCCAGCAGGATGCTGTGCTCCACCTCGGCCCGCCGGACCACCACGCCCGACGAGATGGCCGAGTACGGCCCGATGTAGGCGTCCTCCACCAGCGCACCGGCGCCGATCACGGCGGGCCCGCGGATGGCGGAGCGCACGACGCGGGCGCCGGCCTCCACGACGACGCGGCCCTCGATGGTGCTGCCGCCGTCGACCTCGCCGTCCACGCGCGGCGCCATCACGTCCAGGATCAGGCGGTTGGCCTCGAGCATGTCGTCCAGGCGGCCGGTGTCCTTCCACCAGCCGGTGACCTCGTGGGGCTCGACGGTGAGGCCGCGGTCGATGAGGTGCTGGATGGCGTCGGTGATCTCCAGCTCGCCGCGCCCGGAGGGCCGGATGGCCTTGGCCGACTCCATGATCGCCGGCGTGAACATGTAGACGCCGACCAGCGCGAGGTCGCTCTTCGGCTCCGTCGGCTTCTCGACCAGGCGGGTCACGCGGCCGTCGTCGAGCTCGGCGACGCCGTACGACTCGGGGTCGGGGACCCGCTGGAGCAGGATCAGCGCGTCGCTGCCGCCGTCGCGGAAGCGCTCCACCAGGCTGGTGATGCCGTCGCGGAGCAGGTTGTCGCCCAGGTACATCACGAACGGCGACCCGGCCAGGAACTCCTCGGCGGTCAGCACGGCGTGCGCCAGCCCGAGGGGGGCGTGCTGGCGGATGTAGGTCACCCGGATCCCGAGCGCCGACCCGTCGCCCACCGCCGCCTCGATCTCGGCCTGGGTGTCGCCCACCACGATCCCGATGTCGGTCACGCCCGCGTCCCGCAGCGCCTCGAGCCCGTAGAACAGCACCGGCTTGTTGGCCACGGGAACGAGCTGCTTCGCGCTCGTGTGGGTGATCGGGCGCAGACGGGTCCCGGCGCCACCCGACAGCACCAGGCCCTTCAGGGTGTCCGTCACGCGGGCGAGCGTAGCAGCCGCCCACACGCCGCTACGATCGCCGCGTGGACCGTGACGAGTGGCTCGCGCGGCGCACCTACCGGGGCGCCGACTACGACCCCGAGCGCGTCGCGGACGCCGTCCGCCGCCAGGGCCTGACCGTCTCGGTATGCCTGCCGACGCTGGACGTGGCCGACACGGTGGGCCCCATCGTGGAGCGGGTGCGCACCGAGCTGGTCGAGCGGGTGCCGCTGGTGTCGGAGATCGTCGCGATCGACAGCCGCAGCCGCGACGGCAGCCCCGCGATCGCCGCGGAGGCGGGCGCGACCGTGGTCCAGGACCGCGAGGTCCTGCCCGGCCTGCCGCCCGGCCGCGGCAAGGGCGAGGCCCTGTGGAAGAGCCTGGCCGTGCTGCGCGGCGACATCGTGGTGTGGCTCGACTCGGACGTGGTCGACTTCGACCCGGCGTTCGTCATCGGCCTGGTGGGGCCCCTGGCCGACGACCCCGAGGTGGGCTACGTGAAGGCCCTCTACCGGCGGGCGCTCGGCGGCGACGATGACGGCGGCGGGCGGGTCACGGAGATCTGCGCGCGGCCGCTGATCAACCTGTTCCACCCCGAGCTGGCGGTCTTCGCCCAGCCCCTGTCGGGCGAGGCCGCCGGCCGCCGCGACCTGCTGCGCGCCGTCCCGTTCTTCACCGGCTACGCGGTGGAGCTGGGGCTGCTGATCGACCTGGTGCGCACCGCCGGCCTGGGCGCGCTGGGGCAGGTGGACCTGGGGCACCGGCGCCACACCAACCAGCCGACGGCCGCCCTGGGGCTGATGGCCTCCACGATCACGCAGGCCGTGCTCCGCCGCCTGGCCGACGACGGCCGCGCTCCCGCCGGACTGGACGGCGACGGCCGCTACGCCCGGCCCGTTCGCCGCGGCGACGGCTGGGCCATGGAGGAGCGCGACACCCACCCCGGCGAGCGCCCGCCCATGGCGGAGGTCCTGGCTAGGGGGTGACCTCGGGCATCGGGACCGGGGCGCTGCAGTCGCGCGCCACCTGGTTCCACGCCCGCAGCGCGGCCCGCGCGCGCTTCGCGCGGGGCACCGGCCTGGTCGTCGCCACGGCCTGCGCCAGGACGCGCGCCGCCGGGCGCGCCGTGGGGCAGCGGCCCCACTGCTGCTGGAGGGCCGTGGCCTTCTGGATCGCCGCGTCGCCGGGGGCGGTCGCCGCCGGCGACGCCGCGAGCGCCGCGGGGAGGACCGCGGCGAGGAGGAGTGCACCGATGAGGATCCGTCGCACAACGTCAGCGTGCCGGGAGACGGTCTCACCGCCACCCCCAGGACGGACGGGCGTCTACCCCCCCGGACGAGCGGCCCAGCCGCCGATGGCGGCGATCCCCGCGACGGCCGCGCCCGCGGCCGCGAGGTCGGCCTCGGTGGCGGCGAGGGCCTCGGCCAGAGGCCGCTGCGCCCGGCCGATGGGGAGCGCCGCGGCGAAGCCGGCGCGGCGGGCGGCGCCCGGCCCCAGCCCCACCTCGCCGCAGAGCGCCACGCACGGCACCCCCGCCTCCCCGCACGCCGCCGCGACGGCCGCCGGCGCCTTGCCGGCCAGGCTCGTCTCGTCCAGGCGACCCTCGCCGGTGATGCACAGCGCGGCGCCCTCCAGACGCTCGCGGAACCGCACCGCGTCGAGCACCAGCCGCGCGCCGGGCACCAGCTCGGCGCCGAGCAGCGCGTGCAGGGCGCCCGCCGCGCCGCCGGCGGCGCCGGCGCCCGGAACGTCCTGGAGGTCGGTCCCCGTGGCCGCCCGCACCACGCCCGCCAGCCGGGCGAGCCCCGCGTCGAGCCGTGCCACCGCCTCCGGGGACGCGCCCTTCTGCGGCCCGAAGACGTGCGCGGCGCCGCGGGGCCCGTGGAAGGGGTTGTCGACGTCGCAGGCCACCTGGATGGCGACATCGTCCAGCCGCGGGTCGCGCCCCGACAGGTCGAGCGCGGCGACCCGGGCCATGTCGGCGCCGCGGCCCTCCAGCTCCGCCCCGTCGGCGTCGAGGGCGCGGATGCCGAGCGCCCGGACGAGCCCCAGGCCGCCGTCGGTGGTGGCGCTCCCGCCGACGCCCACCACAATGCGTCGGGCGCCGAGGTCCAGGGCCGCGCGGATGAGGTCGCCGGTGCCCCACGTGCCCGTCCGCTCCGGGTCGCGCTCGGCGGGCGCCAGCCGCTCGTAGCCGGACGCCTGCGCCAGCTCGACCACCGCGACGCCGCCGGGCAGCTCGCCCAGGCCCGCCTCCACCGGCCGGCCCAGCGGATCGGCGGCCGCCACGCCGCGCCGCCGCCCCCCGGCGGCCGCCACCAGCGCGTCGAGCGTGCCCTCCCCGCCGTCGGCGACCGGGACGACGCGGGTCTCGATCGCGGGGATCACCAGCCGCACGCCCGCCGCGACCGCCCGCGCCGCGGCGGCGGCCGGGAGCGCCCCCTTGAAGGGCGCGGGGGCCACCACCACGGCGGCGGTCATCCCGTGCGGTCCCAGGCCTCCAGCTTCAGGAAGCCCCGCAGCCGGCGCTGCCACTCCAAGTCGTCGGTCGCGCCCTCGCGCAGGTCGGCCAGGTGCACCGAGTCGTCGCCGACCGGCACCCGGAACGGGCCGTCGCCGGGGTCGGCGGCCGCCACGACGGCCGCGGCGACCTCCTCCGCCGGGGTCGGGTAGCCCTCGCGCCACGCGGCGAAGCCCTGCCGCAGGCTCACGAGCAGCGGCTCGTAGGGGCCCTCGCCCGCCGGCGCCCGCCCCGTGGGCCGCGTCGCGCGCGGGAAGTCGGTGTCGACCATCCCGGGCTCCAGGGTGGTCACCCGGATGCCGAACGGGCGGCACTCGACGGCGAGCGCCTCGGCCATCGCCGACATGCCCCACTTGGACGCGTGGTACATGCCGAGCAGCGGGTTCGAGATGCGGGCCCCGATCGACGAGACGAACACCAGGGATCCGCCGCCGGCCTCGCGCATCGCCGGCAGCGCGGCCTGGATCACCGCCGCCGCCCCGAACAGGTTGGTCTCGAACATGCGGCGGACCTCGTCGAGGTCGACCTCCTCGATGGCCCCGAGCACCGCGTAGCCGGCGTTGCTCACCAGGCACCCGAGCGCGCCGCCCGCCCACTCCTCGGCGGCCGCCACCCCCTCGCGCACCGAGTCGGCCTCGGTCACGTCCAGGCGGGTCACCCGCACGCCGGGGACGCCGTCGAACACCGCCTCGGCGGCCGGCACGTCGCGCACGCCCGCGGTCACGCGCCATCCGGCGTCGGCGAGGGCCAGGACGCTGGCGCGGCCGATGCCGCGGCCGGCGCCGGTCACCAGTGCGGTCCGGGAGGGGCTCACCCCCCGAAGGCTACCCGGCGACGGGCATCTCCTCGGTCACCGGCCCCGCCTCCGGCAGCGGCAGCCGCACCGTGAAGGTGCTGCCGTCGCCGGGCGACGACGCCAGGTCGATGCCGCCCCGGTGGGCTTCGGCCAGGCCACGCGCGATCGCCAGGCCCAGGCCGGCGCTGCGGCCCTCGCGCGACGGGTCGCCGCGGTAGAAGCGGTCGAAGACGAACGGCTGGGCGTCCTCGGGGATGCCCTCGCCCGTGTCGTGCACCGCCATCGTCGCGTCCTGCCCGTCGCGCCCCACCACCACCTCCACCGTCCCCCCCGGCGGCGTGTGGCGCAGCGCGTTGTCGAGCAGGATCAGCAGGATCTGCTCCACGCGGGCGGCGTCGATGTCGACGGCCACCGGCGCGTCGCAGGCCGCGCGGGCGCTGAGCGTGACGCCCTCGCGCGCCGCCAGCGGGATGCGCGGATCCACCACCACCTCCGCCAGCTCGGCCAGGTCCACGCGCTCGCGCTCCAGCGGCAGGGCCCCCGCGTCGAGGCGGGCCAGCTGCAGCTGCTCCTCCACCAGCCGCTCCAGGCGGTCGGTCTCCTGGGTCATGGACGTCAGGAACTCCCGGCGGTGGCGCTCGCTGACGTCGCCCTCCAGGAGCTCCAGGAACCCCTTGAGGGCGGCGATCGGCGTCTTCAGCTCGTGGGAGACGTTGGCCACCAGGTCGCGGCGGGCGCGCTCCAGGCGGCGGGCGTCGGTGACGTCGCGGAGGGTGACCACGGTGCCCGACGACCGGTGCTCGTCGGCCAGCGGCGCCACCGTCACCTCCAGCTCGACGCCGTCGTCCAGCACCACGGTGCGCCGGTCGACCGCCGCGGGGCCGATGGCCCGCGCGGCGAGCACGGCGTCGAGTAAGGCCGGGGGCAGCGACTCCAGGCGCGCCGACTCCACCCCCTCCCCCAGGCGCAGCAGCCGGTTGGCGGCGTCGTTCGCCACCACCACGGCGCCGTCCGGGTCGACCGCCAGCACGCCCTCGGCCAGCGATCCGATCATCGCCCGGTCGCGGTCGCGCTCCCGGGTGATCTCCGCGACCAGCGACTGGAGGCGGGCCGCCATGCCGTTGATCCCCTCGCCCAGCGTGGCGAGCTCCTGGGGCGCGATGCGCGCGGCGGGCGCGCGGGCCGACAGGTCGCCGCCGGCGATCATGGCGGCGGTGCGGGCGAGGCCGCGGATCCGGCCGCCGAGCACCCGGGCGATCGCGATCCCGGCCAGGGACGAGAGCAGCAGCACCACGATCATCGCCGCGATCACCCGCCGCCGGACGGCGGTCAGCTCGGGCGCGACGCCGGTGAGCGGCAACGCCGCCGTGACCGTGACGGTCCCGAAGCCGACGGGGGCCGCGATGGCCGCGGCCACCCCGCGGTCGTCGCGCAGGATGGCCGACGTGCCGGGCGTGACGGCGACGTGCGGCAGGATCTCCTGGGTCTCCGGGATGCTCGCCTGGACGCGGCCGCCGGGGAACCCGTCGTCGCGGAACTCGACGCGCACCTCCGCGCCGGTGCGGGCGCGGATCTGGCCCGCCAGCTCGGCCAGGTCGTCGCTGACGCCCGGCCCCTCCACCATCGCCTCGTTCACCGACGTCTCGAGCGTGCGGCGCAGGCTGGCGGCCTCCTGCTTGGCGCGGTCGCTGCGCACGCTCGACTCGAGCGTCGGCAGCACCACCAGCAGGATCGCGAGGCTCGCGCCGACCCCCACCGCCACGAGCGCGGCGACGAGCCAGACCTGGAGTCCGGCGAAGCGCCGTCCGGGCGTCGCGCCCGAGGGCGTCACGCCCGCGGCTCCTCCCCGCCGAATGCGTAGCCCACGCCCCGCACCGTGCGGATGAGGACCGGCGACGACGGGTCGGCCTCGACCTTCTGGCGCAGGTGGCGGACGTGGACGTCCACGCTGCGCAGATCCCCGTAGAAATTGCCCTTCCACAGGTGGTTCATCAGCTCCTCGCGGGTGAACACCCGGCGGGGCGAGCTCGCGAGCTTGTGGAGGATCTCGAACTCGGAGTACGTGAGGGTCAGCTCGCGGCCGTCGCGGGTGACGGTGCGCGCGGTGGCGTCGATCTCGAGGTCGCCCGCCCGCAGCGGGGCGGAGCGGTCGGGCTCCAGGCGGGCGCGGCGCAGGTTGGCCTTGACCCGCGACACCAGCTCGCGGGGCGAGAAGGGCTTGGTGACGTAGTCGTCGGCGCCGAGCTCGAGGCCCAGGACCTTGTCGAGCTCCTCCCCGCGCGCCGACAGCATGATGATCGGGATGTTGCGGCCGGCGCGGATGCGCTTGCACACCTCCAGCCCGTCCATCCCGGGCAGCATGATGTCGAGGACCACCAGGTCCACCGGCTCCCGCTCGACGATGTCGAGCGCCTCGTCGCCCCGACCCGACCCCGTCACCGAGAACCCCGCGTCGCGGAGCGCGTACTCGACGATGGTGCGTATCGACGCCTCGTCCTCGACCACCAGGATGTGGTCGGACACCGCTCACCTCCGGCCGTTCGGGCCGATGGTAGCGGGGAGGCGGGCCGGACCACCGGACCGCAACCGAACCCTAATGCCGGGCCGCTACCCTGCCGCAGTGGCGCCGGCCGCCCCCGACCGCAACCCGTACCCCCCGCCGCGGCGCCGCCGGCGCGCGCCCGCGTGGCTCACGGGCGGCGTGCTGCCCGCCATCGTGGGCGGCCTGGTGGTGCTCGGCGGGCTGGCCGTGACCGGCAACCTGGGCGGCGACGAGACCGTGGTGCAGCGCGACCCGACGCCCCTTCCGGCCCCGTCGGCCGACGCCGCGGCGGCCGAGACCGACGCGCCCGCCACGCCGACCGGCGGCGTGCAGCGGGTGGTGGCGGCCAGCGCGCCGGCCGTGGTGACCGTGACGGTGGGGAACGCCTCGAACGGCGGGCGCCTGGGGTCCGGCTTCCTGGTGGACCGCCGCGGCCGCGTGCTGACCAACGCACACGTGGTGGACGACGCCACGACGGCGCAGGTCCGCTTCGACGACGGCACCGAGACCGACGCGCGCGTCCTGGGGGCCGACGAGAGCACCGACCTGGCCGTGCTCCAGGTGGACCGGACCGCCCCCGGGGTCACTCCGCTGCCCCTCGGACGCAGCGGCACCCTGAACGTGGGCGACGCGGTCATCGCCATCGGCAACCCCTTCGGCCTGGAGCGGACCGCCACCACCGGGATCGTCTCGGCGCTGAAGCGCATCATCACCGCGCCGAACGGCTTCGACATCCAGAACGTCATCCAGACCGACGCCGCGATCAACGAGGGCAACTCGGGCGGGCCGCTGCTCGACGCCGCCGGCCGCGTGATCGGCATCAACTCGCAGATCGCGTCGGAGAGCGGCGGCAACAACGGCGTGGGCTTCGCCGTCCCCATCGACACCATCCGCCCCGTGGCCGACGCGATCATCGCCGGCGGCACCGCCACGCACGCGTGGCTCGGCGTGACCGGCCGCTCCGTGACGCCCGACATCGCGGCCGCGCTGAAGCTGGGCGACGCCCGCGGCGTCGCGATCGTGGAGACCGACGACCGCGGCCCCGCCGCGAAGGCGGGCCTCCGCGCCGCGACGACCGCCCCCGGCGCCGACGTGCCGCGCGGCGGCGACATCATCGTGGCGATCGACGGCCGCGAGGTGGAGGACATGGCCGACGTGAGCCGCGCGGTGTCGTCGCGCGCGGTGGGCGAGGCCCTGGCGGTGACCGTCGTCCGCGACGGCACCCGGCGCACCATCCGCGTCACCCTGGCCGACCGGCCGGGGGACGTCGGGGTGAGCCCCGCGCACCCCTAGCGGCGGACCACCTTCACCTTCACGATCCTCGCGCTGCGCGCCTTGAGCTGCGCGTTGCCGAGGAACTGGGCGTTCACCGAGATCTGCTTGGCCGTGCGCAGCTTCTTCGGGCGCAGGAGCGTCGAGAACCCGCAGACGCCCTTGCGCGCCCTCAGGCCCACGGTGCGCGACGCCAGCACGCGCTTGCCCGCCATGGCACGGACGCGCACCTTGCCGGTGCACTTCGGCGCCGGCTTCACCCGCGGCAGCACCAGGCGGCCGGTCACGGTCAGGGTCTTCACGCGGCCCCTCTTCGGCGCGCGGGCCACCTGGAGGGTGAGGCCCCGCGGCGCCAGCTTGGAGGCGGCGGCGCCGCCCCCGCCGCCGCCGGGGCCGGCGATCGCGAAGGTCGCGACCGCGCGGTCGTCCTCCGGCCCGCCGTTGCCGGGGGTGGAGGTGGGGTCGAAGACGCTCGACGAGGCGACCTCGGCCGCGAGCATCCGCGTGCCGGCGGCGGTGCCCGCCACGGACACCGACAGGGTCGCCGTGGCGCCCGGCCCGAGGGTCCCGACCTGCCAGGCGCCGGAGGAGCCGTTGAACCCGCCCTGGCTCGCCTGGGCGCTGCGGAAGGAGAGGCCCGCCGTGGGCGGCATCGAGACGGCGACGCCGGTGGTGGGGTCGGGGCCGAAGTTGACCACCCGCAGGGTCACGGTGGCCGCGTCGCCGACCGACATCTGGACGCTGCCCGGCGTCACGCCGAGGGTCAGGTCGGCCAGCGTGGAGGCCACGGGGGCCGGCACCGGCACCGGGCCGGCGGCGGCGACGCTCCGCGACGGGTCGTCGCCGATGGAGTTCTCGTTGCCGTACCCGAGGCGCCCGCTGCCCCCGAAGCCCCAGCAGCGGAGCGTGCCGTCGTCGAGCAGCGCGCAGGTGTGCGAGAAGCCGACGGTGATCGCGCGGGCCGTGCGGCCCGGGCCGAGGTTGACGGGCGGCACGGTCGCGGGGGTCTCGCCCGCGGTGTCGCCGATCGAGTCGGTGCCGTCGTTGCCGAGGCGGCCGTTGCCGCCGAAGCCCCAGCAGCGGACGGCGCCGGTGTCGAGGATCGCGCAGGTGTGCGCCTCGCCGGCCGAGATGGCGACGGCGGTGCGGCCCGCCCCCAGCGCGATCGGCGGCGCGGCCGCCGCGCTGGTGATGTCCGCCGTGGAGCCGTAGCCGAGGCGGCCGTCGGCGCCGAAGCCCCAGCAGCGCGCGGAGCCGTCGTCGAGCAGGACGCAGGTGTGGCCCTTGCCGCCGGACACGGCGCGGACCGTGCGCCCGCCCAGCGGGACGGGGCCCGCCTGGCCGGGGGTCTCGTCGTCGCCGATGTCGGCGGTGTTGCCGCGGCCGAGCTGCCCCGCGGAGCCGAAGCCCCAGCAGACGAGGGCGCCGTCGTCGCGGATGACGCACGTGTGGAAGTCGCCCGCCGAGATGGCGACGGCCCGGCGCCCCGCGCCGATGTCGACCGGCCCCGCCGAGGCCGGCGACTCGTTGTCGCCGATCGTGTTCTGGTTCCCGTACCCGAGCCGGCCGGACACGCCGTTGCCCCAGCAGCGGACCGAGCCGTCGTCGACGATCACGCACGTGTGGGATGCGCCCGCCGTGATCGCCACCGCGCGTCGCCCGCCCAGGTCGACCGCCGGTGCCGCCGAGGGCGACAGGATGTTGTTGGTGTTCCCGTACCCGAGGCGGCCGTTCGCGCCGAAGCCCCAGCAGTGGACAGAGCCGTCGTCCGCGATCGCGCACGTGTGGTAGTCGCCCGCCACGACGGCGCGGGCGGTGCGCCCCGGTCCCAGGTTGACCGGCGCGGCGCTCGCGGCCGACAGGACGTTGGCCTCGTTCCCGTAGCCGAGACGGCCGGCGAGGCCCTTGCCCCAGCACCGCAGGGAGCGGTCCGCCAGCACCGCGCAGGTGTGCTCGTCGCCGGCGTCCAGGTAGCCACCCTGGGTGGATCTGGAGAGGGACGAGGCCTGCTCCGCGGTGGCCGCGGAGGCAGCGATGAGCAGGACGAAGCAGGCGACCGCAGCGAGCAGGGCTGCTCGCCACGCCCGCGGGGCGGGGGCGGGGATCATGATCGGGCCTTTCGTACCACAGCCGGCGCGGGTGCGTCACCCGCCAACGGCCCCATTGAAAGGGCGGAACCGGCCCGCTTGCGGAACGCTAATCTCGTTCCGGTGTCCGAGCAACTCGTGATCCGCCGTGCGGCGAGCCCGGACGCCGGGGCCATCGGGCGGATCTACGACGAGGCGGCGGCCACGGGGACCGCCACGTTCGCCACGGGACCGCACAGCGCTGCGGAACGGCGGGCCTGGCTGGCGGCCCGCGGCGAGCGGGCGCCGGTGTGGTGCGCGGAGCTCGACGGCGAGGTCGTGGCCTGGTCGGCGCTCGCCCCGTTCTCGCACCGCACCTGGTACGCGGGCGTTGCGGAGTACACGGTCTACGTTTCAGGCTCGTCCCACGGGCGGGGCATCGGCGGCGCCATGCTGCGCGCGCTGATCGCCGAGGCGCCGGCCTTCGGCTACTGGAAGCTCGTGGGGATGATCCTCCCGGAGAACACCGCCGGCCTGGCGCTGGCCCGCGGCGCCGGGTTCCGCGAGGTCGGCACCCACCGCGCCCACGGCCGGCGCGACGGCGAATGGCGCGACGTCACGATCGTGGAGCGACACGTGGAGGAGGCGACGTGACCCGCCCGGGCGTGCTGATCCGGACGGAGCGGATCCCGTACCGCGAGGCGTGGGACGTCCAGCGCCGCCTCGCCGCCGCACGCGCCGCGGGCGAGGTGCCCGACGTGCTCTGGGTGCTAGAGCACCCGCCCACCTACACGGCGGGGCGCCACGGCACCCGCGACGACCTGCACGTGCCGGACGCGACCCTCGAGGCCGCCGGCGCGGAGTTCGTCGAGGTCGACCGGGGCGGCCAGATGACGTGGCACGGCCCCGGCCAGAGCGTGCTCTACGGGATCTGCGACCTGCGCCCCGGGCGCCGCGTGCGCGCCTACGTCGAGGCCATGGTGGGCGCCATGCGCGACGCCGCCGCCGTCCCGGGCGCGGCCGCGGGCGACGACGCGATGGGGCTGTACGTCCGCGGCCGCAAGCTCGGGAGCGTCGGCATCCGCGTCTCGGCGGGCATCACCACCCACGGCCTGGCCCTGAACCGCGACCCCGACCTCGACTGGTTCGCGCTCATGACCGCCTGCGGAGCACCGGGCGTGGCGGCCACGTCCATCGCCGCCGAGGGCGGCGACCCGGACCGCATCCGCGTCGACACCGCCCTCGCCACCTCGATGGCCGCCTCGCTGGACCTGCGGCTCGAGGAGGTCCCCCTGGGGACCCTGCTCGACACCACCGATCCCGGCGAGCCGCACACGCAAACTCCCGGCGGTCCAATGCGAGCGCCAGCGAGCCGGAGGCCCCGCTAGAGAGGGCCGACTGACCGCCGGGTTGGGCCACAACCATGCGCGACACCACCGACCCCGGCGAGCCG
>JBFWNT010000026.1:0-46351 GCA_050250915.1 Thermoleophilia bacterium
CGGCTCGCCGGGGTCGGTGGTGTCGCGCATGGTTGTGGCCCAACCCGGCGGTCAGTCGGCCCTCTCTAGCGGGGCCTCCGGCTCGCTGGCGCTCGCATTGGACCGCCGGGAGTTTGCGTGTGCGGCTGTCGCGCAGCCTGGGGTCTGGCCCGCGTGCGAACTAAAGTACGCGCGGTGCTTGCCGAACCAAGCAGTGCGTACTATAGTACGCATCAGTTCGCAGGACACCACTTCCCAGGAGGCATCAGATGCCCTCTCCCGTGATCGAGTACACCACCACCGCCCAGGCCAAGACGCTCGACGCCATCAGCCAGAGCCAGGCCGCCGTGCTGGACGTCGTCGAGACGTGGGCGAAGGCCGTCGAGGGCTCGGTGCAGGAGCTGCCGGCCGTGCCGGTCGCGTCCTCGCTCCCCAGCCTCGAGGAGCTCATCTCCGTGCAGTTCGACTTCGCCGGCAAGGTGCTCGCCGCGCAGCGCGACTTCGCCGAGAAGCTCGTGAAGGCCTCCGCGCCCGCGATCAAGACCACCCCGGTCGAGGTCCCGACGCCGGTCATCCCGAAGGCCTAGCCGGCCCTCGGCCCGCGCCTCCCGGATGGCGCAGGATCCCTGGAGCGGACAGGTCGACGCGCTCGGCCAGTTCATCCACGCTCAGCGCAAGCTCGCGAAGCTCTCGCTTCGCGAGCTTGCCGCCATGAGCGACATCTCGAACGCCTACCTGAGCCAGCTCGAGCGCGGCCTGCACCAGCCCTCCGTGCGGGTGATCACGCAGGTCGCGCAGGCGCTCGGGATGTCACCGGAAGCCCTTCTCGCGCAGGCGGGCCTCGGCGGCACCCCGCCCCCCGCCCAGGAGGGCACGCCCGGCATGGCCGAGGAGGCCATCCGCGCCGACCCCAGCCTGACCCCCGCCCAGCGCGAGGCGCTGCTGGCGGTGCTGCGCAGCTTCAACGACTAGTTGAAGGCCTCCCGCACGTCCTCCAGGGTCGTCGAGTGGGCGCGGTTGCCGTCGGCCTCGGCCTCGGCCCCGTTCCCGGACACGGCGTGCGTGCCGTCCGGGACGATGGTGGCCGGGTCGATCCACAGCACCGCGTAGCCGGCGACGGCGCCCGCCCCGAACCCGGGGGCGAAGATGCGCATCCGCCGGTCGATGACCCCCTGCTCGACCGCGTCCCAGATGGCGATGGGGATGCTGGCGGCCGACACGTTGCCGACCTTGTCGATGTTGAAGTACAGGCTGTCCTCGGCGATCCCCGCCTGGCCGGCGAGCTCGACCACCATCGTCCGGTTGGCCTGGTGCGGCACCACCAGGTCGATGGCGTCGACCAGCGCCAGCTCGGGATCGTCGGGGTGCGGCAGCTCCCGCAGCTCGCCCATCATCTGCACCAGGTAGCGCTCCACCAGGGCCTTCACCTCCGGCCCCCAGACGGTCACGTCGTTGTCGAACTCGGGGTTCGGCCAGATGATCGAGTTGACCTGGCTGGCGGGCCCGCTCGCGTATGTCTGGACCACCTCGACGTCGCCGGCGTCGCCCTCGCCGGCGGGGGCGATGACCATCGCCGCCGCGCCGTCGCCAAAGATCATGCGCGACGGGCGGACGCTCCCGATCTTGTCCGAGAACTTCTCGGCGCACACCAGCAGCACCGGCCGGCGGACGTCCTGCAGCAGCCGCAGCGCCTCGCCGATGCCGTACGGGAAGCCGGCGCAGGCCGCCACGAGGTCGAACGAGACGTGGGTCTGGAAGATGCCCAGCTGACCGGAGATCCAGGTCGCGACCGACGGCAGCAGGTGGGTGCTCGTGCAGGAGCAGAAGATCACCGCGGCGATCTCCTCCGGCCGCCGCCCCGAGCCCTCGAGCGCGCGGGTGGCCGCGATCAGCGACAGCTCGTCCAGGTCGAGCTCGGTGTAGATCCGCGACTCGATGCCGGTCTTCTCGCTGATGTCCTCCGCGGTCATGTGCGACCAGCTGAACGCGGTGTTGCGGATCAGATCCTCGTTCCGGCAGATCAGCTCGCCCTTCTGGACGGCCAGCGACTCGATGCGCGGCTTCACCGCGAAGCGGTCGGCGACGATGATCGGCGGCACCGTCTCGGCGGGCGGGGTCGCCTGGTCGGGCGCCCCGGAGCGCGGGCGGGCCCGGGAGGGTGCCGCGCGCTCGCGCCGGATGAACTCGCTCACCTCGCGGTTGCGCGGGTGGAACACCACCACGAACTCGTCGGGGTCGATCTGCCGCAGCGGCTTCAGCCGCATCGCTCCGCGGTCCCACGGATACTGGTTGTGCATGACCATCGCCATGCGCATCAGCGCCTCGAGCTCGGGGTGCTCCTCCGCGCAGTCCAGGATCTCGTCGTACCCGTAGACGGGGTAGTCGGGGTCGTACGACGACAGGCAGTAGGTGCGCGCCAGGTCGTCCGCCGCCAGCACCTCCTGCACCGTCAGCTTGATCGCCGACAACTCGGATGCGTGGTGCAGCTTGTTGCGGTACACGTCGAAGAGCACCGCGTGGATGCGGTCCTCGGCCTCCTCGTCGAACGCCGCCGGCAGCGTCGGGTAGCAGGCGGCCACGGCGGCGACCTTCGCGTCGCCGTCCTTCCAGGGCGACAGGATCGGGAGGTAGATGTCGCCGCGGTTGCGCGGCACGTCGCGCCACCGGGTGGGGCGCTTCTCGTACATCGTCATCGCGTACCGGTTCGCCCAGAAGAGGTTCAGCGCGAGGTCGCGGAGCAGCTGGAAGCGGGACCGGTACCCGCCGGACGAGGCCCTGGCCATGATGTCGTCGCCCGTCGGCGCCTTCGCCTCGAAATCGCGCCGCACCACGGCGGAGAGCTGTTCCTCCGTCTCGATCGCCGAGAAGTCGAGGTCCGCGAGGAAGTTCGACGGGAAGACCAGGCGGCCGTGCCGGTTGATGACGAACGGCTTTCCCATCGGCATGCTCCCGCGCAGTCAGGGGCTCTCCGCCGATGACGCTAACCGAGACCCCGCGGGTGCGGTAGGGACAGGGCCTCCATAGGTGCGGCGTGCCCCGTAGCGTGGCCGCAGGGCGCCGGTTAGCGTCGCCCCGTGGACGCCCGGATCGCGATCGTCAACAGGGGGGAGCCCGCCCGGCGCCTCATCCACGCCGCGCGTGAGCTCAACCACGAGCGCGGCTGGACCCTCCGGACGGTGGCGCTCCACACCGCCGAGGAGGCCCACGCGACGTTCGTGCGCGAGGCCGACGAGGCGGTGGTCATCGGCCGCGGCGGCGCCGGGAACCCCTACATCGACCACGCCGAGCTCGAGCGCGCGCTGCGTGGCTGCGACGCCGACTTCGCGTGGGTGGGCTGGGGCTTCGTGGCCGAGGACCCGGCGTTCGCGGAGCTGTGCGAGCGGATCGGCGTCACCTTCATCGGCCCCCCGCCGGACGCGATGCGACAGCTCGGCGACAAGATCGCCGCGAAGCTGCTGGCCGAGGAGGTCGGCGTCCCGGTGGCCGAGTGGAGCCGCGGGCCGGTGACCACCGACGAGGAGGCCCTGCGCCACGCCGAGGCCATCGGGTTCCCGCTGATGATCAAGGCGGCGGCGGGCGGCGGCGGGCGCGGCATCCGCATCGTCGAGAACGCCGAGGAGCTGCCGTCGGCGCTCCAGCGCGCCCGCGACGAGGCGCTGCGCTCGTTCGGCGACGCGAGCGTGCTGATGGAGCGCCAGGTGCGGGGCGCCCGCCACGTCGAGGTGCAGGCCGTCGCCGACGGCCACGGCGGCGGCTGGGCGGTGGGCGTGCGCGACTGCTCCGTGCAGCGGCGCAGCCAGAAGCTCATCGAGGAGTCGGCGTCCCCGGTGCTGCCGCCCGAGCTGGAGGAGACGCTGCGGCGCTCGTCGGTGGAGCTCCTGCTGGCGTCCGGCTACCGCAACGTGGCCACCGTCGAGTTCCTCTACCAGCCGGCCGAGCGGGCCCTCGCCTTCCTCGAGGTCAACACGCGCCTCCAGGTGGAGCACCCGGTCACCGAGGAGACGACGGGCCTGGACCTGGTGAAGCTCCAGCTCCACATCGCCACCGGGGGGCGCCTGGAGGGCGACCCGCCGCCGGCGCGCGGCCATGCGGTGGAGGCGCGCGTCAACGCCGAGGACGCCGAGCGCGGCTTCGCGCCCGCCCCGGGGACGGTGGAGCTGCTGGCCCTGCCCACCGGCCCGGGCATCCGCGTCGACACCGGCATCTCCGAGGGCGACACGATCCCGCCCGAGTACGACTCGATGATCGCCAAGGTCATCGCCTGGGGCTCCGACCGCCGCGAGGCCCTGGCCCGCCTGCGCCGGGCGCTGGAGGAGATGCGGGTGGTCGTGCGCGGCGGGGCCACCAACCGCGCCTTCCTGATCGACCTGCTGGAGCGCCCGGAGGTGCTCGAGGGGACCGCCGACACCCGCTGGCTCGACCGGCTGGCGGCCGAGGGCGGGCTGCTCTCGGACCGGAACGCCGGGGTCGCGATGGTGGCCGCGGCCATCGACGCCGACGCCGCCGAGGAGGCCATCGAGCGCGAGCGCTTCTACGCCTCGGCGCGCCGCGGGCGGCCGAAGACGAGCCACGAGATCGAGCGCACCATGGAGCTGCGCCACCGCGGCGAGTCGTACCGGCTCAGCGTGGCGCGCACCGGGCCCGGCCGCTACACGGTCACGGTCCCGGAGGGGCGGGTGGACGTGCGCGTCGAGCGCCTGGGGCGCTTCGAGTCGCGGCTCTGGGTGAACGGGCGCGAGCATCGGGTCATCGCCGTCGCGCACCCGCCCGACCACCTGCTGGAGGTCGACGGCGTCGCCCATCGCGTGTCGCGCGACGAGGGCGGCCTGGTGCGCGCCCCCGCGCCGTCGCTGGTGGTGGCCGTGACCGCCGCCGTGGGCGACGAGGTCGTGGCCGGCTCGCCGGTGGTGGTCCTGGAGAGCATGAAGATGGAGACCACGGTCACCGCGCCGTTCGACGGGGTGGTCACCGAGATCCTCGTGGCGGGCAACGTCCAGGTCGACGCCGGCGCCCCCCTGCTGCGGGTCGAGGCGTCGTCGGAGGCGGACGACGCGGCCGGCGGCGGCGACCGGGTGACGTTCGACGTCGCCGACGCGGGCGACGACGACGATCCCCGCGAGCGGGCGGCCGCGATCCTCGACGCCATCCGCGCGGTGCTGCTCGGCTATGACGTGAGCGCCGCCGAGGCCCGCGCGCTGGTGACCCGCCTGGAGCAGGTGCGCGCGGCGCTGCCGCCCGACGACCCGGCGCTGCTCGCCGGCGAGCTCGAGGCCCTGGGCGTGTTCGCCGACATGGCCGACCTGTCGCGGGCGCGGCCGCCCGCGGGCGAGGGCGGCGAGGAGACGGTCCACAGTCCCCGCGAGCACTTCCACGCCTGGCTGCGCTCCCTCGACGCCGAGCGCGAGGGCGTCCCGCAGGCGCTCCAGCGCTCGCTGGAGCGGGCCCTGCGCCACTACGGCGTCGAGGGGACCGAGCGGACGCGGGAGCTCGCCGAGGCGGGCTACCGGATGTTCCTGGCGCAGGAGCGCATCGACCAGCAGTTCCCGGCGGTGGCGGGCCTGCTGGACGGCCGCCTCCAGGACGCCGACACCCTGCCCGCGCCGCAGCGCAAGGCGCTGCGCGAGACCCTCGACCGCCTGGTGGCCGCCACCGAGCTGCGCCAGCCGCGGATCGGGGAGCTGGCCCGCAGCGCCCGCTACGCCGCGTTCGACCGCCCGCTCATCGCCGCCGCCCGCGAGCGGGTGCACCGCCGCGTGCGCGACCAGCTCGACCAGATCGCGGCCTCGCCGGAGGACCCCGACGCCGGGGGCCTGGTGGACGAGGTGGTCGCCACCTCCCAGCCGCTGCTGCCGGTGCTGGCCGAGCGGACGGCGGACGGGATCACCGCGGGCGAGCCGATGCTCGAGATCCTGACCCGGCGCTACTACAAGATCCGCGTGCTCCGCGACCTTCGCGTGGTGCGCCGCGGCGGGCGCGACCTGGCGTCGGCCGTCTACAGCCGCACCGGCCGCGACGTGCGGCTGGTGACCTCGCTCGGCCGCCTGGACGACCTGAGCGCGGTGCTGGCCACCCTCGCCGGCTACCTGGCCGAGCCGACCGACGCCGACGGCAGCGTCGCCGACCTCTACCTCACCGGAGACGCGCCGTCCGACGCCGACGCCCTGGCCGCGTGCATCGGCGAGCGCATCGCCGCGGCCGGGCTGCCGGACTCGCTGCGCCGCCTCGCGGTGGCGGTGGCCTACCCGGGCGGGGAGACCGCGCAGTTCACGTTCCGCCCCGGCGACGACGGGCGCCTGGAGGAGGAGCGTGTGGTGCGTGGCCTGCACCCGATGATCGCCCGCCGGCTGCGCTTCTGGCGGCTGTCGGCGTTCGACGTCGAGCGGGCCCCCTCGGCCGACGCCGACACGTACCTCTTCCACTGCACCGCCCCGGAGAACCCCAAGGACGAGCGGTTCATGGCGCTCGCGGAGGTGCGCGACCTGACGCCCCTGCGGACGCCCGACGGCGCGCTGGTGGCCCTGCCCGAGGTGGAGCACATCCTGGCCGGGTGCCTCGAGGGGATCCGGCGTTGCCAGGCGGTGCGGCCGGCCCGTGGGCGCCCCGAGGCGAACCGTGTGCTGCTCTACATCTGGCCGACGATCGACGTGCCGCTGCACGAGCTGACCGCCACCGCCGGCCGCCTGGCGCCCATGACCGTCGGGCTGGGCCTGGAGGAGGTGCTGCTCTGCTTCAACGCCACCGACGGCCTGAACGGCGGCACCCAGGAGATGGCGCTGCGGCTGGCGTACCAGCCGGGCGCCGGCGTCTCGGTGCGCCTCACCGACGCGCCCACCGAGCCGCTCACGCCCGCCGACGACTACGCCGGCCGGGTGCTGGCGGCCCGGCGGCGCGGCACCGTCTACCCCTACGAGCTCACCCGGATGCTGGCCGGCCCGGACGGCGACTTCGCGGAGCACGACCTCGACGAGCAGGGCGACCTGGTCCCCGTCGACCGGCCCCCCGGGGGCAACCGCGCGGGGATCGTCGCCGGGCTGGTCCGCACCGTCACGGGCAAGCACCCGGAGGGCGTCCTGCGCGTGGCGCTCCTCGGCGACCCCACCCGCTCCCTCGGGTCGGTCTCCGAGCCGGAGTGCAGCCGGATCCTGGCGGCGCTCGACCTGGCCGACGGCCTGGGCGTGCCGGTCGAATGGTTCGCCATCTCCTCCGGCGCCAAGATCTCGCGCGACAGCGGCACCGAGAACATGGACTGGGTGTCGCGCGTCCTGCGGCGGCTCATCACGTTCACCCAGGACGGGGGCGAGGTGAACATCGTGGTGGCCGGCATCAACGTCGGCGCCCAGCCCTACTGGAACGCCGAGGCCACGATGCTCATGCACACCAAGGGCATCCTGGTGATGACGCCCGACAGCGCGATGGTGCTTACCGGCAAGCAGGCGCTCGACTACTCGGGCGGCGTGTCGGCCGAGGACAACTTCGGCATCGGCGGTTACGACCGCATCATGGGGCCGAACGGGCAGGCCCAGTACTGGGCGCCCGACCTCGCGGGCGCCCGCGACGTGCTGATGGCGCACTACGACCACAGCTACGTCGCCCCCGGCGAGCACGGCCCGCGGCGGGCCCCGAGCGACGACCCGGTGGAGCGCGACGTGCGCGACGCGCCCCACGCCGGCCCCGGCACCACGTTCGCGACGGTGGGCGAGATCTTCTCCGCGCAGTCGAACCCGGAGCGCAAGAAGCCGTTCGACGTGCGCTCGCTCATGAACGCCGTGATCGATCAGGATCACGCTCCGTTGGAGCGGTGGGCGGAGATGGCCGACGCCGAGACCGCCGTGGTCTACGACGCCCACCTGGGTGGCATCCCGGCCTCGGTGATCGGGATCGAGTCGCGCCCCATCCAGCGCCACCGCTTCCTCCCGGCCGACGGCCCCGACCAGTGGACGGCCGGCACCCTGTTCCCGCTGTCGTCCAAGAAGGTGGCCCGCGCCATCAACGCCGCGAGCGGCAACCGCCCGGTCGTGGTGCTGGCCAACCTCTCGGGCTTCGACGGCTCGCCCGAGTCGCTGCGCAAGTGGCAGCTGGAGTACGGCGCCGAGATCGGCCGGGCGGTCGTGAACTTCGACGGCCCGCTCGTGTTCTGCGTGGTCTCGCGGTACCACGGCGGCGCGTTCGTCGTGTTCTCGGCGGCGCTCAACGACCGCATGGAGGTGCTGGCGGTCGAGGGGTCCTACGCCTCGGTGATCGGCGGGGCGCCCGCCGCGGCCGTGGTCTTCGCGGGGGACGTCGCGGCGCGCACCGAGGCCGACGCGCGGGTGGCCGACGTCCAGGCCCGCCTGGCCGGCGCCGACGACGCCGACCGGCCGCGGCTGCGCGCCGAGCTGGAGGACGTGCGGGCCGCCGTCCGCTCCGAGAAGCTCGGCCAGGTGGCGGCCGAGTTCGACGGCATCCACAGCGTGGAGCGGGCCCGCGACGTGGGCTCGGTCCACGCGATCATCCCCGCCGCCGATCTGCGCCCGCGGCTGATCGACGCCCTCGAGCGCGGCCTGCGCAACGGCGACGGCGCCGCGCCCCGGCCCTAGCCCCGGGCGGCGTCCCCGAACAGGTCGCGGGCGATCACCAGGCGCTGGATCTCGCTGGTGCCCTCGTAGATCTCCGTGATCTTCGCGTCCCGGTAGTACCGCTCGGCCGGGTACTCGGCGGAGTAGCCGTAGCCGCCGAGCGTCTGCACGGCCACGTCCGCTGCCCGCACCGCCACCGACGACGCGAACAGCTTCGCCTTCGCGCCCGCCGCGCCGTGCGGCCGGCCGGCGTCGCGCAGGGCGGCCGCGTCGTAGGTCAGCAGGCGCGCGGCGTCGAGCATTGCGGCGAGGTCGGCGATCGGGAACTGGAGCCCCTGGAAGCGGGCGATGGGGCCGCCGAACGCCTGGCGCTCCTTCGCGTACGACACCGCCAGGTCCAGGGAGGCCCGCGCGATGCCGCAGGCCTGGGCCGCGATGGTGATGCGGCCGCCGTCGAGCGTGGCCAGCGCCACCTTCAGCCCCTCGCCCTCCGCGCCGAGCATCGCGTCGTCACCCACCTGGAGGCCGTCGAACGCGAGCTCCACCGTGGAGGACGTGTGCAGGCCCATCTTCGGCATCTCGCGGCTCACGGTCAGGCCGGGCGCCGACTCGCTCACGAACGCGGACACGCCCTTCGCGCCGGGGCCGCCGGTGCGGGCGAAGACGACGAACAGATCGGCGATGCCGCCGTTGGTGATCCACTGCTTGGACCCGGTGATCGACCACCCGTCGCCGGAGCGCTCGGCGCGGGTGCGCAGCGACGCCGTGTCGGACCCCGCCTCCGGCTCGGTGAGCGCGTAGCAGCCGATGACCTCCCCGCTGGCGAGGGGCGGCAGCCAGCGCTGCTTCTGCTCCTCGGTGCCGGCGCGCACGATCGGCGCGGCCGCCAGGCCGCTCTGCACGGCCACGGCCACCGACGTGCCGGCGTCGGCGGCGGCGAGCTCCTCGACCACCAGGCAGAGGGACGTGGCGTCCAGGCCGGGGCCGCCGTACGCCTCGGGGATCGTGACGCCGAGCAGGCCCGCCTCGCCGAGGGTCCGGATGGCGTCGCGGGGGATCTCGTGCCGCTCGTTGAGCTCGGCGGCGCGGGGCGCCACCTCGCGCTCGGCGATCTCGCGGGCCAGGGCCTGGACCTCGCGGTGGGTGTCGTTCAGGTGGGGAGGCATGGCCGGAATCCTCACATCCCGATATTCGGATGTCAATCAATCGGAAGGTGGAGTATGCTGACCGCCGTGACGACGCAGAGCACCGAGGCGGCCGACCGGACCGACGACCCCGTCGAGAAGGCCCGGCGCCAGTGGGCGGCGCGCCACCCGGACGAGTCCGGGTTCACGGTGCTGGTCTCGATGCTGCGCACCTACGCCCTGGTGCTGCGGGATCTGGAGCGCCGGCTGCGGCCGCTCGACCTGACCATCTCGCGGTTCGAGGTGCTGCTGCTGCTGTCGTTCGCCCGCGGCGGCCGCCTGCCGGTGATGCGCCTGCGCGACCTGCTGCTGGTGCACGGGTCCAGCGCCACGTACCTCGTCGACCGCCTCGCCGAGGCGGGCTGGGTGGCCCGCGAGGCCGACCCCGGCGACCGTCGGGTCAGCATCGTCCGCCTGACCGCCGCCGGGCGCGCGCGCATGGAGGCGGGCGCACAGGTGCTCACTGAGGCCGGGTTCGGTCCCATCGGGACGCTCGACGAGGATGCGCGGCGCGAGCTGTCCGCCCTGCTCGCGGCGCTCCGCGGCGCCGACGCGCCCCGGATCGGGGAACCGGTCTGATGCGGGTGGTCATCGTCGGCGCCGGGGCCGCCGGCCTCGCGATGGCGCGGAGCCTGCGCCGCCGGGGGCTGGAGCCCGTGGTGCTGGACCGGGCCCCGGCCGGCGCCTGGGTCCCGCGGCCGTTCATGCCGCCCTACCAGGGGTTCGACGCCCTCGCCGACGCGGGGGTGCTCGACGACATCCGCGCGGTGTCGTGGGAGATCGCGCCGCGGGGCGATGGCGCGCCCGTGGCCCTGGCCGCCCCGTTCGCGCGGGTCATGGAGCTGCTGGCCGACGGGGTGCCCGTGCGGCACGGCGTGGAGGTCTCGGGCCTGCGCCGCGACGGCGATCGCGTGGTGGGCGTGACCGCCGGCGACGAGGAGATCGCCGCCGACCTGGTGGTGGCCTGCGACGGCATCCGCTCGCCGGTGCGCGGGATGGCCGGCATCCCGGCGCGGCTCGAGCTGCTGGAGAGCGCGCACCTCTCGTTCATCACCGACGCGGTCATCGACCGCTCGTTCGCGCTGCACTACCAGGCCGACGGCCGCCAGGTGGGGCTCCTCGGCTGGCCGACCGGGTCGGCCGGGTGGTGGGACATCGACCGCTCGTCGGCCGAGGCGGTCCGCGCGCCCGGCCTGGAGGCGTTCCGGGAGGCGTTCACCCGGCTGCTGCCGCCGGCGGCGCCGGCGGTCGCGGCCCTCACGTCGGTCGACCAGCTCGTGTACCGCGAGATCACCGAGGTGCACACCGACACCTGGTGGGTGCCGGGGGTGGTGGTCATCGGCGACGCCGCCCACGCGGTGGGCCCGGAGTCGGGCCTCGGCGCCGGCCTCGGGCTGGGCGACGCCCACGCCCTGGCGATCGCGATCGAGCGCAACCCGGACGACCCGGACGCGGCGTGCCGCGACTACGAGACGTGGCGGCGGCCCGCGGTCGACCCGTACCTGGCGATGGGCGCGGCGGGCGCCCGCATGGTGCGTGGCGGCGAGCGGCCGCCGGAGGAGCGCTGGCCCCCGCCGGGGGCCCCGGTGGCGACCTAGGCCGCCACCACCCGGTCGCGGCCGGACGTCTTGGCCGCGTAGAGGCGCGTGTCGGCGGCGCGCAGCAGGCTGGCCCCGTCGTCGCGGGGGCCCAGCTCGGCGACGCCTCCGGAGATCGTGCGCGTGCCGGCCACGCCGAACGGCTCCGCCGCGATGATCCCCCGCAGCCGGTCCGCAAGCGCGCGGGCGCCCTCCACCCCGGTGGCCGGCAGCAGCCACGCGAACTCCTCGCCGCCGATGCGGGCGATCACGTCCGAGGCCCGGGTGGCGGAGCGCATCCGCGCGGCCAGGGTGCGCAGGGTGCGGTCGCCCTCCTCGTGGCCGTGGCGGTCGTTGACCTCCTTGAAGTGATCCAGGTCCAGCACCACCACGCTCAGGGGCGTCCCGGTGGCGCGGGCGGCGATCACCTCGGCCTCCAGGCGCGCCTCGAAGGCGCGGCGGTTGGCGAGGCCGGTGAGCGCGTCGGTCTCGGCCAGGCGGGTCAGCTCCTCCCGCGCCGCCGCGCTCGCGATGGCGAGCCCCACCAGGTTGCCGAACTTGCCGACCCGGGTCTCCGCGTCCTCGGGCAGGCCGCCGGGGCGGGTGCTGAGGGCCCCCACCGTGCCCCACAGCGCGCCGTCGACCGAGACCGGCGCGGCCACCGCGCTGCCGCGGTCGACGTGCCCGGTGCCGTAGCGGACGCCGGCGGGCGCCGCGTCCTGGCGCGCGGGGCGGCCGTCCCGGCGCACGCGCCCGCTCAGGCTGTCGTCGGAGGTCGGGAGCACCGCCCCGGTGGGCAGGCGCATCGCGTCCGTGGACGCCCACGACCCCACCAGGATCGCCGTGTCGCCGTCGGCGAACCGGGCGACGCCCCCGGCCTCGACGCCGAGCAGCCCGGCCACCTCCCGGGCCACCAGGTCGAAGACCCGCTCCGGCGGGCCCGCCTCGGCCACCGCCGCGGCCACCCGGCCCAGCGCCGCCTGCTCGCGGGCCAGCGCCCGCGCGACCGCCTCGCTGCGCCGCAGCTCCTCCTCGGCTCCGCGGCGCGTGGTCACGTCCTTGATCGTGCTCACGAACGCGGCCCCGCCGGGTGATGCGACGTCCAGGGCCGCCAGGCTCACGATCACGAAGCGGTGCTCCCCGTCGGCCCGGACGTAGGTGCGATCGGCCTCGCCGGCCACGCCGGTGCCGAGGGCGGCGGCCAGCCGGTCGCCGTAGGCCGCCGCGTTCGCGCGCGGCCAGAAGGGGTACGGCGGGCGCCGGCCGACCAGGTCCTCGCGGGCGAACCCCGTGAGCGCGACCAGGCGCTCGTTGACACGCAGGATGCGGCCGTCGCGGCCCATCACCAGCAGGCCGTCCTGGAGCGACTCGATGAGCGCGTGCGACAGGTCGCGCTCGGCCTCGGCGTCGGCGCGGTGGCGCGCGAGGCGCAGCGCCGCGCGCACCCGCGCCCGCAGCTCGTCCGGACGGAACGGCTTCGCCAGGTGGTCGTCGGCGCCCGCGTCGAGCGCCGCGACCACCACGCCCTCGCCGGCCGTCAGGAAGATCACCGGCAGATGGCGGAGCGCGGGGTCGCGGCGCACCTCCCGGCACACGGACATGCCGTCGCGCCCGGGCATCGCGCCGTCGGTGATCAGCAGGTCGACCGGGCCGCCGCCGCGGAGACGGGCCAGCGCGGCGTCTCCGTCCGGCGCGACCTCCACCTCGTGGCCGTCCGCCTGCAGCGCGTCGCGGATGACCGCGGCCGCGAGGCCGTTGTCCTCCGCCACGAGCACCCGCACGCCCACCGGAACCGCGTCGTCCCCGACCATGAGAACCCCCACATCCCGTCGCTGGGGTGGGTATCGGTTTCCGACCCCGCCGATCTGAGCCGATCGGCGGTTCCGGCGATTTAATCCACCAGGTCGACCACGAATACGAGGGCCTCGTTGGCGCCGATCCCCGAGCCCGGGGGCGGGGTCGGGCCGTAGGCCTGCTCGCCGGGGATCACCAGCAGGCGGCGGCCGCCCGGCTTCATCCCCGGGATGCCCTCCTGCCAGCCGGCGATGACACGGTTGAGGGGGAAGCGGAGCGGCGCGCCGCGGTCCCAGGACGCGTCGAACTGCTGCCCGCTGGTCCAGCCGATCCCGACGTAGTGGGCGTTGACGGTGCCGCCCGGCGCGACGGCCTCGCCGTCGCCCTCGACGACGTCGTGGATCACGAGCCCGGCGGGCGGTTCGCCCCCCGGCAGCGTCACGCGCGGCTTCTCGTCGGTGCCGCCCTCGACGGACACACCGTCCGGGATGGCCATGTCTCCCCCCTCTTCGCTGGTCAGGACGGGACCAGGTCGCGCTCCGGGACGATGCTCCAGCGCGCCGCCACGGTCCGCAGGTCCTCGGTGAGGGGCCACGAGTCGGCTCGCTCGTCGCCCTCATGGGAGGGAGTACCCCCCTTGAGCAGCATGCATCCCGCGTTCTCGCCCACCGCCTCGATCTCGGCGAGCTCCGCGGCGCTCAGGACGGGCCCGCTGGGCACGCCGGCGAGGTCGGCGCGCTTGTCCTCGATCGCCCGGGCGTCGTCGCCGGGCTCCTGGATGAGCGTGGGCACCACGCAGGCCACCGGCGGCTGCGCGAGCGTCCATGCGCCGGCCAGCTGGAGGGTGGTCAGGCCGTGGCGCTCGGCGATGGGGCGCAGCCGGTCGAGCCGGTCCCGGCCGTGCTGGACCCACCCCGCGGGGCGGAAGCTGCGGTGGTCGTGCGACGGCAGCTCGCCCTCGTCGGGCACGTCGCCGTGGAAGACGCCGCCGTGGTCGACCACCCGCGCGATCGCGCGGACGTTGTTCCGCGCGAGGGCCGGGAGCACCAGGCGTGCGGGCCACGGCTCGAAGGGGCTGGCGATGATCATGGCCCAGTCGATCCGGTCGCCGAAGCGCTCGATGCAGCCGATCAGGTCGAGCGTGAACCCGTTGGCGGGCCCGGGCGCCACCCCGATCGTGTCGGCCAGCCCCTCCTCGCGCAGCCCGGCCATCGCGTTCCAGACGACCTCCGACGAGTACCCGGTGCGGTCCGGGTTGTGGAGCATCAGCAGGTCGAACCGGTCGACTCCGCAGCGCTCCAGGCTGGCCTCGGTGGCGCGGCGCAGGTAGCCGGCGTAGTCCTCGGGACCGCGCAGCGCCGGATCGGTGAAGCGCGGGTAGCCCTTCGCCCCCTGACGCTCGCCGTCGTAGAAGTCGTGGCCGACGGCGCCGACCAGGCGGTACGCGTCGCGCGGCAGCCCGTCCAAGGCCCGCCCCACCAGCTCATCGGCGGCGCCCGCGCCGTACACGTCCGCGGTGATGACGGTGTCGACGGCCTCGTCCGGCCGGAGGAGGGCGACGAGGCGCTCCTCCTCGACCGGGAGGCCGAAGTGCATGTACCTGCCGCCGCTCCAGGCGCCGAGCGCGACGTGACCGAGGGAGCTCACGCCCCGAAGCGTGTCACATCTCCGGGGCCTGCTGCCGCGTCCAGAGCGGCGCCTGGCCGAACCGCGCCGAGAGGGCGATGCCCACCCCGTACAGCACGAGCTGGGGGATCATCAGCAGCCCCATGGAGATGGGGTCGCCTCCGGGCAGGACCGCGGCGATGGCGGCGATCGCCACGATCGCGATCCGCCAGTGGGTGCGGTACATCCGGGCGCTCGTCACCCCCATCCGCGACAGCGCCGCCATCGCGACGGGGACCTCGAAGAGGATCCCGGACGCCAGCAGCATGGTGGTGGCGAAGCCGAAGTACTCGCCGGCGCGCAGCTGGGTGTTGAAGGTGTCCCCGCCGAAGCCGGTGAGGAAGTTCAGGGCGACCGGCAGCACCACGAAGTAGCCGAACGCGACGCCGCCCGCGAACAACGCGGCCAGGCTGCCGGTCACGGCCAGGACGACCCGGCGGGGCTGGTCGGAGACCGCCGGGATCACGAACGCGTAGGCCTGGTACAGCCAGACCGGCAGCGTGACGAGCACCGCCGCCCAGAACGTGACCTTCAGCGTCGTGAAGAACGGCTCGGTCGGTGAGAGCGTGATGAGCTGGTGCACGTCGCCCGGCAGCGGTCGGGTGAGCAGGTCGATGAGCCGGTCGTGGACGGCGTACATCCCGGCGAAGGCGATCACCAGCGCCAGCGCGCTGATGATCAGCCTCCGCCGCAGCTCGTCGAGGTGCTCCTCGATGTGGAGCCGCTCGTCGGGCCGCGCGCGGCGCGGCCCGACGCGGGTGAGGCGTGGCATGAGCCGGGTTCCCGGGCGCCTAGCGGGTGCCGGCCGAGGTGGTCTCGCGGGCCTCCTCGAGCTGCTCGCGGACCGGCTCCGGGGTGGCGGCCTCGGCGATCAGCTGCTCGGCCGTCGGCTGCGGCTCCTCGGCCGTCACGTGGGTCGGGGCGGCGACGGGACGGTCGTCCTCGCCGGTGATGCCGGCCTTGAAGTCGCGGATGCCGCGGCCCAGGTCGCGGCCCATGCCGGGCAGCTTCTTGGGGCCGAAGATGAGCAGCGCGATCGCGAGCACGATGATGATCTGGATGGGTGAGATGTCGAACACGGGCCCTCCCTGTCTGCGTGGGGTCCGGACGGGTGGGGTGGGCCGCACGCGACCCACCCCGTACCCGGCTAGGCCTTGATGAACCCGCCGGCGATGGCGAGCACCTGCGTGGTGTTACGCGCAGGGTCGAACGCGGCCGGCGCGGGGTTCTTGCCGAGGATGTTGCGGATCCAGGCCGCGTGGCGCGCCTCGACCGAGTGGATCGAGAGGGCGGCCTCGATCACGGGGATCTGCTTGATGCGCGGGCCCTGGCCGGCGTAGGCCGACACGCCCAGGTCCTCGACGGCCATGGCCGTCTTCTGGAACGCGCCCTGGCTCTGCACGGTGGCGCCGAAGTCGAACGTCGGCTTCGCGACGGCGGCGGAGCCGAGCACCTTCTTGAGGGCCGCGACGTGCGCGGCCTCGTGGCCTCCGGCGACCTTCGCGAACCGGGCGGTCTCGCCCTTCAGGCCGGCCTTCGCCCGCGCCTCGGCGTAGAACGTCGCCTCGAGGTACTCGAGCGTCAGGGCGTAGTTCAGGATCGCGACGTCCTGCTTCTTCGAGGGGGCGCCGAGCGCCAGCGCGGGCAGGCCCGCGAACAGGACGCCGCCCATCGTGAGCGCACCACCGCTGATCGCGGCCTTCCGGAAGAAGTCGCCGCGCGTCGCCTCGCCGCCGGGGTCGACGGCGTGCGCCGCCTCCTGGATCGCCCCGTCCGCGTCGAGCTGGGACAGCGTGATGTGATCGGACACAGTGCCTCCGAGATCGGTTGCAAACCGTGGGGGTTACGGGGCCGGGACCACCCCGGATCACCCATCGGTCGCCTCCGCCCGCCGGATGTTCGGGATGGCACCGCCACGTGATCCGCCGGGCGCCGGTCGCCGTATGCGACCCCGGACAGGCAACCACCCGGAGGTGTGCGGGGATGACGATGACCACGAGCCGCGGGGAGTTCCTCACCCGCGGCATGAAGGGCGGGCTCGCGCTCGTCGCCGGGGGTGCGGTGCTCGGCGCGGCCGCCGGTCCGGCGCTCGGCCAGGCGTCGGGCGACGTCGCCATCGCCAAGCTGGCGGCCACCGCCGAGCTGCTGGCGATCGACGTCTACTCGAAGGCGATCAAGACCGGCTTCTTCACGGGCGACGTGCTCGCCTACATGGAGGCGGCCCGGCAGAACGAGCAGGACCACTACGACGCGCTGGCCAAGGTGCTCGGCGCGGGGGCCCCGAAGGGCGTGAAGTTCACGTACCCCGCCGGGACCTTCCGGGACGCCGGCTCCATCGCGAAGACGGGCGTCGCCCTGGAGACGGCCTTCGTGGGCGCCTATCTGGGCGCCGTCGAGGCGCTCAAGGACAACGACCTGAAGGGCGTCGCGGCCCTGGTCGGCGCCAACGAGGCGCAGCACCTCACCACCTTCAAGCGGCTGGCCGCCGGGAACACGCTGGTGCCGAACCCGTCGTTCCCGAAGAGCCTCACCGCCAAGCAGGCGACCGCCGCCGTGACCCCCTTCCTGGCGTGAGCGGCGCAATGGACGACGACACCGTGGAGGAGAAGGTGACCACCCCGACCAGCAGGGCCATGTTCCTCTCACGCGGCGCCAAGGGCGGCCTGGTGCTGGCCGTCGGCGGCGCGGTGCTGGCCGCGGCGGCGTGCGGCGACGACGACGACTCGGGCGCCGCGGCCACCACAGCGGCGTCCACGACGGCCGGCCAGCCGGTCGACGACGTGGCCATCGCCAAGCTGGCGGCCACCGCCGAGCTCCTGGCCGTCGATTTCTACGGCATGGGCATCGCGAGCGGCCTCTTCACGAAGGACGTGCTGGCCTACATGGCCGCGTCGAAGCAGAACGAGCAGGACCACTACGACGCGCTCGCCAAGGTGCTCGGCATGGAGGCTCCGAAGGACCTGACGTTCACCTACCCGTCCGGCACCTTCGCCTCCGCGATGAGCATCGCCACCACCGGCGCCGCGCTCGAGGAGGCTTTCGTGGGTGCCTACATGGGCGCGGTCACGGCCCTCTCCGACAACGGCCTGAAGAAGGTCGCCGCCCAGATCGGCGCCAACGAGGCGCAGCACCTCACCACGCTGAAGTCGCTCGCGGCGGGCGGTGACCTGGTCCCCAACCCGTCGCTGCCGAAGGTGCTGACGGCGGCCGAGGCCACCGCGGCGGTGCAGCCCTTCCTCGGCTGACTCGCCGGCTGACTCAGTCGATGCCGGCGCGCGTGCGCACCGGCACCCCGTGCATCCTGGCGAGCGCCTCGCCCGTGCCCGCCCGGGTCGCCTCGGCGACCCGGGCCGGGTCGATGCCGGCCTCGAGCATCCGCTGGCGCAGCTCGCCCTCGCGCGCCTGGCGGAAGAAGAGGTAGGTGATCGCGCCGAACGCGAGCAGGCAGTGCAGCACCATCATCACGGTGCCGGCGTTCGCCTGGTCCTCCAGCGGCTGGACCCCCCAGGCCTCGGCGGCCGCGGCGTGATCGCTGTAGAAGGCGGTCCCGGAGAACCAGTAGACGTTCGCGGTCGTGAGCCCCACGATCCACACGCCGAGCATGTAGACGCTCTTCACGCCGGTGCCGAACCAGCGCGGCGCGGGGAGGGACTCGACCACCGGCGCCCACAGCAGCAGGCCGAAGACCAGGAAGGACGCCTGCTGGAGTATCCAGAGCGTGCCGTTCTCGAGCACGGCGTGGTGGACGGGCGCCAGCAGCCACACGATGGTGGTCAGGGTCCACAGCGGGAAGGTGATGAGCGGGTGCTGGATCCGCTCCAGCCGCCGCTGGGCCCGCTCCGAGAGCACCGCGGTCGCGAAGGGGCGCGGCATCCCCAGCAGCAGCAGCAGCGGCGCCACCGCGCCGATCAGCGTGTGCTGCAGCATGTGGGCGGTCAGCAGGCCCTGCTGGGCGATGCCGCCGAGCGGCGAGCAGATCGCCGCCAGGAGCACGAACAAACCGGCGTAGAAGCACGTCTGCCGCCCGCGGGTGACGCCGCCCACGCGCCGCACCGCGAACGCGTAGAGCAGCCCGGCGATGAGGATCGCCGACACCTCCACCGGCGGCAGCGCCCACAGGTCGGCCAGGTTCGTCGACGCGTCGGCCGACGGCCCGGCGTGGCCGGTGTGGTACGCCCCGCTCCCGCCCGCGATGGCGGTGAGCGCGATGGCGAGCGCCAGGAAGCCCGCGGCGGCCATCAGCTTGAGCGGCCGGGTCATCGCCCGATCGTCGCACACCGTCACCGCCGGTTCGTGCGTTCCGGCCCTCCCAGGGCATGATGTCCGTCCATGCGCATCACCCCGACCCACGCGCTCGCCGCGCGCCGCCTGGCGATCGGGGGCGGCGCGCTGGGCGCGTCGGCGCTCGCGCACCGCTGCGCGGTGGGGGACATGGACGCCACCCGCGCCACCCCGGTGGTGTGGGTGGGGCTCCTCGCGGTGCTGACGCTGCTGGGCGGGCGCGTCGCCTGGCGACCCCGCGGGTTCGCGGGTTCCGTGATGATCCTGGCGCTGGCGCAGGCCGCCGTCCACGCGGCCATGACGGTCGCGCCATGGGCGTTCGGCCTGGCGCCGCACCACGAGCCGGCGCTGTCGCTGGCCCCCGCGGCCCTCGCGGCGCACGGGGCGGCGGCGCTGGTGCTCGCCCTGCTCGTCACCCGCCTCGAGCGGGTCCTCGACCGCGCGCTCCGTGCCGTCCGCGCCGTCCGGCGCTGGCTGGCGCGGCGCCCGCGGCCGCTCCGGCCGGGCCGCGTGCTCGTCCCGGCCGCACGCGCCCCCCGCGGGCGCGTCCGCGTCGTCCACGTCGCCAGGGGTCCGCCGGCCGCCGTCGTCCCCTGATACGACGACAGCAGATGGAGGACGCATGTCCGTGAAGCTCAGGGCGGCCGCGCTGGCGGCCGCATCGGTCACCGTCGCGCTCGCCGGCACCGCCGGCGTGGCGCTCGCGCACGACGAGGTCCAGGGCACCACCCCCGCGCGTGGCGCGGTGCTCCAGAACCTGCCGCCGAAGGTGAGCATGACCTTCGGCGAGGCGGTCGGGCGGCTCGACAAGGTCACGATCACCCGCAACGGGAAGGGCAGCTTCGTGAAGAGCGCCCAGATCGACCCGCGCAACGCCTCGCGGGTGGTCGCGACGCTCAAGCGGCCCGGAGGGAAGGCCCGCAAGGGCGTCTGGAAGGTGACGTGGCGCATCACCTCCGCCGACGGGCACAAGCAGGTGCTGAGCGCTGGGTTCCGTGTGAGGTGACCCGGCCCGCGGGCGGCCGGGCGGCCGGGGGAGTGCCCCTAGGCCGCCCGGCAGTCCGGGCAGCGGCCGCGCAGGACCACGTCGTGGCCCTCCACGGTGAAGTCCGACGCGCGCGCGGTCCCCTCCAGCGCGGCCTCCAGGCGGTCGTCCTCGAAGGGCCGCACCTCGCCGCAGTCGACGCACACCAGGTGGTGGTGGTGCTCGCCGCCCGGCAGCGCCGGCTCGTAGCGCGCCACGCCGCCGCCCAGGTCCAGGCGCTGCACCACGCCCAGGCTCACGAGCAGGTCGAGCACCCGGTAGACGCTCGCGATGCCCACGCGCCGGCCGTCCTCGCGCAACTGGTCGAAGATCTCCTGGGCGGAGCGGCAGCACGACTGCTCGGCCAGCGAGGTGATGACCGCGCTCCGGGCGCCCCCCGCGCGGTGACCGGCACCGGCCACCCGCTCGCGGGCGTGGACGGCCCACGCCTCGGTGCCGCCCGCGTCGTGCGCGTGCGGTCCGGTCACCGCCGCCCCCTTACGGTGTGCGGCGCTCCGGGGCCCCGTCGCGCAGGAACGCGGCGCTCGTCGCGGCCAGCGCCGCGACGACCACGAGCGTGACGAGGGGCACCTTCAGCGCCCACGCCACGGTGCTCGTGCCGCCGGCCCGGCGCACGCGCCGCACCGCCGCGCGACGCGCCACGCGGATGGCGAACAGCTTCAGCATCGGACCAGTGTGACGGGGGCGTCGGACCCCACGGCCGGCGGCGGTCAGTGGGCATGTCCGTGCCCATCGTGGCGGTGGGTCGGGTCCATGGCCAGCTCCTGCCCGCCCGGCAGCTCTGCGACCACCAGGCCGAAGGTCTCGAGCACCGCCTCCCGCGTCAGCACGTCGGCGGGCGGGCCGTTGGCGACGACCCGCTTCGACAGCAGCAGCGCCCGGTCGGCCTCCAGGGCGTCGGAGATGTCGTGGGTGCACATCACCACCGCAACCCCGCGTGCGCGCTCCGCGGCGAGCGCGTGGGACAGCAGGTCCCGCCCGGCCACGTCGAGCCCGGCGGTGGGCTCGTCCAGCACGACCACGTCGGCGCGCCAGGCCAGCGCCTGGGCGATGTGGACGCGCTGGCGCTGCCCGCCCGACAGGTCCTCCAGCGGGGCGTTGGCCAGGTGCGCCACGCCCATCCGCGCCAGGCTCTCGGACACGATCCGCCGGTCCTCGGCGCGCATGCGGCCCAGCAGCCCCCGCTCGGCGAAGCGGCCCATCGCCACCACGTCAGCCGCGCGCAACGGCAGCACGAAGCCCGATGGCGCCACCTGGCCCAGGTAGGCGACGCGGGCCGGCGCCGCCCCGGGCGCGCCGCCCAGCACGCGCGCCGTCCCCGCCACCGGCGGCAGCAGCCCGACGAGGGTCTTGACGAGCGTCGACTTCCCCGAGCCGTTGGTGCCCAGCACGGCCAGGGTCTCGCCGGGCCCCAGGTCGAAGCCGATGCCGTCCACCACGGCGCGCCCATCGTAGCCCACGGCCAGTCCCTCGGCGCGCACGGCCGGGGCCCGGCTCACGTCGCCACCGCCGGCGCCGGCCTCAGCACGCCGCGCGCGGTGAGCGCCACGAAGAAGACGCCGACCTCCACCAGGACGATCGACGCGCCCGCCGCCAGGTCCGCGTGGTACGAGAGCAGCAGGCCGGCGACCACCGAGAGGATCCCGATCGCCGCGGCGATGCCCATCATCGGCCCGATGCGCCGCGCCATCAGGGCGGCGGTGGCGGGCGGGGCGATCAGCATCCCGAACACCAGCAGGGTCCCGACGGTCTGGAACGAGACCACCACCGTCACGGCCACGAGGCCCAGCATCAGCCAGTCGTACAACTCGGCCCCGAAGCCGGCCACGCGGGTCTGGTCGCGGTCGAACGACAGCATCAGGAACGGGCGGGCGCAGACGGCCGCGACGGACGCCACCAGCACCGTCGCGAGCGCCTGGATGCCGATGTCCTGCCACGAGATGCCGAGCACCTCGCCGAACAGGATCCGCGTGAGGTCGCCGGTGAACGAGTCCGAGCGCGAGACGATCACCACGCCCAGGGCGAGCATGCCCACGAACAGCAGGCCGATGGCGGTGTCGCCGGACAGGCGCGACCGCCGGCGCACCAGGCTCACGCCCCCGATCATCGCCGCCGCCCCCGCGAACGCGCCGGCCAGGCCCGGGAGGCCCAGCAGCAGGGCGCCCGCGATGCCGGGAAGCACCCCGTGCGCCAGCGCGTCGCCGATGAACGCGAGGCCGCGCAGCACCACGAACGTGCCCACCACGGCGCAGGCCAGGGCCACCAGGCAGCCGGCGATGAGCGCCCGCAGCATGAAGTCGTTGTCGGCGAACGGGTCGATCAGGGGGCCGAGCCCCGCGCTGGACTCCGCCTGCGGCGCCGGGCCCGCCAGGCCCCCGTCGATGGCGGTCGCGATGTCGCGCATCATCGTGAAGTAGGAGCCGTCGGGGGGCAGCCGGTGGGTGCCGATCTCCACCACGCGCGCGCCGGTCTCGCCGGCGATCGCGTCGGCCAGCCCGGCGGGCGTGCCCGTCTCGTTGAAGATGGCGGGCACCCCGGCGTCCTGCACCTGCTGCCGCAGGTCAGCCAGGTTGCGGGCCGACGCCTCGGCCTGCGAGCTGAGCGACGGGATCAGCGCGCCCACCAGCCGGAAGCCGTAGCGCGCCGCGAAGTAGCCCATCGACTCGTGCCCGGTCACCAGGGTCCGGCGGGCGGGCGGCAGGTCGGCCAGCGTCGCGCGGATCTCCGCGTCCAGGCGCGTCAGCCGCGCCTCGAGCGCCGTGGCGCGCGTCGTCGTGTCGATGCCGGCGTCGTCGCGCAGCACCGGCACCAGGCCGGACACCAGCTGGCGCATGGTGAGGGGGTCGGTCCAGATGTGCGGATCCTCGGGACCGTGCTCGGCGATCTCCTGGCGGGCGGAGGGGTCGAAGCGCCGCAGCGTCACGAGGTCGGTGGCGTCGATGACCGTGGTGCCGCCCTCCGCCGCCTGGCGCAGCGCGTCCTGCAGCCCCTCCTCCAGCCCGAGGCCGTTCGCCACCACCAGGTCCGCGCCCGAGATCTCCGCCACGTCCCGGGCGGACGGCTGGAACTCGTGGGGGTCGGCGCCGTTCGGCATCACCACGGTCACGCGGGCCTGGTCGCCGACCATATCCCGCACGATCGATCCCAGGATCGGGGTGGTGGCCACGATGTGGGGGCGCTCCGCCGTCTGCGCCCACGCCGGGACGGCCGCGGCCACAAGGGCGCCGAGGCAGGCGAGGACGATCAGAGCGCGTCGGAGGCCCATGAATGGGAATGATTATCAGATTCAGGACGAGCCCGTGCCGCGGGCGGCCAGCCACCCCATGACCGGGCCGGCCAGCGCGTCCACCGCCTTGTAGGCGCGCATCTCCGGTCCCATCGCGGCCAGGGCGGCGTGCAGCCGGCGCGCGCGGACCGGGTCGGCGCACACCTCCGCGACCGTCCGCGAGCGCGTGTGCACCGTGAAGAGCACCGCCGGGACGCCGGGGACGCGCGACAGCGTCTGGCGCTCCACCCGCACCCAGACGCGCCCGGGATCGTCGGGCGGCGGCGGCAGGGGCGTGCCCGGGGGCAGGTCCGGGCGGTCGGTGGTCCGCAGCGTCCAGTTGGCCCGCCAGACGGGCCGCTCGACGCGCAGCCGGCGCATCAGCGCCAACGTCGGCCCGCCGATGGCGGCGGCGAACCCCGGCACCGGCGCGTGGATCTCCGCGATCGAGCGCCCCAGCGCGGCCCGGATCTCCCAGCCGTTCGGGAAGCACAGCGATCCGGCCACCAGGGGCACCTGCGGGTCGGCCGCGTCCAGCAGCAGCAGGTCCTCGGCCACGTGGCGTCCGGCCCAGTCGAGCGGGTCGGCGAGGCCGGCGGGCGGGTCGAGGCGGGCGCCCTGGCGGCGGGCGTCGGCGACGAGCAGGCGGAGCGCCGCGGCCTGGGCGCCGCGGGTGCCGGGCAGGGCGGCGAAGCGGGCCTCGCGGTCCTCCTCCAGCAGGCGCCGGCGCAGTGCGAGCTCGCCGGGCAGGCGCTCCGCGTCGCGCACCGCCAGGGGCGCGTCGCCCAGGGGCCGGACCCCCAGCGAGCGCGGGGCGTGACGATCGCCCACCGGGAGGATCGGGAGCGTCACGGACCGTCCACTACGATGCCGCCCGTGAACGGCGCCCTTCTCCTCGCGAGCATCCCCGCCCCGGGTGTCCGCCAGATCTCCATCGGGCCGTTCGACATCCGCCTGTACGCGCTGTGCCTGCTGGCCGGAATCGCCGCCGCCGTGTGGATCTCCATGCGGCGCTGGGCGGCGGAGGGCGGCGACCCCGAGCTGGTCCTGGAGGTCGCGCTGTGGTCGGTCCTGGCGGGCCTCATCGGCGCCAGGCTCTACCACGACATCACGAGCTGGGACCAGCTCAGCGACCACTGGTACGCGCCCTTCGCCATCTGGGAGGGCGGCCTGGGGGTGTGGGGCGGGGTTCTCGTGGGCGTCCTGGTGGGCGCCTGGGTCACGAGGCGCCGCGGCGAGAGCGTGCTGGCGATGATGGACGCCGCGGCCCCCGGGATCCTGGTCGCCCAGGGCATCGGGCGCCTGGGCAACTACTTCAACCAGGAGCTCTACGGCGGCCCCACCAGCCTCCCGTGGGGGCTGGACGTCGACCCCTCGTTCCGGCCCGACAACACCCCCGACGCCGGCGTGTACCACCCGACGTTCCTCTACGAGATGCTCTGGAACTTCGGCGGGGCGATCCTGATCATCTGGCTCGGGAAGCACTTCAAGCTGCGACCGCCGGCGGTCTTCTGCCTGTACGTGATCGTCTACTGCGCGGGCCGCATCTGGTGGGAGGTCCTTCGCGTGGACCCGGCCCACCAGTTCCTGGGTCAGCGCCTCAACTTCTGGGTGGCGCTGGGCGTGCTGCTGGTGGCGATCGGCGCCCTGCTGTGGTCGCTGCGCCGCTGGCCCCCCGGCAGCGAGCCCTATCCCAAGCCGACCGGCCGGCTGCTCTCCGCGAAGCCGGCCCCCGCCGGGTCGGTCCCGCGCGCCGCGGGCGGACGGGCCAAGCCCACGAAGCGGAGGTCCTGAGCTGCGCCGCGCACTCCTGATGCTGGTGGCCCCCCTCGCGGCCGTCGCGCTCGCCGCCGGGTGCGGCGGGGGCGACGACGAGGCCGATGCCGACGGCACCATCCAGCAGCTGAAGATCACCTACACGCCGAACGCCCAGGAGACGACCGCCGACACCTGGAGCCTCAAGGGCGGCGCCGACGCCGCGTCGCGCAGCCGGGTGTTCCAGGACGGGGAGCTCGCCTCCGACATCGCCCTGAGCGACGGCTTCCTGGAGGTGTACACGCCCGAGGCGGGGCAGGTGGTCGAGAGCCCGGCGCAGTCGGCCGTCTCGCCCGACCCGTTCGCGATCGCCGACGGCCTGGTGGCGGCGGGCACCCTGACCAAGGCGGGGACGGTCACGCGCGACGGCAGGGAGCTCCAGGTGTACACGGGGTCGCCCGAGTACTTCCTGCTGGCCGGCGCGAAGGGCAGCTTCTCGCCCATCGACGCGAAGGTGCGGTACCTGCGCGACGACGCGGCGGGGCGGCCGGTGGAGCTGCGCATCCCCGCGGCGACGGTCACGACCGAGGCCGTCTCGAACCAGCGGACCCCCACCCAGCGCTTCGTGGTGACCAACTTCCGCGAGTACCCGGCCACCGAGGAGGCGATGGAGGTCTTCGACCTGAAGACCGCCTACGACGGCGTGGCGACCGGGACCACCACCGCCCCCTAGTACCAGGGGGCGGTGCGCTCCCCGGCCTCGACCGCGACCTCCAGGCGGTTCTGGGGCGGTGCCAGCGGGCAGCTCCACTGCGGGTCGTACGAGCACGACGGGTTGTAGGCGTAGTTGAAGTCCAGGATCAGGCGGCCGTCGCCGTCGGTCCCCAGGTCGGCGCCCTTCACCGTGTCGAGCAGGTAGCGCCCGGCGCCGTAGGTGTCGGGTGACGCGTCGCGGAACGGCAGGAACAGGCCGCCGCCGTAGCCGTCGAGCCAGAACACGGCGAGCCGCGCGGTCGCCACGGGGAGCGCGACCGTCACGAACCCGATGCGGGTGAAGCGCGGCGACACCCCCTCGCTCATCGGCAGGATCAGCGACGGCCCGTCGCGGTCGGGCTCCAGCTCGGCGGCGACCCGCAGCGCCGGGTCGTGGGGGAAGTACGGCACCCCCGCGAAGCCCGCCCGGGCGTCGGGGGTGAGCGGCGACTGGGGGTGGCCGGCGAACAGCTCGTCGCGGGCCGCGCGCCAGGCCGTGCACGCGCCCGCGGCCGCGGCCGGGTCGTCCCCGGCCGCGCGCACGGCGTCGTACATGGCGGAGACCCGCCGCTTCCAGTCCATCAGCTGGAGGCGGGGATGCTCCATCTAGACGGGGCGGGTGACGGCCCCCTCCGAGGCCGACGACACCAGCGAGGCGTACTTGGCCAGCACCCCGCGGGTGTAGCGCGGCGGTGGCGGCGACCAGTCGGCCAGGCGGGCGGCGATCTCGTCGTCGGAGAGCGCGACCCGCAGCTCCCGGGCCTCCACGTCCAGGGTGATCTCGTCGCCGTCGCGCAACGCGGCGATGGGGCCGCCGCGGTACGCCTCGGGGGCGACGTGGCCCACCATGAACCCGTGGGTGGCGCCGGAGAAGCGGCCGTCGGTGATCAGGGCCACCTCCTCGCCGAGCCCCTCGCCCACCAGGGCGGCGGTCACGTGGAGCATCTCCCGCATCCCGGGCCCGCCGGCGGGCCCCTCGTTGCGGATCACGACGACGTCGCCGGGGTGGATGTCCTGCGCCTTCACCGCCGCGAAGGCGTCCTCCTCGCGGTCGAACACGCGCGCCGGCCCGGTGTGCAGGCGCCGCTCGTGGCCGGCCAGCTTCACCACCGAGCCCTCCGGCGCGAGGTTGCCGCGCAGGATCGCCAGGCCGCCGGTGGGCGACAGGGGCCGGTCGATCGGGAGGATCACCTCCTGGCCGGGGGTCTCCTCGGCCGCCTCGGCGATCTCGGCGAGGGTGCGCCCGTCGACGTTGCGGGTGTCGGCGTTGACGAGGCCGGCGCCCACCAGCTCCCGGGTCATCACCGCCACGCCGCCCGCGGCGTGCAGGTCGGTGGCCACGAACCTCCCGCCCGGCACCAGCGAGGCCACGATCGGCGTGCGGGTGGCGATGGTGTCGAAGTCGTCGATCGACAGCGGGATGCCGAACTCCCAGGCGATCGCCAGCAGGTGGAGCACCCCGTTGGTGGAGCCGCCGCTGGCGGCGACGGCCGCGATGGCGTTGTCGATGGCCTCGCGGGTCACGATCTGGGAGGGGCGCACGTCGTTGCGGACGAGGTCCATCACCAGCCGCCCGGCCTCCTCGGCGGCGACCGACTTGTCGGGGTCGAGGGCGGGCACGCCGTTGAGCCCGGCCGGGCTGATGCCCAGCACGTCGAGGGCCATCGACATGGTGTTGGCGGTGAACTGGCCGCCGCAGGCGCCGGCCCCGGGGCACGCCACGCTCTCCAGGGCGTGGACCTCCTGGGCGGTCGCCTTGCCCGCGGCGTGGGCGCCGACCACCTCGAAGACGTTCTGGATGGTCACGTCACGGCCCTTGTACCGGCCGGGGGCGATCGAGCCGTTGTAGAGGACCAGCCCGGGGATGTCGAGGCGCGCCAGCGCCATCGCCGCCGCCGGGATCGTCTTGTCGCAGCCGACCAGGCAGACGATGCCGTCGAACATGTGCCCGCGGCTCGCGAGCTCGATCGAGTCGGCGATCACCTCGCGCGACACGAGCGACGCGCGCATCCCCTCGGTCCCCATCGAGACGCCGTCGGACACGGAGATCGTGTTCAGCTCCATCGGCGTCCCGCCGGCGGCCCGTACGCCCCGCTTCACGTGCTGCGCCAGGTCCCGCTGGTTCAGGTTGCACGGCATCGTCTCGATCCACGTGGTCGCGACGCCGATCAGCGGCTTGGCGAGGTCCTCGTCGGTGAAGCCGGTCCCCTTGAGCATCGCCCGGGCGGGCGCGCGGTCGGGGCCGTCGGTGATGGCGGCGCTGTGGCGCTTCGCCGGGTCTGAGGGTCCGTACGGGTCTGTTGGCATCGCCGGATCGTATGCGAACGCGCGCTCAGGCGACCTGGCCGACCGCGTCCGCCAGGGCGATCGCGGCGCCCACCGTCAGGGCGACCCCGATCGGCGCGCAGGTCCACCCGTCGCCCCTCCACCGGCCTACCCCGTGTTCCGCAGGCCGGCCGCGATGCCGGAGATCGTGAGCATCAGCGGATGGGCGATCGCGTCGCGCCGGGCGGGGTCGGTCTCGGTGCGGAACTGGCGCAGCAGCCGTATCTGGATGGCGTGGAGGGGGTCGACGTACGGGTTGCGCAGCCGGATCGACGTCTGGAGGAACGGCTTGTCGTCCAGGATCCGCTCCCGGTCGACCACCGCCAGCAGCGCGGCGCACGTCCGGTCGAACTCGGTGGTGACCTTGCCGAGCATCCGGTCGCGGAGCGCGACGTCGTCGACCAGGCGGGCGTAGAGCCCGGCCACGCGCATGTCGGCCTTGCCGACCGTCATGTGGCAGGTGTCGATCACCGCCCGCCACCACGGCCAGCGCGCGTACATCTCGCGCAGCACGTCCCGGCCGCCGCGGTAGCGCTCCATGAACCCGCCCAGGGCGGCGCCGACGCCGTACCAGCTGGGCAGCAGGTGCCGGTTCTGCGTCCACGCGAAGACCCACGGGATCGCCCGCAGGTCCTCCACGCGGATCCCGGCGTCGTCGTCCCCGCCGGGCCGCCGCGACGGGCGCGAGCCGATGGTCAGCAGCCCGAGCTCCCGGATGGGGCTGGCCGCGACGAAGTACGGCAGGAAGTCCGGGTCCTCGTAGACGAGGCCCCGGTAGGTCGCGAGCGCCGCCTCCGCCACCTCCGACGCGGCCTCGTCCCACACCGGCTTGCGCTCGCTGAAGCCCCCGCCCTCGTCCTCCTCCAGCGTCCGCTCCAGCACCGCGGCCAGCACCGAGTCGAGGTTGCGCTCGGCGATCGGCCCCAGGCCGTACTTGTTCGACAGCGCCTCACCCTGCTCGGTGATCCGGATCCGCCCGTGCAGGGTGCCGGCCGGTCCGCCCATGACCGCCGCGTACGTCGACCCGCCGCCGCGGCTGGCCGTGCCGCCCCGGCCGTGGAACAGCGTCAGCTCCACACCGTGCAGCCGACACGCGTCGGCGATCCGCTCCTGCGCCAGGAACAGCTCCCGGTTGGCCGCGAGGTAGCCGCCGTCCTTGTTGGAGTCGGAGTAGCCCACCATCACGATCTGCCGGTCGCCCCGCAGCTCCACGTTGCGGCGGTACTCGGGGTCTCCCAGCAGGGCGCGCAGCGTGGCGGGGGCGCCCCGCAGGTCCTCGATCGTCTCGAACAGGGGCACCAGGTCGATGTCGGAGCGCTCGTCGCGCACCAGCCCGGTCGCGCGCCCCAGCGCCAGCGGCGCCAGCAGGTCGGCGGGCTCGTGGGTGAAGCTCACGATCACCACCCCCGCCGCGCGCGGCCCGTGGCGTTCGATCGCCGCCCGCAGCTCGGTGAACGTGTCGAGCACCTCGCGCTCCGGCGCCGCCATCGCGTCCGCGCCGCCGCCCAGCGCGTCCGCCGCCGCGCGCATCCGCGACGAGTGCTGGCGCACGTCGAGCCGCGCCATGTGGAAGCCGAACAGCTCCACCTGGCGCCGCAGCCGCGCCAGGCTGCGGCGCGCGATGCGCCCGCCGCGGTGCTCCTCGAGCGACGCCTCCACCAGGGCCAGGTCGGCGAGCATCGCCTCGGGCCCCGGGTAGGCGTGGGCCGCGCCGTGCTCCAGCCGCTGCCACACGAACGAGAGCTTGCGGCGGTACGGCTCTCCGGGGTTGCGCTCGGCGATCACGTCGGCGACGCCCGGCATCTCGGCCGCGTCGCGTTCGATGGAGGCCAGCAACGCGTCGCTCACGCCCACCATCCGCTCCGAGATCGCCAGCTCGGCCGCAAGGGCCCGCACCCGGTCGCGCAGCCGGCGCATCGCCGTCTCGCGGTGGCGGTCGAGCGCCTGCCCGATCAGCTCGGGCGTGCAGTTGGGGTTGCCGTCCTGATCGCCCCCCGCCCACGAGCCGAAGCCGAGCAGGGCCCGCGGCGGGGCGACCTCCGGGTAGGCTTCGGCCAGCAGGCGCTCCAGCTCCTCGTGCACCGCGCCGGCCGCGTCCTCCAGCACGTGGTCGAAGAAGAAGAGGATGCGGCGGACCTCGTCGATCACGCGGGGGCGCTCCGCGCGCATCGCGTCGGTCTGCCACAGGATCGTGATGGCCTCGAGGAGCCGCTCGGTGGCGTCCCGCCGCTCCCGCGGCGACCGGTTCGACTCGTCCAGCTCCTGGAGGCACGTGTTCACCAGGATGTGCTTGTCGAGCACGTTCTGGCGGGTGATCTCCGTGGGGTGGGCGGTCGCCACCAGCTCCACGGAGACGCGGTCGAGCACCTCCTGCACCCGGCCGGCGGGGACGCCGCGCGCCGCCATCGCCCCGATCGCCGCCGCCAGGCTCTCCGGCTGGGCCCGCCCCTCGGCCGCGCGCTCGGCGTCGCGGGCCCGGCGCCGGCGCACCCGGTGGTGCTGCTCGGCGGCGTTCACGAGCTGGAAGTAGATCGAGAAGGCCCGGATCACGCCGGTCTCCGCGGCCACGTCGAGCCCGTCGACGATCCGCTCGACCTCCGCCTCCCGCGCCTCCGCCTCCGGACCCAGCGGGTCGGCGCGCAGCGCACGGTTCAGGAGCCTGAGGCGCTCCTCGACGTCCAGCAACTCCTGCCCGCCCTGCTCCACCAGCACCCGCCCGAGGAGGTCCCCGAGCAGGCGGACGTCACGGCGGAGGGGCTCGTCCCGGTCGTGGTCGCGGGCGGTCGCGGCCACGTCCGGCGGTTAGTCCTCGTCCTCGCCGCGGAGGCGTCCCCCGATGGCGCCGAGCGTGAACAGGGCGAAGACGATCCCCATGATGAACGGGAGGTAGCCGGCCTCGCCCTTGTCGTGCCATCCGATGACGAGCAGCAGCGCGGTCAGGATGGCCAGCAGGCCGATCATCCAGAAGGGCAGTCCGCGCATTCGGTCCTCTCTCGCCGTTCGCCGGGGTGCGGACCGCAGCCTAGCGGTATGACGCGCGCGCCGAGAGGGCCTGATCGTCCCTGGTAATGTGCCCGCCCATGGCCGCCGAGCACGTCGAAGTGCGCGTGGAGGCGCGGGGCGAGGCGACCGTGGTGCGCGTCGTCGGTGTCCTCGACGCGCTCGCCCTCCCCGATGTCTCCCGCGAGCTGACCGACGCCCAGCGCGGCCAGGTCCCCGTGGTGGTCGACCTCGAGGGCGTCACGTTCATGGACAGCCGCGGCCTCGGCGCCCTGCTGGCCGCGAACGAGCGCAGCCGCGAGGGCGCCCCGCCGGTGAGCATCTACCGTCCGTCCGACGCCGTGGTGCGGCTGCTGGACGTCTCGGGCGTGCGCGGGGTGCTGGCCGAGGTGGAGGAGCTCCCGGCCGCATAGGCCCCCGGCCCGGCTCCGCGCCGGTCCGGACGCGAAACCGCACTCCGTCGCTTGACATTCGCGCGCGGCTGCCTAGAGTGCGCGCTGCTGCTTATCGATACGATAAGTAACATTGATCTAAACGCCGCCGGCCAGCGGCGCGACAACCCGCCCGTGACGGGCGGCTCACGCATTCCGCCCTGTCCGACGGAGGAGTGAGCGATGATCTCGCCACCCGCCCCCGCGCGGCCCGTCCGCGCGCATCGTGCCCTGCCCGCAGCCGTGCCCGCCCCCGCGGGCACGCTGACGCCCATCGTGGGCGTGGGCGCGGGTGGCCACGCGAAGAGCGCGATCGACGCCATCGAGTCGGTGTTCCGGTTCCGGGTCGTCGCCCTGCTCGACGCCGACCCCGCGCTGACGGGGACCACCGTCCTCGGGCACCCCGTGCGGGGGGGCGATGCCCTCGCCGCCCTGCGCGCCGGGGGCGTGGAGCACGCGTTCGTGGGCCTCGGCGGCGCGGGCGACACGTCCGCCCGCCGCGCCGGCGCCGCGCTCCTGCGCGACGCGGGGTTCCTGCTGCCCGCGATCGTGCACCGCACCGCCACCGTCGCCCGCTCGGCGCGCCTGGCCGAGGGCGCCCAGGTGCTGGCGGGGGCGATCGTGGGCGCCGACGCGCGCCTGCGACGCGACGCCCTGGTGAACGCCGGGGCCATCCTGGGCCACGACGCCGACGTCGGAGAGGCCGCGCACGTGGCCTCCGGCGCCCGCCTCGGCGGGGGTGTGACGGTGGGTGGCGGCGCCCACGTCGGCACCGGCGCCGTGGTCCTCCAGGGCCGGACGATCGGCACCGGGGCCGTCGTCGCGGCCGGCGCCGTGGTGCTGGAGGACGTCCCGGACGGCGGCCGCGTGGCCGGCGTCCCCGCCCGCCCGATCAGGCGCGGGGGGCCGCGGTGACCGCCGCGGTGGACGTCCACCAGCACCTCTGGCCCGATCCGCTGCTGCGGGCGCTCCACCGCCGCGCGCGCACCCCGCTGATCCGCCGCTCCGGGCGCGGGTGGGTGCTGCGCATCGACGGCGAGCCGGAGTGGCCCGTCGACCTGCGCGACCACGATCCCGTGCGTCGCGCCGCCCTCGTCGCGTTCGACGGGCTCGACGAGGCCTGGGTGGCCCTGTCGAGCCCGCTCGGCGTGGAGGCGCTGCCGCCCGACGAGGCCGCCGAGCTGATCGCCGCCCAGCACGAGGGCACCCGCGGGCTCCCCGCCGGGCTGCGCGCCTGGGCGTCGGCGGGCGTCGCCGCGCCCGACCCCCGCGCGCTGGGCGCCGCCCTCGACGAGGGGTTCGTGGGGCTGGTGCTGCCGGCCTCGGCGCTGTCGGGGCCGGGGGGCATCGAGCTGTGCGCCCCCCTCCTCGGCCTGCTCGAGGCGCGGTCCGCCCCGCTCCTCGTGCACCCCGGCCCGGCCCCGTGGGCTCCGCCCTCGCCCTCGGGGGCCGGGCTTCCCCCCTGGTGGCCGGCGATGACGTCGTACGTCGCCCAGATGCACACGGCGTGGCTCGCCGTCCGCACGTGGGCGTGTCCGGCGTTCCCCCGGCTGCGGGTCTGCTTCGCCATGCTCGCCGGCCTGGCCCCCCTCCAGGCCGAGCGGCTGGCGGCGCGGGGCGGCGACGCCGCCCTTCGCGACCCGCTCACGTTCTACGACACGTCGTCCTACGGCCCCGCAGCGATCGCCGCGATGGGGGCCGCGGTGGGCACCGGCGCGCTCGTCCACGGATCCGACCGCCCCGTCGTCGACCCCCACCCGGCGGGGGACGCCGGGACCCCGTCCCGCGCCCGCAACGCGGCGCGGCTGCTCGCCCCCCAGGAGGCCCGCCCATGACCGACTTCCTCGACCCCGACGAGCTTCGCGCGCTCGTGGACGACCTCGCCGCCCGCCCGGAGGCGTGGGCGGAGCTGGTGCGTCACGACACCGGGTCGCGCCACTTCGCGCAGATCCGCCGCGACGAGCAGGTCGAGGTGTGGCTCATCTGCTGGGCGGGCGAGGACCACGACACCGGGTTCCACGACCACGACATCTCCAGTGGCGCCTTCGCCGTGGCCGACGGCGAGCTGGTGGAGGAGCGGCTCGCGATCGGGCGGACCATCCGCCGGCGCCTGCGCCGCGGCCAGTCGCTCGGGTTCCCCCCGTCCCACGTGCACCGCGTCCACGGCGTCGCCGAGACGACCGCCATCTCCGTCCACGCGTACTCGCCGCCGCTCGCGCGGCTCGGCGTCTACGCGGTCGCGGAGGACGGGACGCTGCAGCGCGAGCCCGTCGCGGCGACCCACGAGCTCACGGCCGCGCCGCCGGCTGCCTGAGGACCGGACCGACCCCCCCATCCCCGAAGGAGAGGACCACCGCATGAGCGTGACCGACGACCTGCTCGGCAACGCGAAGCAGTACGCCGACGGTTTCGACAAGGGCGACCTGCCGCTGCCGCCGGCCCGGAAGGTCGCGGTCGTGGCGTGCATGGACGCCCGCCTGGACCCGCAGAAGGTGCTCGGACTGGCGGAGGGTGACGCCCACGTCATCCGCAACGCCGGCGGCGTGGTCACGGACGACGCGATCCGCTCCCTCAGCATCTCCCAGCGTCTGTTGGGGACCGAGGAGATCATCCTGATCCACCACACGGACTGCGGGATGCTCACGTTCAGCGACGATGACTTCAAGCGGAGCATCCAGGACGACGTGGGCGTGAAGCCGGCGTGGTCGGCCGAGGCGTTCCCGTCGCTCGACGAGGACATCCGCCAGTCGATCGCCCGCATCCAGGCGAGCCCGTTCATCCCCCGCAAGGACCAGGTGCGCGGCTTCGTCTATCACGTGGAGAGCGGCGAGCTCTCCGAGGTGGGCGCGCCGGTCGCGGCCTGAGGCACGTCCCGGCTCGGGACGGCCGTCGGCGCGCGGTGGTCGCGCGCCCGCGGCCGTCCGGGCCCTTCGTCCGGTTCGGGGGTCCGGGAGACGCTCGCGTATGCCAGCGCCCCCAGACGCCAACGCAACGCGCGTTCTGCGTTCATTCGATCATCGGTCGGCGATCGATTGATCATCCCGAGCGGACCGAGGCGTCAGACGTGACCCGGGGCCGGGTGGTCATGGGGTGTGGGGCGGCCGGGCGCGAAGGACCAGCCGGAGCGAGTCCCAGGCCACCCGCAGGATCAGGGCGGTGATGACGAGCCCGATGAGGGGGTCCCCGAGGGGGAGGCCGAGGCTCACCACCAGGGCGCTGAGCACCACGCCCACGCCCAGGCTCACGAGGCCGTCGGTGCGGGCGTGGTGGCCGTCGGCGATCAGGGCGGCGCTGTCGAGCCGGCGCCCGCCGCGCAGGCGGATGACCGCCGCCAGCTCGTTGCCGGCGAACCCGACGAGGCCCGCGGCGGCGAGCGCCCCGAGGTCCCCGACGTCGCGCGGGTCGATCAGCCGGTCGACCGCCACGACGCCGGACACGGCGGCGCTCACCAGGATCGCGAGCACCACCAGGAACCCCGCCCAGCGCTCCGCCGTCCACGAGCGCAGCAGGAACGCCGCCGCGAGGGGGACGGCGGTGAGCGCGTCGCCGGCGTTGTTGACCAGGTCGGCCAGCAGGGCGACGCTGCCGGTGGCGCCGTAGACGGCGGCCTGGGCGACCGCTGGCGCCGCCAGCACCATCAGGCTGACCGCCACCACGCGCACCCCCTCGCGGGAGCGCGCGACGGACGGGTCGATCATCCCGTGCGCGTGGCCGTGTCCATGTGCGTGGTGGCCGTGGGCGTGCCCGGTCACGCCGCGCCGCGCCGGCCGGCCGCCCCGGCGGGGTCGGCGATGCCCCGGCGGCGGTGCGCGACGTGGGGGTCGTGCAGGGCGTCGTGGACGTGGCGGCCGCGCCGCTCGCCCACCACCGGGCCCAGGAAACGCAGCACCCGCAGCTGCTGGGAAACCGCCGACGGCTCCATCTCGACCGTCTCGGCCAGCTCGCCGACGGTGCGGCCCCCGTGCGCAGTGCCCCCAGTCGTGCGGATGATGGAGGCGCCGAGGCGCGCCCCCGCGCGGCCCCGGGATCAGATCCCGGCGCCGTCCGCGGTGAAGACGCGCTCGTTGGTGGGGCGGACGAAGATCCGCCGGCCCGTCTCCAGGCCCAGGCGGTCGGCCGTCTCGCGGGTGACCTGGGCCGAGAGGACCTCGCCGTCCTCCTTCTCCAGCTCCACGCGCACCTCGAAGCCGAGGTGGACGAGGCGCTGGACGGTGGCCTCGGAGGTGATGCCGTTCGGCTCGGCGCGCAGCTCGATGTCGTGGGGGCGCACGAAGCGGTCGTTCCGGAGCCGGTTGACGGGCCCCACGAAGCTCATGACGAACTCGTTGACCGGGTGCTCGTACACGTCGCGGGGGCGTCCCACCTGCTGGATGCGGGCGTGGTCCATCACCGCGATGTTGTCGGCCACCTCCATCGCCTCCTCCTGGTCATGGGTGACCAGGATGGTGGTCTGGTGGACCTCCTCGTGCAGCCGGCGCAGCCAGGAGCGCAGCTCCTTGCGGACGCGGGCGTCCAGGGCGCCGAACGGCTCGTCCAGCAGCAGCACCTTCGGCTCCACCGCCAGGGCCCGGGCCAGGGCCATGCGCTGGCGCTGGCCGCCGGAGAGCTGGCTGGGGTAGCGGTGCGCGAAGCCGTCGAGCTGGACGAGTCGCAGCAGCTCATCGACGCGGTCCTTGATCTCGTTCTTCCTGCGCCGGCGGATACGCAGGCCGAACGCCACGTTGTCGCGGACGGTCATGTGCTTGAAGGCGGCGTAGTGCTGGAACACGAAGCCCACGCCGCGCTCGCGCACCGGGACCCTCGTGGCGTCCTCGCCCGAGATCTCGACCTTCCCGGAGTCGGGGGTCTCGAGGCCGGCGATGACGCGCAGCAGGGTGGACTTGCCGGAGCCGGACGGCCCGAGGAGGGCGGTGAGCGAGCCGCTCGGCACGTCGAGGTTGACGTCCTCGAGCGCGACGAAGTCGCCGAAGCGCTTGTTGACGTCAGACACCGTGATAGCCACGGCTACCCTTTCGGTTGAGGAGGTTCATCAGCACCACCACGATGATCGCGAGGAGGATCAGGACCACCGACGCGCCGTAGGCGCCCACGCGGGCGTCCGTGCCGAGCTGGTCGTACTGGGACTTCACGAACAGGGTCATCGTCTCCGTGTTCCCGGAGATCTGCCCCGAGACCACCGCCACCGCGCCGTACTCGCCGAGCGCGCGTGCGGTCGTGAGGATCACGCCGTAGATCACGCCCCACCGGATCGCGGGGAGGGTGATCCTCCAGAACGTCTGCATGCTGTTCGCCCCGAGGGTCGACGCGGCCTCCTCCTGGTCGGTCCCCACCTCGCGGAGCACCGGCACCACCTCGCGGACGACGAACGGGATGCACACGAAGATCGTCGCCAGGACCATGCCGGGGACGGCGAACAGCACTTGGATCCCGGCGTCCTCGGCGTACGAGCCGAACCAGCCGTTCTTGCCCCATGCGAACACGATGCAGAGGCCGACCACCACCGGGGACAGGGCCAGCGGCAGGTCGATCAGGGCGCTGATCAGCGGCCTCCCGGGCACGCGCCGCCGCACCAGGATCAACGCGGCGGCCACCCCGAAGATCGCGTTGAGCGGCACCGTGATCGCGGTGATGAGGACCGTGAGCCACAGCGCGTGGAGGGCCTCCTCGCTCGTCACCGCCGTCCAGAACGTGTCGAACCCGTGCTCGAACGTCTGGTACAGGATGAACCCGAGCGGGAGCAGCAGGATCAGCAGCAGGTAGACCAGGGCGATGGTGCGCAGGCTCCAGCGGGCGACGCGCGAGTCGCCCACCGCGCCGACGTTGGTGTCCCTAGCGGGCATGGCGGGAGCTCCAGTGCTCCAACCCCGAGAGCAGGAGCAGCGACGCCAGCGAGATCGCCAGCAGGCTCACCGAGACGGCGGCCGCGGAGTAATTCCGGTCGGACTCGATCTGGCCGCTGATGTAGAGGGACGAGACCTGCGTCTGGAAGGGGATGTTCCCGGCGATCAGCACCAGCGAGCCGAACTCGCCGAGCGCCCGGGCGAACGCCAGGCCGGTGCCGCCGAGGATCGCCGGCACCAGGTTGGGGAAGATGATGCGCCGGAAGATGGTCCAGCCGCCGGCGCCCAGCGACGCCGCGGCCTGCTCCATCTCCGTGTCGAGCTCCAGCAGCACCGGCTGCACCGAGCGCACCACGAACGGCAGCGTCACCACCAGCAGCGCCAGGCAGATCCCGGCCTTGGTGAACGCCAGGTTCAGGCCGATCGGGCTGCTCGGGCCGTAGAGGGAGAGCAGGACGACGCCGGCGACGATCGTCGGCAGCGCGAACGGCAGGTCGATGAGGGAGTTGACGAGGCTCTTGCCCGGGAAGTGATCCCGGACGAGGACCCAGGCGATCAGGGTCCCCATCACGATGTTGATCGCGACGACCACCAGCGAGACGCCGACGGTCAGCTTCAGGGCGGCCACCGCCTGCGGGTTGGTGATGGCCCTCCAGAAGCTGTCCCACCCGTTCTCGAAGGCGCCATCCAGCAGCGCGGCGAAGGGGATCAGGACGATCACGCTCATGTAGAGCACGGCCAGCCCGATCCCGAGCGGGGAGGCGAGCCTCCCCGCACCGGGAACGGTCACGCGCGGGATGCGCGTGGCGACGCTGGAACTACTCGGTGGCAATCCCCTGCCCCTCGAAGATCTTCGTCACGGCGCCGTTGTCCGGGTCGAAGAACTTCGTCTTGACCTCCGGCCACCCGCCGAGGTCGTCGATGGTGAACAGCTGCTTGGGCGTCGGGTAGTCGAACTGCTTCGCGACGTCGGGGTCGGTCGGGCGGTAGCCGTTGTCGCCGAAGATCTTCTGGCCGGCGGCCGAGAGCGCGAAGGTCTCGAAGGCCTTGGCCGTCGCCAGGTTCTTGGACGTGTTGACCGTCGCCACCGGGTTCTGGATCAGGATGGTCTGGTCGGGGATGACGTAGTCGATGTCCACGCCGGACTTCTGGGCGGCGATCGCCTCGTTCTCGTAGGAGAGGAGCACGTCGCCCTTGCCCGCCTCGAACACCTCGAGGGCCTCGCGGCCGCTCGCCGGCTGCACGGGCACGTTCTTGAACAGGGAGTCGAGGTACGCGAGCCCCTGCTGCTCCGTCTTGCCCTGCTCGATCTGCGCCCCGTAGGCGGCCATGATGTTCCACTGGGCCGCGCCGGAGGTGAACGGGTTGGGGGTGATGACCTCGACGCCGGGCTTGATGAGGTCGTCCCAGCCCGTGATGCCCTTGGGGTTGCCCTTGCGGGTGATGAGCACCACGACCGAGTCGCTCACGAAGCCCTTCTGCGGGCCCGCGTTCCAGTCCGTGTCGACCAGGCCGGCATCGACCAGGCGCGTCATGTCGGGCTCGAGGGAGAACGCGACGTAGTCGGCATCGAGGCCGTCCGCGACGGCGCGGCTCTGCTGGCCGGAGGCCGCGTAGGACTCCTTGAAGTTCACGCCGGCGCCCTCGGGCGTCGCCTTGAAGGCCGAGATGACGTCGGCGTAGACCTCACGGGCGACGGAGTACCCGACGATCGTGACCGTGCCGCCGCCGCCCGAGCCGCCGGACGTGCCGGACGCCGAGCTGTCGTCGTCCCCACCGCAGCCGGCCGCGATCGCGACCATCGCCGCGACGGCGATTGCGAGGAGGACGAGCCACCGAGATTTCTGTCGTACGATCACGCAACGCTCCTTGGTCGGACAGGGCCAAGCGGGTGAGTCGCCCTCCCCTCGTGGCCGCGAGGGGAGGGCGGTGCCATATTCATAGGCAGCGCTTATCCGAGCGATAAGCGGCGGTAGCTTGCTAAGTCACGCGCCCGATGTCAACCCACGTCGGCGCTGTCGGTAACCTCCGTCGCGTGGCGAACGAATATCTGGGGGCCGGTGGCCGTCTGACGGGCGGGCCCGCGCCGGAGCTGGTGCGGTCGGGCTACGCGCACGAGGTGGCGCACGGGCCCCGGCTGGCGCGCGGCCTCTCCCGCGCGGACATGGCGCACGCCGTCGCGCTGGTCGAGGGCGGGGCCCTGGACGGCGACGACGCCCGCGGCCTGCTGGCCGGGCTGCTGGAGCTCGACGCGATCGCGCCCGAGGACTTCCCCTGGGACCCCGCGCTCGGCGACGCGTTCAACTCCCGCGAGGCGCAGCTGAAGGCCCGGGTGGGCGCGTCGGCGGCGGGGTGGCTCAGCGCGGGGCGCCCGCGGCGCGAGGCCTTCCGGGTGGCGCTTCGGCTGGTGGCCCGCGCGGGGGTGCTGGACCTGCACGACGCCCAGCTGGATCTGGCGGAGGCCCTGGCCGGCCTGGCGGAGCGCCACGCCGGCGACCTGGCCGCCGACTACACCTACCTCCAGCCGGCGCAGCCCACCACCATCGGCCACCTGCTGCTCGCGTACGCCGCGCCCGCCCTCCGCGACGCGGCGCGCCTGCGCGGCGTGCACGCATGGCTCGACCGGAGCGTCGCCGGCGTGGGCGGCAGCGCCGGCTCGCGCTGGCCCATCAGCCGCGAGCGGCTGGCGGAGCTGCTCGGCTGCGAGGGCCTGATGGTGCACGCGAAGGACGCGATGTGGCAGTGGGACGGCTACGTCGAGCTGGCGTCCGCGGCGGCCACCGCCGCGACGCACGGGTCGCAGCTGGGCCAGGACCTCGAGATCCTGGCCAGCCAGGAGTTCGCGGCGGTCACGCTGGCCGACCGCCACAGCCGCGCCAGCGCCCTGATGCCGCAGAAGCGCAACCCGTACGCCCTGGCGGTGGTGCGCACCCAGGCGGGCATCGCCGCCGGCGAGCTGGCCGGGATGCTCGTGACGCTCCACACCGGCTCGGCGCGCACCGACCACTTCCACCTGCTCAACGGGAGCGTCCCGCGCCTGCTGGACGAGTGCGTCGCGGTGGCCCGCCTCCTGGCCGCCGTCGTGGCCGGGATGGAGGTGCAGCCGGAGCGCTGGGCGCGGGCGGCCCGGGAGGGGTTCACCGCGGCGGCGGACGTCGCCGACGTGCTGGCCGTGGAGGCGGGGCTCGACTACCGCACCGCGCACCACGTGGTGGGGCGGGCGGTGCGGGACCTGGTCGACGCGGGGCTCGCGCCGGACGCGCTCACGCCCGGGCGGATCGCCGCCGCGGCGCAGGAGACCATCGGGCGGCCGGTGGACATCGGCGCCGACGCCCTGGCCGCGGCCCTCGACCCCGCCGCGTGCGCGGCGGCGCGCCTCCAGACGGGCTCCTCGGCGCCGGGCGAGGTGGCGGCCATCATCGCCGCGGTCCGCGCCGACGCCGCCGAGGGGCGGGCGTTCAGCGCGGCGGCGCGGGGGCGGGCGGACCGGGCCGACGCGGCCCTGCTGGCGCGGGCGCGGGAGCTGGCGGCGGCCTGACCACGTCCGTCCGCACGCGCAGGGCGTAGCGGCCGAGCAGACGCAGCATCGCGGGGCCCGCCAGCAGGGCCAGCGTGGCGGTGCCGACGCCGTGGGCCAGGTCGAACACGAAGCTGCGCGCGCCCCAGAGCGTCATCGACGCCCACGAGACGTCGGGACCGAACGACGCGAGGTCCCAGGCGTTCATCCCCCACCCGAACAGGAACCCCCACGCGAGCCCCAGGGCGGCGAGGCCCCAGCGGTTGCGGCAGATCCCGCGCAGCGCGGCGCCGCTCAGCCCCACGAGGGCCCAGAGCGCCATCTGCGCCGGCGTCCACGGCCCCTGCCCCAGGAAGCTGTTGGAGAGCAGGCCGGCGATCGGCCCCACGGCCAGCCCCGCGCGCGGGCCCAGGGCGGCGCCGGTCACGAGGCAGATGAACGTGACCGGCTGCACGCCGGGGATGGGGGCGAAGAGCACCCGCCCCGCGGCGGCGACGGCGCCCAGGGTGGCCACCAGCGCCAGCTCCTTCGGGCCCCCGCCGGTGCCGCGCTCCAGGGCCAGCAGCCCGACGGTGAGCAGCAGCAGCATCACCACCACGACGGTCGCCGCCGCGCTCATGCGGCCACCGCCGGGCGCGCGGACGCCGGCTCCACGCGGCCGTCGCGCAGGAGCACCCGCCGGTCGGCGAGCGCCGCGGCGAAGCCCGGGTCGTGGGTCGCCACCAGCACCGCCGCGCCCTCGGCGGCGCGCCGGCGCAGCAGCGCGGCGAGGGCGACGGCGCCCTCCGGATCCATGCCCCGGGTGGGCTCGTCCAGCAGGATCACGCCCGGTTCGGCCACCAGGATCGCGGCGATCGCGACCCGCTCGCGCTGGCCCACCGACAGGTCCAGGGGGTGGCGGTCGGCCAGGCCCTCGAGCCGCAGGTCCGCCAGCATCCGCTCCACCCGCGCGTCGCGGCCCTCGCGCGGCGCGCCCGTGCGCGCCAGGGCGAAGCCCACCTCGTCGCGCACGCGCTCGGTCAGCAGGTGGCGCCCCGGGTCCTGGCCCACCAGCCCGATCGCCGGGAAGCGGCGCTCGGCGGGGAGGTCGGTCACCTCCGCGCCGTCGAGCACCACCGCGCCGGCGTCGGGACGGTGCAGCCCGGCCAGCACGCGCAGCAGGGTGCTCTTGCCGCTGCCGTTCGGGCCCGCCAGGGCCGTCACCTCGCCGCCGCGCAGCTCCAGCGACGCCCCGTCCAGCACCGGGCGGTCCGGGTGCGACGCGTGGACGCCCTCCAGCCGGGCGCGCACCGGGCCGACCGGCGGCGGCGCGCCGGGCTCGGGCAGGGCGCCGCCGGCGGGCGGCGCGACCCGCCCGTCGCGCAGCGCGACCACCCGGTCGGCGGCGGGCCGCCCCCGCTCCGGCCGGTGCTCGCCGAGCACCACCCCGGCGCCCGCGTCGGCCAGCCCGCGCAGGGCCGCCACCAGGGCGTCGGCGCCGGGCTCGTCCAGCTGCGAGGTGGGCTCGTCCAGCAGCAGCAGCGCCGGCCCGGGGGCGAGCACCGCCGCCAGGGCCACCCGCTGGCGCTCGCCGCCCGACAGCGTCCCGATCGCCCGGCCGCGCAGGTGCCCGGCGCCCGCGAGCTCGAGCGCCGCGTCGACGCGCGCGGGGATCCGCGCCGGGTCCACGCCCGCGCTCTCCAGGCCGAACGCCACGTCGCGCTCCACGGTCCCCAGCACGGCCTGGGCCTCGGGGTCCTGGAACACCATGCCGGCGGCGCGGCACACCCGGGCGGGCGACGCCGTGAGCGTGTCCAGCCCGTCGACCACCACGCTCCCCTCGAAGCGGCCGCCGTGGAAGTGGGGCACCAGCCCGCACAGCGCGCGCAGCAGCGTCGACTTGCCGCCGCCCGAGGGCCCCTCGAGCACCACCACCTCGCCCCGCTCCACCCGCAGGTCGACGCCGTCCAGCGCCGCGCGCGGGGACGCGCCGTACCGGAACCGCAGCCCGCGGGTCTCGGCGAGCACGCTCACCTCCGCAGCACCCACGCCGCGGCGCAGAGCCCCGCGAAGGCGGCGACCGCCACCCCGAGCCCCGGGCCGATGAGGGGGTCGGGGGTCGGGTAGAAGCTGTAGTCGGCCAGGCCCAGCGCGATCGTCGCGGCCGCCAGCAGGCACATGGCGGCGCCGATCAGCAGCGCCGCGACCTCGCGGGGGCGGTACGGCGCCTCGGCGATCCGCGTGCGCGGCCCCGCGCCGTAGCCGCGGGCGGTCATCGCCTCGGCCACGTCCAGGCCGCGCTCCAGGCTCGACCCGAGCAGCGGCAGCGCCAGTGGCGCGGCGGCCCGCGCACGCGCGGTCCAGCGGCCGTCGGCCAGCGACACGCCGCGGAGGCGGGCCGTCTCGGAGATGGCGCGGGCGTCGCGCTCCAGCGTCGGCAGCAGCCGCGCCGCCAGGGCGCAGGTGAGCGCCGACCGGGGGGCCACGCGCGCCACCTGCGCCTGGAGGCGGTCGGCGTCCATGTGGGCCAGCAGCGCCCCGACCAGGGCGGCGACGGCGAACAGCCGCACGCCGGCGGCCAGCCCGGCCAGCACCTCCTCGACCGTGATCTCCGTGTCGATGAGCGAGAGCTCGGGGCCCCGCCAGATGATCAGGTTGCCCTCCGCCGAGACGAACGGGTTGAGCAGCGCCAGGGTCAGGCCGCTGATGGCCCCGCCGATCAGGAACCAGCGGCTGGGCCGGCCCGGCGCGGAGGCGAACAGCACCAGGGCGCCCGCCGCCAGCGCCATCAGCACCAGCGGGTCGTCGGTCGAGAAGGCCAGCACGATGGCACCCGCGGCCAGCGCCACCAGCGGCCCGGGCGGCCGCCGCCCTGCGCTCACGGCGCCCGCCCGCCGGCGCGCAGCACGTGTCCCCGGCCGTCGAGCGCCACGGCGTACGTCAGGCGCACGAGGCCCGGGTCACGGGCCAGGGCCTCGGCCGCCGCCTGCGCCGCGCCGGCGTCGAGGCCGGCGACCACCAGCAGCGCGCCGTCCTCCGGGACCGTCCCCGTGGGGACCGCGGCGATCAGGGCGCGGGCGCCGGGCACCGGGGTGCGGGGGCCGCCGTCGGGGCCGATCGCCGTGACGGCGCCGTCGGCGATGGTGACGGTCAGGCCGGCCCGGTCGGGGTCGGCCAGGGCCTCGCGCCACACGGGGTCGCGGCGGGCGATGTCGTCGCTGGCGCCCACGCGCACGCGGAACGGGGGGTCGCCCGGCACCAGCCGGGCGCCGGCCTCCCCCAGGGGTGTGTCGAGCGGTGGGTCGGCCGACACCTCGGGGCCGCGATCGTCGGGGAGTGCCCAGGGCAGCGGCCAGGCGCCGACCACCGCGGGCGCCTCCTGCAGGTCGCCCCAGTCGCGGTGGTCCCACCACACGGCGTCGCCGGCGTGGAGCTCCACGTCCTTCGCCCCCACCGACGAGACCAGCCCGTCCACGTAGAAGAACCAGTCGCGCGTGGCCGAGCGGTCGCTCCCGAGGCCGAGCATCGACGAGACGAACGCCCCCGCGTAGGCGGTCCTGACCTCGGTGGCCCCGCGGGTCGCGCGCATCACCGACTGCCCGGGCTCCACGCGCGTGCTCAGCAGGTCCCGGGCGCCGTAGTCGGCCGTCGCGACCAGGGTCGCCGCGGGGGCGTCCGCCGCGGGGGCGTCCTGCCGGCGCTCCTCGCAGCCCAGGAGCAGGCCGAGCACGGCGAGGACCGCCGTGAGGGCGACCGGCAGGCGCACGGGGCGCCGGAACCGTCGGTGCACCAACTGCTCCATTCCTCGAAAGCGGTGTCGGTGCTCGGGCGGAGGCAGGTCTCCTGGCTTCCGATCGCAGCGGCGAGGCGCCTTCCCGGGGGGATCCCCCCAGTGGCTGGCTTCACGCCCAGCCGCGCCGCTCCTGGTGACAGTGGCGGGACCGCGCCGGACTCGCACCGGCTTCCCTCGAGCGCCCTCGCGGGCGACCACCCACCCGAGACGCCCGCAGGCTACCCGGACCCCGGGTCCAGGTCGACCCCCCTCCGAGCGGGGGGGAAAGCCCCGCTGACCGGCGGTTGACGGAGAAGACGTACGCGCCGTTCAATCGCCAAACTACAAAAAGCTGCAAGAACGACACGCAGACCTCCCGAAAGGACGTTCATGGCGTCAGAGGACATCGCGCGGCCGCCCCTCCCAACGCCGATCGCCGCGGTGCCGTCCGCCGAGCCCATGTCCGAGGACCTCCTGACACCCGACGAGGCGCGCGCCCTGGTGAACGCCTCGTCCAGCCGGGCCCCGACCGGCACCCGCAACCGCGCGCTGGTCGCCGTGATGTACCGGTCCGGCCTGCGCCCGGGCGAGGCCCTCGCGCTCATGCCGGCCGACGTGGACCTGGACGCCGGCACGGTGCGCGTCCCGCCCCGCAAGGGCGGCCGGCGGCGGCTCACGGGGCTCGACGGCGGCACGCGTGAGCTCATCCGCATCTGGATGGCCCGTCGTGCCGACCGGGGCATCGGCGACGACCGGACCCTGTTCTGCACGCTGGCCGGCGAGCCGCTGAAGGCCGCCTACGTCCGCGAGCTGCTCCCGCGCCTGGCCCGCCGGGCCCGGATCGCGAAGCGCGTCCACCCGCTGGCCCTGCGCTACGCGAACGCCGCCGAGCTGGCCGAGGAGGGCATGCCGGCGGGGATGATCGACCGGCACCTCGGGGTCGCCCCGGTCGGGGGCGCGCGGCGCTACCGCCGCCAGGTGAGCGAGGCCGACGTCGCGACCGCCGTGGCCGCGCGGCCATGGAGCGTCTGACCGTGTGATCCGCGGCGGCTCGGCGGCCGTAGAGTCTCCTGGATGTCCGCCGACCCGCCGCCGAACGAGCTGGCCCGACTGGCCGACGAGGATCTCCTCACCCTGGTCGAGCGCGGCGACGCGGAGGCGTTCGAAGTCGTCTACGACCGCCATTCCCGGGTGGCCTACTCGCTGGCGTTCCGCCTGCTGGGCGACCGTCAGTCCGCGGAGGACCTCGTGCAGGACGCATTCCTGGCCGTGTGGCGCAACGCCGCGGCGTACACCCCGGCGCGCGGCAGCGTACGCAACTGGCTGCTCTCCATCGTCCACAACCGCGGCGTCGACCGGTTGCGGACGCTGGCGGCCATGGGCCGCCGCCGCGACGCCCTGGAGCAGGCCGAGCTCCAGCGCCCCGACGAGGCCGACGCCGCCGACCTGGGCATCGGCCGCGCGATGGCCGGCCGGCTGCGCCAGGAGCTGAGCCAGCTTCCGGGCGACCAGTTCGAGGTCCTGAAGCTCGCCTACTACGGCGGGTTCACCCACCACGAGATCGCCGAGATGCTGGGCCTGCCCCTCGGCACGGTGAAGAGCCGCATGCGCCTGGGGCTCGAGCGGCTGCGCCG
>JBFWNT010000027.1:0-43634 GCA_050250915.1 Thermoleophilia bacterium
GGGCGGCCCGATAGCGTCAGACACCCGGGTCTCCTTGGTGAGGTTGAGGCTTCGACACCCCAACCCTCCCGGGAGACCCGGACGGAACGATCAGCTGTCGCGCAGGTGTGTGGTCAACGCAGCTAGGCGGGCTCGCAGCCGCCCCCGAACGCAGCGCGGCCCCCGTCTCCGCTGGGGAGACGGGGGCCGCGAGACCCTTCAGCTGAGCGAGGAGCTAGCTGAGGTACTTGCTCGCGTCGATCCCGTGCTCCTCCATGAGCTTGGTGAACGTCTCGCGCATCTCCTCCGGGTAGTCCGGAAGGCCACCCTGCGCGAGGACCTCCTCGGCGCGCTTCTTGATGTTGGGGCCGAAGTCCCAGTCGTCGTCGTTGATGAGGCGCTTGACCTCCTTCTCCGGCCACGACACCACGCCCGGCTCACGGGAGAACTTGGCGGCGAGCTGCTCGATCTCCTCGATGCGGCCCGACGTCGGCGCCTGCTCCTGGATCATGCCCTTCTCCTTCAGGGCGTCCGCGAGCCCGTCCACCATCGGCCAGCCGTTGCCCGGCGTGTCCTTGGAGAAGAGCTTCTCGAACTTGAGGCGCGGGCGCTGACCGCCGGCCTTGAAGTCCTCGAGCGGGTAGCCGACCGCGTGGCCCCACGTGAGCTTGTAGTTCGGCGGCAGGCCGAAGGCCTTCTCGATGCCGCCCGGCTTGCGGCCGAAGGCGATCAGGATCGAGCCGACGTCGAGGGCCGTGCCGGTGAGGATCGCGTTGGAGACGGCGAGGCCGGTCTCGAACCGGAGCAGCATCTCGGTGCGCTCGGTCGGGAAGCTCATGAGACGCGGCACGGTCTGCGTCATCGTGAACTCGTAGTTCCAGCCGTGGTACTTGGTGAGCGCGCCGGAGAGGGCGAGCGTCGAGAGGCCGTCGTTGGCCCGGCCGTACCAGGCGTTGATGTTCGTCAGCCAGAAGATCAGGTGCGAGCTCTGGTTGATGATCTGGACGTTGAAGCCGGAGACGCACTCCTCGATCTCGTCCCAGAGGTCCGTCGTGTCCTTCGTGACGACGATCGCCTCGGTGGCGTTGATGTTCCCCTGGCAGGAGGCGAGGCGCCCCGCCTGCAGCATCGTCTGGATCTTCCAGTCCTCGACCGTCCGCTCCGGATCGTAGTACCGGATGCTGCGTCGGTCCCCGATTGCCTGCAGAACGGTCTTGTCGGGGATATCCGCTGCACTGACTGCCATCTCGCCCCCCTGGGGATCGGTTCATGTCGGCGTCGCAACTGCAGGGCGGGCTGCACACGGGACCCGCCGGCTCGCGCACTCTACAGTCGCCGCCGCGGTTGTGGCACCCGTTGCGAGGCACTGATGCGCCGGCTGTTTCACCTCGTGGGAACGGCGGGGCGGGTCACTCCGACGGGTGAGTGGCCCAGTCGGTAGGCTCCCGCGCCATGCCGAAACTACTGTTCGTCTCCGTTCCCACCGACGAGGTTCTCAACAAGGAGGGCAAGGTCCGCTTTCCCGGGACCGACGCCGCCGTGGAGAAGCTCAAGGGTGAAGGCTGGGACGTGGTCCTCTGCGACCCGCTCTGGCCGAAGCCCCTCGAGGCCGTGAAGGAGGGTGGCTACGACGCCGTCCTCGTCTCGACCTACAAGGCCGTCCCGCGCTCGCGGGACGCTGCCTCCATGCTCGCCCGGATGCACCCCGACGTCCCGGTCTACACCGTCGGCGTGCTCCAGAAGGACGACGCCTTCCGCACGATGGCCCCGGACGTGGGCGTGCTGAAGGGCATCGGGGAGCTCCCGAAGCCGTAGACCCCCGCCCCCCGCGCCGGCCTCAGCCGGCCAGGTGGGCGATCGTCGCGCCATCCCCTCCCTGATCGGGAGGGGCGGGCTCGGCGTGCGCCACGAGCGGGTGCCGGCCCAGCTCGTCGCGGACGGCGGCCCGCAGCGCCCCCGTGCCGTGGCCGTGGATCACGCGCACCGACGGCAGGCCCGCCAGCGCCGCCGCGTCGATGCGCTCCCGGATGGTGGCCCGCGTCTCGTCGGCGCGGCGGCCGCGGACATCGACCTCGAACTCGGCCGGCGGGCCGCTCGGCGGCGGCGCCGTGAAGGCCGGCGGCTCGGGCTCGGGCCGGCGCCGCCGCCCGTCCCGGCGCAGGCGATCGAGCCGCAGCTGCATCCGCGCCGAGCCGCCCTGCACCTCGGCGCGCCCGCCCTCGATCGAGACGACGACGCCGCGGAACCCCATCGCGGGGTCCACGACCTGGTCGCCGACCGCGATCGGCGTGCCGTCGTCCTCCATCGGCAGGGGGGTGTCGAGCGCCTCGCGGGCGCGGGCGGCGGCCGATGACGCCGCGCCCAGGCGGCGGTCGCGGTCGCGCTCGCGGTCGCGCGCCGCGCCGGAGGCGGACGCGGCGCGCGCCGACTCCTCCCGCCGGGCGGCGGAGATCGCGCCGCGCAGCTCCGTCAGCTCCCGGTTGAGCGCGGCCAGCTCGGACCGCGCGGCCTCGCGCGCCTTCGCCCGCTCCGCCTCCGCGGACTCCTTCGAGCGGGCGATCCGCCGGTCCAGCTCGGCCTGGCGCGCCCGGGCGGCGCGCCCGGCCTCCTCGGCGGCCTCGCGGGCGGCCACCGCGGCGGCGCGCTCCTCCTCGGCGGCGGCCCGGGTGGCGGCCGCCTCGTCGAGCAGCGCCTCCAGCGCCCGGCGCTCCGGCGGGCCGGCGGCGCGCGCCGCCTCCACCACCTCGGGATCCAGGCCCAGGCGCTCCGCGATGCCCAGCGCGTGCGAGGCGCCCGGCTCCCCCAGGCTCAGGGTGTAGAGCGGGCGCAGCGAGCGCAGGTCGACGCCCACCGCCGCGTTGGCGGCGCCCTCCGCGCCGCTGGCCCAGGCCTTCATCCCCGGGTGGTGGGTGGTCGCGACCACCAGGGCGCCGAGGTCGACGAGCCGGGCCACGACGGCCTGCGCGAGGCGGGCGCCCTCGTCGGGATCGGTGCCGGCCGCCGGCTCGTCCAGGAGCACCAGCGACCGCCGCCCGGTGGCCTCGATGATCGCGATGAGGCGCCGGACGTGGGCGGAGAAGGTGGACAGGCTCTCCGCGATCGACTGGTCGTCGCCGATGTCGGCCAGCACCCGGTCGAACACCGGCAGGCGCGCCGACTCGGCGGGCACCCGCAGCCCGCACTGATGCAGCATCGCCAGCAGGCCCAGCGTCTTCAGCGCGACGGTCTTGCCGCCGGTGTTGGGGCCGGAGACCACCAGCGCCCGGATCCCCTCCAGGGGCAGGTCGATGGGCACCGCGGTCGCCGGGTCGAGCAACGGGTGGCGGGCGGAGCGCAGGTCGACCTCGTCGGCGGGCTCCACCGGGCAGCCGCGCCACGCGCGCGACAGGGCGCCGCAGGCGAGCGCCAGGTCGAGCCGGGCGAGCGCCTCCGTGACGTCGCCCAGCACGCGGGCCTCCTCCGCCACCAGCTGCGACAGCATCAGCAGGATCCGCTCCTGCTCCTGCTGCTCGCGCGCCTGCAGCTCACGGGCCTCGTTGTTGGCCTCCACCACGGCCATCGGCTCCACGAAGATGGTCTCGCCCGAGCCGGAGCTGTCGTGGACGATGCCGGGCACCGCGCTCCGCGACGACGCCTTGACCGCCAGCACGGGGCGGCCGGCGCGCTCGGTGGTGAACGACTCCTGGAGGTGCGACCGCAGGCGCACCGCCAGCTCGCGCATGAGGTCGGCGGCGGTGCGGCGGGCGGCCGCGAGCCGGCGGCGGAGGGTCGCGAGCTCGGCGGTGGCGGCGTCCAGCAGGCCGCCGCGCGGGTCCAGGGCGCGGGCGAGGGCGGCCTCCACGCGCCGGGCGGCGCCCACGTCGGGCCACGCGACCGCCCCGGCCAGCCGCGGCGCGACGTCCTCCAGCTCCCCCACCGCCTCGCGCAGCTCGAACCACACGCCGAGGGTGGTGAGCACGGTGAGCAGCTCGGAGGCCTCGAGCATCGCCCCGCGCACGGCCAGCGACACGTCCTCGCGGATGTCGCCGGCCCCGCCGGGCCCCGAGAGGCCGCGGTCGCGCAGCAGCAGGGCCTCCTCGGTCTCGGCGCGGCGGGCCGCGACGGTCTCCGGATCGGGTGACGGCGCCAGGGCGAGCGCCAGCGCCCTCCCGCCGGCGAAGGAGGTCATCCCCGCGAGCCGCTCGCGCACGGCGGGCAGCTCCAGCAGCTCGGCGCTCCTCGGGTCCATCACGCACAACGTAACGCGCGGTGCGGGAGCGGCGGGGGTCCCGGGATGCCGACATCACGGCTGAACGTCTTCATCCAGGGAGGGATGCACCATGAAGCGAGCACTCACCGGCGCGATCGCGGCCGTCGCCCTCGTCGGCGGCGTGGCCCCGGCCGTCGCGTTCGCCTGCTCCGGCGGTGGGAGGGGCGGTCCGCCGCCCAAGGTCACGTTCTGTCATCACACGTCGTCGGCGACGAATCCGTACGTGACGATCACGACCGCCAACGTGGCGCTCTACCGCGCGCACATGCGGAACCACGACGACGTGCTGCCCGGCCCCGACGGCTCGTGCCCCGCGCCGGGCGGCGGGACCGGTGGCGGCGGCCCCGAGCTGTAGCGGCTAGCCCGCCTCGGCCGCCGGGGGCGACTCGGCCCGGGGACCCGCGAGCTGGGTCCCCGGCGCCGGGGGCGGGGTCACGCCGCGCCGGGCCGACCACCACTCCTGCACCAGCACCTGGACGATCCCGGCGATGGGGATCGCCAGCAGCGCGCCCAGGATCCCGAGCAGGGTGCCGCCGATCAGGACGGCGAGGATCACCCAGAGCGGGTTGAGCTGCACCGTGTAGCGGTGGATCACGGGCTGGAAGACGTTGTTCTCGATCTGCTGGTAGACGATCAGGAAGACGATCGCCGCCACCCCGATCGGCCACCCCTGGAAGAAGGCGACCGCGATGTACGGGATGCCGCCGACGGTGGCGCCCACCAGCGGCACCAGCGACGCCAGCCCCGCCCAGAACGCGAGCAGCAGCGCGAACGGGACGTCGAGGATCGTGAGGAACAGCCACACGGCGAATCCCCCGGTCATCGCCACCAGGAAGATCCCGACGACGTAGCCGGCGATCACCCGGTAGATGCGGTCGGCGATGCGCTCCAGCCGGACGCGCCGCATGCCGGTGGCCTGGTCCAGGGCGAACGCCCGCGCGCGGGGGCCGTACAGGCTCAGCAGGAAGCACAGGACCGCGATGCTGATGAGCGCGACCAGCCCGTTGAAGACGCGCGTGGCCAGGTCGACGGCGGTGTCGGGGCCGGCGATGCCGGACAGCGCCTCCGTGGCCTGCTCCTCGATGTTGTTGAGGATCCCGTACTCCTCGTCCAGGTCCTGGACGAGGCTCGACTGCTCGAGCTGGTCGACGTACTCGGGGACCTGCTCGGTGAGCTGCTGCCCCGCCTCGATCAGCGGCGGCACGAACACGACGGCGATGCCGGCGACGAGGCCGGTGCCGATGACGTAGACCATCAGGATCGCCGCGGCCCGTCGCAGCCGCAGCCGCTTCTGGAAGAGCGCAACCAGCGGGTTGATCGCGACGGCGAGGAACGCGGCGATCGCCACCCACGTCAGGACGCCCCGCGACAGCCACAGCAGGTACAGGCCGATCGCCACGGCGAGCAGCACGCCGACCACCCGGAGCACGGTCCGGGTCGATGGCCAGTCCTCGTTCCGCACGGGTCTGGGTTCTCGCCGGGGGCCGCGACTCCTGGGCCGCGCCGTCGTATGGTGACGCCCGGCCGGCGGACGGGAGGCGGAGATGGCGGAGCGGGCGGAGCTGACGGACGAGGTCTACGATCGCGAGCTGCGGCGGATGCAGTCCGAGCTGGTGGACCTCCAGGCGGCGGTGCGCGACCAGGGCCTGCGGGTGGCGATCGTGATGGAGGGGCGCGACACCGCCGGCAAGGGCGGCACGATCTCCCGCATCACGAAGGACCTGAATCCGCGTGCCTACCGGATCGTGGCCCTGGGGGTCCCGACGGAGCGCGAGCACGGCCAGTGGTACTTCCAGCGCTACGTCGCCGAGCTGCCGTCGGCGGGCGAGATCGTGCTGTTCGACCGCTCCTGGTACAACCGCGCCGGCGTCGAGCGTGTCATGGGCTTCGCCACCGACGAGCAGGTGGAGGATTTCCTGCGGTCCGTCCCCGAGCTGGAGCGGATGCTGGTGCGCTCCGGCCTGATCCTCGTGAAGTACTGGCTGGAGGTGGGCCCCGAGCAGCAGGAGAAGCGCTTCAAGGAGCGCGCCGAGGACCCCACCAAGCGGTGGAAGCTGAGCCCCATCGACCTGAAGGCGCGGGACCGGTACGACGAGTACACGGAGGCGCGGGACGTGATGTTCGCCCGCACCAACATCCTGGAGGCGCCCTGGTACGTGGTCGACGCCGACAGCCAGAAGCGCGCCCGCCTGAACCTGATGGCGCACCTCCTGGAGATCCTCCCCTACCGCCGCGAGGACGACCCGCCGAAGCTCCCGAAGCGCAAGCGCAAGGGCCGCGACGCGGCCGTCCCCAACGGCGTCCGGGAGGTCCCGGAGCGCTGGTGACCCCCCCGGGGGGCGGAGTCCGGCTACCGCTCGTCCAGCAACCCACCGGGGGCGAGGAGCCCGAGGACCAGGCCGAAGAGGGCGTGCATGGCGGCCTCCTGGGCCATCACCTTCGGGTCCGTCAGGAGCGGACGCGGCCAGTGGCCCGACCGCCGGTCCGGGTGGATGCGGTCGAGGAGGGCCATGCCCGGCCACGTGGCCACCGCCTCCGCGGAGGCCCAGCGCAGGCCGGCGGCGGGGCCGCGGGCGCCCGCGGCGGCGAAGAGGGCCCCGAAGGCCGCCCCGTTGACCGCGTGGATCGCGACGCCCGCCGGCGCCCACCGCCGCTCGCTCGCGAACCGGCCCAGCAGGCGGGTGTCCGTGAAGTCGTGGCGCAGGATCCGGGCGGCGGCGAACTCCGTCGCCGACCAGACCGTCGCGGCGGCCGCGCCGGCCGCGGCGCCGCGGACGGCCCGCTCCACCAGCCTCACGGGGCCGCCACCGCCAGCGCGTGGGTCAGGCGGCGGGCGGCGTCGACGCCGCTCGCGAACACCCGGTGGTGGTCGTCGCCCCCGAAGGACGCCCCCGTGACCGCGTCGCCCGCGACCACGATCCGGGCGTCCGGCGGGTTCACCTCGTCCGGGTCCAGGCGGCCCTCCGGCACCGCGAAGCGCCACCGCTTCACCTGGCTCCACGCCGGCTCGGCGCCCAGCAGCGCCGCAAGCGCCGGCAGCGCCTCCCCCAGCACCGCCGCATCCGACGCGTCGAGCAGCTCCGCGCTCGCCTCCGGGCGGAGCCGCGCCACCACCGGCGCCGGGTCGCCCTGACGCCCCTTCGCCGCCTCGCGGCGCACCTCCGCCACCGGCCCCTGGGCCGGCCGCTCCACCGCCGGTCCCCCGCCCCCGCCCGCGACGCCCACCAGCACCATCACCGCCGGCGCATAGGCCAGCGAGCGCACCAGGGCCGCCCGCGCGCCGCCGTACGGGCTGCGGTCCAGGAGGTCGGCCGCCTGGGGCGCCGGCGCCGTGACCACCACGCCATCGACCGCGCCGTGGGTGTTGCCCTGCTCGTCGCCCAGCTCGAACGCGCCGCCGGCGTCGCGGAGCGCCGCGAGCCGGACGCCCAGGCGCACCTCGAGCCCGCCGGCCATCAGCTTCGGCAGCCGGGTGGCGCCGGTCGCGAACGCGATGCCGTCGTCCAGGTCCACGCGGTCGTCGGCGTGCAGGGCGTCGGCCAGGCGGCGCAGGGCCGACCCCTCGGGGGCCGCCAGCACGGGGCTGCCGTGGTCGAGCACCGTGCCCTCCGCCCGGCGGGTCGCCAGCCGGCCGCCGAGGCCACGGCTCTTCTCCAGCACGACCACGTCGTGGCCGTCGGCCCGCAGCTCCCGCGCCGCGGCGAGGCCCGCGAGCCCCGCCCCCACCACCGCAACCCGCACCAATCGACCTCCCGATCCCCTGACGGACGGAACGGGCGCGAGGTTACCCTGGGACGGATGGCGCCCGCCGAGGATCCCGCGACCGCCCAGGTCCTGCTGACCGGCGCCACCGGCTACGTCGGGGGCCGGCTCCTCGCCCACCTCGAGGGGCTCGGGGTGCCGCTGCGCTGCATGGCCCGCCGCCCCGCCGAGCTGCGGCCGCGCACCGCCGACGGCACGGAGGTGGTGTACGGCGACGTGGCCGACCCGCCCTCGCTGGCCCCGGCCCTGGCCGGGATCGACGTGGCCTACTACCTCATCCACTCCATGTCGGGCGCCGCCGACTACCGGCAGGCGGATCGCGCCGGCGCCGAGGCGTTCGGGGCGGCCGCCCGCACCGCGGGGGTGCGGCGCATCGTGTACCTCGGCGGCCTCGGCGAGGGGCCCGACCTGTCGCCGCACCTCGCCAGCCGCCAGGAGGTGGGCCGGGCGCTCGCCGCCTCCGGCGTCCCCACCGTCGAGCTGCGGGCGGGGATCGTGATCGGCTCCGGCAGCACCTCCTTCGAGATGATCCGCGCGCTCGTCGACCGCCTGCCCGTGATGATCACGCCGCGCTGGGTCGCGACGCGCACCCAGCCGATCGCCATCGAGGACGTCGTCGCCTGCCTGGCCGCGGCCGGCCGGGTGGAGATCGAGGGCAGCCGCATCCTCGGGATCGGCGGCCCCGACCGGGTGTCGTACGGGGAGCTCATGCGCGAGTACGCCCGCCAGCGCGGGCTGCGGCGCCTCATGCTCCCCGTCCCCGTGCTCACGCCGCGGCTGTCGAGCCTGTGGCTCGGACTGGTGACCCCCGTCTACGCGCGCGTCGGCCGCGAGCTGGTGGAGGGCCTGCGCAACGAGACGGTCGTCGGCGACCCCGCCCCGGCGCGCGAGCTGCTGGGCGTGCAGCCCCGCGGCGTGCGCGACGCCATCGCCCGGGCGCTCGTCAACGAGGACCGCGAGTTCGCCGCGACGCGCTGGTCGGACGCCCTCTCCTCGGGCCCCGCCCCCCACGTCCAGACGGCGGCGTTCGGCTCGCGCCTGGTCGACTCGCGCTCCGAGCGCGTGCCCGTGCCGCCGGCCGCGGCGTTCGCGCCCATCCGCCGCATCGGCGGGCGGCGCGGCTGGTACTACGGCAGGTTCCTCTGGCGCATCCGCGGGCTCATCGACCTGCCGTTCGGCGGCGCGGGGATGCGCCGGGGCCGCCGCGACCCGGAGCACCTGCTGCCGGGCGACACGGTCGACTCGTGGCGGGTCGAGGCGATCGAGGCCGACCGCCTGCTGCGCCTGTCGGCCGAGATGCGGCTCCCCGGCCGCGCGTGGCTCCAGTTCGAGGTCGAGCCGGACGGCGACGGCTCGGTCATCCGCCAGACCGCGATCTTCGACCCGGTCGGCCTGATGGGGCGCGCCTACTGGTACGCCGTCTCGCCGTTCCACCGCTTCGTGTTCCGCGGAATGGTCCGCGGCATCGCCCGGGAGGCCACCGCATGAGCGCACCCGCACCCACGTCCGGCCTCGCAGGCCGCCTCATCGACTGGATGGCGGCCCACCGGTCGTCGCTCGACGAGCTGATGGCGCAGGAGGGCTCCCGCGCGATCCACGAGGAGTTCATCCTGGCCGAGGGCGGCACCCTGCCCGACCGGGCCGCGCGGATCGCCCGCGCCCGGACGGCCAGCGCCCGCGCGTGGATGCGCCACCTGGCCCAGGCGGTCGCCGCCGAGGTGCCGGGGACGCCACCCGACCTGGCCGACCGCCTCACCGTGTGGATGAACGCCAACGGCGAGCGCCTGGAGGCGCTGGTGCTCGAGGAGCAGGCGGTCATGGAGCGGCGCGGCGCCTCCGGCGACCCGGAGGCCGACCACCGCGACGCCGAGCTGGCCGCGACCGCGCGGCTGTTCGCCGAGGGGTACGCCACGATCACGGCGCCCGCGGACGGAGAGGGGCCGTCTCCCGCCGACTTCGGACGGCGCGTCGCCGCCTGGTCGCGGGCGGCCGGGACGCGCCGGCGCGACGTGGAGCGCCAGGCCGTCGCCGCCTGGGGCGCGGCGCCGCAGGGGCCGGAGATGACGGCGGCCCGGGAGTCGGCTCCCGAGCCGGATGAGGTGCGCGTGCAGGAGGCGGCCGCCATCTGGGCCCACGTCCGCACGACCGCGGAGGCCCTCGAGGCGGCGCTCGCCGCGCCGCCCGAGAGCTCGTAGGCCGGGCCTAGGCCTCGGCGGTCTCCGGGGCCGGGTCCTGGCGCAGGCGCGTGATCAGGTCGGCCACGTCGGCCGTGCGCTGCTCCAGGTCGCGCTGGTACTCCTCCAGGCGCGCGAGCCACTCCTCCCGGTTGAAGGAGCGCATCCCGAAGGGGCCGCGCGCCGGGCCGCAACCGCGGCCGCGGCCGGGGCCGCGCTGGTGGTGATGGCGGTGGGTCATGTGTTCACCTCCCCTCCACCCTCGTGTCGTCCGATGAACGCGTCGAGGACCCCGCGGGCCTCCTTCAGGGCCGCGATCCACTGCGTCAGCAGCGCCCGCCCGGCGTCGGTGAGCCGGTAGACGCGCTTCGCGGGACCGGGCAGCCCGGAGTCCCACTCCGAGTCGACGATCCCCTCCTCCTCCAGCGATCGCAGGAGGCGGTAGAGGTTCCCGAGGTCCAGCCGCCGCTCGTCGCTGAGCAGCTCGGGGACGCGCTCGAGCAGCTCGTAGCCGTGCATCGGCCGCTCGGAGAGCAGCAGCAGCACGACCGGCTCCACGAAGCGCTCCACGCGGGCGTGGACCTCCCACGTGCCGGGGTCGACCTCGCGCCGCACGCGCGCTCCGCGCCCGCCCGGCCCGCGCCGCCCGGGGCCTCCGCCCCGTCGCATCCCGTGGTGTGGTCCTCCTCGCATGCCGCCACTATAGGTCAAATACATATGTTGTGTCCAGTCGACCCGCCCCGGCTACCGTCGGGGGGTGCTCTGCGAGCCCGCGCCAGCCCTCACCGACCTGGTCCTCGGGCTCGTCACCCTCGGCCTCGGCTGGGCCCTGCGGCGCCGCCCCGACGTCCACCGCTACTGGCGCCTCACGTACTGGTGGTCGGGCTCCGCGGCCGTCGCCGGGTTCGTCCACCACGGCTGGGTCACGTGCTCCCCGACGTGGGCCGACCCGAGCTGGGCCGTCATCAGCGGGATGGTCGTCGTCGCGATCTCGTACCTGCTGGCGGCCACGGTCATCGAGGTGCTCGGTCCCGGCCGCGGGCGGGTGTTCTGGGTGCTGCGCTCCGCGAGCCTTCTGGCCTACGCGATCGTGGCCCTCACCGGCAACGCCGGCGTGGGCGCGATCCTGCTCTGCGAGGGCGTCACCATGATCGCCATCCTGGCGCTGTGGTTCGGTGCCGCGGCGCGCGGCATGCCGCTGGCGCGGCAGGTGTGCGTCGCGCTGCTGGCCAGCGGCGCCGCCGCCGTCTTCCGCGCCATGCCGGCCGAGTGGACCGAGGCGCTCGGTCTCGACCCCATCTCGCTGTACCACCTGGCGCAGATCCCCGGGCTGGTGCTCCTGGCCCGGGCCCTGCTGCGCCGCGCCCCCGAGCGGGGGGCGCGGCCCGCGCCCTACCCCGCCTCGGACGTCTCCGCGTAGGCGGCGATCCCGCCCGCCACCAGGGCGGTGTGCTGCTGGACGGCCTCGGGGCTGACGCCCTCGCCGCCGAGCACCATCCCGCGTACGAGCGGGGCGATCAGGAGGTCCGCCACGGCGCCGGCGTCGATGTCCGACCGCAGCTCGCCGTCGTCGATGCCGCGCTCGAGGATCTCCACGATCCGCTGGCGTCGGGGACCGAGGATGCTGTCGGAGAGCTCGCGGGCGATCTCGACGTCCTCGGCGCTCTCGAAGAGGGCCGACCGCAGGAAACGCGACTCGGGGCCGGACACCAGGAGCGTGCGGTCGTCCTGGAGGGCGTGGGTCAGCTCCTCCTGGACGTTCTGCCCCTCCACCTCCGGGACGTCGGCCCGGAGGTCGGCGATCGCCGCGACGATCACCTCGCGGCGGTTCGCCCACCGCAGGTAGATCGTGGGCTTGCCCACGCCCGAGCGGTCCGCGATGGCCGACATCGATGCGCCGTGGACGCCGAGCTCGCCCGCGACGGCGCGGGCCGCGTCGAGGATCCGCCGGTTCGCGCCGGGGTCGCGCGGGCGCCCCCGCTTGCGCTTCGGCGGCTCCCCGCCGTCCTGCTGATGCTGCTCCTGGCTCACTCGTTCCTCTTCTTTCGTTCCCGGCGACGATACGCATCGCCATGATGCCCTTATTTAGTAAGAGGAGCCTGGGAGTGCGCAACCCCCAATGGGGGTCACGGTGACGGTCGTACTTGCCCCACCGGCGTTTCTGGCCTTCCATGCCTGCGGGCCTCGGGTCGGACCACGTCCTGCCGATACACCACCCGAGCCCCATGACCGACCCTTTGACCGCATCCCACCCGACGACGGTCCCGCTGCGCGCGTGCTTCGCGCGGCTGGCCGACCCCCGCGTCCGGCGCCCGCTCATCGCGGTCGTCGCGCTCGTGGTGCTGGGCCTGACCGCGTGGGGCGTCATGAACGCCGCCGACCCGTCGCGGCTGCGCGACAGCTTCACCGGGGTCAGCTGGCCCTGGATCGCCGCCGCGTGCGCGGCGTACGCGGCGACGCAGGTCACCTCGGCGCTGGTCTGGAAGGTCGGGCTCGACGCCGGCGGCCTCGCCGCCATCGACCGGGGCCACGTGATCCGCGCCCACCTGGTGGGCCGGGGCGCCTGCGAGCTGCTGCCGGCCCACCTGGGCGAGGCCGTCCGCTACGCGGCCGTCCGCCGCCACCCCGCCGCCGACGGCGGCGGCATGCGGATCGCGGGGAGCATGAGCGCCTTCAAGATCATCGACGGCGTCGTGACCTTCGCGGTCGTCGCCGCCGCCACCACGGTGGCCCCGCTCCCCTCCGGCTTCACCCCGATCCGCTGGGCCGCCGGCCTGATGCTCGCGGGTCTGATCATCGCGGTGATCGTGCTGTGGCGCTTCGGCGGGTCGCGCCTGGCGGTGCTGGTGCCGCGGCGCGCCCGGGGGCTGCTCGACACCTTCGGCCGCGGCGCGGGCCTGCTCGCCTGCCGCCGCTCGATGGTGATCGCCGGCGGCCTCCAGCTCTGCGCCATCGGCCTGCGCATCCTCTCGCTGGCCGCCCTGCTCGCCGCCTTCGGGCTGCCCGCCGCGGCCGCGCCGCTGGTCTTCGGCCTGATGATCGTCAGCGGCTACCTCGCGATCTCCCCCGGCGGCGCCGGCGTGCGCGAGGCGGCGGTGGTGCCGGTGCTCGTGACGACCTACGGCCTCACGGCCGCCCCGGTGCTGGCGTTCAGCCTCGGCGTCCAGGCGATCGCCCTGGTGGTGTCGATCGCCGGAGCGCTCGTCGCGATGGCGCTCGACCGCCGCGCCGGCGCGCCCGCCGCCGCGCCCGCTCTCGCGTAGCTACCCCGCCAGGGCCGCGAGCAGAACCGGGTCGTCCAGCACCAGCCCGCCGACCCCGAGGGCGACCAGCCGCTCCGCGTGCGCGCGGTCGGCGACGTCCCACGTCATCACCAGCGGCACCCGCTCGCGGAGGGCCGCGACCGTCGCGGCGTCGAGCAGGTCGGACCGCACGCAGGCGGCCGCACCCTCGGGGAGCGCCCTGCCGAGCAGGCGGCCCAGCTCGCGCCGCCCCGCCGCCGAGTAGACCAGGCGCACGCCCTCCGCTCCGGCCAGTCGGTCGAGGAGCCGCCACCGCCGTGAGGTGACGGTGGCGCGGGGCAGGCCGGCGGCCCGGATCGCGGCGAGCGCCCTCCCGGCCAGGCGGGAGGGGCCGCCCTTCAGGTCGATCATCGGCTCCGCGCCGGCGGGGAGGGCGTCCAGCAGGGGGCCGAGGGCCGGCGAGGGGCCGCGGGCGCGGCGGACGCCCTCCCGGTCCCACAGCACCGGGCCGTGGCGGCGCGGGTGGCGCACCTCGAGCGTCCCGCGGCGCAGGTGGACGTCGATCTCCAGCAGGTCCGCCCCCGCCGCGTGCGCGGCGGCGGCCGCCGCGGGCGTCCCGATCCGGTGCGCCGCCAGGAGCGGCGCGATCACTCGTCGTCGATCGCCGCGATCTCGCCGGTCACGAGGAACGCCACCCGCGCGCCCAGCTCGGCCGCGTTGTTGGCGACCCGCTCGATGTGGCGCGCCACCAGGACGGCGGCCGCCGACCACGCGCGCAGCCCGGGGCTGCCCGCGGCCTCGGTCACCGCGCGGAGCACGCCGTCCAGCATCGGGCTCACGGATCGCGCGTCGCGCACCGCACGCTCCCCGGCGCCCAGGTCGCCGCGGGCGATGGCCTGCACCGACTCGGCCAGCGCGTCCACGGCGCGCTCCCCCATGCGCTCGATGAGACCGCGCACGGCCGACATCTCCGGCTGCGGCGGGGGCACCGACTCCGCGAGCCGGGCGATCTGGACGGCCAGGTTGCCGACCCGCTCCAGGGCGACCGCCGCGATCAGGCCGACGTGGAGCAGCCGCAGGTCGGCGGCGAAGGTGTTCCAGTTGCGGTGGAGCTCCAGGATCCGCTCCTCGAGCGCCGCGCTTCGCAGGTCGACCTCACGGTCGGTCTCCGCGATGGACTCGGCCACCGTGGAGTCGGCCTCCTCCCAGCCGGCCACCGCGCGCTCGACCTGCGCCAGCACGATGGTCGCCAGCTCCGCGAGGTCCTCGCGCAGCGTGTCGAAGCCGACCGCGGGATCGCTCCGGACGGGATCGCTCCTGGACTCGGCCATACGCCCCGGAGGCTACGCCGGTTCGGCCGCCATCGTGCGGTCGCGTCCCGCGGCCTTCGCCGCGAAGAGCGCCGAGTCGGCCCGCCGGAACAGCGCCGACCCGTCCGGGTCCAGGTCGGTCAGCTGCGCGACGCCCACCGAGACGGTGAGCGACGCCACCGGCCCGAAGCCCTCGCAGGCGACGGCCGACCGGAACCGCTCGGCCGCCGCGCGGGCGCCGAGGAGCGGCGTCCCGGGCATGAGCCAGCCGAACTCCTCGCCGCCGACGCGGGCCGCCAGGTCGACCACCCGCGCGTGGGCCGACAGGCGGGCGGCGACGGCGCGCAGCGTGGCGTCGCCCACCTCGTGGCCGTGGGCGTCGTTCACCGTCTTGAAATGGTCGATGTCGATCACGGCCAGGCTCAGGACGCTGCCGAAGCGCGCGGTGCGGGCGATCTCCTCGTCGAGCTGGCGGTGGAAGGTGCCGTGGTGCGGCAGGCCCGTCAGTGGGTCGGTGCGCGCCTGGCGCACGAGGCGCTCGCGCACGTCCGCGTTCGCCACCGCCAGCCCCACCAGCTCGGCGAAGCGGGAGAGGCGCTCCTCGGCGTCCTCGGTCAGGCGGGTGCCCTCGAGGCTCACCGCGCCGAGCGCGCCCCACAGGAGCCCGCCCACCCGGATCGGCACGACCACCGCCGCGCGCCACGGGAACGGGGCCTCGGCCGGGTAGACCGCGCGCGCGGGCATCCCGGTGGCGTACACGCGGGCCGTGGCGCCCTGACCCTCGAGCGGCAGCGCCTGCGGGCTCACGTCGGTGAGCGCCGGGTCGGCCGCCCACCGCCCGAGCATCACCGCCGTGCGCGCCGCGTCGTCGAACCGCACCACCCCCGCGCCGTCGGCCGACAGCAGGGTGCCGGCCTCCTCGGCGACCTGCCCGAAGAGGGCACGGGAGTCCCCCTCGCGGGAGATGCCGTCGGCGATCCGCCGCAGCGCCGCCCGCTCCCCCTCCGCGGCCCGGCCGGCGTCGATGTCGGTGAGCACCACCGCCCCGCCGTCCTCCGCCGCGCGGACCACCAGCGAGAACCAGCGCACCGAGCCGTCGGGCATGCGCACGCGCACCTCCACCGGCGAGCCCGGGCGCACCGGCACCAGGTCGCGGTCGGCGGGGTGCACCGCCTCGCGCCAGTCGCAGCCGGCGGCCGGGCCGATGGCCCGCCACCGGGCGTTGGCCTCCTGCACCCGCATGTCGCCGTCCACCACCGCGACCGCCGCGGGGACGCCGTCCATCACGGCACGCAGGACGGAGGCGGCGCTCCAGGTGGTCACGCGGGCGGCCGTCCGTGCGACCACTCGGGCGCGCGCTTCTCGAGGAACGCCGACATGCCCTCGTGCGCGTCGGGCGTGCCCGCGTTGCGGACCATCACCTCCGAGGCATGGCGATAGGCCTCCTCCAGCGGCAGGTCGAGGTTCTCGGCCACGGCCGGCTTGCCGAGCGCGAGCGTCTCGCCGCTGGCCGACGCCACCCGGCGGGCCAGCGCGCCGGCCGCCTCGTCCAGGTGGGCGTGCTCGACCACCCGGTTCACGAGCCCCCACGAGAGGGCCGTCGCGGCGTCGATCGGGTCGCCGGTCAGGAGCATCTCCATCGCCCGGGTGCGGCCCACCGCGCGGGCGACCTCCACCATCGGCGTGGTGCAGAACAGGCCGATGCGCACGCCGGGCGTCGCGAAGCGGGCGGCCTCGGACGCCACCGCCAGGTCGCACGCGGCCACCAGCTGACAGCCGGCCGCCGTGGCGAGCCCCTGCACACGGGCCACCACCGGGTGGGGCATGCGGTGGATCAGCAGCATCACCTCGGAGCAGGCGTCGAAGACCCGGCGGTGCAGCCCCTCGTCGCCCTCGGTGATCTCGCGCAGGTCGTGCCCCGAGCTGAACACCGGCCCCTCGGCCCCGAGCACGACCGCGCGGATGTCCGGGTCGGCCGCCACGCCGGCCAGCGCGTCGTGGAGCGCGCCGAGCATCTCGAGCGAGAGGGCGTTGCGGCGGGCGGGCCGGTCCAGCACCACGGTGGCGACGGCGCCGTCCCGGCGCACCGCCACCGGTTGACCGCCTCCGTGGTTCGCCTCGCTCATCCGGTCCTCCTCGACCCCCTTGTTCCCCACCGTAGCGCCCGTTGCACGGGCACGTTCCGGGTCCGACGCGCCATCCGCGATGATGGCGTCGTGCAGGTACATCTCATCGATGGCACTTATGAACTGTTCCGCCACCATATGGGCCTCCCGGCGGAGGTCGCCGCCGCATCGAAGGCGGCCGCGACGCGCGGGGTTCTCCGATCGATCTGCGACCTCCTGGAGGGGGGTGCGACCCATGTCGGGGTGGCCTGCGACACCGTCATCGAGTCGTTCCGCAACGACCTCTGGCCCACGTACAAGAACGGCGACGGGATCGAGCCCGCCCTGAAGGACCAGTTCCCCGTGGTGGAGCGGGCGCTCGAGGCCATGGGCGTGACGGTGTGGGGCATGCTCGACCTGGAGGCCGACGACGCCCTGGCGACCGCCGCCGCGCGCGCGGCCGCCGACGGCGCCGTGGAGCGGGTGGTGATCTGCACCCCCGACAAGGACCTGGCCCAGTGCGTCGTGGGCGCGCGGGTGGTGCAGCTCGACCGGCGGGCCGATGCCATCCGCGACGAGGACGGGGTGCGCGAGCGCTTCGGCGTCGGCCCCGCCTCGATCCCGGACTACCTCGCGCTGGTGGGCGACTCCGCGGACGGCTTCCCGGGGCTCCCGGGGTGGGGCGCCAAGAGCGCCGCGGCCCTGCTGGCGCGCTGGGGGACGATCGAGGCGATCCCCGCCGACCCCGGCGACTGGGACGTGGCCGTCCGCGGCGGCGCCCGTCTGTCGGCGGTGCTGGAGGAGGGCCGCGAGGTGGCGGCGCTGTTCAAGGTGCTCGCGACCCTGCGCGACGACGCGGAGGGCGTGCTGGAGGACGGGCCGGCCTCCCTCGAGTGGACCGGGCCGGCCGACGGGTTCGACGACGTCTGCGCCGAGCTCGACGCCCCCGAGCTGGCCGCGCGTGTGGCGGCGATAGGAGGTTCCTGAGGGTTCGATAAGAGGGGTCGTCCCGAGGCTGCGAGGGTCGATGGGGACGGTGGACGCATCCCCGACGAAAGGCTCCGAAATTGTCCACCGCACCGATCGCCGCCGCGGACGCCCGGCCCCTGGCCCACCACGGCGGACCGCCGCCCGGGATCCGGGAGGCCATGGGGTCGATGGCCGGCATGCTCGGCATGAGCGCCGACGACCTCGACCAGAAGCTGAAGGGCGGCGCATCGCTGTCCGACCTGGCGGCCTCCGCCGGCGTCTCGCGCGACGACGCCGTGGCCGCGCTCTCCGCGGCGCTGAAGGCGAACGCGCCGCAGGGCGCGAACATGACCGACGACCGGGCCACGACGCTGGCCGAGCGCCTCATGGACGGCCCTCCCAAGGGGCACCACCACACCGACGGCGCCGGCCGCGCCCAGGGGTCCGCGTCCCGGATGGCCGACGCCCTCGGCGGCGACGGCGACGCCGATGACATCGTGTCGCGGCTCACGGCCGGCGAGGACCTCGCCTCGATCGCGTCGTCCAGCGGCCGCTCTCCCAGCGACCTGATCCAGGCGCTGGCCCGGGGCTTCTCGGTGGACGACCGGGCGTAGCGCCCCGGCCGTCTTGAGGATCCCCTCAGGGGGATCTCACGCCCGCCTCACGCTCCGGTGGTTCCATGGATGTCCGCCCCTGGGGGTCGCAACGCCGAGACCGCGCCTCCCCGGGGCGCCCAACGTCCCTCCCGCGGCCGGCCGGGTCGGCGGGGAGGTGTCACGCGCCGGGCGGGGCGGGGCCGGGTGATCGGCGGTCGCCCGCGCCGCGGCGTGGACCAGGATCGCGATGACCGTGCTCGCGCCACCGACCAGCAGTGGCGCGAGCAGCCAGGTCATGCCGCGACCCGCTCCGGCGAAGCCTCGTCCACGAGCAACTCGACCAGGTCGTGGAGCTGCTGCTGGAGGCCCTCCTCCTTCAGCGAGCCGTCCTCGGCGAACCCCTCATGGGCGTGGGCCAGCGCGACCTCGCCCTCCACGACCCGCGCGCCCGCCGAGCCGAGCACCTTGCGCAGCTCGGCCTGCGCCCACACCGCGCCGAAGGCCCCGGTGGTGGCACCCATCACGGCGACCGGCTTGAACCGGAGGGGGCTCTCGGCCCGCGGCCGGCTGGCCCAGTCGATCGCGTTCTTCAGGGAGCCGGGGATCGAGCTGTTGTATTCCGGCGTCGCGATGAGGATGGCGTCGGCCCGCGCGAAGGCCTCGCGCAGACGCGTCACCTCCGCGGGCGGCTCCGGCGTGTCGAGGTCCTCGTCGTAGGGCGGCACGTCGCGCAGGCCGTCCCAGACCTCGAACCGGACGCCCTCCGGCATCTCGCGCCCTGCGGCGTCGAGGAGCCGGCCGTTGTGGGAGTCCGCGCGCAGGCTCCCGGAGATCCCGAGGATGCGCATCGCTACGACTGGCGCAGCTCGAGCTGCGTCCGCAGGCGGACGTCGTTGCCGACGGCGAAGCCGCCACCCGGCAGCGGAGCGTTCCAGTTGAGGCCGAACTCGGTGCGGTCGATCACGCCCTCCAGCTCCACGCCCACCACCTCGGCGTCACCGAGGCCGACGACGGGGCCGACGATCGTGCCGTGCAGCTCCAGGTCCTTCGTCACGCCCTTCAGCGCCAGGGTGCCACGGACGGTGAGCTGGTCGCCCTCCCGGACGATCTCGCGCGACTCGTAGCGCACCTCGGGGTGGCGCTGGACGTCGAAGAAGTCCGGCGAGGCGAGGTGACCGGTCAGGTTCTCGTCCTGGGTCGTGACGCTGGCGAGACGGCCGATACCGATGAGGTGGAGCGTGCCGTCCTCACGCGACGTCAGAGTCGCCTCGAAATCCGGCAGCGCGCCGCGGAACGTGGCGACCACCATGTGCTTCACCGAGAAGTCGAACGAGGAGTGCGTCGGGTCGCTGACCCATGTACCCACGGGCACCGCCGTGATCTGCTGCGTCGTGCTCATGTCGAATCCCCTTCCGATCCGATACGATTGACTACGCAAGCAAAGGTAGCGGGTGGATTTTGACCAGTCAAGTATTGAGCCCTCAAGCTGAACGTGCCGTGGCGGCATGGGTGCGCCTCATGGGCGCGCACTCGGCCATGACGCGCTCCTTCAACGCCCATCTGCAGGCGACGGCCGGCATGACCGTCACCGACTTCGAGGTGCTCCGGCGCCTCTCGGAGGAGGACGGCGGCCGCATGCGGCGCGTCGACCTGGCCCCCGCCGTGGGCCTCACGCCCTCCGGGATCACGCGCCTGCTCGACGGCCTCGAGTCGGCCGGGCTGGTGTGCAAGGAGAACTGCGCGTCCGACGCGCGCGTCACCTACGCGGCCATCACCATCGACGGCCGGCGCGCGCTGGCCGACGCCGCCGCGACGCACCTCAAGGCGCTGGAGGCCCTCTTCGGCGAGCTGTACACGGCGGAGGAGGTCAGCGCGCTCGTGGACCTGCTCGGCCGCCTGCCCGGTGCCCGCGAGGCCGCGCCCAGCTGCCCCGGCCCGGCGGACTGACCGCCTGAGGACCACCCGCCGCCGGGCCCCAGGGGGCGGGGACCCGACGGCGGTGTCTCCCGTTCGCCCGGGACGACCGCGAGCCGCACGGGCATGGCCGCCATACCCCGCGCCGGGACGTGCCAAACCCCGATTCCCGCCCCCTCCCCGCGGGTAGCCCTCTGACAGAACCCGCGTCAGGGAGGGCCCCATGGCGGAACCGACAGGTGCACACACGACCCAGCACGACGATCCGCCCCGCCGGGACGTCGAGACGCGCGAGGAGACGGTCGCCCGCGTGGTGGGCGACGAGGAGGCGGTGGGGGCCGAGCGCGGCGGGTCGCCCGACCCGAGCACGCGCCGCGGCCTGAACCGCGCGTTGTGGAAGACGGTGGCGGCCTACGCCGGCATCGGCTTCGTGGTCGGCGCGGCACTCGGCCTGGCCCTCAGCCTCCTCCCCGGGCCGTTCGAGACCAGCAGCGTGGGCGGGGCGATCGGCTACATGATCGGCCTGGGCTTCGCGATCGCCCTGGTGGTGACCCTGCTCGCCTCCCTGTTCCTGCTGGAGCGCGAGGACGGGCGCGTCCAGCGCGAGGAGGTCGGGCGCGGGCGCAGGTAGGGCCGGCGCGCGCCCGCCCCGTCAGCGGGGCGCGGCGCCCGCCCGCTTCGCCAGCTTGGCGCGGTCGGTGGCCTTCAGCACCACCTTGCGCAGCCGCACGGCCCCCGGGGTGACCTCCACGCACTCGTCGTCGCGCACGAACTCGAGGGCGGTGTCGAGCAGCACCGGCCGCGGCGGCACGAGCCGGACCAGCTCCTCCGACGTCGACGATCGCATGTTGGTGAGCTTCTTCTCCTTCGTGGGGTTCACGTCGAGGTCGTCGCCACGGCCGTTCTCGCCGATGATCGCGCCCTCGTAGACGTCCGCCCCCGGGCCCACGAACAGGGCCCCGCGCTCCTGGAGCCCGAACAGCGCGAACGCCGTGGTCACCCCGGAGCGGTCGGCGACGAGGCTGCCCCGGGGCCGCGTGCGGATCTCCCCCGCCCACGGCTGCCAGCGGTCGAACACGTGGTGCAGCAGGCCGGTGCCGCGGGTCTCGGTCAGGAACTCGGTGCGGAACCCGACCAGCCCGCGTGCCGGCAGCAGGTACTCCATCCGCGCCCAGCCGGTGCCGTGGTTCACGATCTGCTCCAGCCGCCCCTTGCGGAGCGCCAGCAGCTGGGTCACGACGCCCAGGAATTCCTCGGGCACGTCGATCGACGCCCGCTCCTGCGGCTCGTGGACGACCCCGTCGATCTCGCGGGTCAGCACCTGCGGCTTGCCGACCGTCAGCTCGAAGCCCTCGCGCCGCATCGTCTCCACCAGCACCGCCAGCTGGAGCTCGCCGCGACCCTGGACCTCCCACGCGTCGGGCCGCTCGGTGTTCTCCACCCGCAGCGACACGTTGCCCACCAGTTCCTGGTCGAGCCGGTCCTTGATCTGCCGGGCGGTGAGCCGGTTGCCCTCGCGGCCGGCCAGCGGCGACGTGTTGATGCCGATGGTGAGCGACAGGCTCGGCTCGTCCACCGCGATCACCGGCAACGGACGGGGGTCCTGCGGATCGGCGAGCGTCTCGCCGATCGTGACGTCCGCCAGTCCGGCCACCGCGACGATGTCGCCCGCCGTGGCGCGCTCGGCGGGAACGCGGTCGAGCGCCTCCGTCACGTACAGCTCGGTGATCCGCGCGGGCGCGATCGTGCCGTCGGCCCGGCACCACGCCACCGCCTGACCGGCGCGGATCTCCCCCTCGTGGACCCGGCAGATCGCGAGGCGCCCGACGTAGCTCGACGCGGCCAGGTTGGTCACCAGGGCCTGGAGCGGCGCGCCCTCGGTGTAGGTGGGCGCGGGGATGTGGTCGCGCAGCACGTCGAACAGGGGCTCCAGGTCGGTCCCCGGCGCGTCGGCGCTGAGCGACGCCTGCCCGGCGCGGGCGTTGCAGTAGACGATCGGGAAGTCGATCTGCGACTCGTCGGCGTCGAGGTCCAGGAACAGCTCGTAGACCTCGTCGAGCACCTCGGCGACCCGCGCGTCGGGCCGGTCGATCTTGTTGACCACCAGCACCACCGGCAGGCGGGCGGCCAGGGCCTTGCGCAGGACGAAGCGCGTCTGCGGCAGCGGCCCCTCGGAGGCGTCCACCAGCAGCAGCACCCCGTCGACCATGTAGAGCCCGCGCTCCACCTCGCCGCCGAAGTCGGCGTGGCCGGGGGTGTCGATGATGTTGATCGTGATCCCGCCGTGGCGCACGGCCGTGTTCTTGGCGAGGATCGTGATGCCCTTCTCGCGCTCGAGGTCGTTCGAGTCCATGACCCGCTCGGCCACGTCCTGGTTCGCGCGGAAGGCCCCCGACTGCCACAGCATCGCGTCGACCAGGGTCGTCTTCCCGTGGTCGACGTGGGCCACGATGGCCACGTTCCTGAGATCGTCCCGGCTCGGCACAGCCGGGCATGGTAGGGGATCGGGGAGGCTAGCCCGCCTCGCGCCGCTCCTGGGTCACGGAGACCAGCCGTCCGCCCACCTCGTCGACCCGCCCAGTGGCGAACGCCGTGCCCAGCGCGGCCGTGAGCTCGCGGTCGCCGACCGCCTCCGCCGCGACGCCCAGCCGCTCCGCGACCGCCGCCGGCAGCGCGCGCGGCGCCAGCCCGCCGGGGCTCGCGTCGAGCACCGCCGCGATGGCCTGCCCCAGGACGCCCGCGTCCGTGACCGGCGTGTCCGCGACCGCCCGCAGGCGGCGCCCCATCCCATCACCTCGTATCTGATCCATCGGACCCTCCGTCGAACGTGGGCGGCGATCCTACCCCGCCGCCCGGACAGAACACATGTTCGCCGCCCCGGCGCGTTGTCCTTCCGCCCGCGACCCGTCGTATCCTTCCGATCGATGACGCGCCGCCGCACCGCCGCCCTCGCCGCGCTCGCCGCATCCGCCGGCGCGATCGCCGCGGGGCTCGCGATCGCGGCACCGGGCGACGTCTCCGTGGTCTCGGTGAGTCAGGCGGGGACGCTCGGCGCGTCGCCGGTGGACGCCTCGGCGGTGTCGGCGGACGGCCGCTACGTGGCCTTCACCTCCGCCGCCGACCTCACCGGGACCCCGACCGGCGGCAAGCGCCAGCTCTACGTCCGCGACCGCGCGGCCGGCACCACCCGGCTGGCCTCCGCGTCGGCGGCGGGCGCGGCGTCCAACGCCGACGTGGACGCGGAGGACGTCGCCAACATCCAGTTCGCGATCTCCGCCGACGGGCGGTACGTGGTCTTCGCCTCGACGGCGACCGACCTCACCCCCGCCGACACCGACGCCAACCAGGACGTGTACCGCAAGGACATGGTCTCGGGCGCGGTCACGCTCGTCTCGGTGAACTCGTCGGGCGTGAAGGCCAACGCCGCGGTGTTCGGCGACCCGGACGTGTCGGCCGACGGCTCGCGCGTGTCGTTCGGCAGCGGGGCGAGCACCAACCTGGTTCCGGGGGACGGGAACAACGCGTCCGACGTGGTGGTGCGGGACATCCCCGCCGGGACCACCACCGCCGCCGCCGTGCGGGTGGCGGGCGGCCTGCCGAACGGCACCACGGAGCGCTCCGCGATCAGCGCCGACGGGCGGTTCGTGGCGTACGAGGCGCCGGCGGGCACGAACGACATCGTCCCGAACGACACCGGCGCCGGGAACGACGTGTTCGTCCGCAACCTGGCGGCGGGCACGACGGCGGCGGCGAGCGACCCGACCCAGACGACGGGGTCCGGCTTCCCGGACATCTCGGGCGACGGCCGCTACGTCGCCTTCGAGACCGGCTTCGCCTACGACGCCGGCAACGACGCGAACGGGGCGAACGACGCGTACCGGCGCGACATGGCGACGGGCGCGTTCGCGATCGCCTCGGCCCGCAACGGCCTGGACACCGCGGGCAACGCCGGCGGCATCCGGCCGCAGATCTCGGCGGACGGTCAGCGGGTGGCCTTCGCGTCCACCTCCGCCGACCTCGCCACCGACGGCAACGCCGCCGTGAAGGACGTCTTCGTGCGGGACATGTCGTCCAAGGCGACGCGCCTCGCGAGCGTCGCCTCCGACGGCTCCACGCAGAGCAACAACGAGAGCGACCGCGCCGCCATCGCCGCCGACGGCGGGCCGGTGGCGTTCATCGTCAACGACGCGGCCGCCACCACGAAGCTGGTGGGCACCGACGGCAACGCCCAGCCGGACGCCCTGCTGAAGGAGTTCGCGCCGAGCGACGCCGCCGGCCCGGCCGTGACCGTCACGAGCCCGGCCGACGGGTCGTCCCAGCGCGACGCCCAGGTGAGCGTGGCCGGCACCGCGACCGACCCCTCGGGCGTGTCGACGGTGACCGTCAACGGCAACGGCGTCACCCCCGCCGCCAACGGCGCGTTCTCGGCCACCGCGCTGCTCCAGACCGGCCCGAACGCGATCACCGTGGTCGCGACCGACGGCGCCGGCAACTCGACCACCCGGACGCTCAACGTGGTGCGCCCGGCGCCGAACGCGGCGGGCAGGACCCGGATCCTGCGGTTCACCGCGGCGATCTCGGGCCGGAGGATCCTGGTGCGGCTCAACCTGACGGACCCGGCGCGGGTGCGTTTCACGGTGCTCCGGCGGACGGTGCGCCCCACGCCCCGCAAGGTGGTGCTGGTGCGCGTCGGCACGCCGGTGGTGAAGGCCATGAAGGCCGGGCCGCGCACCGTGAGGCTCGTGCCGCCGTCGCGCAGGCCCGGCCGCTACGTCCTGCGGGTCCAGCTTGTGGGCGCGACCGGCGCGGCCGCCACGCGCACCGACCCGTTCGTGATCACCGCCCCGAAGAAGCCGAAGCGCCGCTGAGGCCGGGCCGCGGCGGCGGCCGGCGCGTTCTTCGGAAGTTCTTCGGTTGCTCTTCGGGGGCGCACAGGGCCTCCCCCTACCGTCGTTGCTGGCCGGAAATCGACCAGGGGGTGCCGAGGTGACGTTCGGACGACGGAGGATCGCGGCGCTGGCCGCGGGTGCCGTGGCGGTGGCGGGGATCAGCGCGGGCGCCGTGGCGGCGACGAACGGATCGTCGGACGAGGCGTCCGACCTGGCGGCGGCGATCAACAACCGCGCCGGCACGTCGATCACCGCGGACCAGGTGGAGGGCGCGTTCCAGGATCTGCTGAAGGCACGCCTGGACGAGGCGGTGAAGGCCGGCCGGATCACCCAGGCCCAGGCCGACGAGATGCTGAAGCGCGCCCAGGACGCCCCCGGCCTGCCCGGCTTCGGCGGCCCCGGCCACGGCCCCGGCCCCGGCTTCGGGCACGGCGGCCCGGGCATGCGCGGCGGCGAGGTCATGACGAAGGTGGCCAAGAGCCTCGACCTCACCGAGGAGCAGCTGCGCGACCGCCTGGAGTCGGGGACGACGCTGGCCCAGGTGGCGAAGGCGCAGGGCGTGTCGCGCGCCGACCTGATCGCGACGCTGAGCGCCGCGCTGAAGGCGGAGGGCGTGCCCGCCGCGCGGGTCGCCGACCTGGCGAAGCACATCGCCGACGACGACCACGACGGCCCGGGCCCGCGCGGCGGCCGGGGGTTCCACCCGTAGGCCCGCGCCGCCGGCACGGCGGGCTGTCACCATCCCGGCCGTGAGGATCCTGGTCGTGGACGACGAGCCGGCGGTCCGCGACGCCGTCCGGCGCGCGCTGGTGCTGTCCGGCTACACGGTCGATGTCGCCGACGGCGGCGGGGCGGCGGTCGCCGCCCTCGCCGCCGAGGCGCCGGACGCCGTGGTGCTCGACGTCGCGATGCCGGGCGTCGACGGCCTGGAGGTGTGCCGGCGCCTGCGGGCGAGCGGCGACAACACCCCGGTGCTGATGCTCACGGCGCGCGACACCGTGGCCGACCGCGTGGAGGGGCTGGACGCGGGCGCCGACGACTACCTGGTCAAGCCGTTCGCGCTCGAGGAGCTGCTGGCGCGGCTGCGGGCGCTGCTGCGGCGCACCGGCCCGTCGGAGCCCGGGACGGCGCTGCGGTTCGCCGACCTGGAGCTGGAGCCGGCGGCCCGCACGGTGAGCCGGGCGGGGCGCCGCGTGGACCTGACGCGCACCGAGTTCGCGCTGCTGGAGCTGCTGATGCGCAACCCGCGGGTGGTGCTCACGCGGAGCGTCATCCACGAGCGGATCTGGGGCTACGACTTCGGTCCCGGCTCCAACGCGCTCGGCGTCTACGTCGGGTACCTTCGCCGCAAGCTCGAGGCCGGAGGGGAGTCACGCCTGATCCAGACGGTCCGCGGCGTGGGCTACGTGCTCCGCGAGGACTGACCCCCCGCCTGACGCTGCGTCAGCGGCTGGCGCTCGCCGCGGGGGTCGCGGTGGCCCTGGCCGTGGCGCTCGCGTCGCTGGCCGCGTACGTCGCGGTGGAGAACCGCCTGCGCGGGGACATCGACTCGTCGCTCCGCGACCAGGCCCGGGAGATCGGCGACGGCCCCATGGGACGCGGCTTCGGCGACCGCTTCGGCGGGCCGGGGCGGCGCGGGGACGCGCCGGTGTACGCGCAGCTGGTGGGGCGGGACGGGACCACGTCGCAGCCGCCGGTGGGCGGGGTGGCCCTGCGGGTCGACGCGCGCACGCGGGAGGTCGCGGCCGGCTCACGCGGGGCGTTCCTCTCCGACCAGACGGTGGAGGGCGCGCACCTGCGGGTGCTGACGACGCAGGTGGCGCCCGGCGTGGCGGCGCAGCTGGCGCGCGGCCTCGACGAGACCGACTCCCTGCTCGACCGGCTGCGGGTGGCGCTGCTGCTGGTGACGGCGGGCGGGGTGGTGACGGGCGCCGCGCTGGGGTGGTTCATCTCGGGGCGCGCGCTGCGGCCGGTGCGGGCGTTCACGGAGCGAACCGAGCGGATCGCGGGCGACGCGGACGTGGCGGCGCGCCTGCCGGAGAGCGGGACCGACGACGAGCTGGGGCGCCTCACGCGCTCGTTCAACACGACGCTGGACGCGCTGGAGCACTCGGTGGACGCTCAGCGCCAGCTGGTGGCGGACGCGTCGCACGAGCTGCGGACGCCGCTGGCGAGCCTGCGGACGAACATCGAGGTGCTGCAGCGCGGCGACAACCTGCCGGACGCCGACCGCGCCGACCTCCTGCGCGACCTGGTGACGCAGACGGACGAGCTGACGAACCTGGTGGCGGACGTGGTGGACCTGAGCCGCCGGGGCGAGTCGCAGGCCGACTTCGAGGACGTCCGGCTGGACGAGGTGGTGCGGGCGGGGCTGGAGCGCGCGCGGCGGCTGGCGCCCCAGGTCGTCTTCGCGGAGCACATCGAGCCGTGGCTGGTGCGCGGCGTCCCGGAGCGGCTGACGCGCCTGGTGGCCAACCTCCTGGACAACGCGATCAAGTGGAGCCCCCCCGGCGGGAGGGTGGAGGTGACCCTCAGCGAGGGCGAGCTCTCCGTCCGCGACCACGGCCCCGGCTTCGCGGAGGAGGACATCCCCCTGGTCTTCGACCGCTTCTACCGCGCCGACGCCGCCAGGGCCCTCCCCGGCTCGGGCCTGGGCCTCGCCATCGTCCGCCAGGTCGCCGAGGCCCACGGGGGCAGGGCCGTCGCCGCGAACGCCGAGGGCGGCGGCGCCCTCCTGACCGTCACCCTCCCCCAGGCCCCCGACGCCTGACCCCCCGGGGGCGGGTCAGGGCAGGAGCCCCTTGAGGGCGTCGACGACCTCGCCCGCGTCCAGGTCGCGGACGCGGCCGGAGAAGTCGGAGACCGCGCCGCCCCCGCGGATGAGCTCCTGGATCGGGACCCGGCGGACGATGCCGCGGAGGACGTCGGCGACCACGGAGTTGAGGGAGCCCCGGGCCTCGGCGTCGTCGATCGCGCGGATCGTCCCGGCACGGACGGACGCCTCAACCTGCTCGGGGGTCCACGGGATCTTCTCGGCCCCTACGTCCTCCGGGGCGAAGCTCAGGACCAGCCCCTCCCGGGTGACCCCCAGGTCGCAGGCGGCGCCCGCGAGGCCGTCCAGGACGACGCCCTGGAGGGTCGCGTCGAAGCCGCCTCCGCCCTCCCGGACGCGGGTGACGCACGGATCCGCGATCTTCGAGTCGCCCAGCTCCGGCCCGCCCGCGGCGACGACGCCGATGACCAGGGCGATCGCGGCGGCGGCCACCGCGCCCAGGCCGGCGAGGGCGGCGGCGGGCGGCGCCCGGCCCCCGGCCTCGCGCCGCATTGCCGAGAGCCCCCACAGCACCGGCACCAGCGCCAGGATGGCGAACAGCGCCGACACGAGGAACGCGTTCCGGAATGCCCGGGTGAGGCTGTCCTCGATCGCCCCCAGCAGGTCGTCGCGCACCACTCGCAGCGACGGGTCGTTCGCGGCGCCGTGCTCGGCGAACACCTTCCCCAGGTCCGGGACCGCGCCCCGTGGCGTGCGGTCGAACTCCTGCGCCAGGTCCAGCGCCAGCGGCACCTTCTCCTGCAGCCCCACGCGGGCGTCCAGGATCACCCGGGTCGCTTCCAGCGTCGCCCGGTCGGCGGCCGTGTCGAGGTCGACCGCGAGAAGCGGCGCCACGATCACCAGCGCCGCCACCAGCCCCACGTGCCGCGCGGCGACCGACCGGGTGGCCGCCACCGCCAGCCCCGACCCGCCCGTGACCGACGCGTGCGTCAGGGGGGGCACCAGCAGGCCGAAGCCCGCGCCGCACACGGCCAGCGCCGCCGCCGCCCACCAGCCGCTGACCGCCGGCACGAGCGCCAGGCCCACCAGGCCCGCCGCCAGGATCGGGGCGCCCGCCAGGCACGACGGCCCCGGCCCCACCCGCCGGCTCAGCGGCGCCACCAGCACGGCCGCCACCGGCAGCGCGCTGACCACCACCGCGCCCGACAGGGGACCGAACCCCCACACCGTCACGATCAGCAGCACCGCCAGGAACAGCGCGCCCACCAGCGCGCCGAACGCGAACACCAGGCCCAGCTGCGACCACAGCGGCGGGCGGACCCCGTCGTCGCGCTCCACCCCCAGGCGGCGCAGCCGCCGGTCCGCGAGGGCGGGCAGGGCGATCGCCGCCACCGGCGCCTGGACGATGAAGATCGCCCGCCAGTCGGCCAGCTCGGTGATGATCCCGCCCGCCGCCGGCCCCAGCACCGCGCCCGCCGAACCCGCGAGCGCCCAGATCGCCCGCCCCTTCTGCTCCGCGCCCGCCAGCGCCACCAGCACCGGGAGCGAGGCCGCCAGCAGCATCGCCCCGCCGAGCCCCTGCACCCCGCGGAGGGCCACCAGCACCGGCAGGTCCGGCGCCAGGCCGCAGCCGAGCGACGCCGCGGCGAAGATCGCGAGCCCCGCCACCAGCACCGGCAGCGGCCGGACGCGGCGCATCACCGGGATGAGCCCGAACGCCACCACCGCGACCACCAGGTTGTAGGAGGTGATCACGAACGACGCGCCCGGGATGGATGCGTCCAGCTCCCCGTAGATCTCGGGGAGGCCGAGCATGACGATCGACGAGTCGGCGAACGCCAGCCCCACCGCCACCGCCAGCAGCACGACCGCCGCGGCGCGCCGGTCGATCGTCACGGCGCCGTCAGTCCCCGCGGACCAGCAGCACGAGGGCCACGACGAGCAGGCCGAGCGCCACGATCCGCTCCCACCCGAAGTGGATGGGCTTCTGCCCCAGCCACCCGAAGCGGTCGATCATCGCCGCCGCGGCCACCTGCCCCAGCACCACCGACACGAACGTGGTGGTCACGCCGACCCGCGGCGCCGCCAGCAGCGTGGTCACCACGAAGAACGCGCCGAGCGCCCCGCCCAGGTACGCCCACCACGGCCCGCCGCCGACGCTCCCGAGCGCGCCGGCGTCGCCCACGATCACCACCGCCGCGACCAGGATCACCAGCCCCGTCGCGAACGACACCGTCGCGCTGCCCACCGGCGACGACAGCACGCTGCGCAGGCGGGCGTTCACCGGCGCCTGCACCGCGATCATCGCGCCGCCGACCAGGGGCAGCAGCGCGTAGAGGACCCGGGTCAGCGGCGCCCCGGGCTAGGGCAGGAGCGGCGACTTGGGGATGCGCGTCGTCCCCGTCGGGCGGCGGAGCACCATCCCGACCTCCTCGACGAAGCACCAGGTCCACTCCTCACCGGGCTCAAGGGAGCGGATGAGCGGGTGCCCCTCGGCGGCGGCGTGGCGCGACGCGTGCCGGTTGGGGGAGCTGTCGCAGCAGCCCACCTTGCCGCAGGTGAGGCAGATGCGCAGGTGCACCCAGCCGTCGCCGATCCGCAGGCACTCCTCGCAGCCGGCCACCTCGTCCGGGAGGACGTCCAGCAGCACCTGGTCGAGGTGGGAGCACGGCGGGACCGTCGCCATGGAGCCGAGGCTACTCCCCGGCGCCCTGCTCGGCACGCACGATCACGCAGAACGGCCCGATCTGCCGGAGCCGCGCCGCGGGGATCTCGCGCTCGCCGCACACGAACGCGGCGATCTCGCCCGAGTCCTCGTCGAACAGGACGTCGGTCAGCGCGCCCTGCGAGTCGCCGCGGTCGTCGAGCACCAGGCGGCCGTCCAGGTCCAGGTCGCCCCCCACCACCGACCGCTCGCGGTCGTCGCCCGGCGGGCGCAGCGAGCCGTCGCCGTTCACCACGATCCCGTCGGGGCCGAAGCCCGTGATGTCGGCCCACCCCACCATCATCGCCCGCTTGCGCCGCCCCGCCACGTGCAGCGCCGTGATGCGCCGGGCGGGGGCGTCGACCACCACGTGCATCAGCTCGCCCAGGCGCTCGGCGCTCTCGCGGCTGACCACCGGCCGGCCGTCGGCCTCGCTGAGGCGGATCACCGGTGCTCCTCGGCCAGCCGCGCGCGGTAGTCGGCGACGGCGCTGCCGAAGCCGGAGAGGTCGTCGCGCACGAAGCCCTCCACCTCCGCCGGCACCATCAGCGTCTCGCCCGACACGGCGATCGTCTCCCCCACCGGGATCAGCAGGGTCGCCGCCTGCTTGTCGCGCTGCACGTCCGGGCCGTGCACCTCGTAGCCCACGATCCGCGCGTCGTCCCCCACCTCGAGGATCACGTCCACCACGGTGCCCAGGGCCTTCCCCGCGTCGGTCATGACGGTCGCGCCGATCACGTCGCGGTCGCGGCCCTCGGCACGGGCCTCGTCGATCGCGGCGTCCTGCGCCGTGAGCACCCCGGGGTCGTCAACCATCACCGCGTCGCGGCCAAGGGACCCGAGGCGCCCCCACGGCAGCACCTCCTTCAGGGGCGAGCCGAGGAAGCCGCGCTTGTTGAGCGTGAAGCCCACCACCGCGGCGGACGGGTGGGAGATGACCACGTCCTTCACCTCCGCGATCGCATCGGCGGAGCTGAGGGCCACCACCGGGCGCCCGGTGATCTCCCGGGCGCGCATCAGCACGCTCACGGCCGCCGCCTGCGCCGCGTGGCCACCACGCCGCCCGCCCGGCGGCGCCGTTGCGCCGCGATCCCGATCGCCGCGACCACGACGACGACGATCACGATGATCCACACGATCTCCATCCGCCCCTCCCGGCGCCGTTCCGATGGGGTGATGCCCGCGGCGGGGTCCCCGGGAACCCCGGAGCCGCCCCGTCCTGATCGGCAGTGGTCAGGGCAGCCGGCGGAGCCCCGCGAGGATGTCGACCAGGAGGGCGGCCGACGAGGCCGCCCTGGCGGGGTCGCCCAGCGCGCTGACATTGGCCAGGTAGACGTGCTCCAGGCCGGCGGCGCGGAACGGGGTCAGGCGCTCCACGATGTCGTCGGGGGTGCCCCACATGACGTACGACTCGAGCAGCGCGTCGGGGACGGCGGCGGCCATCCGCAGGCCCTCCTCGCGGCCGACGCGGGTGGGGACGTAGTGGACCAGGCCCCAGCCCTGCGCGATCGGCGGCTCCGCGCCCGCGCGGCGGAAGTCCTCGGCGGGGGCGGTGAGCGCCACGAAGCGCATCAGCGTGCTCTGGAGCATCCGCCGGGCGGTCTCGCGGTCCTCGTCCACCACGATCCACGCGTAGAGGCCCGCGGTCACACGGTCGCGGGGGCGGCCCGCGGCGACCGACGCGTCCCGGATGCGGCCGAGGGCGGCGGCGTAGGCGCCGGGGTCCGTCACGATGGGCAGCCACCCGTCGGCCAGCCGGCCGGTTGCCTCCAGCGTGCGCGGGCGGTGGGCGGCGACCCAGATCGGCGGGGGCGCGTCGCCGTAGGGCTCGGCGCCCAGGATCGCGTCGTCCAGGGTGAAGTGCTCCCCCCGGTACGAGACGGGGTCGATCGTGCCCCACAGCAGGCGGATGACCTCCAGCGCCTCGATCAGGCGCGACGCGCGGCGGTCGTACGGGAGCCCGTACGGGAGGATGTTCTCGGCCTCCCCCACCCCGATCCCCAGGATCGCCCGGCCCTGCGACAGGTGGTCGAGCGTGAGGAAGGTCTGGGCCAGCACCGCCGGGTGCCGCCGCACCGGGTCGGTCACCGCCGTGCCCAGGCGGATCCGCTCCGTCGTCGCGGCGGCGGCGCCCATGACGACCGTCGGATCGAGGAAGGCGTGGGGGCTGCGCACCGCGGCCGCCATGGGCGAGACGTCCGGCGTCCAGACCCCGGGCGGGAACCAGTGCAGGAAGTGGTCGGACCACCACACGGCGTCGAAGCCCGCCGCCTCCGACGCCCTCACGCCGGCGAGCGCCACGTCGAGCGGCGGGCGCACCCCGGCGTACGCCCCCACCTGGAGCGGGCGCATCAGGGCACCGCGTCCTCGATGAGGCTCCAGGTTCCGTGGAACGGCGTCGGGTGCTTGTCGCCGGAGACGATCCGGTCGCCGATCCCCACCAGCGCCGTGGCCCCCAGCAGCGCGGCGGCGGTGATGATCGCCGGGTGCCGGGGCGCGGCCCCGCTGGCGCGCAGGATCATCGCCGACTTGAACAGCTTCGCCGCCTTCGCCAGATAGAGCACCTGGAGCACGCGCAGGCCCTGCACGCTCGACAGCGCCCGCGCCGCCAGCAGCCCCTCGAGGATGCTGGTGAGCAGCGGGAAGGTGGCCAGCAGGATCACCAACCCGAACACGTGGCCGCGCGCCCAGGCCCACCTGTCGCGCGCGACCGTGAGCATGATCACCGCCTCGGCCAGGAACACCAGCCAGATGCTCCACGCGAGGCTGACGGCCAGCACCGCGAGCCCGCCCTCGAGTGACGAGAAGTAGAGCAGCACCGTCGGGATCGCGAGCCACGCGGCGCCCAGGACCGGCCGCCGCAGGCGGCGCTCCCACGCGGCGCCACGGGGATCGCGCGCTGGGTCGATGCCGGCCACCGGGGCAGGGTAGGGCACGCGCACGGGCGTGTCCGGAAACGTGGGCGACGCGTCCTTGCGCGCGGCAGGCGGGGGACGCACGCTGTGCGCCACCCGCCCCCGCCGGACCGGAGACCGCCCGTGAGCACCGACGCCCCCGCGCCCGACCGCGCCATCGTGCTGATCCACGGCTTCTGGGTCACGCCCAGGAGCTGGGAGGAGTGGATCGCGCACTACGAGGCGAAGGGCCACACGGTCCTCGCGCCCGCGTACCCCGGGTTCGAGGTCGAGGTGGAGGCGCTGAACGCCGACGCGGCGCCCATCGAGGCGCTCACCATCGACGCGATCGTCGCGCACCTGACCGACGTCGTGGAGGGGCTCGACGCCCCGCCGATCCTCATCGGCCACTCGGCCGGCGGCACGTTCACCCAGATCCTGCTGGACCGCGGCCTGGGGGCGTGCGGGGTGGCGATCAACTCCGCGCCCACCGAGGGCGTGGCGGTGGTCCCCCTCTCGCAGATCAAGGCGACGTTCCCGGTGCTGAAGAACCCCGCGAACCGGCACAGGGCCGTCGGCCTGAACGCGGAGCAGTGGCACTACGCGTTCACCAACGGCTTCTCCGACGAGGAGTCGCTGCGCCTCTACGAGCGGTACCACGTGCCGGCGTCGGGGTCGATCTTCTGGGAGAGCGCGTTCGCGACGCTCACGCCCGGCCACCAGGGGACCCACGTGGACTACGGGAACGCGGACCGGGCTCCGCTGCTGTTCATCTCCGGCGCCGACGACCACCTGATGCCGCCGGCGGTCCAGCGCTCCAACGCGAAGCACTACACGGCCGAGGGGACGGTGACCGAGGTGGTCGAGTACCCCGGCCCGCACCTGCTGCCCGCATGGCCGGGGTGGGAGGTCGTGGCCGACCACGCCCTGGAGTGGGCGCAGGCGCACGCGCGCTGACCGTGGAGGGCCTGCGCCTCACGCACGTCGGCGGGCCCACGGTCCTGATCGAGCGGGCCGGCTGGGCGCTGCTGACGGACCCCACCTTCGACCCCGCCGGCGGCGCGTACCGCTTCGGCTGGGGCACCGGGTCGCGCAAGACCGCCGGCCCGGCGGTCGCCGCCGCCGACCTGCCTCCGCTCGACGCCGTGCTGCTGACCCACGACCATCACGGCGACAACCTGGACGCCGCCGGACGGGCGCTGCTGCCGGCCGCCGGGACGGTGGTGACCACGGCGTCGGGCGCCCGGCGTCTGGGCGGCGGCGCCGTGGGCCTGGAGCCGTGGGCGACCACGCGGCTGGAGGCGCCGGGCCGGCCGGGGATCACGATCACGGCCACGCCATGCCGCCACGGCCCTCCCGGGTTCGGGCCGATCGTCGGCGACGTGGTGGGCTTCGCGCTCGCGTGGGACGGCGACGAGGGCGGGGCGCTCTGGATCACGGGCGACACCGTGCTGTTCGACGGCGTGCGCGCCGTGGCCGGCCGCATCGACGTGGACGTGGCTCTGGTGCACCTGGGCGGCGTCCGCTTCCCGGTCACGGGGCCCCTGCGGTTCACGATGACGGCGGCCGGGGCGGCCGAGCTGATCGGGCTGGTGCGGCCCCGGGTGGCGGTCCCCGTCCACTACGAGGGGTGGGCCCACTTCCCGCAGGGCCGCGAGGACGCGGAGCGCGAGCTGGCGCGCGCCCCCGAGGAGGTGCGCCGCACCGTTCGCTGGATCCCGATCGGTGCGCCGGTGGACGACCTCTGAGGCCATACTGCGGGGGTGGCCCCGCGCACGATCATGCTCCTGGCCTACGACGGCGCCGGCTTCCTGGACGTGGCCGGCCCGTCGGAGGTGTTCGCGGTCGCCGACGCCCTGGCCGGGGGTGACGCCTACCGCGTGATGATCGCCTCCCCCGACGGCGGGGACGCGGTGAGCAGCTCGGGGTTCCGGATCGGCGTCGCCTCCTCGGTCGGCGGGCTCGAGGGCCCGATCGACACGGTGCTGGTCCCGGGCACGTGGGCGTGGTCGTCGGCGGTGGAGGACGCGACGCTGCTCGCGGCGGTGTCCGGCGCGACGGCGCGCTCCCGCCGGGTGGCGGGCGTGTGCGTCGGCGCCTTCGTCCTGGCGGCCGCGGGCCTGCTCGACGGCCGGCGGGCGACGACGCACTGGCAGTTCGCCGGGGAGCTGGCGCACCGGTACCCGTCGGTGCGGGTCGAGCCCGACGCGATCTTCATCGAGGACGACGGGGTCTGGACGTCGGCGGGCGTCAGCGCGGGCATCGACCTGGCCCTCGCCCTGGTGGAGTCCGACCACGGGGCGGCCGTCGCCCGGCGCGTCGCCCAGCACCTGGTGGTGTACATGCAGCGCCCGGGCGGCCAGGCGCAGTTCAGCATCCACATCCAGGGCGACCCGGTGGAGCGCCCCACGCTCCGGCCCCTGCTGGAGGCGATCGCCGCCGACCCCGCCGCCGACCACCGGCTGGCCGCCCTGAGCCTGCGTGCGGGCTTCAGCGAGCGCCACCTCTCGCGCGTGTTCGCCCGCGAGCTCGGTACGACGCCGGCCCGGTACGTGGAGCGCATCCGCATCGAGACGGCCCGGGCGATGCTCGCGACCTCCGACGCGCCGCTCGACGTCATCGCCCGTCAGTCGGGGCTCGGGACGGCCGAGACGCTGCGCCGCGCGTTCGTGCGGCAGGTGGGGGTGACCCCCGACGCCTACCGGCGCCGCTTCGTCACGACCGGGGTCGCGGCGACGGCCTAGATCCCGGGGTCCGAGCCGGGCATCCGGCGGCGGGCGGCGGCGAGGCGGCGGCGCATCTCCCCGGGCGTGCGCACATCGCCGGCGAGGGCGGCGTCGACCACGTCGGCGAGCACGTCGGGCACCGGGTGGCCGCGGGCGCGCACCGACTCGCCGGCCTCCGGCTCCCGCCCCGTGAGCAGGTGGTGCAGCACGGTCCCGATGGTGCGGCACAGGGCGGCGTCGCCGGCGCCGTCGAGGGTGAACTTGGTGACGCGCACATCGCGGTCGCGGTCCAGGATCGCGGCGGCGGGGACCGCCCCCTCCCCCTCCGGGATCGCGCGGCGGGCGGCCTCCGCCGCCTCCAGCAGCGCGACGCCGATCGAGGCCGCGGTGTCGGGGGCGATCGGCCGGCCCCCGGGCGCGACCAGCTGGCTGACGGGGGTCCCCTCGATGAGCGGCGACACGAGGTAGCGGCCGCCGTCGTCGGTCATCCCCTCGTCGAGCGCCGGGACGACGTACGAGGTGGCGTACTGCACGCTGCGCAGCAGGGACGTGAGGCGCGCCAGGCCGGCCGCGCCCGCCGCGTCCGACACGCGCACCACCACGCCCCGCGCCAGGGACAGGTCCTCGGCCCGGAACACGCCGTCACCGAGGCGCCGCTCCAGGCGGTAGCGCCCGTCCACCACGTCCCCCACGCCCTTCACCGCGCACCTCCGTGCCGTCCGTCACACCCAGGATCGCAGGTAGCCTGCCCGTCATGGCCCCGCGCGACCGTCTCGAGACCCTGCTCCCGCGCTACGAGGCCTTCCTCGACGAGGTGGCGGACCTCGACCGCGCCCTGGCCGCCCGCGGGGCGGGGACGCCGTGGCAGCCGGCGCTCGACGACGAGGGGCGGATGCACCCGGACGTGTGGGAGGCCCGCCGAGAGGTGCAGCGCCGGGCCGCCGCGGCCGGGCTGTACGCCCCCCACATGCCGCGCGAGGTGGGCGGCCTGGGGCTGACGCGCGTCGAGTGCATGCGGGTGGAGGAGCTCGTCTACCGGCGGTCCGGCCTGGGACTGGGCCTCTGCGCCCTGGCCTGGACGGAGGGGCCGAGCCCGAACCTGGTCCACCTGGGGCCCGAGGGCCGCGAGCGCTTCCTGCGCCCGCTGATGCGCGCCGAGATCACGTGCGCCTTCGCCAACACCGAGCCGGCCGCGGGGTCGGACGTGCTGTCGATGAGCACCCGGGCGGAGCGCGACGGCGACGAGTGGGTCATCTCCGGCCGCAAGGCGTGGATCACCAACGCCCACTTCTGCGACGTCGCCCAGGTGGTGGCGGTCACCGAGCCCGGCGCGGGCAGCCGCTCGCTGACCATGTTCGTGGTGGAGGCCGGCCGGGACGGCTTTCGCCGCGGCCCCGACGCGCCCACGATGATGGACGACGGCCTGACCGGCGAGCTGGTGCTGGACGGCGTGCGCGTGCCGGACGCGAACCGGATCGGCGAGGTCGGCCAGGGGCTCCAGCTGGCGCTCACGTGGATCAACTGGCGCCGCATGTGCCGCGGCGGCATGTGCGCGGGGTGGGGCGCATGGCTGCGCGACCGGGCGGTCGCCCGCGCCCGCACCCGGCAGTCGGGCGGGCGGCCGATCGGCGAGCTCCAGGCCGTGCAGCACATGCTGGCCGACATGGACGCCGACGTGTACGCCGCGCGCGCCCTGTCGCTCGAGGCCCAGGGAGAGCTCGACGGCCTGGGGCCCTACGGCATCCCCCTCCACCCCGACGCGATCCGCCTGGTGAGCCTGATCGCGCTGGTCAACGACGAGGCCTTCTTCCGGGTCGCCGACCGCGCCGTGCAGATCCACGGCGCCTCGGGCCTGGGGCGCGGCAGCCCGGAGGAGAAGCTGTTCCGGGTGGCGCGGAACCTGCGGATCCCGGCGGGCACCGTGGAGATCCAGCGCAACGCGATCGCCCGCGCGCTGCTGCGGTGAACGGCCCCGCCTGCGTGACCGGCCGTTTCCAGCCGGTGCACGAGGACCACCTGCGGCTCTTCCGGATGGGCCTCGCGGAGCACGGCCGCCTGATCGTCGGCATCACCAACCCCGACCCGTCGAGCCGGCGGCCCGAGGCCGCCAGCGGCCACCGCCACCGGGAGGACGCCAACCCCTTCACCTACTGGGAGCGGGCCGAGCTGCTGCTGGCGGCGCTCGGTCACGACCCGCGGGTGGTGCTGGTGCCCTTCGACCTGGGCCGGCCGGAGCTGTGGGAGTGCTACGCGCCGCTCGACGCGGTGCAGTACGTGGGGCGCGGCGGCGCGTGGGAGACCGAGAAGGCCCGCCGCCTGGGCGCCGCCGGCTACCGCGTGGTCCAGGCCCAGCCCGGGCCCGGGGAGCGCCGGACGTCCACGGCGATCCGCGCGACCATCCGGGCCGGGGGCGACTGGGAGCGGCTGGTGCCGCCCGCGACGGTCGTCCCCCTCCGCGAGCTCCTGGCGCGCCGCCGGGCGCGGGGCGTCGTGCTGTGACCCCCGGTGGCGGGGACCGCCTGCCGGCAGTCCTCGTGATCCTGGACGGCTTGGGCGACCGCCCGGTACCCGAGCTCGGCGGCCGCACCCCCGCCGAGGTCGCCCGCACCCCGGTGCTCGACGAGCTCGCCCGCCGGGGGGCGAGCGGGTGGCACGTCCCCCTCGGCCCCGGGCGGGCCCCCTCGTCCGAGCTGGCCCACTGGTCGCTGCTCGGCTACGAGGATCAGCCGTTCCCCGGGCGCGCCGTGCTGGAGGCCCTCGGCGTGGGCCTGGAGGTCCCGGAGGGGGTCGCGGTGCTCCACGCCGCCCTGCGGACGTCCCGCGTGGACGGCGACGTCGTCCGGGTCACGGGCCGCCCAGGTCGCGACGACGCCGACGACGCGGCGGCCCTGCTGTCCTCACTCGGTGCAATTGAGATCGCGGGGTCTCAATTGCACCGGCTCGGGCGGCCGGGGGAGGCGCTCCTGACCTTCCCGGCCCACGCGAGGGGGGACGTCTCCGACTCGGATCCCTTCTTCGACGACCTGCACCCCTGGCTGCGGCCGGTGGCGACGTCGCGCGCGGGCGCGGCGCTCGCCGCCGACCTGACGGCGTTCCTGCTGGCGGCGCGCGTCGCCCTGGCGGCGTCGCCGGTCAACCGGGACCGCGCGGACCGCGGGGCGGCCCCGCTCGACCTGCTGACCACCAAGTGGGCGGGGGCGCGGGCGCCGCTGCCGTCGTTCGTGGAGGTGGTGGGCGTCGCGGGCGGCGCGGTGACCAGCAGCGCGCTGTACCGGGGCCTGGCGCGGCTGCTGGGGCTGCGGGACGTCGACGTGCCGGGGCGCGCCGACCTGGCGGCCGAGATGGCCGAGCGCGTCGCGGCGGCGGAGGCGCTGATCGGGGACGGCGCCCGGTTCGTCCACGTCCACACGAAGGCGACCGACGAAGCGGGCCACACCAAGGACCCGTACGCGAAGCGCGACGCCCTGGAGGCGATCGACGCCGGGCTGGCCGGGCTGCTGCCGCTGGCGGACCGGGCCGTGGTGGCCGTGACGGGCGACCACGCCACCCCGTCCACCGGCTCGGTGATGCACACCGGCGACCCCACCCCGTTCACGATGGCCGGCGGCGCCGTGCGGCCGGACCGGGTGGCCGCGCTGGGCGAGGCCCCCGCCCGCGACGGCGACCTGGGGGTGCTGGCCGCCGCCGACGTGCTGCCGCTGATGTTCAGCGCCGCCGGGCGGCCCGCGTTCCTGGGGCACCGGATCGGCCCTCGGCGCACGATCGCGCTGCCCGACCACCCGGAGCCGATGCGGCCCGGGCGAGACCCTCAGGCCGGGACGACGTCCGGCAGGTAGCGGGCGCCGGGCACCAGGTCGGGCGCGCGGGCGGCCACGGCGTGCACCGCGCCGATGAACTCCGCCACCGCCGGCCGCGCGTCGTCCGACCGTGTCACGACCGCCATCGTGGCGGGGACGACGTCGATGAACGGCACCATCGCGATGCCCGGGACGTGGAAGAAGCGCAGCACCGACGGGATCGAGGTGATCACGTTGTCGAGGTAGGCCACCGCCTGGAGCACCCCGGCCACGCTCGACGCGCCCTCCCCCATCCTCGGCCGCATGCCGCCGAGGGCGTCGGTGGCCGCCCAGAAGTCCGTGATGCGGCCCATCCCGGGCCCCACCTCGACCCAGCGCTCGTCCTGGAGGTCGTGGATCCCGATCGCCTCCTCGCCGGCCAGGCGGTGGCCGGCGGGCAGGAACGCCACCCGCGGCTCGTCGACGACCTCCTCGAACCGCACCCGCTCGTCTCCCGACTCCGGCACCGGCGGCCGCACCAGGGCGACGTCCACCGCGCCGGACACCAGCGCGTTCGGGTGCTCGGTCACGTCCCGCAGCTCCACCCGCACGCCGGGGTGGGCACGGCGGTAGGTCTGGATGATCGGCGCCGTCATCTCGGCGAACCCGTTGGAGGCGATGCCCACCACGAGGCGTCCCGTCCCGTTCAGCGCGCCGGCATTCACGGCGTGCTGGGCCTCGTCCACCCGCACCAGGATGTCGCGTGCCCTCGGCAGCAGCTCCGCGCCGGCGGCGGTGAGGGCCACCGTCCGCGGCGTGCGGACGAACAGGACGGCGCCGAGCTTGTCCTCGAGCCGCCGGACCGTCTGGGACAGCGAGGGCGGCGCGATGCCCAGCATCCGCGCCGCGTTGGTGAAATGCAGCTCGTCGGCGACCGCGACGAATGCGCGGAACTCCGCCATCGTCGGCGCCACGGGGACCGGGTCCCCCCTCGTTGACACGCGTACCCCCTCGGGCTGGTCCGGAGCCTCGCCCCGACGCTAACGGTTGCGCCGGGGCGAGGGCAAACCGTCAGGCCCGGGGCGACGTGTCCCCTTCCGTCGGTGCCTGGACCGCGGTCTGCGCCGTGGGGGGCGACGTGTCCTCCCCCGTCAGGCCACCCTTGAAGTCCCGGATCCCCTTTCCGAGGTTGCGACCCATCTCCGGCAGGCGCTTCGGGCCGAAGATCAGCAGCGCGATCGCCAGGACGATCATGATCTGGATGGGCGAGATGTCGAACATCAGTGCACTTCGAGCGGCGTCGGGTCCTTCGTCTGGACCTTCTCGACGAACTGGAGGTACACCCCGTCGGGGTCCTTGATGTTCAGCACCTTGCGGGTGCCGAAGTCGCCGAGGTCCCAGGTCTCCGGCGGCCCCATCAGGGTCTTCTTGGGGTTCTTCAGCAGGCGCTGGAGCTTCTCGTAGACCACCTGGACGCTGTTGACCTCCCAGGCCAGGTTCATGGCGCCGAGGTTGTTGTACTGGGAGTAGGGCTTGCCGTAGCCGCCGGGCAGCTGCCACTCGAGCAGGTCCACCGAGTTCCGGCCGTCGCCGCGCGGCACCATGATGGCCGCGTCGAAGTCGACCAGCCCGGTCCAGATCTGGCCGCTCGGGGTGCGGATCGTGTCGCCCAGCGAGCCGTTGGTGGCCGCCTGCGGCTGCGACGGGTTCAGGCGGATCTGCATGTCGAAGCCCATCACCTGGCTGTAGAACTTGAAGGACTTCTGGATGTCCACGCAGTTCACGTTCGGGCCGGTGTTGGTGTCGGGCGGGCCGTTCGGCGTGGGGTCCAGCGGGCCGGTGTACTCCAGCGTGGTCCCGTCCGGGTCGCGGAACGCGAACGAGTAGATGGTCAGGTCGTCGCGGATCGGGATGGCGCTCGGCGGGCCGTACGGGCGGCCGCCGGCGGCGAGGGCCGCCTCGTAGCGCGCCGTCTGCCCGGTCTGGGAGGCGCTGGCGTGCTGGCGGTACCACCCGATGTGGTTGGCCTCCTTGTAGGGCGAGCCCACCGGCGTCGGGTCGAGCCACTGCACGAGCAGGATCCCGGCGCCCTGGAAGGGCTGGGAGTCGCGCATCAGGCGGGCCTTGAACTGGCCCTTGCGGATGCCGAGGCTCGGGAAGGCCTGCGCCGGCCCGTTCATCGTCTCGGCGCGCTTCACCGGCCAGGTCTTCTCGTAGAACTCGACCGCTCGGTCGAGGTCGGAGACGTTGATCCAATACCAGACGGCCTTGCTGATGTTACCTCCGAGGCTGGCCTCGCCCGGCAGGTCATACGCGGGCTTCGCCTTGCCCTGTGCGAGCGCGCGGTCGGTCAGCAGACCGCCGACGGCGGTGGCACCCAGGCCCGCCATCCCCGCACGAGTGAGGAATTGGCGGCGATCCGCGCCGCTGACGATGTCGTCGTGCACATGCCCTCCCGGGAGTCGAGACCTCGTTACGATGGTCACGACCCTAGGGACGTACATGAGCATGTATCAATGATCTCGGGCGGTCACATATCAACAATAGGATTCACGTGAATTCCACGTTCACGATGACCCTAACGCCGCGGATTCACCTCAGCGCCGCGACGCTCCGGCGAGCGGTACCCGCACCACGGCGCCCTCGTCGGGCAGCAGCACCCACGCCGCTCCGAAGCCCACGGCGAGCACCGGCGCCACAGTGCTCCCGGGCGCCGGCGGCGACACGCCGATCGCGCGCACCGCGCCCTTCCGGCCGCCCCGGGTGAAGGACGTGAGGCGGCGCGTGGTGGTGCCGTCTCGGGCCGTGTCGCTGGACAGCGCCCAAACCCGGCCGGGGGCGGGTGCCAGCGCCCACTGGTCGCCGCCGCGCGCGATGGCGCGACGGCGCGGCACCGCCTGTGCGACCTCGCGGCCGCGGGCGGTCCAGACCCGGGTGGCGTCGACCGGCACGACCGTCCCGTAGAGGCCGGAGCCCGCCCTCACCGGGATGGGCGCGCCCGACGCCACGGCGAACCTGCCGACGGTCAGGCCGTCGCGGAAGTCCTCGCCGCCGGCCGTCAGCCAGAGCACGCCCCCGGCGAGCGACCCTCCTCCCACGTTCAACCCCGGCATCCGCAACGGCCCCCCCACGCTCGTCGCGGACGCCGGGTCGATGCGGTACGCCACGGTCGGGGTCGGGGTCGCCGGCCCGATGGTCTGGACCTCCTCCGGGACGCAGGCGCCGGCCACCCAGACGCCCTCGCGCCCGGCGACGGGGGTGCCCCGGCCGCAGAGCCGCGACGACGCGGTGACCGCGCCGGTCGCCGGGTCGAGTCGCAGCAGCTCCGCCCCCCGCGTGACCCACAGCGCGCCCGCTCCGGCGGCGAGGCCGGTGGCGGTGCCGCCCACCGGGAAGGTGCGTCGGACCGCCCCGGACGACGGGTCGAGGCGGCGCACCGTCGCGCCGCCGGCGTCCAGGCCCAGCACCCAGAAGCCGCCCGCGCCCACGACGAGGCGCGACGGCGCCGGCCCGACGGGCAGGTGGCTCCCTGCGGGGCGCACGGCGCCCACCGTCACGGCGGGCGACGGCGG
>JBFWNT010000028.1:0-43040 GCA_050250915.1 Thermoleophilia bacterium
CGACGCGCTCGGCCGATGGCTCGACTGGTACAACCACTCCCGACCCCACGCCGGCATCGACCGGCAAACCCCAGCCGCACGCCTCCAGCAGCTACAGCTGACGAACGCTGCCGGGATTCACACCTAGCCCGGCGGGCCGGCCTCCCCTGCCGCAGGAGGCGGCAGCAGCCCCAGCTGCATCACCATGCCCAAGTCGTCGCGGACCGCCGAGTGCTCGACAACGCGACCGTCGTCCGCGAAGCGGAACAGATGCACATGCTCGACCGCGAACGGCTTGTGCGTGGCGGGCGCTCCCGGCGGAAGGCCGCCTTCATGCGTTCCGTGCATCGTCACGTGGGCGGCGGCCATGTCGCCATCGACGAAGACACGGTGGATGTCGTAACGCAGATCGCCGAAGCACGAACGGAGCCATTCGCTCGTCGCGACGGCGCCACTCGGCCCGTTTCGTCGCTCCGGGTCGGCCTCGTTGTTGACGAAGTCAGGATGCACGAGCTGCTCGGCGAGCTCGGTCTCACCCCTGGCGAGCAACCGGGTCATCAACGACTCGACAGCACTGCGCATCGCGGCGTCGTCAGCCACCGTGCGAGCCTACATCCAACGCTCTTCCCACTCGGCCTCGGACCCAGCGGCATCGAACGGCCGTCACCCGGCTCGCCACACCGCACGCACACATCCGGCAGCGCCGCATCACGAAGCGCGACCAACGTCCGCCCCTCACGCCAGAGCCCGCTCGACTGCGAGGCGACCGACGCCCCGCAACGCGGGCACGCCCGGGCCGGCTCGGCCTGCAGACCACACCCCGGACAGGCGACGAGCGTCAGGTCCGGGCTGGGGAGCGGCGGCAAGCCGCGGACGGTCGTGCTCGACAGTCGGTCCTCCTCGGGTGGCGGGAGCGCGCCGACACCGCCGGGGCCCGCCCAGAAACGATCGGCCGCCGTCAGGCAAAGCCTGAGCAGGCCTGTCGCCCCAGGCCCGGGAGGGTCGTCCGGCCGCCCTCGAGGACCTCATCTCTCAGGCTCGGGGCGATCCGCGTGGGAACCACGTGGGGACACCTGCCGGAAGACAGCGGTTGGCCGCCAGATTCGCCGGGAGGTGGAAAGTGGCCCTATGCGGGTGCTTTCTACCTCTCGAGCGTCAGGCGGCGCCGCTGCCCGCTCGCGGGGCGCCGCAGATCGCCCGGGCGACCGGGCGTGTGGCTACTCTCCCCGCGGTCCGTTCTGCAGCCAGCCCGCGGAGGCCTTGTCCAGTGGAGACCCTCATCGGTGTGATCGTCGGGATCGTCGTGGCGCTCGCCTTCGCGTTCATCTGCGCGAAGATCGCCAGCGACAAGGGCCGAAGCCCGCTCCTGTGGGGCATTCTCGGGCTCATCCTCCCGGTGATCGCCCTGATCATCATCGCCCTGCTTCCGAGAACCGGCCCGCCGGGCAGCACCCCGCTGTGACGATGGCGTGAAGCTCCCCCGCACGGCCTCGGCACGCCCCGACGCGCCCGGCCGTCGCCAGCCGCGGACCGGTCCCCGATCGAGCGGGCGATGCGGTCATCCATCCTGCTCATGCGCGGGTGATCCCCCGCACCCGCGTCGTCCCGGAGCGCGGGCGGACACCCCCCGAAGGGGCGTCGTTCAGGAGGTGCCGTCCTGCGCGTGGTACGCGAGCTGGGCGTAGAGGCCGCTCAGGGACGAGAGCTCGGCGGCGCGCTCCTCCACCTCGGGCGGCACGCGGCCGTGGTCGTCCTGGTGCTCGCGCCAGAGCGTGGCCGACTCCTCCTCGGCGCGCATCGCCAGCCCGGCCAGCTCGAGGCGGGTGAGGCCGCTGAGCTCGGCCGCCGTGTACGACCCCAGGTCTCGGACGTCGTCGCGCACGCGGGGCTCATACCCACACGGACGGGTCATGCGAACCTACGGGTCCGGCGGGCGCGGAGCGCGACGCCCTCCGGCGGGCGCCCCAGCCGCCCCGTGTCCCGCACGCTCTCGTGGATCCACACCGTGCCGTCCCGGGCGGCGGCGAACGGCCGGCGCGGCGACGGCCCCCGCGCGCCGGGGATGCTGCGCGGCCAGACGCCGCCGTTGTCGATCCGCCGGCGGGTCTTCGCGTCGACCACCCGCCAGAACAGGCTCCGCGGGTCGCTCGCGGCGGGCGCCGCGTCGGCGCGGGCGATCAGCGCCCGGCCGTCCGCGTCGAGGGTGAGCCCCGCCTCGCCTGCCTCGCCGAGCATCCAGCGGAGCGCGATGTCCGCCGTCGCCGTGTGGCCGGCCCCGCCCCCGACGTCGGCGTGCGCGCCGGTGAACCACACCTCCACGACATCCTGGTCGCGCAGCCCCGCCGCCACCTCCTGCGGCAGGCGGGAGGCGGCGGCCCCCTCCCGCCGGTCGGAGTCCAGCCAGCCCCAGGCGGTCAGCTCGAACCACCCGCGGCGCTCGTCGAGCGCCATCGCGTGCCGCACGGTCGCGACGGATGGGTTGTGCCGCAGGTGCGGCAGCAGCACGGGCGTCAGGCCGCCGTAGGACTTCACCGTGTCCCACAGCCCCAGGAAGTGGATGGGGCACGGCCGGCCGCCCGGTGGGTCGCCGGCCCCGCCGTCGCGCCGCGCGAACTCGGTGGCGAACCGCGGCCACGCCGCAGCGAAGCGTGCGGCGATCGCGCCGGGATCCGGGGACTCCGGAAGCCCGTGACGCCACACCAGGCCCGCCAGCGCGCGGACGGTGAGGGCGCCCCGGCTGAAGCCGAACAGGAACACCCGGTCGCCCGCGACGTACCGCCGGGCGAGGGCGTCGTACAGCTGGGCGACGTTCTCCTCCAGCCCCTTCCCCCGGGTCATCGCCGCGACCAACGACGGCCACGTCCACGGGAACGCGAGCCGGTCGGACGGGGGCGGCAGGATCTCGAGGCTCTCCGGGTGGTCGAGGCCGTCCCGGAACGCCTCCACCGCGCGCCGCTCGCGGCTCCGGGTGCCGATGCCCTGGTCGTAGCAGGCGACCTGCTCCGGGCCGAGGACCACGCACCCCAGCAGCCGGGCCACGTTCGAGGCATGGGCGAACGCGTTGCACGTGCCGTCGGCGCAGAGGACCAGATTGCGCGGCACGGCGCGTCCGCCTACGCCCCGCCGGCCGTCAGGCGGCCTCGGACCTCAGGGACGCGTCGCCGCGCTGCTCGAACGCGACGCACGCCGGGCACACACCCTCCCAGCCCAGCTCGCCGCACTCGTCGCACCACGTCTCGGCGTCCAGTCGGTCCATGGCCGATGATCGCCCGGACGGGCGCCCGCGGGGAACTGGCCGTTCGGATGGCGTGCCTAGCGCGCCGGCCGCGACGCGCCGACGGCGACGCCCCGCCGGGCGGAGGCGCCCGCCAGCGCCAGGGCGGTCACCACCGACAGGGCGGCGGCGCCGAGCAGGACGGCGAAGCCGGTCTGGAAGGCCTCGAACGACGCGACCGCCGCGGCGAGCCCGGCCGCGGCGATGCCGCCCGTGTAGCGCGACGTCATGAACACGCCGCTCGCGACGCCCACCATCTCCGGCGGCGCCGTCTCCACGGCGGTGGTCTGGAGCGACGCGCCCGCCAGGCCGACGCCCAGCCCGGCCAGGGCCACCAGTGCGGCGGTGGCCGCCGTGCCCGGGTCGGACGCGATGGCCGCCAGCCCCGCGGTCGCCGCCACCGCCATCGCCGACCCCGCCAGGACCGGCGCCCGGCGGCCGAACCGGTCGCTCAGGTGCCCGCCGATGGGCGACACGATCATCATGCTCGCCGTCATCGCCCCGATCAGCAGGCCGGCGCCGGACGCGCTCAGGTCCAGGACGCGCTCCCCCAGGATCGGGACGATCAGCAGCAGCGAGTACATCACCAGGTTGTGCAGCAGCACCGTCGCCGTCGCGCCCACGTAGGGGCGGCGCTCGAAGAGGGACAGCGCGACGAACGGGTCGTCCACCCGCCGCTCGACCGCGATGAACACGACCAGCGCCGCCACCGCGGCGAGCATCGCGGGCAGCCAGCGCGACAGCCCGTACTCAGTCAGGAACAGCGCGGCCACGATGGCCCCCACGAACGCCGTGAACGCCGCCGCCCCCGCCACGTCGAACCGCATCCGCCCGGCCACCCGCGGGCCGTCGTGCGGCAGCGCCCCCCAGGCCAGCGACAGCGCCGCCGCGCCCACGGGGACGTTGACCAGGAAGATCGCCCGCCACCCGAACCCGGTGACCAGCAGCCCGCCCAGCACCGGGCCGATCGCGGCCGCGAGGCCCATCACCGTGCCGAACCACCCGAACATCCGGCCGCGGCGGTCCGGAGGGACGATCTCCCGCAGCAGCGCCACCGCGCTGGGGGTCATGAGCCCGCCGAACAGGGCCTGGAGCATCCGCAGGGCCACCAGGGCGGCGAACCACGGCGCAAGGGTCGCCAGCGCCGACGCGGCCAGGAACGCGGCGAGCCCGGCCAGGAACGTCCGGCGGTGGCCGAGGGCGTCGCCGATGCGCCCGCCCAGCGGCTGGGCCAGCGCCATCACCACCAGGTAGCCGCTGACCAGCCACGTGACGGCCCCCACCGAGACGTCGAGGTCCTCCTCCATGTCCAGGAGGGCGACCGCGATCATCGTGGAGTTCAGGGGCACCAGGGCGGCGGCCGCGCACAGGCCGGCCGCCGCCCTCGCCCGGGCACGGGGGTTCCCCGTGCGCTGCGCCCCGGCGTCAGGCGATGAGCACCTCGCCCGCGTCGCCGTCCACCGTGATCCGCTGGCCGTCCTGGATGACCTGCGTCCCGATCTTCGTGCCCATCACCGCGGGGATCGCGTACTCGCGGGCCACGATCGCGCCGTGCGCCAGCACGCCGCCGGTGTCGGTGACCAGCCCGGCGATCGAGGCGAAGATCGGCGTCCACGGCGGGGTGGTCGACCGGCACACGAGGATCTCGCCCGGCTCGACGCGGTGGAGCTCCTGGAGGGAGCGCACCACGCGGGCGACGCCCTCGACGCGGCCGCGGGAGCCCGCGGAGCCGCGGAGCACCGCGTTCTCCAGCTCCGGCGGGCCGGGGCGGCCGAAGAACTTGACCAGGCCGGGGTCGACCGGCGCCGACGGGTCGGGCGGGACGCCGAGGAACGGCGGGGCGTCCAGCAGGCTGTCCTCCGCGTAGCGGCGCCGCGCGTCGCGGGCGCGCTCCGCCAGGTCCTGCCCCGCCAGGCCGTCGCGGAGGTCGTCGAACGTGCAGAACCAGACGTCCTCCAGGGCGCCCAGGCGGCCCTCCCCCACCAGCCGCGCGGCGATCCGCAGGCAGGCCAGCCGCGTCGCCCCCGCCAGGGAGCGCTGATCGATGTAGAAGGCGTGGTCCTCCTCCAGCGGCCACGCTTGGCGGGCCGCCTCCAGGATCGCCTCGAACGCGCCCTGCATCCCCGGGTCGGCGATCCGGGCCCGCGCCGCGGCGACCAGCGCGTCGGCCTCGGCGCGCAGGCGCTCGCGCTGCCCCTCGGGGTCGGCGGCGTCTGCCGCCAGGTAGCGCCGGAGGTTCTCGACCGCGAACGACGGCTCCTCCTGCCACGTCGGCGCCGACAGGTCCATTGCCTGGGCGCGGCGGCCGTACTCGTCCAGGAACACCTGGAAGCGCTCCTTCCACGCCCGCCCCTCGGGGTCGCGGTCGAGGGCCGCGAGGGCCTCGGCGGGCGTGCCCACCGCCAGCGCCCCGGCGACGGAGGGAACGGCCTGCGCCTGCTGTGCCAGCTCCCACAGCGCCCGGTCGGTCTCGATGCTCTTGTTGGGGATGCCCTGCAGGCATCGGTACGGCTCCATCTCGTCCGCCGTCCCCGTCACCTCGGCGTAGATCCCGGCCAGCCGCTCACCGGCCGCGAGCTTCGGGAACACGATCTGGAAGTGGATCTGCCAGATCTCCTGGTTGATGAGGACCAGCCGCTCCAGCGCGGCGGACGCGGAGGCGTCGCCGCCGGTGAAGTCGAGCGTGTCGATCTCGTCGGTGAGCCGCAGCAGGGCGGGCAGGTACTCGGTGTCCCAGCGCCGGCGCAGGTTGTCCATGTGGTCGCCCATCACCGGCATGTGCGCCGCGACGATCGCCTCCATCTCCTCCGGGGCGCCCGCCGGGACCGGGCTGTTGTAGATCCAGCCGCGGAAGGAGCTGTGACGGAGCGTCCGCAGCGGCGACGCCAGCGTGGCGCATGCGGCGGCGACGCCGGGCTCGAGGCACTCGAGCAGGAACGCGCCCGTGAGCGGCGTGACCGGCGCGGGGAAGTGCATGGCGTCGCGGAACCAGGTGAACCCCGCGTCGGCGGGGTCCCGCCACTCGACGGGGAACGTCGCGGCGTTGGTGGTCATGGGAGGGCCCCCTCGGTGGCGGGAACGGACAGGGCGGTCATCGGGCGGCACTGGAGCCACACGACGCGGCGGTCGACGACGCTGAACTCGCAGTCGGCGGGGCGGCCGAGCGCGCGCTCGCACCGGAGCAGGCCGTCGTGCACCTCGGCCAGCAGGTCGTCGTCCAGGACGCGCACGGCGCGGCGCTCGGGCGGCACGGGCACCTCGGCGACGCCGCCGGCGCCGTGCACCAGCATCACGTCCTGGTCGCCGGGGTCGACCCGCAGCAGGCGTCCGTCGGCGCGGGCAAGGCGGTAGTCGTCGGGCGTCACCAGCCCGCTCACCAGCAGCTCGCCCAGCCCCCACGCCGCGTTGACGACCACGGTCCCGGCGTCGCCGGTCACCGGGTCGCAGGTCATGCCGACGCCCGCCGCCTCGCCCGAGGCGAGGCGCTGCACGATCACGGCCATCGCCACCGGGGCGTCGTGGCCGCGGTGGGCCCGGTACGCGGCGGCGCGGGCGTCCCCCGCCGACGCCCAGCAGGCGTGGACCGCGTCGATGGCCTCGTCGGGACCCCGGACACCGAGCCGCGTGAGGTACTGCCCGGCGTGGGAGTCCTCGGCGCCGTCCTCGCCGGTCGCCGACGAACGCACCGCCAGCGGCCCGTCGCCGAGGGCGGCGACGGCCTCGGCCAGCGCGGCCGCCAGCGCGTCGCCGAGCCGGCCGGAGGGGCCCGCCTCGCGGTGGGCGTCGACGGTCAGGACGAAGCCGTCGGGGGCCGGCAGGCCGGCCCGCGCGATGACCGCGAACCCGCGCGCCTTCCCGCCGATCAGCTCAGGATCGGCGTCCCCCGCCTGCGACAGCGGGACGACGTATCGCCCAGGCCCCGGCATCTTCACGCGGTTGTAACACGGGGTCTCGTCCGGGCGAAACTCCCAGGCCGGTGAGGATCGCTACGCCCGGCCCTCCTCGCGCAGGCGCTCCGCCTCCAGGCGCTCGGCCGCCCACTCGCGGGCCCACGCCTCGCGCTTGGCGGTGGCCTCCTCGGCCTCGCGGACCTCGTCCGCCCACCCCTCCTCCGCCCACTGGTCCAGGAGCGTGCGGACGTAGCGGGCGTGGTGGCTCTCGTCGGCGATGATCTCGCCGATCCGCTCGGCGATGACCGGGTCGGCCGCCTCGAACGTCCGCCGGTGCGCCTCGAACGACACCAGCGCCCGGCTCTCGACCGCCTGGAACAGGGTGAGGATCGGGATGACCCGGTCCAACCCGACCGTCTCGCCGCGCTGCGGCAGGATCTCCTCGATGTCGTTGAGGGTGTCCACGATCAGGCGCCCGCCGATGGTGATGTGGTCAGGCTCCTCCGGCGGGTCGAAGGGCTCGGCGCCGAGGCGGCGCATGATCTCCTCGAAGTAGGCGCCGTGCTTCTCCTCGTCGGCGGCGTGGCGGGCGAACTTCTTCGCGAGGTCCGGGTCGTCGGTGGTCTCCGACAGCACCCGCAGCTCCTCGGCACCCTGGAGCTCGGCGCAGCGGAAGCTGTTGAGCATCTCGATGCGCTTCTCGAACGACATCCCGGTGAGGAAGTCCGCGTACTCCTCGGGGGTCTGCATCACGTGTGCCGCGTCGGTGGGGTCCATGGCTCCTCGGTCAGGGTCGGTGGGCGGGTTCGAGCGCGGCCAGGCGCTCCTGCGCGTGGCGGCGGAAGCGGGAGGGCGAGAACGTGCCGCCCAGCAGTGGGTCGAGGCCGGCGGGGCCCCGCTCGGCCAGTCGGCCGGCGCGGCCGCGCTCGACGTCGATGTCCGGGTCCTCGGCGATCGCCCCCAGCAGGGGCAGCGGCGTGAGGCGGGCGAGCACCGACGGGTTGGTCAGGGCGTCCAGGCCGGGGGCATCGGGGTAGCCGCTGATCACGACGCCCAGCACCGTGAGGCCCCGGCGGTGCAGGGCCTCCAGCGTGAGCAGCGTGTGGTTCAGGGTCCCCAGCCCGGGGCGGGCGGCCACGACCACCGGCAGCCCGAGCATCGCCGCCAGCGCGGCCATGTCCACCCCGTCCGAGAACGGCACGAGCGCCCCGCCGGCGGCCTCCACCACCACCAGGTCGTAGCGGTCCGACAGGGCCGCGAACGCATCGGCGACGACGCGCGGGTCCAGGCGCACGCCCTCCCGCTCCGCCGCCACCATCGGCGCGAGCGGGGCGGCCAGGTCGTAGGGGCGGATCGCCTCCAGCGGCTCGCCGACGCCGAGCAGGGCGGCGGCGAACTCGGCGTCGCCCACCGGCGGCGCGCCGGTCTGGGCGGGCTTCAGGGGCACCGCCGTGCGGCCCTGCGCCTGCGCCGCGAGGCCGATGCACGCCGCGACGACCGTCTTCCCCACCCCGGTGTCGGTGCCCATCACGAAGATCCCGGGGGCGTCGATCACGCGGCCACCTCCGCCCGCGCCCGGGCGAGCGCGCCGAGGGCCCAGTCGATGTGGCGGTCCTCGTGGGTGGCCATCACCGTCAGGCGCATGCGGGCGGTGCCGACCGGCACCGACGGCGGGCGGATCGCGGGCGCCCACACGCGGTCGGCGCGCAGCGACGCGCCCACGGCCAGCGCGTCGGCGGCCTCGCCGATCAGCACCCCCACCACCGCCGAGTCGGTGGGCAGGACGGTGTACCCGAGGGCCTCGACGCCGCGCACCAGGCGCGCGACGAGCCCGTGGAGGCGGGCCCGGCGCTCCGGCTCGTCGCGCACGACGTCCAGCGCCGCCATCGCCGCCCCCGCGGCCGCCGGCGCGAGCGCGGTGGTGAACACGAACCCGCGGTCGCGGGTGCGGAGGTAGTCGCACAGGGCGTGGTCGCCGGCGACGTAGCCGCCCTGGGCGCCGAGGGCTTTCGAGAGGGTGCCCATCACCACCGGCACGCGGCCCTCCAGCCCGAAGTGCTCCAGCGCGCCCGCCCCGGTGGCGCCCAGGACCCCGGTGGCGTGGGCCTCGTCGACCATCACCATCACCCCGTGGCGCTCGCCGATCTCCACGATGGCGGGCAGCGGCGCCAGGTCGCCGTCCATCGAGAACACGGTGTCGGTCACGATGAGCCGCCGCGGCGCCGGGTTGGCCCGGACGGCGGCCTCGAGCGCATCGGCGTCGCCGTGGGGGTAGCGGACCACCTCGGCCCCCGAGAGGCGGCAGCCGTCGATGAGGCTGGCGTGGTTGAGCGCGTCGCTGAACACCACGTCCCCGCGCCCCACCAGGGCGGGGATGGTGCCGACGTTGGCCTGGAAGCCGGTCGGGAACACCAGGGCGTCCTCGCAGCGCTTCAGGGCCGCGATCCGCTCCTCCAGCCGGCGGTGCAGGTCGAGGCTCCCGGTCACCAGGCGCGACGCCCCGGCCCCGGCGCCGTAGGCCTCGAGCGCCGCCCGGGCGCCCGCCACCACCCGCGGGTCGTTCGCCAGGCCGAGGTAGTTGTTGGAGGCCAGCAGCAGGTGGGGCTCGCCGTCGATCGGCACCTCCGGGTCGGCGGCCCCGCCGCAGTAGGTGAGCACCCGCAGCAGGTCGCGGTCGCGCAGGTCGTCGAGCGCGTCCGGCAGCCACCCGAGGCCGGTGGCGCTCACGCCGGCACCCCGCACGACGCCCGCGCGGCGGCCACCACGGCGTCCGCGATCCGGGCCACGTCCGCGTCGTCGGCGACGTACGGCGGCATGGTGTAGACGAGATCGCGGAACGGGCGCAGCCACACGCCGCGCGACACGGCCGCCGCCGTCGCGGCCGCCATGTCCACGTCGCGGTCCAGTTGGACCACGCCGATCGCCCCGAGCACCCGCACGTCGCGGACGCCGGGGACGTCGCGCGCGGGCGCCAGCCCCTCGCCGAGCCCCGCCTCGATCCGGGCGACGTCCCGCGGCCAGCGGCCCTCCAGCAGCAGGTCGATCGACGCGTTCGCGACGGCCGCGGCGAGCGGGTTGCCCATGAACGTGGGTCCGTGCATGAGCGCGGGCACCTCGCCGCGGCCGATCGCGTCCGCGACGGCGGCCGTGCAGAGCGTGGCCGCCATCGTCATGTAGCCGCCGGTCATCGCCTTGCCGACGCACATCACGTCGGGGGCCACCCCCGCGTGCTCGGCGGCGAACAGGGCGCCGGTGCGCCCGAAGCCGGTGGCGATCTCGTCGAACACCAGCAGCATCCCGTGCCGGTCGGCGATGGCCCGCAGCGCACCCAGGTACGCGGGGCTGTGGAAGCGCATCCCGCCCGCCCCCTGCACCACGGGCTCGACCACGATCGCGGCGACCTCGCCGGCGTGGGCCGCGGCCAGGTCGTCCAGGTGACCCACGTAGGCGGCGTCGGGCGGGTCGGCGAATCCGTCGGGCGGGGCGTCGGCGAAGACGTGGCGCGGCAGGATCCCGCTCCACAGGTGGTGCATCCCGCCCTCGGGGTCGCACAGGGCCATGGGCCCGGACGTGTCGCCGTAGTAGCCGCCGCGCCACGTGAGCAGCCGCGTACGCTCCGGCCGCCCGGTGGCCCGGGCGTGCTGGAGGCACATCTTCACCGCGACCTCGACGGCGACCGACCCCGAGTCGGCCAGGAACACGTGCTCCAGCGGCGCCGGGGTGATCGCCACGAGCCGCTCCGCCAGGCCCACGGCGGGCGCGTGGGTGAGGCCGCCGAACATCACGTGGCTCATCCGGCCGAGCTGGCCGGCGGCGGCCGCGTCGAGCGCCGGGTGGCGGTAGCCGTGGATCGCCGACCACCACGACGACATGCCGTCGACCAGCTCCGTCACGCCGTCGACGGGCTCCATCAGGCGCAGGCGCACCCCCTCCGCCGACTCGACCACCAGGGGCTCCTGGCGGCCGGGCATGGCCGCGTACGGGTGCCAGACGTGGCGGCGGTCGAGCTCCAGGAGCTCGCGCGCCTGCGCCGCCCGCGGCGTCACGGCGCGGGCGCGCCCGTCCGGTTGGGGGCCACCACGTCCATGCCGAGGTCGGCGGCCAGGCGCACGTCCTCGGCCGCGGGCCGCCCGGCGGTGGTGAGGTAGTTGCCCACGATCATCCCGTTCACGCCGCCCACCAGCCCCAGCGCCTGGGCGTCGCGCAGCACCAGCTCGCGGCCGCCGGCGTAGCGGATGATCCGGTCCGGGAACACGAGCCGGAAGATCGCGATGGCGCGCAGCGCGTCGTGGGCGCCGAGCGGCGTCCGCCCGGCCAGCGGGGTACCGGGTCGCGGGTTCAGGAAGTTGAGCGGGATCTCGTCGGGGCCCAGCTCGCGCAGCTCGAACGCCAGTTCCAGGCGCTGCTCCCACGTCTCGCCCATCCCCAGGATGCCGCCGCTGCACAGCTTCATGCCGAGCTCGGTGACCAGGCGGCAGGTCTCGGCCCGCTCGTCCCAGGTGTGGGTGGTCACGATCTCCGGGAAGAAGCTGCGGCTCGTCTCGAGGTTGTGGTTGTAGTGGTGGATGCCGGCGTCGCGCAGGGCCTCGGCCTGCGGGCGGGTGAGGATCCCCAGCGAGCAGTCGACGTCCAGGCTCGTCTCCGCGTGGATCGCGTCGACGGCCCGCAGCACCTGGTCCATGAGCCGCTGGTCCGGGCCCCGGACGGCGACGACGATGCAGAACGCGCTGGCGCCCGACGCCTCGGTGGCGCGCGCCGCCGCCATCACCTGGTCGAGCGGCAGGAACGCGTGCCGCTGCGCGGGCGCGTCGTAGTGCATCGACTGGGAGCAGAAGGCGCAGTCCTCCTGGCAGCCCCCGGTCTTGGCGCTGATGAGCGACTCCAGCTCCACGCCCTCCCCCCACCAGCGCCGGCGCACCTCGTGGGCGAGGTTCAGCAGCCGGGGCAGCTCGGTGGCCGGCAGGTCCACCAGCGCGCGCGCCTCGTCGGGGTCGATGGAGCGCTTCTCGGCGAGGAGGGAGCCCTCGAGGTCGTCCAGGATCGCCATGCCGCCACCTCCGCGGGGACTCGTCACGGCGCGAACCTACCAACCGTGACGAGACGGCGGGAGGGGCCGGCCGTCTAGGATCCATCGCCATGGACGCGCCCCGCGAGCCCATCGGGCTGATCGTCGTCGACCACGGGTCGCGACGGGCCGAGAGCAACGAGATGCTCGAGCGGATGGTCGAGCAGGTCACCGAGGTGGTGCCCTACGACATCGTCGAGCCGGCCCACATGGAGCTGGCGGAGCCCTCGATCGGCGCGGCGTTCGACGCCTGCGTGGACCGCGGCGCCCGCACCGTGGTGGTGTCGCCCTACTTCCTGCTGCCGGGCCGGCACTGGACCCAGGACATCCCTGCGCTGGTCGACGAGGCGGCGGCGCGCCACCCCGGCGTGGCGTACCTGGTGGCCGCGCCCTTCGGCCTTCACCCGCTGATGGCCGAGGTGGTGGGCGCGCGGGTGGAGCACTGCCTGCTGCACGTCCGCGGCGAGGCCGGGGAGTGCGAGGTGTGCGCGGGCACCGGGCAGTGCCGGATGCGGGTCGCGACGGAGGCCCCCGCCCCCACCGCCTGAGCCCGCGGGCGTCGCGCCGCCGGGCTAGGCCCCCTCGATCCCGGCCTCGCGCGCGAGCTCGCGAAGCTCGTCGAGCGCCGACTCGCCGATCTCGCGGACCCCGCGCCGCTCGCCGCCGGGAACCTCCAGCACCACCAGCGAGGCGCGCACCGCCCGGGACAGGGTGGCCAGGTGCGCGCGCTGCTCGGGCACCGCCGGCGCCAGCGCCAGCACGAACGCCGGCTCCTGGTCCTCGTCGCCCTCGCGCTCCGCGAAGAACGCGAGCACCAGGCGCTCCATCTCGCCGTCCTCGATGCGGCCGACCCCCACCCCGGGGGCCGCGGCGTTGGCCTCGGCCTGCTCGGCGCGCGCGCCGCCGGCGATCACGACGTTGTCGTCGCCGTCCTGGCCGACGGCGATGACGCACTCGCCGGACTCCGCGAGCTCGCGGAGCCGGTCCACGCCGCCCCCGCCGTCCTGTCCTCCGGTCGTCGACATGCCCTCACGCTACCGCCCGGCGGCGCGGTGGGCCGGATCAGGCGGCCTCGGCGTGCTCCCCGGCCTCGGCCTCGAACGCCAGGCACGCCTGGCAGGTGCCCTCCCAGCCGATCTCGCCGCACTCGTCGCACCAGGTCTCGGAATCGAGCCGGTCCATGGCGGGACCCTGACACCCCGTCCGGACGTCACCGCCCGGACGGGGCCGGCGCGGCCCCGGGGATCGCCGGCGCGCGCCGACCTGGCCGGCGCGCGAGGCGATGGAGCAGGACGGCTAGCGGATGACCGCTAGGCGGTGACCGCCGGCGCGATGGGCCGGCGCACGGCCGTGACCATCGTGCAGGCGCTGGCCGAGGCCCGGGCCGTCCCGGTGCCCGTGCCGGTCCCCGGGCCCGTGCCGGTGGACGACGAGGCGCCGACCGCGGAGGCGTGGTTGCACCGGCGGCCGGAGGCGTCCGCGTCCAGCCGGACGCCGACGCGCAGCACGCGGGTCGCGCCGGGCTTCAGCGTCGGGATGGTCCACACCACGCGGCCGGACCGCAGGCGCGCGCCGCTCGGCATCCCCGCCAGCGACATGCCGGCCGGGAGGGCGTCGGTCACCGCGACGTTCGTCAGCGTGGCGCTCCCCGTGTTGCGCACCCGGATGACGTAGCCCACCGCGGTGCCCGCCAGGGCTTTCCTCGGGCCGTTCTTGGTGAGCGTCAGCCGCGGGCGCGTGACCTGGGTCGGCGTGCGCGGGGTGGTCGGGGTGGTCGGCGTCACCGGCGTGGAGGGCCCCTCGAACGGGCGCACCGGGGTGTCCGGGGTGGTGCCCGTGGGGGTGTCGGACGGCGTGTTGGTGGGGGGCGTCGGGTTGGTGTCCTCGCCGGACGGGATGAGCGGGCAGTCCTCGAACGTGACGGTGGCGCTGGCCGTGTAGGTGCGCGGGCTCGTCAGGACGAGGGTCTCCTGCGGGGTCGTCTGCCCCGAGGTGGCGCGGGCGATCCGGGTGAGGCTGCCGCCCTGGGTGCGGGCGGTCACCGTGACGGAGCCGGGGAGGGCGGAGCTCACCGAGACGGTGGCCCTGCCGTTGGCCGGGAATCGCACGGAGGTGGCGCTCAGGGCGCCGGCCCCGGCGGTGATCGACAGGTCGGCGGTGCTGCCGGGGGTGCCGGTCAGCGCGATGCTCACGGCGCTGCGGCCGGCGCACCCGCGCGGCATCGCGGGGGTCGCGGTCAGCGGGCCGCCGAGGGCGCGGCCCGCGGCCAGCGTGCGGAGGGCCGCGGCGCGGGCGTTGACGGCGGCGTCCGAGGTCGGGTTGGTCTCGCGCGCCTGATCCGTGAGCTGCCACACGGCGACCTGGAGGGCGCCGGCCTCGAGGCCCTTGTTGCTCGCGGCGGCGACCAGGGCGTCGGCCTGGCCCAGCAGCCACGCGGCCTCGGACGAGCGCGCGCCGGCGAGGGTCGCGTCGTCGGCGGCGGTCTTCATGCTCACCGCGTAGTCGGTGTTCTCGCCGATGTGGTGGTGCAGGTCGGCGCAGAAGCCGCGGTACTCCACGGGGGCCTGGCCGGCGGGCGTGACCCGGAGGCGGAAGAAGCCCGGCTCCCCCTTGATGCTCGAGCCGTCGGGGGCGGTGATCGTGATCTGGCGGCCCAGCGTCGGGTCGCTCCCGACGAGGCGCAGGGTGGCGGGTGTCGCGGCGCCCGCGACGGCCGGCAGGACGGCCGCGACCGCGAGGGCGACCAGGCCCAGGCTCACGAGTCGGCGGATGATGGGCATGGCTTCGCTTCCCTCGGATGTGTGCACGCGCCGCCCACGGACGGCCTTGCGCCTCCGATCGGTGTCCGCGTTCGGGTCTTTAGCCGTGCGGTAGTGTCCAGCGGCTGTGGCGACCGACACCACCGTCCGCGCCGTCCCCCTGCCGGCGGGGGCGGAGCCCCCGATCCGCGTGTTCGTGAACGGCGAGGAGTGGACGGAGGGCACGGATTTCGCCGTGGAGGAGGGCCTCGTCCGCTTCCACCGGACGCTGCGCGCGCAGCCGCCGCTGGGGCTGGGGCGCAAGGTGATGCTGGCCATCGGGATCGGGGTCTACGGCGACCTGAAGGGCGACACCCTGGACCTCGGCTACCGCCAGGGCGTGGCCGTCCGGACGATCCCGGTCGACCTCAGGCGCTACGCCGGGGGGTCTCCGCCAGCCGCGTGACGGTGTCGCGCCAGTGCTCGCGGGGCGCCCACCCGTGGTCGGCCAGCCGGCCAGTGCGCACCGGGAGGGACATGGCGAGGGCCTCGGCCATCGCCCCGCCCATCGACAGCGCCGCCATCCTCAGGGGCACCCGGTCGGGCATCCGGTGGCCCGGCACGGCGCAGATCGCCCGGATCACGTCGACCTGGGTGGGGATCTCCGCCTCGGCGGCGCTGTAGACCCCGGGCGGGGCGGCGAGCGCCGCGACCAGGGCGGCCGCCGCGTCCTCGGCGCCGAGCATCGACCACGGGTTGTCGCCCGCACCCACGATCCGGTGGCGGCGCATCCGCAGCCCCGCCACGAGGTCCAGGGCGATGCCGCCGGTGCCGTGGACCCACGGCACCCGGACCACCCGCGTCGTGGCGGGGTCGAGGGCCGCCTCGGCGGCCAGCGCGGCCTCCGCGATCGCGGCGGGGGCGCTGACCGGGTCGTCGTCGGCCGCCGGGTCGCTCCGCTCGCCGTAGGCGAACGCGCTCGACAGCATCACCACCGGCCGGCCGGCGGCCAGCTCGGCCAGCGACCCCGCCGCGGCCGCGGCGGGCGTGCGGCGCCGGCGGGCGGCGCCGCGGCGCAGCGGCGGGTCGAGCCGCGGCAGGCCGAGGTGGAAGAACACCTCGGCGTCCTCCGCCTCCCGGGTCCACTCCCGCAGGCCGGCGGCGTCGGTGTGCAGGGGCTCCGCCCCCGCCTCCACCACCTCGCGGCCCGCCGCGACGGTGCGGGCCGTGGCGAGCACCCGCACCCCGTCGGCCACCAGGCGGGCGACCAGCGCCCGCCCCACCAGCCCGGTCGCGCCCGTGACGAGCGCGACCCCGGGCGCCCTGCGCTCAGCCCCCGGCGACGGCGGGGAGGATCGTGACCTCCTGGCCCTCGGTCACGGCCGTCTCGATGCCGTCTCCGAAGCGCACGTCCTCGCCGGCGACGAAGACGTTGACGAAGCGGCGCAGCGCCCCGTCCTCCATGACCCGGTCCCGGAACCCCGCGTGCTGGGCGTCGAGCTGGTCGATCAGCTCGCGCACGGTCCCCGGGGAGCACTCCACGGCCGAGGCCCCGCCCGTGACGGGGCGGAGGGGCGCGGGGATGCGGACGGTCACGGGCATGGTCTCTCCTGGTGGCGGTGTCGGATCAGGCGATGAGGCGGGCCTCGCCGATCGCGGCCTCGAAGCTCGCGACGGTGGGCTCGATGGGGTGGCGCTCCACCCGCGACGCGACGGCGTCGAGGGTCTTCAGGCCGTCCCCGGTGATGTACACGACCACGCGCTCGTCGGGGTCGATGGCGCCGGCGCGGGCGAGCGTGGTCAGGGTCGCCGTGGTCACGCCGCCGGCCGTCTCGGTGAAGATCCCGGTGGTCCGGGCCAGCAGCTCGATGCCCTCGACGATCTCCTCCTCCGTCACCGCGGTCACGGCGCCGCCGGTCTGTCGGGCCACGTCGAGCGCGAACAGGCCGTCGGCGGGGTTCCCGATGGCGAGGCTCTTGGCGATCGTGTCCGGCTTCACGGGCGACACGAAGTCGAGGTTCGCGTCCCAGGCGGCGGCGACGGGGCCGCACCCGAGGGCCTGGGCCCCGTTCATCACGGGCGGGGTGCCCTCCACCAGGCCGGTCTCGATGAGGTCGCGGAAGCCGCGGTTGACCTTGGTGTACAGCGAGCCGGAGGCGATCGGGACGATGCAGCGGTCCGGGAGGGTCCAGCCGAGCTGCTCCGCGACCTCGTAGGCCAGCGTCTTGGAGCCCTCGCTGTAGTAGGGCCGCACGTTGACGTTCACGAACGCCCACGGGCGGTCGCTCGCGATCTCCATGCAGAGGCGGTTGACGTCGTCGTAGTTGCCCTCCACGGCCAGGAGCGTCGTGCCGTAGACGGCGGTGGCGACGATCTTCTGCTCCTCCAGGTCGGCGGGCACGAAGACGAAGCTCTCCAGCCCGTGGGCCGACGCGTGGGCCGCCACCGAGTTGGCGAGGTTGCCGGTCGAGGCGCAGGCGACCACCTGGTAGCCGAGCTGCTTGGCCTTCTCGAGCGCGACCGACACGACGCGGTCCTTGAAGGAGTGCGTCGGGTTGGCCGTGTCGTTCTTCACCCACACGTCCCGGAGGCCCAGGGCCTCGGCCAGGCGGGGGGCCTTCACCAGCGGCGTCATGCCGGTCGGCAGGCCGGCCGTGGGGTCGGCGGGCGCGCAGGGCAGGAAGTCGCGGTAGCGCCACAGGGACTGGGGGCCGGCGGCGATGGACTCGCGTGAAACGCGCGACGCCACCAGGTCCATGTCGTAGAGCACCTCGAGCGGCCCGAAGCAGTACTCGCAGACGTACGCCGCGGTCAGCTCACCGGTGCGCAGGCACTCCTTACATCGGAGCGCGCTCGCCGCCGTCGTGTACTCGCTCACCACTCCTCCCGATGCCGTCGCTCCACGAAAAACGCCCTTCCGCCGGGAGGCTGGCGAGGGCGTCGGAGGGCTCCATCCGCTTGCTCGCATCTCCCAGGTCGAACCTGGCGGATTTGGCACCTGGCGCGTTCTGCGCTGGTTGCCGCGGCTTCACAGGGCCAGTCCCTCCACCGCTCTCGATGCGCCGGCGATGATATCGACGCCGCAAGCGGGTCGTCAAACGGGCGGTGGGCCCGCCTCCCGCAGACGTCCCTCGGCGACCAGGCGCGACAGCCGCAGCTCCACCTCCGGCGTCTCGCGCAGCGCCTCCACCAGCCTCCGCTCGCGCCACTCGCGGAAGTAGGCGGGCTCGACGCCCACCCCGTCGGCGATCCGCCGCATCAGGTCGTCGCCGGGCACGCCGCGCTTGCCGCTCACGTGGTCGTGGAGGTTGCCGACCGGCACCAGGGAGCGGCTCTCCAGCTCCCGGAAGCTCATGCCACGGCCCCGCATGGCGGCCCGCAACGCGTCGCCGAAGGGCGCGCTCGACCAGGCGGGTTCCGGGGCGGCGTCCGTGCGCATGCGGCCAGGATATGCGGCCCCCGGCACGGGCCCGCACCACACGGTTACGAGCGCGCTCCGAGGCGCTCGTTACGATGGCCCCAGCGAATGAGCACCGCTCCCCCCGCCGACGACACCCCGCGCCGGCGCTGGTTCCGCCGGCGGCCCGCCGAGCCGACGCCGGAGGCCGACGCGCCCCCCGCGGCCGACGCCGCGCCCGCGGACGGCGCCGCCCCCGCTGCGGCGGTGGACGACCAGCCCACGGAGGTCGTCGCGACGGCCCCGGAGCCCCCGCGCGCCGAGGGCCCCCGGCAGCTGCGCCGCCGCCGCGAGCAGCTCGTGACCCAGCGCGAGGAGAGCGTCTACCACCTGGGCGGGCTCGCCTTCGAGCTGTTCCGCCGCGACCGCCTCTCCGACGAGGTCATGCGCCTGCGCGCCGGGCAGGTCGCCGAGATCGACGATGCGGTCCGCGACATCGACGCCCGGCTGAGCGACGTCGACCGCGAGCGCAAGGAGCGCCGGGTCCGCGCGCCGGCCGACCCGTCGGTGGGCTGCTGCCTGGTGTGCCGCACCACGTTCCGGGCCGAGGCGCGCTTCTGCTGGCAGTGCGGCACGCGCCTGGTGCCGGACACGATCGGCGACGAGCAGCCGACCGCCGCCATCCCCACCCCGCCGCCCGCGTGACCGAGCCGCGCCGCACCGGCTGGGAGGAGGCCGACAAGTGGTTCGCCACGCCCGCCGCGGGCGATGGCGGCGGGGGCGCCGGCGACGAGCCGCCCGCCCCGGAGCCCGAGCCGGCCGGCCCGCCGCGCTGCGAGGTCTGCGGCGCCGAGCTCGACGCCGACCAGACCTACTGCCTGGAGTGCGGCTCCCCCACCCCCCTCGCCCCGCGGCTGCGGCGCGGCCGCAAGGGCATGGCGGCGCTCGCCGGCGCCGTCGCGATCCTGGGCCTGGGCGCGGGCGCGCTGGCGTACGCGGTGGCCGACGACAACGGCGACGGCGGGTCGGGCACCGTGACCAGCCCCACCGCGCCGCTCATCCCGGGCACCGTCCCGCTGCCGCCCGAGACCGCCCCCACCGTCGGGACGCTGCCGCCGGACACCAGCCTCGGCACCGTGCCGCCGCCGGTCACCGACATCCCGCCGGCGACGCAGACCGGCTTCGACACGGTCACCGGCCCGGGCACCGCGCCCACGACGCCGACGACGCCCATCGAGCCCGGCACCACCACCGAGGCGCCCACCACCACCGAGAAGCCGCCCGCGACCACCAACGAGTCGCCATCGAGCGGGGCGTCCGACTGGCCGCCCGGGCGCACCGCGTGGACGGCGATCCTGTCGTCGGTCCGCAGCGAGAGCGACGCCCGCGCCGCGAAGGAGCAGATGATCGCCCAGGGCGAGCAGGCGGGCGTGCTGCCGTCGGACGACTTCGCCGACCTGCGCCCCGGCTACTGGGTGCTGTTCTCCGGGGTGTTCGCCGAGCGCGACCCGGCCATCTCGCGGGCGGCGTCGCTGCGGCCCGACTGGCCCGGCGCGTACGCGCGCCGGCTGGTGGGCTGATGGCCGGCGACGGGCGCGTGGTGCTGGTCACCGGCGCGTCGACCGGCATCGGGGAGGCCGTGGCCCGTGGCGCCGCCGCGGCGGGGCACCGGGTGGTGCTGGCGGCCCGCTCGGGCGACCGCATCGCCGCCGTGGCCGCCGAGATCGGCGGGCCGGAGCGGGCGCTGGCCGTTCCCTGCGACGTGACCGAGTGGGATCAGGTGCGCGCCCTGGCCGACGCGGCGGTGGAGGCGTTCGGCGGCATCGACGTGGTGGTCGCGAACGCCGGCTTCGGCGCCAAGCGGGGGTTCCTGGCCGAGAGCCCGGAGCACTGGCGCTCGATGGTGCTCACCAACGTCTACGGCGCGGCGATCACGGTGCGGGCGACGTTCGACCAGCTCCGGGAGCGCCGCGGCCACCTGTTCCTGATGGGCTCGGTGGCGGGCCACAAGGTGCCGCCGGGGTCGGTGTACGGCGCGACGAAGTGGGCGGTCACCGCCATGGCCGAGGCGGCGCGGCAGGAGCTGAACGGCACCGGCGTCCGCGTGACCCTCATCTCCCCCGGGACGGTGGAGACGCCGTTCTACGACGAGCCGGTGGGCGGCGAGCAGCTCACCGCCGACGACGTCGCGCGCGCGGTCCTTTTCGCGATGGACCAGCCGCCCCACGTGGACGTCAACGAGATCCTGATCCGCCCGACCGTCCAGGACTTCTAGTCGCCCTCCGTCACGGTCCAGGCGCACTCGGCGTCCGGATCCTCGACGACCAGCCCGGTGTCGCGCATGCGGTACCGCCCCGCCGGGGCGTAGCGGAACGCACGGGTGTCGGGCGGCAGCGTGAACTCCTCGTCCCGGCCCGGCACCGCGAGCGCGACGAGGCGCTCGTCGCACCGCGTCACGACGCCATGCAGCTGGCGCCTGCCGAGCGGGTCGCCGACCGCTGACACGTACGTGAGGCCGACCAGGACGGTCTTCCCCATGAGCCACCGGGCGAGTCGACGGTCGAAGCCGGGCTCGTCGCCGTCGGACGGCGCCCACTCCTGCGGTGCGCACCACGCGAGCGCGGCGGTCAGTGTGCGCTGGAGCTCGGCGTCCCCGGCGGTCCAGGCGGTCCCGAGGGCCTCGAGCGGGGCGTAGGCCGACCGGTCGGCAGCGAGCGCGACGGCTTCAAGGAGCCGCTCAGCCACGCCGGACGTGAGCGCGCCCAAGCGCGCCGGGGTCAGGAGCGCGCCGGCCACACCGGGCGGGAGCGGGCGACGGCCGCGCGCCAGGGCCCAGAGCGCCGCGACGATGACCGCGTCGTCGGGGTCGTGGAGGGCGGACGCCAGCGTGGCCTCGGAGGCAGGAACCCACGGCTGGGGGAGCGTGCCGACCGCGCGGACGGCTTCGCGGCGGACGATGGCCCGCTCGTCCGACGCGAGGCCGGCGATCGCCGCCTCCAGCTCGGTGTCGCCCGCGTGGTGGGCGCTCACGAGCGCCTCCGGGAGACGCCACCGGACGATGTACGACGGGTGGCCGACGAGGCCGACCAGGCCGTCGCGGGCGGGGGTCGCGTCCCAGAGGCGCCCCAGGGCGGCGAGCGCGGCCTCCAGGACGACCACGTCCTCGTCTCCTGCGACGAGCGTGGCGAGGTCCTCGGTGGCACGGACGGCCCCTCGCGCGCCGTCCGCGGCGATCTCCCCGAGAATTCGCGCGGCCAGCTCGCGATCGAGCGGGTCGCTCTCGGTCAGGAGCGCCCGCGCGCGCATGTGGGCTCCCGCCGCGCCGGCGTCGACGAGGGCCCGCGCCTCGGCGACGCGTTCGAGGGCGCCGTCGCCCCGAAGCTCCAGGATCCGCTCCTCATCGCCGCGCCGGACCATGCACCGCGTATCGGCGCGTGGGACGCCGACCGTGACCCGCCGCGCTCGGGGAGATCAGCCCGGGGGGCGCGCCGGCCGCTCGACCACCCCGAGGCGACGGAGCTGGAGGCCGCCGGGTCCGGGCGTGGCGGTGAGGGTCAGCCGCACGGCGCCGGCGCGCGGGCGCAGCGGCACGCGCACGGTCCGCCAGCGGTCGGTGGCGCGGGCCAGCCGGCTGGGCGCGCCCGCGCGGGCGCGGAGGGTGCCGCCGCCGCGGACGTCCACCAGCAGCGCCCGGGTGCCCGCGGGCGGGCGGTACGCCGGGGCCGAGAGCCGCAGCGGCGCGTCGGCCACCCGCACGGTGCGGCGCCCGCGGGCGCCTGCGACGTCGAGCAGGCCGCGGTCGGCGGTCCAGCCGGGGATCGGCGCCACCAGGGGGCCTACGCGGTGGACCTCCAGCGACGTTCCGAGCGCGGGGACGGGGTCGATGACCACCCGCACCGCCTGCCCCGCGAGCGCCGGCGGCAGGGGCAGCGCGAACGCCTCCTTCCGCGCCCCGGGCTCGAGGGCGCCGAGGGCCACCTCGGGAGCCCCCGACTCGGGCCGGGCGCTCACCAGCGCCAGCCCGCCCCCGCCCGGCGCGCGCAGGGCCACCCGCAGCACCTGCGCCCCCGCAGGGACCGTGAGCGGGGGCGACACGAGGGTCACGTCGCCGCGGACCACCACCCCGCGGCCGGAGGGCAGCGGCGCCGGCGTCTCCCGGCCCTGCACCGTCCAGCCGGTGAGCCCCGCCGACAGGTCGCCGTTCGGCGGACCGGGCGACAGGGTGAGCGGCGCCTGGGTCAGCATGCCGCCGGGGACGGCGGCCGCGGCGACGGCGAGTGCGATCGCGATGGGCGGGACGGGGGACCTCCCGGGGTCCTCGGGTAAGGTCGGGCGATGATAGACGCGGCCCCGAGCCGCCCCGCAGGCGCCCTGGTCGGCGTCGACGTGGGCGGCACCTTCACCGACGCGGCCGTCGTCCACGACGGGCGCCTGGTGACCGCGAAGGTCCCCACCACGCCCGACGACCAGAGCGAGGCCGTCGTCGCCGCCGTGATGGCGGTGCTGGAGCGCGCGGGCCTCGCGCCCGCCGACGTCTCCCGGTTCGCGCACGGCATGACCGTGGGCACCAACGCCCTGCTGGAGGGCAAGGGCGCCCGCACCAGCCTGGTCGCCACCGAGGGCTTCGGGGACGTCCTGGAGCTGCGGCGCCAGACCCGCGCCCACCTCTATCGCCTCGACGCCCACCACCCCCCGCCACTGGTGCCGCACGAGCGGGTGCACGAGGTGGCCGAGCGGTGCGGCCCCGAGGGGGTCCTCCGGGCGATCGAACCTCGGGGCCTCGTGCGATTGATCGAGGAGGTGCGGACCGACGGCGCCGAGGCCGTGGCCGTGGGCCTGCTGTTCGCCTTCGCGCACCCGGCCCACGAGGCGGAGGTGGCCGCGGCGCTGCGGGAGGCGCTTCCGGACGTCCACGTGAGCGTGTCGAGCGAGGTGCTCCCCGAGATCCGCGAGTACGAGCGCATCTCGACCACCGCCGTGGACGCCTACCTGACGCCCCTGCTGCGCCGCTACCTGGGCCGCCTGGCCGAGCGGGCGTCCGCGGCGGGGCTGCCGGCCCCGGCGATCATGCAGTCGAGCGGCGGGGTCCTGCCCATCGCCGCGTCGGCCGAGCACGCGGCGTGGACCGTCATGAGCGGCCCCGCGGGCGGGGTGATCGGGGCGGCCCGCCTGGCGGCCGAGCAGGACGCGCGGCTGGCGCTCACATTCGACATGGGCGGCACCTCCTGCGACGTGGCGCTGGTCCGCGACGGGGCCCCGGCCCGCACCGGCCGGACGGAGATCGCCGGCCACCCGCTGCACCTGCCGATGCTCGACGTGGCGACGGTCTCGGCGGGCGGCGGCAGCATCGCGTGGATGGACTCCGGCGGCGCCCTGCGCGTCGGCCCCCACTCGGCGGGCGCGCGCCCCGGCCCGGCGGCGTACGGGCATGGCGGGACGGAGCCGACGGTCACCGACGCCAACGTGGTGCTGGGACGCCTCCCCGCCGACCGGCCGCTCTCCGGCGGCGTGGAGCTCGACGGCGCCGCCGCCGCCGCGGTGGTGGGCGACCTGGCCGACCGCCTGGGGCTGGGCCTGGAGGCGTGCGCCGAAGGGATCGTGACCGTCGCCGTGCAGGAGATGGTGCGGGCGCTGCGGCGGGTGAGCGTCGAGCGGGGCGAGGACCCGCGCGAGGCCGTCCTGATCGCCTTCGGCGGCGCCGGGCCCCTGCACGCCTGCCCGGTGGCCGACGAGCTCGGCATCCGCCGCGTGCTGGCGCCGCCCGCGGCGGGCGTCCTGGCGGCGCTGGGCCTGGTGATCGCAGGCGAGCGGCGCGACGAGGTGCAGACCGTCCTGGTGCCCGTGGACGGCGGCGCCGACCTCGCCGGCCTCCTCGCACCCCTCCGCGCCCGGCTGCTGGGCGAGATGCCCGACGCCGCCCTCTCCGCAGCCGTGGACGTGCGCTACGCGGGGCAGAGCCACTCCCTGACGGTCCCGTGGGACCCGGAGGCGCCAGAGGCCGACCTGGCCGCCACGTTCCACGACGCCCACCGGGACCGCTTCGGCGACGCCGACCCGGGGCGGCCGGTGGAGGCCGTGACCCTGCGCCTGGCGGCGGAGCGCCCCGGCGAGGACCCCGAGATCGCCGCCGCCGAGGCCGGCGACGCGGTGGCCGGGCCGGCGGTGCTCCCCATGGACGGCGCCACCTGCTGGGTGGGCGAGGGCTGGACCGCCCGCACCGACGCCCGCGGCGTGATCGTGATGGAGCGCGCCGATTGACGTCGACCGGATGCGCCAATTGACGCTCGACCCCGTGACCCTCCAGGTGATGGCCAACGCCCTGCGCGCCGTGGCCGAGGAGATGGAGGCGGCGCTGGTGCGCAGCGCCTTCAGCCCCAACATCAAGGAGCGCCGCGACTGCTCCACCGCGCTCTTCGACGCGGAGGGGCGGATGGTGGTGCAGTCGGCGTCCATCCCGGTGCACCTGGGGGCGATGCCCGAGGCGGTCGAGGCGGTCCGCGCGCGGGGCGCCGTGCCCGGCGAGGTGTGGGTCGTCAACGACCCCTACCGGGGCGGCACCCATCTGCCCGACCTGACGATGATCAACCCGATCGCGCTCGGCGGCGACGCCCCCGTCGCCTACGCGGTCACCCGCGCCCACCACGCCGACGTGGGCGGGATGGCGCCGGGCAGCATGCCCGCCGGGTCGCGCGAGCTACTCCAGGAGGGGCTGGTGATCCCGCCCGTGCGGCTCGTGAGCGGCGGCGAGCCCCTGCGCGACGTGCTCGACCTGCTGCTGGCCAACACCCGCACCCCCGGCGAGCGCGAGGGCGACCTGCGCGCCCAGCTCGCCGCCCACCGCCTGGCGGAGCGCCGCCTGGGCGAGGTGGCCGAGCGCCACGGCGCCGCGCGGGTGCACGAGGCCTTCGCCGACCTGCTGGCCTACGCCGAGCGCCGCACCCGGGCGGCCATCGCGGAGATCCCCGACGGCACGTACCGCGCCGAGGAGGCCCTGGAGGGCGACGGCGTGACCACGGACCCGCTGTGGATCCGGGTGGCGGTGACGATCGCCGGCGAGGAGATGACGGTCGACTTCACCGGCACCGACCCCACGGGCCCCGGCAACGGCAACTGCCCGCCGGCGGTGACGCGGTCGGCGGTGTTCTTCGTGGTGCGGTGCGTGACCGACCCGGACATCCCCGCCTCGACGGGGGCGTTCGCCCCGGTGACGGTGGTGGCGCCGGAGGGCACGCTGGTCAACGCGACGCCCCCCGCGGCGGTGGCCGGCGGCAACGTGGAGACCTCCAGCCGGATCGTCGACGCCGTGTTCTCCGCGCTGGGCCGGGCCATCCCGGTGCCGGCGCAGGGCCAGGGCACCATGAACAACCTCACGATCGGCGGCCCGGGCTTCACCTACTACGAGACGCTCGGCGGCGGGCAGGGCGCCTCGCCGGGAGCCGACGGGCCGTCCGGGGTCCACGTGGCGATGAGCAACACCCTGAACACCCCGGTGGAGGCGCTGGAGACGGCCTATCCCCTGAGGGTGGAGACGTACCGGCTGCGCCGCGGCTCCGGCGGCGCGGGCGCCCACCGCGGCGGCGACGGCGTGGAGCGGTCGGTGCGCGTGCTGGTGGATGCCGACGCGTCGGTCATCGCGGAGCGCCGGGCCCACGGGCCGGCCGGGCGCGACGGCGGCGGCGACGGCGCACCGGGCCGCACGACCCTCAACGGGGAGCCGCTGCCGGCGAAGTGGCGCGGCACGCTGCGCGCCGGCGACGTGCTGGGCATCGAGACCCCCGGCGGCGGCGGCCACGGAGCCCCCTCCGACCGCTAGGGCGTCGGCGTGGTCCCGCCGTTGGCGAGGTCGGTGCCGACGAGCACGATCACGTCGGCGTCGCCGTACTGGTCGGCCGTGTACCCGTCCACCGGCGGCGCGCGCTTGATGCCCAGGTCCTTCGCCACGTTCCACGCGACATTGCGCTTGCCGCGCGTGAACATGACCACCGACTCCTTGCGACCGGTCTCGCCGTTCGGCTCGTTGGCCGCCGGCGGCACGTTCCACCCCTCCCCCTGGAGCTTCGGCGCGATGACGTCGCCCGCCGCGCCCGACACGCCGCTCGCGTTGAACACCTGCACGGTGTAGATCGACTTGTCGGGGATGGCCGGGACGTCGGCGGGGACGATGGTCTGGTCGACCGGCTTCGGCGGGTTCGCGGTGGTGCGGCTGGCGGTGGTCGACGCGGCCGGGGCGTCGGCCGTGCCGCCGCCGTCGTCGCGGACGAACAGGTACCAGATGCCGCCGATCGCCAGCAGCAGCGCCAGCGCGACCAGGCCGACGACGCCGGCGGTGCGCAGCTGGGCGCTGTACGCGGGGCGCCCGGACGACACCTTCTCCCGGGCCTGGAGCTCCGCGATCCGCTGGAGCGGGGCCTCGATGGACGCCTCACCGCGCTCGGCGAGACGCTGCTCCAGACGCCGGATGGTGCGCCCCTGGCGGATCGCCACGAAAACGAGTGCGACCACGCCGAAGAGGGCGAGGATGGCCGCCGAGGGCACCACGAGATCGAGCCATTCCATCGGCGCGGGACGGTAGCAGTTGCCCCGGAGGGCACCCCGTCATCCGGGCGGGGCCGAGGGTCCCGCGATCAGCTGCCGGGCGTCACCCGATAGGCGTCGAACACCGACTCGACCTGCCGCAGGCTGCCGATGCAGGACTTGAGCGTCTCGACGTCGCCGACGTCCACGGTGAAGCGGTCGTGGACCATCCCGTCCTCCATCGTGCAGTTGGCCGAGATGATGTTCACCCCGGCCTCGGCGAAGGCCCGGGAGAGGTCCTCGAGGAGCCGGACACGGTCCCAGGCGTCGATGGCGATCTCCACGCGAAAGCTCTGCTGGTTGGCCCCGCTCCAGGAGACCGGCGTGAAGCGCTCGGGGTTCTTCATCAGGGCCTTGGCGTTGGGGCAGTCCTCGCGGTGGATGGTGATGCCGCGGCCCAGGGAGATGTAGCCCAGGATCGGGTCGCCCGGCACCGGCTTGCAGCACTTGGCGAGGCGCACGAGCACGTCGGCGAGGCCGTCGATCTCGATGCCCAGGTCGCTGGAGGCGGTGGCGGAGGTGCTCTTGCGGCCGCGCGACGTGGGCCCGGGGGGCGCCTCCTCGGCGACGGCCTGGCCGGCCTTCAGCCGGTGGAGGATCTTGTTGACCACCACCTGCACCGACGTCTTCTGGAGCCCGAGCGAGATGTAGAACTCGTCGGCCTTCTTGAAGCCCATCTCCTGGATCACCTCGAGCAGCAGCGGCGACCCCGCCACCCGCTGGCTGGGCAGGCCCGCCTTGCGGAGGCTGTCCTGGAGCAGCTCGCGGCCGCGGTGCTCGGCGTCCTCGCGGCGCTCGCGCCGGAAGAACTGGCTGATCTTGGAACGCGCCTTGGTGGTGGTGACCAGCTGGAGCCAGTCGCGCGACGGTGCGCGCGGCGCCTTGGAGGTGAGGATCTCGACGAAGTCGCCGGACTGGAGGGTGTAGGTGAGCGGCACGATGCGGCCGTTGACCTTGGCGCCCACGCAGCGGTGCCCGACGTCGGTGTGGACGTCGTACGCGAAGTCGAGCGGCGTGGCCCCGGCGGGCAGGTCGCGGACCTCCCCCTTCGGCGTGAAGACGTAGACCTCGTCGCTGTAGAGGTCGGAGCGGAGCGCCTCCATGAACTCGGCGGGGTCGTGCGTCTCGCGCTGCCAGTCCATCATCCGCGACACCCAGGCCGGCTGGTCGGCGCGGCCCTCCTTGTAGAGCCAGTGCGCGGCGACTCCGTACTCGGCGGTCGCGTGCATCGCGTAGGTGCGGATCTGGATCTCGAGCGGCTTGCCCTCGGGCCCGATGACCGTCGTGTGGAGCGACTGGTACATGTTGAGCTTGGGCATCGCGATGTAGTCCTTGAAGCGCCCGGGCAGGGGCTTCCAGAGGCTGTGGATGATGCCGACGGCCCCGTAGCAGTCCTTCACCGAGTCAACGAGCACCCGCATCGCGGTGAGGTCGTAGATCTCGTTGAACTCCTTGTCCTTCCGGGTCATCTTGTCGTAGATCGAATAGAAGTGCTTGGCACGTCCGGTGATCTCGACCCCGGTGATCCCGACGGCGGCCAGCTGCTCGTGCAGGATCTGGCCGGCCTCCTCGATGAAGGCCTCGCGGTCGGGCCGCCGCTGGTTGACCATCTGCTGGATCTCGCTGAACCGCTTCGGGTGCAGCGTCGCGAAGGCGAGGTCCTCCAGCTCCCACTTGAGTGAGTGGATGCCGAGGCGGTGCGCGAGGGGCGCGTACACCTCGAGCGTCTCCTTGGCCTTCTGGATCTGCTTCGGCTTCGTCATGTAGGCGAGCGTCCGCATGTTGTGGAGGCGGTCCGCGAGCTTGACCACCAGCACGCGGATGTCGCTCGACATCGAGACGATGAGCTTGCGGTAGTTCTCGGCCTGGTGGGCCTCCTTGCTCTCGAAGTGGATCTTGGAGAGCTTGGTGACCCCGTCGACGAGTTGCGCGACCTCGTTGCCGAACTGCGCCTCGATGTCGTCCAGCGTGGCGCCCGTGTCCTCGACCGTGTCGTGCAGCAGCGCGGCGACCACGGCCGTGCCGTCGAGGCCCAGGCCGGCACAGATCCGCGCGCAGCCCAATGGATGCGTGATGAAGGGCTCGCCGCTGTCGCGCAGCTGGCTTCGGTGCGCGTCATCGGCGTACGCGTAGGCGCGCCGGATCAGGTCGCGGTCGACGTCCGGGTGGTGGGCGGCGACCTCCGCGATGAGGTCGTCGAGCTCCGGGACGGCGGGCGCGAGGCCCAGATCCAGGTCGGCGAGGTCCTTCGACATGTGATGACTGTACCGCTGTTTCCGGCCGGAGACCCCTGGCCCCCCGGCCTGAGCGGGGTCCCCACGGACCCCCCGGCCGTCAGGGGTTTCAAATGAACGACGAGGTCTCGTCCAGATGAACGGCGTCCCCGTGGCCCGTGGCGTTCAGTGACGGGTGACGAGGGCATCGGCTCCCCGCCGGTGCAATTGAGATCACGTGGTCCCGATCGACGGTCGCGGGGGGCCGTCCCGATCGCGGTACAAGGAACGCCTCAGCGGCGGGCGAGCCGGCATCGCCGCCCGCCGCCCCGGGCGATCGAGGCCGCGCCGGCCTCCCCGCGGGCGGATCAGCCGGCCAGGGCCCCCTCGGGGACCTCGGTGCGGGCGAGGAGGTCGAGCGTCTGCGAGCGGGAGAGGTGGGCGCGGGCCTCGGTGAGGCGCTCGCGGCAGGCGCGGTAGAGGGCGGAGTCGGTCAGGTCGCGGCGGGCGGGATCGGCGGCGGCGCGGACGCCGTCCGGGCCCACCTCCACCAGGCCGACCTCGGCGAGCACCCGGAGCGCCCGCGCCGCGGCGCGCGGGCGACGGATGGCCGGACCGTCGCCCAGGAGGATCCCCTCCAGGTCCGGCCCCCACGGGCGGTGGACGCCGTCGCGGAGGCCCGTCCAGATGGCGGCGGCCGCGGGGCGCAGCTCCCACTCCTCCTCCGCCACCGCGAGCGCGAGCTCCGTCTCCGCCTCGCCCCACGTGAGGTGCAGCCACCGCCCCGCCGCCCGGGCCGCCGCCCACGCCACGTCGTCGGCGCTCCCCGGCGGGTCCACCAGCACCAGGTGCATGCCCTCCGGGGGCTCCACCTCGGCCAGCCGGGCGTAGTCGATCATCAGCATCGCCGGCACCCCGCGCGCCAGCGCCATGCGGGCCGCCATGGCCCCCGGGTCGCACCGCCCGCCCGCCAGCACCGCGACCTCCAGGCCCAGGCGCCCCGGCTCCAATGCCGTCTCCAGCGCGCCCCGGCGCCGCGCCACGTCGGCCACCACCGCCACCACGCCCCGGTCGGCCCCCGCCAGCGAGGCCAGCACCGCCAGCGACGCCGCCTGCCCCCGCCGGTCGCGCACCCCCAGGGGCGGCTCCGCGGCGACCGGGGGCGGCGGGCCGGTGAGGCCGTGCTCGCCGTCGCCGTCCACCACCAGCGCCCGCAGGTCCTCCCCGCGGACGCGGTCCGGGCAGGCGACGTCGCACGGCTGCGCACAGCCGCCCGGCAGGACGTCGCGCAGGGGGATCGCCTGGAGCGCATCGACCGCGACGCGCGGGCCCACCACGCCCTGCCAGCGCTCGATCTCCAGCGAGATGAGCGCGTCGTGACGCTCGTCCAGCGCGATGCCCTCCGCCTTCTCGCCCATCCGGAACCCGATCGCCCGGGCGTTGACGCCGCCCGACCGCAGCCGCACCTGCAGGTGCCTCCCCTGCCCCACCCGGGTCGGCGACTCCAGCTCGGCGCCCGGGAGCACCAGCCGCACCGGCGGGTTGCCGCGCCCGAACGGCGCCAGGGCCTCCAGCGCCTCGGCCGTCGGGAGCGTGAGGTCGCGCGCCCCCACCACCGCGTCCACCGCCCGCACGCGGGCGCGGGCGATCGCCGCGCGGGCGCCCTCGGCGGCCAGCATCAGGTCGTCGCGGAAGCGGGCGATCCGCTCCGCGGGGAGCTCCAGCCCCACCGCCCCGGGGTGGCCGCCCCAGCGCGTGAGCGTGGACGACGCGGCCCCCACCAGCCCGTGCAGGTCGACGCCGGCCAGGCTCCGCCCCGACCCCTTCGCCGCGTCGCCGTTGCGCGAGAGGACGATGGCGGGCCGCTCGAACCGCTCCACCAGCCGCGACGCGACGATGCCGACGACGCCCTCGTGCCACCCGTCACCCGCCGCGACCACGATCCCCGCCGCCCGGATCTCGTCGGGCTCGGCCTCGAACTGCGCGATCGCCTGCTCGGTGATCTCCCGCTCCACCTCGCGCCGCTCCGCGTTGAGCTCCCACAGCTCGGCGCCGATCGGGTCGGCCGTCTCGCGGTCGTCGGCCAGCAGCAGCTCCAGCGCGCGCTCCGGGTGCGCGAGCCGGCCGGCGGCGTTGATCGCCGGCGCCAGCGTGAACCCGAGCGCGCGCGCCGAGACGAGCCGCGGCTCCAGGTCGGCCGCCGCGCACAGGGCGGCGATGCCGGGCCGGGGCGCCTCGCGCATGACCTTGAGGCCCTGGGCGACCCGGCGCCGGTTGTCGCCCACCAGCGGGACGGCGTCGGCGACCGTCGCGAGCGCGACCAGGTCGATGCCCTCGTCGGCATCAAGCGAGAGGGTGCCGCCGTCGAGGCGGTCGGCCAGCGCCCGGACCATCATGTGGACCACGCCCGCGGCGGCGGGGAGGTCGTCGGCCGGCCGCCCCAGCGCCGGGTTGGCCAGGATCCCCGGGGGCCGGTGGCCGCCCGCCAGGTGGTGGTCGAGCACGATCGGGTCCATCCCCAGGTCCACCGCGCGCGTCAGCGCGGTGATCGCCGACGTGCCGCAGTCCACGCACGCCAGCACGCGCGCGCCGCGCTCCGCCAGCAGGTCGACGGTGGCGTCGGCGACGCCGTAGCCCTCGGTGAAGCGGCTCGGCAGGAACGGCACCACGTCGGCCCCGCGCGCCCGCAGGGCCCGCACCAGGATGGCCGTGGAACAGATGCCGTCGCAGTCGTAGTCGCCGTGCACCGCGATCCGCTCGCCCTGGCGGATCGCCCGGACCAGGCGGTCGGCCGCCTCGCCGATGCCGGGCAGCGCCTCCGCCGGGGCCAGCGGCCCGTCGGACGCCATGAACTCGCGGGCGGCCACCGGGTCGCCGAGACCACGGCGCACGAGCACCCAGGCCACGGGCTCCGGGATCTCGAGCGCCTCCTGGAGGGCCGCGACCTCCGCGAACGCGACCCGCCGCGCGCGCCAGCTCACCAGCGTCCCGAGCGGAAGATGCCGATGCAGAGCCAGACCACGATCGCCAGGCCGACCAGGAATCCCGGTGTCGCGAGCAGCGACAGGCCGGCGATCTCCCCGGAGTTGGCGAACACCGAGATGATCGACGACCCGAGGAGCAGCGCCGCCGCCACGAGCGCGAGCACCATCCGGTTGGCGCCGGCCTGGATCTTGTCGACCGCCTCCTTGAACCCCTCCGGCCGGACGGTGATCTCGATCTCCCCGTCCTTGAACTCGTCGAGTAGCTCGGAGATCTGGAACGGGTATTCGAGGAAGGCCTCGGCGTAGCGGCCCATGTCGACCCGCACCCGGTCGGCGATCCGGTCGGGCCGGTATCGCTGCGTGGCCGTGCGGATCGCGTAGGGCCGCGCCACCTCGAACACGTTGAGGTCGGGGTAGATCTCCAGGACGACGCCGGCCAGCGTCGCGACCGTCTTGTCCAGCATCACCCAGCGCGCCGGCAGCGTGATGTCCAGGCTGTAGATCGTCTGGAAGATCTCGCGCAGCACCTCGCGGGCGTCGATCTCGCCGATCGCCGCCACCGAGTAGCGCTGCACGATCACGGCGAGCCGGTCGCTCAGCTCCTCCTCCATCTGCCGCGGGTACCGCACCCCCAGGGCGCGCAGGCGGCGCGGCAGGCGCTCGGAGTCCTGGTTGAGGATGTCGAGCAGCAGCCGCACCGCCGCCTCGCGGTCGCGCTCGGTGAGCTGCTCGGTCATGCCGAAGTCGACCAGGCTGATCTGGTCCGGCCCGCGCACCAGGATGTTCGCCGGGTGGGGGTCGGCATGGAAGAACCCGTGGACGAAGACCATCTGCATCCACGTCTCGGTGATCCGGTTGCCGAGCCGCTTGCGATCGTCGGGCGACCACGAGTCCAGGTCCAGCCTGCCGAGGACCGTCCCCTCGACCCGCTCCATCGTCAGCACCCGGGACGTGCTGTAGCGCCAGTAGATCTTCGGCACCGCCACCCGGTCGTCGCCGGCGAAGTCGCGGCGGAAGACCTCGGCGTTGCGCGCCTCGATTCCGTAGTCCAGCTCGCGCCGGACCGTGCGGGCGAACTCGTCGACCGTGCCCACCAGGTCGATGAATTGGAGCCGCCGCACCCGCTCCGCCGCGACCCGGGCCACCTGGTACAGCAGCTCGATGTCCGCGTTGAGCTGGCGCTCCGCGTCGGGCCGCTGGACCTTGACCACCACCTCCTGGCCGCCGGGCAGGCGCGCCAGGTGCACCTGGCCGATGGAGGCGGCCGCGATCGGCGTCTCGTCGAACTCCAGGAAGACCTGCTCGATGGTGAGGCCCAGCTCGCTCTCCACGACCGCCCGGATGCGGTCGAACGGCTCGGGATGGGCGTCGTCCTGCAGGCCGCGGAGCTCCGCCAGGATGTCGGGCGGCACCACGTCCGGCCGGGTGGACAGCAGCTGGCCGAACTTGACGAACGTGGGGCCCAGCTCGTCGAGCATCTCCCGCATGCGCCGGCCGCGGTTGCGGCCACCGGCGCCGTTCAGCTCGTCGGCGGGTCGGTCGTTGCGCCCGAACGCGTACCCGAATCCGTGGCGCGCGGCGACCTGGGCGATCTCCCCCAGCCGCGCAAGGTTCTGACGCCGCTCGCCCCGTGCCATCGGCCGAACGTAGCAGCCGCCGCGGATGCGGCGGCGGCCACGTCCGACCGGTGTCAGTCGCTACAGGACGTGGAACGTCCCGCTGGCGGCGAACGGCCCGGAGGCCGTGGCGGCCACGCGGACGGTGAAGCCCTGCGGCGTCGGGGCGAAGCCGGGGTCGGTGACGACCTCGACGCCCTCGCCGTCGCTGTTGATGGCGCCGTCGATCACGAGCACCAGGGTGCCCGGGCCGGCGTCCAGCGCCGGGGCCAGCGCCCAGCCGGTCGGGGCCTCGGCCAGCTCCTCGCGGAACTGGACGCCCCCGAGCGCGTGCTGGCCGGGCTGCGCCGCGAACCCGCCGAGGGCCCAGCGGCCCGACGACGCCTCCGCGGGCGGGCCGGCGGACACCGCGGACGGGTCCTCCTCGTCCCACCAGGCGACCGGCTCGCCGGCCGGCTCCTGCTCGGCCACCGGGGCGACCTCGGCCGGGGCGACCTCCGCCGCCACCTGCGCCTCGGCCACGAGCGCGATCGGCTCGGCCTCGACCGCCGGCTCCTCGAACGCCGGCAGATCGAACGACGCCTCCTCGAAGGCGGGCTCGTCGTACGCCGGCTCCTCGAAGGACGGCTCCTCGAAGGACGGCTCCTCGAAGGACGACTCCTCGAAGGACGACTCCTCGAAGGACGACTCCTCGAAGGACGGCTCCTCGAAGGACGGCTCGTCGAAGGCGACCTCCTCGACCGCCTCGACGGCCGGGGCGACCGGCTCGTCGTACACGGGCTCGCCGAAGGACGGCTCGTCGAACGCGGGCTCCTCCGCGACGGGCGCGTCGAACGACGGGGCGGCGAACTCGCCCGTGGGCTGCTCCGCCTCCTCGGCGAGCGGCTCCCACGCGGGCATGTCGGCCTCGGCCTCCCAGGCGTCGGGCGCGCCCGCGGGCTCCTCCGCCGCGGGGGACGCGGCGGGCGCCTCCCACTCGGGGACCTCCTGCTGGGCGGCCTCCCACTCCGGCACCTCGTCGGCGGCGTCGCCGGCGACCTCGCCGGCGGGCGGCGCCCACGGGGGGATCTCCTCCTCCACGGCCTGCTCGTCGCCGAGCCACTCCACGTCACCGGCCGGGCCGGCCGTCGTCGCGGCCTGCTCGACCCATGCGGGTCCGGCGGCCGCGAGGTGCTGCTCGGAGGCGCCCGACCAGCCGCCGTCGACCTCGCCCGGAAGGGGCCAGCCCGGGTCGGTCACGATCTCGTCGTCCGCCCACGCGGGGGCGGCGACCGGCGCGGGGACGGGCTCCTGGGCCACGGGGGCGGCCGGCGCGGGGGCCTCGGCGGGCTCCTCGGAGGCGTACGGCTCGTCGGCGAACGGCGCATCGGCCTGCGGCTCGTCGGCGAACGGCCCGTCGGCGAACGGCCCGTCGGCGAAGGGCTGATCCGCCTGCTCCTCGGCCGGGGGCGGCCAGGCGGCCACGGGCTCCTGCGCAGGGGCGGGGGGCCACTCGTCCTCGCCGAGCTCCTCGGGCCAGCGGGGGGCGTCCGGCTCGTCGACCGGGGACACCGCCCCGGCGGCCGCGGCGAGCGGCATGGGCTCCGGCGGGGCCGGCGGGGCCTTGCGGTCCCGGCGGCCACGGCCGCGGCCCTTCGGGGCCTTCCCGGACTTCGACGCCGGGTCGGCGCCCTTGTCGCGCCGCATCTTGACGAGCATGAGCACGAGCAGAACGACGCCACCGATGATGGCGATGTTCATCAGGGACATGTCCCGCGGCCTCCTTGGCGTTGCGGCAGGGCGCCGCGATCGGGCTGACGGCCGCAGCGCGGCCTGGTGTGCCTATCGGCCGCGGCGGCGGATGGTTGAGCCCGGGGCTTCAGCCCGCCGCGATCAGCTCGTAGCGCCCGGACACCGCGAACGCCCCGGGGGCGACCGCGGCGACCACCAGCGTGAAGCCGTCGCCGTCCGGTGCGAAGCCCTCGTCCCCCAGCACCACGAGGCCGTCGGCGGAGACGTTCTGGAGGGCCTCGGGCACCAGCCGGATGCGCCCGGCGTGCACCTCGTCGGCGATCCGCGACGGGAACGTGACGCCGCAGAGCGCCATGTGCCCGGCCTGGACGGCGACGCCGCCGAGCGAGAAGCGGCCGGACACCTCGATTTGCGGGGCGGCGCCGGCCGGGGTGCCGAACCACTCGGACAGCGCGACCGGGTCGGGCTCCCACGCCGGCGGGCGGGGGGTGAACACCGACGGGGCGGCCTCGGGCACCGCGATCGCGTCGAAGTCCGGGACCCAGACGGGCGCCGGGGCCACCGCGGGCTCCTCCTCGGCGACCGGCTCATCGACGTCGACCGGCTCCTCGACCGCGTCGAGGAGGAACTCCGCGAAGACGTCCGGCTCGGCGACGGGGGGCTCCGCCAGGGCCGCGGCGGCCTCGGCGGCGGCCAGGTCGGCCTCGGCCGGCTCGTCGAGCCCGAACTCGAAGGCATCGGCGGCCTCGGCCTGGGCGCGCAGGATGCTCGCGTCCGACGGACCGGGGACGGTGGGCGCCGGCGTGGCGGCGCCGGGGGCCGTGGCGGCGGGCTGCGCGTCCTGGCGGCCCTTCACGTAGGCCACGGCCACCAGGATGGCCGCAGGGATGACGAGTCGCGTACGCACGAGGGGGCCTCCGTTCCACCCTTTGCGCCGGATGGCGCGCGCCGGGCCCGCGCGGGCCCGTCCCCCTCGATATCGGGCGGCCGGGGCCCGCCTTTAACCGGCCGAGTCGTCCCCGGGGCCGCGCTCGAGCAGCCCCAGGCGGTGCTCCAGCTCCATCAGCCGCAGCTGCACGTCCTCGAGCTCCGCGCGCGTGACCACGCCGAACTCGCGCAGGACGCCCTGCACCCCGCCCTCGAGCTTGCCGACCAGGCCGGCGCCCGGGGTTCCCTCGCCGCGCACCCGGGCCATCAGGCGCTCGACGACCGCGGCGCCCTCCTCCCCGGTGGCCTGGCCCTTGCGGACCAGCTCGGCGGCGGCGGCCTCGGCGCGCTCGCGCGTGAGGTATGCCGCCCCGATGGACAGGAGCACGGCCTGCTCGAGGCCTTCGCGTACCGTCGTCATCTGCGTCGTTTCCTCTGCACCTGGCGGTGCCGTCGCTGGCGGTTCGGGTCCGGTCGCGCCCTGCGGTCCCCGTTTCCGGGTTCCTTCGCCTCCGCGGCGTCGACCTCCTGCGCGTCGCCGTCGGCCTCGGCCTCCACCTCAGCCTCGGCCTCGGCGTCGGCCGCGGGCTCCCCGTCGGTCTCGACCTCGGCCTCAGGCTCGGGCTCCTCCTCGGCCTCGGGCACGTCCTCAAGGTCCGGCTGCTCGTCGTGCTCCGGCTCCTCCTCGCCGGCCTCGAGCTGCGCGGGCTCCTCGTCCTCGTACTCCTCGTACTCCTCGTACTCGTCCTCGTCCGGCTGGCCCCGTCCCTCCTCGGCGCGGATCTCGGCGTCCAGGGCCGCCTCGGCGCGCGCGAGCGCGGCGTTGTCGACGACGTCGGAGTCGGTGGTGAGCGCCGCGGCGCGGCGGCGCTCGATCTTGGAGCTGCGCCGCTTGTTCTCCGGTTCGCGCTCCTTCCAGAGGGCGGCCAGAGGCGCGGCGATCGCGATCGACGACAGGCCGCCGGACAGGATGCCGACGAGCAGCGCGAACGCGAAGTCCTTGAGCGTGTCCCCGCCGAAGAAGTAGAGGACCGTCAGCGGGATCAGCGTGGTGAGCATGGTGATGAGCGACCGCGTCAGCGTCTCGTGCACCGACACGTTCACGACCTCGCGGTATGTCGATCTGCGCATGATCGGCACGTTCTCGCGGATGCGGTCGAACACGATCACCACGTCGTAGAGCGAATATCCGAGGATGGTCAGCAGCGCCGCGACCGTCGCGCTCGTCACCTCCCTCCCGGTGAAGGAGTAGATGGAGAGCGACAGCCACACGTCGTGGATCACCGAGAGCAGCGCCGGTATCGCGAGCTTGTACTCGAACCGGATGCTCAGGTAGATGACGATGACGCCGAAGCTGAGCAGGATCGCCCAGATGGCGTTCCGGATGATCTGCTTGCCGAACGTCGGCCCCACCAGCTCCAGCTGGTAGGTGTCCTCGATCACGCCGAACTTGTCGTCCAGGGCGCGCTTCAGCTGCCGCTGCTCGGGCGGCTGCAGGGTCTCCGTCTGCATCTGGAAGCCCTGGACGTCGTTGCCGTCGACCTTCTCGGTGGTGCTCTGGATCTTGGCGTCGGAGTAGCCGAGCTGGGAGAACAGGTCGCGGACCTGCTGCTCCGAGGGCTGGTTCTCGAAGCTGGTGGTGATCCGCGTGCCGCTCTCGAAGTCGAGGCCCAGGTTGAGGCCGTGGATCCCGATCCAGAACGCCCCGATGATCATCGGGATGATCGAGATCGCCAGCCACAGCTTCCACTTGCCGACGAAGTCCATCTTCCAGCGGATCTCCCGCTGGTGGAGCCCCAGGTAGCGGTCGTCGCGCAGGAAGCGCGTCTCGGCCAGCACGTTGAACGCGGCCCGCGTGGCGAACACCGCCGTGAACAGCGAGAGCAGGGTGCCGACGAACAGCGTGAAGGCGAAGCCCTTCACGCCCGCGGTCGCGAACAGGAACAGGATCAGGGCGGTCGCCAGCGTCACGACGTTCGCGTCGATGATCGCCGTGATGCCCTTCTTGTAGCCGGCCAGGACGGCGGCGCGCGGCGTCTTGCCGGCCCGCGCCTCCTCGCGTACCCGTTCGAAGATGACGACGTTGGCGTCGGACGCCACGCCGATCGTGAGGATGATCCCCGCGATGCCCGGCAGCGTCAGCGTGATGGGCACCAGCACCACCACCGCGTACAAGAAGACGCCGTAGACCAGGAGCGCCAGGGCCGCGATGACGCCCAGGAAGCGGTAGTAGACGATCAGGAAGACCATCACCAGGGCCAGGCCGATGATCCCGGCGATCAGGCCCTCGCGCAGCGACTCCTTGCCCAGGGTCGCCGAGACCTGCTTCTGGCTGATGACCTCGAGGTCGATCGGGAGGGCGCCGGAGTTGATCTGCTTGGCGAGGGTCTCGGCCTCGCCCTGCGAGAAGTCGCCGTTGATCTCGGCGCCGTTCCGCCCGTCGATCCCGTTGGGGTACTGGTTGTAGTCGACGGTCGGGCTGGAGACGATCTTCCCGTCCAGGATGATCGTGAAGCGCTGCAGCTCGTTCTGCAGCGCCCCGTCCTGGGCGAGCTGCCGGGTGATGTCGGCGAACTTCTGCCGCCCCTCGCCCGTGAACTGGAGCGTCACCACGCGCTGGCGGCTGCCGAGCCCGCCGGTCTGGATGGTGGCCCGCGCCTCGGTGATGTCGGCGCCCGTCAGGCCCGGGTTGTTCTGGAAGACGAGGTAGCTGGTCTGCGTCCCGACGTCGCGGGTCTGCAGGCGCTGGTCCTCCTGCGACGCGATGAAGAGGCCCTTCGGCACCACCTGGACGGTGACGTTGTCCGGGATGGTGTCGTTGGGGAAGCTCTCCTTCAGGTCCTGGTACGTGTTGGCCGGCGGGATCCCCGGGATCGGCTCGTGGGTCTCCTTGTCGAACGCGTAGTACGTCGGCAGGCCGCGCGACGAGTCGGGCTTCGTCTTCTTGGCCAGCTGCACCGCGTCCCAGAGGGTCCGCGACGGGTTGGGGTCGACGACGTTGCGCTCGAAGTTGATGAAGGTGAGCTGGGCGGGTTGGATGAGGTCGTTGACGACCTGCTCCGGGTTGTCCGCGCCCGGCAGCGCCACCACGATCTGGTCGTTCCCCTGCGTCTGGATCTCGGGCTCGGCGACGCCGAAGGAGTCGACGCGGCTCCGGATGATCTCGACAGACCGGTCGATCGCCTCGGGGGTGACCTGGCTGGTCTCCGTGGCCTTGCCCTGGAGCACCACCTCGACGCCGCCCTGGAGATCCAGGCCGAGCACGGCGGGGCGCAGCGCGATGGCGGCCACCGACGCGGCCAGCAGGCCGACGATGACCGCGATGAGGAAGAGCGGGCGCCTCACAGGAGGGGCGGCCTAGGCCTCGCCGGTCGCGGACGCCTCGGCGGTCGCGGCAGGCGGGGTCAGGACCCGGGCGATGGAGCCCTTGGCAACGCGGATGTCGAGGTCCTCGGCCACCTCGAGCAGGACGGTCTCGCCGTCCTCGACCTCGGTGATGGTGCCGTAGATGCCGGAGACGGTGACCACCTCGTCCCCGGGCTGGAGCCGGGACATGATGTCCGCGAGCTCCTTGCGGCGCTTCTGCTGCGGGCGGACACCGACGAGGTAGATCAACCCGATGAAGACCAGGATGTAGATCGGGAGGAGGATTCCCATGCGGTGCGAGACCTTCCGAGAGGGTGCCGCCGGTCGGCGGGCAGGGGCGGCCGACGAGGGCCGAAGATAGCAAAGGGCATCGGCGTTTCCGGCAGGTGACGTAAGCCCCGGGGATGCCCGATCGGCCGTGCTAGCCTCGCGCGCCGTGACCGTCGCGGCACCCTCCTCGCCCCTGGCCCGCGCCTGGACGGCCCGTTGGCCGATCGGCGTCGAGCTGGTGCTCTTCTTCGTCCTGATGGCCGCGTACGAGTGGCTGCGCGACCTCGTGGCCACCGAGGACTTCGAGCGGGTGCTCGGTCACGCCCACGACGTGGTCGATCTGGAGCGCTCCCTGGGGGCCTTCTGGGAGCCCGACATCCACCATTGGGTGCAGGGCATCGGCCCCCTCGAGTTCACGACGACGTGGGTCTACACGCTGGCCCACACGACGGGGTTCGCGGTCATGTTCTTCTGGGTGTGGTTCCGCCGGCGCGACAACTACGCGATGTTCCGCAACTGGTTCTGGATCACGAACGCCCTGGCGGTGGTGGGCTACTGGCTCTACCCCCTGGCCCCGCCGCGGCTCTCCGGGCTCGGCCTGGCCGACCCCACGAAGGAGTCGCTGGAGCTGGGCGGGTCCCTGTCGTGGTTCCAGCCGTTCCGGAACGAGTTCGCCGCGATGCCGTCGATGCACGTGGGCTACTCGTTCCTGTTCGCCCTCACGATCTTCTGGCTCAACCGGGGGTCGCGGTGGCGGTGGCTGGCGTTCCTCTGGCCGGCGGGGATGCTGTTCACCGTGGTGGCGACGGCCAACCACTGGTGGCTCGACGGCGTGGGCGGCGCGACGACCGTGCTGATCGGCCTGGTCATCGCGTGGCGCCTGAGCGGCGGCCTGCCCATGCCCTGGGACTGGAGGCCGCGCCGGGCGTGACCCTGGATCCGGCGAAGATCGTGGATGCGGGGCGTGAGAGCGCCGCGCCAGGCGGGATTCGGCGTCGCACCGCGAGGGTGACCCCTACGGTCGCGCCGAATCCCGCATGGCGCATGCGATCTCGCGCATCCGCGCCGCGAGATGCGGCGGATCCAGGGTGAGGATCGCGATGGTCACGGAGTACGCCTATCCGGTGCTGGGCGGCGTGCCGGAGCACGTCCACAACCTGAGCCTCCAGCTCGTCCGGATGGGTCACGAGGTGACGGTGGTCACGGCCAACGCCCCGTTCAGGCTGCGGCGGCGGGCGCGGCGGGTGGACGCCGAGAACCTGCGCGAGCACGGCTACCGGACGGTGCGCCTGGGGATCTCGATGCCGGTGCGCGGCAACGGGTCGGTGGCCCGCTGCGCCGTGGGGATCGGGCTGAAGGCGCGGGTGGCGAGGGCGCTGGAGGGGATGGACGTCGTCCACTCGCAGGGGATGGCGCACCCCAGCATCTGCCTGTGGGCGCTGCGCGTGGCCACCGGGCCGGTGAACGTGGGGACGTTCCACACGTACTTCGAGGGCGGCCACTGGGGATACCGCTACCTGTTCGCCTACGTCCGCAGCACCGTCCACCGGACCGACCGGATGATCGTGGTGTCGGAGGCGTGCATCACCGCCCTGCGGCCGTACTTCCGCGACCAGCCGTTCCAGATCATCCCGAACGGCGTGGACACGGAGCTGTACCGGCCGCTGCCGGCCGGGAAGCGGCCGCCGGGGCCGCCGCGGATCCTCTTCGTGGGCCGGCTCGACCCCCGCAACGACCTTCGGACGCTGCTCGACGCGGCGCGGATCCTCGCCGACGAGGGCCGGGAGTTCGTGGTGCAGGTGGTCGGCGACGGCTCGGGCCGCGACGACGGCCACAAGCAGGCCGAGGAGCTGGGGATCGCCGACCGGATCGAGTGGCTGGGCGAGCAGGACAAGCAGCGGCCGCGGCTGTACCGGGAGGCGGACGTGTTCGCCGCGCCCTGCACGATCGCGTCGTTCGGCGTGGTGCTCCTGGAGGCCCTGGCGAGCGGCACCCCGGTGGTGTGCGCCGACAACATCGGGTTCAACCAGGTGATCCGCGACGGGATGCCGGGGCGCTTCCACACACCCCACGACCCGCGGAGCCTGGCGGCGGGCATCGCGGAGCTGCTGGACGATCCGGCGGCGCGCGAGGAGTGGGGCCGGCGGGGCCGGGCGATCACGGAGGAGCGGTACGCCTGGACGTCGATCGCCGCCCAGATCGAGGGGGTGTACCGGGAGATCTACGACGCCCGTGGCGGCGCCCCCCGCCCCCACCCCCCGGTCGGCGTGCGGTTCAACCTGAAGCGCAACCCCTGGGAGCTCATCAGGGGGATCCCGGGTGCCCTGCGGGCGGGGGATCCGGAGGCGCGGGACGGCGGCGTCGGCGAGCCGCGGCCGGATCAGCTGGGCGACGCGGCCGCGCGGCGCAACGGAGGGGCCGGGCGGGGTTAGGAGCCGCGCGCCGGCGGGACCGACCCGAGGGTCGCCACGCCGGAGAGGACGCCCACGACGTCCCGCATGTTCAGCACGCCGACGAGGGTGTCGCCGTCGCTCACCAGCAGGTGCCGCACCCCGCGGGCGATCATGAGGTCGCAGGCGTCGTCGAGGGGCGTCTCGGGGGCCACGGCGACGGGATGCACGGTCATGTGGTCCCGCACGGGCGCCCGGTCGAGGTCGGTCCCGCCGGCGATGGCGCGGAGCACGTCGCGCTCCGTGATGACGCCGCCGCCCTCCACGTCGACGATCCCGAGGCCGGTCCGCGCCGACGCGAGCGCCTTCGCCACGTCGCGCAGGGAGTCCCCGGGCGACAGCGTCACCTTCACGTCGGCCATCACGTCCGCCACGGTCCGCGACATGGCGGGGACTCTAGGGCGCGGCACCCGCCCGCGCCAGCCATCGCGCCTCCCCGAACCAGCGGTACATGGTGGTCGTGGAGGGTGGCCGGGCCTCCCCGCGGGCGGTGCGGGCCCGGAGCCGGTCGATCACGGCGCGCAGCGGAGTGCCGGAGGCCCACATCCCCTCGGCCTCCCGGCGAA
>JBFWNT010000029.1:0-38398 GCA_050250915.1 Thermoleophilia bacterium
AGCGGTTCGGGATGTCGCGGGTGATCTCCTCGGCGCCCAGCTTGGTGGTGCGGGCGTCGATCTCGTAGGCCTCGATGTGGATGGACGACAGCACGTCGTCCTTCACCAGGCGCTCCGAGATGATGATCGCGTCCTCGAAGTTGTAGCCCTCCCAGGACATGAAGGCGACGAGCATGTTGCTGCCCAGCGCCAGCTCGCCCTGATCCGTGGAGGACCCGTCGGCGAGGGGCTCGCCCTGCTCGATGGCCTGGCCCTTGCGCACGATGGGCTTCTGGTGGATCAGGGTGCCCTGGTTGGAGCGCGTGAACTTGTGCAGCTCGTAGTGCTCGAGCTCCCCGGCGGGGTCCTCGACGATGACGTGGTCGGCGTCGACCGCGGCGACGGTGCCGTCGGTGCGGCTGATCACCACGTCGCCGGTGTCCACCGCGGCGCGCTTCTCGATGCCGGTGCCCACCAGCGGGGCCTCGGTGATCATGAGCGGCACGGCCTGGCGCTGCATGTTCGCGCCCATCAGGGCCCGGTTGGCGTCGTCGTGCTCGAGGAACGGGATGAGCGCCGTCGCGACCGAGACGATCTGCTGCGGCGACACGTCCATGTACTCGACGTCGGACGGGTCGGCCAGGATCGGCTCGCCGCCCTTACGGCAGAGCACGGGGCCCTTGAGGGCGCCCTTGGCGTCGCGCTCGGCGTTGGCCTGCGCGATGACCTTGTGCTCCTCCTGGGTGGCGTCCAGCTCGTCGATGTCCGCGGTGATCTTGCCGTTCACGACCCGGCGGTACGGCGTCTGGATGAAGCCGAACTCGTTGATGGTCGCGTACGAGCCGAGCGAGCCCATCAGGCCGATGTTCGGGCCCTCCGGCGTCTCGATCGGGCACATGCGGCCGTAGTGGGTCTGGTGGACGTCGCGCACCTCGATGGGGGCGCGCTCGCGGGTGAGGCCGCCGGCGCCGAGCGCCGACAGGCGGCGCCGGTGCGTGAGGCCCGACAGCGAGTTGGTCTGGTCCATGAACTGCGAGAGCTGCGAGGAGCCGAAGAACTCCTTCAGCGCCGCGACCACCGGGCGGATGTTGATGATCGTCTGCGGGGTGATCGTGTCGACGTCCTCGGTGCTCATGCGCTCGCGGACGACGCGCTCCATCCGGTAGAGGCCGATGCGGAAGGCCTCCTGGATGAGCTCGCCGACCGTGCGCAGGCGCCGGTTGCCGAAGTGCTCGTACTCGTCGAGGTCGCCGGAGATCTCGTCGCGCGGCATCGTCGCGCCGTCGGCGGCGTAGTCCTTGGAGTCCTCGGGCAGCCCGATCTTGATCGGCAGGGCCACCAGCCGGCGGATCAGCTCGACCAGGTCGTCGGTCATGCCGGAGATCCGGCCGGTGAACCGCGGGTTGGTGAGCGTGCGCACCTCGGAGCCCAGGTTCAGGCCGAGGCGGGCGTCCAGCTTGTAGCGGCCGACCTTGGTGAGGTCGTAGCGCTTGGGGTCGAAGAACAGCGACCGGACGAGGGCGCGCGAGTTGTCCACCGTCGGCGGCTCGCCGGGGCGCTGCTTCTTGAAGACCTCGATGAGGGCGTGCTGCATGATCTCGCCCGACCGGGCGTCCAGCTTCTTCTCGAGCTTCTCGATCTCGGCCTCGACCGCGGCGCGCTCCTCGGCGCCCTTGTCCTCGAGCCCCTGCGCGAGCGCGTGGATCTCCTCCACCGTCTTCGCCAGGTCCTCGAGGCTCTTGCGGTCCCCCGTCTGGGGCGACCCCTCGGTGGCGTCCTTGTCCAGCGTGAGCTGGATGAAGGGGTTCACCCGGTCCGGGTCGTCGGGGTGGCGGAAGAGGTTGGCGATGTCGTCGCGCGTGTAGCCGAGCGCGAACAGCAGCGTGGTGACCGGCAGCTTGCGCTTCCGGTCGATGCGGACGTTGACCAGCCCCTTCTTGTCGATCTCGAGCTCGACCCAGGAGCCGCGCGACGGCATCAGGTTCGCGATGAAGACCTGCTTCTCGCGGTCCTTCGGCTCCATCACGTAGGCGCCGGGGGAGCGCACGAGCTGCGTCACGACGACGCGCTCGGTGCCGTTGATGATGTAGGTGCCCCAGTCGGTCATCAGGGGCAGGTCGCCCATGAAGACCTTCTGCTCGCGGATCTCACCGGTCTCCCGGTTGATGAACGCGACCTCCATCGTGAGGGGCGCCGCGTAGGTGATGTCCTTCTCGCGGCAGTCCTTGATGGAGTCGTTGGGCTGGATGTGGTCGTAGGGCATGCCGGGCTCCCAGCCGCCCAGCGTGTACTTGCCGAACTGGACCGCGAGGGTGCCGGTGAAGTCCTCGATCGGCGAGATGTCGTCGATCGTCTCGCGCAGTCCCTTCTCGATGAACCACTCAAAGGACGAGCGCTGGATGTCGATGAGGTTGGGGACGTCACGAACCTTCTCCTGCTTGGAGAAGGAGTGGCGGACGCGGGCAGCGGGCTTGGTGCTCAAGTCGCGAGGCCTCCTGACGAGAGCGGGCGGTGGACGACGCAGCGCGTGGGGTGGGGCGCGGGCGTAACGGCGGACGATACCACGGTTGGCTCAGGGCATGCAACAGCGCGCGCCGGGTGGCGCGGAGCCGTTGCACGGGATGACGGCGCGGCGGCGGTCGTCAGTGGGACCCATCGGCCAAGGCCAGCGAGCTTACCAGCGCGGGTGGACGCCTCGCCCGCCGTCCGCCGGGCTGGGTCATACTGGGCCGATGACCGGCCCGCCCCTCCCCTCCTACGCGAACGGCGCGGACGCCGACGGGATGGACGAGCGCCTGAAGGCGCTGCTGGATGCCACCCACCGCCAGTGGACGTCGCCGATGGAGCGGCGGCGGATGCGCGCGTTCGGCTTCCGGCCGGCGGTGGAGCCCGGGGTGCTGAAGCGCGAGTGGCGCGGCCTGGCGGTGCGGGTGGGCGACACCGGCATCACGGCGGCCCGCCCCGGCGAGGGCGGCCTGGCGTTCCGCCCGGCGGCGCGGACCCTGGAGCACGACGGCCAGCCGTTCGCCGGCGACCCGGTCGGCGTGTCCCTGGTCGAGGGCCTCCTGGACCTGATCGCGGCGTACGAGCGGTGGGTGGAGGCGCGCGAGGGCCGCGACGAGCGGATCATGCGCGCCCGGCCGGGTCCGCAGGACCGGCGGCCGATCAACGCCCTCGCGGAGACCCGCCGCCTCCAGCGGCTGCTCCACCAGCCCCGGGGGCGGTAGCCGGCGCGAGCTCGTCGGCCACGGCGTCGTGGTCGCTCGAGCGGTCGGGGCGCGTGGTGCCGTCGACCGCGTCGGCGGAGCGGGCCCGCACGAGCGCGCCGAGGCCCGTGGAGGCTGGAGGTGCGCGTCCCAGGGGCGCCGGCGGGCGCGGCGGCTGGTGCGGACGTGGGCGTCGCGCCAGGGGACGCAGACGGCGACGAGCCGGACGGGCCGTGGCGTCCTCCGCGACGTGGCCGTCCACCGGGACGACGTCACGGTCGGCCTCGGGGGCGCACAGGACATCGGGGGCCAGCGCGGCGATCCGCTCCCGCCGCGTCCGCGGCGCCCGCTCCAGGTCCCACACCACGACCCGTCATGGACGGATCGTCCGGGGCCCGCGTTCATTGGGACGTCACCCCGATGTTCATTTGAACGACGGATCCGGATGGCCGGGGATGCCCCCGTCTCGCCGTTCAATGACGGGGTTCAGGCCGGTTCGCTGCGCCCTGAGCCGAGGGCGTTCATTGGGCCGTGACTCCGATGTTCATTTGACCGGCGGGCCCGGATTGCCCGGGATGCGCCCTCGTCTCGCCGTTCAATGACGAGGCTCAGGCGATTCGTCCCCCCGCCCCGAGCCCGCGTTCATTTCGTGCGGGACCCGATGTTCGATTGAACGACGTGGCCCTCGGGCGGGGCGCCGCGTTCGTCTCACCCTTCAACGAGCTGAGGGCGTCGGCCTCGAGTCCGATGGCGAGGGCAGGCCTGTCGCACCCCAGGGGACCGTCGGGCCCCGGAACGACGAAGGCCCCCGGGCGGGGGCCTTCACGGAACCTCGGGGGCCGCCCGGGGGCGGCGCCGGGATCAGGAGAACTTGCCGGGGACGCCTCCGCCCTTGACGGTGCTCAGGTCCTCGAGCCAGCCCTGGAGGCGGGCGTGGTCCTTGTCGTCGGCGTCGAGGGTGGCGAGGGCGGCGTTCACCTCGTCGGCGACCTCGTCGACGTTCGACTTGTTGGCCGTCGACACGCGGTCGCGCAGCTTGCTCTTCACCTCACGCTCCAGCGGCATGGAAATCCTCTCGGGTCGAGGGGGTGTCAGGTACGCCCGGGCGTGCCGGGGACGAGGGCATTCTGCGCGATGGAAACCCCGCCGTCCAGACGTGCCCGGTCACTTGACCAGGACGGACTTCGTTTTCGTGACGGCGTTCCCGGCGCGGTCCGCCAGGACGATCTTCACGGTGTACCGCCCCCGGCCGACCTTCGCCGCGACGACCGTCCGCCGCTGCCCCGGGGTGATCCCCACCACCCGGGGGCGCTCCGCCCGGCCACCCCGCTTCGTGGCCGTGATCGTCGCCTGGAGCCGGCCCGTCGACCCGGGGTCCTGCAGCGCCACCACCAGGCGCACCGTCGTCGGCCGCCCCTGGCGCCGCGCGCGCGGCGAGAGCTTCTGGACCTTCACCGACCGGACGATCAGCACCGGCCGCGTGTTGTCGACCTTCACCGACCAGTCGAGCCGACCCGCGTTGCCCGGGTAGTCCTTCGCGACCGCCGACAGGGCGTGCCAGCCGTCCGGCAGGTGCCGTGTGTCCAGGGTGATCCCCCGCGGGTACGTCTGCGCCCTCCCCAGCACCGGCTTCCCGTCCACGGCGAGCGTCCACGACGACACCTTCGTCCGGGCCAGCGCCTGGAACTTCACCGCCACCCGTCCGCGCACCGACGACAGGGCGGCGGGCGCCGGCTTCACCAGCCGCGGCGGTGTCGTGGTGACCCGGATCCGCCCCAGGCCGAACACCGGGTCCGGGCCGGGGGCGCCCAGGTCGAGCGCCATGGCGTCGAGCGTCTGGCGGACCTCCGCCGCCGACGGGTACTGCCCCGCCCGGCGGGCCGCCGCCAGCACCACCGCCGCCGCGCCCGCAGCGTTCGGCGCCGCGTTGGACGTGCCGCCGATCGCCCGGACCCCGGCGGGCCCCATGATCCGCGTGTCCGTCGGCGCCACCAGGTCCGGCTTCAGCCGGCCGTCGTCGGTCGGGCCCTGCGACGAGTACGACTTGCGCGCGTTGCCGCGCCAGTCGACCGCGCCGATCGCGATCGCCCCCGTCGCGTCGCCCGGCGTCGGGATGCTGCCCTCCGGCAGTCCGCCGATCGCCGCGAGGGGGATCTCGCGGGAGAAGAGCGTCAGGTTCCCGGCCGGCGGCGGGCCCGACACGCGCACCACTCGCAGGCGGTACTCCGCCGCGGCCGGCGGCGCGTAGCCGGTGATGCGCTCCGCCGTCGGCAGTCCCGCCGACTGGCGGTCGGCCGACGCCGCCACCGGGGTCCAGCCGCCGTCCGCCTCACGCCGCTCCAGCGACAGGTCCAGGTCGGTCGGCGGGCCGCCCGGCGGGGACGTCCACGACAGCGCGAACGTGATCGGCTGCCCCGGGGACCGGGGAAACGTCCAGTTGTCGCCGTTCGGCCAGTCGAGGTCGCCGTCGGCGTCCGCGTCCTCCCACGGGCCCTCCCAGTGCAGCAGCGCGTAGTTGCCCGCCGAGTTGAACCACAGGATCCCGGCGGCGGCCGCCCGGTCCACCGCCTGCGCCGTGGGCCCGGTGCCGTCGAACGGCCCCTCGATGAAGCTGTTGGAGTGGACGACGATGTCCGGCCGGCGCGCGATCAGCGCATCCGTGGCCGCGATGAAATCGGCCTCCGTGTGGTAGTTCACGAGCAGGTAGCGGGCCTTCGGCGCGTAGTCGTAGACGGTCTGGGTGACGATCTCGCCGTGGTTCGTGCGGTTGCCGTACGCGTTGCGGCCGGCGAGGCCGTTCGCCGCGTCGAACGACAGCGTCTCGAGCTGCCCGGGCGCGGGGATCTCCCCCAGCGCCTGGAGCCGCGCGAGGTTCTGGCCGAAGCCCAGGTCGAGGACCGCGATCGTGAGCCCGGCGCCGCCGTCGGCGACCTTGCCGAGGATGTCGGCGCCCTGGCGTTCCAGGCCCTGGCTGATCTGGACGTCGTCGCCGAACGCCGACGACGCCTCGCGCGCGCCCGCCACGCCCGGAATGCGCTCCAGCGCCGTGGCCCGCGACGGCGCGGCCACCACCTGGAAGCGGCGGCCGTCGCGGCGCTGCACCCGCAGCCCGCCCCTCGCCAGGCCCTGCGCGACCTGGGCGGCCTTCCCCGGCTTCGCGTCGACCGTCAGCGACGCGGGGGCCGGCGCGGCGCCGGCGTGGCCGGCGGCGAGCGCGGCGCCGAGGCCCGCCACGGCCGCGGCGGCGAGTAGCCGCCTCACCGGGCCGCCACCACCGTGCGCGCGCGGACGGCGACGTTGCCCGCCATGTCCTCCGCGATGGCCTGGAGCCTGCCCCGGGCGCCCGCGGGGAGGCGCACGCCGGCGACCGGCCGCCTCCAGGTCCCGAGGCGACGGCCGTTGAGCGTCACCTGCACCTGGCGGACTGTACCGGCGTCGACCGCGCGCACGCGGACCACGCGGCGCGGCCCCGGGCCCACCCGCACCGTGAGCCGCGGCGCCGCCGTGTCGAGGCGGGCCATGCCCGCCCCGTAGACCGGGTCCGGCCCCTGGGCGCCCAGGTCGAGGGCGCCCGACACCAGCACGCCGCGCAGCTCGGCCGGCCCCGCCGGCAGGCCCAGCGCCAGCCGCCGCTGGCGCAGCAGCACCGCCGCCCCCGCGACGTGCGCCGTCGCGGCGGAGGTGCCCGCCGTCCCCGGCCACTCCGGGTTGGACGTGACGTAGGTGGGGCCCACCAGGTCGGGCTTGCCGCCGCCGGGGACGCCCTGCGACGAGTAGGCCTCGATCGTGGTGCCCGTCCACTTCACCGCCCCCACCGTCAGGGCGCCGCGGGCATCGCCCGGCGTGGGGATGCTGCCCTCGGCGACGGCCGCGGCCCCGAAGCCGACGGTCTCGGAGAAGAGGTCGAAGATCTGGGGCGGGCCGGCGACCTGCGTCACCACCAGCCGGTAGGTCCCGCCGTCGGCGTTCGTGACCGGGGTCGTCGCGTTCAGCGGGCCCGCCGGGGAGCTGCGCGCCACCTCCTGCCAGCCCCCCGCGCCGTCGGCGCGCTGGATCGCCACGGTCCCCTCCGCCAGCGGCGACGTCCACGCCAGCGAGAGCAGCAGCGGGGTGCCGGCCGTGGGCGCGATGTCCAGGACCGTGCCGCCGGGCGCGGCCGCGCCGCGCCAGTGGCGTTGCGCGTAGTTGCCGGCCGAGTTGACCCACAGCACGCCGGCGGCGGCGGCCGCGTCCACGGCGCGCGCGGCGGGGCCGGTGCCGTCGAACGGCGGCGTCAGGAACGAGTTGGAGTGGCTCGCCACGGGGATCCCCTGCTGGGCGACCCACGCCGCGGCCTGGGCGAACTGCTCCTGGGTGCGGTAGCCCACCAGCACCAGGCGGGCGTCCGGCGCCAGGTCGTGGATGAGCTCGGCCATCCGAACGCCGTGCTGGGTGGGGAGCCCGAGCTCGGTGACGCCGCCCTCCGCGCCGCCGGGGTCGAACAGCCGGATCTGGAGCTGGTCGCGGGACGGCAGCTCGCCGAGGGCGATGGAGCGGTCGAGGCCGTCGAAGCCCTGGTCGACCACCGCGACCGTCTGGCCCTGGCCGAGGACGCCGCGGCTCCACATGGCGTCGGCGCCCATGCGGACGCCCCCCTGGCCGATCACCGCCGCACCCGCGACGGGCGCCGCGAGGCACAGGACCAGGATGCCCCCCACCGCTGCTCGGAGTTTCTTCACGGCGGGGCAGCGAATCAGAACGGATCCGGAGCGTCCACCGTCCCCGGTGGGCCCTGGCGCCCGGCCCCTCACATCTTGCTGAAGGCGTACCCCGCGAACACGCCGACCGACACCAGGATGCCGAGCCCGGCGCCCAGCAGGAGCCCGCCGATGCCGCTGCCCCCGGCCAGCGCGCTGATGAGCATGCCGATCACCGCGAGGCCCCCGACGAAGGCCAGGCCGGCCATCAGGACACTGCGGTCGGCCTTCGCCTCGACGTCGTCGTCCACGGGCGGGTTCTCCCACGACGGATGCGCGGGGACCACCCGGGCGGGGGACGCCCACCCGGGTGGTCGGAGACGGGTTCCCGCCGACCCCGCTACTTGAGGGTGACGATCCCGCCGGCCTCTTCGAGCTGGGCCTTGATCTGGTCGGCCTCCTCCTTCGCGACGCCCTCCTTGACGTTGCTCGGGGCGTTGTCGACCAGCTCCTTGGCCTCCTTCAGGCCCAGGCCGGTGACCGCGCGGACCACCTTGATGACCTGGATCTTCTTGTCGCCGGCCGCGTCGAGGCTGACGGTGAAGCTGGTCTGCTCCTCCGCCGCGCCGCCGCCGTCGCCACCGCCGCCGGCGGCCGGGGCCGCCGCGACGGCCACCGGGGCGGCCGCGGAGACGCCGAACGTCTCCTCGATCGCCTTGATGCGCTCGGAGAGCTCGAGCACGGAGATGCTCTTGAGCTCCTCGATCCACTCCTCGGTCGTCGCCATCTCAATCCTCTCGTTTCGTGAAGTTCGTGAAGTTCAGGGAAGGGGGTGGGTCAGGAGGCCTCGGACGGCTCCTCGGGGGACTCCTCGGGGGCCGCCTCCGCAGGTGCCTCGGGAGCGTCCTCGGGGGCCGCCTCGGTGGGCGCCTCGGCAGATGCCTCAGGGGCCGCCTAGGCAGGTGCCTCGGCGGGCGCCTCGGACACCGGCTCGGCGGGTGCCTCGGACGCACGCTGGGCCTGCACGGCGCCGAGCGAGCGGGCGAGGCCGCTGATGAGCGCGTTGAGGCTGCCGGCCAGGCCCGTCAGCGGCGCGGCGATACCGCCCGCCAGCTGGCCGAGCAGCTGCTCGCGGGACGGCAGCTTCGCCAGCCGCCCGACGGCGTCGGCGGGGAGGTCGGCGCCGTCCAGCAGGCCGCCCTTGACCGTCATCGCGTCGGCGTGCGCCTGGGCGAACGTGTCCAGCGCCTTCGCGGCGACGGCGGGGTCGCCGTTGACCCACAGCAGGCCGGTCGGGCCGTCGAGGTAGGGCAGCAGCGCCTCGCGCCCCGTCTCGTTGGCCGCCCGCCGCGCCAGGGTGTTCTTGACGACGGTGTACTCCGTGTCGGCCTCGCGAAGCCGGTCGCGGAGCTCCGAGAGCTCCTTGACCGTGAGGCCGCGGAAGTCCGTCGCGAAGATCGTGTCGACGTCGCGCAGCCGGCCGGCGATCTCGGCGATCGCCGCGGCCTTCTCGTCTCGGTTCAGTGGGTCACCTCCATCGTGCTCCTGCCGGGCGGGCGGGCGGGAGCGATGGGGGACCCCTCGGGCCCTCCGTCGTTCGTCGCCGGCCTCGCACGGGCTGCCTGTGTCACAGGCGGTTTGAGGCGGCCGGCTGGCCGCCCCCGTGGGTCTACGGTCGGTTCGTGCGGACGGTGGCGGCTACGCCGCGGGCTCCTCCTGGATGTCGGAACCCGACGTGCGGGTGGTGTCCACGGGCACGCCCGGGCCCATCGTCTGGGCGAGCGTGATCGACTTCAGGTACTTGCCCTTCGCGGCCGCCGGCTTGACCCGGACGATCTCCTCCACCACGGCCTGGTAGTTGTCGAGCAGCTGCTTCTCCTCGAAGGAGCGCTTCCCGATGCCGATGTGGATGATCCCGGCGCGGTCGGTGCGGTACTCGACCTTGCCGGCCTTCACGTCGCCGACGGCCTTGCCGACGTCGAACGTGACGGTGCCGCTCTTGGGGTTCGGCATCTTGCCGGAGGGGCCGAGGATGCGGCCGAGCTTGCCGACCGTGCCCATCATGTCCGGCGTCGCGATCGCGACGTCGAAGTCGTCGAAGCCCTCCTGGATGCGCTTGGCCAGGTCGTCGCCGCCCACGACGTCGGCGCCGGCCTGCTCGGCCTCGCGCGCCTTGTCGCCCTCGGCGAAGACGGCCACCTTCACGTCCTTGCCGGTCCCGTGCGGGAGGCTGATCGTCCCGCGGAGCTGCTGATCGGCGTGGCGGACGTTGACGCCGAGGCGCATGTGCACCTCGACGGTCGGGTCGAACCGGGTCAGCTCCTGGCCCTTGATCATCCGGACCGCCGTCAGCGGGTGGTACACCCGGTCGACGTCGATCTCGGACTTGGCCTGCTGGTAGCGCTTTCCGCGCTTGGCCACGGTGCCCTCCTCCGCCTCTACGCCGCGTCGACGGTCACGCCCATGCTGCGCGCCGTCCCCGCGATGATCTCCATTGCCGACTCGACCGTGTTGGCGTTCAGGTCGGGCATCTTCGTCTCGGCGATCTGGCGCAGCTGCGCGCGCGTCAGGTTCGCCACCTTCTCCTTGTGCGGCTCCGGGCTGCCCTTCGGGATGCCGAGGGCCTGCCGGATGAGCACCGCCGCGGGCGGCACCTTCGTGATGAAGGTGAACGAGCGGTCCTCGTAGACCGTCACCTCGACGGGGGTGATGGTCCCGTTGCCGGACTGGGTCTGCGCGTTGAACGCCTTGCAGAACTCCATGATGTTGATGCTCGCGCCACCCAGCGCAGGACCCACCGGCGGAGCGGGGGATGCCTGACCGGCGGGGATCTGGAGCTTGATGACCTGCAGGACCTTCTTCGCCATGACGTCCTCGATCGCTGGGGCGCGCGCCCCGGGGTGGTGTACGGGCAGTGGGGCCGGAGCCCCGGGATGCTACGTGAGCTTCTTGACCTGGTCGAACGACAGCTCGGCCGGGGTCTCGCGGCCGAAGATGCTGACGAGCACCTTCAGGCGCCCCTGCTCGGCGTTGATCTCCGCGATCTCGCCGGTGAAGTCGGACAGCGGGCCCGCGATGACCTTGACGCTCTCGCCCACCGTGAAGTCGGCGCGGACCTTCGGGCGCTCCTGCGTCGCGACGTTCAGCAGGCGGTCGACCTCGGTCTGGGTGAGCGGCACGGGCTCGTTCTCGCGCCCGCCGCCGCCGACGAAGCCGGTGACGCCGGGGGTGTTCTTCACGAGCCACAGCGCGTCCGGCGTCATGTCCATGTTCACCAGGACGTAGCCGGGCAGGCGGCGCTTCTCGGTCTGGACCTTCTGGCCGTCCTTCGTCTCCACGACCTGCTCGGTGGGGATGACCACCTGGCGCACCCGCTCGCGCTGGCCCAGGGAGATGAGCCGGTGCTCGAGGTTGGCCTTCACCTTCTTCTCGTGGCCCGAGTAGGTGTTGATGACGTACCAGCGGAACAAATCGCGTCCTTAGAAGATTGCGTCGACGAGTCGCTCGAACACGGAGTCGAGCACGGCGAGGTACACGGCGACGATCGCCACCACGACGAGCACGACCGCCGTGGACTGGAGCAGCTGGGTGCGGGTCGGCCAGCTCACCTTCTTGAGCTCGGCGATGACCTCCTGGATGAACCGGGAGCCGCGCCGCTGCTGCTGGACCGCCTTGGTGACCGAGCCCGCCTTCTCCTGCTTGCGGCGCCCGCCGGTCTGGGCGGGCCGCGGCTGCGGGGTCTGCTTCGCGGTCGAGGCCTTCTTGGCGGGCGTGCGTCGCCGGGGCGCGGGCGGCCGGGCTCCACCCGGGGCCGGCGTCGCGCCGTCTCCCGAGCGGTCCTGCCCCCCTCGTGCGGGTCGGATGCGCGCCATCGTCAGCTCAGCTCTTCATCGATCGTCGTGGGTTGACAGGGCCGGAGGGACTCGAACCCCCAACCCCCGGTTTTGGAGACCGGTGCTCTACCAGTTGAGCTACGACCCTACGGGGACACCCGCCAGTGGCTAGCGGGTCTCCTTGTGCGGCGTGTGGCGGCCGCACCACGGGCAGAACTTCTTGAACTCGATGCGGTCCGGAGTGTTCCGCCGACTCTTGTTCGTCTGGTAGTTCCGACGCTTGCATTCCTCGCAAGCCATCGTCACTGCGATGCGCTGGCCTGGTGGCACAGGTACGACTCCAGTCCGGGGACGGGCTCGGGGAGGGTACCACACCCCTCTGGGCCGGCCGTCCCCCGGGCCGGGGCCTGCGACAGGCGCCGCGGAGCGGCCTGCGGAGGCGCGCGGAGGGCTAGCGGAGGGGGCGGCCGGCCCGGCGGAGACGGGCGGCGGGCGACTGCGCCGCGGCGGCCTCGGCGAGGGCGGCGGAGCGCAGCAGGCCGGCGGATGCGCGCTGCAGGTCGAGGCCCGTGGGGGTGTCCTCGACCTCGAGCCCGAGCGACGCCGACAGGCGGCGGTACTCGGCCACGAGCGGCGGGCGGGCCTTCGCGTTGGGCGAGCCGGCGGCGCGGACGCGGGCGCAGAGCGTCTGCACCTGGGCGACGGTCGCGGGAGGAGGCGGCTTGGTGCTCACGAGCCCGCCCCCGCCCCGCCGCCGACGGGCAGCAGCAGCGCCTCGCTGGCGACCGCATCGACGGAGAGGATGAAGCGGCGGCCGCGCGGCCCGAGCTCGAACTCCTCCTGGAGGTCGAACACGTCGTGCGCGCCGCCGCGGGCGTGGGCCCGGACGCGCAGGGGCGCCTCGGTGTGGTCGTGGAGCGCGTGGAGGCCGCGCGCCAGGCTGGTGCGGGCGCTGGCGTTGAGCCAGAGCTCCTCGTGCGGGTGCCGGGACGTCATGTGCCTGAGGGATCGGCCGGGGGGTGGCCCGCCTTGACCCCCGCGGCCACGGACCGGGTCCCATGTGGTCTACTCCCCGCCTGATGAGCGAGTGGTCGGACTGGTACCGCCGCGAGGACCCGGCGGCGTGGGTGCTGCCGCGGATCCTGCGCAGCCGGGCCGAGGAGCACCCGGACCGCGACTACCTGAAGGTGGGCGACGCCCCCTGGCGGAGCTACGGCGAGGTCAACGCCATGGCCAACCGCGTCGCCAACGCCCTGATCGCCCGCGGCCTGCAGCCCGGCGAGGCGGTGTCGACGCTGATGCCGAACCACGAGGAGAACCTGGCCGTCTGGTTCGGCATCCAGAAGGCCGGCGGCGTCCAGTGCCCGATCAACCTGGCGTACAAGGGCGCGTTCCTTTCGTGGGTGATCAACCTGCCGCAGTCGCGGTTCCTCGTGATCGCCGACACCCACCTCGACGCGCTCGAGATGGTGCGCGACGAGCTGCCGGCGCTGGAGCGGGTGATCGTCCATCGGACGGGCGCGCCGAGCGGGCCGGACCCGTCGCTGCCGTGGGAGCCGCTCACCGAGCTGCTGACCGCCCCCGACGGCGAGCCGGGCGTCGAGGTGTCGTGGACCGACGACGCGCGGGTGATGTTCACGTCGGGCACGACGGGCCGCTCGAAGGGCGCGATCAAGCAGCACGCCTCCGACTACTTCTCGGGCCGCACCTACATCGAGGTCTGCGGGGTCACCGAGGAGGACACGTTCTTCTCGTGCCTCCCCCTGTTCCACTCCAACGCGCAGGTGCTGGCCGCGTACCCGGCGATGATCGCCGGCGCCCGCATCGCGTACGCCGAGCGCTACAGCTCGGGGCGCTTCTGGCGGCAGGTGGTCGACTGCGGCGCGACGATCCTGAACACCGTCAGCGCCATCAACTACTTCATCTGGAACACCGCGCCGAGCGAGCTGGACCAGGCGCACCGGGTGTCGCGGATCATGGCGATGCCCGCGCCGAAGGACATCTACGACCGTTTCGAGGAGCGCTTCGGCATCCGCTTCATCGAGGGCTACGGCCTGACCGAGACGGGGATGGTCACGTACCACCCGCCGGGCCGGCCGCCGCGCCCCGGGTCGTGCGGCATCGCGACCCCCGGGTTCGAGGTGACGGTGGTGGAGCCGGGCACCGACCTGCCGCTGCCGCCCGACACGCCCGGCGAGATCGTGGTGGACATGAAGCTGCCCAACATCGTCATGCGCACGTACGCGGGGATGCCGGAGAAGACGGCGGAGGACTTCCGCAACCTCAAGCTCCACACCGGCGACCTGGGGCGGATGGACGAGGACGGCTACCTCTACTTCCTCGACCGGGTGAAGGACTACATCCGCCGCCGCGGCGAGAACGTCAGCTCGATGGAGGTCGAGCACGTCGTGACCTCCCACGCCGAGATCCTGGAGTGCGCCGCGATCGGGGTGAAGGCGCTGGAGGGCGCGTCGGCGGAGGACGAGATCCTGGTCTGCGTGGTGGCCCGCGACGGGTGCGTCCCCGACCCGGCCACCCTGCTCGCGTGGTGCGCCGAGCGGATGCCCTACTTCGCGGTCCCGCGCTACGTGCGGGTGATGGACCACCTGCCGAAGACGCCCACCGAGCGGGTGCGGAAGGTGGAGCTGCGCGACGCGGGCGTCACGCTCGACACCTTCGACCGCGAGGCGTGAGCGACCTCGACCTCGGCGAGGCCGCCGACTACATCCTGGCCGAGCGCCCCGGGCTCGACGAGGACCACGTCTGGGCCGTGCTGAACGAGCTGGGCGCGCCTCCGGCGAAGGGGCAGGAGAAGCTGGCGCTCCAGCTGGTCGCGCAGACCCACCCGGAGGTCCGCGGGCGGGACGCGAAGCGGATCCTGGACGAGTGGCGGGCGTATGCCCGGCTTGCGGAGGAGTCCGACTGGGACGATTAGTCCCGTGGGCGCCTCCCGGACCATCTGGATCCTCGGCGATCAATTGAACATGGGGGTCGCGTCATTGGACGACGCCGACCCCGCGACGGACCGGATCCTGATGATCCGCAGCGAGGGGAAGGTCGCCTCCAAGCCGTTCCACCCGCTGAGGCTGCGGCTGGTGCAGGAGGCGATGGAGGCGTTCGCCGGGCAGCTGCGCGATCGCGGCTTCCGGGTGGACCACCGCACCGCCGCGACGTTCGCCGAGGGGGTGGAGGCGCACCGGCGGCGGTACCGGCCGGACGTCGTCCGCGCGATGGAGCCGATGTCCTGGGACGGCCTGCGCACGATGGAGCGGCTCCGGGTGGAGACGGTCCGCTCCGGCCAGTTCCTCTGCCACCGCGACGAGTTCGCGGCGTGGGCCGGGGAGCGGTCCGGGCGGCGCCTGGTGATGGAGGACTTCTACCGCCGCCAGCGAGTGCGGCTGGGCTACCTGATGGACGGCGACGAGCCCGCCGGCGGGCGCTGGAACTTCGACCGCGAGAACCGCGAGCCCCCGCCGCGCGACGCCGGGGCGTGGCCGCGGGCGGGCCGGGACGTCGCCTGGCCCGTCACGCGGCGTCAGGCCCTGGCGCGCCTGCGCTCGTTCGTGGCCGAGGTGCTCCCCCGCTTCGGCCCCCACCAGGACGCGATGGTGCGGGGCGAGTGGCGGCTGGCCCACTCGCTGCTGTCGTCGTCGATGAACATCGGGCTGCTCCACCCGCGGGAGGTGTGCGACGCCGTGGAGGAGGCGTACCGGGCGGGCGAGGTGCCGATCGCGTCGGCCGAGGGGTTCATCCGTCAGGTGATCGGCTGGCGGGAGTACGTCTGGGGCGCCTACTGGCTGTGGATGCCCGGCTTCCGGCGGCGCAACGGGCTCGGCGCCCGGCGGCCGCTGCCGCCCGCGTTCCGCGACGGGCCGCAGGCCACCCGGATGGCGTGCGTCGCCGCCGCGCTGGAGGGGGTCCGCGACCACGCGTACGCCCACCACATCCAGCGCCTGATGGTGCTCGGCAACCTCGCTCTGCTGGCCGGCGTCCGGCCGCGGGAGATGGTCGATTGGATGTGGGCGTCGTTCATCGACGGCGCCGAGTGGGTGATGATCCCGAACGTCGTCGGGATGGCCCTCCACGCCGACGGGGGCCGGATGATGACCAAGCCCTACGCGGCGGGCGGCGCCTACATCGACCGGATGAGCGACCACTGCGGCGGCTGCCCTTACGACCCGCGGCGGCGCACGGGCGACGACGCCTGCCCGTTCACCACCCTCTACTGGGACTTCCTGGCGCGGCACCGCGACCGCTTCGCCGGCAACGGCCGCATGCGGCAGCAGGTGCGCGGGCTGGAGCGGCTGCGCGACCTCCCGGAGGTGCGCGAGCGCGCGGCGGAGGTGCTGCGCCTGCTCGACGCCGGGAAGCTCTAGGCGGTCGGCTCGACGACGACGGGCACCGGGTCGAACACCCGGATGCCGCCGGTCACGGCTCCGGACACCAGAGACACGCTCGCGTCGACCTCGCTGATCGTCTCGCGGATCTGGAGGGCGGTGAGGGACACCGTCTGGGGGGTGAGGTCGGTGATGCCCGAGGCCAGCAGCATCAGGAACCCGATGTGGAACGCCATCGCCGACATCTGGGCCTCCACGCCGGCGGCGAGCACCCGGTCGAGGTCCTGGATCGCCGGCTGCAGGACCGCCGGAACGCCCGACCCCGGGCCCTGGGGCCACGCGACGGCCACGCGGCGCGGCCGGCCGGGGTCGATGCCGGGCGCGATGGCGAAGGCCCGGCGGTACTCGAGGGTGACCGAGCCCAGCGGCAGCGGCTGGTAGCGGCCGCGGAACGTGAGGACGTAGCGGCCCTGCGGGTCGGCGGCGAGGTCGAGCCCGAGGAGCGCGAAGCCGTTGGGCAGGTTGTCGCGGACGACGTCGATCAGCACCCCGGGCGCTCCGTCGGGGGCGTCGAGGCCCAGGTTGCCGCCGCCGCGGTGGAGGCGGATGGTGTCGCCGAAGATGTGGCTGCGCGGCCCGCCGGGCAGGAAGCCGAGCGGCCCGGAGCGGTAGACCGGCACGCCCAGGGCGGTGTCGACGATGCGGATCGCCCACCGCAGCGCAGGGTCGGCCAGCGGCACGTCGGGGACCTCGGCGGCGCCGCCGGTGACCGGGAAGCGGCCCAGCGCCTTCGCGACGTTGCCGTCCTGCGTCACCTGCACCAGGTCGAGCCCGAGGGCGTCCAGGGCCGGGAAGCCCGGTGACGCCGTCGCCTGGACCGGGATCCGCGTCATCCCGCGATGGTCCCACCGCCGCCCGGGCGCCGACAACCGGGGCGGCCACTGCACTAGATTCCGGGTGTGTTCCGCGACGACATCGAGCGGCTCTTCGCCGAGCTCTACCCCGGCCGCGCCACCGGTCAGGGCGAGTCGCCCGCGCCGGTGGACGTGTACCTGACGGAGGGCCCGCCGCCGACGCTGACGGTGGAGATGAACGTGGCGGGGGCGGACCCGGCCGCGATCGACGTGTCGCTGAGCGACGACCTGCTGGTGGTGCGGGGCGTCCGCCGCCGGGCCGGCCAGGGGCGCCGGGTGTACCAGCACGCCGAGATCGCCTGGGGGCCGTTCGAGCGGCGCGTGCGCCTGGGGGTGGCGGTCGACCCCTCGGCGGCGACCGCCGGATGCGAGAACGGCATCCTGCGGATCACCCTGCCGCTCGCGCCGGCGCCGCCGTCGCGGCGCGTGGTGATCTCGATCCAGCAGCGGCCATGAGCATCGAGGGGCTCGAGGCCACGCTCGAGGGGGAGCCCGAGGCGATCCCCGCGTCGCTCCCCGTCCTGCCGCTGAAGGAGACCGTCCTCTTCCCCGACGCCGTCGCGCCGCTGGCGGTGGGCGAGGAGCGCTCGCTGCGCCTGCTGGACGACGTGCTGGACACGCCGGAGCGGATGCTGGTGATGGCCGTCAGCCGCGACCCCGAGCTGACGGAGCCGCCGCCGGACATGGTCCACGACGTCGGCGTGACCGCGGTGGTGCAGCGCATGGTGCGCGTGCCCGACGGCACCGCGCGCATCCTGGTGCAGGGCCGGCGGCGCGTGCGGATCGGGCCGTACCGGCAGACCGAGCCCTACCTGGTCGCCGACGTCGAGGAGCTGCCGGACCGCGAGGAGCGGACGGTCGAGGTGGAGGCCCTCGCCCGGAACCTGCAGGCCGTGTTCACGCGGATGATCGGCCTGGTCCCCCACCTGCCCGACGAGCTGGGCGTGGCGGTGGCGAACATGGAGGACCCGACGGCGCTGTCGTACCTCATCTCCGCGTCCATCCGGCTGTCGGTGGACGAGCGGCAGGAACTGCTGGAGGAGGTCGACCTGGAGGCGCGGCTGCGGCGGCTCACCGTGCTGTGCAACCGCGAGCTCGAGCTGCTGGAGCTGGGCGCGAAGATCCAGAGCGACGTCCAGACCGACATGGAGAAGGGCCAGCGCGAGTTCTTCCTCCGCCAGCAGCTCAAGGCGATCCGCGAGGAGCTGGGCGAGGGCGACGCCCCCGGCGCCGAGGTGGAGGGCCTGCGCGAGCGCCTGGCCGAGGTGGACCCGCCGGCGGAGGTGCGCGAGGCGGCGGAGCGGGAGCTGACGCGGCTGGAGCGGCTGCCGCAGGAGTCGGCGGAGCACAACGTGGTCCGCACCTACATCGACTGGATCCTCGCCATCCCCTGGAACGTGCGGACCGAGGACAACCTGGACCTGGAGCACGCGCGGTCCGTCCTCGACGAGGACCACTACGACATCGAGAAGGTGAAGGACCGGATCATCGAGCAGCTGGCCGTGGCGCGGCTGAAGCCCGACGCGCCGGGGCCGATCCTGCTGCTGGTGGGGCCGCCCGGCGTGGGCAAGACGTCGCTGGGTCAGTCGATCGCCCGGGCGCTCGGGCGCCGGTTCGCGCGCATCTCGGTGGGCGGAGTGCGCGACGAGAGCGAGATCCGCGGGCACCGGCGGACGTACGTGGGCGCGATGCCGGGCACGATCGTGCGCGCCATCCGTGACGCCGGGGCGATGAACCCGGTGATGATGGTGGACGAGATCGACAAGATGGGCGCCGACGTCCGCGGCGACCCCGCCTCCGCGATGCTCGAGGTGCTCGACCCGGCGCAGAACAACTCGTTCCGCGACCACTACCTGGACCTGCCCCTCGACCTGTCGCGGGTGCTGTTCGTGACCACCGCGAACGTGCTCGAGACGATCCCCGGTCCCCTGCTGGACCGGATGGAGGTCATCCGCCTCGCCGGCTACACGGAGGAGGAGAAGCTCCACATCGCGCGCCGCTACCTGCTGCCGCGCCAGATCGCGGCCGCCGGGCTGCCGAGGGGGCTGCTGCGCGTGACCGACGCGGGCCTGCGCACGGTGATCGGCGAGTACACGCGCGAGGCCGGCGTGCGCCAGCTGGAGCGGCGCCTCGGCGCGATCGCCCGCCGGGTGGCGCGGCGGGTGGCCGAGGGCGACGAGTCCCGCGTCTCGGCCGGGCGCGACCGGGTGCGGGACATCCTCGGGCCGGAGCGGATCCACAACGAGGTCAAGCGCCGCACCAGCGAGCCGGGCGTGGCCACCGGCCTCGCCGTGACCGGCGCCGGGGGCGAGATCCTGTTCGTGGAGGCGACGGTCATGCCGGGGAGCGGGCGACTCACCGTGACGGGCCAGCTGGGCGACGTGATGCGCGAGTCGGCCCAGGCGGCGGTGTCGTTCGTGCGCGCCCGCCAGGACCGGCTGGGCCTCGACCTGGCGGACGACTACTTCGGGACGCACGACATCCACATCCACGTCCCCGCCGGTGCGGTGCCGAAGGACGGCCCCTCGGCGGGAGTGACGATGACGACGGCGCTGGTGTCGGCGCTCTCGGGGCGCCCCGTGAGCGCGGACGTCGCGATGACCGGCGAGATCACCCTGACCGGCCAGGTGCTCCCGATCGGCGGCGTGAAGGAGAAGGTGCTCGCCGCCAGCCGCGCGGGGATCGGCGGCGTGATCATCCCGAAGCTCAACGCGGAGGGGCTCGCCGACCTGCCCCCGGGCCTGGCCGACGAGATGCGCATCACCCTCGCCGACCGCATCGAGCAGGTCCTCGACGTCGCCCTGGCCCCGGCGAGGACGTCCAAGCGGACGAAGGCGGCCGCCGGCTAGGCCCGGTCGCCGCCCTCGCGATCGCCACGACGCGCATCCGTCTCACCCTTCGATGACGGGGTGCCGGGCGCGTCCGCTCGGCCGGCCTCGACGTGCAATCGAGACCGCGGGGTCTCAATTGCACCAGCGGCGCGGGGCGTCCTCGTCATAGGCTCGCGGCATGGCCGGTCTGATGGCGACGCTCCGCACGCGGCTGTGCTGCCCCCGTCCGCCACGGTGACCGGGGTGGTGGCGGCGACGGGGGGCGGGAGCGGCGAGGTGTTCGTCGCCTGGGACCCCCTGCCCGGCGGGGTGGCCGCCTACCGGGTGTACCGGCGGACCGCGCCGGGCGTGTGGCGGCCCCTCGCCACCGTGACGCCCTCCGCCTTCGACCCCGCGTTCCCCGGGAAGGTCGTGCTCCTCGACTTCGCCGGGACGTTCCCCGGCGGCGGCGCGTCAGGGGGCGACGAGGACGCGGCCGGGCTCCGGCACTACGTCGTCGCCGCCCTCGGGAACGCCGGCGTCGAGGGGCCCTGGTCCGCGGAGGTCACCGCCGGGCCGCCGTGACCGCCTCGCCCGGCTAGGCCGCCCCCGTCCGCACCAGCACCTTCAGGGCCCGCCGCTCGTCCATCGCCGAGTAGCCCGCCGGGACCTCCTCCAGGGGGAGGACGGTGTCGAGGACCGGGGAGGGGTCGAGGGTGCCGGCCAGGACGTCGGCCATCAGGTCCTCCATGTAGCCGCGGACCGGGGCGACGCCGCCGATCAGGCGGACGTTCTTCATGTGGACGGGGAGCAGGTCGACCGGCTGGGCGGGCGCGCCGACGTGGCCCACCGTCCCGCCCGGGCGCACCGCCGCGAACGCGGTGGCGAAGGAGCCGGAGGTGCCGACCGCCTCGATCACGTGCTCGGGCCCGCCGCCGGTGAGCTCGCGCACCCGCTCGGCCGCCGCGTCGCCGCGCTCGGTGACCAGGTCGGTCGCGCCGAAACGCCGGGCCAGCTCCAGGCGCGAGTCGTGGTGGCCCATCGCGATGATCCGCTCCGCCCCCAGCCGCCTCGCCGCGAGCACGGCGCACAGCCCCACCGCGCCGTCGCCCACCACCGCCACCGTCGCCCCCGGGGCGACGCCGGCGTTGATCGCGCCGTGGTGGCCGGTGCCCATCACGTCGGTCAGCGTCGCCAGGGCGGCGGCGAGCCGGTCGTCCGAGAGGTCCACCTCGTCCGGCAGCGGGACCAGGGTGCCGTCGGCCAGCGGCGCGCGCACCGCCTCGCCCTGGCCGCCGTCGCCCCTGCCGCCCCAGTACCCGCCCGTGCGGCACGACGTCATGAGCCCCCGCGCGCAGAAGTCGCACGTGCCGTCGGAGTAGGCGAACGGCGCGATCACCCGCTGGCCCGGCCGGATGGTCCGCACGTCGGCGCCGACCGCCTCCACCACGCCCATGAACTCGTGGCCCGTCCGCCCGGGGCGGCCGTAGATCTCCAGCTCGCCGCGGAACGGCCACAGGTCGCTGCCGCAGATGCACGCGTGCGTCACGCGCACCAGCGCGTCGGTGGGCTCGCGCAGCGCCGCGTCCGGCACGTCCTCCACCCGCACGTCCCGCGGGCCGTGGTACACCGTCGCCCTCATCGCGCCTCCTCCGTCGACCGGCCGGCGACCATCATGGCCGTCGCGAGGAGGTCGGCGCCCTGCGCGTCCGGCTCCCCCAGCAACAGGTTCAGGGTTCCCTCGCCGCGGCCGACCCATGCCACCCGCATGCCCACCGCCCGCGCGCCGCGCAGGTCCCACCAGTGGGCGGCCACCATCGTCGCGTCGCCCGGCGCGGCGCCGATGACCGACAGCCCGTGGCGGTAGACCCGCGCGTCGGGCTTGAACACGCCGACCTGGTCGGTCCCCACGACGTGGGCGAAGCGCTCGCGCAGCCCCGCCGCCCGCAGTCCCGCCTCGGCCACGTCCGTCGGGCTGTTGGTGAGCACCGCCAGCCCGAACCCGCCGCCATCCAGCACGTCCAGGGCCCGCTCCGCCTCCGGGTAGGCGGGCATCGGTACCCCCACGGTGGCGCCGCCCGCCTCCAGCAGCTCCAGGAAGCGGCGGTACTCGCCCACGTGGTTCAGCGTCATCGCGGCCAGGATCGCGCGGTCGAGCGCGGCCGCGCCGATGCCCGCCGGGTCGAGCAGCGTGCCGTTCAGGTCGAAGACGGCCCAGCGGCTCACCCCACGCCCGCCGCGGCCGCCAGGATGGCCGCGATCGCGACGTCGGGGTGCGACACCATCGAGACGTGCGAGCCGGCCACCTCGGTGATCGTGGCGCCCGCGCGCTCGGCCATGGAGCGCTGCGTCGCCGGCGGGATGACGAGGTCCTCCGTGCCCACCACGGCCCAGCTCGGGAGCGTCTTCCAGGCGGGGGCACCGGACGGGGTCGTGTTGGCGCCCAGCGTGATGGGGCGCTGGCTCGCGGCGATCAGCCACCGGTCGGCCTCGGGCAGGTCCTGGGCGAAGGCGGTGTGGACCGTGTCGGGCTTCAGGAAGGCCTCGGCGTCGCCCTCGGGGGCGCCCGGGTATCCGGCGATGTCCAGGACGGCGGTCGGGTCGGGCACGTCGAGCGCCGACCCGGAGCCGCCCAGGATCTGGAAGACGATCTCGCCCTCGTCGGGGATGAACGCGTCGACGTACACGAGGGCCCTCACATCGCCGCCGCCGAGGGCGGCGTTGGTGATGACGAACCCGCCGTAGGAGTGGCCCACGAGGACGACGGGGCCGCTTGTGCGCTGCGCGAGGAACGACGCGATGTAGGGGGCGTCGATCGGGACGCCGCGGAGGAGGTTCGGCGGCGTGAACACGGTGAAGCCCTGCTGCTGGAGCCCGGAGGCGACGGCGTTCCAGCTGGACCCGTCGGCCCAGGCGCCGTGGACGAGCACGATCGTCGGCTGCGGCATGTTGCTCCCTCTCGCTGGGTGTTGTCGTCCGGTCACTGCGTCCAGGGTGCCGGGAGCACCTCGACGACGGCGTTGTAGTCGGGCACCCCGCTCGCGTCGCGCCGTCCCGACCGGATGAGCGGGTTGCACTCGGGGAAGAACATCTGGACGTTCCCCGGCCGGATGCGCGTGACGAACGCCCGGGCGCGCACCTCGCCGCGGTCGGAGCGGACCACCAGCGGATCGCCGTTACCCACGCCGATCCGGTCCGCGTCCCTCGCGGAGATGAACAGGGCGTCGCGATCGGCGCCGGTCAGCGGGTCCCGGTCGCGGAACACCATCGAGTTGAACTGCTTCCCGCGCCGGGTCGACAGCAGCATGCGCCCCTCGGGGATGCGCCGCTGCGGCGGGGCGACCACGGCGAAGTGCGCCCGGCCGTCCGGCGTGGGGAACGCCCACCCGTCGCACAGCCGCTCGCCGCCCCACTGGACCTGGTCGCCCGTGTCCCGCAGGCTCTCGATGCCCTGGTACATGGGCACGACATCGGCGATCTCCACCCGGATGTCCTGGCCCCCGGCCCACGTGACCAGGTGCGCGCGCTCCGGGTGCACCCGCGCGGCGAGATCGGTGAAGATCTCCCACTCCGTGCGGGCCTCGCCGCGCCGCGGCCCCCGGATCTGCGGGCTGTAGGCGACGCGCCGCTCCGTGGTGGTCTGGGTGCCGCCGTCGCGCTGCTCGTAGCGGGTCGCGGCCGGCAGCAGCACGACCACCTCGCCCGGGTCCACCAGCATCTGGCTCGTGACCACGATGTCCTGGTGCACCCGCACCGGCGTGCGCGCCAGGTGCTCGGCCACCAGGCCGGGGTCGGGGAGGGTGTCCAGGAAGTTGCCGCCGCTCGAGTAGAGCACCTCGATGCCGCCCGTCCCCGCGGCCTCCACCATCCGCTCCGCGTCGAGGCCCGGCTCGGCGGGCACGGGGAATCCCCACTGCGCCGACAGCGCCGCGGCCGACTCCTCGGACACCGGCACCCCGCCCGGGAACGCCGTGGCGTACGCGCCCATCTCGGCGCCGCCCTGCACGCCCGAGTGACCGCGGATGGGCATGAGCCCGGCCCCGGGCCGTCCGATGTTGCCGCGCGCCAGCGCCAGGTCGATGATCGCGCGGACGTTCTCCGACCCGAACGCGTGCTGCGTGATCCCCATCGACCACACCAGCACCGCGGACCCCGCCGCCGCGTACATCGCGGCGAACCGCTCCATGTCGGCGCGGGAGGTGCCCGAGAGCCGCTCCAGCTCCGCCCAGCCGAATCCGTCGAGCGCCGCCTCGAGGGCGTCCCACCCGGTGGTGTGCTCCGCGATGAACGCCTCGTCCAGGCCGCCGGTGGCCCGCAGCGTCTTCAGCACGCCGGCGATGAACGCGATGTCGCCCCCGGCCGAGACCTGGAAGAACTCGTCGGTCATCTTCGTCCCGAACATCGCGCTCTCGGCGCTCGACGGCACCCAGTAGCGCTCGAGCCCCGGCTCCCGGTACGGGTTGACCACCGCGACCTTCGTGCCCTCCTTCCGCGCCTGGTACAGGTACTTCATGACCACGGGCTGGGCGTTGGCGACGTCGGAGCCGAAGAGCACGATCAGGTCGGACGCCATCAGGTCGGTGTAGGAGATGGTGGTCGCGCCCGCGCCGACCATCGTCTTCAGCGCCGCCGTGGAGGGCGCGTGGCAGACGCGGGCGGCGTTGTCGACGTTGTTGGAGCCGAGGAAGCGGGTGACCTTCCCGGCCGCGTAGTAGACCTCGTTCGTGATCCCGCGGGCGGTCATGTAGAGGCCGAAGCGGTCGCCGCCGGCGCTCCGGATGCGGTCGGCCACGAGGTCGAGCGCCTCGTCCCACGACACCCGCGTGAACCCGGGTTCGCCGGCGCGCCGGACCATGGGGTACGCGAGACGGCCGAGGTCGCGCAGCTCGGCTCCGGACAGGCGCCTCAGGTCGTCGACGTCGGCGAGCCGGCCGTGGTCCATCTCCCCCATCGTGTTGACCTTCAGCAGGCTCAGGCGCGTCGTGCACAGGTGGACGCCCTCGATGGTCCAGTCGTGGAACCCCGCGACGCCCAGCGCGCAGCCGTCGCACACACCCTTGCGGAGGATGCGCGACGCGTACGGCAGGTGGCGCCGGTTCTCCCAGGCCACCCGGAGCATGTCGAGGTAGTGGTTCGGCTTGGTGAGCCCCATCCCGTTGGGACGCAGGCCGGCCCAGAGGTCGCGGCGCCGTGGCTTGCTGCGCGCCATCAGGCGGCCGCGATCCGCTCGGCGCCGCAGTAGACGTTGTAGCCGTCGTCGCGCAGGAACCCGACGAGGGTCATGCCCACGCGCTCGGCCGCGTCGGCGGCCATGCTGGATGGGGCGGAGACGGCGGCCAGCACCGGGACCCCGGCGACCGCGGCCTTCTGGACGATCTCGAAGCCGGCGCGCCCCGACACCACGAGCACCCGGTCGTGGAGCGGCAGGTCGCCCGCCAGCGCGGCCGCGCCGATGACCTTGTCGACGGCGTTGTGGCGGCCGATGTCCTCCCGCGCCAGCAGCAGCCGGCCCTCCGGGTCGAACAGCCCGGCGGCGTGGAGGCCCCCGGTGGCGTCGAACACGCGCTGCGCGGCGCGCAGGCGGTCGGGCATGGCCAGCAGGGTGTCGCCGGCGACCGCCGGGCCGTCCGGGAGGGGATCGCAGCGCACCTCCACGGCGTCGAGGCTGGTGGTGCCGCAGATGCCGCACGCCGACGTCATCGCGTGGGCGCGGTCGGCGCCGAGCGTCACCGGGCCGCTGCTGCGGAGCGTGACGACGTTGAAGCGCTGCTGCTCGCGGTCGACGTCGTCGCAGTAGGCGACCCGTGTGATCGCGCCCGGGGCCACCACGCCCTCGGTCACGAGGAAGCCGGCGGCCAGCTCGAAGTCGTCCCCCGGCGTGCGCATCGTGACCGCCACAGCGCTCGTGGACCCGTCCGGGCCCGTCACGCGGATCTCCATCGGCTCCTCGGCCGCCAGGCGGTCGCGCAGCGTCCGGCGGTCGCCGCCGCGGACGGCCACCACGCGCCGGCGTGCGGCGGGGCCGCTCATGGCACGATCCCGGTATGGGGGCCGAGCACGACGTGACCGTCGAGCGGGCGCGGGATCTGGCCCGGGAGCTGGCGCCCGCCACCGACGTGGAGCTGGTCGCGGTGCCGGAGTCGGCGGGACGGGTGCTGGCCGCCGGCGTGGCCGCCGCGCGCGACCTGCCCGCCGCGGACGTCTCGGCCATGGACGGCTGGGCGGTCCGGGCGCAGGACACGCCCGGCGAGCTCCGCGCCGTGGGCGAGAGCGCCGCCGGCGCTCCGTGGCCCCTGGTGCTGCGGGCCGGCGAGGCGGTCGCGATCTCCACCGGCGGCGTGCTTCCCCCGGGCGCCGACGCCGTGGCCCGCCGCGAGGTGACGGCGGTGGACGGCGACCGGGTGACGGTCACGGCCGGACTGGAGCCGTGGCGCGACGTCCGCCGCCAGGGCGAGCTGATCCGCGACGGCGCGCCGCTGCTCGACGGCGGCCACCGGGTGGCGCCCCACGAGGTCGGCGCCATCGGCGCCGTGGGGCTCGCCCGCGTGCCGTGCCTGCGCCGCCCCACCGCCGCCGTGCTCGCCACGGGGGCCGAGCTGGTGCCGCTGGGCGACCCCGCCGGCCCCGCCCAGGTGTACGACTCGAGCCGACACGGCGTGGCCGCCCAGCTCGCGGCCGGCGGCGCCGAGGTGGTGACGGTCACGACGGTGGGCGACGACCTGGCGGCGACGGTCGCCGCGCTCGGGGCGATGCTGGACGCCGGCGTGGACGTGGTCGTCACGTGCGGCGGAATCTCGGTGGGCCCCCACGACCACGTGCGGGCGGCGCTCGCCGAGCTGTGCGTGGAGGAGGTGATGCGCGGCGTGCGGGCCACGCCCATCCGCCCCACGTGGCTGGGACGCCGCGGGCGCCAGGCGGTGCTGGGCCTGTCCGGCAACCCCGCGTCGGCCGCCGTGGCCCTGCACCTGGTGGGGCGGCCGCTGATCGGGGCGCCGGAGGACTGGTGGCGGCGCGGCCCCATCTCCGTCGCCGTCGCCGGCCATCCGGAGCGGGCGGAGCTGGTGCGCTGCAGCGAGCGCCGCGGCGCCCTGGTGCCCGCGCGCCATCAGGGGGCCCACGCCGTGACCTCGCTCACGGGGACGGACGCGCTGGCGTTGGTCCCGCCGGGCGGGGTGGCCGCCGGCGAGGTGGTGCCGTACTCGCGCATGGCCTGACCGGCCGACCGGCGCGCCGCGGCCAGCTCCTCCGGGGTGTTGACGTTCGCCAGGGCGCCCGCGCCGCCGGGCAGGCGGGCGGCGTCGACCCACAGGACCCGGATCGCGTCGAGCAGGTCGGTCATGCGGGGGCGCCCCGCGCCGAGCAGGTCGCGCGCGGTGGCGGCGACGCCGGCGCGGTAGGCGGCGGCCAGCGGCTGGGGGCGGCCGTCGGCGCACGGAACGGCCGCGTCGGCGCCGGGCGCGAGCGCGGCCAGCACCGTCGCCGCGAGCTCGGGGCCCGCGAAGGGAATGTCCACGGCGAGCACGAACGCGTCCTCCCCCGGCCGCAGCGCGCCGAGGCCGGCGACGAGCCCCTCGAGCGGCCCGCAGCCCGGCCGCGCGTCCTGGGTCACCTCCACCCCGTCCGGCAGCGGCGGCAACGCCTGCGCGGGCGCCCGCACCACGATCACCCGGCCGACGGCGGGCCCGAGCGCCTCCACCGCACGCGACAGGAGGGTGCCGCCGCCCCAGGCGATGTCCGCCTTCGCGACGCCCATCCGGGCGGACGCGCCGCCGGCCAGCACCACGCCCGCCGCGGGCGCGCTCATCCCCCGATGAGGCTCATCGGCCGGCCCGTGTACGTCCAGGCGGGGTCGGCCATCCCGTGGCCGGCCTCCTTGCGCGCCACGGCGCCCGCCGCGATGCGGGCCAGCTCCTCGTCGGTGGCGCCGGCGCGCATCGGGCCGCGCAGGTCGGTCTCCCACTCGGCGAACAGGCACGTCCGCAGCTGCCCGTCGGCGGTGAGGCGCAGGCGGTCGCAGCTCGCGCAGAACGGCTCGGTGACGGACGAGACGAACTGGAGCATCCCGGCGTCGTCGGCGAACCGCCAGCTGGTGCCGGTGGCCGAGGCGCGCTCGGGCGCCATGGGCAGCAGCGGCCACTTCGCGCCGATCATCTCGCGCAGCTCCTCGCCGGAGAGCACCGCCTCGCGGGTCCACTCGCGCGGGGCGTCGAGCGGCATCACCTCGATGAAGCGCACCACGTAGGGGCGGCGCCGGGCGAGCTCGGCGAGCGGCAGCACGTCGGGCTCGCTGACCCCGCGCAGCGCCACGGCGTTGACCTTGATGGGCCGCAGCGTCGCGTGCCGCTCGCACGCCGCCAGGCCGGCGAGCACCCGGTCCAGGTCGCGCCGGCGGGTGATGAGGGCGAAGCGCTCGGGGTCGAGGGAATCGATCGAGACGTTCAGCCGGCTCAGGCCGTTGGCCACCAGATCGTCGACCGCCTCCTCCAGCAGCACGCCGTTGGTGGTCATCGCCACCTCCCGCACCCCGGGTGTGCCGACGATGCGCCCGATGAGCGCCGGCAGGCCGGGCCGCACCAGCGGCTCCCCTCCCGTGACGCGGATCTCGCTGACGCCCAGGCCGGCGAACAGCGTGACGAGCCGCATGAGCTCGTCGTCGGTGAGCATCTCCTCGCGGGGCAGCCACTGCATCCCCTCCGCCGGCATGCAGTAGCGGCAGCGGAGGTTGCAACGGTCGGTGACCGAGAGCCGCAGCGAGCGATGGACCCGCCCGAAGCCGTCGGCGAGCCGCTGTTCGCGACTGTCCATCACCGGAGTCTAGGCGCGGCGCGCCCGGACGGCCCGCACGCGGGCGTGACGCGGCGGGGGCCGGAATGCCCGGCCCCCTCCGCGGGGCACATCAACGGGAGAGCGCTTCCTCAACCGCCCGGCCCGTCAGGACGCGGGCCAGGTGGCGCCGGAAGTCCGCCGACGCCCACGTGTCGCCGGGCGGCTCGGTCCCCTCGTCGGCCTTCTCGGCCGCCTGGCGGACCCCGTCGCGCGGGGCGCCGGCCAGGGCCGCCTCGGCCGCCGACGCGCGGAGCGGCCGCTGGCCCATGTTGGTGAGGCCGATCCGGGCCCCCTCGATGGTGCCGTTCGCCGATCCGACGAGCGCCGCCACGCCGACCGTGGCCCAGTCGAGCGCCCGCTGGCGGTGCTTCAGATAGCTCCAGCCGGCGTTGCCGACCTTCGGCACCCGCACCTCCGTGATGATCTCGTCCTCGCCGAGGGCCGTGTCGAAGAAGCCCCGGAAGAACTCGGTGGCGTCGATCTCGCGGGAGCCGTTCGGCCCCTGCGCCACGATCACCGCGTCCAGCGTGAGGCAGATCGTCGGGAGGTCCGACGCCGGGTCGCCGTGGGCGAGCGAGCCGCCGATGGTGCCGCGGTGGCGGACCTGGGGGTCGCCCACCAGGCCGGCCGCGTAGGCGATCAGCGGGCAGTGCTGCTTCGCGACCGGGTCGTTGTTGAGGTCGTGGTGGCGCGTGAGCGCCCCGATGGCCAGGTGGTCGCCGGCGTCGGTGACGCCGGTCAGCCCCAGGCGGCCGATGTCGACGAGCGTCCCCGGGCGGGCCAGCCGCAGCTTCATGAGCGGCAGCAGGCTGTGCCCGCCCGCGAGCAGCTTCGCGTCCTCCTTGGTGCGCAGCAGCTCGAGGGCGTGGTCGACCGACTCCGCCCGCTCGTACTCGAATCCGGCCGGGATCATCGCTTCGCCTCCTGGATCGCGCGCCAGACCCGCTCGGGCGTGGCGGGCCTCTCGACGTCGGACACGCCCAGGTGGGACAGCGCGTCGACGATCGCGTTGATGACGGCCGGCGGCGACGCGATGGTGCCCGCCTCGCCGATCCCCTTCACCCCGAGGGGGTTCGTGGGGCTGGGGGTGCACGTCCTGCTGAGCTCCATGGTCGGGATCTCGGGCGGCCCCGGGACCATGTAGGTCGTCATCGTGCCGTGCTGGAGGTTGCCCTCCTCGTCGTAGGTGGCCTCCTCGAACAGCGCCTCCGCGATGCCCTGGGCGACGCCGCCGTGGACCTGGCCCTCCACGACCAGCGGGTTGATGACCACGCCGCAGTCGTCCACCGCGACGTAGCGGAGGATGTCGACGCTGCCGGTCTCCGTGTCGACCTGCACCACGCAGGCGTGTGCGCCGTTGGGCCACGAGAAGTTCGGCGGGTCGTAGAGGTACGTGCCGGTCAGGCCCGGCTCCATCCCGTCCGGCAGGTCGTGGGCCGTCCAGGCCGCGAACGCCAGCGCCTTGATGTTGGCCGACTTGTCCGTGCCCTTCACGGTGAAGTCGCCGCCGGCGAACTCGAGGTCGTCCTCGCTGCACTCCAGCTGGTGCGCGGCGAGCGTGCGCGCCTTCGCGAGCACCTTCTCGCCCGCGTAGTGCATCGCGACCCCGCCGACCGCCAGCGAGCGGCTGCCGTAGGTGTCCATCCCGAGCGGCACCACCTGGGTGTCGCCGTGGAGCACCTCGACGTCCTCGACCCCCACGCCCAGCTGGTCGGCCACGATCTGGGAGAACGTGGTGACGTGCCCCTGGCCGTGTGGCGTGACGCCGATCAGCACCCGCACCGTGCCGGTGGGGAGCATCTCGATGGTGGCGGCGTCCCAGCCGCCGGCCACGTACTTCAGGGCGTGCAGCACGCGCGACGGGGCCAGGCCGCACATCTCGGTCCAGCACGAGAGGCCGATCCCGATCTGCTTGGTGGAGCCGCTCCCGCGCCGCTCCTCCTGCTCCCTCCGCCGCGCGCCGTAGTCGAGCGCCTCCATCATCGCGTCGTGCGTGAGGGGGTAGTCGCCCGAGTCGACCGTCAGCCCGCTGGCGATGGTGAAGTTGGGGAAGCGGTCGGTGGGGATGTAGTTCCTGCGCCGGAACTCGGCCGGGTCGATGCCCAGCTCGCGCGCCATGAGGTCCATGGTGCGCTCGACGGCGTACGTGGCCTCGGGCCGGCCGGCGCCGCGGTAGGCGTCGGTGGGCGTGGTGTGCGTGTACACGTTCGTGTACTCGAAGTCGTAGCCCTCGATGTCGTACAGCCCGCCGTAGAGCCACGCCGACAGCATCTGGATGCCGGGGGTCACGATCTGGTTGTAGGCGCCGACGGCGCACCAGACGTTGACGCGGACGGCCTTGAGCTTGCCGTCCCTGGTCGCCGCCATCTCCATGTCGGTGTAGAGGTCGCGGCCGTGGATCGTGGCGACGTAGCCCTCGGAGCGCTCCTCCGTCCACTTGATCGGCCGGTTGAGCCGGCGCGCCAGGGCGAGGCAGATCGACTCCTCGGCGTAGCTGTCCAGCTTGGAGCCGAAGCCGCCGCCCACGTCCGGGGCCACCACGCGCAGCTTGGCCTCCGCGATGCCGCAGGTGATGGCCTGGGTGGTGCGGACGATGTGCGGGATCTGGCTGGCCGTGTACATCGTGTACTCGCCCATCGCGACGTTCGGGTCGACCACGACGCCGCGGGGCTCCATGGCGTTGGGGATGAGGCGCCGCAACCGGTAGCGGTGCTTGATCTTCACCAGGTCGGGGTCGTCGAAGAACGGCTTGCTGGTCTTGTACGGCGCGGGCGAGTCGCCCTTGTCGAAGCCCCAGACGCTGCACACGTTGGTGCCGAAGTCGTCGTGGACCAGCGGGGCGCCGTCCTCCATCGCCGCGAGCGGGTCGGTGACCGCGTCGAGCGGCTCCCAGTCGACCTCCACCAGCTCGGCGGCGTCCTTCGCCAGGGCGCGGCTCGTGGCCACGACCACGGCGACGCCGTCCCCCACGTGGCGGGCCTTGTCCTTCGCGAGCGGGAAGTGGTCGCCCAGCTTGATGTCGTCGGTGACGGGCCAGGCGCAGACGAGCGGCGCGGCCCATTCGCTCGCCAGGTCCTCGCCGCTGAAGGCCGCGACGCAGCCCTCCATGGCGAGCGCCTTCGAGACGTCCACCCCGTTGATGCGGGCGTGCGCGAACGGGCTGCGGACGATGTACGCCCAGAGCATGCCGGGCACGGTGATGTCGTCGACGTAGCGGGAGCGGCCCGTGATGAGCTCCGGGTCCTCCTTGCGGACGATGGGCTGCCCGACGAATCCGGCGGGCTGTTCGGTGGTCGCCATGCCGCCTCCTAGGACCCGGCCACGGCCGAGACGGCCTTGACGATGTTCTGGTAGCCGGTGCAGCGGCAGAGGTTGCCCTCGAGCCCGTGGCGGATCTCCTCCTCCGACGGGTTCGGGTTCTCCTTCAGGAAGGAGGTCGCCGCCATGATCATCCCGGGGGTGCAGTAGCCGCACTGGAGCCCGTGGTTGGCCTGGAAGGAGGCCTGCATCGGGTGGAGCTCGCCGTTGGTGGCGAGACCCTCGATGGTGGTGATCTCCATGCCGTCGGCCTGGACGGCGAGGAGGGTGCACGACTTCACCGACTCGCCGTTGACGTGGATGGTGCACGCGCCACACGACGACGTGTCACACCCGACGTTGGTCCCCGTGAGGCCGAGGCCTTCACGGAGGAAGTAGACGAGGAGCTCGCGCTCCTCCACGTCGGCCTCGTGCCGGACGCCGTTGACCGTGACCGTGATGTGCTTCACGCCGCCTCCCCCCCTTTGTGGCCGCCCCCGCGGCCGAACAGTCGCTTGATGGACGACACGAGCGCCGCGACGGCGAGCGACAGGCCCGAGATGGGCTTCTCCGCCTTGGTCACCGCCGCCGCCGCCTCCTCCGGCGATGCCGACAGCTGCGCCTGGATGCAGGCCGCGAACTGGTCGACGAGCTTGTTGGACACGTCCTGGACCACGCCGGGCCGGCCGAGCTGAGCCACCTGACCCGAGAAGCGCAGGTCCGTGTCCATGTGGACCCGCGTGCCGCCGCCCTCGATCCCGGTGAGCTGGGACGCCACCGTCCCCTCGGCGCCGCCCTTGCCGCGCGTGTCGCGCCCGCTCACGCCGAGCGTGACCGCGTGGGCGGCGTCGTCGCGGTCGAGCAGCTTGACGTCGACGAGGAACTGCATGCCGACCGGGCCGAGCTTCACCCCCATCTCGGCCTTCCACGTGTTGTCGTCGACGATCTCCTTGAGCTTCGCGCCGGGCATGCACGGGATCACGCGCTCGGCATCGAGCAGGAGGTGCAGCGTCTGGTCGGGCGAGGCGGGGACCTCGAACTCGTGCTCGAGCTTCACGTGCCCACTCCTTCCGGGATCCTCGCCCGGATCATCTGGCGGCCCGGAGTTCGCGTCAAACGTTGCAAAGGGGTTGCAGTTGGCGGGGGCCGGCCGCCGGTCCCGGGGTCCCCCTGAGACGTTCGCGTATGCCAGCGCCCGCAGACACCAACGCGACGCGCGTTCTGCGTTCATTTCATCGTCGACGTCCGCTCGATTGATCACCCGGGGATCCGGCGGGCGGGGCGGCGGAGGTGCCGGGCGAGCCGGCGGGCGTCTCGCAGAGCGATCACCGGTCGACCGATGAGCCGGCAGCCCGGCCGTCGTTCAAACGAACGCCAGGGGACGATCAATTGAACGAGGGGGGGGGCGTGATGGGGATCGTGGTGATGCACAACGTGGTGTCGGTGGACGGGTTCATCGCCGACGAGCGGGACGACGTGGGGCCGCTGTTCGAGTGGTACGGCAACGGCGACGTCGAGCCGGTGCCGGGGAGTGGGCTGGCGCTGTCGCAGGTGTCGGCCGACTACATCGCGCCGACGTGGGCGGGGATCGGGTCGATGGTGATCGGGCGGCACCTCTTCGACATGACCGACGGCTGGTCGGGCCGGCCGCCCGCGGGCGAGCACGTGGTGGTGGTGTCGCACCGGCCGAAGCCGGAGGGGTGGCACCCGGAGGCCTCGTACCACTTCGCCGGCGACGTGCCGTCCGCGATCGCGACGGCCCAGGAGCTCGCCGGCGACCGCACCGTCGCGGTCGCGGCGGGTGACGTCGGCGGCCAGGCCCTGGCCCTGGGGCTGGTGGACGAGGTGGCGATGGACGTCGTCCCGGTGGTCTTCGGCTCCGGCAAGCGCTACTTCGGCCCGGTCGACGCGCAGCACCTCCTCGAGGACCCCCACGTCCTGATCCCGGGCGACCGGGTGCTGCACCTGCGCTACCGGGTCCGTCGCTGAGCCGTCGCCCTGGGTGGCGTTCGAATGAACAACGAGGTCGCGTTCAAATGAACGAACGGTGAACCCGGTGGACGGATCTGCCCGGCGACACCCGCGACGCTCTTCGCCGACGCCCGCTCACGACGACGTCGCCGGCGCCGAGGCCCCGGCGCCCACCCGGCCGGGGGTTCAGGCGGCGCGCTCCTCCCGGAGGCGGTGGATCCCGGGGGCGACGGAGCCGGGGAGCAGCTCGGGGTCGCCGTCGGCGGCGGGCGCGAGGAAGTCGGCGTCGACGTCGGCGACGAGGCGGTAGGGGCGGGTCGCGAGGCCCGGGCCGAGCAGGCGGCGCAGGCGGGAGATCTCGCTGCGCACCGTCGTCGGCGAGGCCCCCGCCCCGTGGAGGGCGGCGCCCAGCTCGCCCGAGGACAACCCGTCCGGGGACGCGGCCAGCAGGGCGAGGATCTCCGCGTGGCGCGGGCTCAGGTGCAGGGGGCGCCCGTCGAGGGACGCCTCCACCCCGCCGAGCAGCCGCAGCCGGAGCCGCAGGGCGGGCGCGCCGCCGCCGTCGTCCGCCGCCCACACCAGGAACCCGCCGGTGCCCGGCAGCTCCTCGGCCCGGAACGTCCGGCCGCCCGGCAGGAAGCCGAGGCCGCCGTCGCCGGGGATGCCCACCTGGGTGCCGAGCCAGCCGATGGGGTCGGCCATGACCACCCGCCCGGAGCGCGCGACCACGCCCGTCGGGCGGCGGCCGAGGTGGGCGTGGCGGCGGATGTAGGCCTCCCGCAGCCGCTCGTCGTCGCGCCACAGCTCCTGGTGCAGCGACCCGCTCGCGGCCGCGGCCGCCGCGGTCACCAGCGCCAGGCTGTGGGGGTGGGCCATCCGGTACGGCCCCGTGAGGTCGACGGTACCGAGCAGCCGGCCCGTGCGTGGCTCGAAGATCGGGCTGGCCGAGCAGGTCCAGGGGTGGACCGTGGCGTTGTAGTGCTCGGCCGAGAACACCTGCACCGGGTGGCGCACCGCGATCGCGGTGCCCAGCGCGTTGGTGCCGGCGCCCGCCTCGCTCCAGTCCGTCCCCTCCGAGAAGTTCATCCGGTCCTCGGCGAGCACCCGCACGCGCGGCGGCCCCTCCACCCACAGCAGCTCGCCCTCGGCGGAGCACACCACCACCAGGTGCTGGAGCGTGCGCGCCACGTCCGAGAGCAGGCTCCGGAACGTCGGCATCATCCGGGCGAGCGGGTGCTCCTCGCGCAGCTCGCGCAGCTCCTGGTCGGAGTGCACCCGCGGGGCGACGTGCCCCTCGGGGCGCACGCCCGCGCCGGCGGACCGCCGCCACGACTCGGCGATGACCGAGCGGACGGCCATCGGCGGAGCGGGCTCGCCCCCGCCCACGAAGTCGGCGTGGGCGCGGCGCAGCTCACGGGCCCGCTCGACCGGGTCGGTCCCGGCGTCGAATGCCAGCCAGGGGTTCCTCCGCGTCGCCTCCACGCCCCGAACCGCCCCCGGCGACCTCAGACCCGGCCCGCGGGGGCGGGCCGGGCCGGACGTGCGGCGTTGGCCACCTGCACGATCTCGGCGCCGATGGCGATCGCGACCTCCTCCGGCGTCTTCCCGCCGATCGAGAGGCCGATGGGCGCGTGGACGCGCGCGAGCTCCTCCTCGGTCACGCCCTCGGCCCGCAGCGCGGCGCGGCGGCGGTCGGTGGTGTTGCGGCTCCCCATGGCCCCGATGTACCCGGCGGGCGTCCTCAGGGCGGCCCGGAGGGCCGGGACGTCGAACTTCTGGTCGTGGGTGAGCACGCAGATCGCGGTGCGCTCGTCCACCGGGGCGCGGGCGATGAACTCCTGCGGCCACTCCGTGACCAGCTCGTCCGCGTCCGGGAACCGCGCCTTCGTCACGAAGATCGCCCGGGGGTCGCACACGGTGACCCGGTAGCCCATGAACCGGCCGAGCGACGCCAGCGACGACGCGAAGTCGATCGCGCCGAACACGTACATCGCGGGGCGGGGGACGATGGACGAGACGAACCAGTCGGTTCCGCCGACGTCCACGATCTCGCTGCGCCCGAGCGCCAGCAGGGGGCGCACCGCGGCGTCCACGTCGTCGCCGTCGTCGCCGCGCTCCACCACGCGGGACCGTCCCGGCTCGTCGCCGCCGATGGCGGTGACGTAGGCGATCGGCCGCTCCTCGCGGACCGCATCCGCCACCCGGGTCACCAACTCCGGGTCGAGGGGCTCGATGAACACGTCGACGGAGCCGCCGCACGGCAGCCCCACCTCCATCGCGTCCTCATCGGCGTAGCCGAAGCTCGCGAGCCGCGGCGCGCCGCCCTGGAGGACCTCCTCGCTCTGGATGTAGACCGCCGGCTCGACGCAGCCGCCGGTGACCGAGCCGGCCACCTCGCCGGACTCGGAGACGGCCATGACGCTGCCCGGCATCCGGGGAGCCGAGCGCTGCGTGCGGACCACGGTGCCCAGGGACGCGCGGCGACCCTCGCGGATCCACCCCTCGAGCGTCGGAAGCACGTCGCGCACGGGAAAGCGCCCTCTCGATCTGGCCGGGGGACCGACCCTACGGCCGGCCCTGCAACTGGTCAATATCATCACGAACTCGTCCCGAGCAGGGGGGAAGGCGTGCGTTTCACCGACGTCGAGCAGCTGGAGGAGGCCCTCGCGGGCGAGTCCTACCTGGCGGACCGCGGCCTGGCGGTGTCGGCGTACCTCGCGCTGACCCTGCGCCGGCCGCTGCTGCTGGAGGGCGAGCCGGGGGTGGGCAAGACCGAGATCGCGCGGACCCTGTCGCGGGTGCTGGGCGCCGAGCTGATCCGGCTGCAGTGCTACGAGGGCATCGACGCGGGCCAGGCCCTCTACGAGTGGGACTACGCCCGGCAGCTGCTGTACGCGCGGACCCTCCAGGAGGGGGCCCTGGACCCGTCGAAGCGGGCCGCCGAGCTGTACGGCCCCGAGTTCCTGGTGGAGCGCCCGCTGCTGCGCGCCGTGCGGGCGGGCGCCGGGGCGGTGCTGCTGGTGGACGAGCTCGACCGGGCCGACGAGGAGTTCGAGGCGTTCCTGCTCGAGCTGCTCGCCGACGCCGCCGTGACGATCCCGGAGATCGGGACGGTCACCGCCGACGAGCCCCCCGTCGTGGTGCTCACCTCCAACCGGACCCGCGAGCTGCACGACGCGCTGAAGCGCCGCTGCCTCTACCACTGGATCGACTACCCCGACCGCGACCGCGAGGTGGCGATCATCCGCCTGCGCGCCCCCGAGGCGTCGGAGGAGCTGGCGCAGTCGGTCGCCGACATCGTCGCCCGGCTCCGGGCGATGGACCTGGCGAAGCCGCCCGGCCCGGCGGAGTCGATCGACTGGGCCCGCGCGCTGGCGGCGCTGGGCCTCGGCCGCCTGGACGCGGTGGCGGCGCAGGACACGCTGGGGTGGGCGGTCAAGAACCGCGACGACCTGGCCACCGTCCGGCGGCTCCTCTCGGAGGTGATGGGCGGGTGAGCGCCTGAGCGCGCCGCCGGCCGACCCGCTGGAGGGCGTCGTCGACCTGGCGGCGGCCCTTCGCGGCGCCGGGGTCCCGGTCGGCACCGGGCGCATCCTGTCGTTCGCCGAGGCGGCGCGGCACGTGGCGCCCCGCGACCTCTACTGGGCGGCCCAGGCCACGCTCATCTCGCGGCGGGAGGACATCGACGCGCTGGACCGCGCCTTCCAGGAGGCGTTCGGGATGATCGTGCCGGAGCCCCCGCCCCAGCCGGTGGCGGACCGCATGAAGCAGGTGCTCGCGCCGAGCGAGGTGACGGTGTCGGGCGCCGCGGGGGAGGGCGACTCCCTCGCCAACCTCGCGAGCCCCGTCGAGAACCTGCGCCGCAAGGACTTCTCGGCCTGCACCCCCGAGGAGATCCGCCTGCTCGGCCGGCTCATGACGCGCCTGCGCCTGCGCGCGCCGGAGCGCCGGACCCGCCGCCGGCGCCCCGCCCGCTCCGGCGACCCGGACCTCCGCCGCACCCTGCGCCGCGCGATGCGCACCGGCGGCGAGCCGATCGATCGCGCGTGGCGGCGGCGGCGGCGTCAGCGGCGGCGCCTGCTGCTGGTTCTCGACGTCTCCGGCTCGATGTCGACCTACTCGCGGGCGCTGGCGATGTTCGCCCACGCCGCCCTGCGCAGCGGCCCGGACTGGGAGGCCTTCGCGTTCGGCACGCGGCTCACGCGGATGACGCGCGCCCTGGCCGCGGCCGACCCCGACGCGGCCTTCGCCGCCGCGGCGGCCGAGGTGACCGACTGGGACGGGGGCACCCGCATCGGCGCGAGCATCAAGCGCCTCTGCGACGAGTGGGGCCGCACGCGGGTGGTCCGCGGGTCGGTGTGCGTGATCCTGTCCGACGGCCTCGACGTGGGGGACCCCGCCCTGCTGGGCGAGCAGATGGCGCGCCTGTCTCGACTGGCTCACCACGTGATCTGGCTCAACCCCCTGAAGGGCGGCGCCAGCTACGAGCCGCTCGCCCGCGGGATGGCCGCGGCCCTGCCCCACGTGGACGTGTTCCGCCCCGGCCACA
>JBFWNT010000030.1:0-37450 GCA_050250915.1 Thermoleophilia bacterium
ATGACGCCACCGAGAAGGAGCCGTCGACATGAAGAAGTTCATGTACCTGTACCAGGGTGCCTGGGAGTACACCGACGAGATGAAGGAGGGCTGGCAGCGGTGGTTCGCCGCGGTCGGGGATCGGTTCATCGACTCGGGCAATCCGTTCTGCGCCGGTCGCGAGGTCACACCCGGAGGTTCCGCCGAGCTGACTCCCGAGATGTCCCCGGCGGTCGGCTACTCCATCGTCAACGCGGCGGACATGGCGGAGGCGGAGCGTCTCCTGGAGGGTTGCCCGATCATCGGGAGCGTGCGGATCTACGAGGCCGCGGTCATGTAGCCGCAGGGCACCACTTCCGGGCGACCGATGAGTTTCCGGGCGGCCGCGGATTACCGGTCCAGACGGGTCGCGCTTGGGGTGACCCGACGCGACCCGAGGGAGGGCGAGGATGACCGATGTGACCGCCGTGTCGTTCGAGGAGATGGAGCCCCTGTACGACGGGGTGGCCCGGCGCGCCCGGGCGGCGCTCGGCGTGACCGCCTGGGGCATGCAGCTCATGACCCTCCCGCCGAACTGGGGCGGCTACCCGGACCACCACCACGACGCCGGCACCGAGGAGGCGGGCCAGGAGGAGGTGTACCTGCCCCTGTCCGGGTCGGCGGTGCTGCGCGCGGGGGACGCGACCGTGGAGCTCCGCCCGGGGATGATGGTGCGGGTGGGGCCCCAGCAGCGCCGGAAGATCATCCCGGGGCAGGAGGGCATCAGGTTCCTGGCGCTGGGTGGCGTCCCGGGGGCGGCCTTCCGTCCCTCACCCTGGACGGAGGCCGGCGGTCCGTGGCCGGTCCCGGCGGGCGGCTGAGGTGAGCGGCGGGGTCGTCGAGCGTGTGACGCTGGCCGCCGCCCAGGCGGGCGACGAGACGGCGTTCGTGCGGTTGACGGCCCCGCACCGCGAGCGTCTGCACCGGCACTGCTACCGGATGCTGGGTTCGCTGCACGACGCCGACGATGCTCACCAGGAGCTGATGCTCCGGGCCTGGCGCGGCATCGGCGGCTACCGGCCGCAGCGCCCCTTCGGGGCGTGGCTCACCCGGATCGCCACCAACGTGTGCCTGCGCATCATCGAGACCCGGCAGCGGACTCCGGCGCCGTCGCCGGACGCCCACCTGGACCCCTACCCGGACGCGCTGCTCGGCATGGCGCCACAGCAGGACCCGCACGCCGTCGTCGTCGAGCGCGAGCAGATCGGCCTGGCGATGATCGCCGCCATGCAGCTACTGCCACCGCGGCAGCGGGTCGCCGTGCTGCTGAGGGACGTGCTCGGGTACAGCGCGGCGGAGACGGCGGACCAGCTGGGTGTCAGCGAGGCCGCCGCCAACAGCGCCCTCCAGCGCGCACGGGAGCGGCTGGAGCGGGAGGCGCGCGAATGCACGCTCGGCGCGCCGCACCGGCCCCGGAGCGATGCGGTCGAGCGCCAGGTGATGGACCGCTTCCAGCGGGCGTGGGCGGCGATGGACCTCCCCGCGCTCGTCGCGCTGCTCGCCGACGACGCGCTGCTGACGATGCCGCCCGAGGACATGCGGTTCCGTGGCCCCGAGGCGATCGGGCGGTTCTTCGCGACCGTGCCGGTCGGCGGCAGGCTCGACCGGATCCGGCTGATCCCGGCGCGTGCCAACGGGCAGCCGGCGCTCGCGGCCTACGCGGACGAGGCGACCCCCGGCATCCATGACGCCTACGGGCTGATGGTCTTCGCCGTCCAGGATGAGAGGATCCGCGCGATCACCGGCTTCCCCCGGCGGCCGGACCTCTTCCTGCGGATGGGGCTCCCGACGCGGCTTCAGCCGAACGTCGAGCCGGTGTGACCGGGTCGGCTCGTCCCCACCGCTCCTCATCGTCACAACGGGCAGGGGATGACCCCAGGGAGCCGGAGTGCCACGGTCCCTGCGATGGATGCGGTGGGGTCAGGGGTGCGACTCGCCAGGGGCTACGAGGCGCTCGACCCTCGAGGTGGTGACCCGGCCTGCGGAGGGGGATCTCGAACCTCCGTCGGACCCAGGAGGCCCGACCGGCTCTCGAGGTGGCGCTGCTCGACGACGATCGGCCGCGCCCATCCCGGTGGTCGCTACGCGAGGGCCTCGACGCCCTTCAGGATGCCCTCGCTGAAGGTCGGGAACTGGGCGACCGTGTCACGCAGCACGTCAAGGCCGATGCGGGCCTTGATGGCGAGCGCCACCTGCTGGATCCACTCGCCCGCGAGCGGCGCAACCGCCCAGGCTCCGACGAGGACCCGCTCCCGCGCGTCGGCGACAAGGCCGAGCGCGCCGCGCGGGTCCCGCTCGTAGGTCCAGGGCCGGGCGATCTGGTCGGGAAGCTCGATCCTGGAGGTGAGCACCTCGATACCGCGCGATCGGGCCTGGTCGGCGCGCAATCCCACGGCCGCAATCTCGGGATCGCTGAAGACCACCCGCGGAATGGCCGAGTAGTCGGCCCTCACGGGGCGCCCGGCGATGTCCGCACAGGCGATCCGCGCCTGGTACATGCCGACGTGGGTGAACAGCATGACTCCGGTCACGTCGCCGATCGCCCATACCCCCTCCGCCGCCCGGCAGCGCTCGTCGACCACGACCCCGCCGTCGCCCACCTCGACCCCGAGGCGCTCGAGGTGGAGGCCCGCGACCCGGGGCCGGCGACCGGTCGCCACGAGCAACTCCCGCCCCCGAACCTCGCCCTCGCCGGCGAGTTGGACCACTCGCTCGGATCCCTCCCGCGAGACGCGCTCGGCGCGCGCCCCAAGCCGCACGTCGATGCCCTCCTCGGCGAGCACTCCGGCCACGGCCTCGCCGACCGCGGGGTCCTCGCGCGACAGGAGTGCGTCGCCCGCCTCGATGATCGTCACCTCCGCCCCGAGGCGCCGGTACAGCTGTCCGAGCTCCACGCCGACCGGGCCCCCGCCGAGGACGACCAGGCTCTCGGGGACCTCGTCGGCGGTCGTCGCCTGGCGATTCGTCCAGTAGCCCGACTCGGCGAGGCCCTCGATTGGCGGGACTGGTTGCTCGCTGCCGGTCGCCACGACGATCCGCGCGGCATCGACGACCTCGCCGTCCACCGCGATGCGACCGCGGCCGAGCGCCGTGGCGACGCCCTTGTGAACGGCGATGCCCCTCTCGCGGTAACCCTCGACCTGGGCGGTGTCGTCGAGGTGGCGGATCATCTCGTCCCGGTAGGCGGCGACCTGCGCGAAGGAGAGCGACGGCTCGCCCACGCCGGCCGCACGCCGCGCCTCAGCCCGCGCCTCAGGAGGTCGCAGGAGGGTCTTGCTCGGGATGCAGGCCCAGTAGGCGCATTCGCCGCCGACCAGCTCCCGCTCCAGGAGCGCCACGCGCATCCCGGCGTCGGCGAGCCGGCTCGCCGCGACCTCCCCGGCGGGGCCCGCCCCGATCACGGCCGCGTCGTAGGTGGTGCTCATCCATCTCCCCCAGTCGGCGTGAAGGTGGGCCCCCGCGGGCGCTGCGCTGAGGTCATTCGCCGAGCGCGGCGCGCAACTGGTCGCGCGTCGGCGCGCCCTGGAGCCCGTCCGGGGTCGCGTATACCCGACAGGCCAGGCCCACATCGGCGCGCGGGTCGGCGAACGGATCCCGGCCGTCGATCAGGACGGTCGGCGAGCCGCGGAAGGCGAGGCGCACCGCCTCCTCGTGGGACTGCACCCGCTCGAGGGTGATCGCGGCCGCGGGCGAGCCGGCGTCGGCGAGGGCCGCCCGCAAGCGCTCCTCCGCGATGCGCCAGTTGGGGCAGCCGTCGAAGTACCGAAGAGTGATCCGCATCGTCGTCCTCCCGTCGAACGCGACTCCATCGACCACCCTAGACCTTGACGCACACGTCAAGGTCAAGGCGCTACGATCGGGAAATGAGGATCGGAGAGCTGGCCCGGCGAGCCGACCTGACGCCCCGGGCGATCCGCCACTACGAGCGCATCGGCGTCCTCCCGAGGCCCGCGCGCACGCCGGGCGGCTACCGCGACTACGGCGAGGACGTCCTGTCGCGTCTGGCCTTCGTGCGCTCGGCCCGTGCCGTGGGGCTCACCCTCGGGGAGATCCGGGAGGTGATCGCGTTCCGCGACCGGGGGGAGTCGCCCTGCGCGCACGTGCTCGCGCTGCTCGAGCGCCGCCGGTCCGAGCTCTCCCGGCGGATCCTCGAGATGCAGGCCCTGCGCGCCGAGCTCGACGACCTCGCCGTCCGCGCGCGCACCCTGGACCCCGCCGACTGCACGGAAGACGACGTGTGCCACATCGTCGCACCGCGATGAACCCCGACGCGGTCCGTGCGCGTACCCGCGCACGGGGGCGGGATGATCGTAGTGATGTGCTCGGTGATCGTGCATCGACGAGGCGGGAGGCGCATGGCGATCGCAGAGGTCTCGGGCCAGCGCGCGGCGAGCGTGCGCGGCCGATGGCGCGCGCTCGGCCTGATCGCCGCGGTACAGGTGCTCGCGATGAGCGTCTGGTTCAGCGCGTCGGCCGTCGTGCCGACGCTGCGCGAGGAGTGGGGCATCTCCTCGGGAGGTGCCTCCTGGCTGACCGGCGCCGTCCAGATCGGCTTCGTCGCAGGAGCCGTCGGGTCGGCCGTCCTCAACCTCGCCGACCGCATCCCGGCGCGCATCCTGATCGCCGGGAGCGCGGTCGGGGCGGCCTCCACGAACGCGGCCGTCGCGCTTGCGGCCGACGGTCTGGCCACTGCGATCCCGATGCGGTTCCTCACCGGCGCCTGCCTCGCCGGCGTCTATCCGGTCGGGATGAAGCTCATGGCCTCGTGGTTCGTCCGCGGGCGCGGCATGGCGATCGGCGTGCTCGTCGGCGCCCTCACCCTCGGCTCGGGTTCGCCCCACCTGATCCGGGCCATCGGCGACCCTCCCTGGCAGCTGGTTCTGCTGATCGGCAGCGCCCTCGCGCTGGTCGGTGGGGCGGTCATCCTGTTCGTCGCCGACGGTCCGTACGGGGCGCCGACCCCGCCGCTCGACCTGCGCTGGGCGGCGAACGTCGTCCGCGACCGCCCGGTGCGACTCGCGAACGTCGGCTACCTGGGGCACATGTGGGAGCTCTACGCCGTCTGGACGTGGCTGCCCGCGTATCTCGCGGCGAGCCTCGGCGCGACCTCGGGCGCGGCGGCGCTCTCGTTCGTCGCGATCGGCGTGGCGGGCCTGGTCGGCGCCGTCGGCGCCGGGCTGGTCGCCGACCGCCTGGGTCGCACGGCGACCACGATCGGCGCGATGGCGGTCTCCGGGACGTGCGCGCTGCTGTCCGCGCCGCTCTTCGGCGCGCCGGCCGCGATCGTCGCCGCCCTTGCCGTGGTGTGGGGGGTGACCGTCATCGCCGACTCGGCCCAGTTCTCGGTGGCCGTGAGCGAGCTGAGCGATCCACGCTACGTCGGGACGGCGCTGACACTCCAGACGGCGGCCGGATTCCTGCTGACCGTCGCCTCCATCCGGCTGGTCGGCGGCCTGGGGGCCGACTGGGGCTGGCGCTGGGCCTTCCCGGTCCTGGCGGTCGGCCCGGCCGTCGGGATCCACGCCATGTGGCGTCTGCGCGGGGACGCGGCCGCGGAGCGGCTCGCCGGCGGGGCGCGCTGACCCCGCGCCCGCCCGGCGGGCGCGGGGCCGGGGTCGATCACGCGGCGGCGTCCGCCGTCCAGCGCATCCTCTCGAAGGCCGCGTCGAGCGGCGTGCCGGCGATGTGGTTGGTGTAGTTGCTGAGGGTCTTCAGGGCGACGCCGGTGAGCACCTCGAGCACCTGCTGCTCACCGAATCCCGCGTCGAGGAACGCCCCCAGCTCGGACTCGTCCACCCAGCCGCGCTCCTCGACCACGTGGCGCGTGAAGCGGGCGAGCGCGGCGAGGCGCGGGTCCTCCGGGTCGCGGCCGGCCCGCAGCGCATCGAGCGCCTCGGGTGGCATCTCCACCATGCCGGCCACCGCGCTGTGCACCGACACGCAGTACTCGCAGCGGTTCTCGGCCGAGGTCGCGATCAGGACCACCTGCTGCTCGACCGGCGTGAGGGAGGAACCCTCCAGCTCGCGGGTCAGATGCAGGTAGCTGCCGAGCGCGGCCGGGGACGTCGCCAGGACGCCCATCAGGTTCGGGATCATCCCGAACTTGTCCTGGGCGGCGTCCAGGAGCACGCGCGAGGCCTCCGGGGCCGACGCGCGGGTGTGGACGGGGAACGAGGGCATGTGCATACCTCCTTGTCGTGTGCGATCGGCCGCCGGCCGGGGCCCGCCGTGGAGCGGCGGGGCGCCGCGCACCGCGCGCGGCGTTCCATCTGCACGCGCTGCGCCGTCGGGCGCCGGTGCCATCGAGGCGGCCATGGCCAACGTACGAGGGGGCGCAGCCCTCCGGCCCGGCCCGCGTTCGCCCGTGAACACCTCCGGGCCGTGACGGGCGCCGCCGGTGCGAGCGTCGGGGGTGCCGGAGCCGCCGACCGCGATCGAGGGGACCGTGGAGCCCGTCACCGACACGCCGCCCGCCCAGTACGTGGACCCGCGCCGCGTCCTCACGGTGATGGGCGCCGAGGGTGACGCGCGGATCCGCGCGATGAGCGCGCCCCAGATCGTCGTCCTCGGCGTTGTCGCGGGCGGGTTCATCACGATGGGCGCGCTGTTCTCGGTGCTGCTGGGGGCGGGTGTCGAGGCGGAAGGGCCTCAGCGCCTGGTGGAGGGCCTCGGCTTCTCGGCGGGGTTCTTCTTCGTGATCCTGAGCGGCGCGGTGCTCTTCACCGAGGCCAACGTGACGCTGCCTGCGACCATCGCCCGCCGCGGGCGGTTGTCCGCGTGCCTGCTGATCGTGCGCTTCTGGGGGCTCGCCTGGCTGGGCAACCTCCTCGGGGCCGTCGCCGTCGGCTTCCTCATCCACGTCGCCCAGGACTATCCGGGCGACGTCACCGGGCTCCTGGGTGAGCTCGTCGACCGGAAGATGGCCTACCGGAAGGACGGCGGGGCGTCCGCCTGGGGCGAGCTGATCCTCAGCGGTGCGCTTGCCAACTGGCTCGTCGGGATGGCGGCCTTCTTCGCCGTGATGGGCCGGACCCTGATCGGCAAGTACGTCCCGGTCTTCCTCGCGGTGACGCTGTTCGTCTCCGCCAACTTCCAGCACAGCCCCGCGAACATGGGCTACTTCTCGCTCGTCATGCCGGAGGGGACGGGACCGGGGTGGGGCGCCGCCCTCGCGTGGAACATCATGCCCGTGGGCATCGGCAACATCCTGGGCGGCGCCGCCCTGGTCGTGCTCCCCTTCTGGTTCGCGCTCGACCACGGCCGGCGGCGGGGTGCGACGCCGGAGATCCGGTGAGCCGCAACATGGCGCCCCATCGCGGGAGACGGATCGGGTAGTCGAGCATGGTGGACGGACGATCCGCCAGCCGGTTCGCGCGAGTACGGCGGTGGCCCTCGGGGCCGCCGGCAGCGGCCGTCCGCGCCTCGGGAGGGCTCGGGCGGCCGGCAGGGGCGCGCGCCGAGCGCGTCAGCGACGAGCTGCGGAGAATGACCGGCGGGGAGTTGACCCGCGGGCGGATCGCGGTGGGACTGTCCCTCGTGTCCGTCGCCGCGCTCGCGGTGGTGGAGGCCTACCAGGTCGGAATCGTGCGCCGCGTCCCGGAGCCGCCCTGGCGGTGGCTGGCCGCGGATCGCGTCGACGCCTCGGGCGAGGCGTATGCCCTCCTCCGCACGCCGGACGCCGGCCTCGGGATCCTCTCCGAGGCGGTGAGCATCGTCCTCGTCGGCATGGGTGGCGCGGATCGCGCCGGGAGTCGCCCCTGGGTGCCGCTCGCGGCCGCCGTCAAGACGCTCGCCGACGCAGCGGGCGCGGCGTGGCTCTTCGCGGAGCAGGTCACCCGTCACCGCCGCCTCTGTGGATGGTGCACGCTGGCTGCCGCCGCGGACGTCGCGCGCGTGCCGCTGGTGCTGCCGGAGGCCCGCCGGGCGTGGCATGTCCTCCGCGGAGGCTGACCGTCCCGATCCTGGGCCCGCATCGACGGAAGGAGCTCGACATGAGACGCATGACCCCCCTCGGCGCCGTGGGCCGTGGGCTCGTCGCCGGAGCGCTCGGCACCGGCGCGATGACCGCGGCGCAGCTGCTCCGATCCAGGCTCCACGAGCAAGCGCAGGACGGCGGCGAGGGCGCAGACGACGGCTCGGCGCAGGCGCCGGGCGACCCGTGGGAGGAGGCTCCGGCGCCCGCCAAGGTCGCCCGCAGGGTGCTCGAGGGCGTCTTTGGGCGGCAGGTGCCGGCCGAGCGGATCGGCCTGCTCACGAATGCGATGCACTGGGGCTATGGGACCGCGTGGGGCGCGGTCTACGGGCTGCTTCGGGGAAGCGGTGTGGTGCACGGCGCGCGCGGAGGGCTCGCCTTCGGGGCGGCCGTCTGGGGCATGTCCTACGTCGAGCTGGTGCCGATGGGGCTCTATGAGCCGCCGTGGGAGTACCCACCGGGTCAGCTGGCCCCCGAGGCGGGGTACCACCTCGCCTACGGCCTCGGGACCGCCGCCGGTTTCTCGATGCTCTCCCGCTGACCTGGACGGAGGGTGGCGGCGGCGCGGGCGGCGCGCCTGAGCCTGCGGCGGGCGTCGGCGGCCAGCTCGGGCCCGAGGCGTGGAAGCACCTCCTGCGCGAGCTGGTCGGCGACGGCCCCGATCGCCCCCGCGAAGGTGGGGTAGGCGTGGACCATCCGCTGCAGTCGCAGCAGCGACATCCGGCGGTCGACCGCGAGCGTCAGCAGGGGGAGCAGCTCGGCGGCGTTCGGACCGACGACGGTCGCCGCGACGACCCGCCCGAAGGGGCGGGTGGCCGTGACCGCGAGGAAGCCGTGCCGGACGCCGTCGGTGAGTCCGCGGTCGGTGTCGGCGAGGTCGACCCGCACCTCGCAGAGCGCGTCCGGCTCCCACCGGCCGCTTTTCTCGGCGCGCCCCGGGCCGACCCAGGCGACCTCCGGATCGGAGAAGACCGCCGACGGTATCGCCGGCGGGCGTCCGAGCCGCGGCAGCCAGGGCAGCGCGATCGCCTGCACGATGCGGCGGCCGTGGGCGTTGGCGGCATGGGTCTGGTGCGCCACCGGCGTGACGTCGCCGACGGCCCACACGCCGTGCGCCGACGTGCGCCCCCAGGCGTCGACGGCCACGCCGCCCGGGCCCGTCTCGACCGCGTCGGCAACGTCCTCGACGTTCGGGGAGCGCCCGATGGCCACGAGGACCGCGTCGACGCCGTCGAGGCGGTCACGCCAGGCCGGCCCTTCCACGAGCAGCGTCTCGGAACCCCGCTCGTACCCGACCGCGCGTGCCGCCAGTCGGATGCCGATGCCCTGGTCGACCATCGCCGCCTCGAGCGCCTCGGAGGCCGCCGGGTCAGCCGTCGGCAGCACCCGGTCGGCCGGATCGACGACGGTCACCCGGCTGCCCAGGCGGGCGAAGGCACACGCCATCTCGACGCCCACCGGTCCGGCGCCGAGGATCGCCAGGTGCCGGGGGGCCCGTTCGAGATCGAAGAGCGTCTCGTTCGTGAGAAGGCGCTCCTGCGGCAGACCGGGGATCTCCAGGCCGCGTGGGCGCGATCCGGTGGCGATCACCACGTGTGGGGCCGTCATCTGCCGCTCCGTCCCGTCGGCGTGGACGACGGTGACGCCCCGCCAGGGACGCAGACGCGCTCGGCCGCGGATCAGGTCGATGCCCGCCGTGCTGGCGATCTCCTCCGTCTCGCGGGCGGCCAGCGCGTCTCTGGTCGTCCGGACCGCCGTGAGGATCGACGCCGGGTCGATCGGCCGGACGACGCTGCGGGAGAGATGGATGAGCCGCTTGGACGGCACGCACCCGACGTTGGTGCAGTCCCCGCCGACGCGCCCCGCCTCGACCAGCGCGACCCGGCGTCCGAAGCGGGCCAGGCCCACCGCGACGGTCAGCCCCCCGGAGCCGGCGCCGATCACGATGGCGTCGTAGCGGCGCCCATCCATCATCCGCCCCTGCGTTCCCGGGCTCGCATGACATGCGCCAGCGCCAGCCCCGCCGCGAGCACCACCAGCGAGGCGAGCAGGACCGGCGCGTCGATGCCGGGGACGCCGCCGTCGAAGCTGTCGAGCGAGGCTCCGACCAGCACGAAGGCCACGGTCGCCGGTGCGCTGCCGACCGCCGTTCCGACCAGGAACGCCCCAGGATGGATCCGCAGCGCGCCCGCGAGATAGCTCACGAGGTCGTACGGCATGTGCAGGAGCCGCATGGAGATGACGCTCTCGAAGCTGCGCGCGCGCATGCGTCCCGCCCAGCGGGCCAGACGCCGATCGTCCGCGGGTTCGGCGACCCGGCCCGCCCCGAGCCACCGGGCGAGCGCGTAGGCGACCATCGCGGATCCGTTGGCGGCCACCACGACGAGGGCGATCCCCAGCCCCGCGCCGAAGAGGAAGCCGCCGGCGACCGTCAGCACCGCCGCCGAGAAGAAGAAGAGCGGGCGCAGCAGGTACACGGCGACGAACGCGACGGGTGCCCATGCGGCCCCCTGGACGGCGTCGACGAGCCGGGTCGCCGCCTCGGCCGGTCCGATGCCCCGCGAAAGCGACCAGGCGGCGAGCGCCGTCAGGGCCGCGATCCACAGGCCGGCGCCGACCAGCCGCGCGCTCGGCCGTCTCATCACGAGAGGAGCCGTCGGGCCAGCAGGGCGCGCTGGGCGGCGCCGATCGCCACGAGGGCCGCCATGGCGCCCATGATCTGCGCAGACCACTGCGGCAGCGCCAGGGCGAGCCCGAGCAGCAGCACGGTCTCGGCGCCCTCGATCAGCGCGGGGGGCATCGTCACGGCCGTCATCTCTCCTGTCGCGGCCGCCCCGGCCCCGCGTCGCTCCAGCAGCGCGGAAAGGTACGCCCACCCGACAGCGTTCACGTAGAAGGCCGCCAACAGCGCCGCCGCGGCGATCCACGCCCCCCGGTGCCCGGCGCCCGCGGCGATGCCCAGCGGAACGGCTGCGTAGACGACGACGTCGCCCAGCATGTCGGCGTACGCCCCGGCATCCGAACCGCCGCCGTCGCGTCGGGCGATGGTCCCGTCGAGCCCGTCGAGCAGCCGGTTGCCGAGCCAGAGCCCGAGCGCGGCCGCGGGCGCCCCCAGGGCTGCCGCCAGTGCCGATCCGAGGCCGACGACGAGCGCGGCCCCGGTGATCGCCGACGGCCGCAGGGAGGCGGGGAGCCGGCGTACGACCGGCCGCAGGACCCGCTCCTTGCGCGCGCGCAGGGCGCGGTCGATCACGATGACGGGGGCGCGGCGGACGCGAGGGCGACGATGGCCGGCACGTCTGCACTGTGACGCACCGCCTGCCGCTCCGGCCCACCCGTGTCCGCGCGCGAACGATCGACGGGGGCCGTCGCGCCTACCATGCGCCGATGAGGCTCGCCCTTCCCGTGCCAGACACCCGCCAGGTGCCGTGGGTCTCGGTCGACCAGATGCGCGAGATCGACTGGCTGATGGTCGAGGACGTCGGGGTCTCCCTCGTGCGGATGATGGAGAACGCCGGCCGCTCGCTAGCATGGGTGGCGCGGGAGCTCCTCGGCGGCGACGCGGCCGGTCGACCCGTCACCGTTCTCGCGGGGACCGGCGGCAACGGCGGCGGCGGCCTGGTTGCGGCCCGCCATCTGGCCAACGCAGGGGCGGCGGTCACGGTCCTACCGGCGCGGCCCCCGGGCGCCTTCACGGGGATACCGGCCGAGCAGCTCGCGATCGTGCAGGCTCTCCGGCTCCCGGTGCTCGCGCCCGACGCTCCCCCACCGGCGGCGGAGCTGATCATCGACGCCCTGCTCGGGTACGGCCAGCTCGGCGCTCCGCGCGGGGCCGTCGCCGACCTGGTGTCAACCGCCTCCGGCTCGCGCGTGCTCGCGCTCGACGTCCCCACGGGAGTCGATCCCGACTCCGGGCGCCTCCTCGCGCCGGCGATCCGTGCGGAGGTCACGATGACGCTGGCCGCGCCGAAGCGTGGCCTGGGAGCGCCGGGCGCCAGTTCGGCGGTCGGGCGTCTGCTGCTGGCGGACATCTCGGTGCCCCACTCGCTGTGGGGGCGGGTCGGCGCGGAGGTCGAACCGGGGGTCTTCGCCAGGGGGCCCGTGGTCGAGGTGCCCGCGGTTTCAGCTCGCGGGAGGTCCGGTCGATAGCAGTCTCGTGCTGCGCCGACTGTTCCTGGCCCAGGCGGTCCTCGTGACGGCTGTGGTCGCCGCACTCACGGGGACGCACTTCGCGCTCAACGCCGTCCATCCGGATGCCGCCGACGCGATCTTCCTCGTCGGGCTGGGGGTGGCCGGGGCGATCCTGCTGGCGTCGGTCGCGGTGATCGGCCGTGGCATCGCCCGGATGGTCCGCGATCTGGAGGCGGGCCACCTGGGGACCGTGGCGGGCCTGGCCGCGGCGATCGACGCCTCCGACGACTACACGGGTGAGCACTCCGGCGCCGTCCGCGACCTGGTCGCCGTCGTCGGGCGCACACTGGGGCTGTCGGCCGCCGACCTGCGCGAGCTCGAGCTCGTGGCGACACTGCACGACGTCGGGAAGATCGGGATACCGAAGGAGATCCTGCACAAGCCCGGTCCACTCGACGCGGACGAGTGGGAGGTCATGCGCCGCCACCCGGAGATCGGCGCGCGCATCCTGGCGCGGGTGCCGCGGGCCGGCCGCATCCGCGACGCCGTCCACGCCGAGCACGAGCACTGGGACGGATCAGGGTATCCGCGCGGCCTCCGCGGTCCGCAGATACCCCTGTTCGCGCGGATCGTCCTCGCGTGTGACGCGTATCACGCGATGACCAGCGACCGGCCCTACCGGCGGGCGCTGCCGGAGACCGAGGCGCGCCGGCGCCTCCGTGCGGACGCCGGCCGCCAATTCGACCCCACGGTCGTCGAGGCGCTCCTGGCGGGCCTGCCGGACCTCGAGGCCCCACAACCGCCTCTCGCCGAGCTCGTCAGCGCCTGAGGCGGAAGAGGCCCCGTCGGGCCGGCGCGGCGTCGTCGACGACCTCGACGCCCCTCCAGAAGGCGACGCGGCCGGCGACCTCCCGGGCGGCGCGCTTGGGGTGCGGGTAGAACCATGCGGCCCCCGGGTTCCTGGCCCCGTCCACGACGACGTCGTAGTAGCCGGCCACGCCCTTCCAGGGGCAGACCGTGGTGCGATCGCTGAGGTCGAGGTACTCCGAGACCACGTCGGCCGCCGGAAAGTAGTGGTTCCCCTCGACGACCGCCGTCTCGTCGCTCTCGGCCAGGACCGCGCCGTTCCAGATCGCTCGGACCACGATGACCTCCTCCTGTGGTTGAGCAATCAAAGAAGCAGGGTCCGGAGGGCCGCCGGCCGGCTCCGGTTCGCGCGCGAACCGGCGCCCCCGCCCAGAGCCCGCACGCCGGGGTCGGGCCCGTCACGACGCCGCGGCCACCTCCCGCAGTCGTCCTGTCTCGACGTCGTAGACGAACCCGCGCACGGCCTCCGCATGCGGGATGAACGGGCTGTGACGGATTCGCGCGATCGACTGGCGCACGTCCTCGTCCGGGTCGTCGAACGCCTCCGCGGCCCACGGCGGACGGACGCCGGTCTCCCGCTCGACGGACCGGCGGAACTCGTCGTCGCTGAAGGTGAGCATCCCGCAGTCGGTGTGGTGGATGAGCACGATCTCCTCGGTGCCGAGCAGGCGCTGGGAGATCGCCAGCGAGCGGATCGTGTCGTCCGTGACCGCGCCGCCGGCGTTGCGGATGACGTGCGCGTCGCCCTCGCTCAGGCCGAGCAGGCCGAACGGGTTGAGGCGCGCGTCCATGCACGCGACCACGGCGACCCTGCGCGCCGGGGGCATCGGCAGGCCGCCCTTGTCGAACCCGGAGCCGTACTCCTCGGCCGCCCGGAGCAGCTCATCGGTGGTGCTCAATGGAGCCCTCCCTCGTCTCGCCCGCCGGACGGGCGGAATTCCCGGTATTGCCGCCACCATTAGCGCGTTTTGCCGTGACCCGCCCTGACGGACGTCCGGAGGGGACCGTCCAGAGCCTTCGAGCGGGGTTCGCGCGCGAACGCGGGCGCCGCGTGCACCGCCAGTGGCGGCGTAGCGTCGATCCACGACGGCACCGTCGTCGACAACGTGACGAGGGGGGACCATGATCGCCGAGTACACATGCCCGACCTGCAACCAGACCTTCCGAGAGGACTCGGTCGAGGGGGTGCTGAAGCGCGCGGCGGCGCACAACCACGAACACCACGGCGGGCCGGAGGCGATCACCCCGGAGCTCGAGGCGCAGCTCCGCGGCGCGGTCCGGCAGTCGGGGTGAGCCGTCGGGCCGACGGCTGCGGCCGCGCGTCCATCGGTGCGGGCGGCCCCGCCGCGCCGTTGAGCGCGGCGACGGCCGACCCGGTCGCGTGCCAGGGCTGCGGCAACGTCTTCGGGCGCGGGGCCGAGGCGGGAACGGTCTGCCCCTACTGTGGCGGGGCCCTCCAGGTGCTGCGCACCGACCCGGGGCCCGCCGGCAGGCCCGGCGGGATGGCGGCATGAGCGGCCGCGGCATCGTCGCGCGGCGGCTCGCAGTGACCGACGTCCTGGCGGGCCTGACCCTCCTCGAGCGTCAGGCGGCGATGTCGGTCCTGATGCGCGGTCCGATGGCGCGCTGGGCGGAGGGGACGAGCGGGGCGCTGCACACCGGGTCCGCCGGACTGTCGATCGTCAAGTCCGGCCACGTCGAGGTGGTCGCCACGACCGAGGACGGTCGGGACCTGGTGCTCGCCGAGGCGGGCGACGGCGAGGTGCTGACCTGCCCGCCCGCAGGGCTCGCCGAGGGCGAGGTCGTCATGCGGGCGCTCGCCGACAGCTGGGTGTGCCCGCTCGACCACGGGCACCTTCGCGACCTGGTCGCGTATCCGACCGTGTTGATGGGCCTGCTCGAGCAGACCGTCCAGCGCGCCGAGGAGGCGCAGGCCGCGGCGCTGCGGCTCGCCCACCGGCGCGTCGAGGATCGGGTGCTCCTCGCCCTCCGGGCGCTCGCCGCCCGCGACGGCCGCGTCACCAGCGACGGGGTGCGCATCGCACCGATCCTCCACCGCGACCTCGCCCGCGTGGCGAGCGTGACCCGTCCGGGCGCCACGCAGGCGCTCGCACGCCTCGAGCGGGACGGCCGGCTCCGCCGCGAGGAGGACGGCTCGATACTCCTGCTCGGGGAGAGCGTGCCACCCGCGAGCTGCCGCCGGGCGTCGACCGTCCCCCCGGCGCTGGCGCGGGTGCTGCGCTCGTGAGCGACGCGGTCGACCTCATCGTCATCGGGGCGGGGATGGCGGGGATGAACGCCGCCGGCCGGGCGGTCGACGCCGGCGCGCGCGTCGCCCTGATCGAGCGGGGCAGGGTGGGAGGGACGTGCCCGACCCGCGGCTGCATCCCCACCAAGGCGCTGATCCGCAGCGCCGAGATCGCCCACGAGATCCGCGGGGCCGAGGAGTTCGGCATCCGGGTCGGCGGCCTGGAGGTGGACTTCGCCGCCGTCATGGACCGGGTCCGGGGCATCATCGACCGTGGCTCACGTGGTGCCCAGGGCTGGCTCGAGTCGCTGCCCGGCCTCGAGCTCATCCACGGCGAGGCCGCGTTCGAGGGCCCCGGAGCGGTCCGTGTCGACGGGCGGGTGCTGACCGCCCCGCGGGTCGTGGTGGCGAGCGGCGCCGAGCCGGCCTCCGTCCCGATCCCCGGGCTCTCCGACACCCCTCATCTGACGAGCGACGACGTGCTGGCTCTCGACGAGATGCCCCGCCGCCTGCTCGTCGTCGGGGCCGGCCCGATCGCCCTGGAGCTCGGCCAGGCACTCGGCCGACTCGGCGCAGAGGTCACCATGGTCGAGGTCGCGGACGCGTTCCTGGCCGGGAGCGACCGGGAGATCACGACCATGCTGCGCGGATTCCTCGAGGAGGAGGGGCTGCGCATCCTGGTGGGCGCCACGATCCACGGGGTGAATCCCGCGCCCGGCGGGGGCGTGGAGATGGGCCTCACCCACGACGGCCAGCGGCTGTCGCTCGAGGCCGACGCGCTGCTGCTCGCCACCGGGCGCGCGGCGAGCACCGGCGCCCTCGCGCTGGAGGCCGCCGGCGTCGAGCGCGACCGCCGGGGCATCACGGTCGACGCGCGGCTGAGGACGAGCGCGACGGGGATCTGGGCCGCCGGCGACGTGCTCGGGCCCGAATGGGGCCAGTTCACCCACGTCGCGCGCCGCCAGGGCGTGGACGTCACCGAGAACGCGCTGGGGATCGATCCGCACGACGTGCCCGCCGATGTCGGGCCCCGGGCCGTCTTCACCGATCCCGAGCTGGTCTCCATCGGCCTCACCGAGGACGCCGCCCGGGCCGCGGGACACGCGGTGTCGGTGGGCACCGGCCGGTTCTCCGGGGGCAAGGCGCGGGCATGGGGTGAGGAGCGCGGCATGGCGAGGGTCGTCGCCAAGGCCGGGACGGGCCGCATCCTGGGGGCGCACGTGCTGGGCTACCACGCCGCCGACCTGATCCACCCGGTCGCCGTCGCGATGCAGGCGGGCGACGGCACGGGCGCGCCGATCGCGCGCGCCTTCCACATCCATCCGACCTTCGGCGAGGTGGTGAAGTCGGCGGTCGAGGCGAGTCAGCCGCGGTGACGCGGGCGACGGGGGCGTCGTCTCACGCGGGTATGGTGAGGTGAGCGTCCCGGCGGGGGCGGCATCGTCCAGCCGGCCTCGGAAGGGCTCGTCGGTCGCAACGAGACGCGGGGGCACCATGGACGACACCCGCCTCCCCGCGGGCGCGGAACGCATCGTCGAGCTGTTCGAGCGCCACGCCCGGTGGTACGACGCCCAGCTCGTCCTCGAGCGCCGGGCCCTGACGCTCGCCGCCGCCCTGGCGGAGCCCTTGGCGGGCGCTCGCGTGGTGGACGTCGGCGCCGGCACGGGAGCCCTGTCGTCCGCGCTCCTCGCCCGGTCGCCGCGGCTCGCGGAGCTGACGCTGCTCGACGCGTCCCCGTCGATGCTCGCCCGAGCGCGCCGACGGTTGTCCGCGATCCACCCGACGCCGCGGATCCTTATCGCCGACGCACGCGCGCTTCCGCTCCCGGCCGCGTCGGCGGATGTGGTCGTCATGGGCTACCTGCTCCACCTCCTGGACGAGCGGGATCGCCGCCGCGCGCTCGCCGAGGCGCGCCGGGTCATCGCCCCCCAGGGGCGCCTCGTCGCGGTGGTGCACGGCTCTCCCCGGGGGCTCGTGGGCGGTCTCTATCGGGCGGCGTGGCGGGCGATCGCCCGTCTGAGCCCTGGCGCCGTGGGAAGGGGGCCGATGGTGGACCTCGCGTCGGCGGTCGAGGAGGCCGGCTTCACGATCGACGCGGCGCAGCGCCTCCCGGGCGTGTACTGGAGCGAGGTCGTGCGCGCCGTCCCCGCCGCGTCACGGTAGATCCGGGCCGCCAGGACGGCCCTGCGTCCGTCGCGCGGAGATGAAGCCGATGCTCGAGACGCACCACGGGATGAGGTAGTTCGCGGCCACCCGCGCCGCCGTGGCGGCGTCCACGTCGCCGTCGACGAGGCGGGCCCACTGGTTGATCAGCGTCAGGAGCGTCCCGACGATGAGGGCGACGGTGATCGTGCGTCGCATGGCGAGCGGGTCGCGGCAGTGATCGACGCAGGAGCGAAGGATGCCCGGCGGGACAGAGCCCGGCGCCGCCCCCGTGCCACTCATCGCTCATCCACCGCCTCCGCCAGCCGGGCGAGTCCGCGCCGGATGCGTGACTTGACCGTGCCGAGCGGAAGGCCCGTGCGCTCGGCGACCTGCACATGGGTGAGATCGGCGAGGAAGGCCAGCCCGATGACCTCCCGCTCGCCGGACGAGAGGGAGGTGAACGCGGATCGGAGCCAGAGGCGGTCGATGAGCTCCTGTGCGCGGTCGGGTTCGCGCTCGTCGTCGGGCGCGGGCCCGTGGTCGCCGCCTGCGCGCGCGAGGTTGATCGCGCTGTTGCGGGCGACCGTCATCAGCCACCCCGCGGGCTCGCCGCGGTCCGGCTCGACGGTGTGCGCGAAGCGCCAGACGCGCGTGAAGGCCTCCTGTGCGGCGTCCTCGGCCGTCTCGGGATCGCGCAGGATCGCGCGGCAGACCCGGTGGACGGCGACACCATATCGACGCCACAGGACCTCGAAGGCCGGCTCGGATCCTTCGGCGATCAGCTCGATGAGTTCCGCGTCGGAGACGTCGGCGGGGCGGCGCATCGGCCGCGGGGCGCCGAGATGGAGGGCGAGCCTCATCCATCTCGTTCTACGGCGGTTCGCAGCCGTGCATCCGCCGACGGGTCCGCGCGTGTACCTCCAGTAGAGCCCACGAGCCGGGAGCCACGCCATGCGCTTGTCCGCACGCCGCCGCCGCGGCGGCTTCATCGTCCTCGCCGTCGTCATTGCCGGCGTCGTCGCCGTCGGGCTGATCGCCGCCTCGCGCCAGCAGGGAGCGCCGGTCGAGATCGGCGAGGGCCCTCCCGTCCCGGCGCTGAGCGGCAGCGACCCGGTGACCGGTGAGCCGGTGAGCGTGTCGGACTTCGCCGGGAGGCCCCTGGTGATCAACATGTGGGCGTCCTGGTGCACAGGGTGCATCGCCGAGGCGCCGGACATCCGCCGATTCACGCAGGATCATCCCGAGGTCGGATTCCTCGGCATCGCCGTCACCGACACCCCCGGCGGGTCGCGGGCCTTCGTCGCCCGCTACGGCTGGACCCACCCGTCGATCTTCGACCCGCGCGGGGCGCTGGCGGCGAGGCTGAACCTGCGGGGCCTCCCCACGACGATCTTCGTGCGCGCCGACGGCAGCATCGCCGGCGAGGCCCTGGGCGAGGTCAGCTACGACCAACTGGTCGAGGCCACCGCGGCCCTGCGGTCCTAGCCGGTGCTGGGCGCGGATCCGCTGTCGTTCGCCGTGGTCTTCGCCGCGGGGGCCGTCAGCTTCGCCTCGCCGTGCGTGCTCCCCCTGGTGCCGGCGTACATCGGATTCGTCTCCGGCGTCGGCTTCGGCGACGGAGAGGCGCGGCGCCGGGACGTGGCCCTGCCGACCGCCGCGTTCGTGGCCGGCTTCAGCCTCATGTTCGCCGCTCTGGGCGCCAGCGTCGGACTGGTGGGGAGCGCCCTGCTCGAGCAGCGCCGGACGCTGGAGATCGCCGGCGGCATCCTCGTCGTGGTGATGGGAGTCGTCCTGCTCGGACGTGGGGTGCCGATGGTGCTGATGCGCGAGCGGCGGTTCCGCCCGGCGCGCCGCCCGGCGACGTTGCTGGGATCCGGTCTGGCAGGCGTCGCCTTCGCCGCGGGGTGGACGCCGTGCATCGGGCCGACCCTGGCGGCCGCCCTGACGATCGCGGCCAACGGCGGCGACGCCGTCCTCGGCGCGTCGCTGCTCGTCGTCTACGCGCTCGGCCTCGGCCTGCCGTTCGTGCTGACCGGCCTGTTCCTCCAGCGGGCGACCACCGCCCTCGCGTTCCTGCGCCCGCGCTTGCCCGCGATCAGCATGGCCGGTGCAGCGGTGCTGATCGTCTTCGGGATCCTGCTCGCGACGGGCGACATGGGCGAGCTCACCAGCCGGCTCGGCGGCCTCGGGACCCCGGTGTGAACCGGTCCAAGGTCGTCACCTGGGGGTCGGTGGCGATCGCGCTCGTGGTCGGCCTGGCCCTCGCGCTCAGTCGTGGCGGCGATGAGTCGGCGCGGGACGGCGCCGACGCCACGGCCGCAGATCTGTCCGTGTCGAGCGCAGGCTGGAGGACCGACTTCTCCCGCCACAGCGTCCCGCTCGACGAATTCCTCTCGGGCGGCCCCCCGCGCGACGGAATTCCGCCCATCGACCAGCCCCGCTTCGCCGCGGCCGCCGAGGCCGGCGGCGAGGACGACGAGCCGGTGATCGCGCTCCAGCTCGGGGGCGAGGCGCGGGCCTACCCGATCCGCATCCTGATCTGGCACGAGATCGTCAACGACGTCGTGGGCGGCCGCCCGGTGGCGGTGACCTTCTGCCCGCTCTGCAACACCTCCATCGTCTTCGACCGGCGCGCCCGCGGGCGGACCCTTCGCTTCGGGACCACCGGCAACCTGCGCCGGAGCGACCTGGTGATGTGGGATGACGCGACCGAGTCGTGGTGGCAGCAGTTCGGCGGCGAGGCGATCGTCGGGGAGCTGACCGGCGAGGAGCTGGAGCGGATCCCGTCCCAGCTGATATCGCTGGGGGAGTTCCGCGAGCGGCACCCCGACGGCGAGGTGCTCACCGAGGAGACCGGATATGAGCGCCCCTACGGCCGCAACCCCTACATCGGCTACGACGACGTCGACTCGCCTCCGTTCCTGCTGGGCGGCGCCGGCCCGGACGGGCGCCTGGCGCCGAAGGAGCGCGTCGTCAGCGTCGAGCACGGCGCGGCGCTCGTCGCGGTCCCGCTGCCGGTCCTCGAGCGGCGCCCGGTGGTCGACGTCGCGGTCGGGGACCGGCCGGTGACGATCTGGTGGACGCCGGGGACCGTCTCCGTGCTCGACGCGGAGCGGATCGTCGAGGGCCGCGATGTGGGCAGTGCCGTCGTCTTCGACCGGCGCGCCGGCGGGCGCGAGCTGCGCTTCGCCTCCGAGGGCGGACGCGTCATCGACGAGCAGACCGGCAGCACCTGGGGTCGCGACGGGATCGCGACGGCGGGGCCGCTCGCGGGCGCCCGGCTGCGCCCGGTGGTCCATGACACGCCGTTCTGGTTCGCCGTGGCGGCCTTCCGTCCGGACGCGCGCATCATCGGTCGTCCGTGACGGCTGACGCCGAATGGGACGTGCTCGTCGTGGGCGGCGGCACCGCCGGGATGACCGCCGCCCGGGCGGCGGCGGCCGAGGGGGCCCGCACCCTCCTCGTCGAGCGAGCCCCCGAGCTCGGGGGCGAGTGCACGTGGACCGGCTGCGTCCCGAGCAAGACCCTGATCGAGGCGGCGCGGCTCGCCTGGGAGGTTCGCGGCGCCGGCGACCGGGGGATCCACGCCCCGGGCCTGCACGTCGACTTCGCCACGCTCATGGCGCATAAGGACGACGTCGTCGCCGCGATCGCCCGCGACGAGCGCGACGACGTCCTCGAGAACGCCGGCGTGGACGTGCTCCACGGGGCCCTCCGGTTCACGTCCCCCACCGAGGCGTTGGTGGCCGGGCGACAACTCCGCTTCTCCCGCGCGGTGATCGCCACCGGCAGCGCGCCGGCGGTACCGCAGGGGGTCGGCCTCGAGGACGTCCCCCACCTGACCAACGAGACCATCTTCGCGCTCACCGCCCTCCCGCGGCGGCTGGTGGTCCTGGGGGGCGGGCCGATCGGCCTCGAGCTCGGGCAGGCCTTCGCCCGCCTCGGCAGCGAGGTGACGATCCTTCACCGCGGGGCGCGCCTGCTGGCCAAGGAGGAGCCCGAGATCGCCGATCTGGTGGCACGTCGGCTCGCCGCCGAGGGTCTCGACATCCACCTCGGGGTACGCGAGACGACGTTCCTGCGTCACGAGGGCGGGGTGGCCGCGCGCCTCAGCGGGACCAGCGGGCACCGGACGGTCGTCGCCGACGCCGTGCTGGTCGCGACGGGCCGCACGCCCCGCATCGGCGGACTCGGCCTGGAGGTGCTCGGGGTGCGCACCGTCCCCGCCGGCGTCGCGGTCGACCCCCGGATGCGCACCTCCGCCCCACACGTCTTCGCCGCCGGCGACGTCGTCGGCGGACACCTCTTCACGCACGTCGCGGGCTACGAGGGCCGCATCGCCGGCCGCAACGCCGCCGGTCGCCGCGAGCGCGCCGACTACCGGGTCGTGCCGTGGGTGACCTACCTCGATCCGGAGGTCGCCCGCGTCGGGCTCACCGAGGAGCAGGCCCGGGCCGGGCGGCGTCGCGTCGAGGTCGTGCGCTTCCCCATGTCGCGGGTCGATCGCGCCCGGGTGCGCGGACGCGCCGACGGGGTCGTCAAGCTCGTCGTGGCCGGGAGGAGGGTGCTCGGACGGCTCGGCGGTGGCGAGGTGGTCGGCGCCCACATCGTCGGGCCCGGGGCGGGGGAGATGCTCGCCGAGGTCGTCCTGGCGATGCAGACCCGGGCCTTCGCCGGCAGGCTCGCCCAGTCGATCCATGCATACCCGACGCTGTCGATGGGCGTCCAGCAGGCGGCCTCCCAGCTCTTCCCGATCGGTCGCGCGCTCGTCGACGCCGAGCCGCCCGCGCCGCCACGCTCATCGGGCTGAGGCGCCGCCTCCGCGCCGGAGCTGACTGACCAGACGGCGGTTCTCGGCCGGGTCGAGCACGGCGTGCTGCGCGCAGGCGGGAACCAGCCGGCCGTCCTCCGGATGGGCCATCGCATACGAGCACGCCTGCAACCGCTCCTGAGCCGCGCGCACCTGCGGATCGTCGCTCTCGGCGCCCGCCTCGATCGCCTCCCAGGCCGGGCGCACGACCGAGGCGTCCATGAAGCTGTGCATCACGAAGGTCACCGGCCGGGGGCGGGCGCGGATCAGGTGAGCCACGCCGCCCACCCGCCGCAGCGCGCGCGCCGCGGCGCCCGCGACCGCCGGGACGACCGCCGGGCGGGCCAGCGCGCCGCGGGCCAGGCGCAGCGCGACCAGCGGCGCCGGCGCGCCGAAGTCCATGCCGCCGTACGCGTCGAGGAACGCGGTGAGCGCCCGGGCGTCGCGCGGGTCGTCCTCGTCCAGCAGGGGCCAGTAGCGGTCGCCCGCGAAGCCGCCGTAGGCGGTGCGATTGCACCGCGGGTCGCCGTACTGCATGGCGCGATGGTGCAGCCGGGCCCCGACCCCGTCCTGCACCCTCCGCCAGACCTCCTCGGGGTCGACGGCGCGGTAACCGTCGGCCCAGCGGGCGGGGTTGCCCACGTAGGCGGCCGGCTGGAAGCTGAACATCCGGAAGCCCACGTCACGGTTGCGGCGCACCACGCCAGCCACCTGGTCGAGGTTGCCGGGCGTCACGGTCATGTTGTGGGCGAGGAAGCTCGTCACGCCATGCTCGGCGCGCAGGCGGGCGAACATGGCGCAGAAGCGGCGCCGGACGGGGTCGAGCTCCTCCTCGTCGGCGGGCCGCTCGGCGCCACGGCGGCCGCGCATCGTGGAGTCGATGTGGGCTGCGAAGGAGAGGTGGCGGAAGCGCGGACGGCCGGAGGTCGGGTCGAGCGCGAGGGCCTCGAGGTACTCGTATTCGAAGTCTCCGTGGGTCATCGACATCGGCTTGCGGCCCGCGTCGATCATCGCCTGAAGGGCCGCCGCGTGGTCGTCGGGCGCCAGCAGCGTCACCTCCCCGCCGATCAGCTGCGCGGGCTGTCCGGGGCCGCGCAACTCCCGCAGGAGCGCCATCTGGGCTCGGACCTCCGCCACCGTGTGGGCGCCGTCCACCGGTACGCGGTTGGCGTCGCGGGAGTGGTAGCACGGCGAGCAGGCGAGGTCGCACCGCGGGAACACGCCGTGGGTGCCCTCGCAGCCGGCGATGCGCCGCCCCAGCATCTGGTTGGGGGTGCGCACGGCGGCGGGCAGCTCGTCCCAGCGGCGCTGCAGCGCCGCGACGCGTTCGGGCTCCATCGGGCGGCTCGCGCCGTCCGCCCGGCGCAGCGCTCGCCGTGCGATGCCGCCGACCGGGATCCGGGCTGTGCCGCGAGGCGGGATCCTGCTCCCTTCGACGCCGTGGTCGCCTACGGTACCCGCGGAGGGGCTCCTCGCCGACCTCGGTGTTCGCGGGCGAACCGGTCTGGGGTGCGCGGCGACCTGATCGGGCAGCCTGCTGGCGCCGGACACGTCGGGACGGGAGGGCGGATGGCACGAGCGCGGGCGGGCCTGATCGTCGCGGTGGCGGCGTTCGCCCTGGCGCTGCTCGCCGCGGGCTGCGGCGATGGCGGTTCGTCGGACACCCGGGCCGCCCGGCTGCCCGCCGACTGGTCGCAGGTGCTCGAGAGGGCTCGCGGCCAGACCGTCCGCTGGTGGATGTACGGCGGCGACGCGCGGATCAACGACTATGTGCGCGAGCACGTGGTCCCCGCCGCCGCCGAGCGCGGCATCACCCTCGACCAGGTTCCGGTGGACGACACCGCCGACGCCGTCCAGCGCGTGCTCTCCGAGCGCGAGGCCGGGCGTGACTCGGGCGGGGCGGTTGACCTGATCTGGATCAACGGCGAGAACTTCGCGCTCGGCGCGGAGGCGGGCCTCTGGCTGCGGGACTGGGCGGGCCGCCTGCCGAACGCCGCCCTGCTCGACCCGGGGGACGCCACCCTGACCACCGACTTCGGCGTTCCCGTCGAGGGCCGCGAGTCCCCGTGGAGTCGGGCCGCGCTGATCTTCGCCAGGGATCCCGCCCGGATGCCGCGCCCCCCGCGCACAGTCGCGGGGCTGCTCGCCTACGCCCGTGCGCACCCGGGGCGCATCACCTACCCGGCGCCGCCGGACTTCACCGGGTCGGCGTTCGTGCGGCTGGCCGTGCAGGAGCTCGGTGAGGATGCCGCGATGCGGGAACTGCGGGAGATCCGCCCCTTCCTCTACCGCGGAGGGCGCGGCCAGCCGAAGTCCGAGGCCGAGCTCAACCGGCTGTTCGGCGACGGCCAGGTGGACCTGGCGATGAGCTACGACCCGGGCTTCGTGCTGTCGGGCGTGAGGTCCGGAACCTTCCCGGCGACGGCTCGCCCCTTCGCCATGGACCACACGCTCGTGAACACGAGCTTCGTGGCGATCCCCGCCAACGCCTCCCACCCCGAGGGGGCGGCCGTGGTGGCGGATCTGCTCCTGTCACCCGAGCTCCAGGCGGTGAAGGCGGACCCGGACGTCCTCGGCATCCCGACGGTGCTCGACCCGGCGCGGCTGACCGCGGCGCAGCGACGCCGGCTGCGGGCGGAGGGGTCGAGCCCGTATCTGGTCGCGCCGACCGAGCTCGGCGAGCCCCTGGCCGAACTGCCGGCGGCGGAGGTCGGACCGCTCGAGGAGCGGTGGCGCAGGGAGGTGCTGCGGTAGCCGGCCTGACGTTGCGAGGGGTCGAGGCATGCCCGGGTGGCGTGCGGGTGCTGCGCGCCATCGACCTGGAGGTGCCCGAAGGCGGCCGGCTGGCGATCGTCGGACCCTCCGGTGCCGGGAAGACGACCCTCCTGCGGGCCATCGCCGGTCTCGAGCGGTCGGTCGCGGGGACGATCTCGGCCGGCGGCCGCCGCCTGGACGGCCTGCCGCCCCATCGCCGGCCGATCGCGATGGTCTTCCAGGACCCGCGGCTGCTGCCGAATCTCGACGCGGCAGAGAACGTCGCGCTCGCCCTGCGGGCCGCCGGGGCGGGCCGGCGCGAGCGGCGCCGGCGTGCCGACGCCGTGCTCGACGAGGTGGGCCTGGCGGGGCTCGGGCGCCGCCGCGTGGGTTCCCTGTCGGGAGGCGAGCAGCAGCGGGTCGCCCTCGCCCGGGCGCTGTGCGCCGAGCCCCGCCTGCTGCTGCTCGACGAGCCGATGGCGTCGGTCGACCCGGATCGCCGCGAGTCGCTGCGGCGGCTGATCCTGCGCCTGCAGGCGGAGCGCCGGGTCACCACCCTGCTGGTCACCCACGATCGCGACGAGGCGGCCGAGATGGGGCAGCGGATCGCCCTCATGTTCGAGGGCCGCATCGTGCAGTGCGACGAGCCCCGCGCCCTCTTCCTGATGCCCTCCACCCCTGCCGTCGCGCGCTTCCTGGGGCTGCGCAACATCCTGGCCGGCGAGGTCCGCGGGGGCGTCCTCGCGACCGAGGCGGGCCCCGTCGCCGTCCCGGGGCCGGACGGCGAGGCGAGGGTGGCGATCCCGGCCGGGTCGCTGAGCCTCGACGACGACGGCCCGCTGCGGATGACCGTGCGGGAGGCGACCTTCGTCGGCTCCGGTCTGCGGGTCCGGCTCGCCCGCGGCGCGCTGCGTCTCGAGGCCCGTCTGCCTGCCGACGCGGCGCCCGTCGTCGGCGAGGAGGTCGGCGTGCGCGTCCCCCCCGAGGCCGTCTGGCGCTTCCCCGGCGACGGGGTGCGCGCCCCGGGCGACGGGCTCCTGCGGCCGTGAGCCGCGCCCGCCTGCGGGACGTGGCGGCCCTGGCGCCGGCGGTCGCGGTCGTCCTGGTCCTGTGGGTGGCGGGGATGGTCGGCGCGGTGCGCTCCAGCCTCGGCGTCACCCGGCTGAGCGGGTGGTCGGCGGCGGACCTCGGCGCGTACCGTGCCCTCGCGGGCGATCCGCTGTTCTGGGACTCGCTGTGGTTCACCTTGCGCATCGCCGCCGCCGCCACCGCCGCCTCGGCGATCCTGGCGGTCGCCGCGGCGGCGGCCCTGCGCCGGCGGGGGCCGACCGTGCGGGCGCTCGCCGCCGTGCCCGTCCCCGTGCCCCACCTCGTCGCCGCGGTTCTCGGCGTGCTCTGGCTCGGCCCTGGCGGGATCGCCGACCGGATCCTGGGGGGACTGCCGGTCGAGGTGGTGCGCGACCCCGCCGGCCTCGGCATCGTGCTGGTCTACGTCTACAAGGAGGCGCCCTTCCTCGCCCTGCTGGTCCTCGCCGCCTGGGGCCCGGCGGTCGCCGCGCGGGAGGAGGCGGCGGCGGTGATGGGCGTCGGCCCCCTGAGACGGCTGCGATGGGTCGTGTGGCCCGCCATCCGCGGCCCGCTCGTGACCGGGTCGGCCGTCGTCGCGGCGTTCGTGATCGGCGCCTTCGAGGTGCCGCTGGCGATCGGGCCGACGTCGCCGGAGACCCTGTCCGAGCTGGCGCTGTCGGCGACGCGGACGGGATCCCTCGACGGGAGGGCCGTGGCGAGCGCGGCGCTCGTCGTCGCCTCGCTGCTGGCGCTGACGGTCGCCGCCGCCTCGGCCGCGGTCCTCTGGCGGCGGCGTGGCTGAGGCGCCGCCCGGCGTCCGCCGCGCCGCCTCGGGCTCGCTCGTGGTGCTCGTCGCCGTCGGCGCCGTGCTGCCGCTCGCCACCCTGGCGCTCCGGGCGGCGGCCGACGAGTGGAGGGCGCCCTCGCTCCTCCCCCAGCGGTACGGCGGTCGGGGGGTGGCGGAGGCCTTCGCCGACACGTCGCGCACGGCGGAGGCCGTCGCGAACTCACTGAGCGTCGCGGTGGCGACGACGCTCCTGGCGCTGGTCCTTGCGTGGCCGGCGGCCCGCGTGATCGGCGAGCGCCGTCTGCGCCGGCCCGCCCTCGTGTGGGTGCTCCTCGGCCTCCCGGTGATCGTGCCGTCGTTCGCCACCGGTTCCGGCCTGGCGGAGTGGTTCATCCGTCTCGGCCTCGCGGACACCCTGCCGGGGCTCGTGCTCGCGCATCTGGTGGTGGTGCTGCCGTACGTCGTGCTGATCCTCGCCTCGGGTTTCGGGCCGGAGGTGACCGACCTCGAGGAGGCCGCCGCCGTGACCGGCGTCGGGCCCGCGCGCCGCCTGCGGCTCGTGACGGTCCCGGCCCTCGCCCCGGTGCTCGCCGTCGCCACGCTGCTCGGGTTCCTCGTCAGCTGGAGCCAGTACGGCCTGAGCCTCGCCGTCGGCGGCGGTACGCCGATGCTGCCGCTCGAGCTGGTGCCCTTCATCAGCGCCGATCCCCAGGTGGCCGCCGTCCTGGCGCTGGTATTCCTGGCCCCCGCCCTCGTCGCCGTCGTCCTCGCGCTGCATCTCGCGCGTCGCGCCGGGGTACCGTCACCGGACCGGCGGCCCCGGGCGGTCGAACCGGCGTCCACGTTCGCGGAGGTGCGATGACGACCCCAGACCGACCCGAGGTGCTCGCGTTCGACGTCAACGAGACGCTCTCGGACATGGAGCCCCTGGCCCTCCGCCTGGCGGACGTGGGCCTGGAGGGGCACGCGCTTCCGGCCTGGTTCGCGTCGGTACTGCGCGACGGCTTCGCCCTCGCGGTCTCGGGCGCCTCCGCGCCGTTCGCCGCGGTCGCACAGGAGGTCCTCCGGGGCATGCTCCCGGCTACCCGACCGGGCCGCGCCCTCGACGACGACGTCGCCCACGTGATGGACGGCTTCGCGGCGCTCTCCGTGCATCCCGACGTGGCGACGGGCCTGCGGGGGCTCGCCGATGATGGATACCGCGTCGTGACCCTCTCGAACGGATCGGCGTCGGTCGCCGAGCGGCTGCTCGAGGGCGCCGGCGTGCGCGACCGGGTGGAGGCGGTCCTGTCGGTCGAGGACGTCGGCGTCTGGAAGCCGGCGGCCGAGGCCTACCTCCACGCGGCCCGCTCCTGCGGGGTCCCGCCGGCGCGGGTGATGATGGTGGCCGTCCATCCGTGGGACACCGACGGAGCCGCCCGCGCGGGCCTCCGAGCGGCCTGGATCGACAGAGGCGGCCGCGGCGCGTACCCGGGGCACTTCACCCCTCCCGAGATCACCGCCGACGGGATCGACCACCTGGCGGAGGCACTCCGGGCGGCCTGACCGGCTCGCCGGCGCCGCATCCCGCGTCACGGCGTCGCGAAGGGGCCCCCGAAGTTCGATCGCGAACCCGCGGCGTCGATCCGCGTACGCCCGCGAACGCCGTCCGGGACGCCCCGTGGACCGGGGCCTAGCGTCGCGCCTGGAGTCCCGGCGGAGTCGGGAGACGCGACAGGGAGGACACGGTGAGACGAGCGACGAGGACGGGCATCGCGATCGCCGCAGTGGCGGCGTCGGCGGTCGGCGTGGCCGCGTGCGGAGGCGGAGGCGACGCGTCGGGCAGTCATCCGGCCACCACGGACGCCGCGAACGCGGCCGGACCCGCGCTCACCGTCGAGGGGCCTGCAGCCGGCGCGCCCGTGACGGGCGTTTCCGTGCCGCTCACCGTCGCGGCGAGCGGGTACACGCTCAACTGCGGGCTGGCGGGTCGCCCGGTGCAGGCAGGGGTCGGCCATTACCACATCGCCCTGGACAAGAGGCTCGTCAACGCCTACTGCGACTCGAACCCCTCGGTGAGCCTCCAGAACGTCGCCCCTGGGCCTCACACGCTGACCGTGGTCCCGGCCGGGAACGACCACAGCGAGGTCACCGGCGCCGCGAAGGAGGTCACCTTCGACTACCAGCCCGCCACGCCGCTGCCGGAGGTCGCCCCCCAGCCGTCGCTCGGGCGCGCGAGCGTGGAGATCGTGTCGCCCCGCCCGGGCGCGACGGTCAGCAAGAGCTTCGTGATCAAGGTGCGCGTGAAGAACTTCCGGCTCTCGGGGGATCTGTTCGGCAAGCTCCCCGTCGCCGGCTACGGGCACTGGCACCTGCACCTCGACAAGCCCGAGATGTCCACGATGATGGCGATGACGTCGGCGACCTCGATGCCGGTGTCGCTCGAGGGCGTCGCGCCGGGCAAGCACACCTTCATCGTGATGCTCGCCGACAACGTCCACGCCCCGATCGCCCCCATGGTCATGACCCAGGTGACGTTGAACGTGAAGTGACGCCGCCCGCGCGTCAGACGGCGCCGGCGGGCAACGCTCGGGGCAGACGGCCAGGACGGCGTCTGCCCCCGCCGACCCGCGAGCGGGCGCGGGACAGCCCGAAGGGAGACGTGATATCGAAGTCCCGATGCCCGAGTTCCGCAGGGTCGTCCACGCCGCCCACGGAACGGGCGTGGAGGCGCAGATGCCCGTCCGGCTGCCGCTCGACGCGGCCGTCCACGAGCAGCGCGACGGCACCCACCTCGGCGTCCCGGGGCGGGAATCCGGGGCCGCGGCAGCCTGATGGCCGAGGGCGCGATGGGGGTCGAGGCGGGCCCGGACGGCCTGCCGCGCTGCTGGTGGTGCCTCGGAGCGCCGGAGTACGTCGGCTACCACGACCGCGTCTGGGGACGGCCGCTGCACGACGAGCGGGAGCTGTTCGAGATGCTCGTGCTCGAGTCGTTCCAGTCCGGCCTGTACTGGCTGACGATCCTTCGCAAGCGCGAGGGCTTCCGGCGCGCATTCGACGACTGGGACATCGGGGCCGTGGCCGCCTACGACGAGCGGGACGTCCAACGCCTGCTGGCGGAGCCGAGGATCGTCCGCCACCGCGGCAAGATCGAGGCGGCCATCGCGAACGCGGGCGCGACCATGGCGCTCCACGAGCGCGGCGAGACGCTCGACGCCCTGCTGTGGAGCTTCGCGCCACCGCCGGGCGCGCGCCCGCCGGCCGGCGGCCGGGACATCGCGGCGGCGACGCCTGAGTCGGCGGCGATGGCGCGGGAGCTGCGCCGCCGCGGCTTCCGGTTCGTCGGGCCGACCACCGCCTACTCGCTGATGCAGGCGGCCGGGCTGGTCGATGACCACCTGGCCGGCTGCGCGTTCCGCGGGGCGCCCTGAGCGCCGGTGCAGGATCCGCGGCATCCTCCACACACCCCGTGGGGGTCGCGCGCCGGGAAGTGCCGGTCGGGCGCAGGCGTCGTCAGCTGTTTCGTGTCCACCGGCGAACACGCCGCGCCAGCTCACCGCGCCTCCGCCCCTAGCCTCGGCGTGACGAGCACTCCACGACAGCACCGGGATCCGAAGGGAGGCCCGCGTACCGATGCCCCTGGCGCACACCGGACAGTCCGGCCAGGTCTCACAGGATGCGACGGCGCCCGCGGCGCTCGAGCGACCGCGACCCATGCCGCACCGCACCCTCGATGACGAGCGCTTGGTGACGCTCGCGCAGCGCGGCGATCGCCGCGCCTTCGACGAGCTCGCCGAGCGCCACGCGACCCCCCTCCGGCGACTGGTCTTCCGCATCACGCGCGACTGCGAGGCGGCCTACGACGCCGTGCAGGAGGCCCTCACCCGGGCCTGGACCAACATCGCCCGCTTCGAGGGCAGGGCGCAGTTCTCGACCTGGCTGACGCGGATCGGCATCAACGAGGCCCGCCGCATCCTGCGCCGCACGCGCGAGGAGCCCCTCGAGCGGGTCGACCTGGTCGGGGACCGCGTCCCGGGCCGGGGGAGCCGGCCCGAGGAGATCGTCGAGTCGCACGAGTTCCTCCGGGCGGTCGACCGTGCGCTGGCCGAGCTGCCGCCCGACCACCGCACCGCGGTGACGCTCCGCGACGTCGAGGGCCTCAGCACGTCGGACGCCGCCGAGGTCCTGGGCATCGGCGAGCGCGCGCTCAAGAGCCGCGTGCACCGCGGGCGCATGGCGCTGCGCGCCAGGCTCGACCCCTACCTCCGGGAGGGATACGCGTGACATTGAGCCCCCGAGGTCATCACCAGGGCCGTTGCCGCGACGAGGCCTCAGAGCGCTGAGCGCCCCAGCGCCGCTCCCGCCCGCGAGCCGGAGATGCCCGGTGGACGGCGTGCGGCCCGGCGGACCGCCGGAGCGCAGGAGCCGATGACGGCCGCCACCGACGCGTTCGAGCCCATCGCCTCCTACGGGATGCTCTCGGACTGCAGCTCAGCGGCGCTCGTGAGCCGGACCGGATCGATCGACTGGCTGTGCCTGCCGCGCTTCGACTCCCCGGCGGTCTTCGCCCGGCTGCTCGACCCGCGAGCAGGACACTGGTCGATCCGCCCCCGCGAGCCATTCCGCATGACGCGGCGGTACCTGGACGGCACCCTCGTCCTTCAGACGACGTTCACCACGGCGACCGGGACGATCCGCCTCACCGACGCGCTCGCCTTCGTCGCGGGCCAGCGCGGCCACGATCTGGGCCTGGACGCTCCGCACGAGCTCCTGCGATCCGTGGAGGGCCTCGGGGGCAGCGTCGATGTGGTCATGCAGCTGGCGCCGCGGCCCGAGTACGGGCTCGTGATCCCCCTCCTGCGGGTCACGGATGCGGGCGCCCGGACGTTCGGCGGGCCCAACCAGATCGCCGTGAGCAGCGGGGTGCCCATCGAGGCTGAGGGCGGCACGGCGCACGCCACGTTCCAGGTCCGCGCCGGCGAGCGGGTCGGGTTCTGCCTCACGTGGGCCCCGGCCGAGAGCAGCCCGCCGGAGACGTGCGCGCCGATGTCGGTGCCCGACCGGATCGAGGACACGGTGATGGCGTGGCGCTCCTGGGAGGACGCCCACGACATCTACGAAGGGCCCCGCCGTGGGCTGATCCGCCTGTCCTCGCGCGTGCTCAAGGGCCTGAGCTACCGCCCCACCGGCGCGATCGTGGCGGCGGCGACGACCTCGCTGCCCGAGGGTGTGGGCGGCGAGCGCAACTGGGACTACCGCTACGCCTGGATCCGCGACGCGAGCCTCACGATGCAGGCCCTCTACATCGGCACCTGCCCCGACGAGGTCACGGACTTCGTCTCCTTCATGACCAGCTCGGCGGGCGGCGGAGCCGACGACGAGAGCGCGCTGCAGATCATGTACGGGATCGGGGGTGAGCACGACCTGGCCGAGCGCGTGCTGCCGCACCTTCGCGGCTGGCGGGATTCACGGCCGGTGCGGGTGGGCAACGGCGCCTGGGACCAGACGCAGCTCGACGTCTTCGGCGAGCTGATGGATGCGATCCATCTGTACCGCGAGCGCCTCGGCGATCTCCACCCCGAGATCCGGCGCTTCGCCGCCGCCCTCGCCGACGCCGCCGCCGCGCGCTGGCGCGAGCCCGACGCGGGGATGTGGGAGATGCGGGGGGCGCCGCGCCATCACCTCTCCTCCAAGCTGCAATGCTGGGTGGCGCTGGACCGCGCGGTCGCACTCGCTCGGCGGCTCGGGCGGTTCGCCGACGCCCCGCGGTGGGCCGCCGAGCGGGACCGCATCCGCGCGGCGATCCTCGAGCGCGGGTGGAGCGCGCGGCGCGGGGCGTTCGCGCAGGCCTTCGACAGCGACGAGCTCGACGCGGCGGCCCTCCTGATGCCGATCGTCGGCTTCCTACCGGCCGCCGACGGGCGCATGCGCTCGACGATCGAGGCGATCGCCCGAGATCTCACCGAGGACGGGCTCGTCCTGCGCTACCGCACCGAGGGGGGCCTCAACGCCGACGGCCTGCACGGCGAGGAGGGGGGCTTCATCATCTGCTCGTTCTGGCTCGCGCAATGTCTCGCGCAGCTGGGCGAGGTGGATCGCGCCGAGGAGCTCTTCGACCGGCTGAGCGGCTACGCCAACGACCTCGGCCTCCTCGCCGAGCAGGTCGAACCCGCCACGGGCGCCCTGCTGGGGAACTTCCCTCAGGCCTTCAGCCACGTCGGCCTGATCGCCGCGGCGTGGGAGATCGACCGGGCCCGGCGGCCGGCGTCCCCCCGCGGTTAGGGAGACGTCGGCCGGCGACGGAGCGCCCCGCCTACGCGACGACCACGCTGTCGGCGTGCAGCGTGATCGAGCGCTCGGCCTCGTACCGCTCCAGGAACTTGAGCCACAGCTCGCTGCGGGTCGGAAACGCGGGCATGGCGTGCGCGAGCGTGGCGAGCGGGACCTCGGCGACGATCGCGATCGTCGCGGCGTGGAGCAGGTCGGCGACGTCGGGACCGACGAACGTCGCCCCGATGAGGATGTCGCGGTCGGTATCGACGACGAAGCGCGTCGTGCCCGCTGCGCCGCGGCCGTGGAAGCTGGCGCCGGCGGTGCCGGAGGTCGGCAGGTCGATCGCCTCGGCGGCCATCCCGGCCTCGAGCGCGGCGCCGAGCGTCCGTCCGACGGCCGCCACCTGGGGGTCGGTGAAGATCACGCGGGGGGCCTCCGGGCCGTCGGCGACGGCGCCGGCGCGCTCGCCGAGGATGTGGTCCGCGGCGATCCGCGCCTGGTACTTGCCCGAGTGGGTCAGCAGCGAGCGCCCGTTGACGTCGCCGACCGCGTACAGCCACGGCCGGTCCGGAACGCGAAGGTGCTCGTCGACGGCGATGAACCCTCCCGACAGGCCGACGGTCTCCAGGCCGAGGTCGCCGGTGAGCGGCCGGCGGCCGACGGCGACGAGCAGCCGCTCGCCGCCCACGCGCGTCCCGTCCTCCAGCACGACCGTGATCTCATCGCCCGCGCGACGGACCTCGGTGGCGCGCGCGCCGATGCGCACGTCGACCCCGAGGCCCTCCAGCGCGGAGCGCAGCTCGTCGCCCGCGAACGGCTCCTCCCGTGGCAGCAGCCGGTCCTCCGCCTCGATGACCGTCACCTGGGAGCCGAGCGCGGCCCATGCCTGGGCCATCTCGACCCCCACGACGCCTCCGCCCAGCACCAGCAGCCGGTGGGGAACCTCACGGGCGGTGGTGATCTCGCGGTTCGACCACGCCCCCGCCTCCGCAAGGCCGGGAATCGGCGGGTGGAGTGCGCCCGTGCCGACCGCGATCACGACCGCATCGCGCGCGACGAGCACGTCCTCGCCGACGCGCACCCGGCGCTCGCCCTCGAGGCGCCCGTGGCCGCGGACGAGCTCGATGTCGCGCGCCTCCAGCCATGGGATCTGGTGGCCGTCCCTCAGGCCGTTGACGATCCGGTCGCGGCGCGCGAGCACGGCGTCGACGTCGAGGGCGCCGGTGACCGCCTGCGCCGCGCCGGGGACCCGCGCCACCTCGCGCAACACCTCGGCCGGCCGCAGGAGCGCCTTGGACGGCATGCAGGCGTAGAAGGAGCACTCGCCGCCGACGAGGTCGCGCTCCACGATCGCGACGCGCTTGCCGCCGCGCTCGGACAACCGGCCCGCCAGCACCTCGCCGGCGGGTCCCGCGCCGATCACCACAACGTCGAATTCCCGTTCCATCGCCTTCTCCAGGTTCGCGGCTCTCAGGGCGGCGCCGTGGGACGCAGCCTCTTGTCTGAGTCGTGGAGCCGCCGAAAGGATTCAGCCCGCCCCGGGCCGGGCCTCGTGAGCCGGTTGCCGGCGACGCGTCGTCGGGTACCAGGCGCGCGCATGAGCCGATGGAGGAGCGATGGAGTCTCATGAGGTGCAGGTCCGCGGCGTGCCGATACGTTGGCTCGAGGATGGCGACGGGGATCCGCTCGTGCTGGTGCACGGCATCCCCACGGGCCCCGCGCTGTGGCGGCATGTCGCCCCGCGCGTTCGCGGGCCGAGGTGCCTGGCCTTCGAGATGGTCGGTTATGCGGACAGCATCCCCGCCGGTCGCGATCGCGACATCTCGGTGGCGCGCCAGGCCGACTACCTGATCGGCTGGCTCGATGAGATCGGTGTGAGCCGCGCCGTGCTCGCGGGGCGCGATCTCGGCGGGGGCGTCGTGCAGATCGCGGCCGTGCGCCGACCCGATCGCTGTGCCGGGCTCTTCCTCACCAACGCGATCGCCTACGACTCGTGGCCCATCCCGAGCGTGAAGGCGATGCGGGCGGGCGGCGGGCTCGTGCGGCGCCTCCCCGTCGGCGCGATGCGCTCACTGCTGGCACCGCTGATGCTCCGCGGCCACGATGACCGGGACAGGGCGCGCGAGTCGCTCGACCTCCATCTTCGTCCATACCGCGAGCACGGCGGTCCCGCCGCGCTGGTCCGCCAAGAGCGGTCGCTGGATGTGAGGGACACGATGGCGGTCGCCGACCGCCTGCGCGACCTCGACGTGCCGGCGCGGGTGGTGTGGGGCGAGGCGGATCAGTTCCAGAAGGTCGCGTACGGCGAGCGCCTGGCGTGGGACCTGAACGCACCGCTTCGGCGCATCGCCGGCGGGCGGCACTTCGTCCCTGAGGACCACCCCGAGATCATCGCCGAGGAGCTGACTGCGCTCCTCGCCGACGTCTCGAAGGCAGGGTGAAGCGCGCGCGCTGGCCGATCCTGCACAGGGCGTCAACTGGCGGGGCTCGCTCCAAGCCCCCGACTGCCTGGGGGTAGCATCCGGACATGCCGGTCGATGTCCTCACGGAGATCGAGATCGACCGACCGCGGCCGGCCGTCGCGGCCTTCGCCTCCGACCCGGACAACGCGGTCGCCTGGTACGAGAACATCGAGGCCGTGGAGTGGCGGAGCCCGAAGCACCTCGCGATCGGCTCCAGGGTGGCCTTCGTCGCGCGCTTCCTCGGTCGGCGCCTCGCGTACACGTACGAGGTGCGGGAAATCATCGCCGACGAGCAGCTGGTGATGGCGACGTCCGAGGGGCCGTTCCCGATGGAGACGACCTACACCTGGGAGGACGCGTCATCCGGTGGAACGCGGATGACGCTTCGCAACCGCGGCGAGCCGTCGGGCTTCGCGCGGCTCTCGAGCCCACTCGTGGCCGCCGCGATGCGACGGGCGAACCGCAGGGACCTCCGCCGGCTCAAGTCGCTCCTCGAAGCGTAGCCACACCGGAACTCGGGCCCGCCTCGCGGCTGCTGCTCGACGGGTTCGAACGCCGGCCGCACGAGCGTCCGCCGGATCGGACTGCACGAGGATCGCTCCACGCAGGCAGGTCACTGTGTCGAGGACAACGACGGGCTTGGGGGCCTGAAGTTGAACCTGAAGCCGCCCGACGCCGGCGCCGTGGAGGGGCATTGAGACGGGGGGCGAGCGGCGAGACGGAGCGCCGGCCGAGCCCTCGCGCGTCGCCGGCACGCGCCGCGGGGCGCTACTTGCGCGCGAGCTCCGAGTAGAACCGTGCCCCCGGGATCGACGCGAGCGCTTCGGCGTGTTCCGCGGTCGGTTCTCCGAGGACGAAGAACTCGATCGAGTCGATCAGCGCCATGAGGCCGCCCATGAGCTCACCGTGGCCGTCCGCCTGCATGTGGGAGAGGTGGGCGGACGAGTCGGCATAGGTCTCGAGCACGACGAGGCTCTCGTGTTCGTCGGAGTAGTGCCAGTCATAGGTCAGCGTTCCCGGCTCATCCGCGGCGGCCCTGCACGCCTCGGCGGCGAGCGCCCGCAGTCTCTCGACGTTCTCCGCCCTGACCCCCATCCGCGCGACGATCGTGATCTCGCCCACTTCGGCCTCCGGATCCTCGCTGCCGAGCTCGCGGGGAGGATATCGGGCCGACACCGAACGGCGGGTCGTGGGGAGGGTCGGCCGTCCGGGATGCGCCACGGACCACGGCAGTGCGCAACCCGGTCGACCTGTGCCGGCGGCCGGGCTGGACCGTGACCGGGGCAGTCACCCTCCGGATGACCGCCCGCAGGGCGGACTACGGTTGCAGGCGTGTCGGATGAAGGCTCACCGTCGGCCACGCTCGATGACCTCGCCGCCCTCGCTCTGAGCGCCGCAGATGCCAAGGGCGTTGAGCGGGAGGCCGTTCAGCGGCGCGACGCTGCCGTTGTGGCGGCGGTTCGCGCCGGCGCCCGCCTCGATGAAATCGCGCTTGCCGCGGGTGTCACCAAGGCGGCGGTGTCGGCCATTGCGCGCAAGACGCTGGCTCCGAGGTCCGCTCGAGGTGGACCCTATCGGCGGCGCCGAGGCGTCGAGGCGGCTCTCGCTGTGATCCGGGATGCGTCGGAGGTGGCTGCCGCCGCAACCCAAGACCGTCGCCTCGCTGTCCGCGAGCGTGACGTGGCCATCGTCTTCGCGGCCGACGAGGGCCTCGCAATCGGCTCCATCGCACGGGCCGTCGGAATGGAAGCCAAGGTCCTGCACAACCTGATCCGACGTCGTCGCGCCGAGGCCACGCAGAAGCCTGACGGCACCGTTGCATCGCTCCTAGCGAATGAAGAAACGCCGGGCACCATAGATTGACAAAACTGCGGGCCCGCGAGTAGGGTTAGCCGCACGACCAATGAGGCCCGGCGGCGCTGCGAACGCCCCGGGC
>JBFWNT010000031.1:0-35430 GCA_050250915.1 Thermoleophilia bacterium
CTGTCCCAGGTACTCGTGGACGTCGTACACCACCGGGCGGCCCGCGCGGGCCAGCCAGTGGGCCGCCGGGTGAAGCTGGGGGTCGTGCACGTGGTACTGGTCGGCGTCCGGCGCACGCGCCGCGCGCGCCAGCCGCCAGCCCGCGGCCAGGCGGGCGGCGCGGCGCACCGGCTCGCGCGGCGCGGCCACCCAGGCCGTCGCCCCCGCGGCGGCCGCGGCCCGGGCCTCCTTGTGGAAGATGCGGACGTCCCGGGGGCGGTGGACGCTGGTCACGTGGACCACACGCCGCCCGCGCAGGTCGGCGCCCGCGCCTGCCGCCTCGGGCTGGCCCGCGGGTCCGAGCGCCGCGCCGCGCGCGGCGAGTGCGTCGAGCAGGTCGCCCCACAGCGGCCCGTAGCCGGGGGCCCGGTCGTCGGCCAGGTACGTGTTGTGCCACAGCAGCGCGGCGCGGCCGCCGGCCTGGCGGACGCGGTCGAGCACGCGCAGGGCGCGTTCGCCGGCCGCCACCGCGTCGAGGCCCAGGCGCGAGTGGAGCGTGGTGTCCATCACCGCCAGCGGCAGCAGCGTCAGGTCGGCGGGGCGCTCCTCGCCCACGATCCAGGGCCGGAAGGGGCGCGCGATCCCGGCGGCGAAGCCGGGGGCCTCGCTGAAGGCCAGGCTGGAGTCGTAGCGCGCGCCGGCCGCCTCCAGCCACCGCACGGTCTTGTGGTAGCGGAAGCGCAGGTAGTGGAAGCGCACGCCGGCGACGGGCAGCCCGGTCTCGGCTCGCAGTCCGGCCAGCTCGGCGGTCAGGGCGGCGCCGTCCTCCGACGAGGCGAACGACCCGTGCAGGCCCACCTCCCCACCCGCGGCCCGCACCGCCGCGGCCATCGCGGCGCGCTCGCGCTCATAGGCCCGCCGCGGCGTGCCGTCGAGCCGGTGGGCGTTGCGCCCGATCAGGAACACGGTGGAGCGCACGCCGCGGAGCCACTCGCTCTCGAGCACGTCCGGGACGTTGTCCCAGGGGTCCGGCCCCAGCGCGAGCGCGGCGGCCGCCCGCGGCCCGCGGCGGCGGGCGGTGGACGCCAGGCCCTTCGCGGTGCGCCGCCGGATGCGGTCGATGTCGTGGGTCAGCGCCACCGACCATCCCTCGGGGGCGGGGATCCCCAGCAGGCGCCGCAGCAGCGCGACGTACCCCTCCACGGCGGGGTCCTCCAGGTCGAGCCCGTCGATCCGCCCGAACGCGCTGTCGGCCAGCGGCAGCCGGTCGAACGCGTCCCGCGCGGCCACGCGCAGCTCGTCCCAGCGGGCCAGCAGGTAGAAGGCCGACGCCACCAGGTCGCCCGGCACGGGGCGGTCGGGGTGCGACGGCGGGAACAGCAGCGTCACGCCGGCGGCCCGGTGGGCGGCCGGCCCCGGGAACGGCTGCGTCCCTTCGAAGAAGGCCTGGGCGGCGGGGTCGGCGGGGATCCAGACGCCGCCGGGCGGCGGATCCGGGGCGTAGACCAGGTCGGCGGGGCCGTCCGTCCACCGCAGATCACGGCCGAGGGCCTCGGCCAGGATCCCGAGCACCCAGCGCGCCCGGGGCGCGAACGCCGGGCGCACGCCGTGCACGAGGACGGTGAGCTCAGCCACCGGGTCGCCGCCGGAGCCGCCGCAGGTTGCGGCCGTACAGGGCCACGGCGGGGCGCGGGTCGCGCGCGTCCAGCACGCCGTCCACCCAGGGCGGGCGGACCGTCCCGGCGAACTCGCGCCACGTCCACTCGCCGCGGCGGATCTCGCGCGGGCTGCCGCCCAGGTGCTTGGTGGCCAGGATCCAGCGCAGGCCGCTGCGGTGGCCGGGCGGCAGGGCCGCGGGCAGGCCGGCCATGTCGCGCCACGCCACGTACGGCAGGTTCACGCCGACGGCGGTCGCGAGCCCCACCCACAGCCACGAGCGGGGGTTCACCTCGATCAGGTAGTCGCGGCCGTCGCGCGGGTCGCGCTTCGTCTCGACCTGGGAGATGCCGTGGAAGCCCAGGGCGTCCAGCAGCGCGTGGCAGCGGTCGGCGTAGCCGGGGTCCCAGCGGGCCTCCGCGGCCCGCGCGGTGCCGAACCGGGGCGGCCACTGGCGCAGCTTGCGGCCCGTGAACGAGGCGAGCCGCCGGCCCTGCGCGTCCCGGTACGAGCCGAGGGTCCACAGGCGGTCGTCGCCCCCGGGGATCACCTCCGACACCTGGGGGCGGTACTCGGCGGCGAGCGCCCACTGGCGCCGCAGCTCCTCGGCGTCGTGGGCCTCGAGCACCTGGGCCCGGAAGCGGCGGCGGAACTCGGGCGCGTAGCGCGGCTTCAGCACCACCGGGAAGCGCAGGTCCCGGGCCGCGGCGACGATGTCGGCCTCGTCGTCCGGCTCGATGGTCGCGGGCACGGGGAAGCCGATCTCCCGGGCGGTGGCGTGCTGGTGACCCTTGTCGATGAGCCGCTGCATGCGCTCCCACGGGCTCCAGGGGCGGGCGAACAGGGCGTCCACCTCGGCCTCGCGCGGACCGATCGCCGCGATCGCCTCGTCGTGGGTGGGGAACAGGACGCCGCCCGCCGCATCCCCGCGGCCGAGGGCGAGCAGGTCGTCGACGAACCGGTCCGGCTCGGTGAGCGGGTCGGCGGTGTGGGCCGGTGTGGCGTAGCGCGACAGGAGGCCCAGGGCCTGCGGCTCGTGGTCGCAGGCGATCACGCGCACGCCGGCGCGGCCGAGGCTGCGCACGATCCCCAGCGCGTTCGGCCCCGACGCCTGGAGCACCACGGCGACGGGTGCGCTCAGCGCAGCCCCTCGTAGATCGCGGTCATCCGCCGGGCGTTGGCGTCCCAGGTGTACTCCTCGCGCCCGATCCGCAGCGCCGCCTCCCCCATGCGCCCCCGCAGCTCCGCGTCGTCCAGCAGGCGGCCCAGGGCCTCCGCCAGGGCCGCGGGATCCCGCGGGGGCACCAGCAGGCCGGTCTCGCCGTCGCGGACGGCCTCCGGCGTGCCGTCGACCGCCGTGGCGACCACCGGCAGGCCGCAGTTCATGGCCTCGCACACCACGGTCGGCAGGCCCTCGCTGAGCGACGGCAGCACGAACACGTCGCCCGATGACATCGCCCAGCCCACCTCGTCGTGCGGGAGCTTGCCGAGCCAGTGGATCCGGTCGGCCACACCCAGCTCCGCGGCGCGCCGCTCCAGGGCCTCGCGCAGCTCGCCGACCCCCGCCGCCACCAGCCGCGGCGCCCCGCCGGGCCGCCGGGCCAGGATCCCCATCGCCTCGATCAGGTGGTCCACGCCCTTTCGCGGCACGAGCTTGCCGACGTACGAGACCACCGGTCCGTCGTCGGGGACGCCCAGGCGCCGCCGGGCCTCGGCGGCCTCACGGGGCATGAAGACGGCGGTGTCGGCGCCGTTCGGCACCACCTCCACCGGCCGCCGCGGCACGGCGAGCCCCTCGGCGGCGTCGGCGATCGCGCGGCTGACCGCGCACACCTGGTCGATGGCCGAGACGGCCTCCTCCACCCGCTGACGGCTGCGGGGGCCCTGGGCCGGGACGTCGAGCACGTCGGCGCGGTGCGCGGTCGCGACCACCGGGACGCCGAGGCTGGCGCCCATCCACGAGGCGGCCCAGCCGTCCGGGACCAGCATGTGGGCGTGCAGCACCTCGAACGGCCAGCGCTCGTGGACGCTCCGGAGCGGCTTGGCGATCGACCGGAGCATCGCGTCGCAGTTGCGGTGCCCCAGGCGCCCGCCGGGGAGCGTGAGCTTGCGCGGGTAGAGCACCGGGACGCCCTCGACGATGTCGACGCCCTTCACCTCGCGGAACCCCTGCCAGCGGGGCACCAGCGGCGGCGCCCAGCCCTTGGGCGAGACCACGCGGACGTCGTGGCCGAGCGCCACGAGGGCCTTGACCTGCTCGTGCACGAAGATCCCGCCGGTCCAGTTGACCGGGCTGGGGTACATGTGGCTGAGCATCAGGATGCGGACGGCGTCACCCCCCGCGGCAGCTCGGCGGCCCGGCGCGCCAGCACCAGCGAGCCCATGCCGAGCCCGAACATGATCCACATCGGGGCGAAATGGATCGCGGTCGACGGCCCCAGGCTCCCGACGATCCAGCCGATCAGCGACAGCGCGCCGGCCAGCGACATGTAGCGCACCAGCGGGTCGGCGCTGCGCCGGGCGGCGCGCGCCTGCCCGCGCAGCAGCGTCCAGAAGAACGCCACGTAGAGCGCGAGGCCCACCACGCCGCCGTCCACCAGCACCTCCAGCCACCAGTTGTGGAGGTTCGCGACGCCGGGGAAGTCGGCGAGCGCGCGCACGCGCGTCTCGGCGTTGCCGGCGCCCACCCCCAGGCCGTTGGTCTCGCCCACGATGGAGAGGCCGTCGTTGAGCAGCGCGTCGCGCACAGCGCCCGACCCGGTCCCCGACTCCCGCTGGCTGTTCAGGAGCCCCACGTCGAGCTTGGTCACGGTCCGCTGGTCGAGCTTCACCACCCCGCCGCCCGACAGCATCGGCACCACCAGCAGCACGGCCAGCGCCGCGATGCCGCCCGCCACCAGCAGCCGGCCGCGCGAGTTGCGGTCGGTGCCCACCAGCAGCAGCAGGCCGATCAGGATGAGCCCGGAGGAGATCAGGCCCGACTTGCTGCCCGTCAGCAGCATGAAGATCAGCGCCACCGCGCTGCCGCCCAGGCCGATGAACCGCAGGCGCACGTCGCGGTAGACCACCGGCAGCGCGGCGAAGTAGGGCAGCGCGATGCTCAGGAACATCGCGAAGTTGTTCTGGTTGCCGAACAGCGAGCCCACGCCGATCAGGCCGCCGCGGTTCTCGACCCCGGCGCGGAAGGTCGGCAGGTGCATCCCGGTCAGCACCTCCGCCACCGCCACGAGGCAGGCGAGCGCGAAGGCGCCCATCAGGGACCACAGCAGGATCTGCGCCCGGCGCCGCTCGCGGCAGATCAGCGCGATGCCGATCGCCAGGCCGGACATCATCGCCAGGAAGCTGGTCCAGCGGAGGGCGGCGAGCATGTCCTCCGACCAGAGGATCGACAGCGCCGACCACAGGATCCAGACGCCGAGGAGCCCGGCGGGCCGCGGCAGGGCGGCGGGCAGCGACAGCCCCCCGTCCATGAGCAGGTAGCCCACGACGCCGACCCCGATCACCACGATCAGGATCCGGAACAGGAACACGCCGGGCGCGGCGGGCGCGGCCAGGTTGGGCCCGCCGATCGCCGCCAGCGCGGCCAGGATGATCAGCACGGGGGCGAGGCGGCGGACGGGGACGTCGCGCAGCAGCACCCCGATCAGCACCAGGATCGCCAGGCCGATGCCCGCGAGCGGCTGCCACACGGCGATCGCGCCGGCCAGCAGCACGCCGACGACCGCCGCGACGACGGCCGCACCCACGGGCGGGCGCGGCGCGGCCTCGCGGGCCGCGGCCTGCGGAGGGACTGGGGTCGTCGCCATCGGCCGCGCAGCGTAGCGCGGGCGGCGGCTCAGGCGGCGGCGGCGCGGCGCAGGATCGCGTCGACCCGGGCCGCCTGGGCGTCGATGCCGTGCGGCTCGGCCGCGCGACGGCACGCCTCGGGGGAGGGCGGGTCGGCCAGGACGTCCAGGATCGCGTCGGCGACGCCCCACGGGTCGGCGGGGTCCACCACCCGGCCGGCCTCCGGGTCGGGGACCACCTCGCGGGTGCCGCCCACGCTGGTGGCGATCACGGGGCGGCCGGCGGCGAGCGCCTCGAGCGCGGCCACGCCGAGGGGCTCCACCCGGCTGACGATGGCCAGGGCGTCGCCGGCGGTCACCCAGTCGGCGACGGCGGCGTGCGGGAGCGCCCCGGGGCGCAGGACGGCGGCCTCCAGCCCCAGCCGGCGGGCGCCGGCGTCCACGGCCCCGGCCAGGGGGCCGTCGCCCACGAACGCCAGCATCGCGTCCGCGCGCGCGGCCCGCACCCGCGCGAACGCCTGGAGCAGCCCGAGCGGGTTCTTGCGCTCGGTCAGCCCGCCGACGGCGACCACCAGGGCGCCGCCCCGCGGCAGGCCCAGGCGCGCCCGGGCGGCGGCGCGGTCGCCCGGCGCGAAGCGCTCCAGGTCGACGCCCATGTCCACCACGTCCAACTCGGGCAGCGCGAGGCCCGTCCCGCGGAGCTCGTCGGCCAGGTGGTGGCTCACGGCGATGACGGCCGCGGCGCGGCGCAGCGGCCCCGCGGTGGCCCGGCGCACCGACGCCCGGGCGAGGTTGCGCACGTCCTGGCCGTGGGCCGTCAGCACGAACGGGATGCGGGCCGTGCGGGCGGCCAGGTCGGCGGCCGCCCCGGTGGGGAACAGGTAGTGGGCGTAGATCACGTCCGCCCCCCGGGCGTGGCGCACGGCCCGGGCCGTCAGCGACGCGTACTTGGCCGGGGTCCGCGCCACGCCGCGGGCCCGGTGGTCGATCACCACCGGGTCCACCTCCAGGCCGCGCCGGGTCAGCGCGGCGCACATGTCCGCCACGAACGCGCCGTAGTCCGGATCGGCCGGCCCCGGCCACATGTTCGTGAGGCAGAGGACCCTCACAGGGTCGCGGTCGCCTCCTCGGGCGCCGTCGCCTGCGGCGGCGGCGCGGTCGGTGGCGGCGCCAGGGCGGCGAGCGCGACGGCCGCGCCGAGGCCGACCCACAGGAACGGGTCCTCGAACAGCGCGGCATAGAGGAGGCTGTGCACGGCGATCCCCGCCAGGATCGCGCCGATCGTCCACCGCGCCCAGCCGATGTCGCCCTGGTCCTTGGATCCCCGCACGGTGGCCCATCCGGCGCCCACCAGCAGCAGCACGAACAGCGCGAAGCCCACCACCCCCTCCTCGCTGAGGACGGTGATCGGGCTGTTGTGGGAGATCACGACGCGCACGCGCCGCTGCTCGGTCGGCGTGAGCGTCTGCTCGAAGCGTTTCTCGAACCCGCCGAGCCCGGCGCCCACGATCGGGTCGTCGCGCCAGATCTCCAGGCCGCCCTTCATCAGGTCGAAGCGCCCCTCGCTCACGCGCTCCAGCCGGTTCTGGTTGGTCAGGGCGTGGCGGACGTTGCTGCTGGTGGCGGCGGCCAGGCCGCCCGCCACCAGCAGCAGCACCAGGCCGGTGAGGGCGGCGCGCCACGCGCCGATGGCCCGCCCGGCGAGCAGCGCCACGCCCAGCATCAGCATCAGCGCGCTGGAGCGCGAGAACGTCACCGCCAGGCCCGCGGTCATGAGCACCACGGCGGCGGCGAGCGTGTAGAGCTCGATGCGGGCGCGCCGCACCCACGCCAGCGCCAGGCACACCATGATCGCCAGGGCCAGGTAGCGGCCCAGGATGTTGGGGTCGAAGAAGATCCCGTTGACCCGGAAGAAGCGGCTGTAGACGTTCGCCTGCTGGAGGGTCGCGTTCCACCAGATGTCGCTCGTGGCGTACTGGTACAGGGCGACCAGGGCGGCGATCACGCCGCCGGCGACGGTCACCACGGCCAGGGCGCCCAGCGCGCGCGCACGGCTCCACCAGGCCACGACGAGGGCGTAGAGCAGGACGAACGGGATGAAGAAGCACGACGCCTTGATGGCGGCCTCGGACGTCTCGGCGCTCCAGAGGGTCGAGACCAGGACGTAGGCGGTGAACGCGGCGAGCGGCACGGTCAGCACCCACGGCCCCTCCAGGGCGGGGGCGTCGATGTGGCCCCGCACGCGGCCCCAGACCCAGGCGATCAGGCCCAGGATGATCACGGCGTAGAGGGGCACCAGGAGGTTCGCCTCCTGGCTGCCGATCGTGACCGGGGTGCGGATCGGCAGCGCGATCCCCAGCAGCACGAACCAGACGGTGGGGTTGCGGATGACGGTGCGCACCAGCCAGGCCGCGACCAGGATCCCCACGGCCAGGGCCACCACCAGCACCACGATCCGCACCGGCGAGTCGAAGCGGCCGGCGGCGTCCTTCGCGTCGCCGCTCGGCACCAGGCCCGCCAGCAGCCAGCCCCAGGCCCCGAGCAGCAGCGCCGCCGATGCGGCGCGCTGGTACTCGGCGCGGAGGGCCGCGACGGGCAGCAGCAGGCCGGCGACGCCGACGGCGGCGGCGACGGCGGCGACGTTGCGGGCGGTCTCGTTCATCCGCCCAGCGCGATCAGGGCTTCGCGGTCGCCGTCGAGGGTCTTCGCCACCAGCCAGAGCGCGTCGGGGTTGATCCCGGGCGGGATCCGCACCGACACCGTCCCCGCGGGGCCCTTCGCGCCTCCGCCCACCTGCTCGCCGAGCGGGTCGCCCAGGTTCGTCCCCGGGGTGCCCGTGCGCCGACGCAGCGTCAGTGCGATGCGCGTGGACGGCGCGATCCGGTCGCCGTCGGTGGCGCGCAGGCGCACGCGAACGCGGTCGCGGGGCCGCGGAGCCGCCGGCACGGCCGAGCCCGCCATGCGCCCCACCCAGCAGGTGGCGACCTGCTCGTCGCGGTTGCGCGCGGCGTCCGACAGCGACGCGTCGATCACGTAGAGGCCGGGCGGCACCGCGCGGCCGTCGGCGTCCCTGCCGTCCCACAGCCAGCGCACCGTGCCATCCGCCCGGACGGGCCGGGCGCCGAGGCGCCGCACGGCCTCGCCCCCGCCGGCGGGGCGCGCCTGGAGCACGGCCGAGCCGGGGTCGGCGGCGGTCAGCGCCACGCGGCACTCGCCGCGGCCGGGGCCGGACAGGGTCGCGGACGTCACGGCCAGCGTCCCGATGCGCGGCGCGGTCGTGTCGAGCACGATCTTGCGCGACTTCTCGAACTTCTTGTCCCCGTTGCGGGCGATCAGCTTGATGGCGTACGTCCCGTCGGGCAGGAGGCGCCCCAGGCGGTCGCGGCCGAAGAACTCGGTGCTCCTGAAGCCCTTGGGCCAGCGCTCGTCGTCGACCACCGTCACCACGGGCTTGCCGTCCTTCTGGATCTCCACCGTCACGTTGCTGGGCTCGTGCAGGCGGATGTTGACGCGCGCAACGTCGCGGCGGCCGTCGCCGTCGGGGCTGAAGAGCTGGGTCGCCTGGAACCGGGTCACGATGGGCGGTGGGGTGGGGAACGCGAACGGGAGCAGGAAGATCCCGAGCGCGATCACGAAGAGGGCGAGCATGGCGGCCGCGACCGCGCCGCGGCGCACGCGGTCCCTGCCCTCCCCGGGCGGGGCGACGCTCACGTCAGATCGCCCGGAACCCCAGGCAGATGTAGAAGCCGAACCTGCCGGCGGGGGTGCGGGACAGCCGGACCTCGGTGCGCCGGACCGGCGCGTACCGGTAGAGGCGCCCGATCTGCGACCCCACGCGGCCGCCGGGGCGGAAGAAGATGCCGCGGCGGGACACGGGCACGAGACCGGCTGACGCCGCGTGGCCCTCCAGGTCCGTCCAGGTCTGCCACCGGTCGATCGGCGCCAGGTTCAGGCGGATGCCGGGGACGCCGCGCTCGGAGAGCCACCGCCGGGCGCCCGGCAGGCTGCGGCGGTTGGGCGTGGAGATCACCAGCAGGCCGTCGGGCGCGAGCTGGGCGCGCAGCGCCGCGAGGCAGCGGCGCGGCTCCTCCAGGTGCTCGAGCACGTCGGTCAGGGCGATCAGGTCGAACGGCCCCTCCGGCGGCTCGTACGCGCTGCCCACCACGGCGGTCAGGCGGTCGGCCGCGCCGATCTCGGCGAGGCGCCGGTTGGCGTGCTCGACCGACTCGGGCGAGAGGTCCACGCCCACGCCGCGGTAGCCGCGCCCCGCGAGCTGCTCCAGCAGGAAGCCGGTGCCGCACCCCACGTCCAGGACGCGGGGCGACTCCGCCCGGACGTAGCGATCGATCGTTTCCAGGTTGAGCGCCATGCGGCTCTGGAGGTGCCAGTTGCGGCTCTCCACGGCCACCAGGCGGTCGGCCAGGTTGTCGTAGTAGGCCTGGACCTCGTCGAGGCGGTCCTCGCTCACGGCGCCCACCCCGGCGGGGGGCCGTACGCGGCCGCCGCGGCGACGAACCGGTCGTACGACGGCTTGCGCGATCCGTCGATCCGCAGGAGGCCGCCCGTCCAGCGCGGGTTGTCCTGGAAGTTGAACCAGGTGACCACCCCCACCCGGGACTGGGCCGCGGCGGCGGTCATGGTCTCATCGACCCATGCCGCCTGCTGGGCCTCGCTGACGAAGTACTGGTGGAAGCGGTTGTAGGACGTGTGGTACCCCGTCTCGGTGACGTGGATGGGTGCCCCCGGCCGGAGCCTATCCACCTGCTGTGCGACGCGGGGCAGGGTACTCCAGGAGGGGACGAAGAACGCCTGGAGCGGGCCTCCGATGGGGTAGATGTGCATGCTCCAGGCGTCGATCGGCGGGCCCTCGTCGGCGATCAGGCGGACCCAGTCGAGGCTGCCGACGGCGGCGCGCCCGTCCTTGGGGCACGCCGTGGGGCTGCGCCCCGCGGGGCCGGCGACGCCGCCGATCACCTGGGCCGTGGCGTCGGCCGCGTGGATCTCGCGGTAGGCGGCGGCCAGCAGGGCCGAGTACGCGCCGGGTGAGACCAGCCGCGCCCGCCCGCCGGCGCCGCGGCGGCACTGCGGCATCCAGAAGCCGGGCAGGTTCGGCTCGTTCCACACCTCGATGCGGCTGATGCGCGGCAGCACGCCGCCCAGCGGGTCGGGGAACGACCCCGAGTAGCGGCGGGCGATGGCGCCGGCGAAGCGCGCGCCGTCGGCGGCGCGTGGCGCGGCCTCGGGCGCGCCGCTCCGCGAGGCCCACGCCGGGGTCCGGTAGAAGTCGAGGATCGCCGTGATGCCGCGGGCCTGCAGGCCGCGGGCGATCTCGTCGTAGCGGCTCCAGTCGTACGCGGGGTCGGCGGGGTTCCTGGCGTCGGCGGGACGCCGCGGCGCCACCTCGCTCCACAGCACGTCGACGCGCGTCACCTTCACCCCGGTCGCCGCCAGCGCGTCGAGGCGGGCGGCCAGCGCGGCGCCGCGGACGTTCACCAGGTTGTCGTCCTGGACGGAGGCGACCGGCGCGGCGGACGCCGCACCGGCGGCCAGCAGGCCCGCGAGCAGCGCCACGATGCACGCGAGGCGCCTCACCGGATCGCCGCCAGCCGCAGCACAGCGACCCGGGCGCCGCGGCGCGTGCCGCGCTCGGCCCACGCCAGCCGCCGCCCGTCGATCGCCACGGCGTCCACCTGGCGGCGGGCGGTGGTCACGCGGCGCAGCGTGCCGCGCCGGGCCGCGAACACCGCCCGGCCGTCGGCGAGCGCCACCGACCCGCCGCCCACCGCCACCCGCGGGACGCGCGCGCCCGACCACACCCGCCGGGCGCCGCCCGCGTCGACGCGCACCACCGCCACCCGCGACCCGCTCCGGACCGCGACGGCGGTGAGCCCGGTCGCCGCCCAGACGCCCACGGCCGCCCCCGGCAGGGGCACGGCCCGCGGAGCCGCTCCCGCGACGCGGTCGTCCTGGATGAGCAGGGTCGACGGCGCGGCCGGGTCGACCCACGACCGCCGGTCGGGCGCGAGGGCCACCAGGCCCTGGCGGGTGGGCCCGGAGGCGCCGACCGGCGCGTCGGCGCCCTGGCGGCGCAGCACCTGGGTGCCGTCGGGCCGCAGCTGCACCCAGCGGACGGCCGCGCCGTCCCAGGCCGCCGCGACGGCGGGCAGCGCGTCGGGCCGCCCGTCGCTGTCGATCTCGATCTCGTCGCCGTCGCGGGAGCAGCAGGCCACCACCGGTGCCGCGAACCGGGGCGACCACGGCGCCGCGATGAGGCCGGCCGACGGCATCGGCGCAAGGGCGCCCGGGGACATCCCCGCGATGCTCGTCCGGATGGAGATCAGCGTCTCGGGGGTCCCCGCGAAACGCCGGCCCGCGCGGTCGAGCGTCGCCCGGAACACCTCGGCCCGGAAGTAGGTGAAGGCCACCGCCCCCGGCGGCGACCCGGGGATCCGCCGGGGGTCCACCCGCACCGGCGCCGCCTCGGTCCACACCAGGGCCCGGTCGCTGAACGCCATCGCGCGCGGCCACCACCCCTCCACGGTGACGGTGCGGGAGGCGCCCTGCGCGGCGGGCGCCGCCACGAGCGCGAGGGCCGCGGCGCCGATGGCGGCGGCGGCGGCGCGGCGGGCGCTCACGCGGGCGACGCGCCGCCGGTCCGGAGGGCCACCACGGCGTCGGCCAGCAGCGCCTCGCTCGCGGCGGCCAGGGCCGGCTGCGCGAGCGGCGTCATGTTCGTGAGCTGCACGTGGTCGGCGCCGGCCTCCACGAACGCGGCGATCTGGGCGGCCACGTCGTCGGGGGTGCCGTGGATCACCGTCTCGCGCAGCACCTCCTGCGGCACGGCCGCGGCCAGTGCCAGCGCCGCCTCGCGGTTGTAGCGGGTCGGCAGGAACGTGGTCAGGCCGAACTCGCCGGCGCCCAGCGGGTGCTCGGCGCCGTGGGCCTCGTAGGCCTCCGACGGCCGCGTCAGCGCGATGAAGCGCATCAGCAGCGACCCGTCGATGGCCTCGAGGGCCGCCTCCCGGGTCTCGGCGATGACCACGCGGGCGTAGAGCCCGGGCACCACGGCGTCCTCGGGCCGCCCGGCGGCGGCGGTCGCGGCGCGCACGGCCGCGAGCATCGCGGTGTAGGCCTGCGGGTCGGTCGCGAACGGCAGCCACCCGTCGGCCCGGCGCCCCACGAGCTCCAGGCCACGCGGGCGGTGGGCGGCCACCCACACCGGCGGCGGCTCGTCCCCGAACGGGCCCAGGCCCAGCGACGCGCCCTCCAGGCGGAAGTGGTCGCCGGCGAAGTCGATCTCCCCCGTGCCCGCCATGAGCAGGCGCAGGATGTGCATGCCCTCGTCGAGCCGCGACAGGGGTCGCTCGTTGCGGAGGCCGAACGGCGTGAGGTTGAGCGACTCGCCCGTCCCCACGCCCAGCACGAAGCGACCCCCGGTCACGTGGTCCAGCGTCAGCGCGGTCTGCGCGAGCGAGGCGGGGTGTCGGCGCACCATGTCGGTTACGCCGATGCCCAGGCGCACCTCGCGGGTGGCGCCCGCCGCCGCGGCGACCACCGGCACAGGGTCGAACCACACGTGCGGGCTCGCCTGGCCGGCCGCGGCCTGCGGGACAAGCTCCGGCGTCCAGATGGACAGCGGGAACCAGTGGAGGAAGTGGTCCGCCCACCAGACGGCGTCGAAGCCCTGGCGCTCCCGCCGCTGCGCGGCCGCCACGGCGGCGTCGGCGGGCGGGCGCACCGCGCCCATGGCCGACAGCTCGAGGGGCCTCCGCTGCGCCATGGCGGCCAACCTACCGCCTCAGCCCAGGCTCGCGAACCTCCGCAGGCCCGTCGCCAGCCGCTGGTCGGCGCGGTCCTGCGCCGGGTTCCGGAGCATCCGGGGCACCGACCTCCCGGCGCGCGCCGCCGTCCGCGCCACCGCGCGTCGCAGCGCCGGCCTCCGGGCGACGGCGTCGCCGAGCGACGGCGCCAGCAGGCCGGCGTCGCGCAGGCCCTGCGCCACCCCCGCCAGGTCGCCGGCCGCCGCGGCCGCGCGGACCCGGGTCGCCAGCACGCCGAGCGCCCGCGCCAGCGCGGCGGCGTCGGCCTCGTTGGCGGAGTGCGCCACCAGCGCGGCGCGCAGCGCCGCCACCCGCGGCCCGCGGCCCGCCACCCGCACCGGCACCCGCGCGCCCCGGTGGGGCGACGGGAGGGCGGCCGCCGCGGCGCCGCCCGGGGCGAGGGTCGCGCCGCCCGCGGCGGTCGCGGCGGCGGCGAGGTCGCCGATGCGCGACTCCACCAGGGTGCGGGCCACGGGCCGGATGCCCAGCAGGCCCTCGAGGGCCGCGCCGATCCCGTGGGCCACCGGATCGCCGGCGACGCTCCCGCCGGTGGCCGCGGACGCGGCCGCATCGAGGGGCTGGGGGGTCGCCGGGAGCCGGTAGCCGGCGGCGCCCGTGTTGTCGGAGGTCACCTCCTGCGCGCGCTTCGCGCGGCGCGCGGGGGCGGCCCGCCGTGCCGGGACGGTGAACGTGGCGGTGCGGGTGCCGCGCACGGCGGAGGTGACGGGGTCGCGGGGCGCGAGGGTCACCCGGTAGGTGCCCGGCGCGAGCCGCCCCAGCGCCAGCGTGACCGCGCCGCTGCGGGCCGCGGCCAGGCGCTTCACGATCGCCGGGCCGCGCATCAGCAGGCCGGTGGCGCCGGTGGCGCGCCCGGCGATCGTGGCCGACAGCGTCACGGCGCCGCTGCGCGCGCGCCGCACCACGAGCCGCGTGACCCGGCCGGGGTCGGTCAGCGTCGCCGTGGACGACGCGGGGGGCGTGGCCCCGACGGCCTCGAGCGCCCTGCGGGCGCTGGCGCGGCCCCCGGTGGCGACCCGGCCCGCGAGCGAGGGCAGGGGGTCGACCCCCGCCAGGATCGCCGCGCGCAGCTCGGCCACGGTCAGCGTGGGCTTCTGGGCCAGCAGCAGGGCGGCGATCCCCGAGACGACCGGGGCGGCGAACGACGTGCCGCTGGCGTAGATCAGGTCGCGCCCGTCCGGCGTCCCCCCGACGCAGCGCAGCGCCACGTCGTCGATGTCGAACCCGTCACCCGTGACCGACGCGTTGGAGCTCATCCGCAGGCGGAACAGCACCGACGGGCGCCCCTGGGCGGGGGTGATGTCCCCGTCGCCGGAGATGAACTCGCCGCCCGTGTCGCCGGTGAGCGTGTCCTGCTGGCTCCACGAGGCGCCGCCGTTCGTGGACGTCTCGAAGTAGAGCCCGTCGGGGTTGACCGTCTGGCTGCGGTACTGGACGTCGATCCGGCAGCCGACCCGGTTGGAGAGGTCCACGGGGGCGGCCCACTGGATCCAGTGGCTCACGTCGTTCCCGTAGGGGCCGCTCGGCGAGTCGGCGATGCTCCAGGCCCCGCTCGCGGCCCGCTCGGTGGTGCGCTGCCAGGTGCCGCCGGTGCCGCCGGTGATCCAGCGTCCCTCGAGGGGGGTCTCGAAGTCGTCCGCCGCGAGCTCGGCCCAGGGCGGCGCCGTGGTCAGCACCCCGACGCCGGGGGCGGCGAGGTCCACGGTCCGGGCGCCGCGGTTCGAGAAGGCGGCCAGCCCGTCGCGCTCGTCCGTCGCGGCGACGCAGATCACGTTGGGCAGGTCGAACGCGCAGGGGTAGTTGGGGTCGCCGGCGTCCATGTCGATGCCGTCGTTGCCGGCCGACGTCACGAACAGCACCCCGGGCGCGGCGGCGATCGCGGCCTGCTCGGCGCTGGACGGCGTGGGGCCGCCGAAGCTGGCGTTGACCACCCGCGCCCCCATCCGCTGCGCGTAGCCGAAGGCGGCCACCACGTCGGAGATCGTGGCCGACCCGCTCGGCGAGTTGACCCGCAGGGGCATGATCCTGGTGAGGGGCGCCACCCCCGCGATGCCGTACCCGTCGTCGGCGCGCGCCCCGATGATCCCGGAGACGGCGGTGCCGTGGGGGAAGAGCCCGAGGTCGCGCGGGTCGTTGTCGTCGTCGCGCCAGTCCCACCCGCGCCAGTCGTCGACCAGGCCGTCGCGGTCGTCGTCCACCCCGTTCGACTCCCGGCCGCCCCCCGTCTCGCCCGGGTTCGTCCAGACGGCGGACGCCAGGTCCGGGCTGTCATACGCGATGCCCCCGTCGACCACGGCGACGACCACCGACGGGCTGCCGCGGGTGATCGCCCAGGCCTCGGGCACGTCGGCGTCGGCGTCGGGCAGGCCGGCGACGCGCCCGCCGTTGATCTGGCCGGCGTTGTTGAACCAGTACTCCTCGCCGGCGAACGGGTCGTTCGGGACCGCCGCGGCCGACACGATGCGATTCGGCTCCGCCCACCGCACCCCCGGCACGGCGCGCAGCCGGGCGACGGCATCGGGGACCGTCTCGGCGGGGCCCGTCCGGACGAGCCGGATCCCCGCCGCGGGCGCCCCCACCTGCTCGCCGCCCACAACGGCGGCGTCGGGGGCCCCCACCAGGACCTCCCCGGGCACCCAGGACGGCGACGCGGCGGACGCCGCGGCCGGCAGGGCCGCCGCGGCGGCGAGCGCCACGAGGGCGCCGCGGATCCCGCGTCGGGTGATCATCGTCGGAAGGTATGAGCAGGTTCTGGCGGATGTCAAACCCTGCAGCCCCCCGCGACGTCCGTGTCAGGGCCCGGGGTGGTCCCCGCCGCGCAGCTGCGAGGCGGCGTGGGCGGCGACGCGGGCGACCAGCCCCCACCCGTCGCGGGCGCCGCCGGTCGAGCCGGGCAGGTTGACCACCAGCGTGCGGCCGCGGACGCCGGCGACCCCGCGCGACAGCATCCCGTGGGGGGTCACGCGCAGCGCGTCGGCGCGCAGCGCCTCGGCGATCCCGGGCACCAGGCGCTCGCAGATCGCGGCCGTGGCCTCCGGGGTGCGGTCGCGGGGCCCCAGCCCCGTGCCGCCCGTGGTGAGCACCAGGTCGGGCGCGTCGTGCGCGTCGCACATCGCCGCCAGGAGCGCCGCGAGCGCGTCCGGGTCGTCGGGGACCAGCTCCCGCCGCACCACCTGCGCGCCGCCCGCCTCCGCCGCCTCGGCGAGCGCCGGGCCGGAGCGGTCCTCGCGCTCGCCGCGGAACGAGCGGTCCGAGACCGTGACCACCGCGACCCGCACGGCGGGCCCGTCGCTCACGCGTCGGCCTTCGTCTTCTCCAGCAGCCGGACCCGCTCGATGACGATGTCCTTGTCGATCCCCTTCACCAGGTCGTAGACGTTCAGCGCGGCGACGCTGGCCGCGGTGAGCGCCTCCATCTCCACCCCGGTGCGGGCGGTCGTCTCCACCGACGCGGTGATCGTGACGGCGCCGGCCTCCGGGTCGACGGTCACGTCCACGCCCGCCCGGTCGATCGGCAGCGGGTGGCACAGCGCCACCAGCTCCGGGGTCCGCTTGGCGGCCATGATCCCCGCCACGCGCGCCACGGCGGCGGCGTCGCCCTTCGGCAGGGTCCCGTCGCTCATCGCCCGCGCGCTCTCCGGCCGCATCCGCACCACCGCCTCGGCCACGGCCCGGCGCAGGACCGCCGGCTTGTGCCCCACGCCCACCATGCGCGCCTCGCCGCGCGCGTCGAGGTGCGTGAGCCGCGGCGCGTCGCTCACGCCGCGCCCTTGCGCCGGCGCCGGTCGGCGGTGCGCTTGCGGGTGATGTCGGCCTGCTGGGCCGCGAGCCACTTGCCGACGTCGTTCTCCCGCACGATCCGCTTGATCTCCTGGATGCGGATGGCCCGCTCGTCGGCGGGCATCACCAGCGCCTGGTGCAGCGCCTCGGCCTGGGCCTCGACGTCGAACGGGTTGATCGTGATCGCGAAGTGCCCGAGCTCCTCGTGGGCGCCGGCGTTCTCGGACAGGATCATGACGCCGTCGCGCTCGTTCACGAGGGGCGCCTCCTTCGCGATGAGGTTCATCCCGTCGAAGATCGGGTTCACGATCAGCACGTCGTAGTGCTTGTAGGCGGCCACGGCCCGGTGGATGTTGCTCTGGAAGCGCAGGTCGATCGGCATCCAGTCGGTGGTGCCGTGCTTGGTGTTGATGTGGCTCACCACGTCGCGGATCTTCGCGACGTACTCGACGTACTCGTCCACGTCCTGCCGCGACGGCTGGAGCATCGCGAAGAAGGTGATGTCCTCGTGGAACTCGGGGTGCCGGTCCAGGAACACGTCGAAGGCCTTGAAGCCGCGGAGCGTGTTCTTGGACAGGTCGGTGCGGTCGACGCGGACCACCAGGTGGGCGCGGCGGCGGCGCAGGATCGGCCCCTCCTCCTCGGCCACCTCCGGCGTCCGGGCCAGCTCCTCGAACATCGGCGCGTTCACCGAGATCGGGTACGAGCGCACCCACACGTCCCGGCCCTCCCAGCGCACCTGCCGCCGGTCGTAGTCGACCTCCAGGTCCAGCAGGTCCTCGCAGCAGAGCAGGAAGTTGCGCGAGTAGGCGCGGGTGTGGAAGGCGATGATGTCGTTGGCCAGCAGCCCCTTCAGGATCCCCTCGCGGATGTGCGGCGGCAGGATCCGCCAGTAGTCCGGCTGGCTCCACGGGATGTGGACGAAGTGGTGCAGGAACGCGTCCGGGTGGGCCTGGCGGATCGCGGCGGGGGCCGTGTACAGGTGGTAGTCGTGGAGCATCACGACCCGGTTCGGGTCCTCGTCCAGCTCCTGGATCACCGCCCGGCCGAAGGCCTCGTTGGCGGCGAGGTAGCCGTGCTCCCAGGCGTCGAGCTCCTCGCGCCGCACGTCGGGCGCGTTGCTCAGGTCCCAGAGGTAGTGCTGGATGAACCAGAGCATCGGGTTGGCCACGACGTTGTAGTAGGAGTTGTAGGTGTCGTGGTCGATCGACACGAAGCGCAGGCGCGTGTCGAGCCCGAAGTCGTCGATCGGGAAGCTGCCGCCGCCGTGGGTGGCCGCCATCGTCTCGTCGCCGTCGCTGATCGCGGCCGACACCCACAGCGCGGGGGTGTGCTCCACCAGGCCCAGGAGGGCGGTCACCAGGCCGCCCCCGCCGCGTTCCTGCACCAGCTCACCGCCCGGGCCGTGGCCGAAGGTCACGGGCCCCCGGTTCGACACGAGGATGAGCGGGGCGGGGCGACGGCTCACGGCGGGACCTCCGACGCTACACTCTACCGCTCCCCGGGGGTCCCGCCCCGCGGCACCCGACCGTGCTGAACGCCCGCCTCTATCGCACCTGCTGGCTGGTCGCGGGCGTCGCCCTCGTCGTCGCGCTGCTGACCTTGCAGACCCCTGACCCGGGCCCCGAGGCCGCGTTGCCGTCGGCGATCGACGGCCAGGGGACGCTGGTGCTGGCAGGCGAGCTGGCGGGCATCGCGCCGGAGCGCACCGCCGGCTCCGGGCCCGACCAGGCGGCGGCGCGCTGGGTTCAGGACCAGCTGGCCCAGGTCCCCGGCGACACCCGCGTGCAGGTGCAGGAGCTGGAGGCCCGCGACGACGGCGAGCCGGTGCAGCTGCGCAACGTGTACCTGGCCGTGCCGGGCGCCGCCGGCCGCCCCCGCGGCGGGATCGTGATCATCGCGCCGCGCGACACCCCCGCGGGCGTGCGCGCCGGCTCCAGCGCCACGGCGGTGCTGCTGCGGCTGGCCAACGCGTCGGCCACCACCCGCCACACGCGCCCGCACCTGTTCGTCTCCACCGACGGCAGCACCGTCGGCAACGCGGGGGTGCGCTGGTTCCTGGAGCGCTTCTCGGCCTTCCCGATCACCGCGGCCATCGTGCTCGACGCCCCGGGCGAGGCGAACGGCGACCGCATCCACGTGTGGACCGCGGGCCGCACCGACCGCCAGGCCCTGGGGCTCGGGAACATCGCCGACGCGGCCATCGAGCGCGCCGGCGGGCGGCCCGACGGCATGCCGTCGCTCACGGGGCAGCTCATGCGGCTGGCGGTGCCGCAGACGTTCGGCGACCAGGGCGCCACGATCGCGAACGGCATCCCCGCGGTGACGCTCTCCAACCGGGGCGAGTCGCCGCTGCGGCAGGGGCGTGAGCCCACCGAGGAGCGCATGGCCCTCGTGGCCAACGCGGCCAACAACCTGCTGGGGGCGCTCGACGGGGCCACATCGGTGCCGGCGGCCGACGGCACGGTCGCGTTCGCCGGCAAGTTCCTGCGCCCCACCGTCGCGCGCCTCGCCCTGCTGCTGCTGGCGCTGCCCGTGCTGGTCGCGACGCTCGACATCGTGGCCCGCCGGCGCCGCCAGAACGTGCCGCTGGGCGACGGCTTGCGGGCCGTCGGGGTGCGGGCCATCCCGATCGGCGTCGCCGTGTTCGTCGCCCACCTGCTCGCGCTCGGCGGCCTGCTGCCCGGCGCCGCGGCGGGCGCGCCGCCGCTGCCTGCGGACGCGCGCTTCGGCGCGCTCGCCGGCCTGGCGATCGCGATCTCGGCGGGCGCGGGGGCCCTGGCGTGGGCGGGGACCCGCCGCCGGGCGCGCCGCATCGGCGCGCCGGCCGCCGCCGAGAGCGCCGCGGCGCTCGCGGTGATCTCGGCGCTGCTCATCGCGCTCTGGATCCTGAGCCCGTTCGCCCTGGCGCTGGCGGTGCCGGCGGCGCACGCCGCCCTGCTGGCGCCCGATGCGAACCGCCCGTGGCACCTGCCCGCCCTCGGCGCTCTGGCGCTGCTGCCGGTCCTGGTGCTGGCGGTGACGACCGCGAGCATCCTGAACTCCAACCCGTTCTTCGCGGTCTGGTACCTCGTCGACACGGTCGCCAACGGCTCGCGGGGCGGCACCGGCCCCCTCGTGGCGGTGCTGTTCGGCGCCGCGCTGTGGTCGATCATCGCCCTGACCGGGGCCCGCGCGATGAAGGGCGGCTTCGGCGGGCGGCGCACCCGCCGCCGCCCGCGCCGCCCGGTGCGGCCCCGCCCGCCCGCCCGGCTTCCCCGCGCGAGGGCCGCCCGCGAGTAACATCCGGCGCGGTGGCCGCACGCCTCGCCTTCGTCTCGGTCGTCGTCCCCGTCTACAACGAGCGCGAGTCGGTGCGCCCGCTCACGGAGGAGCTCCTGGCGGTGCTCCGCACGCTGGGACGGCGCGTCGAGATCCTCTTCGTCGACGACGGGTCCACCGACGGCACCTCCGAGATCCTCACCGACCTCGCGACATCGGAGCCCGAGGTGGGCGTCGTGCGCCTGCGCCGCAACTTCGGCAAGGCGGCCGCCCTCATGGCCGGCTTCCGCGAGGCCCGCGGCGACGCCGTGGTCACCATCGATGGTGACCTCCAGGACGACCCGGCCGAGATCCCGCGCCTGCTGGCCGAGCTCGAGGCGGGCGCCGACCTGGTGAGCGGCTGGAAGCGCGATCGCCAGGACCCGTGGAGCAAGCGCGCCGCGTCCAAGGTCTTCAACGGCGTGACGGCCAAGATGTCCGGCATCGGCCTGCACGACCTGAACTGCGGGTTCAAGGCCTACCGGGCCGAGGTGGTGCGCTCCCTCGCCCTGACCGGCGACCAGTACCGCTACATCCCCGTACTCGCCGCCGACGAGGGCTTCCGCGTCACCGAGATCCCCGTGAACCACCGGCAGCGGCGGTTCGGCCGGAGCAAGTACGGCCTGGAGCGCTACCTGCGCGGGTTCCTCGACCTGATGACGATCCTGTTCGTCGGGCGCTTCCGGCAGCGGCCGATGCACCTGTTCGGCGGCCTCGGCGTGCTGTTCATCGCCGTCGGGACCATCATCTGCGCCTACCTCACGGTGCTGCGCATCCTGGGCGAGAGCATCGGCACCCGGCCCCTCCTGCTGCTGGGGGTGCTGCTGATCGTGGTGGGCGTCCAGCTGTTCACGATCGGCCTGGTCAGCGAGATGATCCAGCGGTACCACCTGCGGCCCCAGGACGACGAGGCCAGATCGCGGGTCGAGCGCGTCCTCCGCTGATCCCGTGAGGGTCATGTGGCTCGGCACGTACGAGCGCGACTACCCCCGGCCGCGGGTGCTCATCGCGGGCCTGCGCGAGCTGGGCGTGGAGGTGGTCGAGCACCACCGCGCGGTGTGGGAGGACCAGCGCCACAAGGCGGGCGCCTTCCTGCGGCCGGTCCCGCTGCTGCGCGCCGGCGGCCGCTACGCGGCGGCGTGGGCCGGGCTCGGGCGCGAGGTGCGGCACGACCGGGACGTCGATGCGGTGGTGGCCGGATACCCCGCCCAGCCCGACGCGGTGCCCGCCTGGGCCGTCGCGAAGGCGCTGCGGGTGCCACTGGTGGTCGACATGATGATCTCGCTGTGGGACACGCTCGCCGGCGACCGCGCACTCGCCGGCCGGGCCGCGGCCGCCGCCCTGGCCGGCCTGGACCGCGTGACGCTCGCGGCCGCCGACCTGGTGCTGGCCGACACCGCCGCGGGCGCCGACTGGCTGAGCGCCCGCTTCGGGGTGCCGCGGAGCCGGATCGCCGTGGTCCCGGTGGGCGCCGAGCCGGAGCCGTTCGCCCCGCGCCCGGCCCCGGAGGGCCCGCCGTCCGCCCTGTTCTACGGCAAGCTCGCCCCGCTGCACGGCATCGCGACCGTCCTCGCGGCGGCCCGCGCGCCCGGCGTCCCGCCGGTGCGCGTGATCGGCGACGGCCAGCTGGGGCCGTGGTTCGAGGAGGAGCTGCGCCGCGACCCGCCGCCCGGGCTCACGTGGGAGCGCTGGGTGCCGTACGCGCGGCTGGGCGACGAGCTGGGGGCCGCGGCCATCGCGCTCGGCGTGTTCGGCACCAGCGACAAGGCGGCTCGCGTCGTGCCCAACAAGGTGTGGCAGGCGATGGCCGCCCGCCGGCCCGTGGTCACGGCCGACACGCCCGCCGTGCGCGAGCAGCTCACGGACGGCCGCAGCGCCCTGCTGGTCCCGCCCGGCGACGCCGGGGCCCTGGCCGAGGCCCTGCGCCGGCTCGCCGCCGATGGGGGGCTGCGCGAGCGGATCGCCGCCGCCGGCCACGAGCGCTGGCGCGGCCACGGGTCGCCCCGCGCCGCCGCGTCGGCGCTCCGCGACGCCCTCGTGCCCCTGGTGGCCCGCCGCGGGAGGCGCCGCGGCGGTCCCGCGGTGGGCCACTAACCTTGCGGTCGTGAGCGCGTCCACCATCACCGCCCACGACTGGGGCGACGCGCCCGAGGCGTTCGGTCCCCGCCACGACTTCCGCGAGGCCCTGGTGCTGCGGCGGCTGCTGCCGGCGCTGCCGGGCCCGGCGGTGCTGAACGCCGGCTCGGGGGCCGGGAGCCTCACGCTGAAGCTGGTCGACGCCGGGCTCTCGGTGACGTCGATCGACGCCAGCGCCAAGTTCTGCGATTGGACGCGCGCGGCCCTGGCGGCCCGCGGCGCGCTGGACGGGAACCCCGTCGCGACGGGCGACCTGCAGCACCTGGACCTGCCTGACGCCGCATTCGACGCGGCCGTCTGCGCCGAGGTGCTGGAGCACCTGGACGACGACGCGGCGGCGCTGGCCGAGCTGGCGCGGGTGCTGAAGCCCGGCGGGCTGCTGCTCGTGACGGTCCCGGCCAACCCGTACCGCTACGACTGGACCGATCAGTGGGCCGGCCACCGGCGCCGCTACACGGTGGAGATGCTCGAGGAGCGCATGCGCGCCGCCGGGTTCCCCGACGCCCGCGCCCAGGGGTGGGGCTTCCCGCTGACCGGGCTGTACCACCGGCAGGTGTACCGCCGGGCGCTGCGCCGCCGGGTGGCGGCGGGCGGGGGCTCGGCCAACCTGGGGGCGCCGCCGAAGCTCGCGGCCCGGGCGGTGCGCGCCGCGCTCGAGATCGACTCGGCCTTCGTCGGCCGCCGACCCGGGTACCACGGCCTGCTGGCCGTCGCGCACCGGCGTGCCGACCCCGCCTGAGGTCGCCGCCCCCGCCCCCGCGAGCCCCCTGCGCCGCTGGGGCGGCCTCGCGGCCGGCCTCCTCATCCTCGGGTTCCTGGCGTTCGCGCTGGTCGACGGGTGGAAGGCCGTCTCGGAGTACGACTGGGACCTCGACCCGTGGCTGCTGGCCCTGGCGTGCCTGGTCCTCGGCGTCTTCTACGTACTGTCGGGCCTCGGCTATGTCGCGATCCAGGACGAGATGCACCACCCAGGGCCGCCGCGGCGGGTGACGCTCGCGATCTGGGCGAAGTCGCTTCTGGGCCGGTACGTCCCCGGCAACGTGCTGATGGTGGTGGGGCGCGTGGTGCTGGCCTACGAGCGCGGGGTGCCGCGGCGGGTGACGCTGGGGGCGACCACCTACGAGCAGGTGCTCACCCTCGGCGTGGCCGCGCTGGCGGCGGTCCTCTACGTGGCGTTCTACGCCGGCGACGACCGGAGCGCGGGCCTCTGGTTCCTGGCCCTCGTGCCCCTGGGGCTCGTGTTCCTGCACCCGAAGGTGTTCGGGCCGCTCACGTCCTGGGCGCTCCGCAAGGCGGGCCGGGAGCCGCTGCCGCGCCTGATCGCCATGCGCCACCTCCTGGCCCTGCTCGCCTGGTACATCCTGGTGGCGGTCGTGCTGGGCGTGGGCATCTGGCTCGGCGTGCGGGCCGCCGCCGGCCCGGACGCCGGCGGCGCCGCGGAGATCGGCCTGGCCTTCCTGCTGTCGTTCGCCGTGTCGATGGTCGCGTTCATCTTCCCCTCGGGCCTGGGGGTGCGCGAGGGCGCCTTCGCGCTGGCGCTGGCGCAGAACCTGCCCACGGGCGTGGCGGTGGCCCTCTCGGTCGGCACGCGGCTGGTCCTGACCCTGGTGGAGCTCGTGGTCATCGCGATCCTCGTCCTCGTGGGCCGCGACCGGTGAGGCTCAGCCGCCCGGCGGTCGCCGTCGCGGCGATGATGGCGGTGTACGCGGGGCTCTTCGGCTACCTCTCGGTGCTGCGCCAGCGCGCGTTCTGGACCGGCCGCTTCGACGTCGGGAACATGGTCCAGGCGGTGTGGAGCACCGCCCAGGGCCGGCCGCTCGAGACCACCGACCAGCTCGGCCGCCAGTTCACCCGGCTGGGCGCCCACGTCGACCCGATCCTGGTGCTGTTCACACCGCTCACCTGGACCGGGTACCTGCCCGAGGCGCTGCTGGTGTCGCAGGCGATCATCGTCGCGACGGGCGCCATCCCGGCGTTCCTGCTCGGCCGGCGCTGGCTGGGCGACGACCGCCTGGCCGTGGCCGGATCCGCGGTCTACCTGCTGTACCCGCCGCTCATGTGGACGACGGTGGCCGAGTTCCACCCGGTCACCCTCGCCGCCCCGCTGCTGCTGTGGTGCATCTGGGCGGCGGAGGAGCGCCGCCACGTGACCCTGACCGTGCTCGCGGTGCTGACCCTCCTGACCAAGGAGGAGGTGGGGCTGGCGCTCGCCGTGCTGGGCGTGTGGATGTTCGTGCGCGGCACGGGCCGCCGCTACGGGCCGGCGCTGGCGGCGGTGTCGCTGGTGTGGGTGGCGTTCGCGATGAAGGTGGTGATCCCCCACTTCAACGAGGGCCGCGGCACGGAGTTCTCGAGCCGCTACGACGTGGGCTCGCCGTGGGAGGCGGTCCAGTGGATCGCGGGCTACCCGCGCATCAGCTACCTCGGCGCGCTGCTCATCCCGCTGCTGTTCCTGCCGCTGCTGGCCCCGCTGCTGGCGGCGGGGGCGCTGCCGGAGGTGCTCATCAACGTGCTGGCCGAGTACTTCCCGCAGTACTCGATCCAGTTCCAGTACGTGGCGGTGATCGTGCCGTTCCTGGTGGCCGCCTCGATCCTGGGCCTCGCCACCCTGCGCCGGCGCCCGCCCGCGTTCCTGGCCCCCGCGATGCGGCGCACGGGGATGGTGGCCGCGGTGTGGGTGGGGACGGTCGCGCTCTCGGGGGTCTACCTGGGCCCGCTGCCGTGGTGGGGGGCGATCCCCGCCGTGGGGTCCGACGCGCGCACCGAGCAGTACCGCGTGACCGACCACGCGCGGGTGATGGCGCGCGCGACGGCGCTGATCCCCGACGGCGTGCCCGTCTCGGCGGGCAACCTCTTCGGGTCCCACCTCTCGGAGCGCGAGCGCGTGTACACCTTCCCCGTGATCGGCGACGCCCGCTGGATCATCGTCGACGCCAAGCGGCCCTATCTGGCCGACCGGCTGCTGCCCCGCGCCCACGCGCTGCGGCTGGCGGCGCTGGAGGCCCGCCCGGACGTGCGGCGCGTCTTCCACGAGGACGGCGTGTCGGTGTTCCGGCGGGTCGGCCCGTGACCGGCCGGCGGGCGGCGGGCGCGCTGCTGCTGGGCCTGGGCGCGGCGATGGCGGCGCTCCCGGCGTTCGGCTGGTACACCGCGCCCCCCGTGGGCGCGCCGACCCACGCGAGCGGCTTCGCCGGCGCGGGCCAGCTGTGGCTGCTGCCGGTGCTCGGCGCGGGGGTGGTGCTGGCGGGGGCGCTCCAGCTGTCGGCCCGCCCCGCGGGCGCCGACGCCACCGCCCGGGTGGCCGGGGGGCTGGCGGCCGCCTGCGGGGCGCTCGCGCTGGGCCTGTCGCTGTGGGCGGCGGCCGACCCCCACCTGGATCTGGCCGTGGGCCCGCCGGGGGGCCCGGAGCGGGTGACCACCACGGTCGACCTGGAGGCCGCCGCCGTGGTCACGCCGCTCGTGGCGGGCGCGGTGCTGGTCGTGGGCCTGGGCCTCGTGCTGCCCGGCCGCCGCCGCCCGTGAGGGCGCCCCTCAGGGCCTGGCTGGCCTCGCGCGGGCTCGTGATCGGCGCCGCGATCCTCCTCAGCGTGCTGCTGGGGATCCCCGAGCGCGGGGTCGACCCGTACGTGCCCGACGGGCTGTCGCTGCTCGGCGGGTGGGACACCACCTGGTACCTGGACGTCGCCCGCCACGGCTACGCGCACGACATGGGCCAGGTCGGCGAGATCTACACCAACCTCGCCTTCTTCCCGCTCATGCCCGGGATCATGGCGGCGGCGATCGGCATCGGCGTGAACCCGCTGGTCGGCGCGGTGGTGGTCGCCAACCTCGCGTTCCTGGGAGCCCTGTGGGCGCTGTGGTGGCTCACGCGGGGCCGGGAGGACGCGCTCGCGGCCGACCGGGCGGTGTGGACGCTGGCGCTGCTGCCCGCCGCCCTCTACTGCTCGCTGGCCTACACCGAGGGGCTGGCGCTGGCGGGCGCGATCGGCGCGGCCCTGGCGGCGGTGCGCAACCGCTGGGCGCTCGCCGGGCTGCTGGCCGCCGTCGCCGCGCTCAGCCGGCCCACCGGGGGGATCGTCGTGCTGCTGCTGGTGCTGCTGGCCGTGCGCGAGCCCGCCCCGGGGCGCTGGCGGCGCATCGCCCTCTCCGCGGCGCCGAGCGTGATCGCGGTGGGGGCGTTCCTGGGCTGGATGGCGGCGGCCCGCGGGTCGGCGCTGCTGCCGTTCGAGGCCCAGCGGGCGTGGGACCGCGGGCAGCTCGGCATCGGGTTCGTCACCGACATGCCCCGCGAGGTCGCCGCCGGGTGGGACCTGGTCCGCGACGCCCACTTCACCGCCGCGTGGACGGCGACCACGCGGGACCTGGCGTTCCTGGTGCTCTACGCCTGGCTGCTGGTGCGCCTGTGGCGGCGCGAGGGCGGCCTGCGCTCCCCGTGGGTGGCGTACTCGGCGGCCGTGCTGGTGATCCCGCTGTCGAGCGGCAGCGTCCAGTCGTTCGCGCGCCTCGGCCTGCTGGCGTTCCCGCTCATGTGGCCGCTGGCCGACTGGGTGTACGAGCGGCCGGGGCGGCCGCGGGTCGCGGCCGCCGCCGCGGTGCTGCTGATCGTGCTGCTGGTGGCCCAGCTGGAGATCAGATCGCCCTGAGTACCGCCACCACCGGGTCGTGATCCGACAGCCGCAGCCGCCGCGCGCGCCCGCCCCACGCCACACCGACCTCCCGTTCCCCGGCGTCCAGGCGGTGCGGGGCCTCCACCGTCTCGAGGCCGCGGTGGACGATCCGGTCGATACCGATGCCGCCGCCGGGGCCGGCGCCCTCCCATCCCTCGGCCGCGAGGGCCGACAGCGCGGGGTGCGAGGGCGGGGCGTTGAGGTCGCCGGCCATCAGGGCGGGGCCGTCGCCGGCGGCGGCCCGCACCGCCGCGGCGGCGCGGCCGATCTCGCGGCCCGTCACGTCGGGGTGGCGGGCGTTGTGGCAGTGGACGCTCCCCGCCACCAGCTCGGCGCCGCCCGGCAGTCGCACCCGCGCCAGCACCACCCGCCGCGGCTCCGGGATCCAGCGCGTCAGCTCGCCGCGGCTCAGGCGCAGCTCGCGGGCGTCGCGCAGGACGGTGCGGGGCGGGTTGAGCCGCACCGCCTCGCGGCTGCCCGCCACCAGCGTCAGGCGCGGCGCCACGAGCACCGCGTTCACGTTGCTCTCGTGCGTGCGCCACAGGTCCGGGTTGCGCTCGGCCAGGGCGTCGCGCAGCCACGCCGGCCCGATGAGCGGCCCCGTGGCGGCCCACACGGCCTCCATCCCGGTGCGCTCCGCGACCTCGCGCAGCCCGCGTCGCGACACCTCCTGGAGCGCGCAGACGTCGGGGGCCCACGCCCGGATGCGCGCCGCCATGTGGGCGGTGAGCTTGCGGTTCAGGTGGACGTGGACGCCGTCCTCCTCCGGCCGGCGCAGCCAGGTGGAGCGGCGGGTGGCGCCCAGCCCGGGCAGGCCGTCCCGGCCGTGGAACAGGTTCCACGTGAGGATGCGGATCGTCTCGGGCGGCACGCGCGGGAGCGTCGTCCCTTGCGAACCGGGGCGCAAGCGTGAACAGTCCCGGGGTGCCCGAGCCCTCGTCCCGCGCGGCCGTCGTCCGTCCACGCCTGGCCGTCGCCTTCTGGACCGTGGCCGTCCTGGCCTACGCCGTGCTCGGCGCCTTCCACCAGCCGTTCTTCCTGCTCGGCTTCTGGGAGTCCATCCCGTACCTGTTCGTGGTGACCTGGATCGCCGGGCGCCTCTTCCCGCGGCCCGTCCCGCCGCTGCCCCCGCGGGACGGCCGGTGAGCTGGGCGGCACACGACCTCGAGCCATACCTCTTCCGCGCCAAGCTCGGCGGCGTGGTCAGCCTGCCGCTGTGCCTGCTGGGCTCCTACTCCCCGGACATCGCGACGAAGTGGGCCGTCTACGGCCTGGGCTGGTCCGGCCACGAGAAGCTCGTCGACGACCCCGTCCAGCTGCACCGCGGCTTCCCCGGCGTCGGCTTCACCCACTCGCTGGCGTTCGGGCTGCTGGTGGGCGCGATCATCCTCGCCTGGAGCCGCAACGGGATCTGGGCGTTCTCGTTCGTGCTGGGCGCGTGGGCCCACGTGTTCTCCGACACGCTCGACTCGGTCGGGGTGATGCTGTTCTTCCCGTTCAGCGAGTGGCACCTCCACTTCGACGTCTGGCAGTACGTGGGCCAGGCGGGGAGGAAGGAGGATGCGATCGCGTATTACACGTCGCTGGGCGGGGTGTGGGACATCCTTTGGGCGGTGTGGCTGTCCTTCAACTGGCGCATGTTCACGGCCCACCACTTCCACACCGAGATCGTCCCGCGCGACACGTTCTGGCTGTGGCTCCGGACCAAGGCCAGCGACTCGGTGATGCTCACGATCTACCGGGCCAGCGCCTTCTTCGGGGTCGCGTCGATCATCGGCTGGTACATCTGGGCGCTGCTCATCAACGACTTCCACGCGGCGCTGGACTGGAGCCTCGGCGGCCCCCAGTGGGCGCCGCGGATCGGCCCCCCGTAGGGGGCCCCCGGGCTCAGCGGGTGGCGGCGGCGATGACGGCCGGGGAGGTGGCGCACCCCCCCTGGCTGCCGAACACGGCGCCCACGAACGTCCCCAGGCGCACGTCGAAGCCCAGGCGCACCACGCCCGGCCGGTCCACCCGCAGGTCGGTGCCGAACGGGTCGCGCGGCTCGGCGCACGCGCTGCCGCGCTCCACCTGCCAGTACGGCGTGTAGCGCAGCCGCAGGCGGTACGTGCCCGGCTCCTTCACGTCCAGCGTGATGTTGGTGGAGGTCAGCGCGAGCACCGAGATGCCGTCGGCCGGCGTCGCGATCGGCACCGCGTGGGGCACCGCGAACACCGTCCAGCCGCCGATCTGGGCGACACGCTCCAGCCCCGACTCGCCGGAGCGCAGCAGGTCGGCCTCGCGGTGGGCGCTGTAGTCCAGCGGGTCGTCGGGCAGGAACACCCACCGGACGCCGGTGCGGTGGAGCCACGTGATGTACCGGGCCGGGGTCAGGTCTTCGTAGAGCGCCTGGTTGGCCGGGAAGTCGTCCTGCCGGAACCAGCCGCGCGCGAGCGGGACGCCCCGGCGGGCCAGGTAGTAGGCCTCCCAGTTGTCGGCCGTCGCGACCACCTGCACCCGGTGGTTGGTGTCCGGGTGCTGCTCCAGCCACGAGATCACGGGGTACCAGAAGCGCTCGTCCTGGGCGCGCGAGTCGGCGGCCGTGCGCCACCCGGCCACGGCGGGGAGCGCCTGCCACAGCAGAGCGACCGCCAGCAGCGACACCGCGATGCCGCGGGGCCGGAAGCCCCGGGCCGCCAGCGGCAGCAGCAGCAGCGGTACCCCCATCAGCAGCATCAGCCGTACCGCGTTGCCGCCGAGCGGCGACGACAGCGCGAACGCCGCCGCGCCGAGCGCCGCGTAGCCCACGAACACGGCGCGCAGCGGGCGCTGGTCCGGCAGGCCGCGCGTGAGCAGCAGCCCCGCCGCGCAGAACCCGGCGATGGCGAGGGCGTCCTTCGGGTCGAACGGGTAGCGGGCGCCGTCGGTCGAGAAGCCGCGCAGCAGCACCGCCTGGGATGCGGCGACCACGCACGCGCCGGCGGCGATCGCCACGTCCCCGGGCCGGCGCCACCACCCGCGGGTGGTGGCGCCCACCGCGGCCAGCACCACCAGCAGGAAGGCCAGCGCCAGCGGGTGGGCGAGCGCCGTGACCACGATCCCCAGGAGCGCGAAGACCCGGAAGCCGAGCTCCAGCGCCAGCAGCGTGCCGAGCGCCAGGGCCAGGCCCAGGAGGAAGGGGTAGGTGCCGGCCGCCGCGCCCAGCGGCACAAGCAGCGCGAACGCCACGGACGGCCCGGTGGCGATCTGGGGCCAGCGGCGCCGCAGCAGCGCGGCGAAGGCCGCGGCCGCCCCGGCGCACGAGGCGCTCACCGCGAAGGTGGTCCCGGCGACGCCTGCGAAGGGGTAGAAGAGCAGGCTGTAGTTGATCTGGGCGTAGCGGCCCGAGTACCAGAAGTTGTCCCAGAGCTGCCAGCCGTTGTCCCGCCAGGCCTGGGTCAGGTACAGGTGCGCCGCCTGGTCGCCCCCGGCCGGGCCGAACAGCAGCAGCATCGCCGTGACGAGCCCCGCGACGGCCGCCGCCCCGAGCGGCGTCGCGGCGGCGGTCACCGACCGCCGGCCCCACGTCCGCGCCACCCGTCCCGCTCGCACCATCATCCCGGGGGGTACCCCCCTTCCGTCACCCGCGATCCTACGGCGTCGTGGGAGGCGGGGGTGTGGGCGTCGTCGGAGGTGCCGGCGGCGGCGTCGCGGGCGCCGGCGGCGTCGGGGTGGGGGCGGGCGGCGTCGGCGGGGCCACGGTGGTCACCGGGGTCGGCGGCGCGGGCGGCTGGGCGGTGCTCGGCGGCGGCTGCTGGGCGGCCGTCGTGCCCTTGGTGTCGGTCTTGCCGGTCGACGCGGCCGACGACGCGGCGGCCTGGCTCGCCGCGAGCGCGGCCGCCGACCGGGTGAAGTTGCTGCTGAACGGCGACCAGGTCATCGGGTCGTTCGGAAGGTCGAACGGGTCCGACCCGCCGTCGCGCTCGACGACCACGCGCATGAAGTCCGCCCAGATCGACGCGGGGAACGAGCCGCCCGCCACGGCGATGCCGTGGACGCTGGTCATGAACCGCGCCGCGCCGCTCGCGTTGGGGTAGCCCACCCAGACGGCGGTCGAGTACTTCGGCGTGTAGCCCACGAACCACGCGTCGCGGAAGTCGCTGGTGGTGCCGGTCTTGCCGGCCACCGGGACGCCGATCTGGGCGCCGGTGCCGGTGCCGCCGGTCACGTTGTTCTGCAGGATGCGCGTGACCTCGTACGCCACGCCGTCCGAGAAGACCTTCTTGCGCTCCGGCCTGAACACGTCGACGTCGCCGTTGGGCTTCACGATCTTGGTGATCGCGATCGGCGTGACCCGGTAGCCGCCGTTGGAGAGCGGCGCGTACGCGTCGGCCATGTCGAGCGGCGTGACCTCGCCGGCGCCGAGGCCGATGGACGCGACGTCGGGCAGCTTGCGCGCCTTCGAGATGCCCATGTCGTAGGCGGTCTGGATGACCTTCTTCGGGCCCACGTCCAGCGTGAGCTGCTGGTACACCGAGTTGTCGGACGAGAGCGTGGCCGACGCGATCGGGATGGCCCCGCGGTACGTGTTGGAGTAGGTCGAGACGTCGATCGGGCCGTACTGAGGGTCGACGAAGTCGAGCTTCTTCGACGCGTACAGCGTGGTGTAGGGGTTGATCCCCTCCTTGATCGCCTCGGTGAGCACGAAGGTCTTGAACGTGGAGCCCGGCTGGCGCTCGGCCTGGGTCGCGAAGTTGAACTGGTTCTCCGCCGAGAAGCGCACGCTCGAGGCCATCGCGCGGATGAACCCCTTCTGGGAGTCGACCATCACGACGGCCGACGCGGGGTCGTCCTCGTAGTAGAGGTTCTCCTTGATCGCCTTCCGCGCCGCCGACTGCAGGGCCGGGTCGATCGTGGTGTAGACCTTGAACCCGCCCTGCTGGACCCGCTTCTCGCCGTAGCGGTCGATCAGCAGCTGGCGGACGTACTCGAAGAAGTACTCCTCGCGCTTGGTCTTGTAGGCGTTACCGCGCTTCAGCGCCAGGCCCGACTTCTTGGCCTTCTCCGCGAGCTCCTGGCTGATGTAGCCCTGGTCGGCCATCTCGTCGAGCACCAGGTTGCGGCGGGCCTTCGCCTCATCGGGGTTGGCGAACGGGTTGTAGCTGCTCGGCGCCTGCGGCAGGCCGGCCAGCAGCGCCGCCTGCTGGAGGTTGATGTCCCAGACGTCCTTGTCGAAGTAGGTCAGCGACGCGGCCTGGACGCCCACGGCGTTCTGGCCGTAGAAGACGCCGTTGAGGTACTTCGCCAGGATCTCGTCCTTCGAGTACTTCTTCTCGTACTGGTAGGCGAGGTACGCCTCCTCGATCTTCTTGGAGAGCGTCCGGCCGGCCTGCGGGTCGTAGAGGTTCTTGGCCAGCTGCATCGTGATCGTGCTGCCGCCCTGGCTGGCCGAGCCGCTCTCCAGGTCGCGCCACGCCGCGCCGAGCAGGCGGTAGTAGTCCACGCCGTCGTGCGTGTAGAAGCGCTTGTCCTCGATCGCGACCGTCGCGTCCTTCAGCACCTGCGGGATGCGGCGGCTGGGCACGACGGTGCGGTTGGTCACGCCGGCGACGATGCCGAGCAGCTTCCCGTTCTTGTCGTAGATCCGCGTGTTCTGGCCGAGCCGGATCTCCTTGAGGTCCCCCTCCTGCAGGTTGAGGTCCTCGGCGACGGAGTGCACCGCCAGCGCGGAGAACAGGACGATGCCCCCGAACAGGGCGAACAGCGACCCGCCGATGATGAGCCACAGGTTCGAGCGCTTGCGCCGCCGCTTGCGCTCGCGGCCACGCCGCCGCCGCCGCAGCTCGCTCACGGGCAGCGCACCGGCCGGATGTTCCAGGCGACGCGCCCGGTCGGGTAGTCGAGCACGCCGATGGGCTGGAGCGGGCCGCCGGCGCACACGCGCCCGCGCACCACCCACCCGAGCGGCGACAGCGGCGTGGCCACGCCGCGCTCCGCCGCGGGGGCGACGCCGCCCTCGGGCACGGGGACGCGGAAGGGGCCGTCCATGTAGACGAGGTCGACCGACTGGGCGCCGGGCCGGCTGGCCCAGACGTCACGCGCGCGCGTCAGCGCCGCGTCCTCGTTGCCGAGGCGCGCGCCGCGGGACAGGCGCACGGCGTGATAGACGAACTCCCATCCGCGATCCAGCCTGGCAATCCCGACATCCGCTCCCCCGGGTCCGTCCGTGTAGTGCTGGGCGATGAGCGTCGGCGCCCACACCACACACGCGAGGACCGCAACGATGGTCCCGATGACGACCCTCCGGCGCGTCACCCCTCGCCCCCCGCCGGTGTCCGCCGCATGAGGGAGGCGATCATAGCGCCGGTCCCGGGATTCCCATGAGCGGCGGGGTCCGCGTGGAGGCGGTGCTGCTCGACGCCTACGGCACGCTCGTGACCCTCGACGACCCGGTGGGCCGGCTCGGCGCGCTGCTCGCGGCGGACGGCCACCCCCACCCGGCGGATCGCGTGGCCGCCGCCCTCCGCGCGGAGGTCCTCCACTACCGCGCCCACCACGACGAGGGGTACGACGCGGTGAGCCTCGCGTCCCTGCGGCTCAGGTGCGCGGCCGTTCTTGCCGAGGGGCTCGGCGATGACGTGCCCCCGCTCCCGCGGCTGACCGAGATCCTGGTGGACGCGCTCCGGTTCGACCTGCTCCCGGACGCACTGCCCGCGCTCGACGCGCTGCGCGACGCCGGGTTGCGCCTGGGCGTGGTGAGCAACTGGGACTGCGGCCTGGGCGACGTGCTCGACGGGCTCGGCGTCGGCGACCGCTTCGGCGTCGTCGCGACCAGCGCCGTCGTCGGGGCGGGCAAGCCCGACCCCGCGATCTTCCGCCACGCCCTCGGCGCGCTGGGCGTCGAACCCGCCGCGGCCCTCCACTGCGGCGATCTGCCGGCGTTCGACTGCGCCGGCGCGGCCGCCGCCGGAGTGCGCGCGGTGCTCATCGACCGGGCCGGCGACCGGCCTCCCGACGCGGGCCGCGGGGCCTGCGCGACCATCGCGGCGCTGCCCGAATTGCTCCCGCTGGCCGTGTCCGGGGAGGGGTCGCGGAAATGACGAACGGAATTTACGTGCTTGCGCCATCCGTTCGGTGTATCGTGCCGGGCTGCGGAAACCCTCTCCGCGGACGTTGCATCGTGTGTCAGAAGGTTCGCCTGTGATCCGCTCCTCCACGACGTCACGCACCGTCGGCCTCGCGGCCTGGCTGCGCGTGCTCGTGATCGCCCTCCTGGTGGCGCTGGCCGTGCCGGCGATCGCCCTGGCGGACGAGGGGACGGCGGGGACGGCGACGACCACGGATCAGCCGGCCGCGACGGACGGGACGGCGACGACCGCCGACGGGACGGCCACCACGGCCGACCAGCCGGCGGCGACCACCGACCAGCCCGCGACGACGGACGGGACGGCGACGACCACGGACGGGACGGCCACCACGGCCGACCAGCCGACGGCGACCACCGACCAGCCGGGTCCCACCGCAGAGCAGGTGCCGCCCGCCACCGACCAGCCCGCGCAGCCTGTGACGGAGCCTGCCCCAGCAGGGCAGCCGGTCGCCGAGCAGCCGGTCACACGGTCGCCGCAGGCCCCGCCGCCCGCGACCACGCCGCCGCCAGACGCGATCCTCCCGCCGACGGCGACCGCCCCGCCCGCCTCCTCCGTCGGCACCACCGTCATCGACGTCCCGCTGCCGGTGATCGACCTTCCGGCGATCCACCTTCCGCTGCCCACCATTCCCGAGGTCCGTCCAGGCGAGCCGCCGGTGCCTGCCGGGGAGACGGCCGTGCCCAGCGCCGGCGTGGGTCAGCTCGTTCCGGTCCTGGTCACCCCGGATGCGCCGCGTTCGCCGTCGATGGGTACCATCGCGCTGGCGGAGCCGCCACGGGGGACCACGACCGCGCTCTCTCTCGTGACCGCGCTTGCGGTGTCGCCGCAGGGCACCGACCTCCTCGCGCCGTTGGACCTCGGCGGCCCGCCGAGCCTTATCGGTCCGGTCCCGTTTTCGGACGTGTCGGGCCTGCGCGCGGCCGCCTTGCTTCGCGCCGAGCCGTCCGCCCCGCTGCACGCGAACCTGATCTCGCTGGACCCGATGCACCGCGTGGACCCGTCCGGTCCGGCCACGGCCGCCGGCCCGGCGCCGAGCACCATCGCGTTCGGCCAGAAGGACGCCACGGCGCAGATCGCGGCGCCGCGGTTGGTGGCGCCGGGTGGTCCGGCGCCGTCGCAGAGTCTGTTGGCGGTGTTGGCGTCGTACATCCTGCCGGGGTCGGGTCCGGTGCCGGCGGGGACGA
>JBFWNT010000032.1:0-33636 GCA_050250915.1 Thermoleophilia bacterium
TGGGGTGTCAGCTTGGCGTTAGCGTGAAGCCTCATCCGGGCCTCCTTGGATCTCGCGATTGCTTGGCGGCAACCGCAAGCCTCCAGCGAGGCCCGGATGACTAACGCTTCAAGGATTCACAGCTAGCGCGGGCCGCGCGTAAGGACCGCCCGACCGGCACGTGGTGCCGGTGTGGTCGTCCGCCGGTTCCGCGCGATGGGGAGCGACGTCGAGCTGCTGCTTCAGCCCGCCGGCGCGTGCCCGCCCGGCGCCGCGATCGCGGCGGCCATCCGGGAGATGCGCCGCCTGGAGGCGCGGCTCTCGCGGTTCCTCCCGGCGTCGGATCTGAGCCGCGCCAACCGGGCCGGGCGGGTCGACGGCGCCGCCGACCTGGCCGCGGTGCTGCGCGTGGCGCTCGCCGGCCGGGCGGCCACGGACGGCCGTTTCGACCCGACGCTGCACGATGCGGTCGCCGCCGCCGGGTACGACCGCCCGTTCGCGCGCGTCCCCGCCGAGGCGGGACCTCCGCCCGGTCCTGCGCGGCGCGGCGGTGGGCGCGTGGAGGTGGCGCCCGGCGGGCGCGTGCGTCTGGCCCCCGGGGTCCGCATCGACCTGGGCGGCGTGGCGAAGGGGTGGGCCGCCGACCGGCTCTGCGACCTCCTGGCGCCGGCCGGGGCGTGCCTGGTCAACGCCGGGGGTGACGTCGCCGTCCGGGGCGTCCCCGCGGGCGGGGCGTGGGTCGTCGGCCTCGACGCTCCCGGCGGCCCGGGCGCCATCTCGCTGGTCCGCGGCGCCGTCGCGACGTCCGGCCGCGACCGTCGCCGCTGGCGGCGGGCGGGGCGGGATCTCCACCACGTGATCGACCCGCGCACCGGGCGCCCCGCCGCGACCGACCTGATGCGGGTGACCGTGGTCGCCGGGACGGCGGCCGCGGCGGAGGTGCTGGCCACCGGGCTGCTCGTGGCGGGCGCCGCCGCGGCGCGGCGCGAGGCGGACCGGCGCGGGATCCCCGCGCTCCTGGTGCCGGAGTCCGGACCGGCGGTCGCGGCGGGCGGACTGGCGATTCCGGCGATTTCCCTGGGCCCGGAGGCGTAAGGCCGGAGGACGGCGGCCGTGGCCCGGGTGAACGCAGGGGCCGACCCCGGAGGTACACACGTGAGACGAGTCCACATCGCGGCGGTCGCCGCCGTCACCGCCACCGCCGCGGTGGCGGGCGCCGTCGCCGCTGCGCGCACCACCGACCTGGGTCCGTACCACCAGCCGCCACGGGCGGTCGCCGCGGCCGGGCGGATGGGGCAGCTCGACCGGCTCTCGGACCGCCTGGACCAGGCACTCGCCGCCCGCCCGCCCGGACTGCCGCCGCTGCCCGCGGCCCCCTCGCCGCCCGCTGGCTCCGCCGCACCGGCCGTCCACGTCGCGCCGTCACGCCGCCTCGCCGCGCCGGTCGCGGCGGCACCCGCCCCGGCCGCGCCGCGCCACCGCCCGTCCGGGCGCCACCGCGCCGCGCACGCGCCCCCCGCCCCGCCGGAGCCGGTCGCGCCGGTCGCGGCGACCGCCCCGGCGGAGCCGGCGCACTCCGATCCTGCCGCGCCGGCCCCGGACGGCGCGACACCGGACGCCCGGACGGGTCGCCGCCGGGATCCGGCGCCGGGCACCGAGCCGTCCCGGGCCCCGGATCGCGGGGGGCGCGACCGTGGGGAGTGACACGGCGCGCCTGTACGCCGTCTGCCTGGCCCTGCTGGTCTTCTTCGTCGCCTGGGCCGCGATCGCGGCGCACCCCTGGACGGGCCCCGAACCCGCCATCCCGCGCGACCCGCGCGCGCGGGCGGTCGCGGCGCGCCAGGCCCACCTCGTCGCCCGCGCCCGCGTGGCGCGGCACGTGCTCGAGCGCCGCTGGGCGACGTACCACCGCCGGATGAGCGCGCGGCTCGCGGAGATCGCGCGCCGCACCGGCCGGACCCCCGTCGCCCGTCCCGTCTTTGCGCCGCCCGTCGTGGTGTGGGCCGGCGGCGCCGACCCCGTCACGTGGACCCGGAGCTCCTAGGACGTGCACGACAAGATCGCCCCCACCTTCTGGATCCTGTCCCGCGCCGGCGGGGTCACGGCCTACGTCCTGCTGACGTGCGGCGTCCTGCTGGGCCTGTGCGTGCGGACGCGGGTGCTCGCGCGTGTGCGCCCGGCCGTGGTCGTCGACCTCCACCGCACCGTGTCGCTGCTGGCGCTCGGCGCGACCGGCATCCACCTCGCCGGCCTCGCCATGGACGTCAACCACCCGTCGCCGCCGCTGGCCTACGTCGTGCCGGGGCTCATGGCCCACCGCACGCCGTGGACGGCGGCGGGCGTCGTGGCCGCCGAGCTGATGCTGGTGATCCACCTCTCCTTCCGGCTGCGCTCCCGCATCGGCGCGCGCGTCTGGCGACGCCTGCACTGGGCCACCTACGCCGTCTTCGCGGCCGCGACGGCCCACGGCCTGGGGGCGGGCAGCGACGCGGGCGTGCCCTGGGCCCGCGGCATGTACCTGGCGGCGCTGGCCGCGGTGGTCGCGCTCACGGCGCGGCGGGCCCTCGCCCCGCCGCGCGCCCCCGCCGCGCGCCCCCGCACCGTCCCCCTTGCCGGCACCCCCGACCGAGGAGCGTCATGATCACCCACCGGATCATCATCGACCGCGACCTGTGCAGCGGCTTCGGCGCCTGCGCGGACGCCGACCCCGAAACCTTCGCGGTCGGCGCCGACGGCATCGCGGTCGCCCGCGACACCGATGCCGGACCGGAGACGGCGCTCGCGGCAGCCCGCGCGTGCCCCATGGGGGCCATCCGGGTCGTCGATGGCGACGGCGGGAGCCTCGTGTGAGGCCGCCGGCGGTCGACGTGCTCGTCGCGGGCGCGGGCCTCGCGGGTGTCCGGTGCGCCGAGTCGCTCCGCGCGGCGGGGTTCGACGGATCGGTCGTGGTGGCGGGCGACGAGCCGCACGCCCCGTACGAGCGCCCGCCGCTCTCCAAGGAGCTGCTGCTGGGAACCCGCACGGCGTCGTCCCTGCGGCAGCGGCCCGAGGGATACCACGACGGCCTCGAGATCGTCGTCGCCACGTCCGGCCCGGTGCGCGACGTCGACCTGGGTGCGCGTCGCGCGCTCGTGGGCGACCGCGTGGTGCGGTGGCGGCGGCTCGTGCTCGCCACGGGTGCGCGCCCGCGGATGCTGCCGGGGATGCTGCTGGGCGGCGTCCACGTGCTGCGCTCGCTCGACGACGCGCTGGGCCTCTCCGCGGAGATGGTCCCCGGCGCCCGCCTGGTGGTGGTCGGCGCCGGCTTCGTCGGCGCCGAGGTGGCCTCCGCGGCGGTGGCGCTGGGCCTGGACGTCACGGTGGTCGAGGCGGCGTCACACCCCATGGCGCAGGTGCTGGGCGCCGAGGCGGGCAGCCGGCTGGCGGCGCGCATGCGCGCCGGCGGCGTCGTCCTGCGCACCGGCGCGGCCGTGGCCGGCCTGCGCGCGGCCGGCGGCCGCGCGACCGCCGTCGCCCTGCGCGACGGCACGGTCCTGCCCTGCGACCTCGTGCTCGTGGCGATCGGCGCCGTGCCCGGCGCCGACGTGCCCGGCTGCGAGGCGCTGGGCAGGGCCGGCGACGGCGGCATCCCCACCGACCCCTGCGGCCGGACGTCCCACCCGGCCGTGTGGGCCTGCGGCGACGTCGCCAGTGCGTGGCGCCCGCGGATCGGCCGGCACCGGGGCCGCGGACACTGGACGTCCGCCGCGCGGTCCGCCCGCGCCGCCGCGCACGCGATCGTGGGACGCGACGACACCGCCGGCGACGAGGCGTTCGTGTGGTCCGACCAGTTCGGCTGGCGCATCCAGGTCGTCGGTGAGGCGGGCGGCGACCTGTGCGCCGAGGTGGCCGAGGAGGACGAGGCCGGGCTGGTGATCCGCTACCGCGACGGCGGGGGACGCCTGCGCGGCGGGCTCGCCGCGGGCCGTCCCGAGGCGCTGGCCGCGATCCGTGCGGAGCTGGCGGTTCTGGCGGACGTGTCGGCCGGGGTCCGTTAGCAATGCGTGAGGGCTCGCTCATGGCGGCGCCCGCGGCGTGCGAACGTCGTGCCGTGCCCGCCTCACCCGCCCGGCCCGGCGGTGGGGTCCCGCAGGACGCCTGGACCCACCGCGACGACCTCGTGCGCTTCGCCGTCCGTCTGCTCGGCGCCGAGCGCGCCGCCGCCGAGGACGTGGTGCAGGAGGCGTACCTGCGCCTCCACGAGCGCGCCGCCCAGGGGACGCCGGTGCGCGAGCCCCGCCCGTGGCTGTTCCGCGTGACGCGCAACCTCGCCATCGACCACCGCCGCCAGACCCGTCGTCACGACGACGTCCGCACCGCCCTCGAGCTGGCCGCGCCCGCGACGCCGGGCCCGCTCCAGATCGTCCAGGGCCGCGAGGAGATGCGGGCGACGCTGGAGGGGGTCGGTGCGCTGCCGCCACGCGAGCGCCACGCGGTGATCCTGTCGCAGGCGGGCCTGGAGCCGGCGGCGATCGCCCGTCGCACCGCGTCGACGCCGAACGCCGTCCACCAGGCCCTCTTCCGGGCTCGGCGGCGCCTCCGCGACGCGCGGGCGGCGGCGTGGGGCCTGGTGCCGTTGCCGCTCGTCCGGCTCGCGTCCCGGGCCGCCGGGGGCCCCGTGCTCGAGCGGGTCGCCGCCGTGCCGGGGGGCGGTCGCGGCGCCGGCGGCGCGGCCCTGGCGGCCGCGCTCGCGGTGGGTGCGCTGGTGGGCGGCGGCCCGGCGGGTGTGGTCCCGCTGCCGCACCCCTCCCACGCACGGGACGCGGCCCCGGCGCGCGCGCGGCCCGCCGCCACCGCCGCGGCGGCCGCCCCCGCAGCCCCGCCGCCGGCCGTGGCGCACCCCGTCGGGGTGGGCACCCCGGTCGCCGCCCGTACGACGGCCGTCGTCCGCGCCCGGACGCTGCACCGGCCGTCACTGGCGCGCCGGGAGGCCGCGGCCGCGGCCGTCACACGGCGGGAGGACGAATGGACGCCGGGGGTCGGGGCGGATGAACGTGAGGCCCCGGCGCCCGAGCCCACCCGGGAGCACGACGCCGCCCCCGCCGGCGCCGGCGAGGCACCGTCCACGCCGGAGTCGCCCGAGCACGAGGCGGCGACGTCGTCCGCAGGCGCCTCGGAGACGCCCTCCCGCGAGACGACCACCCCGGAGGGCGACGGGGGACACGAGCGCTGGGCGACGGACGGGGGCGGGGGGACGGAGGACGCGGAGCCCCGGTAGGCGGACGGGCGGCGGCCCAGCCGTAGTTGTAGATTGCAATGAATGTCCGCCTCGACGGCACCTCCGGCTCTCGCGTCCCGTCGCCGGGTGGGCGTCGATGCGGCGCACCCCCACTACGCCTGGTGGGTGCTGTCGGTCACGAGCCTCGGCATGTTCCTGGCGACGGTGAACACCGGCACGCTGCTCATCGCGCTGCCCGACGTGGAGCGGGCGCTCGGGACGTCGCTGCTGACGCTGGTGTGGGTGATCCTGGCCTACATGGTCGCGAGCACGGTGCTCATGCTCCCTGCGGGGCGCCTCGCCGACCAGTTCGGGCGCCGCCGGCTGTTCATCGGCGGGATGGCGGTGTTCACGATCGCGTCGCTGGGCGCGGGGTTCGCGGACACGGGGACGGCGCTGATCCTCTGGCGGATCCTGCAGGGCGTCGGCGGCGCGTTCGTGTTCGCCAACGCGGGCGCCCTGGTCACGGACGCGTTCCCGCGCGAGCGACTGGGCCTCGCGATGGGCACCAACACGATGGTCGCGGCGGTCGGCCTGGTCGTGGGGCCGGTGCTGGGCGGCTGGCTCGTGACGTTCGGCTGGGAGTGGGTCTTCTGGTTCAACATCCCGTTCGGCGCGATCGGGACGGCGTGGGCGTGGCTGGTGCTCCGCGAGACGGCGCGGCACGAGGACGCGGTGCGGTACGACGTCCTCGGGAACGTGCTGTGCCTCATCGGGCTCACGGGGCTGGTGCTGGGGCTGTCGGATGCCGGCCTGGACGGGTGGACGGCGCCGATGGTGCTGATCGGCCTGGCCGCCGCCGTGATCTTCATCCCGCTGTTCGTGGTCGCCGAGACGCGCGCGACGTCACCGATGCTGGACCTGTCGCTGTTCCGGATCCGGATCTACTGGGCGTGCGCGGCGGCGGCGTTCCTGAACGGCCTGGCGCGCTTCGCGCTGATGTTCCTGTTCGTCTTCTACTTCCAGGGGCCGCAGCAGGACGACCCGATCACCGCCGGAGTGAAGCTCATCCCGCTGGCCGCGGGGATGCTGGTGGCGAGCCCGGTGGCGGGCTGGTGGGCCGATCGCCACGGCTCCCGCGGGACCGCGGTCGCGGGGATGCTGGTGAGCGCCGCGGGGATGGCGGGGATGACGACGCTGCAGGTGGACAGCCCGTTCTGGGAGTCGGCGTTCTGGCTCGCGCTCGTCGGGGTGGGCTCCGGGATGTTCAACTCGCCGAACACCGCGGCGATGATGGCCGCGGTCCCGCCGTGGCGCCGCGGCATCGCCTCCGGCACGAGGACGATGCTGCAGAACACCGGTGCCGTGATCTCGATCGCGCTGATGCTGATGATCGTGACCGCCGTCGTCCCGACCGACCTGCTGTTCAGCATCTTCAGCGGGCTCACCACCGGGCTCTCCGCCGACAAGCTCGACCCGTTCATGAGCGGCATGCACCTGGCCCTCTGGATCCTGGTGGCGTTCTCCCTGGCGGGGGCCGCGGTCTCGGCCCTCCGGGGCCCCCAGCCGGTCCACGCGACGGAGCCGGCGCCCGCCTAGACGCGGCCCGGCCCCCTCCGCCGGATGGGAACGCGGATGGGAAGTCCTTCCGATGCGTACGGCCCGCCGATCGACGAGCGTCGGCGGCGGGTCATGCATCGGAAGGAGGCACCGTGGTGGACGCGTTCACGGGCGACGGGGCGGCGTACGCCCACGACGACATCGTGCAGTGCGGCTGGGATGAGTTCATCGCCGCGCGCGACCGGTTCTTCGCGCAGCTGGCGGCCCAGTCGCCCGGATTGTCGGGGACACCGGGGCGAGGGTACGATCGCGATCCCGCCGAGCAGGGCGAGGAACCCTGGTCGCCATGACGATCCGCGATCGAGTTCGGCTCCGGAGACGCCGCGCCGCGGGCGGCCCTCAGCGGCGTCTGTTCGTCAAGTACCTGACGGTCATGGTGGGGCTGGTCGGCAGCGCCCTGCTGGTGACGAGCTTGGTCGCGCTCTACTTCACCTACCGCGACACCGAGGCCGCCGCCGGCGACCAGCTCGAGGAGACGGCCGTGCAGCACGCGCGGGCCCTCGGCTATTCCGGGCTGCTGATGACCGAGGAGGTCGCGGCGGTGGCGCCGCGTGCGCCCGACGACGGCCCGCCGACGCTCGCCGCGCGCCGTGCCGCGTACGAGCGTCAGCTCGGGCGCTTCGGGTTCGACGAGCTGGCCTACGTCGACCGCTCGGGGCGGGAGGTCATCCGCGTCGCCCGGCAGGGTGTGCCGGCGGTCCCGGCCGGCCGTGACCGCGGCGGTGAGCCCGCGGTCCGGACCGCCCTGGCGAACGCCGAGTGGGGGCCGCGCGAGGTGTTCGGCCCCGTGACGATCCCCGAGCCGACCGGTGAGCAGAGCGCACCGCGGCTCACGATCGCGGTCTCGGAGCCCGGCGATCCCGGCGGCGCGACGGTCGCCCAGGTTTCCATCGAGCGGCTGGTGGGCGTGGACTTCTACTTCCCGAGCGGCGACGTGACCCTCTACCTCGTGGACAGCCGGGGCAGGGGGCTCGCGCACCCGCCGACCCAGGAGGCCGCCGACGCGGGCCTCGCCCGGGCCGCTCCGGACCTGGGTGACCTCCCGCAGGTGACGGAGGCGGTGGCCGGCGCCGCGCCCGGCGCCGCGCCGCTGATCGGAGAGGAACCCCCGATCCCCGCCCGGGAGGCGACCTGGGAGCGCGACGTCGCCGGGAACCGCGTGCTGAGCGCCTCCGCCCCGGTCCCCGCCCTCGGGTGGCGGATCTTCGCCGAGGAGCGCCGGGGCGACGTGTTGGCGCCGGTCTACTCGGCGGCGATCCGCACCGCGATCTTCCTGGTGGTCTTCCTGGCGCTCGCCGTCGTGGCCAGCGCCCTGCTGGCGCGGCGGATGGTGCGGCCGATCACGGTGATCGCATCGGGGGCGCGGCGGATCGGCGAGGGGGCGCTCGACGAGCGCATCGCCCTCGATACCGGCGACGAGCTCGAGTCGCTCGGCGACGCCTTCAACCAGATGGCCGCGCAGCTGCGCGACCTCTACGACGACCTCGAGCGGCGCGTCGAGGACCGGACGCGGGACCTGACCGCCGCGCTCGGCGAGAACGCCGCGCTGCTGCGCCGGCTCGAGGAGGAGGGCGTGGCGCTGGAGGCGGCCAGCCGCAACAAGTCGGCGTTCCTGGCCACGATGTCGCACGAGCTGCGGACGCCGCTGAACGCGATCATCGGGTTCTCGGAGGTCCTCCGCGAGCGGATGTTCGGCGAGCTCAACGACCGCCAGGCGGCATACCTCGACGACATCCACACCTCGGGGCGCCACCTGCTGGCACTGATCGACGACGTCCTGGACCTCTCGAAGGTGGAGGCCGGGAGGATCGAGCTCGACCTGGACGACGTGGATGTCCGCGACTGCCTGGAGATGGGGCTGATGATGGTCGGCGAGCGCGCCCGCCGCGGGGGCGTACGCCTGGAGTGCGAGGTCGACCCGGCGGTCGGGCCCGTCCCCGCCGACGCCCGCCGTCTGCGGCAGGTGGTGTTCAACCTGATGGCCAACGCCGTGCGCTTCACGCCCGAGGGCGGGCTGGTGCGCGCCACCGCCCGGCGTGAGGGCGACGAGCTGCTGATCGCGGTCAGCGACACCGGCCCGGGGATCGCCCCCGACGACCGTGAGCTCATCTTCGAGCGGTTCCGGCAGGGCGGCGACGCCCGCGACGGCGAGGGCACCGGCCTGGGACTGCCGCTCTCCCGCGCGCTGGCCGAGTTGCACGGTGGCCGCCTGTGGGTCGAGAGCCGCCTCGGGGAGGGCAGCACGTTCGTGCTCGCGCTCCCGGCGGTCCGCGTCGCGGGGACGGCCTGACCATCACCCCGCCCGGCCGCATCCTGGTGGTGGACGACACCCCGGCGAACGTGCGCCTGCTCGAGGCGGTGCTGTCGGCGGCGGGCCACGAGGTCGTGACGGCCGCCTCCGGGGAGGAGGCCCTGGCCGCCGTGGCCGGGCTGGCGCCGGACGTGGTGCTGCTCGACATCCTCATGCCCGGCATGGACGGCTACGAGGTCTGCCGGCGGCTCCGCGGCGATCCGGCCACCGAGGCGCTGCCCGTCCTGATGATCACCGCGGACGAGGACCAGCGGAAGGTGCCCGCGCTGGACAGCGGGGCCGACGATTTCATCCGGAAGCCCTTCGCGCGCGACGAGCTGCTCGCGCGGGTGCGCTCGCTCCTGCGGATCAGGCGCTCCCAGGACACCATCCGGTCCCAGGCCGCCGAGCTGGCCGCGCTCAACGCCACGCTGGGGGCGCGCGTCGCCGACCAGGTCGGTCAGATCGAGCGTCTCGGGGAGCTGCGGCGGTTCCTGCCGCGGCAGCTGGCCGACCTCCTCATGTCCGCCGACGCCGAGGCGGTCCTGGGGAGCCACCGGGCCGAGATCGCCCTGGTCCATGCGCTGCTGCGCGGCTTCCCGGCGTTCTCCGAACGCGCCCAGCCGGAGGACGTGATGGGCGTCCTCGGCGAGTTCCATGACGGGATCGGCCGGCTGATCGAGCGCGCCGGGGCGACGGTGGGGCCCGTGACGGGTGACGAGGTGGTCGTCTACTTCAACGACCCCGTGCCCTGCGACGAGCCCGCCCGGCGCGCGGTGGCCCTCGCGGTCGCCATGCGCGACGCCACCGGCCGGCTCGCCGGGCGCTGGCGGCGGCACGGCCACGACCTGGCCTTCGCGGCGGGGGTGGCCGTGGGCTACGCGACGGTTGGGCGGATGGGGTTCGAGGGACGCTGGGAGTACGGGCCGGTGGGCCCGACGGTGCACCTGGCCGCGACGCTCGCCGGGACCGCCGCCCCGGGCGATGTGCTGATCAGCGCCGCATGCCTCGCGCGGGTCGAGGCGCACGTGGACATCGCACCCGCCGACGGTGGGGCGGCGGCGGTCCTCGCGGCCCGGGGCGCGGCAGCGACGGATGCGCAGGACCTCACGGCCCGCGAGGTGGAGGTGCTCCACCTGGTCGCCGAGGGGCTGTCGAACCGCGCGATCGCCGGCCGCCTGGTGATCAGCGAGAAGACGGTCATCCGCCACGTCTCCAACATCTTCGTGAAGCTGGAGGTCCACAGCCGGGCCGAGGCGACCCGCCTCGCGCTCGACCGCGGCATCGTGGCCTGACCTAGCTCCGGCCCCCGACGGGCTCGAGCGCGGGGCCCGTGACGGGGATGCCGGGACGGCGGGTGCGGCGGGGGATGAGCAGGCAGCCGAAGGCGCCGATCACGGCGACGATCCCGGAGACGGCGAACGTGATCGTGTACCCCGACTCCGCGGGGATGCCGCCGGTGCCCTCGATCGTCTGGGAGCTCAGGATCGCGGCGCCAACCTGGCCGCCGATGACGCCGCCGATGGTGCGCATGACCGTGTTCATGCCCATCGCGACGCCGGTGACGGCCGGGGCGACGGCGTCGATGATCAGCTTCGCCAGCATCGAGTAGACCAGGCCCACGCCGATGCCGATCAGGGTCATCGCGACCACGATCTCCAAGCCCGTCGAGTGCATGGCCGCCAGGGTGAACCCGCCGGCGCCGAGGATCAGCATCCCCGCCATCGTCAGGTTCCGTGCGCCGACGCGGGTCTCGAGCATCCCGCCGATCGGCCCGACCACCAGCATGATCGCGCTCGCCGGCAGCAGGTAGAGCCCCGCCTCGATCACGCTCGCGCCGAAGCCGTAGTCGACCAGCGACGCGATGTCCGTCGGCAGCCCCGTGCCCGTCTGGACGAAGCTCGGCACCAGCAGGAACGTCCCGAACATCGCGAAGCCGGCCAGCACGGCGGCGATGTTGGTCCAGAAGACCGCCCGCTCCCGCATCATCCCGATGTCGATCAGCGGCTCGGGCACCCGCAGCTCCACCCACACCCACGCCACCAGGGCCGCGAGGGAGAGCACGAAGGCGCCGAGGGTCGCGGCGCTGAGCCAGCCCCACCGCTCGCCCTCGCTCAGCCCCACCAGCAGCGCCGCCAGGCCCACGGACAGCGCCAGCGCGCCCCACCAGTCCAGCCGCGCGGGCGTCCGCACCGGCGACTCCGGCACCAGCAGCCACACCAGCACCAGCGCGATCGCCGGCGGGATCGCCCCGATCCAGAACAGCCACGTCCACGGGAGGTGGTCCAGGATCACCCCCGACAGCACCAGGCCCACGCCGCCGCCCACGCCGAACGTGGCCGACAGGAGCCCGAGCCCCACGCCGACGCGCTCGGGCGGGAACTCGTCGCGGATGATCCCGAACGAGAGCGGGAAGATCGCCCCCGCCGCGCCCTGCAGCCCGCGGGCCAGGATCAGCATCACGATCGAGCTCGACAGCGCCGCCGCGATCGTCCCGATCACGAACACCAGCATCGAGATCACCAGCAGCAGCCGCTTGCCGTGGATGTCGCCCAGCTTCCCCAGCAGCGGGGTCGCCACCGCCGACGTCAGCAGGAAGCCGGTGAACACCCACGTCACCCAGGTGTTGGTCGTGTCCAGGTCGCGCTGGATCGTGGGCAGCGCCGGCACGACGAGGGTCTGCTGCAGCACGTAGGAGACCGCGGCGATCGAGAGGATCGCGAGCGTCAGGCCGGGGCGGCGGGCGTCGTGAGCGGTCAGGGCGGGTTCCGGCGTGCGGGGGGACGGCGCGATTGCAGGGTACAACCGCCGGGCCGCCGTGCAGAGGGGTGTACCGGCGGGCGCGTCGTGCCGCATAGGATCGCCTCATGGAGCAGACCCGGACGCTCGACGACGTCGTCGACGGACTCCACGCCCTCCGCGGCTCCCTGGCGCGCCTGATCCTGGCGCGGGCCGAGCGCCGCCACACCGCCGCGACCGCCGGGGAGCGCCTCTCCACCCCCCAGCACCTCGCGCTCTCCGCCCTCTCGGCCGGCCCGCTCGGCACGTCGGAGCTGGCGTCGCGCACCGGCGTCGCGGTCAGCACCGCCACCCGGATGATCCAGGGGCTCGAGCGGCTCGGCTACGTCGGCCCCGCCGACGTCGACGACGGCGACCGCCGCCGGCGCTTCGTGCAGCTCACCGATCTGGGGCGCGCCACCCTCGCGGAGGGCGACGCCGCCCTGCGCGCCCGCCTCCGCGGCCTGATCGAGCCGCTGGCGCCCGACCAGCGGGAGCTGATCCTCGAGGCCGTCGCGGTGATCACCCGCACCATGGAGTCCCAGGAGGCCGACGAGCCCAGCCGATAGGCCATTCCCGCCGGCCCACCGCCCGAAGGGCGGAGACATCGAGCGCCTCCTGGCGCCCGGCGAGGTCGAGCGTTCGCTGCTCGCGCGCGCCTCCGGCTTACGGAACGCATACTGGTCGTCCGGGCGGGTTGACCGGGGCCCCGGCGAGGACGGAGATTGGCATCCCGTCCGCTCGGAGGAACCCGATGCCGCGCTCGTTCCGACTCATCATCGCCTCGGTCGCCGCCGCCGGGGTCCTCGCGGGGGCCGGCGCCGCGAACGCGGCGATCGTCGGCGACCCGGAGTTCACGTTCTCGCCGTTCACGAAGGCGCAGGCGGGGGCGGGCAACGCGGTCGCGCTGACGATGCTCTGGAAGCCGCCGGTGTTCTCCGGCGCCAATCCCCAGCGGCAGGAGGTCGTCGTCACCCAGCTCCCGAACGGGAGCCCACAGACGTTCACGGCCGCCACGAACGTCGGGTCCCTCGGGCCGCTCTTCGTGAGCAACGGGCAGCCGCTCCGGGTGTCGGTGCGCGCGTGCGAGTTGAACAGCTGCACGAGCTCCCCCGATCGCGACACCATGATCGATGCGACGCCGCCGACCGGGTCGGTCGTGATCAACGGCGGCGCGGCGGCCACCAACAACCGCACCGTGTCGCTGGGGCTGACGGCCACGGATCCGCTCATCGAGAACCGGCCCGGCACCTCCAGCGGGGTCACCCAGTTCGCCGTCGATGTCGACGGCAACGGCACGTTCCCGTGCGACTTCTTCATCATCTCGGGCCAGACGCCCGACACGAGCGGCTGCGCGCAGAACTTCGCCGCGACCGGTCAGGCGACGCTGCCGGCCGGCGACGGCGTCAAGACGCTCGGCGTCATGTACGGCGACGGCGCCCGGGTGCCGACCGCGCCGTGCGCGACCCAGTTCTGCGCGATCCTCCTCGGCAACCCGATCCTGGGGAACGCGTCGGGGTCGTTCACCGACACGATCCTGCTCGACACGGTCAAGCCGGTGGCCCGGCTCGGCCAGGACGCGATCACCGTCCAGCGGGGGGACGCCGCCGTGTTCGACGCGGCGGCCTCCACCGATGCCGGCGGCGCGGCGGCGTCCGGCATCGACTTCCCCGCCACCACGTGGGACTTCAACGACGGCACGGCCGTCGCGACCGGCAGCCGGGTCTCGCACACGTTCACGCGCATCGGGACCTTCGTGGGCCAGCTGCGCGTGCGCGACCGCGCCGGCAACGTGTCCGACCCCAAGACGTTCACCGTCACCGTGACCCCCCGCGCGGGCGAGACGATCGACGGCTTCGGCAGCATCGCCGGCGTCCGGGGCAGCGCGGCGTTCTCGCTCTCGCGCATCAGCGTGAGCGCGAAGTACTCCCGCAGCCGTCTCACGGGCTCGATCCTGGTGCAGGGCGTGTCGTCCCAGCCGGGCACGATCACCGCGACGATCCGCCGCAAGGGCGGCGGCAAGGCGCTGGCCACGGTCCGTCGCGCGGTGGTGGCGGCGCCGTTCACCCGCGGGCTGCGGCTGCCGCCCACCCTGCTGCCCGGCACCTACGACCTGGACTTCGCCGGGCCCGGCGGCACGCTCGAGAGCACGCTGACGCTGCGGCCGCCCCGCGAGGGCGTCGCCTCGACGGCCAAGGTCACGCTGCGCGGGGGCCCGGTGGCGAGGTTCGTGTTCGCGGCCCGCCCGATCGCGCGGCTCCGCTCCAAGGTGACGGTCAGCTGGGCGCAGGGGCGTACGCGCCTCGGCACCGTGACGGCCGGCTCCGGCCGCGTCGTGACGGCGGGCCTGCCCGGCGGCGCGTCGCTCCGCCGCGGCAAGGTCACGGCGACGCTCCGCGCCGGGACCTCGGTGGTGGCCGTCGCCACGGCGCGGGTGAGGTAGCCGGATCGCCGTCCCTCCACTCGGCCCGCGCCTGGACGACGCGTTCGTCCTGGCGCGGGAGCTCCATGCGGGGCAGCGGCGCAAGGGCACCGACATCCCGTATCTCGCCCACCTCATGGCGGTCGCCGCCCTCGTCATCGAGGACGGCGGCGACGAGGACGAGGCCGTCGCCGCCCTCCTCCACGACGCGGTGGAGGACCAGGGTGGCGCCCCCACGCTGGCGCTGATCCGGGAGCGCTTCGGCCCGCGCGTCGCCGCCATCGTCGACGCGTGCTCCGACACCGACGAGATCCCGAAGCCGCCGTGGCGGCAGCGCAAGCAGACGTACCTGGACCACCTGCGCGCCCCGGACCTCCCCGACGGGGCGCTGCGCGTGTCGCTGGCCGACAAGCTCCACAACGCCCGCGCGATCCTGGGCGACCAACGCGCCGGCCGCGACGTGTTCGCCCGGTTCAACGCCCCCCGCGACGAGCAGGCCTGGTACTACGACGCGCTGGCGACCACGTTCGCCGAGCGCGCGCCGGGGCCGATGGCAACCGAGCTGCGGCGGGTGGTGGACGAGGTCTTCGGGACCTGACCGTTCCCTGAAGAAGGCCTTACATCCGGGCGCGCTCGGCGGGGCGCCCACCGGGTAGCCGAAGGGTGTCGCGTCAGTACGTCCCGGAGGAAGGAGCCGGCATGGCCACCAGCGGGCCGCTCTCGCTGAGGATCGTGGGATTCCGCGGTGTCCCACGGGGGCGCGGCTACATGCTGGCCGAGGCCGTCTCGGCGGCCGACGATGCGCTCGACATCGTGGTGATCGCGCCCGGCGTGACGCCCTCCCCGGAGGCTCCGCCGCCCGGGCCGGATGGCCCGCCGGACATGGGGATCCCTTCATACATTCGTTGGTCCGACTGTGTAGCCTGCGCCGCGTCGAACAACTGAAGTTCGGGCAACCGAACATGACGGCGGAGGCGGGATGTCGGGGTGGAGCCGGGCACGGCGGTGGGGAGCGGTCGGCGTCATGGTGCTGGTGGCGGCGGTGCTGGCCGCGTGCGGCGGGGACGACTCGGGCGACGCCGCGGCGACGTCCGGGCCGTGGACCTACACCGACGGCGCCGGGAAGACGGTCACGCTCGACCAGGCGCCCACCCGCATCATCGCCCACGCGTACTCGGCCGCCGCGCTCATGGAATACGGGATACGCCCGATCGCCGTCTACGCGGACGGGCCCATCGCGAAGGACGTCGGCCTCCAGAGCACCGACCTCTCCGGCATCGAGGTGCTCGGCGAGGAGTGGGGCAAGATCGACGTCGAGCGGGCGGCGGAGCTCCAGCCCGACCTGATCGTCGGTGACTGGTGGCCGGTCGAGAAGGCCTACAGCGGCACCGAGGCGGGCGTGGAGGAGCGCAGCAAGAAGATCGCCGACCTGGCGCCGATGGTCGGGCCCTCGCAGGGCGACTCGATCCTGGGGCTGATCGAGGGGTACCGCGACCTGGCGGCGGCGCTCGGCGCCGACGTCGAGGGCGGCCCGGGCGCCGAGGCCCGGGCGCGCTTCGACGCGGCCCGTGAGGCGTTCACCGCCGCGGCCGAGGCGAAGCCCGGGTTGACGGCGCTGGCGATCAGCCCCTGGGACGACAACTACGCGATCGCGGTCCCGAAGTACGCGCCGGAGCTCCTCGACCTCCAGCGATGGGGGCTGGACGTGGTGAACCCGGCGAAGCCCGACCCGGACTTCCCCTACTGGCAGACGCTCAGCTTCGAGCGCGCCGACGACTACCAGCCGGACCTGCTCCTCTTCGACGACCGGAACTACCCGGGCAACCTCGAGGTGCTCCAGGCGCAGCCGATCGCGGAGAGCATCGACGCGTACGCCGCGGGGGCCTACACCACGTGGCCCGCGTACTGGCTGCACACCTACGGCGACTACGCCGCCCAGCTCGAGCGGCTGACCGAGGTGATCGACGACGCCGACCCGGACGTCGGCACGTAGCGTGCCCGTCGCGCGCGCCCGCGGTGGGCGCCTGGCCGCGGGGCTGGTCGTCCTGGGGGTCCTGCTGGCGGCGGCCTGCGCCGCCAGCATCGCCGTGGGCACCCGGGACGTCACCCTGGCGACCGTCTGGAGCGCGCTGTTCGACTTCGACCCCGCCTCGACGTCGCAGACCGTGATCCGCGAGATGCGCGTCCCGCGCACCGTCCTGGGGGTGGCGGTGGGGGCCGCGCTGGGCCTGAGCGGCGCGATGCTCCAGGGCGTCACCCGCAACCCGCTGGCCGACCCGGGGATCATGGGCATCAACGCCGGCGCCGCGGCGTTCATCGTGGCCGGCGTGATGCTCCTCGGCATCGGTCAGCTGTCGCTGGCGGTGTGGCTCGGGTTCCTGGGGGCCGGCGTCGCGACGGTCACGGTCTACGGCGTGGCGTCGATCGGCCGGGAGGGGGCCACACCGGTGAAGCTGGCGCTCACGGGCGCGGCGGTGACCGCCGGCCTCACGTCGGTGACGGGCGCGATCGTGCTCACGAACATCGACGCCCTCAACGAGCTGCGATCGTGGGAGGTCGGCTCGCTGGCCGGCCGGTACGCGCCGGTGCTGTGGCAGACGGCCCCGTTCATCGCCGTCGCCGGGCTGGTGGCGCTGGGCGCGGGCCGCGCGCTCAACGGGTTGGCGCTCGGGGAGGACGTGGCCCGGGCGCTGGGGCAGCGCGTGCGGCTGACCCGGTTCACGCTGTTCGCGACCGTGGCGGTGCTGTGCGGGGCGGCGACGGCGGCGTGCGGGCCCATCGCGTTCGCCGGGCTGGTGGTGCCGCACGTCGCGCGGATGATCTGCGGCCCGGACTACCGGTGGATCCTCCCGTACTCCGCCCTCCTGACGCCCGTCGTGCTGCTCTCGGCCGACGTGGTGGGGCGGGTGGTGGTGTCGCCGGGCGAGCTCCAGGTGGGCGTGGTGCTCGGGGTGATCGGCGCGCCGTTCTTCGTCTGGCTCGTCCGCTACCGCACGGTCACCGAGCTGTGACGCCGCCGGCGGCGGTCGTCGCGAGCGTCCCGGTCCCCGCCGGCGCGGGCCTGGCGGCCCACCGCGCGGCGCGCCGCCGCCGTGGCGTGGCCGTCGTGGGCGGGCTCGCGGCGCTGGCCCTCGCGCTGTTCGTGGCGACGATGATGCTCGGCAGCTACCGCCTGGGCGCGTGGGACGTGGTGGCGGCGACGCTCGGGATCGGCGGTGACCCGTCGGTGGAGTTCGTGGTGCGGGAGCTGCGGCTGCCCACCGCGGTCACGGGGCTGGCGGCCGGGCTGGCGCTCGGTGTGGCGGGCGTGGTGTTCCAGCGGCTGCTGGCCAACCCGCTGGCCTCGCCCGACTTCGTGGGCGTCTCGTCGGGCGCGAGCGTGGCGGCGGTCGCCGCGATCACCCTGTACGGGGCGAGCAGCGCCGGCATCTCGGTGGCGGCCCTGGCCGGCGCGTTCCTGACATGCCTGCTGGTGTACCTGCTCGCGTGGCGGGACGGCGTCTCCGGCTACCGCTTCGTGCTCATCGGGATCGGGATCGCGGAGTTCATGTACGCGATCTGCGGCGTCCTGATCGCGCGGGCCGAGATGTTCGACGCCCGCGCCGCCACGGCGTGGCTGGTGGGGTCGGTCGGCTACGCGGGCCAGGGGCAGCTGCGGGCGCTGCTGGCGGCGTGCGCCGCGCTGCTGCCCCTGGCGCTGGTGCTGGCCCGCCCCCTCCGGGCGCTGGAGCTGGGCGACGACGCGGCGTCGGCCCTCGGGGTGGGCGTGGAGCGGTGCCGGCTCGCGCTGATCGGCGTGGCGATCGCCCTGGTCGCCTTCGCGACCGCCGCGGTCGGGCCGATCCTGTTCGTGGCGCTGATGGCGGGGCCGATCGCCGCCCGTGTCCTCGGTCCCGCGCGGGGGCTCCTCGCCGCCGCCGGGCTGGTCGGGGCGGTCATCGTCCTGTCCGCCGACCTGGTGGCGGTGCACGCGCTGCCGGTGGTGCTGCCGACCGGCGTGGTGACCGGCGCGATCGGCGCGCCCTACCTCATCTGGCTGCTGGCCACGGCCAACCGCGCGGGGCGCGGCGGGTGAGGCGGCCCCCGCACGAGCTGCGGGCCCGCGCCCTGGAGCTGGGCTACGGCGGGGAGCCCGTGGTGCGCGGCGTCGACGTCGCGGTGCCCGACGGCCGCATCACGATGATCGTGGGGGCCAACGCGTGCGGGAAGTCGACGCTGCTGCGCGGCCTGGCGCGGCTGTTGCGACCCCAGGGGGGCGAGGTGGTCCTGGACGGCCGCCGGGTGCAGGACATGCGCAACATCGAGGTGGCCCGGGTCATCGGGATGCTGCCGCAGACGCCCGTCGCGCCGGATGGCATCACGGTCGGCGACCTCGTGGGCCGCGGCCGCTACCCGCACCAGGGGTGGTTCCGTCACTGGGACGCCGGAGACGAGGCCGCGGTGACGGCCGCGCTCGAGGCCACCGGGACGGCGGCGCTCGTCGCGCGCCCGGTCGCCGAGCTGTCCGGGGGACAGCGCCAGCGGGTCTGGGTGGCGATGGCGCTGGCCCAGGACACCGACCTGCTGCTGCTGGACGAGCCGACGACCTTCCTCGACATCGCCCACCAGGTCGAGCTGCTGGACCTGCTCACCGACCTCAACCGCGGCACGGGCGCCACGATCGTGGTGGTGCTGCACGACCTGAACCTGGCGTGCCGCTACGCGGACCACCTCATCGCGATGAAGGACGGGGGCATCCTGGCCGAGGGGCCGCCCGCGGAGGTGGTGGACACGGCGATGATCGCGGCGACGTTCGGCCTGGACTGCGAGGTGGTGCGCGACCCCGTGAGCGGCACGCCGATGGTGGTCCCGCGGGGGCGCCACCACGCGTCCGCGCCCGCCGGGGCGGCGGGCGACGTCGCGCCGCGACACTCCCGGTGACCCGCCGGCGCGGGCGACGCGAACATGGGGCCCGTGCCGGACGCCCGCGCCCCCGCCGAGCGCCTCCACCCCCGCGGCCTTCTCACGGGGCGGCTCGTCGAGGCGCGCCTGCGGGTGGTCTACGCCGTGTCCGGCGACCTGGAGCACGCGTCGGCCGAGGCCCTCGCCCGCCGGCTGGGCGCGCTCGCCGAGGGCACCGTCGGCGACGTGGTGCTGGACGTCGCGGGCGTCGAGTTCATCGACTCCGTGGGCCTGGAGGTGCTGATCCGGGTGCACCGGGGCCTGCGCGACGACGGACGCCGCCTGGTGTTGCGCGACCCGGCGGAGCCCGTGGCGCGCCTCCTGGAGCTCACGCTGCTCGACCGGACGCTCGTGATCGAGGGCGCCCCCTTGGCCCGGGGCATCACTCCCTGATACACAATGCGCCCTCCGCAGTCCGGGGAGGTGCGCCCGCCCGTGCTGGCCCTCGAGATCGTGCTCTGGCTGTTCGTCGGCATCGCCGGCGGCATGGCGCTGGCGGCGTGGGGCCGCGACCCGCGACTGCGCGCCTCGGAGGAGATCGACCTGGTGTACGTGCTGGTGGCGACGTCGCTGGGCGGCGGGTTCGCGCTGCGGCAGACCTTCCTGGACATGCCCTTCGGCGCTGCCGTGGGGGCGGCGATCGTCCTCGCGGCGTGGGCGCCGCTGCTGGCGCTGGCCACGAGCGGTGACCGCTGGCGCGTCGTCCGGGGCGCCGCCCGCCTGCCCGGCCGACTCGCGTCCGCCGCGGCGCGGCGGCTGCGCGGCTGATGGCCGCCGCCGTCGTCACCTGCCCCGGGTGCGGGACGCGGAACCGCGTGCGCCCCAACCCCTCGGCCGTGCCGAGGTGCGCGAAGTGCGGGCAGCGCCTGCCGTGGGCGGTGGACGCCGGCGAGGACGACTTCGCCGAGGAGGTCCGCGCGCCGGTCCCGGTGGTCCTCGACCTGTGGGCGCCGTGGTGCGGCCCGTGCCGGATGGTGAGCCCTCTCCTCGACCGGCTCGCCGCCGACCACGCCGGGGCGGTGAAGGTGGTGCGGGTGAACATCGACGAGGCCCCCGGCCTGGCGCAGCGCTTCCGCGCCCTCAGCATCCCGACGATGGTGGTGCTGCGCGACGGCGTGGAGATCGACCGGATCGTGGGCGCCGACCCCCGCCTGGCCGACCGGATCGCACCCCACCTCGCGGACGCCGCGCCGTGACGCCGGCGACGGGAGGACCCGGTTCGGTCACGCGGCGCTGCAGGATTCCGCCGCATGGCCCTCGCGAGCCGGATCCGTGGGGTGGTGCTCGGCTCCCTCGTCGTCGCGGGGGCGGGTCTCGGGACGCTCGTGGCCGCCGGCATCGCGGCGCCCGCCAGCGACCTGCCGGACCTCACGGCGCTGCTGCCGGCCGAGCGGCCGGGCAGCCGCAACGCCCGCTGGGTCGACACCGTCGAGATCCCCGGCCGCACGCTGTTCCGCTTCGACAGCGTCATCCTCAACGAGGGCTCGGGCGCGCTCGAGGTGTACCGCGACCCGGCCGGCACCACCTTCCAGCGCACCTGGAGCGGCGGCGCGCCCGCGGCGGCCGGCACCTCGAAGACGTTCCCGGCCGGCACGAGCTCGGGCGACCGGCCCATCACCCTCGGGGGCGCCGGGCAGCCGAACGCGCTGCGGTACTCGGCGGCGGTGGGCCACGAGCACTTCCACTCCCAGAAGATCGCGGCGTACGAGCTGCGCACCACGGGCGGCGCCCGCGTGCGGCCGTCGGCGAAGACCCTGGCCGGCTTCTGCCTCTACGACAGCTGGGGCGACGGGACGCGGGCCCAGTACTACCCGCCCGACGGAACGTCGTGCGCCCGGGGCGAGGCGAACTACACCGGCCTCCTGCGCATGGGCATCAGCCCCGGCTGGGGTGACCTCTATGCCTCGCAGGTCTGGGACCAGTGGGTGGACGTCACCGGCCTGACGCCCGGCAAGTACCGCCTGGTGGGCGTCGTCGACCCCGACGACCTGTATCAGGAGTCGAACGAGGGCAACAACACGTCGGCGCCCGCCGCGGTCGTGGTGCCCGGCGTGATCGCCACTCCGCGAAAGGTGTCCACGCCGCCGGGCCGGGCGGTCGACATCCCGCTGGCCGGTGAGGTCGTCGGGCGGTACGTGAAGTCCCGGCGCACGAAGGAATGCAACACCGAGCAGGCCTCGTGCATGACGACGGCCGCCGCCAAGCCGGCGTCGTACGCGGTGGCGGCGCCCCGGACGGGCACCGCCGCGCTGGCCGGGGCGCGGGTGCGCTACACGCCCCCGCCGGGCTTCCGCGGCACCGCCACGTTCAGCTACACGGCGACGGACTCGCGGGGGCTCACGAGCGCGCCGGCGCGGGTGACGGTTGACGTCTCGTCGACGGGCGGCGCGGTGGAGACCACCCGCGCCCGCCCGCGCTCGGTGGGGCTCACGGTCGCGACGCTGCGAACCCGGGGCCCGTTGGCGCGGCTCCCCGCCGCGGGCGTCCTGCGGCCCCCGGCCGGTGTGAGCGTCTGCGCGGGCACGGTCCGCATCCGCACCATCGCCGGCCGCACCGCCGTGCGCACGGTCACGGCGAAGGTCAAGCGCCAGGAGGGCGCCTGCCGCTACCGGGTGGTGTTCGCGGTGCCGAAGTCGAAGATCGGCCCCACGAAGGCGCTGAAGGTGACGGCCCGCTACCTCGGCAGCAGCCGCCTGCTCCCCAGGAAGTCGCCGGTCCGGACGGTCCGCTTCAGCTGACGCGCCGCGCGCGGGGCGCTACGGCCGGACGGCGATCCGGACGAGCCGGTTGACCGTCGCACGGTGCGGCTCGGAGATCTGGATGCGCAGGAGATACCGGCCCCGTGTGGCGAAGGTCAGCGCCACGGGGATGCGCGTGCCGGAGACCCGGCCCCGGGTGACGGTCGTGTAGCGGACGCCCCGGCGGATCTGGACCCTCACCAGGGCGCTGCGCACGCGGCGGCTCAGCGTCACGGTGAGGATCCCCCGTGTGCCGGCGCGGAACGACCCGGTCCCGGCCACCCCGACACGCAGCGCCGGCAGCTTTCGGGCCGCCCCCGCCGAGAGCGGCGGGGCGGGCGTCGTGGCGGCGGATGCGCCCGGGAGGCCGACGGTGACGCCGCCGACGGTTCCGACCGGCCCACCCGGTGCGGGACGGGACGGAGTGACCGGGGGAGCGGTCACCGTGATCGAGCGCCCGGCAGCGCTGACGTTGCCGAGGGAGTCGGCCGAGTTGACCGTGACCACGTAGGTGCCGGGTCGGGCGTAGACGTGCGTCGTGCCCGGTCCCGTGGCGGACGCGCCGTCGCCGAAGTCCCACGCGGTCGACGCCACGGGCGACCAGAGGTCCCACGGGGCGGCGGACATCGCCACGGCCTGCCCCGCCGTCGCCGCCCCGGGGACGCTCACGCCCGCGAGGACCGGGCCTGTCACGTCGAACGTCGACGTCTGCAGCTCGCCGGTCGCGGAGATCCACGCGGCGACCGCGTTCCCGTTGCCGTCGGTCGCGATCTGTGGCTTCGTGGCACCCACCGCGCCGAGCGGCAGGGGCGTGCCCCACGCGCCCCCGGCGGGTCGCACGCTGACCAGTGGGGCGCCGGTCGGGCCGAGGAAGAGCACGAACGCGGTTCCGGCGGGGTTGACCGCGACCTGCGGATACGTGCCGGTCGAGGGCAGGGTGGTGGTCGTCCACGCGGCGCCCGCCGGCCGGACCGCGGCGCGGATCTTGCCGTCCGAGCCGACCCAGGCGAGCACGGCCTTGTCCCCCGAGTCGATCGCCATGCTCGGCGGGCTCGACCCCCAGGAGGATTCGTCGCGCCGGGCGCCGAGCTGACGGCGGCGGGCGTCGCCCAGCCGGCGTCGGGTCCGCTCCTGCGGGAGCTCCGGACGACGTCGTCGCTCCCCACCCAGGCCAGCTCCGCTGCGCCGGAGGGCGCCACCGCCAGAGCCGGGGCGTACGACTCTGCCGCGGTCAGGGTCGCCGCCTGCGACCAGACACCCGCAAGGGAACGGCTCGCGAGGCGGACGCCCAGGCTCGAGGTCCAGGCGACCGTCGCGCGGCCTGCTGCGTCGATGCCGGCGACCGGGCTCGAGGGTTGCTCGCCCACGCCGGAGAGAAATACCCGCGGCGACATCTGGCCCGGCGCCACGGCGCGTGCGGCGATCAGCGATCCGCCCTGACCGTCGCAGAAGCCACAGTTCGAGACGAAGACGGCGGTTCCGTTGGGCCCGACCGCGACAGACTCCTCGGTGTTCCAGAAGAGCTCATTCTCGTCCGGCGACAGGGTGATCGGGCTCCAGGAGCCTCCCGCGGCCCGGGTCGCGACGGTCGTGACGGTGTTCCCGGGCCCGCTCCACCCCTCCCCCCACATTCCGACGGCGTTCCCGAGGTCGTCCAGCTCGACGCCGGGGAACACCCACGACGTGCACTGGCCGGGGCAGTCGCGCGACCCGAGAGACTGCGGCTGCCATGCGCTGTGCGGGGCGACGGGACGGACGTAGCTCGTGAGCGAGGCGCCGGTGCCGTACTCGGTCCAGGACGCCAGCACGACGGCCTTCCCATCCCGATCCACGGCCAGTGAGAGCTGGGACTGGGTCCCGAGCGGCGTGGGCGCCGTCCAGCCGGGGGCTGCGAGCGCGGCAGGCGTCGCCACGAGCGCGACCAGCGACACGGCAAGGGGGCGAGACCGCGCCGACGGCGCGGCCTGATCCGGGCGGCGGACAACGGCACACCTCGTCGTGGGAACGTCGGCCACGCTATTTCAGGTCTGCAAATGACGCCACCGCCCGAACGGATAGTAAGGGCCCTGCGGCCTGGATCGACCCGTCACCGGGATCCTCGCGGGGGGAGCGTACCGCCCCCTCGGCGGGGGCTCGGATCCGGGCTACGGCTGACTACGGAGCCGGTCGAGGCCGAACCAGGCGGCCGCCGTGCCGCGGAACACGCGGTCCTGCTCGCCGGGTGAGAGGCCGGAGAGGAGCGCGTCGTAGGCGTCGTAGAGCGCGGCGTGGTCGCGCGACAGCAGCGAGATGGGCAGGTGGCCGCCGAGCATGCAGCGGTCGGGGCCGAAGCCGCCGATGAGCGTCTCGAACCACGGCCGCGCGAGGTCGACCGTCCAGTCCATGCCCAGCACGCACTCCACCGCGGAGATGCTCGCGCTCACGTTCTCGCAGCGGCTCAGCGCGACGACGCTGCGCTGCCAGCGCGCGCGGCCCTCGGCGGTGACGTCGAGCGGCCACCCCATGACCGCGACGGTGAAGCGGATGTCCGGCTGGAGGCGCACCACCTCGAGCATGTCCGGGAGCTGGTCCGCGAAGACCTCGAGGCCGCAGGCGACATCCCAGCCGCGCAGGTGGGAAAGGCCCGTCCGCCAGGCGGGGTCGCCGAGCAGGCCGGGCCGGGCGGCGAAACGCCGGAGCGGATCGCCCGGGTCCCATGCCAGGTGCTCGCGCACGGCGGTGACGTTGGGCAGGGCCCGGTACGCCTCCAGCCGCTCCGGGAGGCCGGGATCGGCGAACTCCACCCGCGCGACCACGGCCTGCGGGACCGGCGACGCCTCGGCCAGCGCCTGGCCCCATCGCGCCTCGCGGACCGGGTCGTCGGAGAGGAACTCGTGCCAGACGATGCCCTCCACCCGCCGCGAGCGGCTGTCACGGAGGTAGTCGTCGAGCGTGTACGTCCGCGGCATCGCCGAGTAGTCGCCCACGAGCGCCGCGAAGGTGGCGTCGCGCTCCTCCAGGAACGGATGCCGGTTGGCGGTGTGATCGAAGACGTGGACGTGCGCATCGACGATGGCGCGGCGCGCGTCTCCTGCCGGTCCCTCCGGGTCCACGCGGATGAGCATGGGCGATGCGACGACGAACGTCGAGGTCGCGCGTCGCGCACCTCTCGTGTAGACCCATGGACCCCGGCAGCGCCGCGCGGCTCGCCGAGCCCGGCGCGCTCCGGTCCGCGTGACGACGACGCCGAGGAGGCACCGGGTTGAACAGCGAGGGCTTCTTCATCGACCACGTCATCTACGGCGTCGTCGATGTCGACGCGGCGAGCGCGCGCCTGCGCGACGAGCACGGCCTGGGGACGGTCCCCGGCGGCGCCCACCTGGGCGGCACGCAGAGCCGGCTGGTGCCGCTCGGGCCCGAGTGCTTCCTGGAGCTGCTCGGGATCGAGGACACCTCCAAGGACGACGGCGCGTGGCTGGAGGCGACCCTGCAGGGGCGGGACCGGGTGCTGTGGTGGTGCCTCAGCGTGGCCGACCTGGACGACACCGCGGCGCGGCGCGGCCTGCCGATCCGGGTGGGGCAGGCCAGCGAGGAGAACCGCGACACGCTCACGTTCCGGAGCGCCGGCATGCCGCAGTTCCCGCTGCCCTTCTTCCTCTCGCTCATCGACGAGCCGGAGCGGCGCCACCGGCTGCAGGAGCGTCGCTACGCCGCCGCCGGCCACACGTGCGCGCCCACCGGGTACACGTTCGTGGAGGTCGGCGACCACCAGCCGGTGCTCGAGGGATGGCTCGGCCCCGACCACGGCCTCCCCGTGCGCTACGCCTTCGGCACCGGCGCCGGCATCCACGCCTGCGGCATCGCCACCGCGGACGGCGAGATCGTCATCCGCTGACCCCCGGCGCGGCGCCTCAGGCGGAGGGGCCCCGCCACGGCTCGTGCTCGTGCGTCAGCCAGACCAGCTCGGGGTCGAGCCCGCGCACCAGCAGCTGGCCGTCGCTGTGCGGCTCGTCCAGCTCGCCGAACCAGACCGCCACGTCGCCGCCGACCACCACCGGGCGCCCGCCGGTCTCGACGACGACCACCTGCATGCCCTGGGTGTGGCCCGGCGCCGGAACCAGGCGGAGCCCCGGGAGCAGCTCGAGCTCCCCGTCGACCGGCACGTATCGCACGCCCGGCGGGTCGACCCACTCCGGGATCGTGTAGCCATCCTGTCCGCGGGCGTCGTCGAGCTCCCGGCGCTGGACGTAGATCGGCCGCCCGGCAAAGAGGTGGTTGCCGCCGCAGTGGTCGAAGTGCAGGTGCGTGTTGACCACGATGTCGATGCTCGCGAGGTCGACGTCCTGCTCGCTGAGGGGCGTGAGGCGCGGATCGAGATCGGCCGCCGCCGGATGCAGCTCCGTGATGCCGGTGTCGACCAGCACGCGCGCATCGGGATGGTCGATGACGTGCACGTAGACCGGCATCCGCTCGCCCTCGGCGAGCAGGTCGGCCACGAAGACCGGCGTGATGGTGATCGGGGCGGGGTCGTCCATCGGGAACCGACCGCCACGGTGGTGCGTCCGTATGGCGGGACCCAGATTCGAACTGGGGACACCACGATTTTCAGTCGTGTGCTCTACCAACTGAGCTATCCCGCCGTGCCCTTCCGGGCGGCCTGGGAACGGTAGCGGACTATCATCGCCAGGGTGGCGAGCCGCGGACACGTCCTGGTCGTCGATGACGAGCGGGCCATACGGCGCCTGCTCCGCATGTACCTGACCGACGCCGGGTTCACCGTCGCCGAGGCGGCGACCGGCGAGGAGGCCATCGACCAGGTCCGGCGGGGCGGCATCGACATCGTGCTGCTCGACCTGATGCTGCCGGGGATGGACGGATACGAGGTGTGCCGCCGGCTGCGGGAGACGACCTCGACGCCGGTGATCATGCTGACCGCCCGCGGCGAGGAGGCCAACCGGATCACCGGGCTCGAGCTCGGGGCCGACGACTACGTCACCAAGCCCTTCTCGCCCGTCGAGGTGGTCGCCCGGGTCAAGGCCGTGATGCGCCGGGTCACCGCGCCGCCCGACCCCCACCGGGTGCTGCGGGCCGGCCCCGCGCAGCTGGAGCCCTCGTCGCGGCGGGTGGTGCTCGACGGGAAGGAGGTGGAGCTCACGCGCCTCGAGTTCGACCTGCTGGCGGAGCTCGCCGCCCACCCGCGCGTCGTCTACACCCGCGAGCGCCTCCTGGAGAAGGTGTGGGGCTACCAGTCGGCCGTCGGGGGCAAGACGGTCGACGTCCACGTCGCCAACCTGCGCCGCAAGCTCGGCGACGACATCGGCATCGTCGCCGTGCGGGGGGTCGGCTACCGGCTGGAGCCGGCGCCGGCGTGATCGGCCGCCTCGGGCTCGGGCGGCTGCAGCCGCGCTCGATCCAGGCGCGCGTGGCCGTCGCGATCGCGGTGGCGCTGATCGTGGTCTTCGTCGTCGTCCAGGTGGTGCTGGTCGCGTTCGTGCAGGACCGCTCCCGTGCCGAGCTGGAGGCGGCGCTGCGCCAGCAGGCCATCTCCATCGCCCGCGCCCTCGACGGCCAGTCCAACGTCGCCGCCGGCGCCCGGGACGCCCAGCGCTACGTCGGCAACGCGACCCGCATGGTGGTGTCCGTCGACGGCGAGGTCGTCCACTGGAACGTCCCGGTCGACCGGCTCGAGGCCTCCGCCACCGGGTCGAGCGGCGACGTCACCGTGCTGCTGGAGCGCCGCGACCCCGACGCCGGCCTGTTCACCGACTGGCAGTTCGTCGCGCTGATCGCGCTCGGCATCGTCGGCACCGGCGCCCTCATCTGGTACCTCGCCAGCAGCGTCGGCGCCCGCCTGCGCTCCGGCGTCGACGCCCTGGCCGACACCGCCCAGGCCGTCGCGGAGGGGCGCCTCGACGTGCGGGCCCCCGAGCCGGACGACGAGCTGGGCCGCCTGGGCCGCGCCTTCAACCGCATGACGGAGCGCCTGGAGCAGGCCGACGCGCGCCAGCGCGAGTTCCTCGCCGACGTCGCCCACGAGCTGCGGACCCCCGTCACGTCCATCGAGGGCTTCGCGCAGGCGCTCGACGACGGCACCGCCCGCACCGACGAGGACCGCCGGGAGGCGGCGGAGTTCATCCGCGCCGAGGCCGCCCGCCTGCGCGAGCTGGTGCACGACCTCCAGCAGCTCACGTACCTCGACCTGGAGCCGGAGGTCCGCCGGGAGCCGCTCGACCTGGGCGACGCCGCCCGCCGCGCCGCCGCGCGCCTCGCGCTCGACGCCCACGTGAAGGGCGTGGAGCTCACCGCGACGGGCGACGCCGCGGCCGTGGGCGACCCCGAGCATGTGGACACCATCCTCACCAACCTGGTCTCGAACGCCGTGCGGGCGACGCCGGCGGGCGGGTCGGTCACGCTCACGGCGGTCACCGGGCGGGGCGAGGCGGGCGTCGCCGTGCGCGACACCGGCAGCGGGATCGCGTCCGAGCATCTGCCCTACATCTTCGACCGCCTCTACCGGGTCCAGGCCGGCCGCGAGCGCGCGGCGGGTGGCTCCGGCCTGGGCCTGTCGATCGTCCGGCGCCTCGCCACCCTGCTGGGCGGGCGCGTCGCGGTGGAGAGCGCCGTCGGCGAGGGCTCCACGTTCACCCTCTGGCTGCCGGCCAGCGCCGTCGCGCCGCCGCCCCCGTCACGGGTAGGCTCGGAACCCCTGTAGACCGCACGAGGGGGGTGCCCGTGAGCCAGCGCCGGTTCCTGCTGTCCGAGGACGCGATCCCGGACCGGTGGTACAACGTCGCCGCCGACCTGCCGTCCCTGCCGCCGCCGCCGCTCCATCCCGGCACCGGGCAGCCCGTGGGGCCCGACGACCTGGCGCCCCTGTTCCCGATGGCGCTGATCCTCCAGGAGGTCAGCGGGGAGCGCTGGATCCCGATCCCCGACCCGGTGCGCGAGGTCTACTCGATGTGGCGCCCCACGCCGCTCTACCGGGCCCTCGGGCTGGAGCGGGAGCTCGGGACGCCGTGCCGGATCTTCTACAAGTACGAGGGCGTCAGCCCCTCCGGCAGCCACAAGACGAACACGTCGGTCCCGCAGGCGTTCTACAACCAGCAGGAGGGCGTCACCCGCCTCTCCACCGAGACCGGCGCCGGCCAGTGGGGCTCGGCACTGGCGTTCGCCGCCGAGCACTTCGGCCTGGAGTGCAAGGTCTACATGGTGCGCGCGTCATACGACCAGAAGCCGTACCGGCGGTCGATGATCCGCACCTGGGGCGCCGAGGTGGTACCCAGCCCGTCGCCCGACACCAACGCCGGCCGCGGCATCCTGGAGGCCACGCCCGACAGCACCGGCAGCCTCGGCATCGCCATCTCGGAGGCGGTGGAGGACGCGGCGACCCGCGACGACACCAAGTACGCGCTGGGCAGCGTCCTGAACCACGTGCTGCTGCACCAGACGGTGGTGGGGCAGGAGGCCCGCGAGCAGCTGGCGATGGCGGGGGCGGAGCCGGACGTGGTGATCGGCTGCGTCGGCGGCGGCTCCAACTTCGCGGGCCTCGCGTTCCCGTTCCTGGCCGAGAAGGCCGCCGGCCGCGACATCCGGATCGTCGCCGCCGAGCCCTCCGCGTGCCCCACCCTCACCCGCGGCCACTACGGCTACGACTTCGGCGACACGGCCAAGATGGCGCCGCTCCTCGCGATGCACACGCTGGGGCACGACTTCGTGCCGGCCGCGATCCACTCCGGGGGCCTGCGGTACCACGGCATGGCGCCGCTCGTGTCCCACCTCGTCCACATCGGGATGGTGGAGCCCCGCGCCTACAACCAGGGTGAGTGCTTCGCCGAGGCGGTCCGCTTCGCGCGCGCCGAGGGGATCATCCCGGCGCCCGAGCCGTCACACGCGATCCGCGCGGTGGTGGAGGAGGTCGAGCGGGCTCGCGAGGAGGGCGTGGAGCGCACGATCCTCTTCAACCTCTGCGGCCACGGGAACTTCGACATGGCCGCCTACGACGCGTACCTGGCCGGCGACCTCGTCGACCATGAGCTGCCGCAGGACGAGCTCGACCGGGCCGCCGCGGGCCTGGAGGGGCTGCCCGCCATCCCGGGCTGAGCGCCGGGCCCGGGCCTCAGCCGGGGATGGCGGTTCAGGCGGTCAACCGCACTGCAGTCCGTTGCGCATCTCGCCGAACGCGTTCTTCACGGCGTCGAGCTGCGGCTGCAGGTCGGCCCGCGCCTGCTGGATCGAGATGGGCCGCGGCAGGTCCTCGATCGCCGACTCCAGGCCGTCGAGGGCGGAGGTCACGGCGTCCGCGTCCGCGGCCGACAGCTGCTTGGCGGACTGCTCCACCCCGCTCCACGTTGCCTGCACCCGCTTCAGGGAGATGTTGTTGGCGTTGGCCGTCGGGTCGCGCAGCTGCACGCCCTCGACGTTGTCCAGCGCGGCCTGGAAGCCCTGGAGGCTGTCGCAGACCTGGGCCTCCGCGCCCGACTGGCCGGAATCGCCGTCGTCGCCACACGCCGCGGCACCGAAGACCGCGACCAGGACGATGACCGCCGCTGCAAGCAGGCGTCGCACGAGCCCCCCTTTTCCGTCGGAACGACTGCGCCGCAACGGTACGCCCGCTCGCGCCCCGCGACCGGCGCGCGCGACCGATCACCCGGGTGGCGCGACGCTCAGTAGGGGCTGCGCGACGGCGGGTCCTCGCCGCCGTGGCCGCCGCCCGCACCGCCCTTGCGCCGGGTCCGGCGCTGGCTGGCCATGACCCCGCCGATGATCACCAGGCCGATGATCAGGTAGGGGATGCCGTAGAGCAGGCGATTCTCGTCGAGGCCGATCAGGAAGACGATCCCGCCGACGGCGAAGATCAGGCCGATCGCGTACGAGAAGATGACGCCGGTGGGGCTCACGCGAAGTGCTCCTGGAGCTCGTCGATCACCTTCGGCACCAGCTCGTCCCACGACACGTCGTCCTCCTTCGTGACGCTCACGAAGTTGGAGACCATGAAGACGTTGGTCACGCCGTCCAGGGCGAAGATCCGCGCGCCCAGGGGCGACTCGGCCGGATCCGAGCCGGCCCGGAACGTCTGGGAGCGGCCCTCCACCGACGGGCGGTCGAGCGTGAACTTGAGCGCGTTCGGATTCGGGGTGGCTTCGGGGGTCACGTCGATCATGCGAAGAACCTCAAAATCTCCCGCCAAGATCCCCCGTTCGAGGAATGGCGGGATCTCCATATTTGCGGCAGGGCGCCGATGGGTAGTCACAGGGCCACCATCCAGGCCCCTCAGAAAGGTAGCGGCATGGCCGCCCACCCTGATCCCGGGACGCACGCGACATCCGTCCCGACTCACGCGCCGGTCTCGGCGCCGGACCTGTGCGGCTGGTGCTTCGGGGCGGGGTCCCTCCTCGAGGCCATGGACTGCGAGCAGGCCCACGTCTACCTGCCCGTCGTCTGCGCCAACTGCTCCGGCACGGGGCGCCGCAGCCCCGCCTGACCGCGTCCGGCCGCGCCGCGTAGGATCGCGGGCGTGGCCGACCCCCGCGACCGCCTCCGGACGCTGCTGCGCGAGCACGCCCTCGTGCGCGAGTCGGTCGTCCTCTCGTCCGGCAAACGGTCGTCGTACTACTTCGACGCCCGCCAGGTGCTGCTCGACCCGGAGGGCGCCGCCCTCGCCGGCCAGCTCATGTGGTCGGCCCTCGCGCCCGCGACGCCCCGCGCCGTGGGCGGGCTCACCCTCGGCGCCGACCCTCTCGTGTGCGCGGTCAGCGCCACGGCCTGGGCCGACGGCCGTCGCGTGACGGGGTTCTTCGTGCGCAAGGAGGCCAAGAAGCACGGCCTCCAGCAGTGGATCGAGGGGCCGTTCATCGAGGAGGGGACGCCCGTCGCCGTCGTCGACGACGTGCTCACCAGCGGCGGGTCGCTGGTCGCGGCGGTCGAGAAGGCGCGCCAGGCCGGCGGCGTGGTGGTCGCGGCGGCGGTCGTGATCGACCGCGACGAAGGGGGCCGCGAGGCCGCGGAGGCCGCCCTGGACGGCGCGCCCCTCCACGCGCTCTACACCGCGCCCGAGCTGCTCGAGGCGGAGCGGGCCACGACGTGAGCGCCGGCCCCCGCGACCCCGCGGGGCACGAGGGCGTGGTGGTGCGCGTGGCGGGTCCCACCGCCACGGTCGCGATCGACGGCCAGGAGCGGGAGGCGCGGCTGCGGCCGCGGGTTCCCGGCGGCCCGGCCGTGGCGGGCGACCGGGTCGAGCTGGCCGACGGCGGCGAGGAGCCGCTCGTCGTGGGGGTCGCCCCGCGCCGCACCGTCCTCCGGCGCGGCGACGGCCACGACCGGCGGCCGCGGGCCATCGTGGCGAACGCCGACGAGGTGGTCGTGGTGGCGGCGGTGCGCGACCCGCCCATCCGCCCGCCGCTGATCGACCGGTACCTCGTCGCCGCCGAGGACGGGGACATGGACGCGGCGCTGGTCCTCACCAAGGCCGACCTGCCGCACGACGAGGCGGCGGTCGCGGAGCTGGCCGGGCGCTACCGCGCGATCGGATACCCCGTGCTGTGCGGCAGCGCGAAGGACCCGGCGTTCGTCGCGCGCGTCCGCGACCAGATCGCCGGGCGGGTCGCCGTGCTGGCCGGCCACTCCGGGGTGGGGAAGTCGACGCTCACCCGCGGCCTCACCGGCGTGGAGCGCGCCGTGGGTGAGGTCAGCGAGAAGGCCCGCACGGGGCGCCACACCACCACCGACCCGCGGCTCATCCCGCTGCCTGGCGGCGGCGCCGTGGTCGACACCGCCGGCGTCCGGACGTTCCACCTGCCGCGGATGGAGCGGGCCGATCTGGAGGCCGGCTTCCCCGAGATCGCGCGGGCCGCGCGGGGGTGCCGGTTCCGCGGCTGCGCCCACGACGGCGACGCCGGATGCGCCGTCGAGGGGGCGGTCCACCCGGAGCGCCTTGCGAGCTACCGGAGGATGCTCGCGGACATGCGCTGACGCGGGCGTTTCCGCCGGTCCGGAGCCTTGACCTCCCCTCCGGGCAGGCCGTAGGTTTGTGCGGCGTGGCACGAACACGTCCCGGCCCGCGCGACCGACCCATCGATGGAGGAGTCAATGACCCCACGCCGTTTCCTGCCGCCGTTCGCCGGGGGCGCCCAGAAGACCGGGTGGGAGGCCCTCGAGAAGTGGGTCGGCGGAGCGTCCGACAAGGCCGAGGGCGCCGCTGACACGGCCGCCGCGAAGGGCAAGACCGGTTGGGAGGCCCTCGAGAAGTGGGTCGGCGGCGGTGGTGGTGGCGCTGCGGCGGCGGCCCCGGCCGCGGCGGCGGGCCCGTCCGGCAAGACCGGGTGGGAGGCGCTGGACAAGTGGGTCGGCGGCTCGGCCGAGGCGGCTCCGGCGGCGGGTCCCTCCGGCAAGACCGGGTGGGAGGCGCTCGACAAGTGGGTCGGCGGTGGCGGTGGGGCTGCGGCGGCGGCTCCGGCCGCGGCGGCGGCCGGTCCCTCGGGCAAGACCGGCTGGGAGGCCCTGGACAAGTGGGTCGGCGGCGGCGGTGGCGGTGGCGGTGAGGCCGCGGCGCCCGCGGCGGGCCCCTCCGGCAAGACCGGGTGGGAGGCGCTCGACAAGTGGGTCGGCGGTGGCGGCGGTGGCGCTGCGGCGGCGGCTCCGGCCGCGGCGGCGGGCCCCTCCGGCAAGACCGGCGGGGTGGCGCTGGACACGTGGG
>JBFWNT010000033.1:0-33412 GCA_050250915.1 Thermoleophilia bacterium
TCGGAGCGACATATCTCAGCGACAGGCACGCACCAAGCGGCCAATGGGCGCTATGAGTCACCTCCGACACCGACGCCAGCCTGACAAGCGGCCCGGAGACCGCGCAGCCAGACTCACAGTGGGCCTACGCCCACGAATGGCCCTCATCCGCCGCCCGGGCCAGAGCCCTCCCCAGCTGGGTACGCACCTACAATCGGCGCCGGCCCCACAGCTCCCTCGGGAACCGGCCGCCGATCAGTCGCGTTCACAACGTCCGTGGGCAGTACACCTAGCCCCCCGCCTTGCGGGCCACCCCCGCCTCGAAGCGGGAGCGGTCGACCACGAAACGCTCGTGGTGGCCGGCGCAGATCCGGTCGGCCGCGTCGTGGGCCTCGGCCGCGAAGCGCAGCCGCCGGCCGTCGACCGCCTCGAGCACCACCCGCGCCACCACGTCCATCCCGGGCGGGGTGGCGGCGTCGTGGCTCAGGTCGACGTGCACGCCGAGCGACATCTCGCCGTCGTCCAGGTGGGGGGCGATCAGGTCGATGCAGGCCCACTCCACCAGCCCCACCATGAACCCGGTGGCGAAGACCTCCGGCATCGCCGCGAACGACGGCGACTCGGGGTAGAGGTGGGGCACGGTCTTGCCGACGGGCACGGTGAACCGCAGCTCGTGCGCGATGCCGGGCGCCAGGGTGGGCTTCATGGGACCTCCCGCTTGATACGGACGCCCGGATCATGTCTGGTGGGGGCATGGAGCAGGGTGGCCCGCCCGGCCCGCCGGTCCGCGCGTCGGACTCCGAGCGCGACGCCGCCGTGCGCGCCCTGACCGAGGCCGCCGCCGAGGGGCGCATCACGCTGGAGGAGCTGGGCGACCGCACCTCCCGGGCGCTCGAGGCCGTCTCGCGGGACGAGCTCGCGGAGCTCACCGCCGACCTTCCCGCCGCGTCGCCCGGGCCGCCCCGCAGCGGCACCCGGTGGGTGCTCGGCGTCCTGGGCGGCGGCGACCGCGCCGGGCGCTGGCGGATCGCGCCGCGCTGCACCGTGGTCAACGTGATGGGCGGCGCCGACCTCGACCTGCGGCAGGCGACCGTCGAGGCGCCCGAGACCTCCATCAGGGTGTTCTCGCTGATGGGCGGGTCCACCATCGTGGTGCCGGAGGGCGTGGAGGTGGACGCGGGCGGGTTCGCGTTCCTGGGCGGCAACGACGTCCGCCTGGACGGTCCGCTCCCGCAGCCCGGCGCGCCGCGCCTGCGGATCCGTGCCTGGTCGCTGATGGGCGGCACCGACGTGACCACCGTGCCCGGCCCGCGGCGCCTCCACGGGCGCCACGGGCACGGCCCGCCGCCGCCGCCTCCCGCGCCGCCCCCTCCGCCGACCCACTAGGCGAACCCGCGGGGCCCGCGGGTCCCACGATCCGAGCCGCCCGGAGCGGGACCGGCGCAGAGCGTGGCGTGCCCCGGCCGGAACGGTGTACAAGGGCCGCGACGAGCGGGAGGCGGACGTGGCGGTCGACGTGGGGACGCGGACGGCGCCGGGGCCCGGACGGCGCGGGTCGCTGGCCCTCGTCGGCGAGCGCCGCCGCGACGCGCTGGGCATGTTCACCCGGCTCCGCGACCGCTACGGCGAGGTCGTCCGGTTCCGGATGGGCCCGCTCGACATGCTGCTGGTGTCCGACCCGGACCTGGTCCAGGAGGTCTTCACCACCCATGCGTCGCGGGTGCGCAAGGGGCGCATCCTGGAGGGCGCGAAGGTCCTGCTCGGTGAGGGGCTCCTGACCTCGGAGGGCGCGCACCACCGGCGCCAGCGCCGCCTGATGCAGCCGGCCTTCCATCGCGACCGGCTGGACGCGTACGCCGGGATCATGGGCGGCTGGGCCGCGCGGACGGCCGAGGGCTGGCGCGACGGGACGACGGTGGACGTCTTCAGCGAGATGTCGGGGCTGACCATGGGTGTCACGGGGGAGGCGCTCTTCGGCACCGATGTCGCCGGCGACCGGGAGCGCGTCGAGGCCGCGCTGGTGGACGTGTTCCGGGCGTTCGACCTGCTGGTGCTGCCCTTCTCCGGCATCCGGATGCGCGTGCCGAGCCGCACCGTGCGCCGGTTCCGGGCGGCGAAGGCGGAGCTGGAGGCCATGGTCGACGACGTCATCGCGCGGCGCCGCGCCGAGGGGGACGACCGGGGCGACCTGCTGTCGATGCTGCTCGCCGCCCGCGACGAGGAGGGCGACGGGGAGCGGATGACCGACGACGAGGTCCGCCACGAGGTCATGACGCTGTTCGCCGCCGGCCTCGAGACCACCGCCAACGCCCTCGCGTTCGCGTGGTGGCTCCTGGCCGCCGACCCGGCGGCGCGGGCCTGGCTGGAGGCCGAGGCCGACGACCTGCCCGGCCCGCCCGCATCGCTCGCCGACCTGGAGCGCCTGCCCTGGACGGCGGCGGTGCTGGACGAGGCGATCCGCCTCTACCCACCGGCCTGGATGATCGCCCGCCGCTGCGTGGAGCCCTTCGTGCTCGGCGGGTACCCGGTCGAGGAGGGGGTGCTGGTGATGACGCCGCCGTGGCTGCTCCACCGGGACGGGTCGCGGTGGCCGCGGGCGCTGGAGTTCGACCCCGGCCGGTGGCTCGACGGCGGGGGCCCGCCCCACCGGTTCTCGTACCTGCCCTTCGGGGCCGGCACCCGCAAGTGCATCGGCAGCGGCTTCGCCACCGCCGAGGGCGTCATCGCCCTGGCCACGATCGCCCGCACCCACCGGCTGGAGCGACTGCCCGGGCACGCGCTGGACCTGTCGCCCCAGATCACCCTGCGCCCGGCCGGGGGCCTCCCGATGCGCGTCGAGGCACGCCGGGCGGGCAGCCTCTCCTAATGGGTACCCGGGCCCCGCGCGACGAGCGCCGTGCAGAGGAAGCCGAGGGCTTCATGGTCGAGAGCGCGGAGCTGATGGAGCTCCTCGGACTCGACGAAGACGGCATCGCCCTCGCCGACGGGGTGGACGGCCTCGCCGAGCAGGACCTCCCCCCGGCCGTGTAGCACCAGGATCGCGTACTCGTGGGGGTGGCGCTCCCGCGCGGAGGCGCCGCCGGCGGGGAAACGGAAGTAACGCAGCTCCACGTCGCCTGCGCCGTCGGCCGCCGAGACCAGCACGTGGCGCTCGGCGCCCGCCTCGTACGCGCGCGGCGCGACGCCCTCCCAGGTCCAGCCGGACCCCCTCCTCCGCACGAGCCCCACCGGCGAACCTCCGCTACACTGCCGCGGGCGCGGGCCTGGCCCGCCCGTTACGGTGAACGTAGCTCAGTTGGTAGAGCTCCTGGTTGTGGTCCAGGCGGTCGTGGGTTCGAGTCCCATCGTTCACCCCTCACGACCGCCGTTCCGGCGGGTGTGGCGGAACCGGTAGACGCGCTAGGTTTAGGTCCTAGTGGGGCAACCCTTGGAGGTTCGAGTCCTCTCACCCGCATACATCCAGCGCGTGACCGCGGCGGCCCGATGGCGCTGACCGCCGAGGTCACGACCCTCGAGGAGAACCGCGTCCGCCTGGACGTGGAGGTCCCCGAGGACGAGGTCCAGAAGCGGATGGACCGGGCCGTGCAGCAGCTGGCCCGCGAGATCCGGATCCCGGGGTTCCGGCCCGGCAAGGCGCCCGCCGCCGCGATCGTCCAGCGGGTCGGCCGGGACGCCGTCGTCCAGGAGATGCTCAAGGGGTCCCTCGGCGAGTGGTACTCGCAGGCGGTCGCCGAGACCGGCGTGCAGCCGATCGACGACCCCGACCTCGACCTGGAGGAGGTCCCGGAGTCGGGCAACCTCACCTTCCAGGCCACCGTCCAGGTGCGGCCCACCGCCACGCTCGGCGACCACACCGGCCTCGAGGTCGGCAAGGCCGAGCCGGAGATCCCCGAGGGCGCGCTGGACCAGCAGCTGCAGGCGCTCCGCGAGCGCGCGGCGCGGCTCCAGCAGGTCGAGCGGCCCGCGGGTGAGGGCGACTTCGTGGTCATCGACTTCGACGGCGCGATCGGCGGGAAGAAGCAGCGCAACGCGCAGGCCCGTGACTACCTCGTCGAGATCGGCGGGGGCCGCCTGGTGCCGGAGTTCGACCAGCAGCTGCGCGGCAAGGCCGCCGGCGAGAGCGTCGAGTTCCCCGTCACCTACGGCGACGACGACCAGCGCCCCGAGCTGCGCGGGCGCACCGTGGACTACACGGTCACCGTCAAGCAGGTGCAGGAGAAGGTCCTGCCCGAGCTGGACGACGACCTGGCCATCGGCGTCAGCGAGTTCGACACCATCGAGGAGCTCACCGCCGACATCCAGCGCCGCCTCGACGAGAACGCGCAGGCGCAGGTCGACGAGCTGTTCCGGCGCATGGTCATCGACGCCGTCGTCGAGAAGGCGACGGTCGACGTCCCCGCCGTGATGGTCGACCGCCGCGTCGGCACCATCCTCCAGCAGACCGCGGCACAGCTCCCCGAGGGCGTGTCCTTCGAGCAGTACGTCGCCGCGACCGGCCGCTCCATCGAGCAGATCATCGAGGAGCTGCGCCCCGACGCCGAGATGGCCGTCCGCCGCGAGCTGGTGGTCGAGGCCGTGGCCGACGCCGAGGGCATCGAGGTCAGCGACGAGGAGATGGAGGAGCAGGTCCGCACCGACGCCGAAGCCACCGGCCGGGCGCCCGAGCGGCTGCTGCACGAGCTCCAGCATCACGGCGGCTGGGACGCCCTCCGCCAGGACATGCGCATCCAGAAGGCCGTCCAGAAGCTGGTGGACTCGGCCACCGCCATCCCGATGGCGCAGGCCGAAGCCCGCGAGAAGCTGTGGACGCCCGAGCAGGAGCGACAGAAGGCCGCCGCGGTGGCCGAGCCGGCAGGGAAGCCCGCGCCCGCGGGGAAGCTCTGGACGCCCGGCGACCCCCGTTAGCACCAGAGATCGGAGCCTGATCGCATGAGCCCGTTGATCCCCATGGTGGTCGAGCAGACGTCGCGCGGCGAGCGCTCGTTCGACATCTACTCGCGCCTGCTCAACGAGCGGATCGTCTTCCTGGGCACCCCCGTGGACGACCAGATCGCCAACCTGATCGTCGCCCAGCTCCTGCACCTCGAGAGCGAGGACCCGGACAAGGACATCTCGCTCTACATCAACTCGCCGGGCGGCTCGGTGTACGCGGGCCTCGCGATCTACGACACGATGCAGTTCATCAAGCCCGACGTGTCCACCATCTGCGTCGGCATCGCGATGAGCATGGGCGCCCTGCTCCTGTCGGGCGGCGCGCCGGGCAAGCGGATGGCCCTGCCGAACGCGAAGATCCTGATCCACCAGGTCTCCAGCGGCTTCAGCGGCCAGGCGACCGACATCGAGATCCACGCCCGCGAGATCATCGACCTGCGCAAGCGGCTCGACGAGATCATCGCCAAGCACACCGGCCAGGACATCGAGAAGGTCGCCAAGGACACGGAGCGCGACTTCTTCATGTCGAGCGCGGAGGCCAAGGAGTACGGCATCGTCGACCGGGTGATCGACTCCCACTAGGACCCCACGGGGACCCCTCCATGGCCAAGTCATCCGAGTCGAACGAGCAGCTCCTCTGCAGCTTCTGCGGCAAGTCGCAGCGGCAGGTGAAGAAGCTGATCGCCGGTCCCGGCGTCTACATCTGCGACGAGTGCATCGATCTCTGCAACGAGATCATCGACGAGGAGCTGACCACCCCGGTCTCCTTCGACCCCGAGTCGCTCCCGCGCCCGCGTGAGATCTACGACGTCCTGAACGACTACGTGGTGGGGCAGGAGGAGGCCAAGCGCACGCTGGCCGTCGCCGTCTACAACCACTACAAGCGCGTGAACATGATGTCGGCCGGCGACTCCGACATCGAGCTCCAGAAGAGCAACATCCTGCTGCTGGGCCCCACCGGCTGCGGCAAGACTCTCCTGGCCCAGACGCTCGCGCGCATCCTCAACGTCCCCTTCGCCATCGCGGACGCCACGGCCCTCACCGAGGCCGGCTACGTGGGCGAGGACGTCGAGAACATCCTCCTCAAGCTGATCCAGGCCGCCGACTTCGACGTCAAGAAGGCCGAGACCGGGATCATCTACATCGACGAGGTCGACAAGATCGCGCGCAAGGCGGACAACCCGTCCATCACGCGCGACGTGTCGGGCGAGGGCGTGCAGCAGGCGCTGCTGAAGATCCTGGAGGGCACGGTGGCGTCGGTGCCGCCGCAGGGCGGGCGCAAGCACCCGCACCAGGAGTTCCTCACCATCGACACCACCAACGTGCTGTTCATCTGCGGCGGCGCGTTCGCGAACCTCGAGAAGATCATCGAGCGTCGGATCGGCCACAAGGGCGTGGGCTTCGCCGCCGACGTGAAGGCCCGCCACGAGCACGACCCGCACGAGGTGTTCAGCAGGGTCCTCCCCGAGGACCTCATGAACTACGGGCTCATCCCCGAGTTCATCGGACGCCTGCCGGTCATCTCGGCCGTCCACCAGCTGAAGCGCGACGACCTGGTGCAGATCCTGACCGAGCCGAAGAACGCGCTCGTCCGCCAGTACCGGCGCTTCTTCAGCTTCGACGACGTCGAGCTGGTGTTCGCCGACGACTCCCTGAACGCCATCGCCGACAAGGCGCTGGAGCGCGAGACCGGCGCCCGCGGCCTGCGGTCCATCATGGAGGCGGCGCTCCTCAACGTCATGTTCGAGCTGCCCTCCCGCGACGACGTGCGCAAGTGCGTGGTCACCCGCGAGACGATCGAGAAGGGCCTCCCGCCGACCCTCGTGACGGAGGCCCCCGGGCGCGCCGCCGAGGCGGGCGGGGAGTCCGCGTAGTCCCCGCTCCCGGGTCCGATGTCCAGTAGCGCCCCGAGCCGCTTCGTGCCGTCGCAGGACGAGCCCAAGTGGGTCGAGCGCTGGGCCGACGCCGGCGTCGGCCACGCCGATCCCGAGAGCGACCGCCCCGCGTTCTCCATCGCGATCCCGCCGCCGAACGTCACGGGGGCGCTCCACATGGGGCACGCCCTCAACAACACGATCCAGGACGTCCTGTGCCGCACGCGCCGGATGGCGGGCGACGAGGTCGAGTGGATCTGCGGCACCGACCACGCCGGCATCGCCACCCAGGCGGTGGTCGAGAAGGCCCTGGCGGCGGAGGGGATCTACCGCAAGGAGCTGGGCCGCGAGGAGTTCGTCCGGCGGGTCTGGGAGTGGAAGGAGGAGTACGGCGGCCAGATCATCGGCCAGCTGAAGCGCCTCGGCTGCACCCTCGACTACGGGCGCGAGCGGTTCACCATGGACGACGCCTACGCGACGGCCGTGCTCCACGTGTTCGTGGCCCTCCACGAGAAGGGCTACATCTACCGCGACCGCTACATGGTCAACTGGGACCCCGGGCTCGGCTCGGCCATCTCCGACCTGGAGGTGGAGGAGCGCGAGGTGACGGACACCCTCGTGTCGATCGCCTACCCGCTCAGCGACGGGTCCGGCGAGATCGTGGTGGCGACGGTGCGGCCGGAGACGATGCTGGGCGACACCGCCGTCGCGGTGAACCCCGGCGACCCGCGGTACGCGCACCTCATCGGGACGACCGCGACGCTGCCGCTGCTGGGCCGCGAGCTGCCGATCGTCGGCGACGAGCACGTCCAGCCCGAGTTCGGCACCGGCGCGTTGAAGGTCACGCCCGCCCACGACCCCAACGACTTCGCCATCGCCCAGCGCCACGGCCTGGAGGCGATCAACGTCATCGGCGAGGACGGCCGCATGACGGACGGCGCGGGGCCGTTCTACGCGGGGCTGACCCCTGCGGAGTGCCAGGAGCGCGTCCTGGAGGACCTCCGCGCGATCGGGCTGGTGCGCAAGGAGGAGCCGTACACCCACACGGTGCCGTTCTCCCACCGGTCCGGCGCCCGGGTGGAGCCGATCATCTCGCTCCAGTGGTTCTGCGACATGAGCCGCCTGGCCGAGCCGGCGATCGCCGCCGTCGAGGGCGGGCGCGTGCGCTTCACCCCGCCGAAGTGGGGCGAGGTCTACCTCAGCTGGATGCGCGAGATCCGGCCGTGGTGCATCAGCCGCCAGCTGTGGTGGGGCCACCAGATCCCGGTCTGGTACCGCGGCGACGAGATCCACGTGGGCCTGACCGCGCCGCAGGGTGACGGCTGGGAGCGCGACGAGGACGTCCTCGACACGTGGTTCAGCTCGGCGCTGTGGCCGTTCGCCACCCTGGGGTGGCCGGAGCGGACGCCGGAGCTCGAGAAGTTCTACCCCACGCAGGTGCTCTCGACCGCGCGGGACATCATCTTCCTGTGGGTCGCCCGCATGGTGATGATGGGCGACGAGTTCCTGCACGAGGACCCGTTCACCGAGGTCTACATCCACTCGGTCATCCAGGCGCCCGACGGGCGGCGCATGAGCAAGTCGCTCGGCACGGGCATCGACCCGCTGGAGGTGATCGACGAGCACGGCGCCGACGCCCTGCGCTTCGGGCTGCTGATGATGTCGAGCACCCAGGACGTCCGCTTCTCCGCGGACCGCATCGACCAGGGCCGCCAGCTCGTCACCAAGCTCTGGAACGCCACGCGCCTGGTCGTCGAGCGCGGCGGCCGCGCCGGCCTGGGCGCGCCGGAGCCGCAGACGCTCGCCGACCGTTGGATCGTGTCGCGGGTCGCCCGGGCCGTGGGGGAGGCGGCCGACCTGACGGCCCGCTTCGAGATGTCCCAGCTGGCGAAGCTCGTCTACGAGCTGGTCTTCGACGACTACTGCGACTGGTACCTGGAGCTGCTGAAGGCGGGGGAGGCCACGGCCGACGTCGCCGGCTTCGCGCTCGAGCAGATCCTCGCCCTGGTCCACCCGCTCATGCCGTTCGTGACCGAGGAGTGCTGGTCGCGGATGCCGGGCGCCGAGGGCCTCATGGCCGTCCACGCCCCGCCCGTCGCGCCCGGCTCCCCCGACGACGCGGCCGAGGCCGAGATCGCCGCCGTGCAGGAGGTCGTCACGGCGCTGCGCGGCTACCGCTCCCGCCGCAACCTGCCGCCCCGCACCACGCTGGCCATGGACCCGCCCCCGGCGCCCGCCGTGGCCGCCCTCGACCCGGTGGAGGCCGCCGACGAGGCCGCGCGCCCCACACTGGTGGCCACGCTGCTCCCCGGCGGCCGGTCGATCAGCGTGGGGCCGCTCGCCGAGGCGGTCGACCCGGACGTGGAGCGCTCCCGCCTGCGGGACGAGCTCGCGAAGGCCGACAGCGAGCGCGACCGGGCCGAGCGCAAGCTGGCCGACGCGCGCTTCGTGGAGCGCGCCCCCGCGCACCTCGTCGAGGCCGAGCGCGAGAAGGCGGCCCGCTACGCCGCCGAGCGCGAGGCCCTCGCCGCGCGCATCGCCGCCCTCGGGTGACCCCGGAGGAGACCCGCGAGTGGATCGCGGGCCTGGAGATCCTGGGCATGCGCTTCGGCCTGGAGCGCATCCGCGCCCTCCTCGCGGCGCTGGGCGACCCGCAGCGCGACGCGCCGGCCGTCCACGTGGTCGGGACCAACGGGAAGAGCTCCACCACCCGCCTCGCCGCCGCCGCGCTCGCGGGGACGGGCCGCCGGGTGGGGACGTACCTCTCGCCGCACATCCTCGACTGGACCGAGCGCGTCCAGCTGGACGGCGTCCAGGTGGACCAGGCCGCCTTCGCCGCGGCGGCCACCGACGTCCGCGACGCCGCCGAGGCGCTGCCGCTGGAGGAGGGCGACACCGTCACCCAGTTCGAGGCGCTCACCGCGATCGCGTTCCGGGCGTTCGCCGCGGCCGGCGTCGAGGCCCTGGCGGTGGAGGCGGGGCTCGGCGGCCGGTGGGACGCCACGAACGTGCTGCCGGACGGCGCCGCCGTGATCCTCACCAACGTGACCCTGGAGCACACCGAGTTCCTGGGGGACACCGAGGCGGCGATCGCCGCCGAGAAGCTGGCGGTGGCCGCCGACGGCACGGACCGCCTGGTGGTGGGGCCGCTCACGCCCGCCGCCCGGGAGGCGGTCGACGGCGAGTGCATTCGCAGGGGACTCCGTCCCCTGCGATACGGCGTCGACGTCATCGCGCGAGACCAGCCCCATGGCGTGGAGGTCACCACCCCGGGGGCGGTCTACACGAAGCTGCCGTTGGCGCTGCGCGGGGCGTTCCAGCGCCCCAACCTGGCGATCGCGCTGGCGGCGGCCGAGCTGGTGGTGGGCGGCCCGCTCGATCCGGGCCCGCTGCGCGAGGCGGTGGGCGGGGTGCGGATGCCCGGCCGGCTGGAGCTGTTCGCGGGCCGCCCGGACGTGCTGCTGGACGGCGCCCACAACCCGGCGGGGATGGAGGCGATGGTGGCGTCGCTGCCGCAGGTGCTGGCGGGGCGGCGGCCGGTGGCGGTCGTGTCGGTGCTGGGCGACAAGGATGCGGGCGCGATGGTCGCGGCGCTCCGCGGGGCGGTGGCGGAGGTGGTGGCCACCCGGTCGAGCCACGCCCGGGCGGTTCCGGCGGGCGAGCTGGCGGCGCGGGCGCGGGAGGCGGGGCTTCCGGCGCGGGCGGTGGAGGATCCGGGCGCCGCGCTGGCGGCGGCGCGCGACCTCGCGGGCCCCGATGGGGCGGTGCTGGTCGCGGGATCGCTGTACCTGCTGGCGGATCTGCGACCACAGATGGCCGCTGGGAGCGGGGAAACCCCTGCTACGATGCCCCGCGCCCGGAAGGGCATCGACCCGTCCGAGGCGAAATAGAGCGCCATGCTCAAGGACCCCCAGTGATGCTCGCCTTCATCGCGGCACAGGCAGGTACGAGCTCCGACAGCAGCGACCCGTTCGAGTCGATCTCCAACTTCTTCGACTCGGGCCTCTGGAGCGCGATCAGCATCCTGCTGCGCGTCTTCGTCGTGCTGCTGTGGCTCGCCCTGATCTACTGGACGTACCAGGACGCGCGGCGCCGCATCGAGGCGCCCGGCCCCATCGCCGCGTGCGTGGCCCTCTCAGTCCTCATCCCGTTCCTCGGGACGGTCATCTACCTGATCGTCCGCCCGCCGGAGTACCTCGACGAGGCGCGCGAGCGCGAGCTGGAGCTGCTCGCGCTGGAGCAGCGGCTCGGGGAGCTCGGCGACGCCGAGGGACAGCAGATCGTGGGGCGCATGCTCGCCCGCGAGGGGGTGCAGTCCGACCCCGCCAACCTGGCGCGGGCGCTGCGCCAGCAGGGCGTGGCGTCCTACGACGACGTCCGCGACCTCGACCAGCGCCTGACGGAGCTCGAGTTCCGGTTGCGGATGGCCGCCGACCGGTCGGCGCCGCCGCGCGACGTGAACGACCCCATCCCCGCGCGCGAGCGCGCCGAGGCCCGTGATGCCGCCCGACGCGGGGCGGCCGAGGGCGACACGGGCCGCGCCGGCCGGTGGCGGCGCCCGCGTCCGGATCCCGACACAGGAGACGTATGACCGAGCGATCGTTCGTGATGGTGAAGCCCGACGGCGTGGCGGCCGGCCTCACGGGGGAGATCATCTCCCGCATCGAGCGCCGCGGCCTGTCGATCCTGGCGCTGGAGAAGGCGACGATGGAGCGCACGGCCGCCGAGGAGCACTACGGTGAGCACCGTGAGCGGCCCTTCTTCGGGGAGCTGGTGGACTTCATCACCTCGGGACCGGTCGTGATGATGGCGGTCGAGGGGCCTGAGGGCAGCGTCGCGGCGCTCCGCACGATGATGGGGCCGACCAACCCGATGGACGCCCCGCCCGGGACCATCCGCGGCGACTTCGCCCTGGAGGTCGGCCAGAACGTGATCCACGGGTCCGACAGCCCGGAGTCCGGCGTCCGAGAGCTGAAGCTGCACTTCCCCGCCCTCGGCGGGTGATCCTCCTCGCGTCGCGCTCGCCACAGCGGCGGGCGCTGCTCGGCGCGCTGGGGGTGGAGTTCCGGGTGGTGGTGTCCCGGGTCGAGGAGGGCGCCGACCCGGTCGCCAACGCGCGGGCGAAGGCGGAGGACGTCGCCGCCCGCGCCGCGCCCGCCCTGGGTCCGGGCGATGCGGTGATCGGCGCGGACACCGAGGTCCTCCTGGACGGCCGCGCCCTGGGCAAGGCGGCCGACCGGCGCGAGGCCGAGGCGATGCTCCGCGCCCTGTCCGGCCGCGTCCATTCGGTCGTGTCCGCGGTGTCCATCCGAACGCCGACGGCCACGCGAGAGGTGGCCGACGAGACGCGGGTGACCTTCCGGCCCCTCTCCGAGGGGCTGCTGCGCTGGTACCTCGACGCCGGCGAGTGGCGGGAGCGGGCGGGGGCCTACGCCATCCAGGGCGCCGGCGCGGCCCTGGTGGAGCGGATCGAGGGCTCCTACGCCACGGTGGTGGGGCTCCCCGTCGCCGCCCTCGGGGCCGCGCTGGAGGACCTGGGGCTGGCGCCCTGGGTCAGTCCGGCCGGATCACCCTGACGCGAAGGCCGACGTCGAGGTCGGCCCACCGCTCGTCCGCGGTCATCACGCCGTCGGCCCCGAGGTCGAGGGCGCTGCCCAGGATGAGTGCGTCCGGCATCCGGAGCGAGGGGTGCCGTGCACGCAGGAGCGCGGCGGACCGGGCGGCCCTCCCGCTCAGCGGCTCGATGAGTTGCGTCGCGAAGAACGCCTCGGCGCGCCTGAGGGGCTCGCCGCCCACGGCGATGGGACGGACCATCGACTCCGCGTAGGCCACCGCCGGCACGACGACCGGTTCCCGCGCGGCCCAGGCCTCGTTGAGCGCGGTCCGCGCGCCGCGGTGATGAGCGTCGTCAGCATCCAGCGTCGCGATGATGACGCTCGCGTCGGCGACGATCACCGCCATTCCCCCCGGAGGTCACCGAGGTGCCCGGCCGGATACACGCCGGTGAGCGCGCCGGCGAACTCCTCGAAGGGGCTGTCCGCACGGCGCAGCACGACGCGGCCATCGTCGGCAGCGGTCACCTCGAGGCGGTCGCCCGGTCCGAGGCGGGCCTCGCGCAGCGCCTCGACGGGGATCGTGATCTGGTTCTTCGTCGAGATGCGGGTGGTGCGGCGGACGTCGTCCTTTACTTTTCGCGCCATGGGTAAAGGATAGACCGGCGGTCGTCACGACACCACACGCGTCAGCGCCGCGTGACGCCATACTTCGTGCCGACCCGAGGGAGGACGATGAGCGACGAGAAGCTGTACGCGATCATCCACGAGGCGGACGGCGACACGATCTGGCGCTGGCAGACGGGCCGCAAGGCCCGCTTCGTGGAGTACGGCGGCCACCACAAGGCGCAGGAGCTCGCGGACGCGGCGGGCTCGATCCTGGCGCTGTGGGGGTCGCAGTACGGCCACCGCGGGGTCCCGGGGGACGCGAGCGAGGCCGACATCCGGGCGGCCGTGGAGTACGCGATCGAGCGGAGGGACACGCACGCATGACCGTTCGCCGGGGCGGACGCCACACCGCGTGCGGCGGTGCTCGGTCGCACCGTCGCGCGTCGTTCGATTGAACGTCGACGGCGCGGGTGGATGAACACCCGCGGCGAGGGGGCGACCGGGTGACGGGAGGCCGCCCTCGCGCCCCTGACCGGGAGGAGTCGGCTCGTGGTGCAATTGAGACCGCGCGATCTCAATTGCACCACGAGCGGGCCTGACGAGTGCCGGGGCCCCAGGCCGGACGCGCCAACGCTCCCGTCCCACCCTTCATCGAAGGGGTTCAGAGGGGGAAGGCGGCCCGGGGCCCCACCCGTCACCTCACCACGCGGTAGGTGACGTGCGTGGCGTGGGGGGCCTCGACCACCCGGATCCGCTCGAGGCGGACGTCGCCGCCCACGCCGTCGAACAGGCGGGAGCCGCCCCCGAGCAGCACCGGCGCGATGCTGACCTCCAGCTCGTCCAGGAGCCCGGCCGCCAGGTACTCGTTGGCGACCTGACCGCCGCCGTGGAGCCGGACGTCCTTGCCGTCCGCGGCCGCCGTCGCCCGCTCCAGCGCCCGCTCGATCCCGTCGGTGACGAAGTGGAAGGTCGTGCCGCCCTCCATCACGAGCGGCTCGCGCGGGTGATGCGTCAGGACGAAGACCTCGTGGTGGAAGGGCGGCTCGTCGCCCCACCAGCCCTGCCAGTCGCCGTCCCCCCAGTCGCCCCCGCCGGGCGGCCCGAACATGTTGCGCCCCATCAGGCCGGCGCCGACGTTCGCGACCGAGTCCTCCATGACCCTCGTGCTGGCGTTCACCTCGCCGCCGGGCATGCCGTGCGCCGCGCGCCACGCCGCCAGCGAGATGGCCCAGTCGTGGAGCCGCATGCCGCCCACGCCGAGGGGGTCCTCCATGCTCTGGTCCGGGCCGGCGACGAAGCCGTCCGCCGAGATCGAGATGTGACACCGCAGCCTGCTCATCGCGCTCCTCCTCCCGCGACCCCCCGGGCCGCCTCGTCGTCACCTCGACGACGAACGGCCCGGGCCGGGATCGACATCCGTGGGGCTACCCCTGCAGGAAGCCGAGCAGGGCGCGGTTGAACTCCTCGGCGTGGGTGACGTTGAGCCCGTGGGGCGCGTCCTCCACCAGGACGACCTGCGCGCCGTCGATCATCTCGCCCACGCGCTTTCCGCTCGCCTCGAACGGGACGATCCCGTCCGAGTCGCCGTGGATCACCAGCACGGGGATCGCGACGCCCTCCAGGTCGGCGCGGAAGTCGGTGCCCCAGGCGGCGACGCAGTCGTGCGTGGCCTTCGGCGACGCGAACTCCGCGATGTCCAGGCAGTACCGCCGCGTGGCCTCGCTCACGAGGTCGGTGCGGTCGCCGGCCGCGAAGAAGTTGGTCAGGAAGCCGTCGACGAAGGCCGGGCGGTCCGCGCGGATCTGGGCCTGGAAGTCGGCGAGCAGGCTGTCCGGCGCCGCCCCGTCCGGGTTGTCGTCGGTCTTCTTCAACGCCGGCGGGATCGCCGCGGCGAACACCGCCGCCGACACGCGGTCGTCGGAGTGCGCACCGAGGTAGCGGGCCACCTCGCCGCCGCCCATCGAGAAGCCCACGATCGCCGCGTCGCGCAGGTCCAGGTGCTCGATCAGGGCGCGCAGGTCGGCGGCGAGCGTGTCGTATTCGTAGCCGTTCCACGGCTGGCTGGACCACCCGAAGCCGCGCCGGTCGTACGTGATCACGCGGAAGCCCGCCTCCACCAGGGGGCGGACCTGGGGCTCCCATGACCGCCCGCTCAGCGGCCAGCCGTGGATCAGGACCACGGGGCGCCCCTCGCCGACGTCCTCGTAGTGGATCTCGACCGGGATGCCGTTCTCGGTGCCGACCTGGAGCTTCGCCATGCCATCGCCTCCCTCGGGCTCGCCGGCCGCCGGACGGCGGCCCGCACGGGTGATTCCCGAAGGGTACGGACGGGCACCGCACCCGGACCTGCCGCGGCTACCAGAGGGGCGGGTAGCGCTCCAGCAGGTCGGCGTGGCGGCGGGCGCGCTCGCGGGCGGCGAGCACCTCGTCGTCGGCCGCCTCCTCCTTGAGCCGGCGGAGCGTCGCGAGGATCTGGCGGCGCCGCTCCTCACGGACCTTCTCCTCGCGCTGCTGCTTGCGCATCGCCCGCCGGTACGAGCTGTTGTCGTCGGCGAAGAGCGGCGGCGAGGCCATCCGGAGAAAGGTACCGGACGAGCCTGACAGTGCGTGCTCCGCCCGGAGGTGGCGCGGGGTTGCCCGGCTGCATCGCATCGCGATGCTGCGTCCTCGACCTCGGCGATAGAACCCCGTTATCGCCGAGGATCTGCGTCCTTGCCTCGCTGGCGATTCGCGCGGGCAACCCATACGAACCTCCGGGCGCAGCACGCGTTGCAGGAGGGCGACCCCCAGTTGGCAACCCGCGTCCGGGGACGGTACGCTCGCCGCGGCCCGGGGCGCACCGGCAGGCTGGCCACGCCATGGCGGCGGTCGGGTAGAATCCCGCGCTTTGCAGGGCTGTCCGCGGGGAACGCCATCAGCAGGGGAGGCGACCGATCGGCTTCTGGAGCTACCTGACCGGTTTCGGCGGCCGTGACATGGCCGTGGACCTCGGTACCGCGAACACCCTCGTGTACGTGCGCGGGCGCGGCATCGTGCTGTCCGAGCCGTCGGTGGTGGCGATCGACCAGCGCTCCGGCGAGGTCCACGCCGTCGGCATAGAGGCCAAGCGGATGCTGGGCCGCACCCCCGGCAACATCAGCGCCATCCGGCCGCTGAAGGACGGCGTCATCGCCGACTTCGACGTGACCGAGCAGATGCTGCGCCACTTCATCCAGAAGGTGCACCAGAACCGGTGGGCCCACCCCCGCGTGGTGGTCTGCGTCCCCTCCGGCGTGACCGGGGTGGAGAAGCGCGCGGTGGAGGAGGCGACCCTCTCGGCCGGCGCGCGCAGCGCGTTCCTGATCGAGGAGCCCATGGCCGCCGCGATCGGCGCCGGCCTGCCGGTGGCCGAGCCCACCGGCAACATGGTGGTGGACATCGGCGGCGGCACCACCGAGGTCGCCGTCATCTCCCTCGGCGGCATCGTCGTGGCCCAGTCGATCCGCGTCGGCGGCGACGAGCTGGACGAGGCGATCATCAGCTACGTCAAGAAGGAGTACAAGCTGATGATCGGCTCGCAGACGGCCGAGGAGGTGAAGCTGGAGATCGGCTCCGCCTACCCGCTGCGCGAGGAGGTGCAGGCCGAGATCCGGGGCCGCGACATGATCACGGGACTTCCGAAGACCGTCGTGCTGTCCTCCGAGGATGTCCGTGAGGCCCTCGAGGAGCCCATGCAGCAGATCATCGACGCCGTGAAGAGCACGCTCGACAAGACGCCCCCCGAGCTGGCCTCGGACATCATGGACCGCGGGATCATGATGGCCGGCGGCGGGTCCCTGCTGCAGGGGCTGGACGAGCGCCTCCGGCGCGAGACGGAGATGCCGATCCACGTCGCCGAGTCGCCGCTCACCTGCGTGGCGGTGGGCTCCGGCCGTTCGCTGGAGGAGTTCGAGGTCATGCAGAAGGCCTCGAGCAACGGCCGACACCGCAAGCGGTACTGATCCGGGGACCCCGACCCCGCAGCGCCTGATGGCCGTGCCCGCAACCTCTGGGATCGCCCGACGCCGGGCGACCGTGCGGCGCGGCGTCATCGCCGTCCTCGCGATCGTCTGCCTGGTGATCTTCACCGGCTACTTCCGCGAGGGCTCCGACGGACCGCTGCACGGCGTGCAGGCCACCTCGGCCAGCGTGATGGCGCCCGTCCAGGAGGGGGCGACGCGTGCCGTCCAGCCGTTCCGCGACGCGTGGGGCTGGATGACGAGCCTCAAGGACGCCCGCGACCGCGCCAACGACCTCCAGCGGGAGAACGACGCCCTGCAGGCGCGCGCCGCCGACAACACGGTGCGCGACCAGCGGCTCACCGAGCTCGAGTCCCTGCTGGGCGTCGACGCGATGCTCGACACCGGCAAGGAGCTGGGCGGCTACCGCCGCCAGGTGGGCCTGGTGATCCAGCGCTCCTGGACCGACTGGTACCGCTCGGCGCGCGTCGACGTGGGCAGCTCGTCCGGCGTCGTCCGCAACGCGCCGGTGGTCGCCGGCACCGGCACCGGCGCCGCCCTGGTGGGCTATGTCACCTCCGTCAGCCCCAACTCCGCGGCCGTCGCGTTCATCACCGACGGCCGCACCGAGGTGGGCGCCACCATCCCCGAGTCGGGCAACTACCCCGGCGTCCTCCAGTCGACCACCCCGGGCCAGCTCCAGCTGACCGGCGTGCCGCGCGCCGCGGGCATCCAGCAGGGGCAGACGGTGGTGACCTCCGGCTTCAAGGTGAAGAACCTGCTGTCGGTCTATCCGCCGGGCATCCCGGTGGGCGCGGTCACCAGCTTCGGCAGCCAGGAGGTCGACGTGCAGCAGACCGTCCAGGTCACCCCGTACGTCGACGCCCGCCGCCTCACGTACCTGGTGGTGTTGGTGCCGGAGAGCCAGAAGGCGAAGGAGCGCGCGGCCGGGTGACCACCGACACGCCCACGCGCGCGCTCGGCCCCGCCAGCAGCGTCCCGCGGTCGCGCCCCCGCGGCGCCGGCCTGGGCTGGGTGGTGCTGATGGTCCTGGTGGCCGTGGTCCTCGAGGTGTCGGTGATGCCGTACATCAACGTGGCCGACGGCATCCCCGACCTCATCGCGCCGACCGTCGTGGTGGTCGCGCTGCTGCGGGGGTCCCTGGTGGGCGCCGTCACCGGGTTCGGCGCCGGCCTGCTCATCGAGCTGACCTCGCCGGTCGGCACCCTCGGCGTCATGGCCCTGCTCTACCTGGCGGTGGGGGCGTGGTGCGGCCGCTACTGCGAGCGCGAGGAGTCGTCGGGCCTGCTGGCGCCCCTGCTGCTGTCGGTGATCGCCACCCTGGCCGTCCAGCTCGGCTACGCCGTGTTCCAGCTCCTGCTGGGCAACAGCATGCCCGCGTCCGAGTTCGTCGCGCAGCTGCTGCTGCCCACCGTGGCGCTGACCGCCCTGCTCAGCCCGCCGGTGCTGCTGGTCGGGCGCCGCCTGCTGGGCGCGCCGCGCGTCGTGGAGCCCTGGTCCCGGATGACCGCATGACCACCACGTTCCGTCCACGGCGGCCCAGCGGCCGCGTCGGCGGCGGCGGGGGCGGGGGATGGGCTCCGGCCCTGACCCCCAGGATCGCCGTGCGCATCGCGATCCTCGGCGGCATCGCCATGGCGCTGCTCGGGATCCTGCTGGTGCGCCTGTGGTTCCTCCAGGTCATCGCCGGCGAGCAGTACGCCCAGCGCGCCGACGGCAACCGGCTGCGCACCGTCATCTCCGAGGCGCCGCGCGGCAACATCGTCGACCGCAACGGCACCGCCCTGGTGAAGAACACGATCGGCGAGAACCTGGTGGCCCAGCCGCGCGAGCTGCAGGGCACCCGCCGGGTCGCCGTCCTCAACCGCCTGTCGAAGGTCATCGGCGTCCCCGCCCCCGAGCTCATCAAGGACGTGGAGGGCGGCGACGACCAGCCGCTGGAGCCGGTGGTCCTGGCCCAGAACGTCGACCCCGGCGTCTCGCAGTACCTGGCGGAGCGCCAGCGCGACTTCCCCGGGATCAGCCTCCAGAAGACGTACCTGCGCTCGTATCCCGAGGGGCCGACCGCCGCGCACATCCTCGGCCAGACCGGCCGCATCGGCCCCACCGAGATCGCCGCCTACCGCCGCAAGGGCTACCAGGGCGACGAGATCGTCGGCAAGGGCGGCGTCGAGCAGCAGTACGAGGACTTCCTGACCGGCACCCCCGGCCGCGCGGTGGTGGAGGTCGACGCCCAGGGGGAGCCGCAGGGCCGCGAGTACATCAGCTCCGTCGCCCCGGTCCCGGGCCGCAACATCCAGCTCTCGATCGACCTGAAGACGCAGAAGGCCCTGGAGGCGGGCCTGGCCGACGCCGCCGCCGTGACCGGGGCGAAGGGCGCGGCGGGCGTGGCGATGGACCCCCGGACCGGCGAGGTGCTGGCGCTGGCGTCGTACCCCACGTTCAACCCGGAGATCTTCGTCCAGCGCAAGGAGAAGGAGATCGAGCGGATCAACACCGACGAGGAGCGGCCCCTCCTCGACCGGGCGATCCAGGGCGTCTATCCGGCGGGCTCCACCTTCAAGCCGATCACCGCGGCGGCCGCGATCCAGGGCGGCGAGCTGGGGGTCAACGACGAGCTCGAGTCCTCGTCGACCATCACGCTCCACAAGCAGGTGTTCCGGAACTTCCAGCTGCACTCGCACGGCTGGATCACCCTGCCGAAGGCGCTCGAGGTGTCGAGCGACACGTTCTTCTACCAGGTGGCCGACCGGCTCTGGAAGGCGCAGAGCGAGAAGAAGCGGATCTTCCCGCTGCAGGACGAGGCCCGCCAGTTCGGCCTGGGTCAGGACACCGGGATCGACCTGCCCAGCGAGGCCCCGGCCCTCGTCCCGGACCCGCCGTGGAAGAAGCGGCACTTCGTCGGGGAGGACCCCTCGACGGGGCAGCCCTACACCAACTTCGACCGCTCCTGGCTCGCGGGCGACACCATCCAGCTCGGCGTGGGGCAGGGGTACCTCCAGGTGACGCCGCTGCAGATGGCGGTGGCGTACGCGGCGATCGCGAACGGTGGGACCGTGGTGACCCCGACCGTCGCGCAGAGCGTCCGCGACCCCAACGGCCGCGTCGTGCAGCAGCTGTCGGCGGGCCGCCCGACCCGGCAGGTCGACATCGCGGGCCTCGAGCAGATCCGCGAGGGCCTCTACCTGGCGGCGAACGGCCCGGAGGGCACGTCCACCAGCGTGTTCGCCAACCTCCCGGCCGACGCGAAGGTGGCGGGGAAGACCGGCACCGCCGAGCCGGGCGACGGCGGCGAGGACCACTCCTGGTTCGTCGGCTACGCCCCCTTCGACGACCCGAGCATCGTGGTGGCCGTGGTCATCGAGCGCGGTGGCACGGGCGCCAACGCCGCCGCCCCGGTGGTGTGCCGCACCATCGGCGCCGACCTCGGGTTCGACGGCAACCTCTGCGGCCAGCCGACGGTGGAGAGCCGATGACCACGATCGCGCCACCCCGCGGCGGGGGCGTCTCCGACCGGCTCCGGTCGGCGGTCGGGGGGCTCGACTGGATCCTGCTGTTCGGCGTCGCCGCCATCAGCGTGTTCAGCGTCTTCGTGGTCGGCAAGACCACCGAGGACGACGTCCCCGGCGATCCGCGCTTCTACATGGACCGCCAGATCCTGTTCACGGTCATGGGCGTCGTCCTGATGATCGTGGCGACCCGGGTCAACCTGGACCGGCTGGCGCGGTGGGCGTGGGCCATCTGGGGCGGCCTGCTCGGCGCCCTGGCCGTGGTGTACGTCGTCGGCACCGCCGTGAAGGGCTCGAACCGCTGGATCGACCTGGGCCCCTTCAACCTCCAGCCCTCCGAGATGGGGAAGGTCGCCATCGCGATCGTGCTGGCGGCCCTCGCGATCGACAAGATCGAGGACCTCGGCAGCCCGCGGTACACCATCTACCTGGGGGTCGTCGCGGCGATCCCCGCCGGCGTGGTGTTCCTGCAGCCCGACCTGGGGACGTCGCTCGTCTACGCCGCGGTGCTCGCCGCGATCCTGTTCCTGGTGGGCGTGCCGTGGTCGCACTTCGCGGTGGCGGGCTCGATCCTGGCGATCCTGATCCTGAGCGTGCTGTGGATCCTCCCGCACGCCGGCGTGAAGGTGCTCCAGGACTACCAGGTGGAGCGGCTCACGGCGTTCATCGGCGCGGAGCGCGACACCAGCGACGCCGGATACCAGCTCGACCAGAGCAAGACGGCGATCGGGTCGGGCGGCGCGCTCGGCAAGGGCCCCGACGGCGCCACCCAGGCCAACGGCGACTTCATCCCGGAGCACCACACCGACTTCATCTTCGCCGCGACCTCCGAGATGTTCGGGTTCGCGGGGGGAGGGCTGCTGATCTGCCTCTACGGCCTGGTGCTCTGGAGAGGCCTGCGCACCATGGCGCGCGCGTCCACGCAGATGGACATGCTGGTCGCCGGGGCGATCGTCGCCATGATCGGCTTCCAGGTCTTCGTTAACATCGGGATGACGATCGGGATCATGCCGATCACGGGTATCCCGCTCCCACTCATGAGCTACGGCGGAAGCCACACCCTGACCACCCTCATCGCCATCGGGCTGCTGCTCGGCATCCACCAGCGCCGGTCGGCCGTACCGGGCTAGCCGGGTGGGAGTCATCGGGCGCGCGGGCGCGGTCCTGCGCGCGGTCCGGCCCATCGCCGGGGCGGTGCGCGAGGCCGACGAGCTGACGGAGGGTGGCGGGCGCATCCACCTGCTCCCGGGCGACCCCGCGTCGGTCGCCCGCCTGCGCGGCATCCTCGACGGGGACGTGACCGCGCCGGACGAGGACGCCCTGGCGATCCTGCCGGTGCGCAGGGACACCGACCTCAGCCTCGGCGCCCCCGCCCTGGTCGCCCGCCGCCATCAGGGCGGGGGCGCCGTGGCGATGCTGATCGGCGACGCCGACGAGCGCGCCGAGATGGAGGAGCGGATGCTCCGCGGGCGCCGCCTCGAGATGTCGAACATCGTGCACGTGCCGTCCCTGGACGGCGACGGCGGCCGCGAGGCCGGGGTCAAGGCGATCCTGCCGCACCTCGGCGAGGAGGCCGTCGCCTCCGGGTGGCGCTACCCAGGCCTGCGCACGGCGATCGGGGAGGACCTGATCGTCCGCCGCGCCAAGCAGTCCGCCGCGATCGGTGCGCTGCCGTTCCCGGGCGTCGACATGCCCGGCATCACCCTCATCCAGATCCGCCTGGTCGCCGAGCTCGAGAGCATGTACGGGTACCGCTTCGGTCCCGAACGCGCCGTCGAGGCCCTCGGCCTGTTCGGGGCGGGGTTCGCCTGGCGCGCCATCGCGCGCAGCGCCGTGGGCCTGGTGCCCGGCGCCGGCTGGGCCGCACGCGGCGCGGTGGCGTACGCCGCGACCCGCGCGGTCGGCGAGACGACCCTCGCCCGTCTCGAGTCCGGACACGGGCTCGTCGAAGGGCTCCCCCTGGAGCCCGTCCGCCCCGTCTTCGACCGCGTCGCCGCCCGCCTGGGCCTGGCGACGTCGAATCCACCGAGGAGTCAGTCCTGAAGAAGCAGATCCTGGTCTCGGTCGACCGCGCCGAGACCCGTGTGGCCATCATGGAGGACGGCCGCGCGTCCGAGTGCTACATCGAGCGGCGGGGCCAGCGCTCCGTCGTCGGCCACGTCTGGAAGGGGCGGGTCGAGAACGTCCTCGCCGGCATGGAGGCCGCCTTCATCGAGATCGGCCTGGAGAAGAACGGCTTCCTCCACGTCGACGAGGTCGTCGCGCTCGGGGTCCCGAAGCGCAAGCGCCAGATCGCCGACCTGCTGAAGCGGGGCGACGAGATCCTGGTGCAGGCCACGAAGGACCCGATGGGCACGAAGGGCGTGCGCCTGACGATGCAGCTCTCCCTGGCCGGGCGCTTCGTGGTGTACGTGCCGTTCGGGGAGGGCGTCGGCGTGAGCAAGCGGCTGCCCGACGACGAGCGCACCCGCCTGCGCTCCATCTGCGGCGCCCTGCCGCTGGAGCAGGGCGGCCTGATCGTGCGGACCGCCGCCGCCGGCGCGTCGGCCCGCGAGATCGCGCGCGACCTGGCGTTCCTGAAGCGCCTGTGGCAGACGCTGCAGGAGCGCGGCGACCTGGCCAAGGCGCCGACCCTCCTCTACTCGGAGGCCGACATCTCCCTCCGGGTGATCCGCGACCTGCTGAACGCGGACGTGGAGGAGGTGCTGGTCGACGACGAGGCCCAGTTCGAGCGCATCCAGGGGTTCCTGAAGCGCACCTCCCCGGAGATGGGCGACCGCGTGCGCCACTGGGTGGAGGACGAGCCGCTGTTCGTCGCGAAGGGCGTCGAGGCGAGCCTGCGCTCCACCATGGACCGCCGCGCGCCGCTGCCGTCGGGCGGCTACCTGGTGATCGACGACACCGAGGCGATGACCGTCATCGACGTCAACTCCGGCCGCAACGTCGGCAAGGGCGGGAACCGCCTGGAGGACACGATCACCAAGACCAACCTGGAGGCTGCGGTCGAGGTGGTCCGCCAGCTCCGCCTCCGGGACATCGGCGGCATCATCATCATCGACTTCATCGATATGGACGATGAGCGCAACCGGCGGGCCGTGAAGGCCGCGCTCGACGAGGCCCTCGCGAAGGACCGCACCCGCACCTACGTCGTCGACATCTCGCCGCTGGGGCTGGTGGAGATGACCCGCCAGAACATCTCCGACGGCCCGCGCGAGATCATGACCGAGATCTGCCCCACCTGCGCCGGCGTGGGGGTCATCCCGAGCGACGAGACCCACGCCATCACCATCGAGCGCGAGCTGCGCCAGCAGCTGAAGGGCCGCGCCGCCGACCGCGTGACCGTGGCCGTGAACCCCCGCATCGCAGAGGTCATGAGCGGCGAGGAGGGCGTGCGCCTGCAGGGGCTGGAGGAGGACGCCGGCATCGGCATCGACCTGATCCCCGACGCCTCCCTCAGCCCCCACGCGATGCGGATCCGCACCCCCGAGGAGCCCGTCGCCGCCGGCGGCGCCCCCCCGGCCCCCGGCAACCGCAGGCGGAGGCGCGCATCGTCCTAGCGTCGCGCCGAGTGGCAGGCCGTCGTTCTAGGGTGTCGTCGTAGCCGACCAAGGCTGGAAAGGATCAATGAGCTCGAACGGGCAGCAGGCCACCCGCGGCCCCCTCCGCTTCACGCGGCTGCGGCTCGAGAACTGGCGGAACTTCAGACTGCTCGATGTCTTGCTCCAGCGTCGGATGTTCGTCGTTGGACCAAACGCGGCGGGCAAGTCGAACCTCCTGGACGCGGTGCGCTTTCTGAGCGACATGGTCACAGTCGGGGGAGGATTCGAAGCTGCTGTCACCAAGCCTCACCGCGGTAGCGTGTCCATGCTCCGCAGCCTCGCGGCTCGCAGGTATCCCGATATCGGGATCACGGTTGAGATCGGGACTGACGAGGTCCCCAAGGCCTGGACGTACGAGCTCAGTTTCGGGCAGGACAACCAGCGTCGCCCGATCATCAAGCGGGAAAGGGTCCTCCGTTTGGAGGAGGAGCTCTTGGCTCGGCCGGATCCTGACGACGAGAAAGACCCCGCGCGGCTCCGGCAGACCCATCTCGAACAGGTCAACGTCAATCGCGAGTTTCGCGACGTGGCCGACTTCTTCGCATCGGTGCGCTATCGGCACATCGTCCCGCAGTTAGTCAGAGAGCCAGACCGTTCCGTTGGGCGGCGTAACGACCCCTACGGAGGGGACTTCCTCGAGACTCTGGCGAGCACTTCGGAGCGGACCCAGCAGGCGAGACTGCGCCGTATTCGCGATGCCCTGGCCGTCGCGGTACCACAACTCGAAGAGCTCCAGCTATTCCGTGACGACCGGGGGACGCCGCACCTTCGAGGGAAGTACAAGCATTGGCGGTCGCAGGGCCACTGGCAAAGCGAAGAGCATTTCTCGGACGGGACCTTGCGCCTTCTCGGTCTGTTGTGGTCTGTCCTGGATGGTTCCGGCCCGCTTGTCCTCGAAGAGCCCGAGCTTTCCTTGCATGACGAGGTGACTCGGTTCATCCCTCAAATGTTTGCTCAGGTTCAGCGCAGGACGGGCCGCCAGATCATCGTCAGCACGCACTCACCCCGTCTCGTTGGGGATCCCGGGGTTGGCCTCGATGAGGTGCTAGTCCTCACCCCGGGGCTCGAGGGTTCGGAAGGCCGGCTGGCCGCTGACATTCCTGAGATCGCGGACACCGTCAACCTTGGGGTGCCCTTGGACGAGGTGCTGTTGGCGCTCACTCGCCCGGACGAAGTGAGCCAACTCTCGCTCTTCGGACGCTGATCGCGAGTGACGGGCGTCGACATTGCCGTCGAGGGCCTCCTCGACGAGGCGGTTCTTCGGCGCGCCCTTCGCGAGGTTGGACTCGACGTCTGGCGCGTCTTTGGTCGCAAGGGCAAGCAGTCTCTTCTTCGGCAGCTCCAGTCGTACAACGAGGCGGCACGGATCGGCCCCTGGGTCGTGCTGCTCGATCTAGACGACGAGGCTCCATGTCCTGGCGCAGCGATCGCGCAGTGGCTTCCGGAACCCGCCCCTGGGATGAGGCTCCGCGTTGCTGTCCAGGAGATCGAGGCTTGGTTGCTTGCCGATCGCGAAGCCTGCGCGACCCTTCTGGGTCGGGCGATCTCATTGCTTCCTACCAACCCCGACGCCGAGGCCGATCCGAAGCAACTCGTCGTCAACCTGGCTCGCCGCTCGTCGCGCCGCGCCATTCGAGAAGGGCTGGTACCACGGGTCGGGAGCGGTCGTTCCGAAGGTGCGACCTACACCTCCGATCTCATTGAGTTCTCTGAGAACGAGTGGCGACCTCAGGTTGCAGCCGAAACCTCCCCGAGTCTGGCGCGCTCATTGGCGCGGCTCTCGGCGCTTGCCGATGAACTGGCATCAAGCGGGGACTGATCCCACTTCTCCGTAGCGTTTCGGCGGACTCCTCGCTAACATCCGCCGTCGCTCGTCAAACGTGTGAGGAAACGACCGTGCCCGACTACGCCGTGATCGCCCTCGGGGGCAAGCAGTACCGCGTTCGCGAGGGTGAGCGCCTTGTCGTCGACCGCCTGGCCGAGGAGGAGGGCGCCAGCTTCACGCCGCGCGTCCTCGCCACGGGCGATGCCGACGGCATCGCCGACGGCGGGACCGTCACGGCGACGGTCGAGGAGCACCTGCTCGGCAAGAAGATCCTCGTCTTCACGTACAAGCCGAAGCGCAACGAGCGCAAGCGCCGGGGCCACCGCTCCCGGCAGACGCGCGTCAAGATCGACTCCATCACCGCCTCGGCGTAGGGGAAGCAGAAGCAATGGCCCACAAGAAGGGTGGCGGCTCCAGCCGCAACGGTCGCGACAGCAAGCCGAAGATGCTCGGCGTGAAGGTGTTCGGCGGTCAGGTCGTCCCGGCCGGCTCGATCATCGTCCGCCAGCGCGGCACCCGCTTCCGTCCGGCCGACGGGGCCGGCATCGGCCGCGACCACACCATCTTCGCCACGGTGACCGGCCGGGTGGAGTTCACCAACGGCCGCAAGGGCCGCCGCATCTTCGTGCACGCCGAGGAGCCGACCGCCGTCTAGCCGACGGGCGGGGCGGGGCCGGGGGAGGGCCGATGCCCTTCACCGACAGGGTGCAGATCAACGTCGAGGGCGGCCACGGCGGCAACGGCTGCATGTCGTTCCGCCGCGAGCCGAAGATCCCGAAGGGCGGACCCGACGGCGGAAACGGCGGCCGCGGCGGCGGCGTGGTGCTCGTCGCCGACCCGCAGGTGACCGACCTCTCGCGCTTCCGCCACGCCGTGCACCACCGCGCGCCCAACGGCGGCCACGGAGAGGGCAAGGTGCGCCACGGCCGCGGCGGCGACGACCTGCTGGTCGCGGTGCCCCCGGGCACGCGCGTGCTGCGCGACGGCCACGTCATCGCCGAGCTCGCCGCCCCCGGCGACCGCGTCCCGGTGGCGCGCGGGGGCGACGGCGGCGTCGGCAACCGCGCGTTCCGCTCGTCCACCCGCCAGGCGCCGCGCAACACCACGCCCGGCACCCCCGGCGAGGAGGCGTGGCTCACCCTGGAGCTGCGGCTGCCCGTCGACGTCGCCATCGTGGGTCTCCCGAACGCCGGCAAGAGCGCCCTGCTCGTGGCCCTCACCGGCGCCGCGGCCACCGTCGCGCCCTACCCGCAGTCCACCCGCGAGCCGGCGTTCGGACCCCTGCAGGACGAGGACGCCAACCTCTACCTGGTCGCCGACCTGCCCGGCCTCGCCGCCGACGGCGTCCCGCGCCGCGACGCGCACCTGGGCCAGCTGGAGCGCGCCCGCGTGGTGCTGCACGCCGTCGACGCCGCCGACCCGGTCCCCGCGGAGCAGCGCATCGCCATGGTCCGCGAGGGGGTCGCGCCGTTCGTCGAGGGCGGCGTCCAGGAGATCGTGGTGGCCACCCACGCCGACGAGGGCGAGCCCGTCGCGGGCGCCGACATCGCGGTCGACACCGTCACCGGCCGCGGCATCGACGCGCTCCGCGAGCGGGTGCTGGCCGCCCTGCGCGCCGCCTGACATGGCCGTCATCGTCGTCAAGCTGGGGTCGTCGACGCTGGTCGACGCGTCCGGGGAGCTCCGCCACGAGGTGCTGGAGGCGCGGGTGCGCGACCTGGTGCGCGTCCACCGCCAGGGCAACCACCCCGTGCTCGTCACCAGCGGCGCGGTCGCCGCCGGCCTCGGCCGCCTGGGCTTCGCGGAGCGCCCGAGCGCCCTGCCCGATCTGCAGGCGGCGTCGGCGGTGGGGCAGGGGGTGCTGTTCCAGCGCTACGCGGAGGCCTTCGCGCCGCACGGGGTGGTGCCGGCCCAGGTGCTGCTGACCTCCAGCGACCTCGCCGCGCGGGCGTCGTACCTCAACGCGCGGGTCACGCTGCGCCGGCTCATCGAGCTGGGCGCGATCCCGGTGGTCAACGAGAACGACACCACCGCCACCGACGAGCTGACCTTCGGCGACAACGACGTCCTGGCCGCCCAGGTCGCGCTCCTCCTCGGCGCCGCGTGGCTGCTGCTGCTCACCGAGCGCGACGGCCTCTACGGCCCCGGCCCGGACGGCCCCGCGCTGATCGGCGATGTCCCTGCGGGCACCCGCCCCGCCGACGTGCCCCTGGCCGAGATGGGCGCCAGCGCCACCGGCCGCGGCGGCATCGCCAGCAAGGTCGCCTCCGCCAGCATGGCGACCGGCGGCGGCGTGGCCTGCGTCATCGCCTCCGGCACCGCCGACGGCGTGATCCCCGCCATCGCCTCCGGCAGCCACGTGGGCACCCGTTTCGCGGCGTCCCCGCGCCCCGAGCCGGCGTTCAAGCTGTGGCTGCGCCACGCGAAGCCCACCCTGGGACGGGTGGTCGTCGACGGCGGCGCGGCGACGGCCCTGCGCGAGCGGGGGACGTCCCTGCTGGCGGTGGGCGTCGTGTCGGCGCAGGGCGCCTTCGCGGCCGGGGACGCGGTCGAGGTGGTCGGGCGGGAGGGCGACGTGGTGGGGAAGGGGATCTCGGCGATGTCCGCCGACGAGGTGCGCCTGGTCGCGGGGCTCAAGTCCGACGCGGTGCGGGAGCGCCTGCCGGACGCGGCGCCCCAGGTGATCCACCGCGACGAGTTCGTCCTCGCGGAACCGCGAACCGGCGGCCAGGCGGCCGCCGCCGTGCTGTAATCCCGACCCCATGACCACGCTCGAGAGAGTCGTCGCCGACGTCGCCGAGGCCCGCCGCCGGCTGGCGGGGCTGCCCGGCCACCATCGCGACGCGATCCTGCTGGAGATGGCCGACGCCCTGGAGCGCCGCGGCGCCGAGATCCTGCGCGAGAACCGGCTGGACGTGGAGGCCGCCAAGCGCGGGCGCTCGGCGCCGGCGCTCATCGACCGCCTACTGCTCGACGAGGACCGCGTGGCCGACATGGCCCGGGCCGTCCGCAACGTCGCGGGCCTCCCCGACCCGATCGGCATCGTCGACATGGGCCGCACGCTGCCGAACGGGCTGGAGCTCGTGCGCCGCCGCGTGCCGCTCGGCGTGGTCGCCGTCGTCTACGAGGGCCGCCCCAACGTCACGGTCGACGCGGTCAGCCTCTGCATCAAGAGCGGCAACGCCGTGATCCTGCGCGGCAGCCGCCTGGCGAGCCGCTCCAACCTGATCCTGGCCGAGGTGCTCACGGGTGCGCTGATCGAGGCGGAGGCCCCCCGGTGGGCGGTCGCCATGCTCGGATCCGACCGCGAGGAGCTGCGCCGCCTGGTGCAGATGACCGGCGCGGTGGACCTGGTGATCCCGCGGGGCGGCGAGGACCTCAAGGCGTTCCTGATGGAGCACTCCAAGGTGCCCGTCATCTACGCCGCGTCGGGCAACAACCACGTCTACGTGCACGCCGACGCCGACCCCGACATGGCCCTGAAGATCACCGTCAACGCCAAGGTGCAGCGCCCCGGCGTCTGCAACGCCGCCGAGACCCTGCTGGTGCACCGCGACGCCGCGGCCGCGTTCCTGCCGCCCGCCGTCGCCCGCCTGCGGGCGGAGGGGGTGGAGCTTCGCATGGACCGGGCCGGGCTCGACGTGCTGGGCGACCGGGGCGAGGGCATCGCGGAGGCCACCGACGCCGACTACGGCACCGAGTTCCTCGGGCTGACCCTGGCGGTGCGGGTGGTCGACTCCCTCGACGACGCGCTGGAGCACATCGCCCGCCACGGCTCCGGGCACAGCGAGGCGATCGTGACCACCTCGCTCGACGCCGCCCGTACCTTCCAGGCCTCGGTGGACGCGGCGGCCGTGTACGTGAACGCCTCCACCCGCTTCACCGACGGCGGCGAGTACGGGATGGGCGCGGAGATCGGCATCTCGACGCAGAAGCTCCACGCCCGCGGGCCCATCGGCCTGGCGGAGCTGACCACCTACACCTACCTGGTCACGGGGCACGGGCACCTCCGCTAGCCGTTCGTCCGGTGGAAGGGGCCCGCGGCGACGGTTAGACTCGCCCGCATGCCACAGCCCGTGAGCGCGCCCGGCGGCCCGACCGCCGCCACGGTGACCGTCGAGGATCTCCGCACCGTCCAGTTCTCGACCGTCCGACGGGGTTACGACCCCGCGGAGGTGACCGCGCTCCTCAACGCCCTCGCGGGCGTCCTCGAGGACGCGCACGGTGAGGTCCGCGGACTCCGGGAGCAGCTCGCCGTGTCCGAGGCGTCCGCCGAGCGGGCGTCCGAGCTGAAGGAGCGGCTCGCCGCGGCGGAGGCCGCTGCGGCCGAGCTCGAGGCGATGCGGGCGCGGCTGGCGACCGCCGAGCAGGCGGCCACGCAGGTCGCGGAGCTCCAGGCCCGGCAGGCCGCGTCCGACGACGCGGCGCAGCAGCTCGATGGGATGCGGGCCCAGCTGCGGGCCGTGACCGAGCAGGCGACGGCCCGCGACGGTCAGCTGAAGGACCTGCGCGAGACCATCGCCCAGCTCACCGCCGAGCGCGACGCCGTGGCGGCGGAGCGCGACGCGGCGGTCGCCGAGCGCGACGAGCTCCGCGCGGCGCGGCTCTCCGACGAGGATCTGCTGGCGCTCGTGGGCGAGACCGCGGGGACGGTGCTGAAGGCGGCCCACGAGTCCGCGGCGCAGATCACCGCCGAGGCCGAGGCCGAGGCCGCCCGCCTCGCCGCTTCCGCCCGTGCCAGCGCCACGGAGGCGCTCAACGCCGCCGAGCAGGAGGCGCTGGAGTACCGCCGCGCCGCCCAGGAGCGCGGCGACGCGATCCTCGAGGAGGCCCGCCGCGACGCCGACGCCATGCGGCGCGACGCGCAGACGGCCACCAAGCTGAGCCGCGAGGAGGTCGAGCACGCCACCATCGAGGTGCGGCGCCAGGCAGACGAGTACGCCGCCGTCACCCGCCGCGAGGCCGACGCCTACTCGGCCGACACCCGCGCCGGCGCCGACCGCGACGCGCGCCGGATCATCACCGAGGCCGAGATCACGGCCTCCGCGAAGGTGGACGGGGCCGAGGAGCTCGCCGCGGAGACGCGCGAGTCGTCCGACGCGCGGATGCGCGAGGCGGAGGCCGAGCTCACCGCCATGCGCGACCGTGAGATGAGCGCGATCCGTCAGATGCGCGAGGTGCGCGACGCGCTCACCCAGCACCTGTTCGCCACCCGCAGCGGCTTGGAGAAGGTGCTGAACGAGGTGGCCGACGACAGCTACCGCGCGCTCCTGGGCGAGTCCACCTCGGCGTCGGCATCCACGGAGACGGCGGAGGAGCTCCCCGCGCCCGCCGAGGAGGCGCCTCCCGCCCCGCCCAAGACGAGCCGGTCGCGGCGCACGTCGTGAGCGGCACCCCCGCCGGGCGGCGCTGACGGCGCCAGGCGGCACGGGGGAGCCCCGCCGGATCGGGGTCCTGGGCGGGACCTTCGACCCGCCCCACATCGGCCACGTCGTGATGGCGTGCGAGGCCCGGTGGCAGCTCGTCCTGGACGAGGTGCGGCTGGTGCCCGCCCGGACGCCGCCGCACAAGCTGGGGCGCGAGATCGCGGACGCGGAGGCGCGCGCGGCGTGGACCGAGGCGGCCGTGGAGGGCCGGCCCGGCCTCACCGTCTCGCTGATCGAGCTGGAGCGCGAGGGGCCCAGCTACACCGCCGACACCCTCCAGGCGATGGCCGGCGCCGAGCCCGGTGTGCGTCTCTGGTTCGTGCTCGGCGCCGACCAGCTCGCGGGCGTCCCCGCGTGGCGCGACCCCGACCGCATCCTCGCGGCCGCGCGCCTTGCGGTGGTCGCCCGGGAGGGCGTCGACGACGACGACCTGACCGACCTGGCCGAGCGCGTGGCCCCCGGACGCCACGACATCGTCCGGATGCCGGCGATCGGCGTGTCGTCCACCATGATCCGCGACCGCCTCGCCGCGGGGGAGCCGGTGGGCCATCTGCTCCCTCCGACGGTGGAGTCGGCACTCGTCCGAGGGGGCGTGGTACCCTCGCCCCGATCCTCCGACCGACGAAAGGACACCTCGCGAACCCGCTCGAGCTGACCCTGGCCGCCGCCGCGCTGGCGGAATCCAAGAACGCCAGGGACATCGTGATCCTCGACATGCGGGGGCTGGTGTCCTACACCGACTATCTGGTCATCTGCACCGGTCAGACAGCGCGTCAGACCAAGGCGATCGCAGAGGAGGTCCGGACGCGGATGAAGCGCGACCACGCGATCCTCCCGCGGCGCGTGGAGGGCGAGCGCGAGGGCGACTGGATCCTCGTCGACCTGCTCGACGCGGTCGTCCACGTCTTCACGCCCGAGGCCCGCGACTTCTACCGCCTCGACCGCCTCTGGCGGGAGGCGCCACGGCAGGAGTTCGCGGCGGCATCCTGACCGTGCCGCGGCTTTGACCCGGGCCGAGCCTTTCCTATACTCGGCGTCCCGGGGGATTAGCTCAGCTGGGAGAGCGCTACGCTGGCAGCGTAGAGGTCACCGGTTCGATCCCGGTATCCTCCATCGCGGGAAAAGCCCCGCCCAGGCGTGGCTTTTCCCGTTCCAGGGCGGGTGCGGCGTGTTCCCGCGGGACGCCCCTCCCGCGGGCCGGGGCGGTCGACAATGTGCGCCGGGTGTCGATTCAAGGGGTGACCACGCCCCCCGGAGGTCTCGATCACCTCGCCCATCCCTCTCGCGCGCGGTGCGCTGGCAGCCGCCGTCGCGCTCCATGCATGCGTGCCCGTCGCCGGGCAACCCTTCACGGGAGCGCAGCGGCTTAAGCGTCACGAGTAGCGGTCCCACGAACAGAGCGGAGTGCCCCGCTCGGCTGTGTCCCAACGAGTGGAGCGATTCCTCGGGGCGATCTTCTGGGTGAGGTCATTACGATCGACGTGGGCTGCGAGGGCAACAATGCCGGCGTCGCAGAGTCTGCCCCGCGGGTGGGGTTCCGGTGGCGGCGACCGCCGCCCGCAAGGTTCGGAGAGGTAGCGCCGCTTGGCGATCACCCAGTCGTCGTGGCCTCGGTCAGCACAGTATCGACCGGACACCGGATCGCCTGCTGGCGGGGACGACCCCGTCACTTCCGAGCGGGCTTGACCTCCTTGATCAGTCGCTCGAAGAGGGTTGGTGGTCCAGATCGGGCCCCAGCGGTTAACGAGAAGGGCGCGAAGGTGCAGATGTCGGGCGCCGCGTTGCATAGCATCGCTCGATGGCCCGGAAGTGGCGCCCGAGCTTGTCGGTGATCGAGTCGAGCCGATCGGCCACTGCGGCGCGGCTGGGCTGAGGGAAGATGGCCCGGATCGCGCCGCCCACCATCTCCTGGGAGCACTTGGGCACCGTAAGAGCAGGTTGGCCGTCGATCCTCACCCAGGAACGATCACATGGTCTGGGGTTGGGGTTGACCCGCTTCCGTTGACACCAGCGGGCTTACGTCCTGAGTGACTGCCTTCACCGGATGATGCATCAGGGCGGTGGGTTGGTTGGCCGCCTCGAACTCGACCGGCGACAGGTAGCCGAGCG
>JBFWNT010000034.1:0-32230 GCA_050250915.1 Thermoleophilia bacterium
GCGTCGGGGCGGCCCGATAGCGTCAGACACCCGGGTCTCCTTGGTGAGGTTGAGGCTTCGACACCCCAACCCTCCCGGGAGACCCGGACGGAACGATCAGCTGTCGCGCAGGTGTGTGGTCAACGCACCTAGGGGACGGTGGGACCGGCGACGCGCAGGCCCAGGGTCCGCGCGACGTCGTCCAGCGAGAGCAGCCCCACCAGGCGCTCCCCCTCCACCACCAGCACCCGCCGCACCGGCGAGCGGCGCAGCGCCTCCATCGCGTCGTCCAGGGAGGCCTCGGCGGTGAGGGCCGGCACCTGGGCGCGGCCGATCATGCAGTCGGCGACCGTGCGGTACCGCCAGTCGTGGCGCGGGACCTCCGTGAGGGCGCGGGTGGGGATGATCCCCACGGGGCGGCCGTCGTCGCCGAGCACGGCGTACGCGTCGTGGTCGAGGTCGATCCCGGAGAGGCGCGAGAACTCGTCGAGCGTCAGCTCCGGGCGGGTGGTGACCGGGTCGGCGTCCATCATGTCGCCCACGCGCGGACCCACGACCGGGGCCGTGCGCCGCACCATCTGCGCCTCCGCGCCCGCGGCCTGGAGCACGAACCAGCCGATCAGGGCGAGCCACACGCCGTCGATCCCCTGGCCGAGCACGGCCATCGCGAGGCCCAGGCCGATCATCCCGATCGCCAGGATCCGCCCGATCCCGGCGGCGAGGCGGGTGGCCGGCTGCAGATCGCCCTTCCACTGCCACAGCGCGGCCCGCAGCATGCGGCCGCCGTCGAGCGGCAGGGCCGGGATCAGGTTGAAGACGAGCAGGACCGCGTTGATGATCCCGAGCCACGCCAGGACGCCGTCGACCGGCTCGGGCAGGCCGGGGAGCCACGTGCTCCCGATCAGGCCGGCGGCGAGCAGCAGCGACACGAGCGGCCCGGCGATGGCGATCCGGAACTCGGCGCCGGCGGTGGGGAACATCCCGGTGAAGCGCGCGACCCCGCCGAACAGCCACAGGGTGATGCCGTCGATCTCCATCCCGTCGCGGCGGGCCTGGACGGCGTGCCCGAGCTCGTGGAGCAGGATCGAGGCGAAGAACCCCAGCGAGGCGACGACGGCCATCGCGAAGTAGGTGTTGTCGCCGAGCCCCGGGTTCGTGTCGGGGAAGACCCCGGTCGCGAGCGTCCACATGATCAGCGCGAGCAGCGCGAGGACGCTCCAGTTGATCCCGATCTCGATGCCGGCGACGCGGCCGAGGGTGTAGCTGTTGCGCATGGGGTCAGTGTAGGACGACTGCGGGTCGGGGAGCGATCCGCGGGACCGTCCGTCCGGGGGGGCGACCGCCCCAACGCGCGGACGGTGTGGCCGGGCGGGGCGGGGCGCACCATCCTCCCCATGACACGGATGCGCGGGGAGTCGGTGCGGATGCTGGGGGCGGCGGTCCTGGGCGGCCTGGTGACGGGGCTCGTCCTGGTGGGGATCGCCGCGATCCTCGGCATCCGCAGCGAGGCGGCGGGGGCCGGGACGGCCGACGCCGGCCACGTCCGCGCGATCTACCGGGCGGCGTCGCCGTCGGTCGTCCTGATCGACGCCGGCGACCGCACCGGGTCCGGGTTCCTGGTGGACGCCCACGGCCACGTGGTGACGAACGCCCACGTCGTCGGCGACCGGACCAGCGTGAACGTGGACCTGGGGGGCCGTCGCGTGGAGGCGACGGTGCGCGGCGTGGAGCCGTCGGTGGACGTGGCGGTGCTCACCCTGGAGGAGTCGCAGGGTGATGTGCCGGCGCTGCCGTTCGGCGACTCGTCCACGGTCCGCATCGGTGACCCCGTGGTGGCGATCGGGTCGCCCTTCGGCCTGAACGGCAGCCTCTCGAGCGGGATCGTCTCCGGGCTGCGGCGCCAGATCGACTCGCCCAACGGCTTCGCGATCCAGGGGGTCATCCAGACCGACGCCGCACTCAACCCCGGCAACTCCGGGGGTCCGCTCCTGTCGATGGACGGGCGGGTGGTGGGCATGGCGACGCAGATCGCGACGGAGAGCGGCACCAACGAGGGCATCGGCTTCGCGGTCCCGAGCACGGTGGTGCAGGGCACCGCCGGCCGGATCATCGCGACCGGCAGGGCGGACCTGCCGTACATGGGCATCGTCGGGGGCGACGTCCCGGAGGGCGTCCTCCTCCAGTCCGTCGTCGCGGGCGGACCGGCGTCGGGCCTCCTGCGGCCGGGCGACGTGATCACCGAGGTCGACGGCACCCCCGCCGACACCAACGCCGGCCTCGCCGCCGCCCTCGTCGGGCACGCCCCGGGGGACCGCGTGACCGTCCGGATCCTCCGCGACGGCGACGAGATGGACGTCCCGGTGACCCTCGGCACCCGTCCCCCCGCCGGGCCCACCCCCGCCCCCTGAGCCGGCGCGCCGGGGCCGTGGCCGCGGAGTCCCCCGGGGGACTGTCCGCGATTCCCACTCGGGACCCGGATCTCGTTCACTGTGGCCCGGCCAGCGGCGGCCAGACCCCGCCAACCCCTCGATGAAGGGGTTCTGACCCGATCGCATCGGCCTCCGGCGCGGTCCGCACCCGCGCCCGCCCCGGGGTCGGTGCAATCGAGAACGCGGGGTCTCAATTGCCTCCGGCGACCGGCGGGGCGGGGGAGGTTCAGCCCGCCACCTGCGACCTCCCCGGAGTCCCACTTGGGACGAACCTCGAGTCCCGCTTCGGACCAGGACCCGATTTCCCACTTCGGCCGGGCCGGGGAACGTGCCCCTCGATGAAGGGGTTCTGACCGTCCCGCTGGGGACTCTCCCCGAGTCCCCACTTGGGACCGCCGCCCGCACTCGTCCCCGAGGGGGGCCGCGCACAGCCCGCTGACGTAGGCTCGCCGCGATGGCGGCGGTCCTCGCGTCACTCCGGCACCCGGTGGTGCTCGCGCCCCTGGCGGGGGGTACGACGACCCCTGAGCTCGTGGCGGCGGTGGGGGAGGCCGGGGGCATCGGGTTCATCGGGGCCGGCTACCGCACCCCCGACGACCTCGCCGCGCAGGTTGCCGCCGTCCGGGCGCTCAGCCCCACCCCGTTCGGCGTCAACGTCTTCGTCCCGCGGAGCGACCCCGTCGACGGGGACGCCCTCGCGGCCTACGTCCGCACCCTCCATGCCGACGCCGCACGGCTCGGCACCGAGGTGGGGGAGGCCCGCGACGAGGACGACGCCTGGGACGCCAAGATCGCCATGCTGATGCGGGATCCCGTGCCGGTCGTGTCGTTCACGTTCGCCTGCCCGCCCCCCGCCACGGTGGCCGCTCTCCGCAGCGCCGGGTCGGAGGTCTGGGTCACCGTCACCCGCGCCGCCGAGGCCCGGGCCGCCGCCGCGGCCGGCGCCCAGGCGCTGATCTGCCAGGGGGCGGAGGCGGGCGGCCACCGCGGCGCGTGGGACGACCGCGACGACGCCGAGTCGCTGGGCCTGCTCGCGCTGCTCCGCCTCGCCGCCGGTGCCACCGACCTGCCGCTCGTCGCCGCCGGCGGGATCGCCGACGGCGCCGCCGTCGCCGCGGTCATCGCCGCCGGGGCGAGCGCCGCCCAGCTCGGCACCGCCTTCCTGCGGGCCGCCGAGGCGGGCACCCACCCCGCCCACCGCGCCGCCCTCGCCGAGGAGGGCCGCACCGGCCTCACCCGGGCCTTCACGGGCCGCACCGCCCGCGGGATCGTGAACCGCTTCATGGAGGAGCACGAGGCCGACGCCGTGGTCGCATACCCCCACGTCCACCACGCCACGTCCCCGCTGCGCGCGGCGGCGCGCCGGGCGGGGGACGCCGGCGGCTTCAACCTCTGGGCCGGCCAGGCCCACGTCCTGGCCCGCGAGGCGCCGGCGGGCGAGATCGTGCGCACCCTCGCCGCCGAGGCGGCCGCCGCCGCCCGGGCCGCGGCCGAGCGGCTCAGTCCCCGGGGCTGAGGAGCCTCAGGAGCGCGTCGCACGCCCGGCTCGCGGGAACCGGCACGCCCCGCCGCTCGCCCTCGGCCACGACGGCGCCCACCAGCGCCTCGCGCTCCAGCCGCCGGCCCGCCTCCAGGTCGAAGAGGGTGGAGGACCCGCCCGCCGCCGGCAGCCGCCGGCGGGCGTCGGCCACGTACGCCTCCGCCGCGTCGGGCGGCAGCGGGACCCCGGCGGCGTGGGCCACCGCGACCGTCTCGCGCCCCAGCGCCAGCATCAGCTCCACCGCCCGGGGCTCCGCGAAGACCGCCCCCACGCGGGCCCGTCCCAACGCGGTCACCGTGTTGAGCGACACGTTCGCCACCAGCTTGGTCCACAGCGCCAGGTCGGCGTCGCCGCGCCGCACCGGCACCCCGATCGCCGCCCCCACGCGCTCCAGCGCGTCCCCGGGCCGGCCGTCGCCCCCGCCCGCCAGGGCGTCCCGCAGCTCGCCGGTGGCGGGGTTGCGGCTGGGCCGCCGGATCACGTGGCCGGGCGCCGGCCGCTGGCACCCCAGGTACACGGCCACGCCCGCCACCTCCGCACCCGGGCATTCGCGCCGGATCACCGCCGGGTTCGTCACCCCGTTCTGCAGCGAGAGCACCACCGCGCCCTCCGCGAGCGCCGGCGACAGGGCACGCGCGGCGGCCTCGGTGCCGAAGCTCTTCACGCACACCAGCGCCAGGTCGGCCGGCCCGGCCTCGGCGGGATCGCCGACGGCCCGCAGGCGCACCTCCCGCTCGTCGTCCCCGTCGGTCAGCCGCAGGGGCCCGGCCCGCAGCGCCCGCAGCGTGTCCCCGTGGGCGACGGCCGACACCGGCCAGCCCGCCTCGGCGAGCCGCGCCGCCACGAACCCGCCGATGGCGCCGGGCCCGACGACCAGCGTCAGGGGCGCCCCGCTCAATCCGAGAGGTCGAGGCCGAGCTGCTCCTGGCCGGGCGTCACGGGGACCTCCGGGCGCGGCTGGGCGTCGAGGGCCGCCTCCACCGCCAGGCGGTCGGCGCGCTCGTTCACCTCGTGCCCCGCGTGGCCGCGCACCAGCGTCGGCCGCACGCGCGCGTGGCGCGCCAGCTCGGCGATCATCCGCTCCCACAGGTCGCGGTTCGCGACCGGCTGCTTGCTCGCCGTGCGCCATCCCTTGCGCTGCCAGCCCTTCAGCCACCCCTTCTCGATCGCGTGGGCGAGGTAGCTCGAGTCGGTCACCAGCTCCACCTCCGACCCCTCCGGCGTGGCCCGCAGCCCCTCCAGGGCGGCCATCAGCTCCATCCGGTTGTTCGTCGTGGGGTACTCGCCGCCGGTCAGCACGGTCTCCGCGCCGTCGGGGGCGGTGAGGATGGCGGCCCAGCCGCCACGGGACTCGTCGGTCCCGTTGCCGGAGCATGCGCCGTCGGTCACCAGCGTCCAGGTCGCGGCCATTCCTCTACCTTAGTGGGCATGACGACGACCGGTGGATCCAGGGACGGCCAGGAGGTGGGGGAGGGCTTCACCCGCGCCGCCGACGCGTACGACGACCTGCTGCGCCACAACCGCGACGGCGCGCGGCGCCTCGTCGCCGCCCTCCCGGACGGCGACTACGACGACGTCCTGGACGTCGGCTGCGGCACCGGCTTCGTGACCGAGGCGATGGTCGACCGCTTCGGGACGCGCCGCGTGACGGGCGTCGACCCCTCGGAGGGCATGCTGGAGCGGTTCCGCGAGAAGCTCGGCGGGCGGGTGGACGCCACCCTCCAGGTCGCCGGCGTCCACGACATGGACGTCCCCGAGGGCGCGTTCGACGCGGTCGTGAGCGGCATGGCCTTCCACTGGTTCCCCGAGAAGCCGGCCGCGATCGCGGCGATGGCGCGGCCCCTGCGGCCGGGCGGGGTGCTCGGCATCCTCGCGTCCGCGTCCGGGACCGACGCCGAGTTCCGCACCGTGCTCGAGGAGGTCCGGCCGCCCGTCCCCGTCGCGTGGACCGGCGTCTTCGACGTCATCCAGCGCAGCGCCGACGAGGTCGCCGGCTGGATGGGCGACGCCGGGCTCGAGGTCATCGACGCGTGGGAGGAGCGGCGCGTCCGTCGCCAGGATCCCGCCGCGTACCTCGCCCGGATCTCCGCGGTGGCCAGCCATCTGTCCGCCTCGCTCGACCCCGACGAGGCCGCCGGCCACTTCGAGCGCGTCACCCGCGCCGTCCACGACGCGAGCGGCCCGGACGGGTTCAGGTTCGCGTTCGTGAAGCTCTACGCGGTCGCCCGCCGCCCCGCCTGACGCCCCACCGCGGGCGCCGCCCGCGACGCTGATCACCGGACACGGCTGTCCGGGTTCTCAAGAAAATGCCCACGTCGCTCGATATGGGGTGTGAACCGCGGGTGCCCACGTCACGGGCAGGAGGACCGCGGACGTCACGTTCTCATGGAGGAGAGCACATGCTTGAGCGACTCCGCCGCCGCCGGAACGAGAAGGGCTTCACCCTTATCGAGCTCCTGGTGGTGGTCATCATCATCGGCCTCCTGGCCGCGATCGCCATCCCGGCGTTCCTTGGTCAGCGCAACAAGGCCAACGACGCGGCCGCCAAGTCGCTGGTGCGCAACGGCGCCACCGCGATGGAGGCCTACTTCTCGGACGGCAACACCTACGTCGGCGCGAGCGCGACCAACCTGCGCGCGATCGAGCCCAACATCTCCTGGAAGGTCACCGGCGCGGCTGCCGCCAACGACGAGGTCGCCTTCGGCACCCCGACGGCCACCGGCTACTCGCTTTCGACGGTCAGCAAGTCCGGCACCACCTACACCTACACGAAGGACCTGACGGCCACGTCCGGCTCGACGGTCTCCCGCACCTGCAACCCGACGACGGCCTGCCCGTCCACGGGCTGGTAGGTCGCAGCATCACGGCAGCGGGCCCGCCCTCGGGCGGGCCTGCACCACCGCCCCTCCCGCTCCGCCCCTCTTCGCAGCATCCCGTTCGCAGCACCGCCCCCTCGACGCAAGGAAGCGCTCGTGCCCTCGCCCGAATGGACTCGAGACCTGATGCAGACGCGACACACGCCCGACACGGTTGATGCGCCTCACGCGCGCCCGGCGGTCGTAGCGTCGCGGTCGATGCGTCGGTCCCGCCGCCTGGCACTCGCCCTCTCCGCCTGCACCCTCGTCGTGCCGGCCATCGCACACGCGCAGGCGCCGGACCCGGGGACGAGCCCCGCCACCCCGGTCGCCTCCCCGTTCAAGGCCGACCGCCTGGCGAGCCAGCCCTCGGGCCTCACGCCGAACAGCGTCGCGTCGCCGGTGCGCTACCCCGAGCAGGCCGTGGTCCTGACCTGGGGCGACGTGCCCGACGCCGTCTCCTACGACGTCGAGATCGCCACGAACCCCGGCTTCAGCAACGTGGTCTGGAAGGGCGAGGCCACCCAGGCCATCGCGGTCCCGGACAAGGTCCTGCCGGACGGCGTCTACTGGTGGCGCGTCCGCGCGACCGACAAGGCCGGCACCGACGGCATCTGGAGCGACGTCGCCCAGGTCGCGAAGACCTGGCCGAACGTGATCAGCGGGACGAAGCTCGCGACCACCCCGGGCGGCGCGGCCGCCACGTTCACCGAGCTGAACCCGTACCTGTCGTGGAACCCCGTCGCGGGCGCCACGGCGTACGACGTCGAGGTCACCCCGGGCGACCAGTTCAACAACGTCATCTTCTTCGGCAAGGACATCCACCAGCCGTTCGTCACCCCCGGCGCCGTCGGCGCCATCCCCGACGACGACTACACGTGGCGCGTCCGCGCCAAGGACCCCAACGGCAACGCCGGTCCCTGGACCGTCGCGACCCCGTTCACCAAGGCGTGGACGTCGCCGACGCAGCTGACGCCCGCGGACATGAGCACCACCCACGACCTGGACCTCTCCTGGACGCCGGTCCCCGGCGCCGAGCGGTACCAGGTCCAGATCACGAACCAGCAGTACAACTGGGGGGGCGACCCCCTGGTGTTCGACAGCACGACCGCCGCGACCGCGCTCACCCCGACCATCAAGGAGGTCCGGGCGAAGGGCATGGGGTACGGCAACCTGTGGTGGCGGGTCCGTCCCATCATCGACGGGGTCTACGGCACCTGGACCGACGAGTTCAAGGTCACGTGGGCGGCGCCGGGCGGCGGGGCGCCCCCGACGACCCTCAGCTCCTCGGGTGACACGACGACGGGCCTCATGCCGACGCTCTCGTGGACGCCGGTCGCCGGCATGACGCTGTACCGCGTCGACATCGCCACGGACCCGCAGTTCAACAACATCCGCGAGAGCGTCGTCACGCCGTACACCTCGTGGACGAGCCGTAACCCCCTGCCGGACAACCAGCAGGGCACGGGCTACTGGTGGCGCGTGGTCTGGGGCAACGGCGCGACCGAGGACAACCCGGGTTGGGCGGTCAACGAGCTCGCGGTCCCGAAGGCGACGTTCAAGAAGCAGACGCAGGTGACGCTCAGCCAGCCGGTCGACGGCGGCACCGTCTCCGACCCGCCGCTGCTGTCGTGGGGCGCGGTCGATGGCATCGCCAAGTTCGACGTGCAGCTCAGCCCCGACGGCACCTGGAACCCGGGCAGCCTCCACACGGGCCGCATCTTCGGCCAGGGCGCCGTGCCCGGCACGCTCTCGGACGGTGAGGCGCGCCTGCCGGACGGCACCTGGAGCTGGCGCGTGCGCGCGGTCGATGGCGGCAACGCCGGCCAGACCTGGAGCCGCACCGGGCGGTTCACGCTCACGTCCCCGCGTCCGGTCCAGAAGGCGCCGAACGACGGCGCGGCGGTCGTCTACTCGCCGCTGCTGCTGTGGACCCCGATCAACGGCGCGGTGGGGTACGACGTCCAGGTCTCGCGGGACCCGAGCTTCACGGGCTCCAGCGACCTCCTGGGCACGGCCCAGACCGCGTTGGTGCCGCCGAAGGCGCAGATCACCACGCCCGGCGTCCACTACTGGCGCGTGCGGGCGAACTACGGCAGCGACAGCGTCGGCCAGTGGTCGACCACCCGGAGCTTCCGCAGCGTCTTCCCGCCGGACTTCAACCTGAACACGATCCCGAAGCGGGTCGACTACCGCCAGACGGTGGTCGTCAGCGGCCAGCTCAAGAACAACGGGGCCGGCGTCGGCAAGGCGCGCCTCTACCTGGAGCGCCGCACCTACCCGAGCGACAACTTCAGGGCCGCGGGCATGGTCCGCACCAACCCCCAGGGCCGGTTCGCCTTCTCCCTCAAGATGAGCCGCTCGGCGGACTACCGCCTGGTGTGGCGCGAGGAGGCCAACCACCCGCAGGGCACCGCGGCGTTCGGGATCGACGTGCAGCCGCGCGTCACCTTCCGCCTGGCCACCAGCCGCGTCGCGCGGAAGAAGGGCCTGGTCGTGAAGGGCAGCATCTACCCGAAGCGTCCGGCCGTCATCCAGATGAAGACCTCCGACGGCTGGGAGACGATCCGCAAGGTCACGCCGACCCGGCAGCGCTTCCAGGTCACGGTGGGCACGGGTCGCATCGACCCGGGCAACCACCGCCTGCGCCTGTGGGTGCCGCGCGACGCGCAGCGCAAGTTCGCCAACGTGGCGAGCCGCCAGCGCGGGGTCCTCGTCTACGACCGGTTCATCGTCCGCTGATGCTGCTCGGCGCACCCACCGCCTACTGGGCGACGGTCGCGGGCCTCATCGGCCTCGCGCTCGGCTCCTTCTCCACCGTGCTGGCCTCGCGCTGGCCGGCGGGGGAGTCGCTCGTGAGCCCGCGCTCGCACTGCACCTCGTGCGGGCGCACGCTGACGGCCCTCGAGCTCGTCCCGGTCGTGTCGTGGCTCGCCCTGCGGGGCCGCTGCCACGGCTGCGGCGGGCGGGTGCACTGGCGCTACCAGGCCATCGAGCTCGCCAGCGGCGCGCTCGCCGCCGTGGCGATCATCACGTTCGGGCCGACGTGGGAGGGCCTCGCGGCCGCCCTGCTCGGCGTCACCCTCGTCCCGGTGTTCGTGATCGACCTCGAGCACCGGCTGATCCCCCGCCGGCTCGTCGTGCCCGCGGCGGCCCTCGGCCTGGTCGCGGCGATCGCCGCGCGCCCGGAGCGCTGGTGGGTCCCGCTCGTGGCGGCGACCGGCGCGTTTGTCTTCTTCTACCTGCTCTCGTTCACCGGCGGCATGGGTGACGGCGACGCGGACCTCGCCCTGCTGATGGGCGCGGTGCTCGGCGCGTCGGTCGTGCCCGCCCTGTTCGTCGCATTCGCCGTCGGCGCCGTCGTCGGCGCCGCCTACCTCGCGCGCTTCGGCTCGCGTGCCCGCAAGATGGCCGTGCCCTTCGGCCCCTTCCTCGCGACCGGTGCCCTGGTCGCCCTGTGGTTCGGTCCTTCGATGATCGGGTGGTACGCCGACCGGCTCGGCTGACCACCCCTCGGAACTCCTGCCCTCCCCGACACGGACGTCGTCACCATGAGCACCGTCGTAGCCCTCGACATCGGCTCGAGCGCCATCGCTGGCGTCGAGCTGAAGACCGCCCGCGAGCGTGTGACGCTCGCGAAGGCCGCGGTCGAGCCACTGCCCCCCGGACTCGTGCACGACGGAGAGATCGTGCGCCCCGACGAGCTCGCCGCCGAGATCAAGCGCCTGTGGAAGACCGCACGGTTCTCCGGCAAGCGCGTCCGCCTCGGCGTTGCGAACCAGCGCGTCGTGGTGCGGACCATCGAGCTCCCGGCGCTGGACGACGAGCGCGAGCGCCGCGCCGCCGTCGAGTTCGAGGCGGCCGAGCAGATCCCGATCCCGCCCGACCAGACCGTCGTGGACTCGCAGCCGGTGCTGCGGTTCAGCAACGACGCCGGCGACCGCGAGCGGCACGTCGTCGTCGCGGCCCACCGGGACATGGTCGAGGGGCTCGTCTCCACGGTCCGCCAGGCCGGCCTCCAGCCGGTCGGCATCGACCTCGAGGCCTTCGCCATCCTGCGGGCGCTGCTGCCCCCGCCGATGGTCATCGACGAGGGCTCGGCCGACACGCAGGCCCAGGCGGTCTGCCACGTCGGCGCGGAGGTCACCAACATGATCGTCGCGGTCGACCGGCGCTGCCACTTCACCCGCCTCGTCGGGTTCGGCGGCAGCCACCTCACGAAGGCGGTCGCCGACCGCACGGGCCTGCCGGCCGAGGAGGCCGAGGCCGTCAAGACGGCGTGCGGGCTGCTCGGCGAGCCGCTCGACGGCTGGGACCCGGACACGGTCGCCGAGGTCCGCCACGCGCTGGCGCTCGGCGCCCGCCCGCTGGTCCGCGAGATCAGCCGGTCGCTCGACTACTACCGGTCGCAGAGTTTCGCGCGGCCCGTCGAGAAGCTGGTGATCTCCGGCGGCACCGCGCTCTGCACGGGCATCGACCGCTACCTGCAGCAGGGCCTCGGGATCCCCGTCGAGATCGGTGACCCCCGCCAGCAGCTGGACGACCCCGGCGACCTGTCGCCCGACGTGGCCGCCCGCGCGGCCGTGGCCCTCGGCCTGGCGCTCGACGCGCCGGAGCGGTCATGAGGGCGGTCAACCTCCTCCCCCAGAAGGAGCGCCGCACGCCGGGCCTCACCGGCGCCAAGACCCCCCTCGCGGTGGTCGGCGCCGTCGCGGTCCTCGGCGGGCTGGGCTTCTGGGGCTACTCGCTCCACAGCCAGGTGAACGACGCGAAGTCCGACGTCGCCACCGCGACCGCGCAGCGCGACAGCCTGCGCGACCAGCTCGGCGCCTTCCAGGCGGCCCAGGCGCGCGACGCCGCGCAGGAGGTCCGCACGGGCGCCGTGGTCGGCCTCGTGACCGGCCGCGTCAACTGGGAGCGGATGATCCGCGACCTGACGGCCGTCATGCCCCACGACGTCTGGCTGACCAACCTCAAGGGCGAGACCGACGTGGCCACCACCACCCCCACGGCCACGACGGCGAGCGCGCCCAACCTGAACAACTCGACCGTGCCGCGCGGGATCCACCTCGACGGCTACGCGTACACCCAGGACCAGGTGGCCCTGCTGATGGCGCGGGCCTCGACGGTCCCGGGCCTCGGCGAGCCGCGCCTCGCGAGCAGCGAGGTGCAGGCGGGCGACGTCAAGGACGTCATCCACTTCGTCATCGACATCCCCATCGACCAGCGCGCGCAGGACCGCTCGACGCTCACCCCGGTGAGCGGCGCGGCGACCTCGACGGCCTCCGGAGTCACGCCATGAAGATGACCAAGCGCGACCAGATCCTGCTCGCGGTGATCGCCGTGATCGCGATCGTCGGCGGCCTCTTCTGGTTCGTGATCAAGCCGGCACGGGCTGATCTCAGCACCCAGAAGGACGCGCTGACGGCGGTCCAGAACGAGACCAACGACCTGCAGGACACCATCGACCGCATGGCGGCGACCGACAAGGGCGAGTCGAAGCGGACCGCGGAGCGGCTCCGTCTCTCGAAGGCCCTGCCGGAGAACACCGAGACCCCGGGCGTCGTGGTGCAGATCCAGCGCATCGCCGACCGCGCGAGCGTCGAGCTCACCTCGATCAAGACCAACAACTACAGCGACTACGGCTCGATCCGCGGGACGCAGTTCGAGGTCAAGGTGACCGGCCGCTTCTTCGACGTGGACGACTTCCTGTACCGCCTCCACCGCCAGGTCGCCGTGGACGAGAAGGACCGCCCGATCGTGGGCGGCCGCCTCTTCGCCACGACGTCCGTGGACCTGACCCTCCAGCAGGACGGCGGGTCCAACGGCACCGGAGCGCCGAAGGCCGACGACCAGGTGCTCGCCACCATCAACGTCGTCGCGTTCTCCAGCGTGCCCGGCGGCGCCGCCGCCGGCACCAGCGTCGCCCCGACCACGGCCGTGGCGGCGCCCGCCACCACGACCACCGCCACCCCGACCGGCGCGGCCCCCGCCCCGGCGGTCGCCACGCCGAGCTCCGGAGGTACCCAGTGATCCGCCGACGCCACATCGCGCCGTTCGCCGCCTGCGCGGCCGCGGCCCTGATGCTCGCCGGCTGCGGCGGCGGGGGCGGTGGCGGCGGCGACGCCGCCGCGGGCGACAGCGCGTCGCTGCCGGACGCCTCCATGCCGATCGCCTCGGGCGTCGGCGCGGCCGAGTCGGCCAACCAGGCGATCGCCGCCCTCGGCACGCCGGGCTCGGTCGACCCGGGCGGCCTCGGGATGACGCTGGACGGCAACGACCGGTTCGGGACGCCGCACGACGCGTTCAAGCAGCAGGTCGACCAGAACTCGGCGGCCAACACCGAGCCGGGCACCGCGGCGGAGATCCCGGCGGACACGCCGATCAACGGCGATCCGATCGTGGCCACCCCGGTCCCGGGGGACTCCACCGCCAACCCGAACACGGGCTCGACGCCGGACCCGACGGTCCCCGTCCAGAACCCGCAGGCGATGGAGGCCGACTTCGACGTCTCCGGCGAGCCGGTCGTGGCCCGCGAGGGCGACGCCATCCCGCCGGACACCCAGCAGTTCATCGTGCAGACGATCGGGGCCACCTCGGTCACGCTCGAGCTGAGCGGTGGCCTGCTGCCGGACGGCACCGACACCGTGCAGCTGGACGAGGGCGAGTCGATCACGCTCTACAACGCGACCGCCAAGCGCTCGTACAAGATCAAGCTGGTGGACGTCCGCCGGGCCTAGCCCGGACCGACCACGAACGGCGGGCCGCGGCCGCCGGCGCCCCTCGGGGCCCGGCGGCCACGCCGATCCCGGGGTTCAGTCGCTGGCGGCCGGGTCCACCGAGCGCAGCGGCGGGACCTCCAGCACGTCGCCGGCGCGCTCGGCGATCGCGTCGGTGAGCCACCTGGTGGCGTCCTCGCGGGCGGCGTCCACGTCGACCACCGCCACGATGCGGGTCAGGCCGTCGTCGGCCGCCCGGCGGGTCATCCGCGGCATCGCCCGCCACGGGCCCCCGCCGCCCGTCACCGCCCCGGCCAGCTCCCGGACGATCGCCTCCAGGCGCTCCGGGTCGCGGGTCAGGAACTCGATCCGGTGGGGCCGCCGGCCGCTCGGGATCACCCGCACCGCGGTGATGTTCCCGTTCGGGACGATCAGGCGCTCCCCGGCGGGGCCGTGCAGCACCGTCGTCCGCAGGCCCAGGCTCTGGACGCGCCCGGCGTAGCCGAACGGCTCCACCCGGATCACGTCGCCCACGCCGTACTGGTCCTCGAACAGGATGAAGAAGCCGGCGATCACGTCCACCAGCAGCCGCTGGGACGCGAAGCCGATGATGATCACCACGATCGACGCCCCGCCGATCGCGCCGATGCCGCCGCCGCCCGCCAGCACGACGGCGATCGCGATGACCGCGGCGATCAGGATCACGTAGCGGAGGCCCGTGGCCAGGGCCGTGATCGCCGTCTGGCGCTGGCGGATGCGGGCGCCGCCCGCGGCGTGGCTCCGCGCCGAGATCCGGCCCATCAGCCAGCCCGCCGCGGCCAGGATCAGCGCGGCGGCCACCAGGATCACGCCCACGAGCACCAGGCGGCCGGCCCACTCGGGCAGGCCGAACACCGCCGCCGGAAGGACCGGGACGGACACCGCTACGACGCGGCGACCGGCGTCAGCGACTCCGCGATCTGGACGAGCGTCGTGGCGGGGAACGGGCCGCTCACCGTGAGGCGGACGGCGCCCTCACGCCAGAAGAGGTGCGGGGTGATCTCCGGGCCGATGCCGAACGTCGCCGGGACGCCGCCCACCGAGACCGGACGCGTCGTCAGGCGCCCGCACTCCACGCCGAAGGGGTCGGCGGGCCAGCCGCTGCCGCCGGAGGCGCGCTGGGTGACCTCGATGCGCTCCACGCCGCGGGCGTAGACCGCCTGGAAGAGCGCGCGGCCCGCCGGGATCGAGCCCTCCGCGCCGGTGGTCTGCGTGCGCGGCGCCCACCCCGACACGGCGAGGCTGAAGCCGGCCGGGAGCGCCGCGGCGGCCGGCAGCGCGGGGACATAGGGGAGTCTGCGGGCGGCGGCGGCCGGCGGGACGCGCCGGAAGCCCTCGTCCAGCCGCGGATCCCCGGCCCTCAGCGGGCCCGCGGGGCGGAACGCCGCGGCCGTGATGGCCGGGTTGATCGCGCGCGGTGCCAGCGTGTCGGTCTGCGCGCGCGCGCCGGCCCGCTGGGTCCGGACGCGCAGCGGGAGCAGGGTGGCCCGGTCCAGGACGATCGTGCGGACCCCGCCGCGGAGCCCCGCGCAGTCGTTTCCGCCCAGCCGGACCGTGCCGCGGAGCGCCGCGCGGCCGCCGGCCGTCGTCGGCGTCAGGGTCGCCGACCCGGCGCGGGCGCGGGCGAGGAGGGACGCGGAGGAGGGGGAGGCGAGCTTCCACAGGCCCGAGCCGTCCGGCTCGGCCGGGAACGTCCGGGCGATCCGGATGCCGCTGCCGTCCAGGAACTGGGACTGGAGGCCCCGGTTCACCACCAGGCTGCCGAGGGGTGGCGCGGTCCCGCGCAGCGGGCGCGACGCGAAGCGGTCGGGCCCACCCACGGCCAGGGTGGTCACGCCGTCGGGGCCGGTCAACTCCGCGCGGAGGTTCACCAGGGGGCGGGTGGGCGCCACGTCGGCCGCCGCGGCGAACGGCGCGGCCGTCGCCGACAGGGCCGCGCAGGCGGCCAGCACGTGGCGGGCGCGGGGCATCGTGGGCGCACTCTACCCGCGATCGGGGTTACACTGCGGCGTCGTGCCACTCACGTACCGCACAGCCGGGGAATCCCACGGCCCCGCGCTCTTCGCGGTGGTCGAGGGCCTGCCGGCAGGCCTCCCGCTCGTCCCCGACGACATCGACACCGACCTGGCGCGGCGCCAGCTCGGCTACGGCCGCGGCGGGCGGATGAAGATCGAGACCGACCGGGTGCAGGTGAAGTCGGGCCTCCGGCACGGACGCACCATCGGCAGCCCCCTGACCCTGGAGATCACCAACCTCGACTTCCCCAAGTGGGCGGCCGACCGGATGGCGATCTGGGAGCCGCACGACGAGGTGGAGCCCATCACGCTGCCGCGCCCCGGCCACGCCGACCTCGCGGGAATGCTCAAGTACGGCACCGACGACCTGCGGCCCATCCTGGAGCGCGCCAGCGCCCGCGAGACCGCGGCGCGGGTGGCCGCCGGCGGCGTGGCGAAGGCGATCCTGCGCCGCTACGGAACCGAGATCCGGAGCCACGTCGTGCGCATCGGCGAGGAGTGCGTGCCCCTCCGCGACGACCTCACGGTGGCCGACTTCGAGGGCGTCGACGCGAGCCCGGTGCGCTGCCTCGACCCGGAGGCGTCCGAGCGGATGAAGGCCGCGATCAAGGCGGCCGGCCAGGACCACAACACCCTCGGCGGCGTGTTCGAGGTGTGGGCCTTCGACCCGCTCCCCGGCCTCGGCTCCCACGTGAGCGGCGACGCCCGCCTGGACGGCCGCTTCGGCCAGGCGATCATGGGGATCCAGGCGATCAAGGGCGTCGAGATCGGCGCCGGCTTCGAGCTCGGCCGGCTGCCCGGCAGCGAGGCCCACGACGAGATCTTCCACGACCCCGAGCGCGGCTTCTTCCGCAGGACCAACCGCTCCGGCGGCATCGAGGGCGGCATGACGCACGGCGCCCCCGTCCTGATCCGCGCGGTGATGAAGCCGATCAGCACGCTCACCCGGCCGCTGGCCTCGGTGGACGTCGCCACCAAGGAGCCGCGCCAGGCGTTCAAGGAGCGCTCCGACATCTGCGCCGTCCCCGCCGCGGCCGTGGTCGCGGAGGCCGCCGTGGCGTTCGTCCTCGCCCAGGCGCTGCTCGAGAAGTTCGGCGGCGACTCGATCGCCCACCTCGACGCGGCGGTCGAGCGCTACCGCGTCGAGATCGCGAGCTGACAGTGTCCCGCCTCGGAGGTTCGTATGGGATTCCCGAGCGGATCCCCCGCCGGGCAAGGACGCAGATGCGGGCCAATAGTGGTTCTAGTGGTCCGCCCGAGGACGCCGCGCGGCGATGGGATGCAGCCGGGAATCCCCACGCCATCTCCGAGGCGGGACACTGATGGCGCGGTGGCTCGTGCTGACCGGGTACATGGGCGCGGGGAAGACGTCGGTCGGGCGCCGGGTGGCGAACCGCCTGGACCGCACCTTCACGGACGCCGACCGGGTCATCGAGGAGCAGGCGGGGATGCCGATCCCGGAGATCTTCTCCCGGCGCGGCGAGCTCTGGTTCCGCCGCACCGAGGAGCGCGTGATCCGCGACGTCCTCGCCGGTGACGCCGGGGTGCTGGCGCTGGGCGGGGGCGCGGTGGAGAGCGCCCGCACACGCGACCTGCTGCGGCGCACGGCCGACGTGGTCTGGCTCAAGGCGAGCCCCGCGGTGGCGTGGGCGCGGGTGAAGGACTCGGATCGCCCGCTGGCCACCGACGAGGCCCGCTTCGCGCGCCGTCTGGCGGCGCGCGAGCCGAACTACCGCGAGGCGGCCCACCTGGAGGTCGACGCCGACGGCCCGGTCGACGAGGTCGCGGCGCGCGTGGCGGCGTGGGCGGCCCGGGAGGCCGCCGAGGTCGGCAGGTGAGCGTGTCCGCGCCGGCGCCGACGCTCTGGGCCGAGTGGGGGACGGTCCGCTACCCGGTCCACCTGGGGTCCGGCCTGCTGCCCCGCCTCGGCGAGATCTGGGAGGGGCGCGAGAGCACCACCGCCCTGCTCGTGAGCGACGGCAACCTGCCCGAGGTGGCGCGGCGCACGCGCGCGGCGCTCCAGGACGGGGGCGTCCGCGTGATCAGCGCCAGCGTGCCGCCGGGGGAGGCCTCCAAGTCGTTCGCGCAGCTCGAGCGGCTCACGCGCCTGGCCGCCGAGGCCGGCCTGCGCCGCCACGACGCCGTCGTGGCGCTGGGCGGCGGGGTGGTCGGCGACCTGGCAGGCTTCGTGGCGGCCAGCTACCAGCGCGGCATCCGCCTGGTGCACGTCCCCACGACGCTGCTCGCGATGGTCGACTCGGCCATCGGCGGCAAGACCGGCATCGACCTGCCGGAGGGCAAGAACTACGTCGGCGCCATCTGGCAGCCCGACCTGGTGGTGATGGACACCGACCTGCTGGCCACCCTGCCGTCCCGCGAGCTGGCCTGCGGCTTCGCCGAGATCGTGAAGTACGGGCTGCTGGAGGGCGGCGACCTGTGGGAGACGGTGCAGGCGTGGCCGGCGCTGCCCGGCCCGGCGGGCGACCTGCACGAGCTCATCCGCCGCTGCGTGCGCCACAAGCTGCGGGTGGTGGCCGAGGACGAGCACGACCACGGCCTGCGGGCGTCGCTCAACCTGGGCCACACCGTGGGCCACGGCATCGAGGCCGCCGCCGGGTACAGCCGCTACCGCCACGGCGAGGCCATCTCGCTGGGGCTCCTCGCGGCGCTGCGGCTTTCGGAGCAGACGGTGGGCCTCGACCCCGGCGTCCGGGTGCGGGCGGCCGAGGTGCTCGCCGCCCACGACCTGCCCGTGCGCCTCGCGGCCGAGGTGCCCACCCCGGCGATCCTGGAGGCGATGGGCCGCGACAAGAAGGCCGCCGCCGGCTCGCTCAACATGGTGATGCTGGCCGCGCCCGGCGACGTGCGCCTGAAGGTGAGCCCGTCCGGCGACCGCCTGGTGTCGGCCATCGAGGAGCTGCGCCGGTGACCGCCCCCCGCTGGCGCATCGCGCTGCTCCACGGCCCCAACCTCGACCAGCTGGGGCGGAGGCCGTCGGCCCACTACGGCACGCTGACCCTCCGCGAGCTGGAGGACCGCGTCCGGGGCTGGGGCGCCGAGCGCGACATGGCCGTCGCGGCCTTCCAGACCAACCACGAGGGCGCGTTCCTCGAGCACGTCCACGGCCTGGCGGGCGCGGTGGACGGCGCCGTCGTGAACCCCGGCGCGTGGACCCACTACCAGTGGTCGATCCGCGACGCGCTGGAGCTGCTGGGCGCGCCGTTCGTGGAGGTCCACCTGTCCGACATCGAGGCGCGGGAGCCGCACCGGCGGATCTCGGTGGTCCGCGACATCGCCCTGCACGCCGTGTGGGGGAAGGGCCCCGACGGATACCGGGACGCCCTCGACCGCCTCCGGGAGGAGCTTGCATGAACCCGACGCCCCGTCAGCAGAGGCTCCTCGCGCTCCTGGAGCAGCGCGGCCTGGGCGCGCTGATCGTGACCGACCTCGCCAACGTCCGGTACCTGACCGGCTACGTCGGCTCCAACGGCGTGGCGCTGATCGGGACGGGCGGGCGCGTGCTGCTCACCGACTCGCGCTACCAGGTCGCGGCCACCGAGCAGGTGCAGGGCGCCGAGGTGGTCATCGGGCGGCGCGACCTGCTGGCCGACGTCGCGGCCCGGGTGGGCGACGTGGCGGCGGGCGGCGCGATCGGCGTGGAGGCCGACAGCCTCACGGTCGCGCGCTACGACCGCCTGCGCGAGCTGCTCGGGGGCCTGGCCACCGAGCCCACGCGCGGGCTCGTCGAGGGACTGCGGGTCGTGAAGGACGCCGAGGAGGTCGACGCGATGCGCCGCGCCGCCGCGGCCGTCGACCAGGCGCTCGAGGCCGTGCTGGCCCAGGGGATCGTGGGCCGGACGGAGCGCGAGGTGGCGTTCGCCCTGCACGGGGCGATGCTCGACGCCGGCGCCACCGAGCCCAGCTTCGCGACCATCGTCGCCTCCGGCCCCAACGCGGCCCGGCCGCACCACGTGCCCGGCGCGGACGTGATCCCGCCCGACACCCTGGTCGTCATCGACCTGGGCGCCGTGGTGGACGGCTACTGCTCGGACATGACCCGCACCGTCGCCACCGGCACCCTCCCGCCGCGGCTGGAGGAGATCTACCGGCTGTGCCTGGACGCCGAGGAGGCCGCGATGGCCGCCGCCCGCGGCGGCATGGGCGCCGCCGAGCTGGACGCCGTGGCCCGGGCCCGGATCGCCGAGGGCGGCTACGGTGACCACTTCGGCCACGGCCTGGGGCACGGGGTGGGCATGATGATCCACGAGCGCCCCGGCGTGCGGCCGGAGTCGGCCGACGCGCTGGAGGCCGGGATGGCGATCACGATCGAGCCCGGCATCTACCTCGAGGGCGAGGGCGGGGTGCGGATCGAGGACCTCGTGATCCTCACCGAGGACGGGTCCGAGGTGCTGTCGCACTCCCCGAAGGAGCTGCGGACGGTCAGATGAGAACGACGGGGGAGCGACCGGCATGGGCATGATCACCACCAACGACCTGAAGAACGGCTACGTCCTGGACGTCGACGGCGACCTGGTGAGCGTCGTCAGCTTCCAGCACGTCAAGCCGGGCAAGGGCGGCGCCTTCGTCCGCACCAAGCTCAAGAACATGACCAGCGGGGCGGTGGTCGACAAGACGTTCCGCGCGGGCGAGAAGGTGGAGCGTGTCACCACCGAGAGCCGCACCATGCAGTTCCTGTACCGCGACGGCGACGACCTCTACCTGATGGACAACGCGACCTACGAGCAGCTGCCCGTGGCGGCGTCCCTGGTCGAGAACGTCGACCTGCTGGCGCCGAACACCGACGTGCAGGTGCTGTTCGTGCGCGAGGCGGCCATCAAGGTGGAGCTGCCGACGTTCGTGGAGCTGGCCGTCACCCGCACCGACCCGGGCGTGAAGGGCGACACCGTGTCGAACGTGACCAAGCCGGCCGAGGTCGAGACCGGCGCCACGATCGACGTCCCCCTCTTCGTGAACGAGGGCGACCGGCTGAAGATCGACACCCGCACGCGGGAGTACTCCGCCCGCGCGTGAGCACCGCGAGCTAGCCTGCTGTCCCCGTGCCCATGAAGGGAGATCTGTGACGCCGCCCTCCGATGCCGTCGGCTACGTCGATGCGACGCTGCGCGACCTCGCCCCGTTCCCGTGGGGCACCGCCGTGGGCACCGACGACCTCGCCGCCGCCGCCGCCGCGCTCTCGGAGGTGGGGGCGCGCGTGCTGGAGGCGCTCGACGCGCGCTGCGCGCGGGCGGCCCTGGAGGCGCGCTCGGAGAGCCCGTGGGACCGCCTGCGGGCGGTGCTGCGCGAGGCCGACCGCACCCCCGTCGGCGTGGTGGTCGGGGCGCGCAACCTGTGGGGCGACGCGCCGCTGGCGCCCGACCTGGTGCGCCGCTTCGTGCTGTGCGCCGCGGACTCGGGCGTCTCCCGCATCCGGGCCACCGATCCGCTCAACGACCCGGACGCGCTGGAGCCCGTGGCGCGGGCGTGCGAGGAGGCCGGCGCCGAGTTCGTCCCGACGCTGATCATCGGCCCGGCGCCCGACATCTCGGACCCCCGCTGGATCGCCGAGGCGCGGGCGCTCGCGAGCCTGCCGGGCGCGCGGAGCCTGTGCATGTCGGACGGCGCGGGGCACATCGCCCCGGCCGCCCTCGGCGCGCTGGTGGCGCAGGCGGCCGAGGCGACGGGGCTGCCGATCGAGGTGCAGGTGCAGGCGCCGGGCGGCCTGGCCCCGCTCGCCGCGACCGCGGCCGTGCAGGCCGGGGCGTCGGCGGTGCAGGCGTCCGCCGGCCCCGTGGCGCTGGTGTCGGCGCGGCCGTCGGCCGAGACGCTGCGCGCCGCGCTGGTCGGGGGCGGGCGCACCCTGGAGTGCGCGCCCACGGCGATCGACCGCGCCGCCCGGGTGGTGGGGCCGATGCTGCCCGCCGACCGGCTGCGCCAGGCGGCGGCGGCCGTGTTCGGCCCGGCCGTGGCGGTGCCGCCGGCGCTGGAGGCCGGGCTCATCTCCCGGCTCGGCCGCCTGGGCCTGTCGCGCAGCCTGGTGGCGGTGGCGAACGAGTCGGCTGCCGTCGCCCGCGACATCGGCGCGGCGACGCTGGCCTACCCGCTCGGCTCCGCCATCCTGGCGCAGGCCGCGCGGCACGTCATCGACGGCCGCCGCTGGGCCGAGATCGAGCCGGAGCTGGTGCCGATCGCCCTGGGGCGGGCCGGCCGCCTGCGCGGGCCGGTCGCCGAGCAGGTGCTCGAGGTCGCGCGCGAGAACGACCCGGGCGAGCCGCCCCGCCGCGACGGGGCGTCGGTGGCCGAGGAGGCGCCGCAGGGCCTGGCCGACGAGGACCTGGTGCTGTGGGCGATGTTCGGCGAGGCCACCGAGCCGGTGGTGGAGCGGCGGCGCTCGCTGGGCGCCGAGGCCGCGAGCCGTCCCGGCCAGCCGGCGGTGGACCGCGACCTGCTCGACACGCTGGTGAGCGTGGTGGAGGCCTCGCAGGAGGCCGAGGTGAGCGTCGAGATCTCCGGCGCGCGCGTCACCGTGCGCCGCGCGGTGGCGGGCACGGCGCCCGCGGGCGGCGGCGGCGCCCCCGGCGAGGGCGCGGCCGAGGACGACGAGGACGAGGGCCTGGTGCGGGTGGACAGCCCGATGGTGGGCACCTTCTACCGGCGCCCGGCGCCCGACCAGGACCCGTTCTGCGAGGTGGGCCAGACGGTCGAGGCGGGGCAGACGCTCTGCCTGATCGAGGCGATGAAGCTGTTCAACGAGATCGTCGCCGACGTGTCGGGCACGGTGCGGACCGTCGCGCTGGAGGACGGCGCGCCCGCCGAGTTCGGCCAGCTCCTGTTCCTGATCGAGCCGTGAAGCTCCTCATCGCCAACCGGGGCGAGATCGCGGTCCGGGTCATCCGGACGGCACGCGAGCTCAACATCCCGACGGTCGCGGTCTACTCGACCGCCGACGCCGAGACGCTGGCGGTCGACCTGGCCGACGAGGCGGTGTGCATCGGCCCGCCGCCGGCCCGCGACTCGTACCTCAACATCTCGAACGTGCTGGGCGCCGCGGAGATCACCGGCTGTGACGCCGTGCACCCCGGCTACGGATTCCTGTCCGAGAACCCGGCGTTCGCCCGGGCGTGCGCGGAGGCGGGGATCACGTTCGTGGGCCCCTCGCCCGAGGTGATGGAGCGGATGGGCGACAAGATCGCCGCGAAGGCGGCCGCCCGCGAGGCGGGGCTGCCGGTGCTGGAGGGCTCGGACGGCCCGGTGCAGGACGTGCAGGCGGCGCTGGAGGCCGCGGACCGCGCCGGCTTCCCCATCCTGCTGAAGGCCGCGGCGGGCGGCGGCGGCAAGGGCATGCGCCGCGTGGAGCGTCCCGGCGACCTGGCGCACGCGTTCGAGGTGGCGCAGCGCGAGGCGGAGGCGGCGTTCAGCGACGGTGGCCTCTACGTGGAGCGCCTGCTGGAGGGCGCCCGCCACGTGGAGATCCAGGTGATGGCCGACGGCCAGGGCGGCGCGCTGGTGTGCGGCGACCGCGAGTGCTCGATCCAGCGCCGCCACCAGAAGCTGGTGGAGGAGGCGTCGGCCCCGCACCTCCCCGCCGCGACGCGCGAGGCGATGCAGCAGGCGGCGCTGCGGGCCGTGAAGGCGTGGGACTACCGCTCGGCGGGGACGCTGGAGTTCCTGGTCGACCAGTATGGCGAGTTCTTCTTCCTGGAGCTCAACGCGCGGCTCCAGGTGGAGCACCCGGTCACCGAGCTGGTGACGGGCCTCGACCTGGTCGCCGAGCAGCTCAACGTGGCCGCCGGCGGGCTCCTGTCGATGACCGGCGTGGCGCCGGCCCGGGGGCACGCGATCGAGTGCCGCATCAATGCGGAGGACCCGTCGCGCGACTTCCGCCCGGGCGCGGGGCGGCTCGACGACTACCGCATCGCCCAGGGGCCGGGGATCCGCGTGGACACCCATTGCGAGCCGGGCGAGACGGTGCCGCCGCACTACGACAGCCTCCTCGGGAAGCTGTGCGTGTGGGCGTCGGACCGCCCGCGGGCGGTGGCGCGGCTGCGGCGGGCGCTGGCGGAGACGTCGATCACGGGGATCCCCACGACGCTGCCGCTGCTGCGGGACATCGCCCACGAGGCGACCTTCACCGAGGGCCGCTACACCACCGCGTACCTCACGGAACGCGAGGAGTTCCTGCCGACGCTCGCGGGCGCCAAGGTGGCCTGATGTCTCCCGACCGCGAGGGGGGCCGCCGGGCCGCCCGCCGCCAGGCGGTCATCCTGCTCTACCAGCACGACGTGACCGGCCTGCCGTTCGAGGATCTCGAGGCCAACCTGGAGCGCGACGGCGCCCCGCTCGACCCGTTCGCCCGGGCGCTGGTGGAGGGCGTCTCCGCCGACCCGGCGAGCCTGGACGAGCTGATCACGGGCGCGGCGGAGGGCTGGACGGCGGAGCGGCTGGCGCCGCTGGAGCGCAACATCCTGCGCGTCGCGGTCCACGAGCTGCTCGACTGGCCGGACATCCCGGCGGCGGTGTCGATCAACGAGGCGGTCGACCTGGCGAAGCGCTACTGCCAGGTGGAGGCCCCGGGGTTGGTGAACGGCATCCTCGGGAGGATCGCGGCGGAGCACGCGGAGGTGGCGTCGTGACGGACCCGGCCGATCCCGCGGACGCGCTGGAGGCGGCGGCGCATCGCCTCGAGGTCATCGCGCGCCGGCTGGGCGAGGACGGGGTGCCCGCCGACGAGCTGCGCTCCCTCGCCGACGAGGTGCTCCAGCTGGGGCAGGAGATCACCGACACCCTGCCGCGCGCCCTCCGCGACGTGGACTGACCCGCCGGTGGCGCGCGAGGACGACCCGCTCGACCCGAGGGTGCAGGTGGTGGTGCTGCCGCCGAGCGACCCGGCGGCGGCGGGACACGACGAGCTCCAGGGCATCGGCAGCGGCGACGACCGGCCGGAGATGGCGGAGCTCGCCGCGCGCGCGTGGCTCACGCAGGGGCCGGCGGTCCGGGGCGCCCAGCTGGAGACCCTGGGCCTGTCGATCTACGCCGGCCACCCGGAGCTGACGATGGTGAACCTTCCCACCGCCTTCATCGAGAGCGGCGTCCGGCTGCTGAAGGAGCTGGGGACCTACGTCCTGGCCGGGGGCGTCCTGGAGGACGGCGACATCATGCAGCTCCGGGCGGACCTGCCCTACCTCGTCGGCATCACGGAGGCGCCGCCCCCCGACGAGGACGGAGCCCTCCCGTCCCTCCGCGTGGTGATGCTCGCCTGATCGTCCCGTCCGGATGCCCCACTCGGGACGGACCGCGTTTCCCACGTGGGATCCCGACTGGCGCGGATGCAGGGCTTCCAGGCGACGTCGGGGCAGGGACGCCGGGCCGGCCATCCGGAGCCGGTCCCGTGCCGATCGGTTCGGCTGGTTCGGCGGCTACCCGGCGTCTGAGCGGAGGCGCGGGGACCAGGCCCTCGTCACCCACCCCATGCGCGGCCCAGTCCGCGCGGGACGACCACCGTCCCCGCGGTCGCGCAGCGATGGAGCCCGGTCCTCCGCAGCCTCGACGCCCATGTGCAGGAACGAATCACGTCGCGGGGGTCGCGTCGACCCTCTCCGAACCCGCGTTTCGCATCGTGGGTCGAGCGTTTCGGGTGGCGGGACCCTGACGATCGTCCCACGCGACCACGGGCGCCGTCGCGGGCGTGCAGCGCCCCGGAACCGTGGTTTACAGTGCGTGAATGGCTGACACCGAGACCCAGAACCGCTTCCCGCTCATCGCCGGGCTGACCCGCCCGGACGAGATCGCCGAATGGTCCGACGAGGAGCTCGCGGACCTCGCGGCGGAGATGCGCGACGTCATCATCGACACGGTCTCCCAGACGGGCGGCCACCTGGGCGCGAGCCTCGGGACCGTCGAGCTGACCATCGCCCTGCACGCGGAGCTCAGCTCGCCCCGGGACCGGATCCTCTGGGACGTCGGCCACCAGGCGTACGGCCACAAGCTGCTCACCGGCCGCCTCGACGGCTTCAACACGCTCCGCCAGTACGGCGGCATCAGCGGGTTCCTGCGCCGGGCCGAGAGCGAGCACGACGCGATGGGCGCCGGCCACGCCTCCACCAGCATCAGCTACGCCACCGGCCTCGCCGAGGGCCTCCGCCACTCCCGCCGCGAGGGCCGCGTGGTCGCCGTCATCGGCGACGGCGCCCTGACCGGCGGCATGGCGTACGAGGGCCTCAACCAGGCCGGCGCGCTCCAGTCGCCCATCACCGTGGTGCTCAACGACAACGGCATGAGCATCTCGGAGAACGTCGGCGCGCTCTCCAAGCTCTTCCAGCGCGTCCGCGTCGACCCCACGCTCACGAAGGTGCGCGAGGAGCTCGAGCGCGGCTTGGCGCGGCTCCCCGGGGCCAGCGAGCTGGGCGGCAAGGTCCGGGACGCCACCAAGTCGCTGTGGTTCGTGCCCGGCGCGCTCTTCGAGGCGCTCGGCTTCGCGTACATCGGCCCGATCGACGGCCACGACATCGAGGGCGTGCGCAAGGCGCTCCGGACCACCCTCGAGATGGACCGGCCCGCGCTCGTCCACGTCAAGACGGTCAAGGGCCGCGGCTACCCGCCGGCCGAGGCCGACGGCGAGGCGATGCACGGCGCCACCCCCTTCGTCATCGAGAGCGGCAAGGCCGCCGGCAAGACGAAGAAGGCCGGCCCGCCGAACTACACCGAGGTCTTCGGCCACGCCCTGGTGGCGGAGGCCGAGCGCGACCCGCGGGTGGTCGGCATCACCGCCGCCATGCTCAAGGGCACGGGGATGCAGCACATGATGTCGGCGTTCCCGGAGCGGACGTACGACGTCGGCATCGCCGAGCAGCACGCCGTGGTGTTCGCGTGCGGCCTCGCGATCAACGGGTTCCGCCCCGTGTGCGCCATCTACTCGACGTTCCTGCAGCGGGCGTTCGACCCGATCGTCCACGACGTCGCCATCCAGGACCTGCCGGTGGTGTTCGCGATCGACCGCGGCGGCCTCGTCGGCGACGACGGCCCCACCCACCACGGCTGCTTCGACCTCGCGTACCTGCGGTCCATCCCGGGCATGACGATCATGGCGCCGATGGACGAGGCGGAGCTGGTGCACATGCTCCACACCGCCCTCCGCATCGACGGCCCCGTCGCGTTCCGCTACCCCCGCGGCGCCGGCACCGGCATGGCCCTGCCGGAGCGGCCCGCGCCGGTCGAGATCGGCCGCGGCGTGGTGCTCGAGGCCGGCGAGGGCGTCGCCCTCGTGGGATACGGATTCGGCGCGACGCTCGCCGCGCAGGCGGCTGACCTCGTCGCCGAGGGCCTCGGCGCGCGCCCCACCGTGGTGAACGCCCGCTTCTGCAAGCCGATCGACGGCGCCCTCATGCGGCAGCTCGCCGACCGCCACGAGCTGCTGGTCACCATCGAGGACCACTCCGAGATGGCCGGCTTCGGCAGCGCGGTGCTCGAGGTGCTCGAGGACACCCCCGCGCGCGTCCTGCGCCTGGGCCTGCCGGACCGGTTCATCGAGCACGGCAAGCGCGAGCTGCTGCTGGACGACGTGGGCCTCACCCCCGAGCGGGTGGCGGCGCGGACGGTGCGCGCGGTTCGCGAGCCGTCCCGGATGCTCGTCGCGGAGGGCTAGCCGAGGGGCGGGCGCGCCGCTCCCGGGCGCGCGCGGGGGCCGCCGAGGACGGCTCTACACTCCGTGCGTGGCCCGTTCCCGACTCGACCAGGCCCTCGTGGCCCGAGGGTTCTTCCCGAGCCGCTCGCGCGCGCAGGCGGCCGTCATGGCCGGGCTCGTGCGCGTCGACGGGCGCGCGGTGGACAAGCCCGGCACGGGGATCGCGGAGGACGCGGAGCTCGACGTCCGCCGGGACGACGGCTACGTCTCGCGCGGCGGCCTCAAGCTGGCGGGCGCCCTCGACGCCCTCGCCGTCGACGTGGCGGGCGCCGACGCCCTCGACCTCGGCGCGTCGACCGGCGGCTTCACCGACTGCCTCCTGCGGCGCGGCGCGGCGCGGGTGATCGCCCTCGACGTCGGGTACGGCCAGCTCGACTGGGGTCTGCGCCAGGATCCGCGCGTGACCGTCATGGAGCGCACCAACGCCCGGTACCTCTCGCCCGGCGACCTCCCGTGGGCGCCGGACCTCGTCACGTGTGACCTCTCCTTCATCTCCATCGGCACGGTCTGGGGGGCGGTGGTGCCCTGTCTCGCGCGTGGCTGGCGTGCCATGGTGATGGTCAAGCCACAGTTCGAGGTGGGTCGCGCCCGCGTCGGGTCCGGCGGCGTGGTGCGCGACGAGTCGGCGCGGGAGGATGCGGTGCGCGGCGTGATCGGGGTCATCGAGGCGACGGGGGGCCGGGTGCTCGGCACGGCCGACTCGCCCGTGCCCGGTCCGAAGGGCAACCGTGAGGTGTTCGTCCACGCCGAGGACGCCGCGTGAGCCCCGGGGGCGCCCCCATCGGCAGCGCCGTCCCGATCTCGATCGAGCAGGCCGTCCCGGTCAAGCGCGTGCTGCTGCTGACGCACCGGGAGCCGTCGGTGACCACCACCACGCTGCCCGCGGTGCTCTCGATCCTGAAGGACGCCGGCGTCCAGGTGCTGGTCCCCGCCGGCGAGGTGGTCAAGCACCGCATGCTCGCGCCGTTCTCGTCGGCCGACGGCATGCAGCTGCGCGCCGGCGGCGAGGACCTGATCCTGGTGCTCGGGGGCGACGGCAGCATCCTGCGGGCGCTCGCGCGCGAGGCCGGGTCCGGCGCGCCGGTGATCGGGATCAACTACGGCCGCGTCGGCTTCCTCGCCTCCATCGAGCGCGAGACCCTGGAGCGCGACCTGCGCCGGGCGCTGGCCGGCGAGTACGTGGTCCTGGGCCTGCCGTCCCTGAAGGCGGAGTGGGCGGACGGCGACGTCGAGGCGGTCAACGACCTGGCCATCTTCCGGGGCGGGGAGTCGCGCATCGCCGACCTCACGTACGCCGTGGACGGCGAGGTGGTCGCCACCGTCCGCTGCGACGGCGTGGTCATGAGCACCCCGGTGGGCTCGACGGCCTACAACCTCGCCGCCGGCGGGCCGACCGTCTCGTGGCGGGTCCGCTGCTTCGTGCTGTCGTTCATCGCCCTCCACCACCTCGACAGCAGGCCGCTGGTGATCGGGGCGGAGGAGACGCTCACCGTCACCAACAGCGCCCTCGTGGGCGACTGCGAGCTGCAGGCCGACGGGCAGCGGATCGGCGCGCTCGGGCCGGGGCGGTCCGTCACGGTGGGGCTCGGCGGCTCGGAGGTGCACCTGGCCACGTTCCCCGAGGCGTCCTTCTTCCGGCGCTACCGGGAGAAGTTCGGCCGGCCGTGATCCGCCGCCTGGAGGTCCGCGATCTCGTCGTGATCGAGGGGGCCGAGATGGCGCCGCCCGGCGGCCTCACGGCGATCACGGGCGAGACGGGGGCGGGGAAGACGGTCCTGGCGCAGGCGCTCGGCCTGCTGACGGGGGCGCCCGCCGACTCCGGGGCGGTGCGGCCGGGCGCCAGGCACGCGTTGGTGCAGGCCGAGCTGGCCCTGCCGCCCGGCTTCTGGGACCGCCTGGAGGACGACGACCCGGCGCTGGCGCTCCGCGAGCTGGCGGAGGACGAGGAGGAGGTGGTGCTCGCGCGCCGGGTCCCGGCGGAGGGGCGCGCGCGGGCGATGATCGACGGCCAGGCCGCGCCGCGCGACGCCGTCGCCGCCCTCGCGCGGGCGGTGGTGCGCTTCTCCGCGCAGCACGAGCACCGGCGGCTGGTGAGCCCGTCGAGTCAGCTCGCGGTGCTCGACGCGTTCGCGGGCCCGGAGGTCGTGGCCCAGGCCGAGCGCCTGCGGGTGCTGCGGCGGCGGCTCGCGGGGGTCGACCGCTCGCTGGCCGCGGCGCGGGCCCGGCGCGAGGCGGCGGAGCGGGAGCGCGCCGACCTCGAGGAGCTGGTCGCGGCGGCCGACGCCGCCGCGCTGGACCCCGCGGAGGAGGCCGCGCTGCTGGCCGAGCGCGAGCGCCTGCGCCACGCGGAGGGGCTCGCGGCGGCGGCCTCGGGTGCCGCGGAGGCGCTGGCGCCGCAGGCGGGCGAGGGGGGCGCGCTCGACCTGGTGGGCGCCGCGGCGGCGGCCGTCGCACCGATGACCGAGGTCGACGAGGGCCTGCGCGGCCCGCACGGCGACCTCGTCGCCGCGCAGGCGGCGCTGCAGGAGGCCGTCATCGCCCTGCGGGCCTACCTCGAGGACCTCGACGCGGAGCCGGGGCGGCTCGCCGTGGTGGAGGAGCGGCTCGACGCCTACGCGCGCATGTCGCGGCGCTACGGGCCGGGCACCGAGGCGGTGCTCGCGCGCGCCGGCGACGCACGCGAGGCGCTGCGCGGCCTGGACGAGGGGTCCGCCGACGTCCTGGCCCTCGCCGAGGAGCACCAGTCGCTCATGGACGAGGCGGTCGAGCTGGCCGCCGTCCTCCGCGAGGCCCGCGCCGCCGCCGCGCCCCGCCTGGCCGACGCGGTCCAGGAGGAGCTCGCCGACCTGGCGATGCCGCGGGCCGAGCTGCGGGTGGAGCTCGTCGAGGACCCCGGCGACCCGCCGCACGACTCGTGCGTCATCTGGCTGCGCGCCAACCCCGGGCTGCCGGAGGCCCCGCTCGCCGCCGCGGCGTCGGGAGGCGAGCTCTCGCGGGTGCTGCTCGCGCTGCACGGTGTGGCCGCCGCCGCCGACGACGCCACCTGGGTGCTGGACGAGGTGGACGCCGGAATCGGCGGTGTGACCGCCACCGCCGTCGGCGGGCGGCTGCGCGCGCTGGCCGAGGGCCGCCAGGTGATCGTGATCACCCACCTGCCGCAGGTGGCGGCGATGGCCGACGCCCACTACCGCCTGGTCAAGGGGATCGACGATGCCGGCCGTGCGACCACCCGCATCGAGCCGGTGGCCGACGAGGCGCTGGTGGAGGAGCTCGTGCGGATGCTGGGCGCCGGCACGGGCGACGCGGGCGCCCGCCGCCACGCCGAGGAGCTCCTGGCCCGGCGGGCCTGAGGTGGCCTCGAACCTCTCCTGCGTCGGCCTCGGGGTCGCCGACGGGGAGGAGCTGGAGCGGCTGGTGGTGGACGAGATCCGCCCACGCGCCGCCCTGCTCGGCCGCGGCCGCCGGGCCGACGTCCGCGACCTGACCGCGTATGCGGATCGGGACGCCTTCCGGGCGTCGCCGGACAGCCTCCTGGGCCCGGCGGATGAGCCGCCGCCGCCCCATTTCGAGGAGCTCGGCTTCGAATGGCCGCAGCGGAAGCAGCTCGGATGGCTCATCTCGCCGACGGTGTTCGGGCACGGGGAGCCGTCGGCGTCCGCGGCGATCACGGCGGAAGTCATCGACGCGGAGCGTCGCGTCAACACGCTCACCGGGCAGACGTTCGTCGTCGCCCGGGTCCAGGTGGCGGAGGTCGCCACGGCCCACGTCTGCCTGGACGGTGGAGAGTTCCTGGCGCCGCCCGCGTCCGGGGCGGTGCTGATGGGGGAGGTCTTCCTGGTCGCATCCCTCGCCGCCGTGAGCGACGGGGTCAGCCGTCCCCGCCGGCGGTTCGGGCTCGGTCGGAGGCGCCGATGAGGGGCAGGGGACGTGTCACCAAGGAAACCTGCAAAGAGCGGGAAATTGACATACGGAAACGCGTGGCTGCGCGCGGAGCCGCCTCTATGATCCTGCGCTCGTGACAGCCCTGTCAGTTGCCCGAGGGTGACCCGCATGGTCCACGCGTGACCCAACTCCGCTCCGTCCCCCGCCTCGCCTGGCTCGGCGCCCTGCTCGCCGCGTTGCTCGTGGCGATGCTCGCCCCCGCGCTCGCGCGGGCCGACGAGGGGACTGCGGGTGGGACGGCGGTCGCCGAGCAGCCGGCGGACACGGCGTCGGACACGACGGCCACGACGAGCGACGCGCCGGCCGACACGTCCGCCCCGGCGGACGAGGCGACCCCCGCCGACGGCGCCGCGGCGCCGGAGGGGTCGGCGGCCACGGACCCGGCCGCTCCGCCCTCGGAGGGCACGACGGCCGAGGCTCCGGCGCCGTCGCCCACGGCCCCGCCGTCCGCCGGCGAGGTCGACCTTCCGGGCATCGCGCTGCTGCCGGCCGGCGAGCTGGCGCCCACCGAGGCCCCGTCGCCCCCCGGCGAGGCGCTGGCCACCACCGCGCCGAGCCTGCCCGAGATGGTCCCCCTGATCGCCGCGCCCGAGGCACCGCGCGCCACGCGCGTGGTGCCGGCCGTCGACGTCCCCGCGGCCCTCCCGGACGGCCCGACCGGCGCGCTGGTGCCGACGCGCGCCGGCCAGGCCGTCACCGTCGGGGCCGGGGTACTCGGAGGTCCGCCCGACCTGCGGACCGCCGCCCCCGTGACCGCCGCGACGCACGCGGCGGCGGACGGCGCCGCCACCATCGTGGTGGCCGCCATGCCGCTCCGCGCGGGCGCCTTCCCGCTCGACCCCGGCGTGACCGCCTCCGGCGGTCGCGAGCGCGCCCTCGGGCCCGCCACCACCGCCTTCGGCGCCGGCGACGCCACGGCGCAGATCGCGGCGCCGCGGTTGGTGGCGCCGGGTGGTCCGGCGCCGTCGCAGAGTCTGTTGGCGGTGTTGGCGTCGTACATCCTGCCGGGGTCGGGTCCGGTGCCGGCGGGGACGA
>JBFWNT010000035.1:0-28080 GCA_050250915.1 Thermoleophilia bacterium
CGCTTCGCACGCATTGACGCGGCGGGTATTTGCGTGTGCGGCTCGCCGGGATCGGTGGTGTCGCGCAGGTTGCGGCCAAACCCGCCGGGTAGCAAGCCCTCTTGGGCGGGGCTTGCGGCTCGCTTCGCTCGCATTGACCCGGCGGGAATTTGCGTGTGCGGCTCGCCGGGTTCGGTGGTGTCGCGCAGGTTGCGGCCAAACCCGCCGGGTTGCAAGCCCTCTTGGGCGGGGCTTGCGGCTCGCTGGCGCTCGCATTGACCCGGCGGGAATTTGCGTGTGCGGCTCGCCGGGTTCGGTTGTGTCGCGCAGGGGCGTGCGGCTCGCTTCGCTCGCATTGACCCGGCCGGGAGTCTTCGCGTGCGGCGCACCGGGGTCGGGCGTGCCGCGCAGGGGCTTAGTCCTCGTCCTCCTCCTCGGAGACGCGCTCCTCGTCGGCCTCGCCGTAGATCGCGCGGTCCGGCTCGGCCTCCTCGTCGAACGCGTCCTCGAGGATGCGCTCGGTGCCGCCGTCGTCGCCGTGGGAGGCGTGGTCGATGAGCTCGGCCTCCGACTGCTCGAACCCTTCGGCGACGCCTCCGCCGGCCTCGATCACGGCCTGGAACGCGGGGTCGTAGGGCTCGTCCGAGTAGGCGCCGTCGGGCGTGCGGAACTCCTCGTCGTCCAGCTCCCTCACCTCGAGGCCCGGCTCCTCCAGCAGGTCCTCGGGGTCGATGTTCTCGTACGGGTCGTCGCGGTCCGGTGGCTGCGTGCCCATGGATCCTCCCGTGGCTGGCTGGTCGCGGGGCTATTCCCCCGTCGGGTCGGGCGGCAACGCGGTGCGGCCGACGCGCACGCCGGCGGCCGCGGCCATCCCCTCGATGCGGACGGCGGTCTCGACGGCCGCGCCCTTGTCGGCGTCGGCGGCCCGGTCGGCCACGAACCACGCCTCGCGGGCGAAGTAGGAGAGCCGGGAGGCGGCGTCGGGCCGGCCCTCGGCGGCGGCCGCCTGCGTCTCGAGGTAGTCGAGGATCTGGCGGCACTCCTTGCTCTCCCATCCGCCGCCGCCGGCCGGGTCGTGGCGGCGGGCGATGATCCACCAGCACACGATGAGCAGCGGGACCTTGATCACGAAGAAGGCCCCGATGACCCACATCGCCAGGGTCTCCGGGCTGCCGAGGTTGGCGGCCAGCAGCGCGGCGAACGTCCCGAGCGACAGCACCACGATCACGGCCATCAGCAGGCTCAGCAGGAGGCCCGTCCGGAGGTTGCCCTCGCGGTCGCTGAAGGCCTTCGCGAAGAGCGAGCGGCGCTCGGTCGTTAACGGGCGAACGAGGTTGCTCGTATCCGGGGGCTCTGCCACACTCGGACTGTACCGCCGAGCCACCGAGAGAGGTCGTTGCACATGGTCACGCTCACCGCCGAGGCGAAGGACAAGCTCCGCTCCCTGATCGCGTCGGCGGGCGACCCCGAGACGGGTCTGCGCGTGCAGGTGGTCCCCGGCGGGTGCTCCGGCTTCGAGTACGACCTGTCCCTCGCGTCACCGGCCGACGGCGACGAGGTGGTGGATGGCGACGGGGTCCGCGTGATCGTGGACCGCTTCAGCGTGCCGTACCTGCTCGGCGTGGAGCTCGACTACGAAGAGGGCTTCCAGGGCGCGGGGTTCCTGATCAACAACCCCAACGCCTCCGCGTCATGCGGTTGCGGGAAGTCGTTCCAGGCGTAGCTAGGAGCCGTAGTCGGCGGTGACGAGGGTGACGTTGCAGTCCCCGTCGCTGACGCTGCCGACGCCGACCCACCGGTAGCGGGGGTTCAGGAGGTTCGTCCGGTGGCCCGGGCTGTTCATCCACATCTGGACGGTCCGCCTGGCCGTGGAGGCGTCGCAGCCGCCCAGCTCGGCCAGGTTCTCGGCCATCCACCGGTCGCGGGGGAAGCCCGCGTCCACCAGGCGGGTCCAGAACGGCGCGCCGTCCGGGCCGTCGTGGGTGAGCTGCCCGGTCGCCAGTAGGTAGCGGCTCTGGGCGCGGGCCGGCCGGCGCAGCGTGGGCGACATCCGCAGCGGCTTGCGCCCGCGTTCGGCGCGGGCCTTGTTCATCTCGGCCACGAGTGCGCTCTCGATCCGCCCGGGCCCGAGGGTCTCCGGCGTCGGGGCATCGGCCGCCTCCGCCGAGCCGGTCCCGAGCACGATGGCGCACGCGGCCGTCATGGCCAATGCTGATGCACGTCCGAGCATCCCCACCTCTATCGGCGGCAGGGGGCGCCCGCTGAACGTCCGCCGTGCGGGTTGTCCGCCCGCGACATGTGCGAGCATCGCGCGGTGACCGCAGCGCGTGCGCCACGGGTTCACTGGCGCCCGCCGAAACGCGGCGTGTGGTGGCCCATCTGGGCCTTCGGCTGGGGCGTGCTGCGCCTCACGCTGCCGTGGCTCGTGGGCTACCGCGTGTTCGGGCGCGAGCACATCCCGGCGCGCGGCGGCGTGCTGGTGGTGGCGAACCACCTGGCCGACATCGACCCCCCCGCGGTCGGGTTGGCCTGCTGCCCGCGACCCGCCCAGTACCTGGCGATGGCGCGCCACTTCACGCGCTGGCCGTTCGCGATGCTGCTGTTCTCGCTGGGCGCCTTCCCGGTGCAGGCCGGGCAGCCCGACACGCGCGCGCTGCGCCACGCCCGCAACCAGCTCGAGGCGGGGCGGCTGGTGGTCATCTTCCCCGAGGGCGCGCCCACCTGGGGCGCCGGGATGGCGGAGTTCCGGGAGGGCGTCGGCCACCTGGCCCTCACCCCCGGCGTGACGGTGGTGCCCGTCGCGGTGTGGGGGACGCACCGCGTGCTGCGCGGGTGGCGGCCGATCGGCCGGGGGCCCGTGCACGTGAGGGTCGGTCCGCCGGTGCCGGTCTCCGCCGAGGGGTCGCGGCGCGAGCGCGCCCACCGCCTCACCGCCGACGTGCGCGACGCGATCCAGGGGCTGCTCGACCCGATGGTGCGGGCGCGCCCGTGATCGCCCACGCCGCACCGCCCGCCCCCGCGATCGCCACCCCGCCCGTGAGCTTCGGCCACGTGGCCGTGCGGGTCGGCGCCGGCACCCGGCGCGTCGAGGTGCAGGCCGACGGGCGCATCACGGCCCGCCGGACCGTCCCGCCGGGCCCGCGGCGGCTGTCGGTGCCGGTCCCCGTGGGCGTCCACGCGGTGCGGGTGCGCGCCGTGGGGCCGGGCGGCTCGCGCTGGTCGGCCACGGTGCGGGTGCGGGCGCTGCCGCGCTCGGCGCTGCGCGCCGGCCGGATCCCCGGCTGGGTCGACCGCCGCCTGCAGGGCGACGTCGACCGCCTGGTCGCCGGGATGCCCGCGATCTCGGGCGTCTACGTCCAGCACCTGGTCACCGGCTGCGGTGCGGCGTCGAACGCCGACGCCCAGTTCCCGGCGGCGTCCACGCTGAAGGCCGCGATCCTGGTCGACGCCGTCCGCCGCGGGCGTGCCGCCGACCTGCGATCGACCCTCGACCGCATGGTGATCGACTCCGACGACGTCGCGGCCAACAGCGTGCTGGCCTCGCTCGGGGGCGGGTCGGGCGACGCGGGCGCCCGCAGCGTGACCGACACCCTCCACGCGCTCGGGCTCGACCGGTCTCTGGTGCGCCGCCCGTACATCATCGAGGACGGCCGCCGGCCATTGACGATCCGCACCGACCGCGCGCCCGCCCTCTTCACCAACTTCATCACCACGCCCTACGAGCTGGCGCGGCTGATGGTGGCGATCCACCGCGGCGCGGTCGGCCGCGGCGGGGTCGCGCGCCTGGGCATCGGCGTCCGCGCCGCCCGCGCAGAGCTTCTGGCCCGGCTGCTCGACGTGCGCGACCGCACCAAGCTCGTGGCGGGGCTGCCGTCCACGGTCCCGGTGGCCCACAAGACGGGCTACACCGAGGAGGTGAAGCACGACGGCGGGATCGTCTACCTGCGCAGCGGCCCGGTGGTGGCCGCGGCGATGACGTGGAGCGCCTCCGGTGTGGGCGACGCCACCGGCGACCGCTTCATCGCCGAGGTCGCGCGGGCGGCCCGGCACCGCCTGGGGAACGGAGGCGTCTGCGACGGACTCCCCCTGTCGCCCGGTCGCCGCGGCGCACGGTAGCCTGCCGCGCGCTGACGACGACGCGGGGGGCGGGGCGCTGATGGCGGTCGCGGGCTGGTACGACGATCCGACGCGCGTCGGGCGGCGGCGCTACTGGGACGGCGGGGCGTGGACCTCGTACGTCAGCGACGGCGGCCCCACCGCCAACGAGCCCGTGCCGGTCCCCGCGCCGCCCCCGCCGATGCAGGCGGGTGCCGGGGTGCCCCCGCCGCCCGTCACGGCCGCCGCCGCCGCCGCCGTCCCCTCGGGGCGCGGCCCCTATCCGTGGACCCCGCTCGGCCGCGCCGGCTTCGGCGTGGCGGCGGCCGGCGGGATCCTGACGGCCGCCACCGCCGGCTCCACGGCGGTGGAGCAGGAGCCGTTCGGCTACATCGAGGTCGCGGGCGGCTCGTGGATCGGCGTGATCGCCGCGGTGCTGGCCGTCGCGGCCGCCGCCGCCCCGTGGGCGTGGGCGCGCCTGACGGGCGTCGGGGTCACCAGCCTGTTCGCGCTGCTCGTCTCGTTCGCGCTCATCGGGTTCCGCGAGTCCGACGACCTGGTCGCGGGCGTCGACATCTCGCTGGGCCCCGCGGGGTGGCTCATGTTCGTCAGCGCGCTGCTGCTGTTCGCCGGGACCGCCCTGGCCCTGGTCGGGCTGCGGCGGCCGGCGACGGGGCCCGACCCGTCCCTGCACCCGAAGGACGGCAAGGCGGTGGCGTCGCTCGTGCTCGGGATCGTCGGCGTGATCCTGCCGTTCGTGTCGGCGCCGGCGATCGGCCTGGGGCTGTTCGCGATGGACGACGTCCGCGTGAGCGGCGGCCGCATCGGCGGTCGCGGGCTGGCGGTCGCCGGCTTCGTGCTGGGGATCGTGTCGCTCAGCCTCTGGGGGCTGGGTCTCATCCTGGGGATGCTGCTCGCCCAGCCCTGAGCCGGGGGCGGCGCCCCTCGATGGTCGCCCGCCAGTCGATCCGGCCGAGGAGCCACAGCACGGCGAGCACCGCGACCAAGCCGATCGCGATCGGCACGGGGCCCACCCAGTCGCGCAGCCGGTCGGCGAGCTCGTCGGCGGCGGTGCCGGCCACGGCCACCCCGACGCCGAACGTGACCAGCCGGCCGGCGAAGCACGCCCCGAACACGAGCGCCAGGTTCACGCGCAGCACGCCCGCCGCGGTGTAGAGGGCGCCCGACGGCGGCGGGGACACCGCCAGCACCGACGCGACGCCCAGGGTGGAGCGGCGGCCGTGGAGCCGCGCGCCCAGGTAGTCGATGTTCGCGCGGGCGCCCGCCGACATCAGGCGCGGGCCCAGCGTGCGCGTCCACGCCGCCAGGATCGTGCGCCCCAGGGCGGCGCCGGCGGCCGTGGCCACGACGATGCCGACGGGGTCCACGTCGAGCTGCACGCTCAGGTAGGCGGCCACCAGCCACGACGGCGGCATCGGCAGCGGCGTGGCGTTCATCGCGGCGAGCAGGGCGACGGCGAGCAGGTACTCCACGGGACGAGGGTAGCCGGGTGGGCTAACGGCGGCCGCGGCCGAAGTCCTGGCCGCCGGGGGCCGCCGCCCGCGCCCGGGCGAGGTCGGCGGTCGCGGCGGGGGCGGCCTCGGCCTCGCGATCCTCGGCGGGCGGCTCGATCCGCTCGATGCGGCGGGCCAGAACGTTGATGTTGCGCTCGCGCCGCTCCAGGCGGCCCCACACCACCAGCAGCGGGTCGCCCCGGACGGCGGCGCGGTGGCGCTCGTACACCTCGGGGCGCACGATCACGTTGACCATCCCCGTCTCGTCCTCGAGCAGCAGGAACACGATGCCGCCGGCGGTGGCGGGCCGCTGGCGTGCCACGACGAGGCCCGCGACGAGGATGTCGGCGCCGTGGGGGGTCTCGCGCAGCTGGGCGGCGGTGCGGACGCCGGGCGGCAGCCCGTGCCGGACGAGCGTGACCAGGTGCCAGCCGGTGGAGAGCCCGGTGGTCTCGTAGTCGGCCACCACCCGCTCGAAGCGGCCCTGCTCGGGGAGCGGGGGGGCGGGGGCGGCGGGGATGGGGAGGGCCAGCTGCGTGCCGGCGGCGGTCGCGCGGGGGCGGGCGAGCACCCCGAGCTCCCACAGCATCGCCCGCCGCGGGCGCTCCATGACGTCGCACGCGCCGGCCCTCACCAGCTGGGCGATCTGCTCGCGGCGCAGGTCGGCGCGGGCGGCCAGGTCGGCGATGCCCCGGAACGGGCCGTCGGCCTCCCGCTCCGCCACCAGGCGGGCGGCGGCGTCCTGGCGGACGTCGCGCACGTAGCCGAGGCCGATCCGCACCGCGCCGTCCTCGATCTCGCACCCCGCCTGGGAGCGGGCGACGCACGGCGGCAGCACCCGCACCCCGCGGCGCTGGGCGTCGCGGACGAGGCTGGCGGGCGGGTAGAAGCCCATCGGCTGGGCGTTGAGGAGGGCGGCGAGGAACTCGGCGGGGTAGCGCTGCCGCAGCCAGGCGCTCTGGTAGGCCAGGACGGCGAACGCCGACGAGTGGGCCTTGGGGAACCCGAAGTTGGAGAAGCCGATCAGCTTGGTGAAGACGGTGCGGATGGTCTCGTCGTCGACGCCGCGCGCGCGGGCGCCGTCGCGGAAGTCCTTCCAGAGGGCGATCATCGCCTCGCGGCTGCGCTTGCGGCTCATCGCGCGGCGCAGCGCCTCGGCCTGGCCGGGGGTGAAGCCGGCGAGCGCCATCGACACCTCCAGCACCTGCTCCTGGAACACCACCACGCCGAGCGTCTCCCGCAGGCAGTCGGCCAGCAGTGGATGGTCGTAGGGCGGCTCGAAGTCCGGGTCGTCCCGCCTCATGCGCCGGTGCTTCACGTAGGGGTGGACGGCGCCGCCGCTGACGGGCCCGGGGCGGATGAGGGCGACCTGGATGGTCAGGTCGTCGAGGTTCTCGGGGCGCGTCTGCAGCAGGCTCTGCATCTGGGCGCGGCTCTCGATCTGGAACACGCCGACGGTGTCGGCGTCCTGGATCTCCTCGTAGACGGCGGGGTCGGCGAACCCGATGCGCGAGAGGTCGACCGACCGTCCGCGCTCCCGGGCGATCATGTCGACGCACTCCTCGACCGCCGACAGCATCCCCAGGCCCAGCAGGTCGATCTTCACGAAGCCGGCGTCCGCGCAGGAGTCCTTGTCCCACTGGCAGAGCTGCCGGCCGGGGAACGCGGCGGGGACCACCGGCACCAGCTCCACGAGGGGGCGGGCGCTGACGACCATCCCGCCGGAGTGCTGGGAGAGGTGGCGGGGCAGGCCGGCCGCCTGGCGGGCCAGGAACGCGAGGGCGCGCCAGCGGGGCGACGCCAGCTTGGCCGGGCCGTCGGGCAGGCGGGCCAGCTCGTCCTCCACGGCGTGGGCCGACGACCAGCCGTCCGAGAGCCGCGCCAGGCGCTCGATGTCGGCCTCCGGCAGGGCCAGCGCCTTCCCGAGCCCGCGGATGGCCATGCGGATGCGGAAGGTGGGGAAGGCGGCGACGAGCGCGGCGTGCTCGTGCCCGTAGCGGGCGATGATCTCCTCGATCAGCCGCTCGCGGACGTCGCGGGGGAAGTCGAGGTCGATGTCGGGCACCGACGCCATGTCCCGGTTGAGGAAGCGCCCGAGGAACAGGCTGTTCTCGACCGGGTCGATGTGCGAGAGGCCGGTGAGGTAGCAGACGATCGAGCCCACCGACGACCCCCGCCCCCTACCGGGCGGCAGCCAGCGGCGGGCCGATCCGGCGGGCCGCACCTGCAGCGCCACCTCGCGGGCGAGCTCCAGGACGTCGCGGTGGAGCAGGAAGAACCCGGCCAGGTCGTGGTGGGCGATGAGGGCGAGCTCCTCGTCGAGCCGGACGCGCGCGGCGACCCGCTTCGCGGCGTTGGGGTAGCGGGCGCCGAGCTGGTGGGCGCAGAGGGCGGCGAGGGCGTCCTGGGCGGTCTGGCCGGGGTGTGAGCCGACGAAGTCGGGGAAGCGGTAGCCGAGGTCGCGGGTGAGGTCGAACTCGAGGCGCTCCGCCACCCGGAGGGTCTGGGCGACGGCGGCGGGGTGGCCGGCGAACAGGGCGGCGGTCTCGGCGGGCGGGCGCAGGACGGCCTGGTGGTTGCCGCGGCGTGCATCCTCGGATCCGTCGAGGGTCAGGCGGTGCCCGATCGCGACGAACGCGTCCTGGAGGAACGCCGCCTCGGGGCTGTGGGCGTGGGGGTCGCCGGTCGCCACCGCGGGGACACCGACGGCCTCCGCCAGGCGCTCCAGGTCGCGCGCCAGGGCGCGGTCCCCCCGGTTGCGGGTGAGCTGGATCTCGACGTGCACGTTCCCGTCGCCGAAGTCGGCGACCAGCGCCCGCAGCGCCGCCTGGGCCCCGCGGCGGTCGCCGGCGCGCACCAGGCGGGGGACGTGGCCGTGGCGGGCGCAACCGGTCAGGCACACGAGCCCCTCGGTGCGGCCCGGCTCCGAGAGCGCGGCGCGGTCGAGCGCCGGGGGGATGGCGCGCCGGTCGGGCGGCGGCCGCGTCCCGGCGTGCGCGAGGGTGATGAGGCGGCACAGGTTGGCGTACCCCCGCGCCGTCGCGGCGAGGAGGGTCAGGTGGGAGCCGTCCGCCAGCGTCACCTCGGCGCCGGTGATGGGACGCACCCCGGCCGCCCGTGCGGCGTGGGCGAACGCGAGGGATCCGCACAGGCCGTCGTGGTCGGTCAGCGCGAGCGCCTGGTGTCCCATCGCCGCCGCCGTCTCGGCCATCTCCTCCGGCGCGGACGCCCCGTCGAGGAAGCTGAAGGCCGAGTGCGCGTGCAGCTCGACGTAGGGGACGGAGGGGGACGGGTTCATCGAACACATGTTCGCCCCCGGGCGGCTCCGGTTCAACCCAGCCGGCCGTCGCGCCCGCCGCACGGGGTGGGGTACCGTTGCGCCCCGTGGAGCTCCCCGAAGGCCTCGACTCCCTCTTCGTCGTGGTCCTGGTGGCCGCGCTGGCCCCGCTGCTCGTCGGGCTGCTCCCCGGGCCGCGGATCCCCGAGGTGGTGGTCCTGCTCGTGCTCGGCGTGGTCGTGGGCCCGCACGTGATGGACATCGCGAACACCGGGCCCGAGATCTCCCTGATCGCGAACGTCGGGCTGGGGTTCCTGTTCTTCCTCGCCGGCTTCGAGCTGGACCTGTCGGTGCTGCGCGGCGCGGAGGGCCGCGCCGCCGGGATCGCCTGGGTGGCCTCGATCGTGGCCGCGATGGCCATCGTGGGGGCCTTGGCCGCGGTCGGCTTCGTGCACGCCTTCCTGCCCGTCTCCATCGCGCTGACCACCACCGCCCTCGGGACGCTCCTGCCGATGCTCCGGGACTCCGGGGAGACCACCGGGCCGTTCGGGCGGGCGATCCTCGCCAACGGGGCCGCCGGCGAGTTCCTGCCCATCATCGCCATCTCCCTCTTCCTCAGCGCGAAGGGTGCGTGGCAGTCGCTGGCGCTGCTCGCCGCGTTCGGCGCGCTCGCGGTCGTCGTCTCGATGGCGTCACGGCATCTGAAGGGGCGCTCGGTGGCCGACCTCGTCCGGCTCGGATCGGAGACGTCCTCCCAGACGGCCGTCCGCGTCGCCGTGGTCCTGCTGGTGGCCCTGCTGCTGCTGGCGGGCGAGCTGGGCCTGGACGTGGTGCTCGGCGCCTTCGCCGCGGGCATCGTGCTGCGCGTGACGCTGCCCGACGGCGACGAGGCGCTGGAGCGCAAGCTCGACGGGCTGGCGTTCGGCTTCTTCGTGCCGGCCTTCTTCGTGGTGTCCGGGATGCAGGTGGACCTCCCGTCGATCCTGGACAGCCCCGCGCGGCTGTTCGTCTTCCTGGGGCTGATCCTCGTCGTCCGGGGACTGCCGGTGCTGCTGACGTTCCGCTCCCGGCTGCCGGGGCGGGACCCCGTCCGGCTGGGCCTGCTGTCGGCCACGGGGCTCCCGCTCATCGTCGCGATCACCGGGATCGGCCTGGCGACCGGCGAGATGCTGCCGGAGAACGCGGCGGCCCTCGTCGGCGCCGGCCTGCTGTCCGTCCTGATCTTCCCGATGCTGGCCCGCGCGCTCGAGCGCCGGCCGGGCACCGACTCGCCGGCCCCGCCGGCGCTCGCCGAGGAGGCGGCCTGAGGCGTTGCGTCTCGGACTGCGGGCCCCGGCGCGCGATCGATTGACCGCCGACCGGGGCGGTGGGAGCGTCGGGCGACAGCACCACGGAGGGGAGGACCGATGCGCGGGATCGTCTTCAACGCCCCCCGGGACGTGTCCGTCGAGGATGTCCCCGACCCCCGCATTCTCGAGCCCGGCGACGCGATCGTCCGCGTGACGAAGGCGGGCATCTGCGGCTCGGACATGCACATCTACAACCACGGCGACGCGTTCGGCTTCGACGCCGGATGCCGGCTGGGGCACGAGTTCGTGGGCGTGGTGGAGGAGGTGGGCCCGGATGTGCGGACGGTGCGCCCCGGGCAGAAGGTCGCCTCGCCGTTCTGGATCTCGTGCGGCGAGTGCCACTTCTGCCGGCGGGGGCTCCAGACGTCGTGCGTCCGCGGCGGCGCGTACGGCTTCCAGCCGTTCTGGCCGGGCGGCGGGGAGGTGCAGGGCGGCCAGTCGCAGTACGTGCGCGTGCCGATGGCGGACGGGACCCTCGTCCAGGTTCCGGAGAGTTTGGCCGATGACGCCAACGACCCGCGCGTGCTGCCGATGACCGACGTGTTCACGACGGCCCACCACGCCGTGGTGGGCGCCGACATCGGCGAGGGCGACACGGTCCTGGTGGTGGGCGACGGCGCCGTGGGCCTGCTGGCTTGTCATGCCGCGCGGCTCTTCGAGCCGGGTGCGATCGTCCTGGCCGGCCACCATGCCGACCGCCTGGAGGTCGGACGTCGCCTGGGAGCGACCCACACGGTGAACACGTCGTCGGGCGACGATCTCGCCGACGTCCTCGGGCAGCTCACCGAGGGGTTCGGCCCTGAGGCGGTCATCGACGCCGTGTCGAGCTCGGCCTCCATGCGGTCCTGCGTCGAGCAGGTGCAGCCGGGAGGGACGGTCAGCTGGGTCGGGATGGAGGTCTTCCTCGGGGCTCCCGAGCTGCCGTGGGACGCATGCTTCCTCCGGAACCTCACCATCCGCGGGGGCGTCGCCCCGGTGCGGCGCTACCTCCCCGAGTTGTGGCCGCTGCTGGAGGACGGTCGGATCGACCCGTCGCCCGTGCTCACCCAGGACCTTCCGATGGATGAGGCCGCCGGCGGATACGCGACCATGGCCGATCGGCAGGAGGGCACCGTCAAGGTCTGCGTGTCGGCGAACGGGTAGAACCTGACGTCACCCGATGACGGTCACCGCGTGAAGCTGCGCAGCTCCCAGAAGACGCCGCGGCGCAGATCGGCGGGCGCGAGGCCCTCCGCCCTGACCGCGGCCGCGATCGCCGCGGGCGGGTGCACGTGCACGCGGAAGGGGTCCCGGCGGAGCCGCTGCACGGCGTTCAGCGACCCGACCGCCAGTCGCGTCCACCACGAGGCGCGGGGATACGTCACGAGGAGCAGGGACCGCGTGTGCGCGGCGGCGGCGCCCGCCAGGCGCGGGCCCTCCGGGTCGCAGCAGACGACCCGGTTCATCACCACGAGGTCCGCGGCCGGGACGTCCGGGGTGGTCGCGAGGTCGGCGATGCGGCGCTCGACCCGGCCGCCGAGGCCGGCCGCGTCCACCAGCTCCCGCGCCGGCACGTCGTAGGCCGGCGACATCTCCAGCACCACGGCCCGGTCGGCGCCCGCCCGGAGCAGCTCGATCGGGACGGCGCCGACCCCGCCGCCGACCTCGAGCACGCTCCGGCCGCCCACGCCGTGCCGGCCGGCCATCGCCACGACCCGGCGCGACGTCCGGTCGAGCCCCCGCCGCGCGTACCGCCGCGCATCACGACGCGCGACGCGCTCGCTGAAGAACCCCTCGTACGCCTTGTCGCAGCAGCGGCCCACGGCGCCGGTGCTCAGGCGTCGATCTCGGTCCCGAAGTTGGGGTAGCGGTCGGTCAGCAGCCCCATGTAGCCGTGGGTCTGGGCGGTGAAGCGGATCGTCCAGGCCGTCAGGTTGCGCAGGCCCAGGGGCATCGCGCCCGTGAAGAGGCACGCGACCCACGAGATGACCCCCACGATCTCGATCAGGTAGCCGATGATCGAGGTCACGATCAGCGCCGGGATCGCCAGGATGATGCGGAACGCCACCGACCACCGGTTCTGCGGCGCCGGCGGCGCGATCGACAGGTCGGCGTCGTACGGGTCGGTGCCCATGAACCCCGGGTACGGGTCGCCCAGGAACAGCAGGTAGCCGTACACCTGCGTCTGGTACCGCAGGTACTGCGCGATGAAGTCGTGCAGCCCGTCCGGCGTCTGCCCGGCGACGAGCGTCGCGAACCAGCTGACGATCACCGCGAAGAACACGACGATGCCCCACAGCGCCAGCCAGATCAGGTGCGGGATGACCAGGATCAGGCGGAACGCCACGGTGAGGCGGTTGCGCCGGAGGTCGTCCGTGACGGAGAGGCGGATGGGGTGTTCCACGAGGGCGACCATAGATGGGCGGCCGGACGACGTGCAAATCCGCCACCGACGCGCCCCGGAACGCGTGAGGGGGGCGCCCGTGCCCCAGGCGCCCCCCTCGGGGTCCCGCGACGCCAGGTGCCCGCCGGCGCCGCAGTGATGTGGTGGTCCGTCCTGCACCACATGCATCGCCCGGAAGGGGATCTCCCAGGCGCGTGCATAGAGAGCGTGCCCATGGCCCCGATATGCGAAACCGCCACCGGGCGCATAAGGACCCATTCATGTTGGGCGGTGACAGCAGGCGTGGATAGCATGCCGCCCGCCCGCAACCCGTCCGTCTCGAGGAACCGGAATCCGTAACCGCACCGTGCGCGCGGCGGTCATCGCCGCCATCGCCCTCGTCGTCGCGCTCCCCGCCGCCGCGTCCGCCGCGCTGCCCTACGTGGCGGTCGACCCGGGCCACGGCGGGGGCGACACCGGCGCCACCGGCGTGCTCCCGTCCGGCACGGTCACCGGCCTGCCGCCACGGACCGACGCCCAGGGCCGGACGATCCTGATGGAGAAGGACGTCAACCTGGACATCGGGCTGCGCCTCGACGGGTGGCTGCGCGCCAACGGCGGCCGCACCCTGCTGACCCGCAACCAGGACCTGGCGGGCGGCAACACCCCGTACACCACCGAGGGCGCCGATCTGAAGGCCCGCACCGACGCCGCGAACGCCGCCGGCGTCGACATCTTCGTGTCCATCCACAACAACGCGATGGGCTCGACGGCGGGCAGCGGCACCGAGACGTTCCACTACTACTACTCGAGCGCCGCGTCCCGGGCCCTCGCCAACGCGGTCCAGGCCCAGGTGGTGGCGACGCTGCGCCTGCCGGACCGTGGAGTGAAGACCGCCGGCTTCTACGTGCTGCGGCACACGACGATGCCCGCGATCCTGGTGGAGGGCGGGTTCCTGACCAACAGCACCGATGTGCTGATGCTGGCCGACCCGAACGTGCGTCAGCGGATCGCGGAGGCCATCGGCCGCGGCATCGCCGCGTACGCCGCCGCCGACGTGGCGCCGCCGCCGGAGCTGCCGCCCACGATCGGCCCGTGGGCCACGAAGCCCGCGAAGGTGCCGTCCGGCTACCGCCTGGTGAAGACGGGGGTCACCAACCCGGTCGGCAAGGGCGGCTGGCTCGCGGTGATCGTCGGGTTCCGTCAGCCCCAGACGGGGGCCCTGCCGGCCACCATCGGCCCGTGGCGCACCAAGCCGGCCCGCGTGCCGCCGGGCTACCGGCTGGTGAAGAGCGGCAAGACCAACCCGGTGGGCAAGGGCGGCTGGCTCGCGGTCCTGAAGACAGCTCTCCCCCAGCCCTGACACCCCTGACGCCGGGTCAGTGGACGCTCCACGAGCCGTCCTCCGCCTCGCGGTACGCCACCACCAGCCGGCCGGAGTCGACCACCAGCTCCCAGTAGTGGCGGTCGATCGGCCGGCCCGTCCACCACAGGTCTTGCACCAGCCAGTCGTCGCGGACGGCGACAACCGGCCGCATGCGGCCGTCGACCTCCACCCGGACGGGCGCGCCGTCGTCGCCGCACGCGACCCGGGCGGGTCGCGGCGCCCCGATCTCCCGCAGGGTCACCCCGGACCCCTCAGGGCTCGTAGGGGGTCAGGGCCCACCGCCGCTCGGGGCGGCGCGACCACGGCTCCATCTCGACCGCCCGCAGCATCGCCTGCTGCCCCTGGGCGGCGCGCACCTGGCTGACAGCCTCGCGCGTCCGCGCCCGCCGCTCCTCCGCCGGGGAGGGGAGGGCCGTGAGCTGGTGCCCCGCCACCGCGCCCGACGCGTCGCCGCCGATCCACAGCTCGGCGACGGGGGCGGCGATCTCGCCGAGCCGGGGCAGGGCGGCGACCGCCAGCCGGTCGGGGTCGGCGGTGGCCTCGCGCAGCGTGAGCTCCCGCGTCCACGACCCGCCGTCGGCGAGGCGCGCGCGCAGCGCCAGGGTGCGCAGGGCGGCGCCGCGCCCGCGGGCCACGCCGGCGATCTCGCCGAGCATCAGCCGCGCCGCGGCCTCGAGGGCCGGCAGCGACCCGACCGCCTCGGGGAACGTGATCGCGGCGCGCAGCGGCTGCGGCGGGATCCGCGGCCGCGGAAGGCGCCCGGGCTCGCCGCGCGCGAGCCGCCACGCCTCGAGGCCGGGGAACCCCAGGCGCTCGAGGGCGGCGGCCCGCGGCAGCGCCGCCACCTGCCCGATCGACGCGATGCCCAGATCGCGGAGGGCGGTGACGAGCTCGGGAGCCAGTGGGAGCCGGTCGGCGGGGAGGGGGGCGAGGAACCCGGGCACCTCCTCCTCGTCGAGCAGCAGCGGCCGGCCGGGGGCCGCCTCGCGGGCCGCCTGGAGCGCGGCGAAGAGGGTGGGGGCGGCGCCCACCCGGCCGTCGGCGCCGACCGGTAGCGCGCCCCGCACCCGCCGCATGACGCCGGGGAGGCCGCCGTGCAGGCGCATGGTCCCGCGCGCGTCGAACGCGGCCCCCTCCTGGCCGGCCGGCTCGACCGCGAAGCCCGCGGCCTCCAGGCGCTCCAGCGTGCGCTCGAACGCGTCGGCGGCGGCGTCGGGATCGGCGACCACCAACTCCAGGGCCGGGCAGCGGGCGAGCGCCTCGCCGATCCGCAGCCCCGGCCGCACCCCCTGCGCCTCGGCCGCCGGCGTGCACAGCCCCACCACCTGGGGGGCGCCGGGCGCGGGGCCGAGCGCGACCGGCGCGTCGGCCGGCGTGCGCGCCTGGAGCAGGGCCACCAGCAGCGGAAGGCGGGGGAGGTGGACGGCCACGATCATCGAACACATGTTCGCCCATGGCCCGGACGTCATCAAGCCCGCATGGCGAGACGGCGCGGGGCCCCGGCTCCCCGCCGGTCAACTCGGGACCGAAAGCGCCGAATGTCACATCTGATGGCCGATCTGGGCGACCACGCGGACGACGCGCGCCCGCGCGCGCTGCTGCTCGACGGCGACCGGGGCTCACGCGTCCGGCTCCGCGCGCTGCTCGAGGGCGCCGGCTGGCGCACCGACCCCACCGCCGGCGACGCCGACGCGGTGCGCCGCCGCGGCATCGGCCCGGCCCGGGTGGTCTTCGCCGACTGGCCGCGCCTGGAGCCCCTGTGGCCCGACCTGCTGGCCATCCGGGAGGTGGGCGACGGCGCGCCGTACCTCGTGGCCCTGATCGCGGCCGGCGCCGAGGCCGACGCGGCCGCGGCCCTCGAGGCCGGCGCCGACGACTGCCTGCTGCGCCCCGTCCGCCCCGGCGACCTGACCGCCCGTCTCGCGGTCGCCCTGCGTGCGGGCCGCGTCCGGCGCGGGATGCGCGGCGTCGTGGCCGCCGCCACCCGCGAGCGCGAGCGCGCCGCCGCCGTGCTCTCGTCCCTGCCCGACGGCCTGGTGATCATGGCCGCCGACGGGACCGTGGTGGAGGTGAACGACGCCCTCACCGACATCATCGGGATCCCCCGCGAGGACCTCGTGGGGCGCCGCTCCCTGTTCCCGGACTGGCCGGAGGAGGAGCGGCCCCGCCTGTCCGCCGCCCTCGCCGAGGCCGCCCGCGCCGGCGCGGCCGAGCGCGACGTGGTGCTGCCCCGCCCCGACGGCAGCCGGTTCCCCGCCCTGGTGAGCATCGCGGTGTCGCGCCCCGGCTCCGGGCGCCCCGGCGCCTACGTCGCGACGGTGAAGGACATGACCGACCGCCTGCGGGCGGAGTCGGTCCGCGCCGCCCTCGGCCGCGTGGGCGCGGTCGCCGCGGCGGGCGCCGACGCCGGCGCCGTGTTCGCGCGGATCGCCCGCGAGGTGGCCGTCCTCGGGAACGGCGCCCACGGCGCGGTCCACCGGGGCGCGGGCGGGGTGGAGCTCGTCGCCGCCGCCTCCGACGACGTCGTCCCCGGCTCGTCCCCCCGTCGCCGCCGCGGCGCCCTCCGCGCCCCCGTCGAGGTCGACGGCGCCCGTTGGGGCTGCGTCGTCGCGGCCCCCGCGCCCGGCCGGGTGCTGCCCGCCGGTCTGTGGGACGTGCTCGAGGCGATGGCCGACCTCGCCGCCGGCGCCGTCATCGGCGAGCGTGCCCGCCGCCTGGTCGCGGCCCGGGCGGGCGCCGACCCCCTCACCGGCCTCGCCGGCCCCCAGGCCTTCGCCGACGAGCTGGCCCGCGAGGTGGAGCGGGTGCGCCGCTACGGCGGGCCGCTCTCGCTGGTGCTGGTCGACGTCGACGGCTTCCGCACGGTCAACGACCGCCACGGCGCGTCCGCGGCCGACGCGGTGCTGCAGGGCATCGGCGAGCTGATGGGCGCGCACGTCCGCGCCGGCGACGCGCTGGGCCGCACGGGCGGCGACGAGTTCGCCTGGCTGCTGCCCCACGCCGGGCCGGAGGACGCCCGCGACGCCGCCGCCCGCCTGCGCCGCGCCATCGCCGAGACGCCGTTCGCCGAGGCCGGGTACATCACCACCTCCGTCGGCATCGCCACCGCGGGGGACGCCGACGCCACGGCCGACCTCCACCGCCAGGCCGAGGTGGCGCTGCACTGGGCCAAGGTGTCGGGCCGCAACCGGGCGATGGCCTATTCGTTCTCGGTGGCCGAGGAGGTGTTCGCCCACCGCGGCGGCGACCGCGCCGAGGCGCCGAGCCTGCGCGCCATGCGGGCGCTGGCGTGGGCGGTGGACGCGAAGGACCCCTACACGCACCGCCACTCCGCCCGCGTCGCCGACCTGGCCGTGCAGATCGCAACGGCGCTCGGCTGGCCCGTCACGCGTGCCGCCCAGCTGCGCGAGGCGGGCCTGGTGCACGACGTCGGCAAGATCGCCGTGCCGGACGCGATCCTGTTCAAGCCCGGCCCGCTGACCGACGAGGAGCGCCAGGCGGTGAGCGCCCACGCCGAGGTGGGGGCGCGGATCGTGGCGGACGTCCTGTCGGCCGAGCAGGCCGCGTGGGTGCGCGGCCACCACGAGCGCTGGGACGGCTCGGGCTACCCCGACGGGCTCGCCGGCGAGGACATCCCGGAGGAGGCCCGCGTCCTGGCCCTGGCCGACTCGTGGGACGTGATCGTGAGCTCGCGCAGCTACCAGGCGGGCCGCGGCGTGGACGCCGCCCTCGCCGAGGTGCGCCGCTGCGCCGGCACCCAGTTCTGGACCGTCGCGGTCGATGCGCTGGCCCGCCTGGTCGCGGCCGGCGCGGTCACCGGCCGCGACGCGGAGGCGGCGACTCAGGCCCGGGTGGCGCCCCAGCCGTCGTCGTGGACGAGCGTCCGCCAGGGACGCCGGATCGCGGCGAGCGCCGGCGGCAGCCCCTCCGGGAACTGGACCGGGTAGCCGAGCGGCGTCAGCAGCGGCACCTCGACCTCGTCGGGCAGGTCGAACAGCGCGCGCACCTCGTCCTCCACGAACCACTGGAACACGGTGGGGACCGTGCCGAGGCCCTTCGCCCGGGCGGCGACCATCAGGTTCTCGAGCATGAACGCCACCGACGTGATGTCGGCGTAGCGCTCGAAGTCCGTCTCGCCCACCAGCGGGTACGCGTGGCGCGGGACGCGCAGGCACAGCAGCCACACCGGCACCATCGGGTAGGTGCCGAGGGCCGTCTCGGCGTAGCCGCGCGCCCAGGCGGCGTGGTCCTCGGGGCTCGCGCCCTCCGCGGGGGGCCGCGCGATGCGGAAGTACTCGGCGCCGCCGCGCATCACCAGCTCGGCCAGCTTCGCGCGCTTCTCCGCGTCGCGGACCACCAGGATGCCCCACGGCTGCTGCATCCCGCCGTTGGGGGCCAGCAGGGCGAGGCGCAGCAGCTCGTCCAGGTCCTCGTCGCTGATCGGGCGGTCGGTGTACTGGCGCACGCTGCGCCGCTTGCGGATGGCCTCCAGGGCGTCCATGGCTCCTCGCGGGGTCGGGATGTGGGGCCGGAGCCTACGGGCGCGCGGCGCCCAGCACGACGACCCGCGAGGTGCGGCCGGCGTTGCCCGCGGCGTCGCGCGCCGACACCGCGACCCGGGCCCGGATGGCCCCGGACGCCAGCAGCGCCCGCGCCGCCCGGGTGAGCGTGACCGGCACCGCCGCGGGCTGGCCGCCGCGCAGCCGCACGGGCGCCGACCCCAGGTCGACGAACCGCGCCCGTCCCTGCCCGCCGGGACGCAGGCGCAGGGCGCTCACCAGCCGCACCGTGCCGCGGCAGCCGAGGGGCTCCGACAACGGGCACGTGAGCCGGACGCGCACCCGCCCGCGCTCGGCGACCAGCCGCGCGGCGGCGATGCGCACCCGGGGGGCGGTGCGGTCCAGCGCGCTGCCCCCGCCGCCGCCGGCCGCGCCGGCGGGCGTGGTGAACGTGCGGTCGGCGCCCGAGGAACTGCCGGCGGCGCTGGTGGCGACCACCCGGTAGTGGATCGTGGTCGCCGCGGGCAGCCCGGCCAGGACGGCTCCCACCGCGACGGGTCCCGGGCCCGGCGCGACCGGCCGGGGCGCCGTGGCCGACCCGTAGGCGGTCGTGGTCCCGAACTGGACGGTCCACGTGGTGGCCGAGGCGAACGGGTCGACCGTGCCCGCCACCGACCCGCCGCCCGGCGCGGGCGCCGCGTCGCCGGTGACGGCCGCCGGGTCCAGGCGGATCCGCAGGATCGCCTGGGACGACGAGGTGGCCCACAGCTCGCGGGTGGGGCCGGCGTCGATCTCGACGGGGGTGCCGACGTCGGCGCCGGTCACGGGGTACACCGTCGCGACGCCGGCGGGGGTGATGCGGCCGATGCCCGGCGTGACGCCCTCGTCCGTGAACCACACGTTGCCGTCCGGCCCGGCCGTGATGCCGCGCGCCTGGGCGCCGGGGACCGCGAACGTGGTGATCGTCCCGTCCGTGGCGGCGCGCCCGATCCCCTTGGTGCTCATGGCAAACCAGAGGTTGCCGTCCGCGCCCGCCACGATCCCCTCCGGGAAGGCGCCGGCCGGGATCCCGGTGCGGAACTCGGTGACGGCGCCGGCCGGGGTGATGCGGGCGACGGCTCCGCCGAACAGCTCGGTGAACCACAGGTTGCCGTCGGCGCCGGTCGCGATGTCGAGCGGCCGGCTGCCGGCCGTGATGCCCTGGGAGAACTCGGTGATCGTCCCGGTCGGCGTGATCCGCCCGATCCGCCCGGCGTCCTCGGCGAACCAGACGTTGCCGTCGGGGCCGGCGGTGATCCCGCGCGGGGCGGCGCCGGGGGAGAGCCCCGCCGAGAACTCCACCGCGTTCCTCGTGGCCGGGTCGATCCGCCCGATCCGGTTGCCGAGCTGCTCCGAGAACCACTAGCCGCCGTCGGGGCCCGCGCCGATCGCCCAGGGCTCGGCGGCCGCGCTGATCCCCGAGCCGTTGGCGAAGTCGCGGATGGTGCCGTCCTGGTCGACCACCCCGAACCGGCTGGCGTCCTTCTCGACGAACCACATCCGCCCGTCGGGGCCGGCGGCGATCCCGATCGGCGTCTTCTGACCGTTCCCCGCGATCGGGAGCGCGGTCACCTGGATCGCCGCCGCGGGCGACGCGCACGCGGCGGCGACGGCGGTGGCGGCGATGAGGATGCGGAGGCGGGACACGGCGCCGCATCGGACCACGCCGCGGCGCGGCCGGGCAACCCCCGGGGGCTCAGTCCTCCCCGGGCGGGCGCCGGTCGGCCTTGCGCCGCGACCGCCGGGCCTTCTCGGCCAGGCGCCGCTCGGTGGCGCCGCGGCTCGGCCGGGTGGGCCGGCGCGGCGGCGCCGGGGGCGCGAGGGCGTCCGCCACCCGCCGCTCCAGCCGGGCCAGCACGATCTCGCGGTTGCGCTCCCGCGAGCGGTCGGTCTGGCTGCTGAGCCGCAGCGGGCGCCGGTCCAGCCGCAGCCGCGCCGCCAGCCGCTCGGCGAGGGGATCGGGGATCCCCTCCAGGTCCTCGCGCCGGATCGTCAGCTCGGCGCGCGTCTCGGCGTGGTCGCGCCGCTGGCCGCCGGGGCCGGAGGAGCGGGAGTACGTCCAGAGGCCGCGCCCCGCGAGCAGGGCGGCGACCTCCTCGGCCGTCATGCCGTCGGCGCGGGGACCTTCGGGGCGGCGCCGGCGCGGGCCTCCTCGATCCGCGCGACGGCCTCCTCGCGGCTCACGTCGTGGCCCTTCTCGCGCTTCCAGATCACGAAGCCGCAGCCGGGGTTCTTCCGGCTCTTCCAGCTGGTGCACCCGTAGGCGCGGCTGTTCTCCACGATCTGCCCGCCGCAGCCGGGCGTGGGGCAGGCCGCCAGCGGCTCCTTGGAGGCGGCGGGGGCGGCGTTGGTCTCGCCGCGGGCCACCATCGCCCGGGCGGCCTCGACGTCGACCTCGCCCTTCTGGCCGCGGACCTTCTTCCAGATGACGTAGCCGCAGCCCGGCTCCGTGCGGCTCTTCCAGCTGGTGCAGCCGTAGGAGCGCGTGCGCTCGATGATCTCGCCGCCGCAGCCGGGGGTGGGGCAGGGGCCGATGACCTCGCGCTCGCTCTCCAGGTCCTTGCTGGAGCGGCCGGCGTGGATGTGCTCCAGCGCCTCGTCGCGGGTGATCGTCCGGCCGTTCTGCTGCTTCCAGAGCGTGTAGCCGCAGCCCGGGTCGTCCTTGCCGTGGTACGTGTTGCAGCCGTAGCTCTTCGGATACTCCACCACCTGGCCCTCGCAGCCCGGGGTGGGGCAGGGGGCGAGCGGCTCGCGCTCGATCTTGAGGTCGCCGCGCTCCTTGTCGGCGAACCAGGCGACCACCTGGCGGGTGAAGTCGTCGATCTCGTGGCGGAACGCGGCGGCCTGCTCCTCGCCCCGCTCGATGCGGTTGAGGCGCTGCTCCCAGCGGCCCGTGAGCTCGGGGCTGGTGAGCACGTGGTCGCCGAGCATCCGGACCAGGCCCACGCCCTTCTCGGTGGCGCGCAGGGCGCGGCCCTCGCGCTCCACGTATTCGGCGTCCACCAGCCGCTCGATGGTGGCGGCGCGGGTGGCGGGGGTGCCGATGCCGGCGTCCTTCATCGCCTCGGCCGCCTCGTCGTCGTCCACGAGCTTGCCGGCGGTCTCCATGGCGCGCAGGAGCGTGCCCTCCGAGTACCTGGCGGGCGGCTTGGTCTGCTTCGCGAGGGCCTCGGCCTGGGTGCAGGTGACGGCGTCGCCCACCGCGAGCTGGGGCAGCGACTGCTCCGACTCCTCGTCGCCCTTGCCGTTCTGGGCGCCGGCCGGGGCCTCGGCGGCGTCCGCCTGGCCCTCCTCGCCGTAGGCGGCGCGCCACCCGGCCTCGATCAGCACCTTGCCGCGCGAGCGGAACAGGTGCTCGCCGACGCGCGTCTCCACGACCGTCCGCTCGAACTTGGCGGCGGGGTGGAAGACCGCGAGGAAGCGGCGGGCCACCATGTCGTAGATGCGGCGCTCGTCGCGCGTGAGCCCGGAGAGGTCGTGGTCGCCCTCGGTCGGGATGATGGCGTGGTGGTCGGTGACCTTCGCGTCGTTCACCACGCGGCCCAGGGGCAGGCGGTCGAGGCCCAGCACGTAGCGCGCGGGCGAGGCGTACTCGGCCGCGGCGGCGCCGACCCCGCTCACCACCGACTTCAGCTGGCCGGCCATGTCGCCGGACAGGAAGCGCGAGTTGGTGCGCGGATAGGTCAGGAGCTTGTGCTGGTCGTAGAGCGCCTGAGCGGTGCCGAGCGTGCGGCTGGCGGAGAAGCCGAATCGGCTGTTCGCCTCGCGCTGGAGCGTCGTCAGGTCGTAGAGCAGCGGCGGCTGCTCGGTCTGAGGCTTCGTCTCGAGCGCCTCGACCGTGCCGGGCTGCCCGCTCGCGGCCGCGGCGATGGCCTCGGCCGGCTCGGCGGACGTGAGGCGCGTGGTCGCGCCCTCGTGCCACAGGCCCTTGTACGGCGCGCCCCCGGCCGTCGCGAAGGCCGCCTCGACCTCCCAGTAGTCCTCCGGGACGAACGCGGCGATCGCCAGGTCGCGGTTCACGATCAGGGCGAGGGTCGGCGTCTGGACGCGGCCGAGCGACAGCACCTTGCGGATGGAGCCGGCCTTGGTGGTGGCGGCGCGGGTCGCGTTCATGCCCACCAGCCAGTCGGCCTCGCTGCGGGCGCGGGCGGCGGCCTCGAGCGGCTGCATCTGCTCGTCGTCGCGCAGCGCGTCGAACGCGTCCCTGATCGCCTTCTGGGTCATCGAGCTGAACCACGCGCGCCGCACCGGCTTCTCGCGCGCCGCCTTCGGGGCGGTCTCGAGGATCAGCTTGAAGATGAGCTCGCCCTCGCGCCCCGCGTCGCAGGCGTTGACGATCACGTCGACGTCGGGCCGCTTCATCAGGGCGTGGAGGCCCTTCAGCGTCTTGGCGGCCTTGGCGTCGCGGGGGTGGTAGCGGAACTCCTCCGGCAGGATCGGGAGGTCGTCGTAGCTCCACTTCTTGTAACGCGTGTCGTAGGCGTCGGGGTCCACCTGCTCGACGAGGTGGCCGACGGCGAAGGCGACGATGGCGTCCGGACCCTCCCAGTGGTCACCGACGCGCTTGGCCTTGGGGCCGATGAGCGCCTTGGCGACGTCCTGGGCGACGGACGGCTTCTCGCAGATGACGAGTGAGGGCATATGGCGGCGCAGGGTAGCACCGGGTTCCGGCCGTCCGTCCAGCCGTTCCTGTGAGGGAACGCACCGGCCCTACGGGCCGGCGACGACCTCCTCGACGGCGCGCCAGACCTCCTCGGGCACCGTCTTGAGCACGGACACCGCGTCGGACAGCTCGACGTCGCCGATCGTCCCGCCGTGCAGCGCGACCATCCGGCCGAAGCCGCCCTGGGCCACCAGGATGGCCGCCTGCTCGCCGAAGCGGGTGGCGATGACGCGGTCGAACGCGATGGGCGTGCCGCCGCGCTGGACGTGCCCCAGCACCACCGGCCGGGCCTCGGCCCCGATCCGCTCCGACAGGCGCTCGGCGAGCACCTCGCCCACCCCCGCCTTCGCGAGCTGGGTGTGGCCGAAGTCGTCCACCTCGCCGGTCGCGGCGCCGTCGTCCAGCACGACGCCCTCGCTGACCACCACGATGCCGTAGCGGCGGCCGCGGGCCCGGCGGTCCTCGAGCCGGGCGACCACGGCGTCGACCGACGGCGGCTGCTCGGGGATCAGGATCGCGTGGGCGCCGCCGGCCAGTCCGGACTCCAGCGCGATCCACCCGGCGTGACGCCCCATCACCTCGACCACGATGACGCGGTCGTGCGACTCGGCGGTGGTGTGGAGGCGGTCGATGGCGTCGGTGGCGATCTGGACGGCCGTCCAGAAGCCGAACGTGAAGTCGGTGCCGGAGAGGTCGTTGTCGATCGTTTTCGGGACGCCCACCACGTTGAGCCCGTGCTCGGCGTGGAGCCGGCGCGCCACGCCCAGGGTGTCCTCGCCGCCGATCGCGACCAGGGCGTCCAGGCCCAGGTCGGCGAATGCGCGCACGCACTCCTCGCCGCCGCCCTCCGTCTTGAAGGGGTTGGTGCGGGAGCTGCCCAGGATGGTGCCGCCGCGCGTCAGGATCGCGGCGACGTCGTCGCGCGTCAGGGGGCGCCCGTCCCGCTCCAGCAGGCCCTTCCACCCGCGGAGCAGGCCCACGTGCTCGTGGCCGTGGTGGCCACCGGTGCGGACCACGGCGCGGATGACCGCGTTCAGGCCGGGGCAGTCACCCCCGCCCGTCAGGATGCCGACGCGCATCCCGCGGGACGATAACCGGGGAGGGCTCCGCCTGCGAGGCCTGGGCGGCGCGCTGGACCAGGGCGGTCGTCAGCGCGCCCAGCAGAGCGCAGATCCCCGCGCAGACGGTGGCGGCCACGGCGAATGACGTCCGGTCGATCACCATCTGGTGCAGGTCGAGGCGCCGCGCCGCCGCGGCGAGCACCACGATCGCGAACAGCGCCGCCGCGGCGCCGGCGGTGAGGGTCACGCCGCGGGCCACCCGGCCGGGGGCGGGGCCGCCCCGCTCGCCGGCCAGGGTCACGACCGCCATGGTGAGCGCCGTCCACGCCACGACCAGCAGGTAGGCGCCGACCACCTCGCTGGGGCGGTGCCAGTCGATGGCGATCACGGCCACGCCCACCGCCGCCGCGTAGGCGCAGCCGCCGAGCGCCGCCGGCCACCGCACGGACGGCGGCACCACGATCATCAGGGCCATCGCCAGCGACATCGCCACCGTGGTGTGCCCGCTGGGGAACGCGCCCGGCTCGGTGGACCAGCCGAGCACCAGGTCGGGACGGTCGAAGGCGCGCTTCAGCACCTGGGCGGTGACGTTGGCCCCCAGCAGCACCACGCCCGCGGCCACGGCCAGCCGCGGCCGCCCCCGCAGCAGCGCCAGCACGATGATGCCGGCGCCCAGGATCGCGAGGGTCGTGGTGCTGATGGTGTCGAGCAGGCTGTTCGCCCCCCGGTAGACCTCCGGCTGGTCCCACGGCGACGCGCCGCCGCGGCCCGCGTCGTCCCACAGCTGGCCCGTCCGGGTGCCCACCGCCACCAGCCCGACGACCGTCGCGGCGGCCGCGGCCAGCAGGCCGTAGGCGGCGAGCGCGCCGGCGGCGCGGCTCCGATCGGGGGTGCGGATGCCCATCCCGTGAAGGGTGGCGCTCAAGGTCGGGCCGCGCAACGCCGAAACCGCCAGTGCATGGATGCGCTTCCTCCGGCTCGTGCTGGCGACGCCGGCCGGGTCCTCGTCGCCCATGACGAGGCGCCCGTCCGCCGGGCCTGCCGGGCGACACTCGAGCGGTCGGGGCACTGCGTGCTCGAGGCCGGCGACGCCCGCACGGCGCTGGCCACGGTCGCGGGGGGCGGCATCGGCCTGGTGGTCGCCGGCGCCCACCTGCGCCACGAGGACGGGTCGCTGATCCGCGCGCTCGCCGAGCCCGGCGGCCCGGCGGTGCTCGCGCTGGTGCGCGCGGGCGACGCGAGGGGCGCCCTTGCCGCCCGGGCCGACGGCGCCGACGACCACCTGACCCTGCCGCTGTCGACCGCCGACCTGGTCGCCCGCGCGGGCGTCGCGCTGCACGGCGAGGCCCGGCGCACCGCGCTGGAGCAGGTGGCGCTGCGCCGCATCGCGACCGCCGTCGCCCGCGGGGCCTCCCCGCAGGACGTGTTCGACCTGGTCGCGGAGGAGGCGGCGACCGTCCACGGCGTCACCGGCGGCGCGGTCGTGCGCTTCGACGACGGCGAGGCGGCGTTCGTCGGCCGCTGGGCCACCCGCCCCGACTCCTGGCCGCCGAGCGAGCTCACCGTGCCGCTCACGAGCCCGCTGCCGTCGGTGCAGGTGGCGCGGACGGGCCGCGCCGCCCGCGCGAACGACTTCCGCGCCTTCGCGGGCGCCGTCCCCTGGGTGCTCGACCCGGACGCGTTCCGCGGCAGCGTCGCCGCCCCCGTGCGCGTCCGCGACCTGCTGTGGGGGGCCGTGGTGGTGGCCACCGACCGCGACGAGGCGCTCCCCGCCGACGCCGAGGCACGCCTGGGCCGCTTCGCCGACCTGGTGTCGCTCGCGATCGGCAACGCCGAGGCGCGGGCCGAGCTGGCGGTGCGCGCGGCGACCGACCCCCTGACCGGGCTCATGAACCGGCGCGTGTTCGAGGAGCGCCTGCTGGCCGAGACCTCGCGCGCGCTGCGGCACGGCCGCGACCTGGCCCTGGCCGTCCTGGACCTCGACCACTTCAAGGACGTCAACGACGTGCACGGCCACATGGCCGGCGACGACGTCCTGCGGGAGGCGGCGCTGCGCCTGGCCTCGCGGGTGCGGGAGGGCGACGTGCTCGCGCGCCTCGGCGGCGAGGAGTTCGCGTGGCTCATGCCCGAGACCGACGGCATGGAGGCGTGGCAGGCGACCGAGCGCGCCCGGGCGGCGATGGCGGGCGCCCCGTTCCCGGGCGTGGGCCGCGTGACCATCTCGGCCGGCGTGTGCGACCTGGCCCGCGCGAGCTCGCACGCCGAGCTCTACCGCCTCGCCGACGTGGCCCTGTACTGGGCGAAGCGCCACGGCCGCGACGTGGTGTTCCTCTACACGCCCGAGGCGATGGAGGCGATGGGGGAGGAGGAGCGCGCCGCGGAGCTGCGCCGCAACCAGGCGCTCCAGAGCATCCGGGTCCTGGCCCGCGCCGTCGATGCGAAGGACGCCTCCACCCGCCGCCACTCGGAGCGCGTCGCCGGCCTGGCCGCGATGCTCGCCGAGGCGTGCGGCTGGCCGCGCGAGCGGGCATCGCAGCTCCACGAGGCCGCCCTGGTGCACGACGTGGGCAAGATCGCCGTCTCCGACGAGATCCTCTTCACGCCCCGGCGGCTGACCGAGGGGGAGATGGCGAAGGTGCGGGTGCACGCCGCCCTCGGCGCGGAGATGCTCAGCGACGTGCTGAGCCCCGAGCAGTCGGGCTGGGTGCGCGGCCACCACGAGCGCTGGGACGGCGGCGGCTACCCCGACGGCCTCGCCGGCGAGGCCGTCCCCGAGGGGGCGCGCATCCTCCACCTGGCCGACGCGTGGGACGTGATGACCAGCAACCGCGCCTACGTGACCCCGCTCACCGACGACGAGGCGATGGCGGAATGCCGACGCCAGGTGGGCGCCCAGTTCTGGGGGCCGGCGGTCGACGCGCTGGAACGGCTGCACCGCGGCGGTGCGCTCGAGGCCGAGGCGCTGGAGCGCGGCTCCGTCGCCCGCCTCCCCTCGCCCTAGCCATCCGTCCCGGGCGTAGACTCGGGGCGTGCCGAGCCGTCGCCTGATCGTGATCGCCACCGCCGCGTGCGCCGCCTGCGCCGCCGTGGTGGTGCGCCGCCGCCGCGCGAAGGCGCAGGAGCCCGAGGACGCGGTGGACGAGGCCTCGATGGAGTCCTTCCCCGCCTCGGACCCCCCATCCGCCGGAGGCCCGGGGATCTAGACCACCGCGCGGCACCACCGGTCCCGCTGAGCCGCACACGAAAATTCCCGCCGGGTCGATGCGAGCGAAGCGAGCCGCACGCCCCTGCGCGACACCACCGATCCCGGTGAGCCGCACACGAAAATTCCCGCCGGGTCGATGCGAGCGAAGCGAGCCGCAAGCCCCGCCCAAGAGGGCTTGCTACCCGGCGGGTTTGGCCGCAACCTGCGCGACACCACCGATCCCGGCGAGCCGCACACGCAAATTCCCGCCGGGTCAATGCGAGCGAAGCGAGCCGCAAGCCCCGCCCAAGAGGGCTTGCTACCCGGCGGGTTTAGTCGCAACCGGCGCTCTCGAGAACCCCGAACTGCGGCCACCCCGAACGCCCGCGCTTCGGAGCGCCCGAGGTTCGGAGCGCCCGCACTTCGGGCGTTCCGCACTTCGGGCGTTCCGCGCTTCGAGGTCCCGCACGTCGGAACGCTCCGCACTTCGGAACGCTCCGGGCTTCGGGACGCCCGCGCTTCGGGACGCCCGCGCTCCGGAACGCCCGAGGTTCGCAACGCCCGTGATCCGGGTTTTTCGAGAGCGCCGGTTGCGACTGAACCCGGCGGTCAGTCGGCCCTCTTTAGCGGGGCCTCCGGCTCGCTTCGCTCGCATTGGACCGCCGGGAATT
>JBFWNT010000036.1:0-27830 GCA_050250915.1 Thermoleophilia bacterium
CGCTCCGGGGGCCACAGCTACGCCGGCTACTCGACGGTCGACGGCGGCCTGGTGGTGGACCTCTCCAACCTGAACGGCATCTCGGTGTCGGCCGACCGGAAGACGGTCCAGGTGGGGGCGGGGACGCGCCTGATCGACATGTACTCGGCGCTCGCCAAGCGCGGGCTCACGGTGCCCGGGGGGTCGTGCCCGACCGTGGGCGTCGGCGGACTGGCGCTGGGCGGCGGCATCGGCCTGGCCGCCCGCTCGCTGGGCGCGACCTGCGACAACATCGCCGCGCTCACGGTGGTGACCGCCGACGGGCGCGCCCTCCCGTGCGACCGCAACCACAACGGCGACCTCTACTGGGCGTCCCGCGGCGGCGGCGGCGGCAACTTCGGCGTGGCCACCGGCTTCACGTTCACCACCCACCGGGTCTCGTCGGCGTCGTACTTCTTCGCGACCTTCCCGTGGAGCCGGGCGGCCGAGGTCGTGCGCGAGTGGCAGGCGTGGGCGCCCGAGGCACCGGACGAGCTCTACTCGATCTGCTCGCTGGGCACCGGCTCGTCCGGTCCTGTGATCACCGCGTTCGGCCAGTGGATGGGCGACCAGGCGAGCCTGCGGCGCACGCTGCGGCCGTTCACGTCCGCCACCGCCCCCAGCAGCCTGTCGGTGGGCACCTCCAGCTACATGGACCTGATGCTGCGCTGGGCCGGCTGCCTGGACGAGTCGCCCGCCGAGTGCAAGCGCCCGCCGAGCCAGCTCTTCGCCGCCGGGTCGGGCTACGGCCGCAACCCGCTGTCGTCGGCGGGCGCCCGGGCGATCGTGTCGGCGATCATGCGGCGCCAGCAGGACTCGGCGCACGGCACCGGCTTCATCCTGTTGGACTCGTACGGCGGCGCGCTCAACCGGATCCCCGCCGACGCCACCGCCTTCGTGCACCGCGACGCGCGCTTCTCGCTCCAGTTCGGCGCCTACTGGACCGACCCGGCCGACGCCGCCCGCGGGGTGGCCTGGGTGAAGTCGGCGCGGACGTCGGTGCGCCCGTTCATCTCCGGGCAGGCGTACCAGAACTACATCGACCCGACCCTCACCGACTGGCCGACCGCCTACTACGGCACCAACCTGGCGCGCCTGAAGGACGTGAAGGCCAGGTACGACCCCGACCGCGTCTTCCGGTTCCCACAGGGCATCCGGGCGTGAGCCCGGAGTGGGCGGACGAGCAGGACGCCTACGGGGCGCTCCTGCTCGACGCCCTCGAGGGCCGCGAGGCCTACGAGGTCATCGAGCGCGACGACGGCACGGTCTGGGCCGGCACGCCGGACGACTACTTCGCGCCCCACCGCCGCTGGCCGGCGGCCGAGCGCAGCGCCCTGCGCGCCGCACACGGGCGCGTGCTCGACATCGGGTGCGGCGCCGGACGGGTGAGCCTGCACCTCCAGGGGCGGGGGCTGGAGGTGGTGGCCGTCGACGCGTCACCCGGGGCGGTGGAGGTCGCGCGCCGGCGCGGCGTCCGTGACGCGCGGGTGATGAACCTGGCCGACGTGGGCCCGGAGCTCGGCGACTTCGACACGATCCTGCTGCTGCGCAACAACTTCGGCCTGACCGGGCCGCGCCGCGCGCCCGCGGTGCTGAGGCGGCTCGCGCGGGTCGCCCGGCCGGGGGCGGTGCTGATCACCGACAGCGTCGACCCGCGCCGCGAGGAGCGGGAGGACCTGCGCGGCGACGGCCCGTCGGCGGTGCGCATCCGGGTGCGCTGGGGCGCGCGGGCCACGCCGTGGTTCACCTACCTGATGCTGCCGCCCCACGAGATGGAGGCGGCTGCCGCGCACGGCGGCTGGCGCGTGCGGCGACTCGTCCGGGACGAGTCGCCGCGCTACGCCGTCGTGCTCGAGCGCCCCTAGCGCGCGAGGGTGGCGCGGAGGTTGCCCGGGATGGGCTTCTTCGCCACCGCCACGAACGCGTTGTAGCTGGGCTTCTTGACGCCCGCCTCGGTGAGGAGGCCGCCCGGCCAGTTGAGGTTGTCCTGGAGGTTGAACCAGACCACCGCGGCCACGCGGGGGCCCTTGACCTCCTTCAGGCCGAAGATCTGCTTCAGGTACAGCTTCTGCTGCGCGAAGGTGACCTTCGTCTTGCGGAAGGTGGTCGAGGCGGTCGTGTAGCCGGCCTCGGTGATGAAGAGCTTCATGCCCTTCTTCTTCTTGTCCAGCGTCGCGAAGATGTCCGGCAGGCTCTTCCACGTGGGGAACGCCTTGTCGTAGCTCTTCGTGCTGAACAACGGACCCCGCGACGGGTAGATGTGCTGCGAGTAGGCGTCGAACTTGACGCTCTTGTTGTTCACCAGGGAGTTCAGCCACCGCCTGGCGCTCACGTTCCCGTTGCCCTCCGAGCTCCGCGGGCCGCCGACGCCGGCGATGACGATCGCCCGGCGGTTCGCCTTCTTGATCGTCGGGTACGCGGCCTTGACCAGGCCGGCGTAGCCGCCGGGGGTGCTGCGTCCGTTGACGCTGAAGAAGGCCTTCAGGTTCGGCTCGTTCCAGATCTCGTAGTGGCGGACCCGCGGCAGCGGCGCGAGGCCGCCCTTCGGGACGAACGTGCCGCTGTAGCGGGTCGCGACCGCCTGCATGAAGGCCGCGAACGCCGCGGGCTTCGGCGCGTTCGGGTTGTAGGCGGTGTTGGGGTGCGGGATGTTCGTGCCCGCGACCGCCCAGTTCGGGGTGCTGTAGGTGCTGACGATGGGCGTGATGCCCGCCTGCGCAAGGCCCGTGAAGATGGCGTCCAGCCGGCTCCAGTCGTAGGCCGGGTCATTCGGGTCGGTGGGGTTGGCGGGCGGGTTCGGCGCCACCAGCGACCACAGGATGTCGATCCGCGTGACCTTGGCCTTGGTCTGCTTGACCATGTCGATCCGGGTCGGGATCGAGGTCAGCGGCGCGGTGGTCAGGACGTCGTCCTGGATGGCGGCCACTCCGGCCACCCCGGTCGCGGGCACTGCGAGCGCGCCGACCGCCGTCGCCGCCGCCAGCGTGCCCAGCGTACGCCGGCGGATGGTCTGGGAGCTCAAGTGGGTCCTCCTCGGTTCGGTCAGCGGGCGATGGTAACAGGGGTTCGGCGCGTCCCATCACCCGCTTGAGCGGCCCTCACCGACTCCTAACGCCGATCATCGAAGAACCTGCGCAGGAGGCGCAGGGCCTCGTCGGCCAGCACGCCGCCCTGGATCTCCACCCGGTGGAGCAGCCGCGGGTTGTGCAGGGGGTTCACCACCGTCCCCGCCGCCCCCACCTTCTGGTCGGGCGCGCCGTACACCAGGCGGGCGACCCGCGCCTGCTGGAGCGCGCCCGCGCACATCGGGCACGGCTCCAGGGTCACGTAGAGCACCGTGCCCAGCAGGCGCCAGCCGCCCAGGGCCATCGCCGCGGCGCGCAGGGCCAGCACCTCGGCGTGGGCGGTGGGGTCGCCGCGCAGCTCGCGCTCGTTGTGGGCGGCGCCGATGATCTCGCCCTCGCGCACCACCACGGCGCCCACGGGCACGTCGTCGTGCTCGGCCGCCGCTGCCGCCTCGTGCAGCGCCACCCGCATGAAGTGCTCGTCGCGGGGGAAGACGCGCGTCATCGGGGCCCAGCGTATCCCCGCCGGGTACGCTCGGCGCGTGCGGATCGCGTCGGTCAACGTGGGGATGCCGGCGCCCCTGCGCCGCGGCGACGCGAGCGTGCCGAGCGGGATCGTGAAGACCCCGGTCGCCGGGCCGGTCCGGGTGGGGCTCACGAACCTCGACGGCGACGGGCAGGCCGACCTCCGCGTCCACGGCGGCCCCGGCAAGGCCGTCTACGCCTACCCCGCCCAGCACTACGGGGCGTGGGCCCGGGAGCTCGGCCGCGACGACCTGGTCCCCGGCTTCTTCGGCGAGAACCTGACGCTGGAGGGCGTCGACGAGGGCGACGTCCTGATCGGCGACCGCTTCCGGATGGGCACGGCGCTGCTGGAGGTGAGCCAGCCCCGGATCCCGTGCTTCAAGCTGGGCATCCGGGTCGGCGACCCGCACTTCCTGAAACCGTTCCTGGAGAGCGGCCGCAGCGGCTTCTACCTGCGCGTGGCGCAGGAGGGCGAGCTGGCGGCGGGCGACCCGGTCGAGCGGGTGTCCCGCGGCGAGGGCGGCCTGAGCGTGCGGGAGGCCGTCCGCCTGTTCGCCGGCGGCGAGGATCCCGCCGCGCTCTCGCGGGCGGCGGCGGCGCCGGCGCTGGACGACGGCTGGAAGCTGATGCTGCTGGAGCGGGCCGACGCCCTCAGACGACGGGCGCCAGGATGAGCAGGACGACGTACGCCGCCGCGTAGCTCGCCGTGAGCCCGTAGACGACCGCCGGCGCGACGGACCGCACCCGGAAGCCGGTCGTCCGCAGGAACACCAGCTTCACCAGGTCGCCGGCGAGCATCAGGCCGGCGAAGGCCGCCAGATATCCGCCGAGCCCGCCGTCGCGGGCCAGCGCCACGGTCATCGCGACGTGCCCGGCGACCATGCCGAGGATGAAGAGGAGCCCGACCAGTTCGCGCCCCGCGACCCGGTCGGCGATGCCCGCCACCAGGCCCAGCGACAGGACCGCCAGGATCACCACCGCCGCCAGGCGCGCGCCGGAAGCGCCGTCGGACGCCCGCCCGAGCGCGGTCAGCAGCGCGGCGATCCCCACCAGGATCCCCGCCGTCTTCAGCGCCGTCTCGGCCCACCCCAGGGGACCCCACTCCCCCAAGTGCCACGCCTGTTGCGGCGCGGCGCTCACGCGGGGCAGTGCGGGTCGCCCATCACGCGGGCCCGCGGGCCGGGGCGGCCGAACCCGGCCGGCAGCAGCTCCACGGTGGCCTCGCCGCCGCCGCGGACCTCGACGGAGTAGCGCGCGCCGCCCAGCGGACGGGCCGTGCCCGCCACGGGGGCGCCGCACGCCCCGTCGACCGCCGCCCGCGCCGTCGCCACCCCGGCGTGGCGCGCGGCCGGAGTCTCGCGGCCGGCGGGCGGCGCCTGGGGGCTCCCGGGGCCGACGATCGCCATCACCGCCAGCGCGGCCAGCGCCACCGCGCCGGCGGCCAGCAGCAGCCGACCCGCGGCGCGCGCGCGCCGCGAGCCCCGCCAGGGCGCGCCGGGCTCCTGCGGCAGCGGATCGGCGAACCGCCCGCGCGGGCGGGGCGGCGCCAGCGCCGCGAGCGGGGCGGCGGCGGCCAGCACGGCCACCCCGGCCTGCGAGGCCTCGAGCGGGGCCAGGCCGAGCATGCGGAGCGGCAGGCACACCACCGTCCACGCGGCCGCGAGCCCGAGGAACGCGACCAGCCGGCGCCAGCGGCCCCACGACACCCACGTGCGCCACGCCCGGCGCCAGGGCGGGAGGGACAGGTACGCGTCGGCCTGGCGGCGCCGCCACATGGCCATCGCCGCCTCGCCCATCGGGCGTCCGGCGGGGCCGAGGGTCGGGCCGAGCTGCTCCTGGGCCTCCGCCTCGAGCCAGGCCTGGCGGCGCAGCTGGGCGGCCGTCCGCTCCCGGCCGAGTCGCTCACGCCGCCCGCCCACCCCCGCGGGGCCGCGGACGGCATCCGGGCTCACGGCTCGGCCGTGGGCCGCAGGGCCAGCTCGACGATCTCCTCGGGGTCGTCGGACAGCCGGATCAGGTCCAGGTCCGCGCGACTGATGAAGCCGTCCTCCACCAGACGGGACCGCGCCCACCGCAGCAGGCCCGCCCAGTGGGACGCGCCCGCCAGCACCACCGGGAAGTTGCGCACCTTGCCGGTCTGGATGAGCGTGAGCGACTCGAAGAGCTCGTCCATCGTCCCGAACCCGCCCGGGAACACGATGAACGCCTCCGCGTACTTCACGAACATGGTCTTCCGCACGAAGAAGTACCGGAAGTTGATCGCCAGGTTCACCCACTCGTTCACCGACTGCTCGTGCGGCAGCTCGATGGTGCAGCCCACGGAGATGCCGCCCGCCTCGGAGGCGCCCTTGTTGGCGGCGGCCATGATCCCCGGCCCGCCGCCGGTGATCACGGCGAAGCCGCGCTCCACCAGGATCCGGCCGACGTCCTCGGCGACGCTCCACCACGGGCTCTCGGGGGTCAGACGGGCCGAGCCGAACACCGACACCGCCGGGCCGACGCGGGCGAGGGCGTCGAACCCGTCCACGAACTCGCCCAGGATCCGCAGCGCGCGCCACGGGTCGGTGTGCAGGAACTCGGGGTCCGGGGCGGTGGTCGGGGTGAGGAGCCCCTCGTCGGCATGACCGATCGCGGCCTCGGCGGGGCCGCGGGCGGCGAGGCGTCCGCTGCGGTTGAGCTTCATCCGGCGCTCCCCACCCGGCGCACCAGGGCGTCGAGCGGCAGGCGCGGAGCCCGGGCGCTCCAGGCGTCGGCGGAGCGCCGCGCCGGGTCGCGCGGCCGCGCCGGGGGACCGAACGACAGCACGATGACCGCCCTCTCGGGCGGCTCGATGCCGAGCGCCGAGGCGAGGCGCTCGCGGTCGGCGATCCCGTTGGGGCACGAGGCGATGCCCTCCGCCCACCCCGCCAGCATCATGTTCTGGGCGGCGCGGCCGGCGTCGAAGTCGACCAGGTTGCCGCCCGGCGTCACCACGATCGCGACGACCAGCCCGGCGTCGAGGATGTTCCCCGGCAGGTAGACGGCGTCGGCCACGGCGGGCAGCGCCTCGCCCTCGGCGATCACGAAGCGGCAGGGCTGCCGGTTGCGCGCGCTGCCGGTGAGGCGGCCGGCGTCGAGGATCCGCAGGGCGGTCTCCTCCGGCACCGGCCCACCCGACATCGCGCGCGCGTCGCGCTTGCTCGCCACCGCCAGCCGGACGTCCATGGGCGGCAGGTTAGTCGACGGCCGGGTGGGGGCCGCCCTCGGCGTCAGTCGCCGTTGCGCCCGGTGTGGGAGACGCAGAACGGGGTGCCCCAGATCGGCTCGCGCCCGCAGGGCTTGCCCTTGCGGTTGAGCGCGGCGCAGCGCGGCGTCGCGCCGTCGAGCCCGGCCGTGCCGCGCTCGGCCTCGAAGAAGGCGCGGGCGCGGTCGAGGTGCGCGTCGATGACCTGCGACGCGCGGAGCTGGTCCTGGGCCCGCATGAGCGACCGGGCCGACGAGAACAGCGACCGGGCCGCCATCGGCTGGGAGCGCGGATCAGCGGCGAGCCGGGCGACGCCGGCCTCGCACACCTGCATCAGGTAGTCCTCCGCCCAGCCGGGGCGCTTCGGGTCGGGCATCAGGCTCGGCGCGAGCGCCCGGTGGAGCGCGGCCGTGAACCGGTCCATCGCCTCGGCGCGGCTGAGCCGCGGCGTCCGGGGAGGTGCCTTCTGCTGCATCGCTCTGCATTCAGCCAATCTCTGGACACATTGTCAAGAGTCTGTCCGGAGTGAGGGTCTCTCGTCACCGCTCTTTCCGCATGATGTTTGGACAAACCGCAGCCGCATACTCTGGACACACTGTCGAGGGTTGTGGAGAGTAGGGGCATGGCGATCACGCGCGACCAGGGCCGGCTGCGGATCGGCGAGCTCAGCAGGCGCCAGGGCGTGAGCCCGGACGTCCTGCGCGTGTGGGAGCGGCGCTACGGGCTGCTGCGCCCGGAGCGCACCGACGGGGGCTTCCGGCTCTACACCCACCAGGACGAGGAGCGCGTCCGTGCGATGCGCCGCTACCTGTCGCGCGGCTTCTCGGCCGCGGTGGCGGCGCGGATGGCGCTGGAGGAGCCGGCGGCGCCGAGGCCCGAGGAGCGCGAGGACGCGTTCGCCGCCGCCCGCGCGGAGCTGGGCGAGGCGCTCGAGGACTTCCGCGACGTCGATGCCCAGACGATCCTCGACCGCGTGTTCAACACGTTCAGCGTCGAGGCGGTGCTGCGCGACGTGATCCTCCCCTACCTGCGCGAGCTCGGCGACCGGTGGGAGGCGGGCGTCGTCTCGACCGCCCAGGAGCACTTCGCCAGCTTCGTGCTGCGGGGACGCCTGCTCGGCATCGCGCGCGGGTTCGACGTGGGGCTGGGGCCGCGGGCGCTGCTCGCCTGCCCGGAGGGCGAGCGCCACGACATGGGGCTGCTGTGCTTCGGCATCGGGCTGCGCGACCACGGGTGGCGCATCACGTACCTCGGGGCCGACTGCCCCATGGTCACGGTGGCCGACGCGGCGGCCCACGTGGGTCCCGACTTGATCGTGATCTGCGCGGAGCTCGACGAGCCCATGAAGGCCGCAGTCCCGCACGTCGCGCTGATCGCCCGCCGGTTCCGCGTGGCCCTGTCGGGCCGGGGCGCGTCGCTGGAGGCGGCGCGGGCGTCGGGCGCCGAGTTGCTGCAGGATGCGCCCATGGCGGCCGCGGCGCGCATCGCGTACGAACGGTGACCGCGCCCCCGCCGGCGCGGCGGGCCCGCCCCGACGAGATGGACCAGGTCATGGCGCTCCGTCACGCCGTCTTCTGCGGCGAGCAGGGGGTGCCGCCCGAGCTGGAGCACGACGCGGAGGACGCCGCGGCCCTGCACGTGGTGGTGGTCGAACGCGGGCGGGTCGTCGGCACCTGCCGGGTGCTGGGCGACGGGCCGGCCGTGCGCCTGGGCCGCATGGCGGTGGCGCGGGAGCGGCGCGGAGACGGCCTGGGCACGACGCTCCTCGAGGCCGCTCACGCCCTCGCGGCCGAGCGCGGAGCCCGCGAGGTGGCCATCCACGCCCAGCTGTCGGCCCTCGGGTTCTGGGAGCGGGCCGGCTACGTCGCCGAGGGCCCCGAGTTCGAGGAGGCGGGCATCGCGCACGTCGCGATGCGCCGCGCACTCTGAGGCTCAGACGATGATCGCGGCGGGGGCCTCGGCCGCGGCGCCGCCGCCCCGGTAGGCCGACCAGGCGAGCGCCAGCCGGCGCGCCGCCTCCTCCAGCACCGGCTCCTCGGCGACGAACGGCAGCCGCAGCCGGTCGGCGTGACCGCCGCTCGCCGACAGGACCTGCCCCGGCACCACGGTCACGCCGTACCGCTGCGCCACCTGGCCGAACTCCCGCGCGTCGCCGCCGGGGATGCGCACCCACAGGATGCAGCCGCCGGTCGGCGTGTCCCACGTCCACTCGGGCAGGTGCCGCGCCAGCGCGGCCGCCAGCACACGGTGACGGGGCCCCAGGTCGGCCCGCCGCTCGGCGGCGGCGTCGGCCAGCCGCGGGAGCGCGGCGGCGGCCACGGCCTGCGACAGGATGTCGGAGCTCAGGTCGGCCCGCACCTTGAGCTGCACCAGCCGCTCCACGATCGGGCGGGGCGCGCGGATCCACCCCACCCGCAGCCCCGCCCAGAACACCTTGCTCATCGACCCGATGGTGATGACCAGCGCCTCCGGGTCGTGGGCGGCGATGGGCGCGGGCACGGGGCGGTCGGACAGGCGCATGTCGCGCAGCGCGAGATCCTCCACCACCGGCACGCGGTAGCGCGCCGACAGCTCCGCCACCGCCCGGCTGCGCGCGTCCGACAGCACCGATCCGGTGGGATTCTGGTGGACGGGCACGAGGTAGGCGAACCGGGGCCGCACCCGGTCCATCAGCTCCTCGACGGCGTCGACCACCACGCCGCCCTCGTCCAGGGCGGCCCCGACCGGCCGCATCGCCGCGGCCCGGGCCAGGTCGAGCGCGCCCGGGTAGGTCGCCTCCTCCACCAGCACCGCCTGCCCGGCCTCGCCGAACAGCTCCGTGACCAGGCCGATCGCCTGCTGCGCGCCGGTGGTCACCAGCACCTCGTCCGGCCGGGTCGGCAGGCCCTGCGCCCCGTGCATCTCCGCGATCCGCTCGCGCAGCTCGGGCAGCCCCGCCGGGACGTAGCCGACGCCCGCCACGCGGCCCGCCAGCCCGTCGGCCGCCAGCCGGGCCGCCTCCTCGGCCACGACCGTGGTGGCCAGCGGCGCCGCGGCCGTCAGCTCGATGACGTCGCCGCCGCCGCCGATCAGGTTCGAGTACAGCTCACCCGAGAACGCGACGTCGCCGGCGGGCGACGCCTCGGCGGCCGCGGAGGCGGGGGCGGCGACCCACGTGCCGCGGCCCTGGCGGCTCTCCAGCACGCCGTCCTCCTTCAGCGCGCCGTACGCGCCCACCACGGTGGTGCGGCTCACGTGCAGGCGCCGGGCCAACTCGCGCTCCGGGGGCAGCACGGTGCCCTCGGGGATCTCGCCGCGCTCGACCGCGCCGCGCAGCGCGCCGGCGAGGGCCGCGTACAGCGGACCGCCCATGGTGGCCCACGGGCCGAGGAGCATCGCCAGCCGTGCCGGGGTGATCTTCATCTGGGTCCAATATGCCACTAAAGGCCCTTGCTGCAAACCCCGATCCTCGAAAGCATCCAGTCCAATCATGCGCGCGATCGGCATCTATGCAGTCCAATCGGCTGATCACAGTCCAATCAGGAGGACGTCGGTGTACAACCTCATCCACATGGTCCAGAGCCGCGGCATGGGCAGCGCGTGGCGACGCCCGCGCTCGATCGCGCCGCAGCCGCCCGGCATCTCGCACCTGACCCTCATCCAGGGCGGCCGGGCGGCCGCGGCTCCTCAGGTCCGGCGGCGGCCGCGGGAGGCCGCGCCGCCGGGCTCGCCGTCACCCAGCAGCGGCTAGCCGCCGGGTGAGCGGGGGCGCGTCATGCGCCGGGACACGTCTCCCGGCGCATGGCGCGCAGCATCTCCACCAGCGCCTCGCCCACGGCGTCGAGGCTGCGCGGCGACACGGCCGACAGGTCGTCCCGCACCGTGTGCCAGGGCGGGTAGTCGAAGTCGATGAGGTCGATGGCCGGCACCCCCCGCTCGCGGTAGGGGATGTGGTCGTCGAGCACCCCCGACGCGACCCGGTCGGGGAACACGCGCCCCACGCCCACGCGCCCCGCGGCGGCGCGCAGCTGCGCCCAGAGCGCGGGGTCGGAGAGCGACTCGCGCGGCAGGGAGAGGTCGGCGTCGGCGACGAAGTCGACCACGATCGCCCGGTGCAGGCGGGCCGCGGTGCGCGCGGCGTCGGCGCGGCTGCCGCGCAGGCCGGTGGTCGCGAAATCGCCGTCGTCGCCGGGGCCGGGCGACTCCTCGCCGTCGAGCATCACGAAGCGCACCCGCCGCTGGCACGCCGGGCCCCCCGCCCGGCGCAGCGCCCGCGCCACCTCGAGCACGGTGGCGACCCCGCCGGCGCCGTCGTTGGCCCCCACGAACCCGGGGATGTCCTTCGTGTCGTAGTGGGCGGCCACGAGGATGGCCCTTCCACGGCCCGGCAGGCTCCCGGACACGTTGCGCAGGCCGCCGGGCACCGGCTCGAACCTCCCGGAGGGCAGAGCCCGCCGCAGCCGCTCCGCCAGCGCGCGCGACGCGGGGGAGCCGGCGGGCCGTGGGCCCAGGGCCACCTGCATCTTCAGGTCGGCCCACGCGCGCGCCCCGTCGAAGCGGTCTGCGGTGGGCACCGGCGCGGCCGCGGGCGCGGCCGCCCCCGCGCCGCCGCAGCCCGCCGCGAGGACCGCGGCGAGCACGGCGCAGGCCGCGACGATGCGGGTCCGGGTCGGCACCGGCGGAGCATCGCACGCCGCCCCGTCCCTAGGCTCCCACCATGGCGTACGACCCGGTCCTCGCCGGCCGCTTCGGCTTCGACGCGGAGGACCTGCGCGCCAACGACCAGGGCCGGCTGTCCGACGAGCAGGAGCGGATGCTCTCGGCGGCCGCGACGGCGATGGCGCGCCACGAGGGCCGCACCCGGGTGCTGCTGGTGGTGGTGTTCGCCGCGGCGATCGCCGCGGTGGCCGTGGGCATCGCGGTCACGCCCGGCGGCGGGCCGGCATCCGCGATCGTGGCCGCGGTCATCCTGACGTGGATCCTGGGGCTGGTCGCGTTCTTCCGCGTCCGGGGCCGCCGGACGCGCGAGGCGATGGAGCAGCGGCGCCTGCGGACGTCGGAGGGCACCCTCGCGATCCGCAGCGACGCGACGGGCACCTGGTGGGCCATCGTGGGCGGCGCGCGCTTCGGCGTCGAGCTGCTCCAGGCCCAGGCGATGACCGAGGGGGCGCGCTACCGCGTGCACCACCTCGACGCGCCCGACGGGGCGGTCCCTCTGTCGCTGGAGCGCATCGACGACGAGATCGGGACCACCACGCTCACGACGTAGACCCCGCTGCCGATGGGACCCCGTGCGCTGTGGACGACGGCTCGCGGGGACCCTGGTGATCGCCCTGGTGGCGCTGCTCGCTCTGGCGCCGCTCGCGGCCGCGGCGTCGCCCGTGGTGGACCTGGTCGACCGCCTCGTCCCCGCGCACGACGACCTGGACGCGGCCCGCGATGCGCTGGCGCAGACCCGGGCGGCCACGGGCGACGGGACCGCGGCCCGCGACGCCGCGCGCGCGTACGCCGAGGCGAGCGACGACTACGCCCGCCGCACCGACGCCGTCCCCGTCCACTCCGACGAGGAGCGCGACCTGCGATCGGCGATGAGCGGGTCCAGCCGGGCCCTGTCGGACGATCTGCGGTCCTATGCCGGCGGCGCCATCGACGGCGCCGAGCTCGACCGGCGCGTCGCCGCCACGCGGGCCCGGTCGGCCGAGCGCGTGTCGGCGCTGGTGCCCGCGATCGTGGCGCAGCAGGGCCTGGACGACACGGCCGGCGGGCGCAGCCTGGCGAGCGGGATGGCGCCGGTGATCCTGCTGGTGATCGGCGTCGTCGGCTTCGCCGCGCTCACGCGGCGACGGAGCGCCGCACGCCGAGCACGGACGTCGTGACCAGCGTCGCCACGACCACCATGCCCGCGCCGCCCGCCATGGCGGCGTGCGTCGAGGCGGCGTCCACCACCGCGCCGCCCAGCGCCGAGCCCAGCGCGACGCCCGCGGTGATGCCGGTCGTGATCCACGTGTAGGACTCGGTGAGGGTCCCCTCCCGCGCGACGTCGGCGACCATCGCGTAGAGGGTCGCGAACGCGGGGGCGATGCACGACCCCGCCAGGACCAGCGCGATGGCAAGGGTCCACGGCTCGGGCGCGACCGCCACCAGCGCGTCGGCCGCGGCGGTCGCCCACAGCAGCGTCACCAGCCGGCGGTTGGGGTCGGCGGGCGCAGAGCTGCGCGCCACCGCCAGGCCGCCGGCCAGGCTCCCCGCGGCCCACGCCGCCAGGAAGGGGCCCACCAGCGCGGGGTGGCCGTGCTCCTCGGCCGACGCCGCCAGGGAGATCTCGATGGCGCCGAACGACGCGCCCATGCACGCGACGATCACGAGCAGGGCCAGCAGGGCGCGGCTGGCGAGGGCGCCGGCGATGGTGCGGGCCACACCGCTCGGCGTCCAGCGCCGCGACGACGGCGCGGACGCGAACCAGGCGGTCCCGGCGATCAGCAGCGCCACGCAGGCCAGCAGGCCCGCCGAGGGCGACGTCGCCGCGGCGACCACGCCCACCAGCACCAGCGGGCCCAGGATGAAGGTGAGCTCCACGCCCGCCGACTCCAGGGCGTAGATCGCGTGGCGCCGCTCGGCCGGGACGATCTCGGGCCACAGGGCCCGGGTGGCGCCGCTCACCGGCGGGTGGGTCATGCCGGCGACCGCCGCCAGCGCCGCCAGGAGCGCGATGGGCGTGTCGTCGGGCGCCAGGGCGATCACGACGAGCGGCACCGAGCTCACGATCGCGGCGGGCAGCAGCACGGCGCGGTGGCCGCGCTGGTCGACGAGCCGGCCCATGAACGGCGAGAGCGCGGCCAGGCCCACGGCGAACGCCCCGGCCACGATGCCGCCGTCGCCGTAATCGCCGCCCGCGTCGCGGACGCGAAGGATCAGCAGCAGCGCGATCGCCGTGTACGGGAGGCGGCCGAGCAGCGACGAGGCCAGCGTGCGCGGCACCTCGGGGAGGGTCACGAGGGTCCGCAGCGAGACGTCGGGGGGCGCGGCCATCCGGGCAGGGTCGCACACGCCGGCGGATTGGTTCCCAGACGCATCTCACCGCCCGGAAGGGTCGGGCGTCCGCCCGTGCATGTACCGTAGACGGGTGTTCGGCCTTACCTGCGCACGTCGGCCTGTTGTGCTGGTCCTCTTGGGGATCGCCGCCCTCGCAGCGGTATTGTTGCCCCTCGCCGCGAGCGCAGGGCCGGGCGCCACACCTCCGGACTTACGCGCCGACCCCGTGGCCAAGATCGAGGGGCCACAGGTCTATGCGGACGCCGGCGTGTACGGCGCCGGGCGTCTTTTGGTGCGCTTCGAGGGCTACGTGACCAACGTCGGCGATGGCCCGCTTGAGATCTCCGGTGATCCGCAAGCAGGCACGGTGCGCCAGCGCGCGTGGACGGCCGCCGAAGGGCCCGGTGACCTTCCATCGGTCGAGGTCGCATCTCCGGAGGTGGTCTTCGAGCGCGCCGACGGGCACGACCATTTCCACCTGAAGAACGCGATGCGCTATTCGCTCTGGGATCTCGGAAGGTCGGCGCAGGTGGCTCCCGGACAGAAGGTCGGGTTCTGTCTCTACGACCTGCAGGCGGCCCCGAGTCCGTCCCCGACGCCGGACCCTGAGGTGTACTCGGAGGCGATCACGCGCTTCTGCGATCAGGGCGATCCAGGCGCAACCTCGTTGAGAATGGGCACTTCATCGGGCTGGCGCGACGTGTACGGAAAGTACCTCGCGTATCAGTGGGTCGACGTTTCGAGTACGCCGCCAGGAACCTACGTCGTCGCGTCCGAGGCCGACCCGGAGAACCGCATCTGGGAGGGTGGCGGCGCGGCCGAGGTGAACCCGCCGGCGTTCGCTGCCCAGACCGTCACGGTCCCAGGTTGGACGGCTCAGCCGCTGTCGGTGAAGCAGTCTCCAGACCCTCAAGCGATCCGCCTCGCATCGGCCAAGTTCGGCTCCCAGGCCGACCGTGACCTCAGGTACCGGGTGCTGACGGCGCCCGCCGGAGGCACTCTCAACGTACCCCCTGGCAGTGCGTTCGACCCGAGCACTCAGCAACTCGTCTATACCCCGACCCCCGGATTCGGCGCCTCGGACTCATTCACGTTCGCCGCCTATTCGGCGACGTCCCCGTTCCCGGTTAGCCCGTCGGCCTCGTCAGTCACCATCGTCGGGACGTCCCCCTCCGTGACGGTCTCCGGGATGCCGCCGCAGCTGGTGGCGGGGTCAAGCGTGCAGCTGAATGCGGCCGTCACGAACCTCCCCGGCGGGGTGACCTGGTCGACCACCGCCGGAACCATCACTCAATCCGGCCTGTATACGGCCCCGAAGACCCCGCCGAAGGGCGGGGTGGTCACCGTGACCGCCACCAGCACCGCCAACCCGGGGGTCGCGGGGACCGCCGCAACCGGCATCCGCCCGAACCCGGACGGCGCCGCCGCCCCCGGCATCGCCGGCCGCGTGGTCGCGGGCCGCAAGGCCCTCTCCCGGGTCCTGACGGGGCACGTCGGCCGGAAGGTGATCCTGGCCAAGGTCCAGGTCGGCGGACGCCGCGGCACCCTCCGGTTCACCGCCACGGCCGGCCCGTGGGTGGTGGGACGCTGCCCCATCGGCCGTGTCGGCGCCCGCAAGACCGTGACCTGCAAGATCACGATGAAGCGCCCCTACCCGCTGAAGAAGGTCCGTTTCACCGCCCGCTTCACCTCGGTGACCGGGAAGGTCGCCGTGCGCCGGGCGTGGGTCGCCCGCTAGGCGGCCGGCGCCAGCCCGCGCTGCGCCAGCAGCGCACGGAAGCCGGGTGAGCGCAGGTAGGTCCGCGTCTCGCGGCGCAGCACGCGGACGTGGGCGCGCGCCTCGGCCGATCGGCCCGGCACGGCCCGGGTCACGACCAGGCGCACGGGGAACGCCTCGGGGAAGGCCAGGGAGGCGACCGTGTCGTCGGCCGGGGCCACCCCGCCGAGCGGCACCGCGCAGATCCCGGCGGTGCGGGCCCGGATGCGGCTCCACGTGGTGATCGCCGCGACACCCTGGTCGCCGCCGGCGGCGCGGCCCACGCCGCCGTCCGCCGCGCCCGCGGCGCCCGGCGCGTAGGTCACGCGCCACCGGACGCCGGCGCCCACCCAGCGGGTGCCGAGGTGTGGCACCGGCGCTCCGGCGCTGTCGATGAGGTGGACCACGCGGATGGGGTCGACCGGCGCGCCCGCGACCACCTGCGACCAGCGGGTGACCCGGCCGGACGCGATCGACCGCGCCTGCCCGCGGGTGAGGCCCGCGCAGGCCGGGTGCCCGGCGGCGACCACCAGCACGTCGGCGTCCCGGTAGACCTCGGCGAGCACTGTGAACCGGCGCGACTCGGCGCGGGTGAGCACCCGGTCGGCGAGCACCGCCTGGCCGCCGGAGCCGTAGCGCGCGTCGCGCCGCAGCGTCGCGAGCCCGTCGGTGGCGGAGAGCGTGGACACGCTCGCCGGGATCCAGGGCCCCACGAACGTCCACGCGCCCAGCCGGTACCGGTGGATGGCGCCCGGCGGGTCGTCGAGGCCGAACGGGAACCAGCTCGTCTCGGCCCAGACCCGCGACGGCGTGATCTGGGTGAGCTGGAACGAGGTGCGGCTGGTCGCGGCGCCCGCCGTGGCGGGCAGCGCGGCGGCGGCCACCAGCAGCGCGGCGGCGACGGCGATGTTGCGGGTGGCGGTCACCGGCCGGGAGCGTACGACCGGGGGACATGCGGACGCGCCCCCCGGTCGACCAGCCCGCTATCCGCGCCCGGGGCCGGCGCTGTACTCGCCCAGGAAGCCGGCGCCGATGATCTTCTGGCGCACGGCCTCTCGACCGAGGTAGCACGTCCACTCCATGCCGTCGGCGCGGAGCGCGCGACAGCCGCCGTTGACGTGCTTCGTTAGAGCCGGCGGAACGCCGCGGGATCGTCGTGCGCGCGCCGCAGGAGCTCGGCGTCGGTCGTCATGGGCATCGGCCTCCCGTGGGAGTGTCGACCGACACATGGCGCGGGCGGCCCGCCGTGTGACGGGCCGCCCGCGCGCCGGGGCGTCAGACCTTCGCGGCCTCCAGCCACGTCTCCAGGCCCCGCAGGTAGTCGTCGCCCGTCCGCGTGGCCGGATCGAACGTGATGTCGAACGTGAGCTCGGCGGCCCCGGCCTCGCGGCACCCCTCGATGTCGCCGCGGATCTGGTCGGGCGTGCCCGTGAAGATGAACCGGTCGTCGCCGAGCGGCGCGTCGGTCACGTGGAGGTTGGCGCGCACGATCAGCTCGATCGCGTCGCCGTCGCGCCCGTGGCCCTGCGCCATCTGACGGATGCCACCCAGCATCGCCGTCATCCCGTCGATCGGCACGCCGACCGGCATCCACCCGTCGGCGAAGCGGGCCACGCGGGCCATCGCCGCCTCGGTGTACGCGGCCATGTAGATCGGCGGGTGCGGCGACTGCACCGGCTTCGGCCCGATGATCGACGCGGGGATGCGGAAGTCGTCGCCCTCGAACGACACGGGGTCGGTCGTCCAGATGGCGAGCAGGGCTTCCAGGTTCTCGTCGGCGCGCTTGCCGCGGCGGTGCCAGTCGGCGCCGGCGGCCTCGTACTCGTCGGGTGACCAGCCCATCCCGAGGCCCACCTTCAGGCGGCCCTTGGACACCACGTCGAGCGTGGTCAGGGCGCGCCCGAGCAGCGTCGGGTTGTACCAGGGGATGTTGAGCACGCTCGGGCCGATCGTGACGCGCTCCGTCGCCGCCGCGACGAACGCCAGCGCCGTCAGCGGGTCCAGCACGTCGCGGTAGACGTCGGGCAGCGAGCCGTCGGCCGACGCCACGTAGGGGACCGCGGGATCGACGGGGAACAGGGTCCGCTCCGTGACCCAGAGGGAGTCGTAGCCCAGCGCCTCCGCGCGTTGGGCGACCTGGATCATCGCGTCCGGGCCGGCAGCCGGGCCCATCTGGGGCAGGAAGTAGCCGATTCGCACGGTGGAGCACCTCGCCTGTCGAAGGATCTTGCGGACGCAACCATCATACGGGTGTCGCTGCCGCCCGGCCGCCGGGTCACACTGCACCGATGGACCCGGCGGCCATGCGCGCGCGGCTGGAGGGGGCGCGGGTGGCGCGCCTCGCGACCGAGTGGGACGACCGCGGCCCCCACCTCGTGCCCATCTGCTTCGCGCTCGACGGCGACGCGCTGGTGAGCGCCGTCGACGGCAAGCCGAAGCGCTCCCGCGACCTGCGGCGGCTGCGCAACGTGCGCGCCCACCCGGTGGCGACGGTGCTGGCCGACCACTACGACGAGGACTGGGGCGCCCTCTGGTGGGTGCGCGTCCGCGGGCCGGCGCGCGTGCTGGAGCCGGGGGGCGCCGCCGAGGCGCGGGCGCTGACCCTGCTGGCGGCGAAGTACCCGCAGTACCGGGCCGCGCCGCCGGCCGGGCCCGTGCTGCGGGTGGTGCTGGAGGAATGGCGGGGGTGGGCCGCGGTGGCCGGCGCCGCCTGATTGGTCGCCCGGGGGTGCGGGGTACGGGTAGCCTTGCGCCTTCCGCTGACCGTGGACGAGTTCATCAACACCACAATCAACGGGCTCTCGAGCGGGGCGATCTATGCCCTGGGAGCCGTCGGCCTGTCGCTGGTCTACGGCATCCTGAAGCTGGTCAACTTCGCCCACGGCGACTTCATCACCCTCGGCGGCTACGTCGCGTTCGCCATCAACGTGAGCGCGGGGGCCCCGCTGTGGGTGGCGATCGTCGGGGCGATCGCGGCGATCGCGGTGCTGGGCCTGGTCACCGAGGCCACCATCTGGCGGCCCATGCGGCGCAAGGGCGCCGGCGTGATGCAGCTGCTGCTGCTGTCGATCGGCCTCGCGTTCGTGATCCGCAACATGATCCTGTTCGAGTGGGGCGGGCAGCCGCGGACGCTGGACGTCGACAACCTCCAGTCGTGGAACCCGTTCGGCGACGTCCAGATCAGCGCGATCCAGGTCACGGTGATCGCCACCGCGGGCGTGGTGATCCTGCTCGTCGCGGCGATGCTGAAGACCACGCTGATCGGCAAGACGATGCGCGCCCTGTCCGACTCGTTCGACCTGGCCGAGGTGTCGGGGGTCAACACGCGGCGGGTCGTGACGTACACGTGGATCCTGGCCGGCAGCCTCGCCGGCCTGGCCGGCGTGCTGGCCGCCGTCTACACCACCCTCACGCCCAACACCGGGTTCCTGCTGCTGCTGTCCATCTTCGCCGCCGTGGTGCTCGGCGGCATCGGCGACGCGTACGGGGCGCTGCTCGGCGGCTTCGCCCTGGGGCTGATCCAGGAGTGGTCGACCAACGTGGTGGAGCCGACGTACAAGGAGGCCATCGGCTTCCTGGTGCTCATCATCATCCTGCTGGTGCGGCCCAACGGCTTCTTCGGCCGGGCGAAGACGGTCTGAGGAGGCTGAGTGGACCCCCTCCTGGCATTCGGCTTCTGGGCCTTCGTCCTGACCTTCGCGGGGATCTACGCGATCTTCGTGCTGGGCCTGCAGGTGGAGGTGGGCGACACCGGGCTCGTGAACTTCGGCCACGTCGCGTTCATGGCCATCGGGGCCTACGCGATGGGCCTGATGCTCACCAACGGCTGGAACGTGTGGATCGCGATGCCGCTGGCGGTGCTGGCGGCCGTGGCCGGCGGGCTGCTGCTCGGCATCCCCACGCTCCGACTGCGCGCCGACTACTTCGCGATCACCACGATCGCCGCGGGCGAGATATTGCGCATCGCGATCCAGAACGAGGAGAGCACCACCGGCGGCACGCAGGGGCTGCGTGGGGCGTCGGGGCCGTGGCGCGAGTTCAACCGCGACACGATCGACTGGTTCGAGGGGATCGGCTGGGACCTCGACCGCCGCACCCCGCTGCTGGTGATCGTGTGGGCGGTCGCCCTGCTGGTGGGCCTTCTGCTGGTGTACCTGGGCCGCACGCCGTGGCGGCGCAACCTGCGGGCCGTGCGCGAGAACGAGGAGGCGGCCGCGGCCGCCGGCGTCAACGTGTTCTCGTACAAGCTCCAGGCCCTCGCGCTGGGGTCGGGGATCGCGGGCCTGGCCGGCGTGCTCTACACGTTCTTCTCGACCACCCTCTTCCCCAACCAGTTCGAGCCCATCTTCACCTTCGTGGGCTTCGCGATCCTCATCATCGGGGGGATCGGCAGCTACTTCGGGGTGGTGATCGGCTCGGTGGTGGTGGCGTTCATCGTCTCGGGGACCCGCTTCCTGGACTTCCCGCTCGACTCGGACAAGGTCGCGGCGCTGCGGTTCGTGCTCATCGGGCTGCTGATCATGGGCTTCATGGCGTTCCGCCCCCAGGGTCTGTTCGGCAAGAAGGAGGAGTTGCACCTCGATGCCTGACCCCTCCGCCCTGCTGGACGTCGACGGCCTCAAGGTCCGCTTCGGCGGCCTCCAGGCGGTGGACGGCGCCACGTTCTCGGTGAAGGAGGCGACGGTCACGGCGCTCATCGGGCCGAACGGCGCCGGCAAGACCACCACGTTCAACCTGCTGACCGGGTTCATCAAGGCCGACGCCGGGTTCGTCCGCTTCGCCGACCACGACATCTCCGGCGCCCGCTCCGACCTGATCGCCCGTCTCGGCATGGTGCGCACCTTCCAGCTGACGCGGGTGCTGGCGAAGATGACGGTGCTCGAGAACGTGATGCTCGGCGCACCCGACCAACCGGGTACGAAGTTCTCCAACGCCCTCTTCCGCCCGCGCCTGTGGCGGGCGCGCGAGCGGGAGGTCCGGGAGGAGGCCCGCGCACTGCTGGCCGAGGTGGGCATCGAGAGCCACGCCCACGAGTACGCCGCCACGCTCTCCGGCGGCCAGCGGAAGCTGCTGGAGCTGGCGCGGGCGCTCATGACGCAGCCGCGCCTGGTGCTGCTGGACGAGCCGATGGCGGGCGTCAACCCGACGCTGGGGCGGCGGCTGCTGGAGTACCTCCAGAAGCTGCGCGAGGAGCGCGGCATGACCGTGCTGTTCGTGGAGCACGACATGGAGGTGGTCATGGGCGCCTCCGACGAGGTCATCGTGATGGCCGACGGCGCGGTCATCGCGCACGGCCTCCCCGAGGCGGTCCGCACCGACCCGAAGGTCATCGACGCCTACCTCGGCGCCCCCGGAGCGGAGCCGGCCGCCGCGTGAGCGACCCGGCGCCGGCGGCGACGGAGGCGGTCGCGGAGCCCGTCCTGCACGCGGACAACCTCGTCGGCGGATACGTCGAGGAGGTCGACATCCTGCGCGGCTGCACGCTCACCGCCGCCGAAGGCGAGATCGTGGTGGTCATCGGCCCGAACGGCGCCGGCAAGTCGACGCTCGCGAAGGCGATCTTCGGGCTGGTGCACGTCCGCGAGGGCCGGGTGCGGCTGCGGGGGCAGGACGTGACGGGGGCGCCGCCGCACGCGGTGACCGCCCAGGGCATGAGCTACGTCCCGCAGGTGGCCAACGTGTTCGGCTCGCTCACCGTCCAGGAGAACCTGGAGGTGGGCGGCGTGCTGAGGAAGGCGCAGATCCGGGAGCGCAGCCAGCGGATGCTGGAGCTGTTCCCGCCCCTGCTGGTGCGCCGCCGCCAGCGGGCCGGGACCCTGTCGGGCGGGCAGCGGCAGATGCTGGCGATGGCACGGGCGCTGATGCCCGACCCGTCGGTGCTGCTGCTCGACGAGCCGTCGGCCGGCCTGGCGCCGCAGGCCGTCGCGCAGGTCTTCGAGACCGTCGCCGACATCAACCGCGCCGGCGTCACGATCGTGATGATCGAGCAGAACGCCCGGCGGGCGCTGGCGCTGGCCGACCGCGGCTACGTGCTGGAGGGCGGCACCAACCGGTTCGAGGGGACCGGCGACGCGCTGCTGGCCGACCCGCAGGTGGCCGAGCTGTACCTGGGCGGCGTGGGGCGGGGACGGCGGGAGCCGCCCCCGCCCGCAGCCGTCAGTCCTCCTTCGTGAACCCGATGACGTCGCCGGTGTCCACGAGCTTGCCGCCCGTGTAGCTCCACGTGCTGTAGTTCGCCGCCGACGGGTCGCCGTTCTCGTCGAGGTCGATCGGACCCGAGGCGCCCTCGTAGTCGATGTCCTCGCCGTTCTGCAGCGCCGTGATGGCGTCGGGGAGCTGCTCATACGTGTACTTCGTCCCGGGCGGGCCGGAGACCGCCGGGAGGGCCTCCGCGATGGCCGTGCCGTCGGTCGACCCCGCGGCGAGCGAGGCGAGCGCGAGCAGGATCACCGCGTCGAAGTTCTGGGCGTCGTACGTCTGACGCGGGCCGTTGTCCGGGTTGGAGTTCCAGAGCGCGTCGAACGCATCCCCGGCGGGGGCGTCCAGGGACGTCGGGACCGTCCCGCGGATGCCGTTGGTGGTCTCCGCGCCGGCGTCCTTCGGCAGCTCCGACGACCGCAGGCCGTCGCCGGTGAACGTCTTGGCCGGGTCCCACTTGCCGGTGCGCACCAGCGCCGGGCCGAGCTTCGGCCACGTGCCGGTGTAGTCGATGATCACCCAGCCGTCGGGGCTGCCCTCGACGATCTGCTGGGCCTCGGAGTTGAGGCTCGCCGCGTCGGGGTTGTACGACACGTTCTTGGCGACGCTGCCGCCGAGCGCCTCGTAGGCCTTGGTGAACTCGCTGACCAGCGCGTCGCCGTAGGAGTCGTTGCGGCTCGCGGTGTTCACGGTCTTGCCCTCACCGAGGGCGTCGCTCACGACCTGGGCCAGCACCTGCCCCTGGATCGCGTCGGACGGCGGGGTGCGGAACACCAGGCCGTCGTCCTCGAGCGTCGTGATGTCCGGGCCGGTGGCCGACGGCGTCACGATCGGGATGCCCGCGTCCACGGTCACGTTCTCGACCGTCGGGATGAGCTCGGGCGTGGCCCACGGCCCGGCGATCGCCGCGACCCCGTCGCTCTCGATGACCTTCGTGGCGGCCTCCTGGGCCGCCTGCGGGTCGGTCTTGGTGTCCTCGGTCACCAGCGTGACCTTGAAGCCCTTGTCCGCGCCGGCGGTGTTGACCTGCTCCGCCGCCAGGTTGGCGGCCGTGGAGCCCGGCCCGCCGAAGTCGGCGAGCTGCCCGGTGAGCGGGACCAGGACGCCGAGCTTCACCTCGCTGACGTCACCTCCGCCTCCGCCGCCGGTCGCCGACCCGCTGTCGTCGTCGCCCCCGCAGCCGGCCGCGATGCCCCCGACCGCGAGGGCACCCACCGCAAGGAGCGATGCCATGGCACGTCGCTTCATGCGACCCCCCTTCTGATCTCGAACTGGCCCGCGCCCGGGCCCGAATCGGGCGACATTACCCGCCGAACGGTCCGGCTGGATAGATGTTGCAAGCAAACGCGTCCTCCGAGAACCCGCTCTGTGAGCGGGTTCTCATCAAGTGACGAGTCGCACGAACGCGGTCGTGGCCATCGCCGCGGCCACGATCAGGAGGAACGATCCACGGCGCCACGCGACGATCAGCGCGGCCATCAACCCGCCGGCCCGGGCGTCGATGTCCCACTCGCCGTCGGTGGTCAGCGAGCTCACCGCCACCAGGGCGGCGAGGAGCGCCGCCGGCAGCAGGTCGGCCACCGCGGTGACGCCCGTCGGCAGCCGGCGGTTGCCGAGCAGCACCGGCCCCGCCGCCTTCATCGCATACGTGCCCGCGGCGAGCGTCAGGATGGCGAGCCAGCTCACACGGCCCGCCCGCCGCGCAGCGCCCACGCCCGCCCGGCCAGGGCCCCGAGCGCGGCGAGCAGGATGGGCGCCCCCGCCGGCAGGACGGGCGTCGCGAGCAGCGCGATCGCGACCCCCGAGCCGGCGGCCACGCGCGCGGGGGCGGCGTCGAGCCGCGGCCACAGCAGCGCCACGAACGCGGCGGGGATGACGGCGTCGAGGCCCGTGGCCTCCACGTCGATCGCCCCGGTGAGGAACCATCCGGCGACCGTCCCGGCGTTCCACAGGACGAACACCGCGAGGCCGGCCGCCCAGAAGCCGCGCCGCGCGGCCGCGGGGTCGGTCTGGGCGGCGGCCACCGCCGCCGACTCGTCGATGATCAGCTGCGACGCCAGCAACCGCCGCCACAGCGGGCCGCGCAGCAGCGGCGCCAGGGTGACCCCGAACGCGACGCAGCGGGCCGACAGCAGCAGCCCGCCCAGCACGGCCGACAGCGCGGTGCCGCCCTCCGCGGCGACGCCCACCGCGGCCAGCTGGGTGGACCCGGCGAACACGAGCACCGACAGCGCCTCCGCCTGGGCCGGCGACAGCCCGGTCTCGCGGGCGAGCACGCCGAACGAGAGGCCGAACAGGCCGACCGCGACCGCGATCGCCAGGGCCTGGCGCAGGACCGCGCGATCCCGGGGTCGCGCGGCGGTGGTCGCGGTGGCGGGCGGCACGGCCCGCCATCATGGCGGGCGCCCGCGCCGTCAGGTCTCAGCCACCCCAGTCACCCTGGGGGGCGGCCCCGCCGAACGGCTTCGGGCCCCACTCGTTGGGCTCGGGCTGGCCGTCCCGCGCCCACCACACGATCAGGATGATCAGGCCGACGATCGGGATCAGCAGGAGCAGCTGCCACCAGCCGCTGCGGCCGATGTCGTGCAGCCGGCGCGCCCCCACGGCGAGCGTCGGGATCAGGACGAGCAGGCCGTAGACGCTGGTCAGCGGCCCCGCCCAGTCGTTGGCGATGTCCAGCGCCAGCTCCACGACGGTCAGCGCCAGGCTGACGATGAAGCTCCAGAGCGTGAACCACCAGAACTCGGGCCGGTGCGACCGCCCGTCGAACTTCGTGTACTGCCGCAGGACCGCCAGGTACCACTCGAACCCCATGCCACCCTCCGTCGTCGGCGGACGCCATCCTGGACGAGATCGGTCCGCAACGGAACCCCCCTCCGCCGGCGGGTCCGCGGATCCTCAACCGACACGTCGGCCGGGTCCGTAGGTCGACCGAAAGGTCAACCGGACGAAGGACGCCCGACACATGAAGCGCATCATCACGGCGGTCGCCGCCACCGCCCTGCTCGCCGTCCCGGCGACGTCGCTCGGCCAGGCCCCGAGCGCGAAGCAGCCCGACATCGTGCAGCTCGCGGCCTCGAACCCGAAGTTCAGCACCCTGGTGAGCCTCGTGAAGAAGGCGGGGCTGGCCGGAGCCCTCTCCGGCAAGGGCCCGCTGACCGTCTTCGCGCCGACCAACGCGGCGTTCGCCAAGGTGCCGAAGTCGACCCTCGACGCGCTGGCGGCCGACAAGAAGCTCCTCCGGTCCGTGCTCACCTACCACGTGGTCAAGGGCGCGGTGCCGGCCTCGAAGGTGCTCACCCTGAACGGCAAGAAGGTCCGGACGCTGAACGGCGCCACGGTGACGATCCGCATCACCGGCAACGCGAAGAAGTCGGTGTACGTGAACAACGCGAAGGTCCTGAAGGCCGACCTTCGCGCGAGCAACGGCGTCGTGCACGCCATCAACCGCGTCCTGATCCCGCCGGCGGGCTAGTTCTCGCGCGGGAGCGTCGTCCGTCCCGGGCTCCTCGGGTGTGCCGGTCGCGCCATGCGGCCCACCCGGGGAGACCCTGGCGGCGAGTCCTTGACCGTGATTCCGCGTCCCCCGTGTGCAGTCCGATACCGGAGTGTGGCCCCTCGCGGGGGCCCGGAGAACGCTCGTCGTCTGGGTTGGGTGCGGCCGGCTGCGGCGACCCCGCGTGGACCCTGGCATGGGCCTGAGGGGTACAGCCCTCTGGCCGACGGCTCGGATAGGCTCGACCGATGCCGGCCACTGACGAGACGGGTCTCCGGCAGCGACTTGTAGCGGGGCTGGAGCGGGTCGCGGACCGCTTGGAGCGCCTGAGCGGGAAGTCGTCGGCGAGCAGGACACGAAAGTCGGGCTCATCAGCCCCGTCCTGCGCGCACTGGGTTGGGACGTCGAGGACGTCGAGCAGGTTCGTCACGAGTACCGCCACCGGTCGTCTGATCGTCCCGTGGACTACGCACTGCTCCTGTCTCGTGTTCCCCAGCTTTTCGTAGAAGCAAAGGGCTACGGCGAGAACCTCGCCGACAGAAAGTGGGCGGGGCAGGTTGTGAGCTACGCCGCCGTCGCCGGGGTGAGTTGGGTGGCCCTGACCGACGGCGATGAATGGCGGCTCTACAACGCCCATGCTCCCGTTGACGTTGAGGACAAGCTCTTTCGCCGAGTCCGGATCAGTGAGGACCGCCAAGCCGCCGCCGAGGCCCTGGGATACCTCGCCCGCGAGAACATCACTCGTGCGCAGGACGTCCTCTCAAACCTCTGGGAGGCCGACCGAGCGGATCGCGCGGTTCGCCAGGCGGTCGAGCAGTTGCTCACCCGCGATCCTCCCGATTGGTTCGTTTCGGCCCTAACGAAGCGGATCGACGGACTCACGAAGGGGCAGGTGCGCGCGGCCCTTGAGCGGCTGCGCGTCCAGTTCGACGTGCCGCCCCCTACCGGGCTAGACGAAGGCCCTGCCGCGACGCCCGCGACGCCACCGCGCGCGCCGGAAGAGGCACCTCCGGCACCCCGCCCGCCCACGCGGACGTCGGGAGAGGTCGGTCTTGCTGACCTGATTGCGGCAGGCCTATTGAGGCCACCGCTCGTCTTGAGCAAGGGATACCTCGGGCAGGAGCTGCGGGCGGAGGTGCAGGCGGACGGAAGCGTGACCTTCAACGGCACCCGCTACACGTCCCCGTCGATGGCTGCGGCGAAGGCTCGTGAGAAGGTCAAGGGCGGCCCGCCGCCCGACCGCCTGCGGTGGCAGACGAACGGGTGGGTCTTCTGGCTCTTTCGTGACGACGACGGCAAGTGGCAGCCGCTTGATCTGCTGAGGCGCCGGTACGCGGAGCGGAACGCGGGCTAGTGGCTTCGGCTCAGTAGACCGCGGGTCACTGGTCGCGGAGTGCCACCGGGGAGCGGAAGTTGGGGTGCGACCGGATGAGGCGGACCCCGCTCCGACCCTGGAGTAGGTGGCGCCGCCCTACTCACCCCGCCAGCGCGCGGAGCGTCGCTCGCCGCGAGGGGAGCAGCGTGCGTCGCGCCTCAAGGGCACAGGCGGGGCGGGCGTTCTGGGCCTACTACCTCTCCGGGTGGGCCTGGCTACCCGACGAGGACGACCCGTTCTGAACGTCAACTCACAGACGCCACAAGGCGAGGGCCGCAGCGACAATGACCCCCGCGACTATCGCCACGAGAACCTCTCTCGAGACTGCTCCTAGCTGCCGCCCAAGCCAGCGGCGCGCACGGCGGCCCGGCGCTCTCATGCCGAGGAGTCGGATGCCGTCGGTTCTGCGGTAGAGCCCGGTCTTGAACGCTAGCCACAAGAGCCATCTGCACCGACGCACCTGCCGCGCAACCCCCAAGAGCGCGGCAACGGCGTCGTCGATGTTGGCGCCGTCGTCGATCTTGACCGCCATCAGGGCACCCCGTCGCATCTTCCAGGTGTTCAGGGCGCCGTGCGTGCCCGAGCACGCGAGCGGCAGACCGGGCAGGGCGGTGTAGAAGCCGACCCGGTCGGCGAAGTCGACCAGGAACCTCTCGACCCGCTTCGTCGCGAAGGTCTCGCTCTGGCTGTGGCTCCAGTTTCCCCAGGCGCACGGGGTACCAAGGGCCGCGACGACATCGATCGGCGAGATCGCCGCCAGGGGATGCGCCCCTATGAGCACAACCGTGCATCCGTTACGGGTCAGGTGCCGGACAAGCGGCTCGATCTCCAGCGCCATGTTCCCACGCGGCGCGATGACCGCCACAGGAGGTCGCCCGAGCGCCGGCCGGTTCGCGAGGGCTGCCCCTTGCGCCGCGTAGTCGGCCGGGGTCACCAGACGCAGGTCCTCGGACACGCTCAGGAGGAAAGCGGATCGTCGGGGGCGATGCCACGCCCTTCCCGGAGGCGCCCGTCTTGCGCGTCCGCCGGCGAGCAATGGGGTCTCCCCGCTTCTGCGGACACCGATTGAAGGGCGATGATGCCCTTCCAAGGAGGTCCACATGGAGCAACCCCAACGGCGGGCGCGGCGTGAGTTCAGCGAGGAGTTCAAGGCCCGCACCGTC
>JBFWNT010000037.1:0-27360 GCA_050250915.1 Thermoleophilia bacterium
GCCGCGGCGGCCGAGGTGACCGACTGGGACGGGGGCACCCGCATCGGCGCGAGCATCATGCGCCTCTGCGACGAGTGGGGCCGCACGCGGGTGGTCCGCGGGTCGGTGTGCGTGATCCTGTCCGACGGCCTCGACGTGGGGGACCCCGGCCTGCTGGGCGAGCAGATGGCGCGCCTGTCTCGACTGGCCCACCACGTGATCTGGCTCAACCCCCTGAAGGGCGGCGCCGGCTACGAGCCGCTCGCCCGCGGGATGGCCGCGGCCCTGCCCCACGTGGACGTGTTCCGCCCCGGCCACAACCTCCAGAGCCTGGAGGAGGTGGCCGACGTGATCGCCCGGCTCTGACGGCCCGGCGGCTCAGTCGTCGCCGGCCTCGTCGAGCAGGCGCGCCCGCTCCGGGTCGGTCCTGAGGTAGCCGTCGACGAGCTTCGGCCCGAACCACGTGACGAGGCAGAACGTGATGTACGCGAGCACCAGCGGCACGAGCACCGGCATCGGGACCACCGACCGGCCGGTGTCGCTGATGAGCAGGCGGAAGAGCCCGTAGAGGCCGATGATGAGGGCCCACCGGACCCAGGTGGGGAAACGCGAGATCCACAGCACCCACGGGTAGTATATCCGCCCCGCCGGCGTGCGGGCGCGCGCCGTCTCGAGCAGCAGCCGACGCGCGTCGGCACTCTCGGGATCGATCCGGAGGGAGCTGCTCACGCCCTCCGCGGCCCGGCCGAAGCGCAGCCCGACGAAGTCCGCGCGGGCGAGCCCGGCGTGCGCCCTCGCGTCGTCGGGGTTGCGCCCGAGGACGGCCCGGAACGCCTCCTCAGCCTCGCGCCGCCGGTGCATCGCGAGGAGCCCGAAGCCGCGGAGGAGCAGGAGCTCGTCCAGCTCGGGATCGGCGGCCAGGCCGCGGTCGGCCGCCTCCACGACGTCGGCGAACCGGTCGCAGCCGTAGGACCCGCCGGCCTTCTCCAGCCACGCCGCCGGATCGTCGGGGGCGAGCGCGAGCGCGGCGTCGGCGCTCAGCAGGGCCTCGTCGAACCGCCCGGCGGCGCGCAGCGCCGCGCTGAGCGTGATGTGGGACCACTCCCCGTCCGGCTCGGCCGCGACCATCCGGCGAGCGGCTGCGACGGCCTCGTCGTGGCGCCCGAGCCGGCTGAGGGCGTCGGCCTCCAGCTCGATGGCGTCGATGTCGTCCGGCTCGGCCGCGAGCGCCTGGCGGGCCTCGGCCAGCGCTCGGGTGCCGTCGCCGCGACGCAGGTGGAACCGGCCCCGCTCGACGTGCTCCCAGGTCACCGGCCCTCGCCCAGGTGACGGAGCACGTCGTCCCACTGCCCGCCGTCGTTCGCGTAGCGCGCCCAGTTGCGCGCCGTGGTGAACCACTCGTCCACGCTCGACGTGACCGTCGCCCGGGCGGCGGCGAGATCGGCGTCGGTGATCGGCTCCATGTCGCCGGTCTCGAGCGCCGCCGCGAAGCGCTCCTGCGCGGCGCGGTCGACGATCGCCACCAGGTCGGCGCCCGACAGCCCGTCGGTGTCGCCGGCCAGGGCGGGCACGTCGCGCACCGCGGAGGGGCGCGAGGCCAGGGCCAGCTCGATGATGCGCACCCGCGCGTCCAGGTCGGGCGGCGGCACGAACAGGATCCGGTCGAACCGCCCGGGACGGCGGAAGGCGCCGTCCAGGTGCCACGGCGCGTTGGACGCGGCGAGCACCAGCACGCCCTCGTTCGCGCTGCCCACGCCGTCCATCTCCGCCAGGAACTGGTTCACCACCGACCGGCCGCCGGAGGCGCGGACGTCGCCGCGACGCGGGCCGAGCGCGTCGACCTCGTCGAAGAAGAGGACGACCGGGGCCCGGCGGCGCGCCTCGACGAACACGTCGTGGAGGTTGCGCTCGCTCGCGCCGAGCCACATGTCCAGGATCTCCTCGATCCCGACGGACATGAAGTCGGCGCCCGCCTCGCCCGCGGCGGCGCGCGCGAGCAGGGTCTTGCCGCAGCCGGGCGGGCCGTACAGCAGCACGCCCCCGCCGGTGGCGCCGCCGTACGCGGCGTGGAGCTCGGGGTGGGTGAACGGGGCGACGATCCGCAGGCGGAACTCCCGCTTGGCCTGCTCCATCCCCGCGACGTCCTCGAGGGTCACGCGCGGCCGCGCGGGCGGGGCGTCGTCGCCGGGCGGGGCGTCCGGGACGGGGGTCAGCGCCGCGAGCGCGTCGGAGGGACGGTCGCGCAGCAGGTCGGCCATCGCCGTGACCAGGGCAGGGTCGCCCGGGGCGAGGCGCAGGGCGGCCGCCACGTGCTCCTCGGCCTCGTCGGCGCGCCCGGCGCGCAGGAGCGCGGCGGCGAGCCGCCGCCGTGCCTCCACGTCCCCCGGGGCGCGCCCGGCCGCGGCGATCAGCGCGTCGATGTCGTCGGGGCGGCTCACGGCCGGAAACTAGTCGTCCGCGGCTCCGGCGTACATGAGCCGGACGGTCAGTCCGCGGCGGTGGCGCACCCCTCCGCGACGGGCGCACCGGCCAGCAGCCTGCGGGTCCAGGCGACCAGCTCGGCGCCGGCCGAGTCCATGATGTCCACGTGCCCGCGGGGGTAGCGGCGGAAGTCGATGTCCTCGCCGGCGGCGCAGCGCGCCGCGACGTAGCGGGCCTGCACGCCGGGGTCCACGATCTGGTCCCGGGTCCCCTGCGCCAGCAGCACGGGGACGGCGATCCGCCCGGTCGGCGTGTTCTCGGCCACGCGCCGCTTCCACGGCGGGTCGGTCGTGATGTCGACCGTCAGGATGTCGGCCGGGAGCAGCACCGCCTGGGCGGCGACCACGAAGAAGTTGGGGAACAGGCACCGGCGGGCGATGGCGTGGACCAGCCCGCGGGCCCGCGGCGCGACCGCGTCGTCGAAGTCGAGCTCCGGGTAGACCCGCGTCCAGGAGTCGACCGCCAGCGCGGTCAGGACCTTCCCCGGCTTGGTGCCCAGGGCCTTCGTCATGAGCGGGCCGATGTCCGATGCCGGGGCCGCGGCGCCGACGCCCACCAGCGTCAGCTCCGGCGCGTAGCCGGCGGTGGCCACCTGGCCGGTCCACAGGGCCGCGTGGCCACCCTGCGACTCGCCCCACACCGCGTACCGCGAGTCGAGCTCCATGCCGGTGTCGAGGGCGCGGGCGGCGCGGACGCTGTCGATGACCGCCTCGCCGGTCTCCTCACCGGCGAGGTACGGGTGCACCCCGGGACCGCCGAGGCCGACGTAGTCGGTGGCGACCACCACCCAGCCCTGGGCCAGGATCCGGTCCATCGGCTTCGGCAGCGCGATCGAGGGGTCGGCCAGGAGCGACGGCGCGCACCCGCGCGCCACGCCGGTGGTGCCGTGCGCCCACGCCAGCACGGGGCGCGGCCCGGGCGACGCCTTCGCGGTGGCGCCCGCGATCACCAGGCCGCTCACCGCGACCGGCCGGCCGTCCATCCCGGTGGTGCTGTAGAGGATCCGCCAGGCCGTCGCGCCCTCCGGGACGCCGGCGGTGAAGGGCTCGTGGCGCAGCAGCGTCCCCGGCGCGGCGTCGTCCGCCCCCGCCGGCGGGTCGTAGAACGGGCCGGCGTCCGGGGCGCGCGTGACGTACAGCGTGATCCCGATCGCCACCCCGGCCACGACCAGCAGGGCCGCGAGGCCGATCAGGAGCGTCTTCAGCACGGCGGCGACCCTACCCCGGGTCGCCCTCCCAGCGTGAGACCAGCCGTCCGTGGTCCCCGGGGGTGTCGACGTCCTCCGGCGGGTCGCCCCCCACCTCCACCAGCCCGAGCGCGCCGGGGTCGCGCGCCGCCAGCACCCGGCCGCCCCCCTCGCCGCGGAGGTCCATCGCCTGCCGCCACAGCGCGCGCTCCAGCAGCACCGGGTGGCCGGGCCGCCCGCGGTAGGCGGCGCGCAGCATCGGCGGGCCGTCCGGGCGGCGGGCGGCGACGACGGCGCGGATCGCCTCCGGGCGCACCTCCGGCTGGTCGCCCAGCAGCACCAGGGCGGCCGCGGCATCGGCGGGCATGGCCGCCAGGCCGGCGGCGAGCGACGTGGCCTGCCCCTCCTCGTGGCGGTCGTTCACCACGGTCCGGGCGCCCGGCGGCAGCGCGACGGCGCCCGCCACCGCACCGGCGTCGTGACCGAGCACCACGACCACCTCTCCCAGCCCCCCGGCCGCGGCCGCGTCGACGACGTGCTGGAGCATCGGGCGGCCGCCGACGGGCAGCAGCTGCTTGGGACGGCCCATCCGCGTGCCCGCGCCCGCGGCGAGGACCAGGGCGACGACGCTCACGGCGCGAGGATACGCTCGCGCGGATGAGCGCCCGCCTGTCGGCCGGGGTCGCCTCGGCCCTGTGGGCCGGCGCCGCGGCCCTCGCCCTGCACGAGCGCCGGCGCGCCGTGCGGCCGGACGACGAGCCGCCCCTGCCCGGCGGCCCGCGCGTGAGCGTGATCGTGCCGGCCCGCGACGAGGAGCGCGGCATCGGCGGCGCCGTCCAGAGCCTCCGAGCCCTTGCGTGGGACGACCTCGAGGTGATCGTGGTCGACGACCAGTCCCGCGACGGCACCCTCGCCGCCGCCCGGGCGGCGGCCGGCGACGACCCGCGCGTGACCGTGATCGCCGGCGCGCCCCTGCCCGACGGCTGGGTCGGCAAGAGCTGGGCGTGCTGGCAGGGGGTGCAGCGCGCCACCGGCGACTGGCTGTTGTTCACCGACGCCGACGTGCTCCACGCGCCCGATTCCCTGGGGCGCACGATGGCCCTGGCGCGACGCCTCGGCCGCGGCGGGCTCACGATGTTCCCCACCATCCTCTGCGAGGGCGTGGCCGAGCGGCTGGTGACGCCGGCGGCGCTGGTCGCGATCGGGACGTTCGTGGCTCCCGGTCCCCTGGCGCGCAAGGACGACAGCCGGGTGGCGATCGCGGCCGGCGGCTACATCCTGGTGAAGCGCCGCCTCTACGACGCCGTCGGCGGCCACCGGGGGATCCGCACCCGGATGGTCGACGACGTCCACCTGGCCGCCGCGGTCAAGCGCTTCGGCGCACAGCTGGTGCCCGTCCCCGCCGGCCGGCTGGCGCGGCTGCGCATGTACCACGGCGCCGCCGAGGTGTGGAACGGCTGGAGCAAGAACGCGTCGTTCGCCGCCGTCGGCCCGCCGTCGAAGGGGCTCGTCAGCGCGGGCGTCATCGCCGCCGTGGCGCTGGCCCCGGCGGCGGCGACGCTGGCGGGGATCCGCTCGCGCGACCGCGGCCTCGCCGCCATCGGGCTGGCCGGGGTCGGGTCGATGGTCGCCCTCCAGCGCCTGTCGACGTGGGCGGTGCCGACGCCCGCACGCTACGCCGGGACGCTGCCGCTGGGGATGCTGGTGCTCGCCGGCGCCACCGCCCGCGGCGCGCTGGAGCGCCTGGTCGGGCTGGGCCCGATGTGGCGCGGGAGGCGCTACCCGCTGGCACGCTGAGCGCCGGCCGCGGCGCCCAGCAGCCGCGCGACCTCGCCCACGGCGGGCTCGCGCACCAGGTCGCCGTTGGACGCGCCGACCATGCGCACATCGACCGCGTCGGCGAGCCCGGACCAGTCGCGCGCCGGCGCGTCGGTCCAGCGCGCGGTCTGCTCCTCCGACAGCACGAGGAGCACCGGCCCCGGGATCCGATCGGGGCGGTGGAACCCCGGGCCGAAGGGGCCGTCCCCGGGGCGGGCGCGCAGGTCGCGCACGAAGACCCGCGTCGCGAGCGCCCGCTCGGCGCGGCTGAGCGCGAGGTGGCGGCGCAGGCGCGCCACCGGCCGCCGGCTCGCGCGGTGCCGGGCCAGCCCGGACCGGGGCACCAGGCCGGGGAAGTCGCCGGCATCGATGCCGACCAGCGCGAGGGGCGCCGCGACGCCGGCGGCGCGAAGGGCGCGAGCCACCTCGGCGGCGAGGATGGCGCCCGAGCAGAACCCGGCGACCAGGCCGGGCCCGCCGGGGGCCGCGGTTCGCAGCGCGGCGGCATGCGCGGCCGCGAGCTCGCGGACCGTGGCGCCTCCGTCGGCGGGCGGCTCGAGCCCCCAGACAGGGCGGTCGCCGGGCAGGTGCGGCACCAGCGCGGCGTAGTGCGCGAGGCCGATGTGCGATCCGTGGGCCAGCACGACCGGCGCCTCGGGGCCGCCCGCCCGGAGCATCGCGATCCCGGCGCCCGGCGCGGCCGGCCCCTCGCCGCGCAGCTCCCGCGCCAGCTCGGCGACCGTGCGCGCGCGGACGAGTGCCGCGTCGGCACCGCGCCACCCCTCATCCTCCAGCGCGGCCAGCAGCTCGGCCGCCGCGAGCGAGTCGCCGCCCAGCGCGGCGAAGTCGTCGTGCACGCCGATGTCGCCGCGCTCCAGCACCGTCCGCCAGATGGCCACCAGGCGCTCCTCGTCGGCGTCGCGCGGGGGGACCGGGGTCCGGCGGCCGTCGATGACGACGGCGGCGCGGTCGAGCTTGCCCGCGGCCGTCAGGGCGACCCGCCCGACCGGCAGGATCTCCGCGGGGACCATGGCCGCGGGCAGGCGCTCGCGGAGCGCCGCGCGCAGCTCGGCGGGCCCGGGGGCGCCCGGCGCGAGGACGACCCGGGCGGTGAGCACGCCCTCGCCCCGGCGCCCGGGACGCGTCGCCACCACGGCCTCGCGCACCCCGGGGATGGCGAGCAGGTGCCCCTCGACCTCCGCGGGCTCGACGCGCCGGCCGCCCACCTTCAGACCGCCGTCGAGCCGGCCCAGGTACTCGAGGCAGCCGTCCGGCTGCATGCGCCCGAGGTCGCCCGTCCGGTAGCGGCGGCGGGCCGGGTCGGCCGGGTCGGGGGAGAACGCCGCGGCGGTGAGACCCGGCTCCTCCCAGTAGCCGAGCGCCAGGTGACGTCCGATCACCACGATCTCGCCGGCGTCCCCCGCCGGCGCCGGGCTCCCCCGCGGATCGAGCACCACCGCATCGACTCCGGGCACGCGGTGGCCGACGGGCAGCGGGCCGTCCGCGGGGAGGGGGTCGCCCGGCCCGATCCGGAGCTGACGGCACAGCCCGGTCTCGCTGGTGCCGAGGCCGTTGGCGATCACGGCGGCCGGGAAGTGCCGCCGGGCGAGCGCGGCGTCGGCGGCCGTGGCGCGGTCGCCCTCCAGGCGCACGACGCGCACGCCGGGGAACAGGCCGCCGTCCACGGCGACCATGCTCCGCAGGATGGACGGGACGGAGTGGTAGATCGTCGCCCCGCGCCCGCGGACCGCGGCGGCCAGCGCGGCCACCCCGTCGGACGCGCGCATCGGGAGGAGCGTCGCCCCGTTGAGCAGGGCGCCCAGTGTGCTCGACACGACGCCGCTGAACGCCGGCGGCTGCAGCGCGGTGAGGCGGTCGCGGGGGTCGATCGCGAGCGTCCGCGTGTAGCGCAGGATGTTGTCGAGGACGGTGCGATGGCTGTCCATCACGCCCTTCGGCCGTCCGGTGGATCCGGAGGTGAAGTGGACGTAGGCGAGCCCGTCGGGGGCGCCGCGGGCGGGCGGCGCGGACCGCTCCACGCGGACGGGCTCGTCCACGATCACCACCGCCCGGTCCGCGGTCGCGAGCGCACGGGCCGCGGAGGCGCTGCCGCGGTCGGCGAGCACCAGGCGGACCCGGAGGCGCTCGCAGAGCGTGGCGAGGTGGGCCGGCGGGTCGTCCGGATCGAGGGGCGCGCACGCGCCGCCGGCGGCGAGGACGCCGAGCGCGGCGGCGACCGCCGCCGCACCCTGGCGCAACAGCAGGGCGACCGGCTCGCCCGGCGCGCAGCCATGCTCCGTGACCGACCAGGCCACGCCGTGCACGCGGCCGGCCAGCTCCGCGTAGGTCAGCGCATCCGCGCCGTCGTCGAGCGCCGGGGCGTCGGGCACGGCCTGCGCCACGTGGTCCAGCCGCGCCGGGATCGTCCCGTCGGCATCCCCCTCGCGGAGGGCGACCGGCACGAGCGCCTGCTGCTACCCGCCCGCGCGGGCCCGGCGGCGCGGGGCGCGGCCGAGCAGGAGGTCGCGGGCCGCGTTGAGCGCCACGGTGAGGCCCTCGGCCTGGCCCCGGATGGTGGGGTGCAGGCCGGCGACGCGGTCCGGGTGACAGCGGGTGACCTGGTCGCGGTAGGCGCGCTCCACCTCGGCGGCGGGGGCGCCCTCGGGCACGCCCAGCAGGTCGGCGGCGTCGGCGGTCGTCCGCGGCACGGCGACCGGGTCGGCGGGCGCCGTGTCCACGGGCCGCGGGCGCGGCCGGCGCGCCGCCTGGGCGGCCAGGAACGCGCGCTCCTCGGCCAGGGCGGCCCGCTCCTCCACCAGCCGCTCGCGCTCCTCGGCCACCTCCTGCGCCAGGCGCACGAGGCGCCGGTCGCGCGCGGAGGGGTCTTCGCGCAGCGCGCCGAGCATCGCCTGCGGGTCGAGCGACGGCGGCTCGTCGCCGGGCACGTCCCAGCCGGGACCGGCCTCGCCGCGGCGGACGGCGCCCATGATCTCCTCGAGCGTCATGTGCGCGCGGTTGCCGGCGGACGGCCCCTCGGAGGGCGCCAGGCGCACCACGCGCAGGGCGTCCCACCCCGGGTCGACCAGGAAGGCGGCCGACGACCGGCCGCCGATGAGCATGCGGCGCTCCGGGCGGGCGCGGTGGCCGAGCACGGCGAACCGGGCGGCGTCCGGGGATCCGCCGTCGAGCGCGGTGAGCTCGGCGTCCAGGTCGTCGAGGCGGCGCGCCACCTCGCGGGCGTCGGGGCCCTCGGCGGGGACGGCGCGGGCCGAGTCGAGGGCGGCGCGCAGGCCGGCGGCACCGGAGGCCTGGCCGGCGGCGAGCACCCCCCACCAGCGCGCCCACGGGTCGGAGACGTCGGCGCGGGCGAGCGCCTGGGTGGCCGCGGCCGGGTGGTCGAGCGCGAGCAGGGCGGCCGCGAGGCCCGTGGCGGCGCGACCGTCGTCGCCCAGCGCGGACGACGCGGACAGCAGCGCCACCTGGCGCCAGCGGCTCTCGGCGTTGCGGGCCGGGGTGGGCCCGGCGGCGACGATGAAGGGATCGGTCACAGGGAGACGGTAGCGGACGCCGCACGACGGTCCCGCTCTATCCTGCCGGGGATGAACCGGCTCGCGGGCGAGTCCAGCCTGTACCTGCGCCAGCACGCCGAGAACCCGGTGGACTGGTACCCGTGGGGCGACGAGGCCCTGTCCCGCGCCCGTGACGAGGACCGGCCGGTGCTGCTGTCGATCGGCTACTCGTCGTGCCACTGGTGCCACGTGATGGCCCACGAGTCGTTCGAGGACGCCGACACGGCCGCCGTCATGAACGACCTGTTCGTGAACGTGAAGGTCGACCGGGAGGAGCGCCCCGACGTGGACGCCCTCTACATGCAGGCCACGCTCTCGCTGTCCGGCTCGGGCGGCTGGCCGATGACCGTGTTCCTCACGCCCGACGGGCGCCCCTTCTACGCCGGCACCTACTTCCCGAAGACCGCCCGCGGCGGGCTCCCGGGGTTCTCCGACCTGTGCCGCGCGATCGCGGCCGCGTACCGCGACCGGCGCGACGACGTGGAGGCCCAGGCGGCGGAGGTGTCGCGGCGGCTGGCGAGCCTGTCGGAGCGGCCCGCGTCGGAGGAGGCGCTCACCGCGCAGATCCTGGACGACGCGACCGTGGGGCTCGCGCGGATGTTCGACCCGGAGCAGGGGGGCTTCGGCGGCGCCCCCAAGTTCCCGCCGTCGCTGGCGTTGGAGTTCCTGCTGCGGCGGCTCTGGCGGCGCCCCGACGACCCCCACGCCAGCGAGATGGTGGAGCTGACGCTCGGCCGGATGGCCGCGGGCGGCATCTACGACCAGGTGGGCGGCGGCTTCCACCGCTACAGCGTCGACGGCCGCTGGCTGGTGCCCCACTTCGAGAAGATGCTGTACGACAACGCGCTGCTGGCCCGGGTGTACACGCTGGCGTTCCGGCTCACCGGGTCCACCGCGCACAGCCGCATCGCCCAGGAGACCCTCGACTACCTGCTGCGCGAGATGCGCCTCCAGCGCGGCGGCTTCGGGTCGGCGCAGGACGCCGACTCGCCGGGGGGCGAGGGCGCGTTCTTCGTGTGGACGCCGGAGCAGCTCCAGGAGCTGCTGCCCGCCCAGCAGGCGAAGGCGGTGACGCTCCGCTATGGCGTCACCGAGGGCGGGAACTTCGAGGGGCGGTCGATCCTCCACGTCGCCATGCCGCTCGAGCAGGTCTCGCAGGCCTTGGGCGAGGACGCCGGGCCGCTGCTGGTGCAGGCGCGCGAGGCGCTCTACCGGGCCCGTCAGGCGCGCCCGGCGCCGGCGCGCGACGACAAGCTGGTGGCGGCGTGGAACGGGCTCGCCATCGCGGCGTTCGCGGACGCGGGCGTGATCCTCGGCCGGGGCGACTACCTGGACGCGGCGATCGCGACCGCGGCGACGGTGCTGGACGAGCTGGTGGTCGACGGCCGGCTGCGGCGGGTGCCGCCGGGCGACAACGGCACAGTGCACCTGGGGCAGCTCGACGACCACGCCGACCTGGTGCACGGGCTGCTGCGGCTCTACGAGGCCACGTTCCAGCCGCGCTGGCTCGCCGCCGCCCGGAGCCTGGCCGAGCGCATGGTGGCGCTGTTCGCCGACCCCGACGGCGACGGCTTCTTCTTCTCGCCCAGCGACGGCGAGCGGCTGGTGGCCCGGACCCGCGAGGTGGAGGACCATCCCACCCCGGCGGGCAACTCGCAGGCCGCCCACGTGCTGATGCGCCTGGCCGACCTGACCGGCGACGCGGAGCTGGAGGGCCTGGCGGGGCGGGCCCTGATGCTGGTGCGGGCCGACATGGCGCGCTTCCCGCAGGCGTTCGGCACCGCCCTGGTGGCGCTCGACAACCTCCTGGCCGACCGGAACGAGATCGCGGTGGTGGGCCCGCCCGACGACCCGTCCACCGCCGCGCTCATCCGCGCGGCCCGCGAGGCCGCCGGCCCGTACGACGTGATCGCCGCCGGCGACCCCGACGACGCCGAGGCCGTCGCCGCCGCGCCGCTCCTGGAGGGCCGCCCCCTGGTGGACGGCGGCGCCGCCGCCTACGTGTGCCGGAGGTTCGCCTGCCAGGCGCCGGTCACGGACCCAGACGCGCTCAGGGCGCTGCTGCGGGGGGACGGCCCGGCGTGACGCAGCCGCGGCGCCGGACGACGCTCCGGGCCGCGTCGACGTGGTCGCCGCCGGGCGCGGCCACGCGCAGCAGCAAGCGGTAGCGCCCACAGGGCGGCGGGGACGCGGGCTCCAGCACGCCGTCCACGCGCCGGCCCCGCCGCGTCCGCCCCGTGCCGTCGTAGGCGACGGCGCCGTCGGGGCGCACCACGGTCAGGCGCCAGACCAGCCGGGGCCCGATCGCGCCGCGGGCGCGGAACGCGATGTGCAGGCAGCTCGTGGCGCCGCAGGGGACGGCCCCGGCCGCGAACGGCTCGATCCGGGGGATCTCCGCGCCGGCCAGCACCACGGACTGGTCGGCGGCGGCGCCGGCCGGCAGGGACGCCGCGGCGGCGACGGCGAGGAGGATGGGGACGATGCGGCGCACATTCCCGATCGTGCGCCCCCCGCGAGCCGGGGGCACCCCCGGCGGGACGGTTCGCGCGGCTAGTGCTCCGCCCCGGAAGTGCCGTACGGGTTTCCCGAGCGAATCGCCCGCGAGGCAAGGACGCAGATCCTCGGCGATAGCGGTGTCCTATCGCCGAGGCCGAGGACGCCGCATCGCGATGCGATGCAGCCGGGAGACACCACGTGACTTCTGGGGCGGAGCACTAGAACTCGGGGCGGTGGCGGCCGTCGTCCTCGTGCGACTCCAGCACGATGGGCCCGCGCTCGCCGGTGCGGACGCGGATCGCCTCCTCGATGTCGAAGATGAAGATCTTCCCGTCCCCCGGCTGCCCGGTGTGGGCGAGCTCCAGGATCACGTCGAGGGTCCGCTCCAGGTCGACGTCGTCGACCGCGATCTCCAGCTTCAGCTTGGGCCGGAGGAAGATCGTGGACCGGGCGCCGCGGTAGCTCTCCGTGAACCCCTTCTGCCGGCCGGAGCCCTTCGCCTCCGTGACCGTCATGGACGGCAGGCCCATCGTGGCGAGGCGGTCGTGGATGCCCTCGAGCGCCTCGTGGCGGATGTAGGCCTCGATCTTCTTCACCCTCGTCACCCCTCGTCTCGCGCGGCGCGCCGGGATCCGCCGCAGGCCACCGGATCCTAGGGCCTGCCCCCGGCCCGCTGCACACCGCGCCCGGTCGCGAGGTGGTCCGGCGCGCGCGCCAGCGCCGCGGCCACCGCGCCGGCGCTGAACCGCGCCGCGTACGACGCGGCGCCGTTGCGGGCCAGCCGCTCCCGCAGCACCGGGTCGGCCGCGACGCGCTGGAGCGCGGTCACCAGCTCGCCGGCCGTCCGCCCGATGAGCAGGTCGTGCCCGTCCACCCCTCCCACCGACGCCGCCGACGGGGCGGCGGCCACCACCGGGCAGCCCGCCGCCCAGCCCTGGAGGATCGTGGTCTTGACGCCGCGAACCTCGAAGGCGGGGACGAGCGTCGCCACCGCCGACGCGTAGTACGGGGCCGGAGCGTCCACGGCGCCCAGGAACCGCACCCGGTCGCCCCCGCGCGCGGCCAGCGCCGGGTGGGGCGGGGTGCCGCTGGCCACCGCCAGCCCGGAACCCCACGCCCGGGCGGTCCGCCATCCGCCCCCAGGACGTCGCCGAGGCACCGCGCGTTCCGCCCCGCCGCGAAGTTCCCGACGACGAAGACCTCCGGCACCGGCCCGGCACCGGCCCCCGGCGCGGCGGGCGTGGGGTGCGCCGCGGCGCCGCCCGCCCCGACCGAGTGCGGCACCACCACGACGGGCCTCCCGTAGGTCGCCGACGCCCACGCCCCTCGTGACCGGCGATCACGACCACGGCGGCCAGGCGGCGCATCGCCCGGCGCAGCGACCACGCCTCCACGCGCCCCGGAAGGCCCGGGGCCAGGCCCCAGTCGTCGGGCCCCTCGGGGGTCCGCTCCTCGGCGAACAGCACCGTCGGGACGGCCGCCGAGAGCGCCCTGACGAGGTCCGGCGAGCGGTGCGCGCCCATCACGACCGCGGCGTCGCAGCCCGCGTCCCGCACCGCACACACGATCGCCCGCTCCGAGGGCGTCGCGAGTCGCGGCGGGGCCGCGCGCAGGGCGAGGCGCACGAGCCGGTCGCGGCGCGTGCCCTCGGGCCGCCGCACCGGGATGGGCCGGACCGGCCGGTCGACGAGCCCCGGCACCGTGTCGCCCCGCGGCCAGCGGAGGCTGAACATGACGACGTCCCCGGCGGCGGCGTCGATCGCCGGGAGCAGGGACCGCCACCGGTGGACGAAGCCGTCCAGCTCCGGCCTGGCCGCACCCGCGATGCCGGGCGCCGAGATGATCACCGCCAGCCGGCCGATGGGTCACGTTACACGGAGCCCGCGCCGGCCCGGGTCGCGCCGGGCCCCCACCCCGCGGCTGCCGCTATCCTGGCCCCGATGGCGGACCTGTCCGAGCTCACCTCCATGATCGAGACCGCGCTCCCCGGGGCGACGGCGCGGATCGTGGACCAGGGCGGCGGCGACCACCTCGCGGCCGAGGTGGTGGCTCCCCAGTTCGCCGGTCTGACGCGCCTGGAGCAGCACAAGCTCGTCTACGCGGCCGTCCAGGGCCGCTTCGACGACGGCAGCATCCACGCGCTGGCCCTCAGAACGCGCGCACCGGAGGCGACATGAGCGACACCCTCACGATGACCGAGCAGGAGATCCTCGACCAGATCCAGTCCGAGGTCGCGGGCAACAAGGTCTTCCTCTACATGAAGGGCGTGCCCGAGATGCCGCGCTGCGGCTTCTCCAACCAGGTCGTCCAGATCCTCAACCACCTCGGGGTGGAGTACGGCGCCCGCGACATCCTCGTGGACCCGCGCATCCGCCAGGTGCTCTCCGGCTGGTCCGACTGGCCGACGATCCCGCAGCTGTTCGTGGACGGCAAGCTCGTCGGCGGCTGCGACATCGTCACCGAGATGTTCCAGGAGGGCGAGCTCCAGCCGCTCGTCGGCGCCGAGGCGAACGCCGCCTCCTAGGGTGCCCCGCCGGCGGCCGACGGGACGGACGCCGGGATGAACTGGGTCTTCGCGGACGACGAGCCCCTCGCCGAGCTGCACGCGCACCTCGGCGGGGGGGTCGACGCCGCCACCATGTGGGAGCTGGCCGCCGAGCAGGGCATCAAGCTCCCCTACCGCGACTACTGGGAGTTCGCGTCGGCCACCAACGTCGGCGCGGGCACCGACGGCCTGGACGGCCTCGACCGGATCTACCACCTCACGGAGCTCATCCAGAGCAGCCCGGAGGGGGTGTTCCGCGCGGTGCACGGGATGATCTCCGGCGGCTATCGCGCACAGCGGATCACCACCCACGAGGTCCGCTTCAACCCCGCGAAGCGCAACCGCGGCGGCGAGCGCGACCTGGACGCGATCGTGATGTCCGCCGTCCATGGCGTGGACCGGGCGATGCTCGAGTACCCCGTTCGCGCGGGGCTGACCCTGATGATGGACCGCGGCTTCCCGCCCGAGCTGAACGCGGAGATCGTGGAGCGCGCCATCCGGTTCCGCGACCGCGGGGTGGTGGCGATCGACATCGGCGGCCCCCGCCCGCACGGCAGCGGCCCGCCGTATCCCTACTCCGACCTGGCGCCGCTGGTGGCGCAGGCGCGGGACGCCGGCCTGGGCGTGACGCTCCACGCCGGCGAGGAGGGCGTGAACGCCCACGACCCGGGCCCGTTCATCGAGGAGATGCGGCAGGTGCTGGCCCTCGGCGTCGACCGCGTCGGGCACGGGATCATCACCGCGATGGACCCGAGGCTGCAGGAGGCCGCGCTCGAGGCGGGTGTGGTGCTCGAGATCTGCCCCACCTCCAACGTGCGCACCGGGGCGGTGCGCGACGAGGGTCAGATGGCCGAGATCGTGTTCGCCCTCGACGCGGCCGGCATCCCGATCGTCATCGCCACCGACGGCCCGGAGATGATCGGCACGCGCCTGCGGGCGGAGTACGCGATGCTCGTGCGGCTGGGGGCCCTCAGCGCGGACGCGGCCCGGCGCGCGAACGCCCGGGCGCACGAGGTGACCTTCATCCCCCCGTCGCCGATCGGCGCGGAGGCGGCGGAGGCACGGGCAGGATCCTGACGGCCACCTTGGCGGGCGCGGAGTGCTGCCCGTCGGCGTCGGTGGCCACGAGCACCAGGCGGTAGGTCCCCGGCGCGAGGGCCTTGGTGCCGACGTTGCCGGTGATCACGAAGCGGTTGCGCCCGGCGGTGCCGGACCGGCGCACCGTGCCGAGCGTCTGCACGCGGATGCACCCGGCGCCGCGCTTCAGCTTCGCGTTCGCGGACACAGGGACGCAGCGCGAGCGCTTGCCGGCCCGCTCCACCTTGCCGCGGAGGCTGCGCGTGACGGTGATGCCCACGGTCGCCCGCTCCGACAGGCGGAACGCGAGGAGCGCACCGAGCGGCGGGCGCCCCTTGCGGGCCCCGGTGCGCGACGCTCCGCGCGGGACGGGCGCGAACGCCTTCGGGGTCACCTTCAGGCCGGTGAGCCGCGGCCGGCCGATCCCGGCGACCGACGGCGGGGTGACGGTGAACGTGCGGTCCGCGCCGACGCTGGTGCCGTCGGGGCCCGTCGCCACCAGGCGGTAGTGGTAGGTGGTCAGCGCGACGAGACCGCCGACGGTGACGCCCACGCTGGTGGGGCCGGCGTCGCCCGCCACCGTCACCAGCGGGGTCTCGGTGCCGTAGGACGTGGTGCGGCCGATCTGGACGCGCACGCCCGTGGCGAGCCCGCGGGTGGCGACCGTCCCGTTGATCCGCGCCGTCGCCCCGGACACCGTCGCCGCGCCGGTGGTCGCCGCGGGCGGCGCCACCTCGTAGGCGCCCACGTCGCACGCCCCGCCCACCGGCCGGGTGGCGCCGCGCGCGTCGGTGGGGGGACACGTCAGGAAGGCGGGGACGCGGTCGATCACGATGCTGCCCGCGCCCGGCTGGAGGGTGGGCGGCACCCCGCCGTTGGCGGCCAGGGCGCCGAGCCGCGCGTCGCCCACCGTGCCGGGGCACCCGGACGAGGCCTGGTTCACGTTGCCGCCGCCGTCGACCACCGGGTTCGCGCCCCCGCAGGCGTTGCCGGCGATCACCGACGCCGCGATCGACGTGGGCACGGCGCTCGCGATCCCGGCGCCAGGGCCGAGGCCGGGGGCCCCCGCCGCGCCGCCGGCGCCCGGGCTGCCGGACGCGCCCGACTCGCCGGCCTCGCCCGCGCCGCCGGAGCCGTTGCCGGAGATGGTCAGGAAGCTGCCGCCGGCGGTGCCGCCCGTCACGGCGAGCCCGCCGCCGGGGCCGCCGGGGCCGCCCGCGCCGCCCGCCGATCCGGGGCCGAGCCGGGAGCCGAAGCCGCCCCCGCCGCCGCCGCCGCCAGAGCCGCTGATATTGCCGGCCAGTGTGACGTTGAGGAGCGACAGCGAGATGGTGCGTGCAACGACTCCGGCTCCGGCGCCCCCGGCACCCCCCGCGCCGCCAACACCCTTCCCCGCCTGCCCGTCAGGGGACGCCCCGAATCCGCCGAGCCCGTCGCCGCCCCCGCCGCCGCGGCCGGTGGTGTTGGACGCCACCGTCGCGCGCTCGATGGTGACCGGGCCGGTCACATCCACACCGCCGCCGGGGCCTCCGCCGCCGCCTGGGCCCCCCGTGCCGGCTCCGCCGTCGGCGCCGTCGCCGCCGCCGCCGGCGGAGCCGCCGGCGCCGTCGCCGCCCGCGCCGCCGTCGCCCGACTGGTTGCCCAACACCGCGCTGTCGCGAATCGAAACCACACCGAGGGCCGCGATTGCGCCCGACCCCCCGTCGCCGCCTGCCCCGCCGACTCCCGCGCCGCCGGTCGCCGGGGTGAGGCCGCCGATCCCCGTACCGCCGCGGCCCGTCCCGCCGGGGCCCCCGGCCCCGCCGCGGTTGCCCGAGACGACCGTCCCGACGAGCGTCAGTCCGCTGGAGCTCCAGATGGCGCCGGCGCCCCCGCGGGCCCCGGACCCGCCGGTGCCCGACCCGCCGGGCGTGCCGGTGATGGAGCCGGTGCCGCCGGTCGCGTCGCCGCCGCCGCCACCGCCACCACCGGTGTTGCCGCTGATGCGGCCGCGCTCAATGGTAAGGGGCCCGGCTGCGCGCACGCCGCCGCCGTCCTCCCCGGCGCCGCCGGAGCCGCCCGCCACCGCGTTCGCCGTACCCGGTGGCGCGGTCGCGGGTGCGGCGGAGGGGCCGCCGGGCGCGGCGCCGCCCGTGAGGGCGACGTCGGCGAGGCGCAGCGAGCCGCCGGGGCGGACGTCGATGACGCGGTCGATCCCGGCGGCGTCGATGATGGTGACCGCGGCGCCCGCGCCGAGGATCTCGGTGGGGCCGGTCACGTCCAGGTCGCCCGTCGCGTCGGCGTCCTCCCCGACGCCGGTGATCGTGCGGCGGTAGAGGCCGGGGCCGAGGACGATCCGGTCGGTCGCGGACGGCGCCCCCGCCGCGCACTCGCCGGGGCCCGCGATGGCGGCGTCGGCGTTGGCCGCGGAGACGGCCTCGCGCAGGGAGCACGCGCCGTCGGCGCCCACGACGTCAGCCGTCGTGGTGACCGTGATGGTCGCGGCGTGGGCGATGACGGGCGCCGTCAGGACGGCTGCGGCAACGGACCCAGCCGCCAGGAACCGGGAGAGCGGCACGCGATCGATTCAAGGGAACCGCCCGCGAGTGGTCAAACGGGGGGCGTCCGCCCCGGTCGAACGGGTGGGCTCGTCAGGATCGTCACGGTGGCCGGCCCGACGAGGGCCCGCTCACGCGGGCCCTCGCGTCGTGCCGGGGGTGCGAGCCGGGTTCAGCCGGTCCGGGCGACCGCCTGGTGGGTGCGCTCGCGGACCTCCTCCACGGCATCCTGACCGCGCTCCGCGGCCTGCGCGGCCACGTCGGAGACGACCTCGCGGCCCTGCTGGACCGCGTCGGCCGCCCGCTCGGCGCCCCGCTCCCGCAGGTCGTCCGCGACCGAGCCGATGCGCTCGTCCACGCGGATGGACGGCAGTGCCAAGCTGCCAGGCCGCCCACCCCCCTGAGCACGATGGCGCCGATGGCGAGCCGGGCGCTGTCGTGCGTGACCCCGACCGCACGGGCGGTGGACCCGACCGAGTCCTTCGCAGACCCGGCGCCCTCGGCGACGCCGTGCACCACCGACCGCGCGCGGTCCGGGCAACCCCGGCCGCCGGACGAGCCGCCGTGGGCGTTCCCGGCGCTGTGGCCGTGGGCAACGCGCTCCGGCACGACGCCGGCCGTGTCGCGCAGGATGTCGCGGGCGCGCGCCGGCACGTCGGCCTTCCAGCCGATCGCCTCGGCGGTGTCGCGCAACCGCCCGCGGGTGTCCTCGATGTCGCGCCGGATCTCCGCGATGTCTCGTGAGCACCCCGAGGCCCAGCAGGCCGACGACCGCCGCCCCGGCGACCAGCGCCGCGGGCTGCCGGCGGCTGACCCGCCGGATGTCGGACATGATGCGGTCGGCGTCGGCGTCGCTCAGGTACCGCGCGAACTCTCCATCCGGTCGGCGGCCTGGTCGGCCGTCCGGGCGGGTGCGTCCCGGCCCGTGTCGCGGAGGTCTGCGCGAGGTCGCGGGCGTCCCCTGCCGCCGGCCCTACGCTCGCCGGCCATCGACGATCGCTGGTCCTGGACCAGGCGGGGCACTCCTTCCCTGTCGCTCACCGCGCCGCGCCCGAAGGGCGGCCTGCGCGTCGCGTACCCGCCGCAGGCGCCGGCACGCGGGGTCCGTCCCCGCGTGACGACCCCGGTTTGGACCGGGCGGGAGGGGCTAGGCGGCCTCGCCGAGCGCCGCCGACAGCTCGCGCTGCTCGGCCAGGTGCCGCAGGGCGTCGCGCTCGATCTGGCGGACCCGCTCGCGGGTGACGCCGATCTCGTCGCCCACCTGGGCGAGCGTCCGCGGCTCGTCGTCGCCCAGGCCGAAGCGGCGGCGCAACACCAGGGCCTCGCGTTCCGGCAGGTCGGACAGCGCGGTCTCGAGGGCCTCGTGGCGCAGGTTCAGCTCCAGGTCGGCGGTCGGCTCCGGGGTCTCGGCGGCCATCAGGTCGCCCAGGGTGGCGTCGCCCTCCTCGCCGACGGGCCGGTCGAGGCTGGTGATGGTGCGCGGAAGCTCCCGCACCGTGGCGACGCGCTCCTCGGGGAGGCGGCTGCGCTCGGCGATCTCGGCGTCGGTGGGGTCGCGCCCCAGCGAGGCGAGCAGCTCGCGCTCGGCGCGGGACACCCGCTGCTGGTGCTCCACCACGTGCACGGGGAGGCGGATGGTGCGCTCCGTGTTGGCCAGGCCGCGCTGGATCGCCTGCTGGATCCAGAGCGTCGCGTAGGTGGAGAAGCGGAAGCCGCGGCGCCAGTCGAACTTCTCGACCGCCCGGATCAGCCCGAGGGTGCCCTCCTGGATCAGGTCCAGCAGGCTCAGCGAGCCGCCCTGGTAGCGGCGGGCGATCGACACCACGAGGCGCAGGTTGGAGTTGATCATCCGGTCGCGCGCCTCCTTGTCGCCCAGCTCGACGCGCTTCGCCAGCTCCACCTCCTCATCGGCGGTCAGCAGCGGGTGCCGCCGCAGCTCGCGGAGGTACAGGGCCATGGCGTCGGTGGTCTGGTCGGCGAGGTCGCCGTTTGCGACGCGGGTGTGCGGGACCTCCTCGCGTCCGCAGTCGTCGGTCACGTCGATCCCGCGCTCGCGCAGGTGCCCGTAGACGTGGGCGACGTCGTCGTCGTCGGCGCCGATCGTCTCGAGCACCTCGGCGAGCTGGCTCTGGTTGACGCAGTCGCCCTCGCTCGCGTCGCCGACGAGCGCCGCGACCTCCTGGGGCAGTCCGTCCTGTTGATCCGTGGTCATGCCCGCGGGTTCCCGATCGCCGGAGCCGTCAATCCGACGGCCCCGTCCTCCACCGCCCCCTCGTCCGGAGGCGCCGACGGTGCCCAGGGTAGCGGCACGGGCCGCTCCACCGCCACGATCACGACGTCGTCGCGCAGGCGCTGGTCCTCGTGCCGGCGGGCGGCGGCGATCACGCGCGCGACGCGCAGCTCCAGCGCCGAGCTGCGCTCGGCGGCGAGCACCTGGCAGGCGCGCTCGATGCCGAACGTGTCGGCGCCGCGGCGGGCCTCGATGAGCCCGTCGGTGTAGAGCACGAGCGTCCCGCCCGGCGGCAGCGCGGCGTGGGTGACGGGCCACTCGGCCTCGTCGAACACCCCCAGCAGCGGGCCGGCCACGAGGGGCTCGAGCGGCTGGCACGCCGCGGCCGTGAGCAGGATGGGCGGAGGGTGCCCGGCGGGGGCGAACGCGATGGCCCCGGTCGGCTCCACCAGCATGTAGAGGATCGAGGCGAACAGCCCCTCGGCGCGCCCGTCCGGATCGGCCATCTGGGCGTTGAGCCCGGCGAGCACCGTCGCCGGGTTGGGGTTCACGGCCACCAGGGTGCGCCAGCCGAAGCGCAGCCCGGCCGCCTGGGCGGCGGCGGATGCGCCGTGACCCGCCATGTCGCCCACCATGACCGCGAGGCGGCCGTCGGGGAGCGTCATGGCGTCGTAGAAGTCGCCGCCCACCAGCAGCGCGCGCTCGGCGGGCCTGTACCGGGCCGCCAGCTTCAGGCCCCGCACCGAGGGCAGCCGGGCCGGCAGGAGCCCGTGCTGGACGGTCTCCCAGAGGTCGCGCTCCGTGCGCTGGGCGGCCTCGCGGCGGGCGGCGGCGGCCACGGCGTCGCGCTCCTGGCGCACCTCCCGCTGCATCAGGTTGAAGCCCTCCATCAGCTCCGCCAGCTCGCGCACGGCATCGTCGCTCGGCGGGATGGGATCGCTCAGGCGGCCGCGGGTGACGCGCCCGACGCCCTCGGAGAGCAGCGCCACCGGCCCGCCCACCCGCCGCCACAGCTGGCGGCTGGTGATGACCACCATCAGCAGCGTCAGCAGGGCGGCCGCCACGATGGCGTAGAAGGTGAGGCGGCGGCGGCGGTCGCTGTCGGCGAGCGACGTGACCCGGACGTCGTCGATCTCCTCCAGGAGCCGCGTGTGCTCGGCGCGGAACGCGTTGAAGCGGTTCTCGGACAGCCCCTGGTTGATGCGCCGCCGCGCCTCCTCGGCGTTGCCCTGGCGACGCAGGCGGATGAGCTCCACCGCCTCGGCGAACCAGAGGTTGGCGGTGCGGTCCACGGCGTCCGCCGACTGATTGAGCACCGCCGAGCCGCCCAGGACGCTGCGCAGCCGCGCGAGCTCGTTGGGGTAGCGGTCGCGGGCGTTGGTGTACTGGCGCAGGTCGGTTCCCTGCGCCAGCAGGATGTAGGCCCGGTTGGCGCTCTGGGCGCTGAGCAGGTCGATGAGCAGCGCGTTGGCGGCGTCCTGCCGCGCCAGCGCCTTCTGGGCCCCGTCACGGTAGTCGCGGGCGGTCGTGATCATCCCGAGGATCGCCACGACGATGAGCACGGCGAGCACCACGGCCAGGGCCACCACCAGGCCCGCGAGGGTGCCGCGCAGCGATCCCGGGCCGCGCCGCCTCACGGCCGCACCGTCCGGGGAGACGTGCCGTGCCGCCTCAGTCGGGCGGGCCCTCCGCCACCAGGCGGCGGATGTCGTCGAAGCTGTCGGGTCGTCCGATCACCACCATCGTGTCGTCGGCGCGGAGGACCTCGTCCGGGTGCGGGGTCGCCAGCGAGCCGGACTCGCGCAGGATCGCCACGATCGTGGCGCCGGTCGTCGAGCGGATGCGGCAGGTCGCGACCGTCAGCCCCACCAGGGGGCTCGAGGGGGGCAGCTCGATCCACTCCATCACGAGGTCCTTGAGGGCCACCTCCAGGTCCTCGACGAGCTGCGGCCGGTAGACGACTCCGCCGATGATCGCGCCGAGCTGGCGCGCCTCCTCGTCGTTGAGGGTCAGCACGTGGGGCTCCTCGTCCTCGTCGCCCCAGTGGTAGACCTCGCGCATCCCGTCGAGGTGCACCACGGACGAGACCTTCTCGCCCCGCGAGGTCCGCATCGTGAACTTCGTGCCCACACCGGGAAGCCGGGTCTCGCGGACCTCGAGCATCACCCCTCCATCATCTCCGGGCGGCGCGCGAAGGGAAGGCGATGCGCCCGATACGCCGCGACTCCCTCATCAATACCACCCCGGCGACCGCGGTCGCCAGGACGAAGAGCCCCGCGAACGGCTCCACCAGCTCGCGGAAGTCGGCGTCCAGGGCCGCGCCGCCCGCGGCGAGGCCGGCGAGGATGATCGTGAACTCCCCGCGGGCCACCAGCGCGGCCGCCACGTTGGTGCTCTGGCGGCGGGTGAAGCCGGTGAGGCGCCCCGCCAGGAAGCCGCCGACCAGCTTCCCGCCGATGGCGATTGGCACGGCCACCGCAAGCCACACCGCGACGTCGCCGCCGTAGGCCAGGTCGATCTCCAGGCCGAACGCGAAGAAGAAGATCGCGGCCGCGAAGTCGCGCAGGCCCAGCAGCTGCTGCTCGATCTGGTCGCGGATCTCGGAGCCCGAGAGCAGGATGCCGGCCAGGAGCGCGCCCACCGCCTCGGAGAGACCCGCGGCCTCGCCCAGGGCGCCGCCGCCGATGGCCAGGGCCAGCGCCAGCAGCAGCAGTTGCTCGCGGTCGAGGCGCGGCGCGATGCGGTCGATCGCGTGGTGCGCCCACCGCCCGATCAGCAGCGAGACCACCACGAACCCCAGGGCGATCAGCGCGGTCACGGCGATCTCGATGCCGCCCACCGACTCCCCGCTGGCCAGCGCCGCCGCGACGCCCAGGAACAGGGCGATGGCGATGTCCTCGAACACCAGCACGCCCAGTACCAGGTCGGTCTCGTCGTCGGCCAGGCGCCGCAGGTCGAAGAGCGCGCGGGAGATGATCCCGCTGCTCGAGATGTAGATGAGGCCGGCCAGCAGCACCGCCTCGGGGCCGGGTCCGAGCAGCGCGATGCCGATCACCAGGCCGAGCGCCCCGTTCACCACCAGGTCGATCAGGCCCCCCACGACCACCATGTTGCGCGCGGCCAGGATGCGGTCGAGCGAGAACTCGAGCCCCAGGAAGAACAGCAGCAGCACGATCCCGAGGCGCGACAGCAGGTCGATGCCCTCGGAGGGCTCGATCACCGTCGGGAACCCGGCCGACGGGCCCAGCAGGATGCCCGCGACGATGAAGATCGGGATCGCCGAGAGCCCGAGACGCCCGGCCAGGACGCTCGCGACCACCAACGTCACCAGGACGACGGCCAGATCGCTGAGCTCGAGCAGGGGCGCCCTCGGGGGGGTCGCGGTGGGTGCGGCCGGCGGAGACTACCGGGACGTGCGGAGGGCGCTCCCCACGATCTCGGAGACGTTGGCCACGCCCTCGCGGTCCATCCGGGCCAGGAGGCCGCCGGCGATCGCCCGCGCCGTGCCCGGCCCGCCGTAGATCAGGCCGGTGTAGACCTGCACCAGCGAGGCGCCGTGCGCGAGCTTGTCCCAGGCGTCGTCGGCGGTGAACACGCCGCCCACGCCGATCACCACCAGCCGCCCCTCCGCGCGCCGCGCGACCCGCTCCACCAGGGCGGTGGCCCGGTCGCGCAGCGGTGCACCCGACAGCCCGCCGGACTGGCTCGTGAGCGACTCCGGCGACGCGAGTCCCTCGCGCGACAGCGTCGTGTTGCCCACGATCATCCCCGCCAGGCCGCGGTCCAGCGCGAGGTCGACGACGGCGTCGACCTGCTCGCCGTCCAGGTCGGGGGCGATCTTGACCAGCACCGGCCGCGGAGCGCCGGCGCGTCCCTCCACCTTCCGCCGCTGGACCTCGTCGATGGCGTCCAGGATCTCCCCGAGCGGCCCCGTCGCCTGCAGGTCGCGCAGCCCCGGCGTGTTGGGCGAGCTGACGTTGACGGTCACGTAGTCCGCGAACCCGTGCAGCAGGTCGAGCGAGCGGGCGTAGTCGGCGGGCGCATCCTCGGCGGGGGTGATCTTCGACTTGCCCAGGTTCACGCCGAGCGGCGCCCGCCCCAGCAGGCCCTGCCCGCGCCAGCGTCCCAGCGCGTTCGCGGCCGACTCGGCCCCGTCGTTGTTGAAGCCCAGGCGGTTGATCAGCGCCCGGTCGGCGGGCAGGCGCACGATGCGGGGGCGCGGATTCCCGGGCTGCGCGTGGGCGGTGATCGTGCCGACCTCGGAGAAGCCGAAGCCGAGCGCCGGCCACGCCGGCACGGCGCGCGCCCGCTTGTCGAAACCCGCCGCCAACCCGATCGGGTTGGGGAAGCGCGCGCCCAGGAGCTGCTGTGAGAGGCGGCCGCCGCCGTCGGGCGGACGGGCGAGCCGGCCCGTGATGGGGCTGGTGATCGCCAGCGACCCCATCGCCAACTCGTGCACCCACTCCGCGTCGACCTGGAAGAGCAGCGGGCGGAGCGTCGCCTGGTAGAGGCGGACGGAGGCGTCGGAGGGGCTCGTCACGGCGTCGGGCAGCCTCGCACACCGCGCGGCCGCGTCGGTTCAGATTGGAATTGGACTTGTCGATCCGTTTTGCATAGGCTGCAAACCGGACTTCGTCGTCCGCTTCTTTTCCGACCTCGTCCGTTGGGAGTTTCACCAGTGTCAACCGCCCCCTCACCGAGCGCGACCGAGCACGACCGCCGCTGGCTGGTCCTCGTGCTGGTGTGCATCGCGCAGTTCATGGTCGTGCTGGACGCGACCGTCGTGAACGTCGCACTCCCCTCCATCCAGGCCGACCTCGACTTCTCCACGAGCTCGCTCCAGTGGGTCGTGAACGCCTACACGTTGGCATTCGGCGGCTTCCTGCTGCTGGGTGGACGTGCCGCCGACTTCATCGGCCGGCGGCGGCTGTTCGTCGCGGGTGTCGTGGTCTTCACCGTCGCCTCGCTGCTGAACGGCCTGGCGACCTCATCCGAGTGGCTCATCGCGACCCGCGCCCTCCAGGGCCTCGGCGCCGCGATGGTCTCCCCCGCCGCCCTCTCGATCATCACGACCACCTTCAAGGAGGGCGCCGACCGTGCGAAGGCGCTGGCCGTGTGGGCGGCGATCGCCGTCGGCGGCGCCGCCGTCGGCCTGCTGCTCGGCGGCATCCTGACCGAGTACCTGTCGTGGGAGTGGGCGTTCTACGTCAACATCCCGATCGGCATCGCGTCGGTCCTGCTCTCCCTGCGCTACGTCCCGGAGTCCCGCGTGCCGAGCGTCGGCGGCGTGGACGTCGGCGGCGCCGTCAGCGTGACGGCCGGCCTGACGCTCCTCGTCTTCACGATCGTCCGCACCCAGGAGAACGGCTGGCTCTCGGCCGAGACCATCGGGCTGGCGCTCGCCTCGCTCGCGCTGCTGACGGCGTTCGTGTTCATCGAGCGGCGCTCGAAGGCCCCGCTGGTGCGCCTCGGGATCTTCCGCATCCGTTCGCTGACGGGCGCGAACCTGTCGATGCTCGCGGTGGCGGGCGGGATGTTCTCCGTCTTCTACTTCGCCTCGATCTACCTGCAGGACACCCTCGGCTTCACCCCGGTCCAGACCGGGCTGGCGTTCCTGCCGCTGACCGCCGGGATCATCCTGTTCTCCGCCATCGCCCAGCAACTCATCGGCCGGGTCGGCGTGCGGGAGATCGGCATGACCGGCATGGGCATCGCGGCCATCGGCCTGCTGCTCCTGTCGCGGGCGCCGGTGGACGGCACGTACCTCGCCGACGTCCTGCCGGGCATCCTGGTGATGTCCGCGGGCCTGGGGCTCACGTTCGTCCCGCTGACGCTGATCGCCACGACCGGCGTGGGCAACGAGGACGCGGGCCTGGCGTCGGGGATCTTCAACTCGTCGCAGCAGATCGGCGGCGCCCTCGGGCTCGCGATCCTGTCGACGGTGGCGGCGTCGCAGACCACGGACGCGCTGGACTCGGCGGGGGCGAACCCCTCGCAGGCCCAGCAGGCCTCCGCGCTGGTGGAGGGCTTCCAGGCGGCGTTCGCGATCGGCGCAGGGCTTATGCTGGTCGGCGTGATCCTCGCCGCCATCCTGATCCGCCGCCGGGACGTCGTGATCGACCCGGCCGCCGAGTCGGTGCACGCCGGCATCTGAGGCGCTGATGCCCGAACCGCTCCGCTCCGACGCGCGCCGCAACCGGGAGAAGATCCTGGCGGCCGCGTCGGAGCTGTTCGCCCTGGAGGGGCCCGACCTCTGTGTCGACGACATCGCTCGTCGCGCGGGGGTCGGGCACGCCACCGTGTTCCGCCGCTTCCCGACGAAGGACGACCTTGTCCTGGCGATGTTCGAGGAGCGGCTCGGGGAGATCGCGGCCGTCGCGGAGGCGGCGGCCGTGCGCGACGACCCCTGGGAGGGCCTCGTCGAGTTGATGACGGAGATCGGCGAGCGCCACGCGCGCGACCGGGGGCTGATGGAGGCGCTCGGCACCCAGGTCTTCGGGTCGCCCAAGCTGGCCGACCACCGCCTCCGGATCGTCGAGCCGATCGGCAGGCTCCTCCGGCGGGCCCAGGACGCGGGCGCCGTCCGCGCCGACCTGGAGCCGTCGGACGTGATGTTCCTGATCTCCGCCGTCGCGAAGTCCTCCCCGTGCCATTTCGAGATCCCGGATCTGTGGAGGCGCTACCTCGGGGTGATCCTGGACGGGATGCGCCCGGAGTCCGCCACCCCCCTGACGCCCGCCGCCCCGACGATGGACGAGGTGGAGCAGGCCCTCGGCGCCGTCAGCGCCCGAGCCGGCGCCGCCCAGCGCCAGTAGCTAACGCGCCGACCGCGGCGGGTCCCGCCCGGGCCTGCCATCGCGCCTCCCCTAACCAGCGGTACATGGTGGTCGTGGAGGGTGGCCGGGCCTCCCCGCGGGCGGTGCGGGCCCGGAGCCGGTCGATCACGGCGCGCAGCGGAGTGCCGGAGGCCCACATCCCCTCGGCCTCCCGGCGAAGCTCCGGCCAGGAATACGACCCGGGCCGAGGACGCGGCGCGGGCCCCCGGGCCGGGCGCAGATGGCGCGCGCGGTGCACCGCGAGCGCCCGCCGCCGCCGCGCCGTCAAACACCCCGCCGCCTGCCACACGCAACTCAACGAGAAGGAGAAGTCCCGCCCGGCCCGGGACCGCTGGAACGCCTCCGAGCGATGCGCGGCGCACAACCACACCCGAACCCCGCCGGGGAGGATGAGCTGGCCACGCTCACCCTCCCCCCGCCCCATGCAGATCGCACACGGAGGACGCGACCCCAGAGGTTCACCTTTGTAGAAGCTCTTGGGCATCGACGACAGCGTCCCGCCCCGCCCGATGCCGTGTCAGCACCCAACCGCCCCGACTTTGAGCCGAGGGCGTGTCGCCGCATGACGCAAGTGGGACTCCGGGATCACCCCGAGTGGGAAACCGG
>JBFWNT010000038.1:0-25746 GCA_050250915.1 Thermoleophilia bacterium
CCCGAGGTTCGCAACGCCCGTGATCCGGGTTTTTCGAGAGCGCCGGTTGCGACTGAACCCGGCGGTCAGTCGGCCCTCTTTAGCGGGGCCTCCGGCTCGCTTCGCTCGCATTGGACCGCCGGGAATTTTCGTGTGCGGCTCGCCGGGATCGGTGGTGCTGCGCAGGTTGCGGCCCAACCCGGCGGTCAGTCGGCCCTCTTTAGCGGGGCCTCCGGCTCGCTTCGCTCGCATTGGACCGCCGGGAATTTTCGTTTGCGGCTCGCCGGGATCGGTGGTGCTGCGCCGGCCTCTTTAGCGGGGCCTCCGGCTCGCTTCGCTCGCATTGGACCGCCGGGAATTATCGTTTGCGGCTCGCCGGGGTCGGTGGTGCTGCGCATGGTTGCGGCCTAACCCGGCGGTCAGTCGGCCCTCTTTCGCGGGGCCTCCGGCTCGCTTCGCTCGCATTGGACCGCCGGGAATTATCGTTTGCGGCTCGCCGGGGTCGGTGGTGCTGCGCCGGCCCTCTTCAGCGGGGCCTCCGGGGCCGGGATAGGTGGGTGCGGTTCAGGGACCGCAGCGGAGGTCGACCGGCTCCCCGGCCGACGCGAGGGAGTCACCGGCCTTGAGGGGGCCCGCGACGATCCCGGCCTCGACGGGGCCCAGGTCGGCGATGCGCATCTTCGCCCGGCACACCGGCTGGCGCACCCCGGAAAACGCCTCCTCGGCGAGGAGACGGGCCTGCTCGGCGTCGCCGGCGGCGACGATCACCTGCTCGTGCTGGAACGGCCCTTCCCACCCGCTGGTGGCGGCGTAGAGCCTCAGGTTCGCGCCGGTCATGGCGATAACGTAGCCGCCACGACCAAGGACTCGCCGTCCCGCGTCGAAATGGCGCTGTGAAAACGCAACACGGGACGGGAGGGTCTGAGATGCGGTTCGCACGGCGAGCGGCGGTCCTGACGGCAGCGCTCGCGGCGGCGGGCGCCCTGCCCGCGGTGGCCGCGGCCCAGGCCCCGCCGGGGCTCCACGTCGCGTCGTTCGACGCGCCGTCCGCGGTCACGCAGGGCCAGCGGGCCGCCGTGTCGGGGCGCGTCGCCCCGGCCGCCGCCGTCCCCGTCACGGTGGAGCGCCTCGAGAACGACGCGTGGGTGCCGCTCGTCACGCTGAAGTCGGACCGCAAGGGCCGGTTCGCCGCGGCGCTGCCGCTGCGCGTGTCGAGCAGCCTGCGGGTGAGCGTCGCCACCGCCGAGGGCACCGTCGCCAGCAGCCGCCGCCGCTCGGTGGCGCTGCGCCGCCGGGTGGCGGTCACGGTCACCGCGGCGCCGATGGAGAACATCAGCGGCCGGCCGTTCAGCGCCGTCGGCTCCGTCGGGGGCGCCGGGAAGGGCGAGCGGGTCGAGCTCCAGGGCTCCGTGAACGGCAAGGGGTTCCGCACGCTGAAGACCCTCGCCGTGAAGGGCGGGAAGGTCCGCACCACCTTCACCCCGCCGTCCGGCGGCACGTGGCGCTTCCGGCTCACCGCCGCCGCCACCCCCGGCCGGGACGTGGGCGGCAGGGCCACGACGGCGCCGATGAGCGTCTACGGCTCCAACCCCCACGGCGTCCCCGCCAACGCGTCGCACTACCTGGTACAGGAGATCTCCCAGACGCTCCTCTACTACTACGAGGACGGGAAGCTGCGGCGGGTGTTCCCGGTCGTGTTCGGCAAGCCGTCGACGCCCACGCCGGTCGGCCGCTTCGCCGTCTACTCCAAGACGGCCGGCCCCAGCGCCGCCTTCGGCCCGCTCGTGCTCTGGTACCACCGCGGTTACGGGATCCACGGCACGAACCAGGAGTACCTGCTGGCGCGGTCGTGGCGGTACTACTCCCACGGCTGCACCCGGAACTACAACGCCAACATCATGTGGCTGTGGCCCCGGGTGCCCGTCGGCACCCCCGTCATCAACCTCGCTTAGCGCGCACCGCTGATACGGTCGGCCGCGATGCGGCCGGCGCACCTCCTCGTCGCGGGCCTGGCCCTGGCGGCGCTCCCGGCGGCCTCCCTGGCGGCCTGGGGCCCCGCCGTGCCGGTCGCCCCACCGGGCCCCACCGTCACATCGGGCGACGTCGCGACCGGCGCCGGCGGCCGGGCCGTGGCGGCGTGGCTGCGGACCGACCGGCGGGGCACCCGCGTGGTGGTCAGCTCCCGCGCCGCCGCGCGGTGGAGCACGCCGCGGGCGCTGGGCGGCACGGGGGTCGCCCGCCCCCGGGCGGCCGTGAACGCGCTGGGCGACGCGGCCGTCGCGTGGGTCGGCCGCCGCGCCATCGTCGCCGGCGTGCGGCGCGGCCCGGCGGGCCGGTGGACGACCGCCCTGGTCGCCCGCGCCGACGGCGCCATCCAGGATCTGCGACTCGCGATCGACCGCGCGGGCCGCCCGATGGTGCTGTGGAGCGAGGCGATGGGGTCCGGATACGTGGCGCGGGTGGCGACGCGGCCGTCGGCGTCGGTGGGCTGGCGCATCCGTCCCGCGCGCATCGGCACCGCGGGCCCCACGGCGCCGGCGCTGGCCCTGTCGGCGGGCGCGGGCGCGCTGGTGGCGTGGACGGACGGCGCGCGGACGCTGGCCTCGCGCACCGTCACCGGCGACTTCGAGGAGCCGCGCGAGGTCGCGGGGCAGGCCAGCGGGCGGCCCGCCGCCGCGATCGGCCCCTCCGGCACCAGCCTGACGGCGTGGAGCGCGCGCCTGCCGGGCGGCACGTCGGTGGTGCAGACGGCCGGCCGCACCGACCCGGGCGACGTGTGGGGCGAGCCGGACGACGTCGGCATCGGCGCCACCCCCGTCGCGGCCGTCAACGAGGACGGCGACGCCGTGGTGGCGTGGCCCCTCGGCGGCGCGGGCGGGCCCCAGGGCGTCGAGTCGGTCACCCGCACGGGCCCCACCGGCGCCTGGCGCTCGACGACCGTCGTACCGGCGCGCTCGTGCAGCTGCACCCTCCGGGTGGCGGGGGTCGGCGTCTCGGACGGCGGGACCGCGGTGGTCGCGTGGCGCCGCGACGACGATGACGGCGGCACCGGCGGCGGCGTCGCCGCCCTGGCCCCCGGCGAGGAGGACTGGGAGCGCGCGAGCATCGGCGGCGGGCGGCCCGACGCGACCCCCGCCGTCAGCGCCGCCGGCGACGGGGTCACCGCGCTCTGGGCCTCCGGCCGGTCCGGGGTGCGCGCCTCCGTCCTCCGCTGACACCCGCGCCGTCCGCCGCGGAGATCAGGGTTCTTCCAATCCACGTTCACGGCTGATTCCATGTGCCGCTGACCGGCGGCGCCACCGAGGAGGGCGATGACCACGCGCGTGCAGGACGAGACGGCCGTGACCCCATGGCCACTGGCGCGGCGGATGGTCGTGGGGCTCACCCAGCCGGGCGGCGCCGGCCTCGCGAACCGGGCCTTCGACGCCGCCGGGCTCGACGACGGGAGCCGCGTCGTGGAGCTGGCGCCCGGCCTGGGGATCGCCTCCGAGACGGTGCTGGCGCGCTCGCCCCGCACGTGGACGGCCGTGGAGCCCGACCCCCTGGCCGCCGAGCATCTGCGCAAGTCCCGCGCCGCGCGCGGCGGGCTGCCCCTGCCGGGGCGCGAGGGGCCGACGCACACCCGCCACGTGGTCGAGGCGCCCGTCACCGCCACCGGGCTCCCCGACGGCAACGAGACCGTCGTGCTGGTCGACTCCCTGCTGTGCACGCTCCCCGACGACGCGGCCCGCCGCGCGGTGCTGGCCGAGGCGACGCGGGTGCTGCGGCCCGGCGGCCGGGTCGTGATCCACGACCTGGCGTGGGGCGAGGGCGCGACCCCGGAGGTCCGCGACGACCTCGCGGCGGCCGGCATCCACCCGCTCACCGCCGCCGAGGCGCGCGCCGGCCTGGAGGCCGCCGGCCTGGTGGTCGTCGGGACCCTCGACGGCCCGCTCGACCTGCCCGGCGTGACCCACGTCGCGCGGGAGGCGGGACCGAGGATCGGGCTGCGCGTGACCCGCGAGATGGCGCTGAACGGCGCCGTGCGCACCGCGGCGCGCGCGGGCCAGCAGGCCCTGCCGCGCCGCGCCGTCAACCTCCGGGCCGTCGTCGCCGTCGGGGAGGTGCCCCTGATCTTGGGTCTGCTGCGCCCGCGCCGATAGCCTCGGCGACGATGCGGATCCGGATCATCACGCCGGCGGCCCTGCTGGCCGGCCTGGCGCTGTTCGCCGGCCAGGCCGCCGCCGCGGACGCGGGCCTCGATGCCGCCGTCCCCGTGCCGGCCGCGCCCACGAAGGCCGAGGCCTGGACCGGCCGGGTGGTGGCGACGGTCACGGCGCGCTCGGCGCCGAAGCCGACGGCCCGCAAGCGGATGGTGCTGAAGACCACGGCGCCCTTCTCCGGCAACGGCACGGTGGTGCTCATCACCCGCCGGACGGTGGTGGACGGCGTCGCCTGGGTCGAGGTGCTGCTGCCGATGCGCCCGAACGGCACGCGCGGGTGGGTGCCGCAGGACGTGCTGGTGGTGAGCCGGACGAAGATCCGCGTGGCGATCGACCTGAGCGAGCGGAAGCTGCGGGTGTTCAAGGCCGGCAGGCGGGTGATGACGGCGTCGATCGCGATCGGCAAGCCCGGCACCCCGACGCCGACCGGGCCCCGCTTCGCCATCGCCGAGCGGATCGACACCAACATGCCCGGCGGGTTCCTCGGCCCGATCGTTCTGCCGCTCACCGGGTTCTCCGAGACGCTCAACGAGTTCGCGGGCGGCAACGGCCGCGTCGCGATCCACGGCACCAGCCTCCCGGCGCTGATCGGCACGCGGGCGAGCCACGGCTGCATGCGTATGCACAACGCCGACATCGTGCGCCTCGCGCGCCTCGCGACCCCGGGCACGCCGGTCGCGATCAGCGCCTGACGGCCCCGGCGGGCCGTGTCCGAGGGGCCGACCGTGCTGGTGCTCCCCGATCCGCCCCTGGCCGACGAGGTCGTCCGGCTCCGGGAGCCCGCCCCGCGTGACCTCGACGCCGTGGTCGCGGCGTGCCAGGACCCCATGGTGCAGCGCTACACCCGCGTGCCGACCCCCTACGAGGAGGCGGACGGCCGCGCGTTCATCGGCGGCTCGGCGGGCCGCCGCATCCTGGGCCAGTCGCTCGAGCTGGTGATCGCCGACCGCACCGACGACCGCCTGCTCGGCATGATCGGGATCATCGCCGATCGCCACGACGCCCTCCGGGCGGAGATCGGCTACTGGGTCTCGCCGGAGGCCCGCGGCGGGGGCATCGCCACCCGCGCGCTGGCGCTCCTGTCGCGCTGGTCGGTGACGTCCGGGGGGTTCGAACGACTGGACCTTCAGGCGGCGACCGCCAACATTGCGTCACTTAGGGTGGCGGAACGGTGCGGTTTCGTTCGCGAGGGTGTGATGCGCCGTGCCTGGTACCGCGGGGGCGGCCGCAGCGACATGGTCCTCTTCTCGTTGATCCCGGAGGACATGGGGTCGTTCCCGCCGAAATAGGCGCACCGATGAGCGAGGAGACGCGTGCCCGAGCAGCCTGACGAGGGGTCGATCTGGGAGGACGGTCTCGGCCGCCACGACATCGACGCCCGCGTGCTCTCCCGCGAGGAGGTGGCGCTGACACCCGACCCCCAGTCCGTCCGCTACGGCGACGGCGACGCCCGCATCACCGCCGAGGCGGTCGTCGCGGGGCCCGCGTTCCGGGGCCGGCCGGTCGTCGACGTGCGGGTCAGCGAGGGGCTTCGGCCCCTGTACCTGCGCATGACGCCGGAGCAGGCGCGGCGGGCGGCGGAGGTCCTCGCCGCCGCCGCGGAGCGCGCGGATTCGGAGGGGGCCGGTGGGCCGGACGCCGCCCGAAGCTGACAAAGGCTCCAAGTGGCGTTGGAGTCGGGGGGACGACCGTCCTACCCTGCGGCGATGGCGATGAGGCGCCTCACGGACCTGCCCGCCGGCGCGCTCGCGCGTGCGCTGTTCGCCGCCGTCCCCGACGGGATCCTGGTCCTCGACGGCGACGGGGTGGTGCTCGACGCCAGCGACACCCTCTGCGACATGCTCGGCTACACCCGCGCCGAGATCGTGGGGCAGGGGCCGCCGCACCCGTGGTGGGTCGAGCCGTCGGTGGCGCCGGGCGGCCGCCGCTTCCCGGCGCGCCCCGTCCGTGAGGGCGCGGCCGTGCTGGTGCACCGCGACGGGACGACCGTGCCGGCCACGGTGCGCAGCGTCCCGCTCGACGAGGGCGGCCCCCAGGGGACCGTCGTGGTGGTGGAGCGCACGCCGATGGCCCCCGGCCTGCCCGCGGGCGGCGACGAGCACCGGGCCGTGGTCGCGGCGATCCACGAGGGCGTGGTCACGCACGGCCCCGACGGCGTCATCCGCTCCTGCAACCCCAGCGCCGAGCGGATCCTCCGTGCACCGGCGACGTCGATCGTGGGGCGCACCTGGGCGCACTGGCGCCCGGTCCGCGAGGACGGCACCCCGGTCGGCGCCGACGACGACCCCGCCGCGCTCGCCGCCGCCACCGGGCGCCCCCAGACCGACGCGGTGATGGGGCTGCACCTGGAGAACGGCGACCTGCTGTGGGTCGGGGTCAACGCCGAGCCGGTGCTGGCCGACGGCGGGCGGCCCGCGGGGGTGGTCGCCAGCTTCGCCGACATCTCGGTGCGCCGGCGGCGCGAGGGCCTGGTCAACCGCCTCGGCCGCATCCTGGAGCAGTCGCGCGACGAGGTGTACGTGTTCGACGCGCGCACGCTCGGGCTGGTCCAGGTGAACCGCAGCGCCGTCGGCAACACGGGCTACACCATGGACGAGCTCCACCGGATGACCCCGCTCCAGCTGCTGCCCGAGCTCGACGCCGAGGCCTTCGCCGCCATCGTGGAGCCGCTGCGCACCGGCGACGTCGACCGCGTCCAGTTCGAGACGATCCACCGCCGCCGCGACGGCTCGACCTACCCGGTGGAGATGCGGATGCAGCTGGTGGGCTCCGAGAGCCCCCCGGTGATCGCCGCGGTGGTGCAGGACATCACCGCCCGCCACGCCGCCGAGCTGGAGCTGCGCGGCCGGGAGGCCGAGAACCGCCGGCTGGCCACCGAGCAGGGCGCGCTGCGCCGGGTGGCGACCGCGGTCGCGCAGGAGGACGACCCGCAGGCGGCGTTCGACCTGGTGTGCGAGGAGGCGGTGCGCCTGCTGGGGGCGGCGAGCGGCGGGCTGGTGCGCTTCGAGGAGGAGGGGACGGCCACCCGGATGGGCGCGTGGGGCGCGGTGGGCGCGCCGCCGGCGTTCGCGCAGGGGGAGCGGCTCGACGGCGACGGCCTGGCGGGCACGGTGCGCCGCACCGGCCGGGCCGCCCGCCTCGACGTCCCCGACGAGACCGGCCGTCGGGTGGCGATCGCGGCGCCGGTGCGGGCGGGCGACCGCCTGTGGGGCGCGATCGGCGTGCTCGGCGCCATCGACCCGGGCGCGATGCCGGACGCGCCGGAGCGCCTGGGGCGCTTCGCCGAGCTGGTGGGCATCGCCGTGAGCAACGCCGAGGCCCGCGCCCGCCTGGCGGCCCTGGCCGCCACCGACCACCTGACGGGGCTGGCGAACCACCGGACGTTCCAGGAGCGGCTGGCGCAGGAGGTGGTGCGCGCGTCCCGCCACGGGCGCCGGTTCTCGCTGGTGCTGCTCGACATCGACCACTTCAAGCGGGTCAACGACGACCTCGGCCACCAGGCCGGCGACGCCGTGATCCGCGAGACCGCCCGCCGCCTGAACGCCCTGACGCGCGCCGGCGACCTCATGGCGCGCGTCGGCGGCGACGAGTTCGCGTGGCTCATGCCGGAGGCGGGCGGCATGGAGGCGTGGCGCGCCGCCGACCGGGCCCGCGAGGCGATCGCGGCGGAGGACTTCCCCGGCATCGGGCACATCACGATCTCGGCGGGCGTCTGCGACCTCGACCAGGCGCCGCAGCAGAGCGAGCTGTTCCGCCTGGCGGACGGCGCCCTCTACTGGGCGAAGCAGCACGGCCGCGACGTGGCGTTCCTCTACTCGCCCGAGGTGGTGGAGGTCCTCTCCGACGCCGAGAACGCCGAGCGGCTCACCCGGCTCCAGGCCCTCCAGAGCATCCGCGTGCTGGCCCGCGCGGTGGACGCCAAGGACCGCTCCACCCGGCAGCACTCCGAGCGCGTGGCGGAGGTCGCGCGCGTGCTGGCCGACCTGCTGGGGTGGACGGCCGAGGACGCGTCGGCGCTGCGCGACGCCGGCCTGGTGCACGACGTGGGCAAGATCGCCGTGCCCGACGCGATCCTCTTCAAGCCCGACAAGCTCACGGCGGAGGAGTTCCACCGCGTCACCGCCCACGCCGCCCTGGGGGCGGAGATCGTGGCCGACGTGCTGTCGCCCGCCCAGGTGTCGTGGGTCCGCGGCCACCACGAGCGGTGGGACGGGCGCGGCTACCCGGACGGCCTGGCCGGCGAGGACGTGCCGGAGGGCGCCCGGATCCTGACGCTGGCCGACGCGTGGGACGTCATGACGTCCGCGCGGCCCTACGGGGCGCCGCTCTCGAGGGAGGACGCCCTGGCAGAGTGCCGGAGATGCTCCGGTGCGCAGTTCTGGCCGGTGGTCGTGGAGGCGCTCGAGCGCGCCCTCGCGGAGGGTCACCTGCCCGCCCCGGAGCGGTAGGGCTTAGGCTCGGCACGAACCGACCGAGGGGGGAGGGACGATGGACCTGAAGGGCAACGCCGTCACCTGGCTGGGCCACGGCACATGGCTGTGGGAGACCTCCGAGGGGAAGCGGCTCCTCATCGACTGCTGGCTGGAGGGCAACCCCGCCACGCCCGACGAGTACAAGGATCCCGCTGCACTGAACCTGGACGGGATCCTCATCACCCACGGCCACTTCGACCACATCGGCCAGGGGGGCGCCGAGGCCGTGCGGGTGATCCAGGGCAGCGGCGCTCCCGCGTTCGCCCTGTTCGAGGTCGCCGCCTACCTCGGCGGCAAGGGCGTCGAGGTCACCGGCTTCAACATCGGCGGCTCCGTCGAGGTCGCCGGCGTGACGGCCACGATGGTGCAGGGCGTCCACTCGGCCGGCATCACCGGCGACGACGGCGGGATGGTCGAGGGCGGCGTGCCCGTCGGCTACGTCCTCGAGTTCCCGGACGGCCTCGTCGTGTACCAGGCGGGCGACACCGACGTCTTCGGCGACATGGCCCTCATCGGCGAGATCGACCCGCTCGACGTGGCCGTCCTGCCGGTCGGCGACTTCTACACGATGGGCCCGAAGCGGGCGGCCCATGCCGTGCGGCTGCTGAAGGCGCCGCAGGTGCTGTGCGGCCACTTCGGCACGTTCCCCGCCCTCGCCGGCACTCCCGCGGCGCTCCGCGAGCTCGTGGGCGGCGGCGTCGAGATCCCGGACCTCAACCCGGGGGACCGGTTCGGCTAGCGCGACCCGCGCCGGTCCGCCGTCGATGGCGGGCCGGCGCCGGCGTGGCACCGCCTAGGCCGGCTCGGGCTCCGGCGTCGCGTCGCCGGCCTCGAACAGGTCGGGCTCCAGGTAGATGACCCGGGCGATGGGCACGGCGGCGCGCACCCGGGCCTCCGCGGCGTCGATCGTGTCGGCCACCTCGCGGACGCTGAGGGAGCCGGCGAGCTCGACCTTGGCGGCCACGAGCAGCTCGTCGGGGCCGAGATGGAGGGTGCGCATGTGGATGAGGCGGCGCACGCCGGGCGTCTCCTCGATGGCGCCGAGGATCGCGCGCTGCTGCTCGCCGCTCGCCGACTCGCCGATCAGCAGGCTCTTCATCTCCACCACCAGGATCACCGCGATGGTGACCAGCAGGACGCCGATGGCGATGGTGGCGACGCCGTCCCAGCGGGGCTCGTCCAGCGTGACCGCGAGCGTGAGGCCGGTGATCGCGAAGAACAGGCCGAACAGCGCGCCCAGGTCCTCCAGCAGCACCACCGGCAGCTCCGGCGACTTGGAGCGGCGGACGAAGGCCGTCCAGCCCAGCGACCCCCGGACGTGGTTCGACTCGCGGATCGCCGTGCGCAGCGAGAACGCCTCGAGCACCACCGCGACGCCCAGGATCACGAACGCCACGGCGGGGGAGTCGATGTCGTGCGGGTGGCGCAGCTTGTCGACGCCCTCGTAGACGGCGAACAGCCCGCCGATCGAGAAGAGCACCAGGGCGACGACGAACGACCAGAAGTAGCGGTCGCGTCCGTAGCCGAACGGGTGCTCCGGCGTCGCGGGCCGCGCCGCCTGGCGGCCGCCGTGGAACAGGAGCCCCTGGTTGGTCGTGTCGGCGAGGGAGTGGATCGACTCGGCCAGCATCGACGACGCGCCGGTGATCAGGAAGCCGACGAACTTCGCGATCGCGATCCCGAGATTGGCCAGAAACGCCGCGAAGATGGCCCGCTTGCTGCCCTCGTGCACGGGGGGACTATCGCAGCCACGCCGGGGCGGGGGAGGATGGCGTGTCCATCTCAACGACCAGGAGCGATCTCAATGGCAACCCTCTCCGGCCGGCTCGGGCGGACCGCCGTCGCCGGCCTCGTCGCGGCCCTCGCCGCGGGCGCGGCGACCGCATACGTCGCGACGGGCGCGAGCGGCGGCAGCTCCCTGCCGGCGGCGAACCCGATCGACGCCAAGGCGGCGGCCCTGAAGGTCATCACCCGGACGATCAGCCCGAACCCGACGAGCACGAAGGGGTTCACCGGCTTCCAGACGGTCACCATCAAGCCGCCGTCCAAGTACGTCGTCCTCCAGGGCTTCGCGACGCTCTCCGGCGGCAACACGGAGTCGGTGATCATCACGAGCACGTCGGCCACGGCCGCCCGGTACCAGGTGAAGCTGAAGTTCCCCGGCGAGCAGGGGAAGAACGGCACGCTCCACATCAAGGTCCAGTTGCTGCCGAAGCTGTAGCGCCGCTCCTAGATGTGCAGGTCCTCGGGCTGGAGGGCACCCGTCGCGAAGCGGGTGCCCGCCAGGTCCGCCGCCCGGGGGAAGGTCTCGTACCGGCCGTGGACGATCAGCTCCGCCAGGGACAGGCCCGCCGCCCACGACTGCATGACCCCGCGGCCCGAGAACGAGTGGATCTCGTAGGCGTTGTCCAGCCCCTCCACCCGGCCGAGCAGCGCCGAGTGGTCGGGCGACAGCTCGTACAGGCCGGTCCAGCCGCGGACGTGGGCCAAGCGGTCGAAGGCCGAGATGCGGTGCGCCAGGCGCGGCCAGATCTCCCGCTCGAAGAACGCCTCGCCCTCGTAGTGGAAGTCGTAGCCCGGCGGGTCGTCCGGCGGCGAGTAGCCGGCGAGGATCAGCTCGCCGCCCTCGTGGTGGAAGTAGACGTCGCTCGAGTCGACGATCATTCCCTGGTCCGACAGGTCCACGTCGTGTGACGCCACCACGCAGATCTGGCGCGGCACCGCCCGGCACGGCACCGGCACCCCCAGCAGCTCCGCCACCTGCACCGCCCACGGGCCGGCGGCGTTGACCACCCGCGCGCAGGCGATGGCGTCGCGCGGGCCGTGGGGCGGGTCGCCCTCCAGCACGTGGGCCGCCTCGGCGCCGTCCTCCACGTCGCGCACCTCGACGTGGGTCACCCGGTCGCCGTCGCGCTGCACCCCCGTCACCACGGTCCGGTCGATGAAGCGCACGCCCGCCGCCCGCGCCCGGTCGCGGTAGTGCTCGCGCACCGCGTTCGGGTTCACCAGGCCGTCGCGCGGCGAGAAGGTCGCGCCACCCAGGTCGGACACCTCGTCGATGACCGGCCAGCGGTCGTGCACCTCCCGCGGCGACAGCAGCTCGATGTCGCGGCCGAACCCGTTCTGCATCTCCACCCGGCCGGCCGCCTCGGCGAACCGCTCCGGCCCGTGCAGCCAGAGGTAGCCGCGCTGGCGCAGCCCGAACTCCTCCGGGCGCTCGGCGAACCAGTCGATCGTCGCCGCGCACAGCTCCACGTTCACCGGCTGCCACCACGTCGCGCGGACCCCGCCGGCGTTGAGCTCCGACGACGACCGGACGCCGGCGAGATCGGGGTCCACCACCACCACGTCGTCGTGGCCCAGGTCGGCCAGGTGCATCGCGACGGCGCTCCCGGCGAGCCCCGCGCCCACGATCAGCGTTCCCGCGCCCTGCATCGCACCATCTTGCCCGGCGGAGGGGGCCGGGGGGAGGCGGGGGAGGGGTCGCGGGGACCGGGGGGGAGGGAGCCCCGAAAAAGAGGGAGGCGGGGAGGGGTGGGGAGGGCTGGAAAACGCCGCGCAAACGCCGATCATGGCCCGCGTGACCGAGCCCCGCACCGCCATCCGCACCGCCCTCCTCGCCCTCGTCGCGGCCCTCCTCATGGGGCTCGCGGCCGGGGTCGCGACCGCCTCCGCCCAGACCGTGACCGTCCGCCCGGGCGACACGCTCGGCGCGATCGCCGCCCGCAACGGCACCACCGTCGCGGCCCTCGCGCAGGCGAACGGCATCGCCGACCCCAACGTGATCCGCGCCGGCCAGTCCCTCACCGTCCCCGCCGGCGCAGGGACGATGACCTCCGTCTCCACCGGCTCCGCGTCGTCCGGCGGCGGTGCCTACACCGTCCGGTCCGGCGACACCCTCGGCGCCATCGCCGCCCGCTACGGCACCAGCGTCGGCGCCCTGGCCCGCGCGAACGGCATCGCCGACCCGGCCCTCATCCAGGTCGGCCGGCGGCTCACCGTGCCCTCCGGCGGTGGCGGCGCCATGACCCCGGTCTCCACCGGCTCGTCGTCGTCCGGCGGCGGCACCTACACCGTCCGCTCCGGCGACACGCTGGCGGCCGTCGCCGGCCGCTACGGCACCAGCGCCGACGCCCTGGCCACGCTCAACGGCATCGCCGACCCCAACGTCCTGTCGGCCGGGAGGGTGCTCCGCGTGCCGGGCTCGCTCCCCTCCTCGGGCGGCGGCGGGGCCTCGGCCGGCGAGGTCGCCTACCTGCTGGGGCAGCACGCGGCCGCCTACGGGGTCGACCCGAGCCTGGCCCGGGCGATCGCCTGGCAGGAGAGCCGCTGGAACCAGTCGGCGCGCTCCCACGCGGGCGCGATCGGCGTGATGCAGCTCATGCCCGCCACCGCCAAGTGGCTCGGCACGGACGTGGTGGGGCGCCACCTGGACCCCACGCGGCTCGACGACAACATCGAGGGCGGCGTCGCCTACCTCGCGTGGCTGTCGCACCGCTCCACCGGCGAGCGCCAGACGATCGGCGCGTACTACCAGGGCCTCGCGTCGCTGGCCGACATCGGCCCCTACGACGACACGAAGGACTACGTCCGGAGCGTGCTGGCCTTCCGCGGCCGCGTGTAGAGCGGCCGCCGGCCGGTCGTGAACGGCGACCGGCCCAGCTCGCGCATGATGTCCGCGCCGCCCTCGCGCTCCCGCTCCTGGGCCCACGCGCGGTTGCGCAGGTCGATCAGGCCGACGGCGGCGACCACGCCGCCCACGATCACGCCCAGGCCCGGGGCGACGATCGTGCAGACGGCCACGACCACGATCGCCGGGAGGATGTGCACCAGGCTGCGGCGTGTGGTGTCCGACGGCTCCTCCACGCGGGCGTTCGGGTCCACCGGCGGGGTGGGCGCCTGCCGGAGCCAGCGCGACTGGTAGATGCTCAGCCCGCACATCACCACGAACACGACCGCGAACGGCACCAGGATCCGCACCGGGCTGATGTCGGCGGCGGTGAGGCCCACGGCCAGCACGGCGAGGCCCAGGGCGAGCTGTCCCACCCCGGTGATGCTCAGCTCGGTGACGAGGCGGGCGACCGGGGTGACGGGGGTCGTCGCGGGCACGGGCTGGGATACTGGCATACGTGGCAGGGCCCCTCGCCATCCCGGTCGACGTGCAGCTCATCGGTGAGGACGCGGCGGAGATCGCCACGTTCGCCCGCGCGGCCGAGGCCGCGGGCATCGCACGTCTCTGGGCCACCGAGCTGTACCGCTCCGCCACCATCCCGCTCGCCGTCGCGGCGGGAGCCACCGAGCGCATCGAGCTCGGCACCGGCATCGCGCTCGCCTTCACCCGCAGCCCGATGGTCACGGCGCTGGAGGCGCTCGACCTGGACGACGCCTCCGGCGGCCGCTTCACGCTGGGGCTGGGAGCGGGGGTCCGGCGGCTCAACGCCTCCTGGCACGGCGCCCCGTACGAACCTCCGGTGCGGCGGATGCGTGAGATGGTCGCCGCCGTGCGGGAGCTCATGCGCGCCCTCACGTCCGGCCGCGACGCCCGCTCCGAGGGGCGGCTCTACGACATCGAGGTGCAGGGGCTGCGTCGCGCCACCCGCTCCCCGCGGCCCGAGGTGCCGGTGTGGATCGCGGCCGTGCTGCCCGGCATGACCCGGCTCGCCGGCCAGGTGGCCGACGGCTTCCTGGACCATCCCGTCACCAGCCCCGGATGGCTGCGGGAGGCGACGCTCCCCGAGCTGCGCGCGGGGGCCGAGCGGGCCGGACGCGAGCTGCCGAAGGTCGGGGGTGCCGTGATCTGCGCCGCCAGCGCCGACGACCCCGAGGGCGCCCGGCGCGCCGCGGCCGCCACCGTCGGCTTCTACGCGGTGGTGCGGACCTACGTGGGGATGTTCTCCGAGCACGGCTTCGCCGACCGCCTCGGGCCCATCCGCGAGGCCTTCATGGCCGGCGACCTGGAGCGCCTCATCGACGTCGTCGGGCCCGACATGGCCGACGCGTTCTCGGCCTCCGGCACGCCCGAGCAGGTGCGCCGCAAGGCGCGCCAGTGGGAGGGGCTCGCCGACCGCCTCTGGGTGTCGCCGCCGCACCACGGGCAGTCCCCCGACGCGGTGGCCCGCTGGCAGGCCGGGATCCTGGAGGCCTTCGACGCCCGCGGGTGACCTCCGGGAGTACCGGGCCAAGCGCGACTTCGGCGCCACTCCCGAGCCGGCGCCCGCCGAGGGCGCGGCGCCCGGCGACGCCCCCCGGTTCGTGGTCCAGCGGCACGACGCCCGGGCCCTCCACTACGACCTGCGGCTGGAGGTCGACGGCGTCCTGGCGTCGTGGGCGGTGCCGAAGGGCCTGCCCCTGCGCGAGGGCCCCAAGCGCCTGGCCGTCCGCACCGAGGACCACCCGCTGGAGTACCTCGACTTCGCCGCCGTGATCCCGGAGGGCCAGTACGGCGCGGGCCGCATGACGATCTGGGACGCCGGCACGTTCGAGGAGGAGCTGCGCAGCGACGACGAGTGGAAGCTCGTGCTCCACGGCGGGGTCGTCGACGGCAACTACCACCTCGTCCGCACCGGCCGCCGCGGCGGCAAGGACGAGTGGCTGCTGTTCCGCTCCGCCCAGGGGCCGCCGGGACCCGAGGACCCCGCCGCGCGCTTCCGGAGCCTGCGCCCGATGCTGGCGAGCTCGTCCGACGAGGTCCCCCGCGGCGACGGGTGGGCCGCGGAGCTGAAGTGGGACGGCTACCGGGCGCTGGCGCTCGTCACCTCCGAGGGCACCGAGCTGCGCTCGCGCACCGGCCGCGACCTCACGCCCTCCTATCCGGAGCTGGGCGACCTGCGCCGGCGCCTGCTGTGCCAGGAGGCGGTCCTGGACGGCGAGGTGGTGGTCGTCGACCCGCGGGGCCGGTCCGACTTCAACGCCCTCCAGAACGGGCGCGGGCCGTTCACGTTCGTGGCCTTCGACCTCCTGTACCTCGACGGCCGCTGGATCTGCGACCTGCCCTGGACGGAGCGCCGGGCGCTGCTCGCCGGGATCGTCCCGCCCGAGGCGCCCCCCGTGGTGATGCTCAGCGACCACGTCACCGAGGGGCTCCAGGCCCTGTTCGACGCGGCCGCCGCGAACGGCATCGAGGGGATCATGTGCAAGCGCACGGACGCGCCGTACCGGCCCGGGCGCCGCGTGCGGGAGTGGGTGAAGGTCAAGGCGCGCCACGACATGACGGTGACCATCGGCGGGTTCACGGAGGGCGCGGGGTCGCGGCGCGGAACCGTGGGGGCGCTGCTGGTGGGGGAGACGGACGGCGAGGGCCTGACGTACCTGTCGCACGTCGGCTCCGGCCTGACCGGGCCGATGTCCCGGGCGCTGTGGGACCGCCTGAGCGCCATCGAGGTGCCCGAGTCGCCCTTCGCCAACACCGTGCCGAAGGCGCCGCAGCCACCCCGTTGGGTGCGCCCCGAGCTGCGCGCCGAGGTGCGCTTCGTGGAGCGCACGCCCGACAACCGCCTCCGCGCGCCCGTGTTCCGGGGGCTCGCGGAGCAGGAGGACGCCGGCCCCGACCTGCCGGACGGCCCGTTCTCCCCCGTCACCGGCGACCAGGCGGTCCAGGAGGGCGGCCGGCGCGTGACCCTCACCAACCTCGACAAGGTCTACTGGCCGGGCGAGGGCATCCGGAAGGGCCACCTGCTGGACCACTACCTGCGGATGGCCCCGGTCCTCGTGCCGCACCTCGCCGACCGGCCCATGATCCACAAGCGGTACCCCAACGGGATCGAGGAGGACTTCTTCTTCCAGCACACCGTCAACGACGCGCCGCCGTGGATGCGCACCGCCGACCTGTCGCGCAGCGGGCGCGACGACGAGAAGGTCAGCCGCTACGTGCTGATCGACGACCCGATGGGGCTCCTGTGGTTCGCCAACCTGGGCAACATCGAGCTCAACCCGTGGCAGAGCACCGCGTCGACGCCCGACGAGCCGGTGTGGGTACTGTTCGACCTCGACCCGGCCGACGACCTGCCCTACGACCGGGTGGTGGAGGCCGCGCTGCTGGTGCGCGAGGCGCTCGAGGCGCTGGACGTCCGCGGGTACCCCCGCACCTCGGGGGCCAGCGGCATGCACATCCTGGTGCCGGTCACGCCCGGGCACACGTTCGACGACGTCCGCCTGTTCGCGCGCGTGATCAGCGAGGGCCTGGCAAAGGTGCGCCCCGACCTGGTCACCGTGGAGCGGGAGGTCAGGCGGCGCGGCCCGAAGGTGTACCTCGACCACCTCCAGAACGGCCGGGGGCGGAGCATCGCCGGCGTCTACTCGGTGCGCCCGCGCCCCGGCGCGCCGGTCGCGACGCCGCTGCGCTGGGACGAGGTGCTGCCGGGGCTCGACCCGCGCGGGTTCACCATGGGAGCCGTCGCGCGGCGGGTGGAGCGCGAGGGCGACCTGGCGGCCGGGCTCCTGACCGACCTCCAGGAGCTGGCCGGGCCGCTCGCCCGCCTCGGCGCCGGGTGAGGGCCGCCGCGGCGGCGGTCCTCGCCGCGCTGCTGCTGGCGCTCGCATCCTGCGGGGAGGGGTCCCCGCCGACGGCGACCGCGCCCCCGCCGCCGCCGAGCGGCACCGGCTACTTCGTGGGCTCCCAGGACGGGATCGGGGCGACCCTCGACCTGCTGGGGGACGATCCGGTGTCCCGCTCGGTGGAGCGCGCGCTCATGGCGGAGGTCGGCCCGACCGGCGACGTGCCGGACGTCGGCATCGCGTCGATCGTCAACGAGACCCCCTCCGGCTTCGACGCCCCCCGCTTCGTGGCGATCCTCGAGAGCGGCCGCGCCGTGATCCTCACGCCGGCGCGGGAGGCGCTGCGGGGCGCGCAGGGTCCGGCGGCGCGCCTGGCCCGGGCGCGCCTGCGGACCGTCCCGTCGCGCATCCCGTCGGAGGGCGCCGGGACCGCCTACGTGGTGCTGCGCGACGCGAACCCCGACCAGGTCGCGAAGGTGGTGATGGCGGCCGGTCCGCAGCCGGCGATCACGCTCGCGGCACGTCGCCGGTAGGGGACCGGGCTCCGACGGCGAACAGGTGGCGCGTGCCACCTGATGTCCACGCGCTCGCCGAGCGGCTCAAGCGGGACTACGAGCGATTCAGCCCCGCTCAGCAGTCCCTCGCGCGCTACCTGGCCGACCACCTGGCGGACATTCCGCTTCTCTCGGCCCACGAGGTCGCCCGGCTGTCGCACTGCAGCCCGGCCACCGTGGTGCGCTTCGCCCAGGCCCTCGGCTACTCCGGCTACCCCGAGATGCAGCGCATCGTGCGGCGCGCCCAGCGCCCCGGCCTGCCGCCCCGCCCGGGCGACCGCCAGATCGCCGTGCCCGTCTCCGCGGAGGGGCTCGACCAGGCCCTGGCGGCGGAGCGGCTCGCATTGGACGACGCGGCCGAACGATTGAACGCGCCGGGCCTCGCGGCGATCGTCGCGGCCCTCGCGCCGCGCACCCCCCTCGTGATCGCGGGAGAGGGCCACGCCCGCACCGTGGTGACCCTCATCGAGGAGCGCCTCGCCCGCGCCGGGCGGCCGGTGGCCGCGGTCACCTCGCTCGACCCCGCCGCCCGCGCCTGGCTGGAGGCCCTCGGGCCCGGCGGCGCCGTGCTGGCCGTGGCGATCGGCCGCGAGTCGCGGGTCGCCCAGGCCGCGGTCCAGGCGGCGCGCCAGGCCGGCGTCCCCGCGGCGGTGCTGGTGGACTCCGCGATGAACCCGCTCGCCCGCAGCCCGCTGGCGCGGGTGGTCCCCGCCGACGCCCGCGACGGCGCCCCCACCCTGGTGGCGATGGTCGCGGTCGCGCAGGCGCTGGCCGGCGCCCTCGCCCCCGTGCGGGCGCGGGCCGACCTGGCCGCCATCAGCGCCTAGGCGCCACGGCCCGACGAGGCCGCCCCCGGGACCTTCCGCAGGGTCGGCGCGCGTTCCGGGGCGGTCCGCGCGCCCTCGATCACGCCCTCCATCCCGGTCACCAGGCGGCGCGCGCGCAGCGCGACGGCCATCGCCATCCGCACCTCGGGGTCGTCGAGCTTGCGGCCCAGGATCTGCTCGATCCGCCCGACCCGGTACAGCAGCGTGTTGACGTGCACGCCCAGAAGACGGGCCGAGGCGCGCATGTTCCAGCCCTCGTGGGCGAGCGCCTCCAGGCTCTCCACCAGCGGCGCGCCGCGCCCCTGACCGGGGCGGATGAGCGGCCCGAGCCAGTCCTCGACGTACTCCTCCAGCAGCTCCGGGGGGTCGATCCCCAGCAGCAGCCGCTCGATGCCCAGGCGCCGGTAGGAGGCGACGGTCCCGCGCTCGCCCAGGCGGCGGGCGACGCGGACGGCCTGGTGCGCCTCCTCGGCGCCGCGGCGCAGGTCGGCCGGGGCGCACGAGCGGGCCCCGATGCCGCACGACACGGCGGCCGCGCCCACCAGGCCCTGCACGCGGTCGCGGGCGGCGGCAGCGAACTCCTCGGCCTCCTCCAGCTCCGGCAGCCCGGAGGCGAGCACCACCAGGGCGCTGCCGCGCTCCACCACGAACGCGTTGGAGCCGCGGGCCGCGGCCAGGGCGCGGATCTCGTCGGCCAGGCGGTGGGGGGCGTGGGCCGACGCCACCACGTGGCCGTCGCCCGGGTCGTCGAGCTCGAAGGCGATCACCCAGGCGGGGTCCGGGATCGGGTGGCCGAGCCGCGCGGCGCGGTCCGCCAGGTCCTCGGCCTCCTCACGGCGCAGGCGCGACGACAGCAGCTCCTCCACCAGGTCGGCGCGCCGGCGGCGCTCGGCCTCCCGGTCGGCGCGGCGGCGCACCAGCTCCAGCGCCAGAACGGTCGCGCCGTGGGTGGCGACCTGGCGGATGGCGGCGCTGCCGACCCCGCGGGTGGCGATCGCCAGCCAGCCGAGGGGCTCGTCGCCCGCCCGGATCGGCGTGACCGACAGGGAGCGGTCCGTGACCGTACGCGGCAGGCGCTCCGGCATCCCGGCGCCGCCCGCGGCGATGCGCAGGCCCTCCGGGTCGTAGACCGCCGCCGGCGCGCCCGCCAGCGCGGCGATGGCGGCGCACACGGCGGCGGGGCCCGAGCCCGCGAGCGCCAGCTCGCCGAGGCGGCGGTGGACCTCCTCGGAGCGGCGCAGCTCGGCGGCCCGGCGCTCCAGCCGCTCCTGGAGCTCGGTGCGGGCCAGCACCCCGGCGACCTGGGCGGCGATGGCCGACAGGAAGCCCACCTCGCCCTCGCTCAGCTCGCGGCGGTCGTCGCTCTGGACGTTCAGCACGCCCACCAGGTGGTCGGCCGCGAGGATCGGGACCGAGCACATCGACACGAAGCGCGCCTGGTCGACGTCCTCCATCCAGCGGAAGCGCGGCTCGTCGCGGACGTCGGCGACCACCACCGGCGCCCGCTCGGCCGCCGCCCAGCCGGTCACGCCCTCGCCGACGGCCAGGCGCACGCTGCCGACGCCCTCCTGGGACAGTCCGTTGGTGGCCGTGAGCACCAGCTTCCCGTCGGCCGGGTCGATCAGGTAGACGGAGCACACGTCGGCGCCGGTCGCCTCCGTGGTCTCCGCGATCACCAGCCGCACCAGGTCGCCCATGGTGGCCGTGGACGCCGCCGTGAGGGCGAGTCGCTGGAGGAACCGGATCTCCGGGTCGCGTTCCATCGGCACGGACGCTAGGGGGCCGGCGCCGGGACGCACTTTGGCCCCCGGGCCAATCTGCCGGGGCGGGCGCGGCGGGGGCCTTCGCTAGAATCGGGCCCTCCGCTGGCGAACGACGAGGGGACAGGGTGGCAGAGGGCAACGGCCGCACGGGCACGATGCGGGTGAAGACGGGCCTGGCGCAGATGCTGAAGGGCGGCGTCATCATGGACGTCACCACGCCCGAGCAGGCGCGCATCGCCGAGGAGGCCGGGGCGTGCGCCGTGATGGCGCTGGAGCGCATCCCGGCCGACATCCGCTCCGACGGCGGCGTCGCCCGGATGAGCGACCCGGAGATGATCGCCGGCATCCAGCAGGCGGTCACGATCCCGGTCATGGCGAAGTGCCGGATCGGTCACTTCGTGGAGGCGCAGGTCCTCCAGGCCCTCGACGTCGACTTCATCGACGAGTCCGAGGTGCTGACCCCGGCCGACGAGGCCCACCACATCGACAAGCACGGCTTCACCGTGCCGTTCGTGTGCGGCGCCACCGACCTGGGCGAGGCGCTGCGGCGCATCTCCGAGGGCGCGGCGATGATCCGGAGCAAGGGCGAGGCCGGCACCGGGAACGTGGTCGAGGCGGTCCGCCACATGCGCAGCATCCGCTCCGGCATCGCCCGACTGCAATCCATGCCGTCCGAGGAGCTCCACGCGGCGGCGAAAGACCTGCGGGCGCCCTACGACCTGGTCGCTCAGGTCGCCGCCGACGGCCGGCTGCCGGTCGTCCTGTTCTGCGCGGGGGGCATCGCGACGCCCGCCGACGCGGCCCTGATGCTGCAGCTCGGGGCGGAGGGCGTGTTCGTGGGCTCCGGCATCTACAAGAGCGAGGACCCGCCGAAGCGGGCCCGGGCGATCGTCGAGGCCGCGACCCACTACCGCGATCCCGAGGTGCTCGCGCGCGTGTCCACGGGGCTGAAGGATGCCATGCCCGGGCTGGAGATCAGCGCGCTGGGGGCCGGCGAGATGCTCCAGGGCCGGGGGTGGTGAGTCCCCCGACGGGCGGGCTGGGCCGCCCCCGGGTGGGCGTCCTGTCGGTACAGGGGGCGTTCGCGGAGCACGCGGAGATGCTGGCGGCGACGGGCGCCGAGCCCATCGACGTGCGTACGCCGCAGGCCCTGGAGGGCCTCGACGCGATCGTGCTGCCGGGCGGCGAGAGCACCACGCTCGGCCTGGTCGCCGAGCACTCGGGGCTGCTCGGCGCGCTGCGCGACGCGATCGCGGGCGGCCTGCCGGCACTCGGCACCTGCGCCGGGATGATCATGCTCGCCCGGGACACCACCGGCGGCGCGCAGCCGCTGGTCGGCGGGATGGACATCGTGGTGCGGCGGAACGCGTTCGGGCGCCAGCGCAACTCGTTCGAGACCGCGCTGGACGTGCCGGCGATGGGGCCGGAGGCGGTGGAGGCGGTGTTCATCCGGGCGCCGTGGATCGAGCGTGCGGGCCCCGGGGTGGAGGTGCTCGCCGAGCACGCCGGCCACCCGGTGGCCGCGCGCGAGGGGATGTTGATGGTGACCGCGTTCCACCCGGAGCTGTCGGGTGAGCGCCGGTTCCACGAGTGGCTGGTCGCGCGGGCCCGCGAGCGGCGCGACGGTGGTGGCGTGACGACGAGGAGGGACCGTGTCCGGGCACAGTAAATGGGCGACGATCAAGCGGAAGAAGGGCGCCGCCGACGCGAAGCGCGGCCAGCTCTTCTCCAAGCTGTCGCGGGCGATCCTCGTGGCGGCGAAGGAGGGCGGGCCCGACCCCGAGTCGAACGCCACGCTGGCCACCGCCATCCAGAAGGCGCGCGACAACTCCATGCCCAAGGAGAACATCGAGCGCGCCATCCAGCGCGGCGCCGGCGGCTCCGAGGGCGAGCAGTACGAGTCGATCCTGTACGAGGGCTACGCGCCCGGCGGGGTCGCCGTGATCTGCACGATCCTCACCGACAACCGCAACCGCACCGCCAGCGACCTGCGGTTCATCTTCACGAAGAACGGCGGCTCGCTCGGCACCCCGGGCAGCGTCGCGTGGCAGTTCGACCGCAAGGGCGTGGTGATGGTGGACCGCGCCGGCGTTGACGAGGACCAGGTCATGGAGGTCGCGCTGACCGGCGGGGCGGAGGACATCTCCGAGGACGGCGAGCAGTGGCAGATCACCACGGAGCCCACCGACTTCATGCCGGTGCGCGAGGCGCTGGAGGAGGCCGGGATCGGCTACGTCTCGGCGGAGCTCACGATGGTCCCGAAGACCACCGTCGCGCCCTCCGAGAAGGAGGCGCGCCAGATCCTGCGGCTCATCGACGCCCTCGAGGAGAACGACGACGTGCAGGACGTCTACTCCAACTTCGACATCTCCGAGGAGCTGCTGGAGGCGGTCGCCGGCTAGCGCCTCAGGGCGACCACCTCGGCGTACGCACCCTCCATGGCGAGGGTGCCGTCGGTGGCGCGGTCGTAGCGGGCGATCGTCTCGAGCATCGCGGCGTCGACCTCGGCGGCGCGGTCGGGGCCGGCCGCCTGGTAGGTGAGCTTGGCGGGCCCGAAGGTCTCCCGGAAGGTGTCGACCATCGCCTGCGGCGACGGGAAGCGCTGGAGGAAGCTGCGCGGCTGGACGGTGACGTCGGCGCCGCGGCCCAGGAGCGCCGTCGCCCCCTCCACGGTGCCCCAGCCCCACGGCGACGGGAGGCCGGGCGGGGGCGGCACGAACCTCGCCGTCGCCTGGAAGAAGGCGTCGGCGGAGCTCCCCGGGACCCAGTTGGCGAGCGCGATCGTCCCCCCGGGCCGCGTCACGCGCAGCAGTTCGGCGGCCGCCCGCTCCTGGTCGGGTGCGAATTGGACGCCGAAGACCGACAGAACGACGTCGAACGACGCGTCCTCGAACGGCAGCGCCTGGGCGTCGCCCTCCACGAACGTGATGTCGGTGCCCTCGGCGGCCGCCCGGCGGCGCCCCGTCTCGATCAACGTGGCCGCGAAGTCCAATGCGACGACCTCGGTGAATCGCCGCGCCGCGACCAGCGCCGCGTTGCCGGTGCCGCACGCGACGTCGAGCACCCGGTCGCCGGGGGCCGGGTCCGCGGTCGCCACGAGGTGCTCGGCGACCTCCATCACCGTCAGCGCCACCCGTTGGAACCCACCGGCCGACCACGCGGCCTTCTGTCGTGCCGTGATCGCCTCGAAGTCCGGCGCCTGCGACCCCATCGGCTCCTCCTCGTCGGTCCGCGGCGGAGCCTATCCGCGGTCCCGCGCCGTCCGGGGCCGCCGGTTGACTGGCGGGGTGGACCCGTCCGCGCAGGAGCGCCGCCGCGCGCCGCGAACACGCCCGCATGGTGGCGCCGTGGTGATCGGGGTCGACCCCGGTCTCGCGTCGACCGGGTACGCCCTCCTGGCCGGGCCGCCGCAGCGGCCGCGGGCGGTCGTCGTCGGGACGCTGAGGACGTCGCCGCGTCAGGCCCACCCGGAGCGCCTCCGGATCCTCCACGACGGCATCGCCGCCCTCATCGGCGAGCACGGGGTGGAGGCGGCGGCGATCGAGTCCTGGTTCATCCACCCGATGAGCCGTTCGGCGATGGCGATGGCGGAGGCCCGCGGCGCGATCATCGTCGCCCTCGCCCGCGCCGGCGTGGAGGTGGCCGAGTACTCGCCGAACACCATCAAGCAGTCGGTGACGGGGTCGGGGAGCGCCGACAAGACCCAGGTGCGGGCGATGGTCCGCCGCCTCACGGGGGCCGAGCCGGAGACGGATCACGCGGCCGACGCCCTGGCCGCCGCGATCTGCCATCTGAGCTCGTCGCCGCTGCGGGGGGCCATCCGCCGAGCGCGCTAGCGTTGGCCGCGTGATCCGCTCCGTCAGGGGACGCGTCCTCGTGCACGAACCCGAGGGCCCCGTGATCGAGGTCGGGGGCGTCGGGATGCTGGTCCGCGTCTCCGCCACGACCGCCCAGGCGCTCCCCGCCGTGGGCGCCGAGGCGTCCCTGCTGACCGTGCTGGTGGTGCGGGAGGAGTCGCTCGACCTCTACGGGTTCGCGACGGGGGAGGAGCGGGCCCTGTTCGAGGCCTTCACCTCCGTCAACGGCGTGGGGCCCCGGCTGGGGCTCGCGATCTGCGGCGTCGCCGGGCCCGACGACCTGCGCCTCGCCATCGCCCGCGGCGACAGCGCCCGCCTCCAGGCGGCGAACGGCGTCGGCAAGCGCACCGCCGAGCGGATCGTCCTGGAGCTCCGCGACCGCCTCGGGTCGCTCAACGGCGCCGCCCACCCCGTCGTGGCGGGGGAGGCCGACAACCACATCTCGGCCCGTGACGGGCTCGTCGCCCTCGGCTTCCGGCCCGAGGAGGCCGACGCCGCCCTGGCCGACGCGCCCCCCGGTCTCGACGCCGAGGGCCTCGTCCGCCACGGCCTCTCCGCGCTGAGGCGGAAGTGATGGACGACGACCGCCTCGCAAGCGGGGAGGACCTCGGCGCGGAGGACGAGCTCGACCGCTCCCTGCGGCCGCGGCGGCTGGACGACTTCATCGGCCAGGAGGGCGTGAAGCAGCAGCTGTCGATCTTCCTGGAGGCCGCACGCCAGCGCGGCGAGGCCCTCGACCACGTCCTCCTCGCGGGGCCGCCCGGCCTGGGGAAGACGTCGCTGGCGGGGATCGTCGCAGCGGAGCTCGACGTCGGCTTCCACGTCACCAGCGGCCCGGTGCTGGAGCGCAAGGGCGACCTCGCCGCCGTCCTGACCGCGCTGGAGCCGCACGACGTCCTCTTCATCGACGAGATCCACCGGCTGAACCGGGCGATCGAGGAGGTCCTCTACCCGGCGATGGAGGACTTCCAGCTGGACGTCGTCCTGGGGCAGGGCCCGTCGGCGCGGACCCTCCGGCTCGACCTCCCGCGGTTCACGCTGATCGGCGCCACCACGCGCACCGGCCTCCTCACGACGCCCCTCCGTGCGCGCTTCGGGGTCCTCCACCGGCTGAACTACTACGACGCGACCGACCTCGCGGCGATCGTCCGCCGCTCCGCCCGCCTCCTCGACGTCGAGATCGACGACGACGGCGCCGCGACGCTGGCGGAGCGCTCGCGCGGCACGCCCCGGATCGCGAACCGGCTGCTGCGACGGGTCCGCGACGTCGCCCAGGTCCGCGGCGCCCCGGGCGTCGACCGGGCGATGGCGGAGGAGGCACTGGAGCTCCTGGAGGTGGACGCGCTCGGCCTGGAGGAGCTGGACCGCCAGATCCTCCGCCGCCTCGCCGAGACCTTCGAGGGCCGGCCGGTCGGCCTGGGGACCCTGGCCGACAGCGTGGGCGAGGCCGCCGACACGATCGAGGACGTCTACGAGCCGTACCTCCTCCAGGAGGGGCTGCTGAAGCGGACCCCGAGGGGGCGTGTCGCCACCGCGAGGGCGTACCGGCACCTGGGGCTGCGGCCCCCCGCCGAGATCGGGCAGCCGGGGCTCTTCTGA
>JBFWNT010000039.1:0-23494 GCA_050250915.1 Thermoleophilia bacterium
CACTGCGTCGCCCTCGCCTGCGGCTCGGTCGCCTCCGGGCCGCGGCGGGGCACCACCTGCAGGAGGTCACCGGTGTAGCGTCACCACCACCGACGGGTCGGAGCGACACCACGTCGCGGGGCGCAACCTAGGGGACACGCTGGAGATCATGGCCGCCATCGGTGGACGGTGGGGCGGGCACTAGCGTGAGGCACGAAGACCCCTTTGCGCCGGGAAGGCTTGAAGCCTCTCAGGAACGCGTCGGGAACAAACCCATCAACCCGGATCCGTATGCAACGTTTCTGGGTGACGACACCAAGTGCTTCCAAGAGAACGTGTCACCAGCCCCAGCTCCCAGGGCCGCCCTTGAACGGCCCCACGATCTCGGCGGTGATCCAGCCGCCGTAGAAGTCGCCCTCCTGCGCCCGGACGCGCTCGTCGTCCACATAGCAGGCGTCCATCCGGCCGGGGTAGACGGCGACGTGGTCGCGGAGCGCGGCGAACGCCGCGACCGGCTCGGGGTACCACCACGCCGCGCGGGGCGCGACGACCCCGCCGCCCATCACGTCGAGATAGGCGGCCTGGCCCTTCCACTCGCAGAGGCTCGCCCCGCGGGCCGCGGCGAGCGCCCCGGGCGCCACGTCGGCGCGGGGCAGGTAGAACGCGGGCGGGTGGCTCGTCTCGAGCACGCGCAGCGCCCGCGTGGTGTCGGCGATCGTCTCGCCGCCCAGCACCACGCGCACGCGCCGCGCGTCCGGCTCGATCCGCGGCGGCCGGGGGTAGTCCCAGACGGACTCCTGCGGGCTGACGCGCCTACCAGGCGCCGTGGTGCCCGCTGGTGTCGGTCTGCTCCATCGGCCACACGTCCGGGAGGTCGACGTTGAAGTTGCCCTCGTCGTCGGCGTGCTTCTTGTGCCACTCCGTGAAGTTCGGGATGGAGAAGCCCACGACGCGGAAGTTGTTGCGGTCGATCCGGACGATCAGCTCGCGCTCCGGGTCGAGCACGGCCAGCGCCGGGCTCGGGATGCCGTAGGAGCAGTGGTAGGCGTCCTTCTCCTTGTCGTACCGCGTCATCGCGTCCGACGGCGTGTGGGTGCCGGCGCCGACGGCGGAGGCCGGCGCGTCCGGCGCGTCGTCGGGCGGGCCCCCGGGCCCAGGCGGCATTGGCGGAGTGGTGCTCATCGATCCCCTCCCAGGAGGCGTTGTGCGACTGCCCGGACGTCCTTCCCGTCGGCCTGGCCGCCGAGCCGGGCCATCGCGGCCTTCATCACCCTGCCCATGTCGGCGGGCGACGACGCGCCCTCGGCGGCGATCACCTCGGCCACGACGGGCTCGATCGAGGACGCGTCCAGCTGCGCGGGCAGGTAGGCCTCGATCACGGCCATCTCCCGCTCCTCGTTCTCCACCAGGTCGTCGCGGCCGCCGGCGCGGAACTGCTCGATCGACTCGCGGTGCTGCTTCACGAGCCCCCGCAGCACCTTCACCGCGGCATCGTCGGACAGCGTCCCGCGGGCCTCGATCTCGGCGTTCTTGAGCGCCGCGCGGGCGCGCCGGATGGTGCCGAGGCGCAGCGTGTCGCGGGCCTTCATGGCGTCCTTCATGTCCGCGTCCAGCCGGCTCGCGAGGTCGGTCGTCTCGGGCATACGCACCCGATGCTAGCCCCTGGCCGCCCTCCGGCGTCCGTCGAACGGACGGTCCAGCAGCCAGAACAGCGCCCGCGCGGCCGTGACGCCCAGGACGGCGAGGTGATCCGCCGAGAAGGCGTCCACGTCCCGTCCGTCCCCAGAGCCCCCTAGAAGGGCTTCTCGTCCTCCCGCAGGCGCGCCCGCAGGTCGCGCAGGCGCGCGGCCATCTCCGCCTCCGGCCCGCGGTCGGTGGGCTCGTAGAACACCCGGCCCTCCAGCCCCTCCGGCAGCAGGCTCTCGTCCAGGACGGCGTCCGGATGGTCGTGGGGGTACTGGTAGCCGGCGCCGTTGCCCAGGCCGCGGGCGTTGGCGACGCTCGCGTCCCGGAGCGCCGGCGGCGGGCGGCGGGCGCCCTCGCGCTCCACCAGGTCCAGGGCGGCGCCGATCGCGCGGTACGACGCGTTCGACTTCGGCGCCAGCGCGATGTACGTCGTCGCCTGGGCCAGGTTGATCCGCGCCTCCGGCAGCCCCACGAACTCGACGGCGCGCGCCGCGGCGACGGCCACCTCGAGCGCCCGCGGGTCGGCGTTCCCCACGTCCTCGCTGGCCGCCACGATCAGCCGCCGGGCGATGAACTTGGGGTCCTCCCCGCCCTTCAGCATCACCGCCAGGTAGTAGACGGCCGCATCGGGGTCGCTGCCCCGCAGGCTCTTGATGAACGCCGAGATCGTGTCGTAGTGGGCGTCGCCGTCGCGGTCGTAGACCACCGCCCGCCCGCCGGCGGCCGACTGCACCGACTCCACCGAGATCTCCGCCCCGTCGGCGGTGTCGGCGGCCGCCGCCTCCAGCAGGTTCAGCGCCCCGCGCGCGTCGCCGGCGGCGCGGGCGGCGATGGCGGCCCGCGCCTCGTCGCCCAGCCGCACGCGGCCGTCCAGGCCGCGGGGATCGGCGACGGCGCGGTCGAGCAGCGCCCCCACCTCGTCGGGTCCGAGCGCCTCCAGCACCCACACCCGCATCCGGGACACCAGGGCGGCGTTCACCTCGTACCAGGGGTTCTGGGTGGTCGCGCCGATCAGCGTGATCAGCCCGTCCTCCACCGCCGGCAGCAGGGCGTCCTGCTGGGCCCGGTTGAAGCGGTGGATCTCGTCCAGGAACAGCACGGTCCGCTGGCCGGCCGCCAGCCGGTCGCGGGCGCGCGCCATCACGGCCCGCACGTCGGCGACGGTGGCCGACACGGCCGACAGCTCCTCGAACGCGGCGTCGCTCCCGTGGGCCACCACCCGCGCCAGCGTGGTCTTCCCGCTGCCGGGCGGCCCGTACAGGATCATCGACGGCACGCGGTCGCCCTGGATCGCGCGGCGCAGCGCCCCCTCGGGGCCCAGCAGCGCCGCCTGGCCCACGACGTCGTCGATCGACTCGGGGCGCATCCGGGCGGGCAGCGGACGCTGGGAGGTGAGGCGCCGCTCGACCGCCTCGCCGAAGAGGTCGCCCTGCGGGGGGCCGCCGCCGCGCGCCACTAGCGGCCCGCCACTACGCTGCCGCCGGGGCGATGTGCCGGGGCTCCGGCGCGGGCGGGGCGGGGAGCAGGAACGCGAGCGTCGCCCCGATCAGGGGCAGGATCGACAGGCCCCAGATGGCCGTCTCGCGGCCCCACGTGTCGGCGATCGAGCCGAACAGCGCCAGTCCGGGCGGGGCGGAGCCGATGGCGCCGAAGCCGATCATCAGTCCCGCCGCCAGGGCGAGTCGCCCGGGGAGGTAGGCCTGGCCCAGCGCCACCGTCACCGAGAAGGAGGCCATCAGCACGAACCCGGTCGCGGCGAACGCGGCGATGCTGACCGGCCCCTCCGTGAGCAGGAACAACGCGATCAGCGGGGCCGCCACCGGCATCGTCCACATCAGCATCTCGCGCCCGCCGATGCGCTCGGCGATCGCGGCGCCCACCAGCGTCCCGGCCGCGCCGGCGCCCGAGAACGCCACCACCGAGAAGCCCGCCGCCTGCTCCGAGAAGCCGCGGTCGTCCACCAGCAGCAGCGGGGCCAGGGCAAGCAGCCCGAACTGCGTCCAGGTCCGCATGCTGGTCACGGTCATCAGGAGCACGATCGCACGCGTGGAGGCCCGCGGGGGAGGGGGCGCGTCGCGGTGCGTCCGCGTCACCGGCACCGCCAGCCGCCCGCGGTCGTGCCACAGCCAGAGGGAGACCACCGCGCCGGGCACCAGGAACACGAGGGTGGAGCGCGCGTCCAGGAAGGGGATCGCGATGGCCGCCAGCAGCGGGCCCAGCGCGAAGCCGGCGTTGCCGCCGAGCATGAACCAGGCGAGGCCCGTCTCGGGCCGGTCGTCCGAGATCCGGTTCGCCACCCGGGCGGCCTCCGGGTGGAAGGCCGCGATCCCGAGCCCGGAGGCGATCACGCAGAGCATGATCCCCGTGTAGCCGCCCGCGAGCCCGGACACCGCCATGAACCCGGCGCCCACCGCGACGCCGCCCCACAGGAACAGCGGCGTGGCCCGGCGGTCGGCCAGCAGGCCGAACAGGGGCTGGATCGCCGACGACACCAGCAGCGACGCGCCCACGATCATGCTCGCCGCGAGGTCCGACAGCGCGTAGATGGCGGTGAACACCGGGAGCAGCGCGGGCAGCGCACCCGTGGTGGCGTCGACCACCATGTGGCCGGCCGCGAGCGTGGAGATCCCGCGGCGGTCGATGCCCGCCGTCTGGTCCGGCGGGGCGTTCGGGAGGGTGACCGCCATTACGCTCCCAGGGTAGATGCCCGGGCACCGCCAGATCAGCGCCGGCGACGTCGTCGCGGCCATGGAACGCTTCGGCGGGGGGCGCGGCGACGTGGACGCGCTGCGGCGCGCGGTGGCGCCGGGCCGGCGCTTCGGGTCCTACGAGGAGCTGCTCCGCGCGGTGCCGCCCGAGCGGATCGGCCTGAGCCTAATGGCGTATCAGGCCCTCTTCGGACCCCTGTTCGGGGAGTTCGAATGACTCGTCCAGTCCGGTGAGCTCGGCCAGCTGCTCGTCGACCTTCACCGGCTCCGAACGCCACCAGCTCGCCCGCCCGGTCAGGTCGTAGATGCGGGCGCCGACGAGCGCCGCGATCACCGACGACCCCGCGAACACGATGGGCGTCCAGCCGCCCTGGTCGGAGCCCCACGGGCCGATCGGGGTGTCGAGCCGCCCGTCCACGAACGGGACGTAGATCAGCCCGACCGCCAGGAACAGCACCAGCGCGAGGGCGAGGCCCTGGACCACCCAGCTCCGCCGCACCAGCCGCGTGATCACCAGGGCGTGGAACGCGAGCAGCACGACGCCGCAGACGAGCGTCGTCCAGAGCGCGGTGGGGCCCACGGAGTCGCCCACCACCCCGAGCGCCTGGCTGCCGCTCTGCTCCGTCGCCGTCCCCTCGATCGCCGTGCCCAGCACGTGCGCGAAGTCGAAGTCGGTGATGCCCCGGTTGAACGAGCCCTGGACGCAGATCAGGAAGGTGACCGCGGTGACGACGCCGCCGAGGAGCACGCCGGCGATCCCCCGCGCCAGGGCCGGCGCGCCGGGCAGGTGGACGTTCACGCCGGGTCCTCCGCCCCGTGCGGGTTGGCGCGCAGCCAGGAGATCCGCAGGAAGAGGTCGCGGTCGCTCATGTCGTCCTCCAGCCCGAACGACTCGCCGCACAGCGGGCAGGCGGTGAACGGCTGGAACGAGGGGATTCCGTCCTCGTCGGCGCGCCCCGTGGGGATGAGCAGGAGGTCGCCCCAACAGTCGGGCGTGGGGCACCGCATGCGCCCGTCGATGTTCGCGAACGCGCTCTTCGGAAGTGTGGGCGTGTCGCTCATGGTGCCGATATCCTCCCTGCGAGACCCACTACACTTCTTGAAGCTTTTCGGGTGCCCGGGCCCGGTGGGAACCGCCCTCGGCGGTCAAAAGGGTAGAATCCCGGGTAGAATCGCTGGTTACGGAAGCCGCATTCACGGGAGTCAGCATGGCGCGTAGTTACCAGGATCTCCTCGCGTCCGCCCGCGAGCAAGTGCCGGAGGTTCAGGTCGCCGACCTGGCGGCCCGGCGTGCCGCGGGCGAGGACCCGCTGGTGATCGACATCCGCGAGCAGAGCGAGTGGGACGAGGGGCACATCCCCGGCGCCGTGTTCGTCGCCCGCGGGAACCTCGAGAGCAGGATCGCGGGCGTCGCGCGGCCCGACCAGGAGGTCATCCTGAGCTGCGCCTCCGGCAACCGGTCGCTGCTCGCCGGCATCACGCTGCAGCAGATGGGCTTCGAGAACGTCTCGAGCCTCGCCGGCGGGTTCCAGCGCTGGAAGCAGAGCGGCCAGGACTGGACGCTCCCGCAGCGGCTCACCCAGGAGCAGCGCTCCCGCTACAGCCGCCACATCCTGATCCCCGAGGTGGGTGAGGAGGGGCAGATCACGCTCCTCGACTCCAAGGCGCTCCTCATCGGCGCCGGCGGCCTCGGCGCGCCCGCCGCCTTCTACCTCGCGGCGGCCGGCGTGGGCACCATCGGGCTGGTCGACGACGACGTGGTGGACGCCAGCAACCTCCAGCGCCAGATCATCCACACCACCGACCGCGTGGGGATGAACAAGGGCGAGTCGGCCAAGGTCGCCATCGAGGCGCTGAACCCCGACGTCAACGTGAACGTCCACCCGTTCCGGGTGAACCGCGACAACGTCATCGATCTCGTCTCGGACTACGACATCATCATCGACGGGACCGACAACTTCCCGACGCGCTACCTGATGAGCGACGTGTCGCTGATGACGAGGACGCCGCTCATCCACGCGAGCATCCTGCGCTTCGAGGGGCACGCCTCCACGTTCCTGCCGTACGACGGCCCGTGCTACCGCTGCCTCTTCCCGGAGCCGCCGCCGCCGGACATGGCGCCCTCGTGCGGGGAGGCCGGCGTGCTCGGCGTCCTCTGTGGCGTGATGGGCAACATCATGGCGACCGAGGCGATCAAGACCCTGCTCGGCATCGGCGACACCCTCTCCGGCCGGCTCCTGATCTACGACGCCCTGGACATGACCTTCACCGAGTTGAAGGTGCGCCGCGACCCGGACTGCCCGGCCTGCGGCCCGAACGCCCAGCTCGAGTTCCGCGACTACGACGCGTGGTGCGCGGGGGTCCACCGGTCGGCGGCGGTGGCGACCGCATGAGCGTCGTCCGCATCCCGCCCGTTCTGCGGGCGGCCACCGGCGGGGAGCGCGAGGTGCAGGTCGACGGATCCACCGTCGCCGACATCCTCGACGCCCTGTACGAGCGCCACCCGGCGGTGCGGACCCAGCTCCAGACGCCCGAGGGCGAGCTGCACAAGTTCGTGAACGTCTACCTCAACGACGAGGACGTGCGGCTCATGTCCTGGCTCGACACCGAGGTTGCGGACGGCGACACGCTGCTGATCCTCCCCGCGATGGCGGGCGGCGCGTGACCCAGGCCGGCCTCGCGCCGCCGCCGCTGGCGGTGTCGCCGGACCTGATCGCCACGATCGGCAACACGCCGCTCGTGGAGCTGCAGCACGTGTCGCCCAACCCGGACGTCCGGATCCTGGCGAAGCTGGAGAGCGCGAACCCGACCGGCTCGATCAAGGACCGGACGGCGCTGTCGCTGATCGAGGACGCCGAGCGCCGCGGCGCGATCAAGCCGGGCGACACGATCATGGAGCCCACCTCGGGCAACACCGGGATCTCGCTGGCCATGATCTGCCGCGTCCGTGGCTACGAGCTCGTGGCCGTGATGCCGGAGAACGTGACGCAGGAGCGTCGTCAGCTCCTGACGCTCTACGGCGCGGAGATCATCCCCACCGACGGCGAGTTCGGCTCGAACGGCGCCGTCGAGGTGGCGAAGCGCCTGGCCGCCGAGAACGGCCTCTTCATGCCGTTCCAGTACGGCAACCCCGCCAATCCCCGCGCCCACTACGAGGGCACCGCGGAGGAGATCGTGCGGGACTGCCCGGAGCTGGACGTCTTCGTCGCCGGCCTCGGCACGGGCGGCACGCTCATGGGCAGCTCGAAGCGGCTGAAGGAGCACCGGCCCGAGATCCAGGTGGTCGCCTGCGAGCCGCTCCAGGGCGACCCGGTCAGCGGCCTGCGCAGCCTGGACGACGGCTTCGTGCCGCCGATCCTCGACCTGTCGCGGCTCGACCGGAAGCTGCTGGTGTCCAACCGCGACTCGATCCTGATGACCCGCCGCCTGGCCGCCGAGGAGGGCATCTTCGCGGGTGTCTCCTCCGGCGCCGTCATCCACACCTGCGCGCGGCTCGCGTCGAGGATGACCCGCGGCACCATCGTCGGGATCGTCTGCGACGGCGGCTGGAAGTACCTGTCGTCCGGGCTGTGGACCGACGACGTGGACGACGTCGAGGACACCCTCGACCGGGGGATCTTCTGGTAGCCGCCGCCCCGCGCTGAACCTTGCGCGGGCTGTAACGGAAGTCCACAGTGGGCCCATGCGCCGCCCGCTCGCCGTCGCCGCGCTCGCCGCCGCCGCCGTCGCGACCGGCGCCGCGGGGCCCGGCGGCGACGACGCCGCCGCGCTGGACCTGCGGACGGCCGGCGGCCCGGCCCTGGCGACCTCCGCGGCGGAGGGGAACCTGGGCGTGCTCCGCGGACGCGCCGGGCATCGTCGCGCCGGCGCGTTCGCCGTGGGGAACGTCGCGATGAGCCCCAGCCTCGGCGTCGGCGACGTCGTGCTCTTCGACCGCACGGCGTACCGCGCGGCGCCGCCGGTCCGGGGCGACGTGGTGGTGGTGGAGACGACGACCGCGCAGGCCGAGGTGTGCGGCACCACGGCGCCGCGGATCGCGCGCGTGGTGGGCGTCCCCGGCGACGTGGTGACGCTCGACGGCTTCGGCGTGAACGTCAACGGCGCGCCGCTGGTGATCGCCGGCGCCGGGCGGCCGGCGCTGAACCGCACGTTCCCGGCCGTCCCCGAGGGCCGGGTGCTGGTGCTGGGCGACAACCGGCGCGCCGCCTGCGACTCCGCGTCGTGGCACCCGCCGTTCGTCGCGGTCGACGCGATCGCCGGCCGCGCCGAGGGGGTCTTCCATCCGCGGGCGCACGCCGGGCTGCTGCGACGCGACGGCGGCCTCGACCGCCTGACCCCGGACCCGGCCCGCCGGGCCCGCCTGGACGCGTTCATGACCGCCGGCGACGGCGGCCAGAGCGTCGGCGGCGCGCTCTTCGGCGTCGCCTCTGCCAGGCCCTCGCGCCGCTGTGCGAGCCGCCGGCCGCGCGCCGGCTGGCCGTGAACGAGATCCGGCGCCAGCGCGGGAGGCTCCGGACGGCCCTCGCGACGATCCGCGGCGACTGCGCCGCGCCGCCGCTGCGCCGCCTCGAGCGCCGGCTCGAGAGGGACGAGCGGGCGCTGGCCCGCGGCCGCGTTCCGCTGAGCCGCGTCGGGCACCGCGTGGCCTACCACTACGCGACCGGGCTGTCGGGCGTCAGCGCCTGTTGGCGCGTGTCGATCGCCGTCCAGCGGGAGCTCGGTCTCCGGTAGCGTTCGGGGGGTGCGCCTGTCCCCCGAGCTGGCGCAGGAACTGGTCGCGCATGCGATCCGGGACCTGCCGAACGAGTGCTGCGGCCTCATCGCCGGCCGGGGCGGCGATGCCGTACGCGTGCTGCCCGCCACCAACAGCGAGGGCAGCCCGTTCATGTACGTGATGGACCCGCAGGAGCAGTTGCGGCTGATGGACGAGATCGACGACGCGGGGGACGACCTGCTGGCCGTCTACCACTCGCACACCCGGTCGGCGGCGTACCCATCGCGCACGGACGTCGAGCTGGCGTTCTTCCCCGACACCCTCTACCTGATCGTCTCGATCGCCGACCGTGACGCGCCGGACATCCGCGCGTACCGGCTCAGCCGCGGGGCCCCGGAGGGTGAGCAGATCCATGAGGAGGAGGTCCTGATCGGATGAGACGGCGCACCCTCGCCACCGCCGTCGTCGCACTCGCCGTCGCCGTGGGCGGCGCCGCCGGCTGCGGCGGCGACTCGAGCTCGGACGACACCACCACGGAGGCCACCACGGCCGCGACCACGGCGCCGGCCACGACGGCGCCGTCCACCACGGCCCCCGGCACCTCCGGCGGCGGCACCACCGCGCCGGCGACGAAGCTCACCGCCGCCGACCTGCCGCCCGCCGACGCGATCGCCGGCGTCGGCAAGGGGACGCCGCGGACCATCGACTCGGCCTCCAAATTCGTCGACGTGCTCTACCAGGACGGGGACCCGGCGAAGCCGGCCGCCGTGACGCGCCTCGAGAACGCCGGCTACCGGACGGCGATCCTGCGCGACCAGGCCGGCACCGACGCGGAGACGGGGATCGCGCTGCTGCGCACCTACGCGATCGCCATGGGCTCCGAGGAGGCGGCCAAGCAGGAGGTGTCGGACGCCATCGAGGAGGTCCGCAACGCCAGCGCCGCCCAGACGAGCGACATCGACACCCGCATCCCCGACGGGCAGGGCCTGCGGGTCGACATCGACCAGGGCGGGGTCACGGGCGCCGTGATCTTCGTGACGTTCCCGGTGGGCAGCACGGTCTACGGCATCCAGGCCGTGGCCACGAGCGCCGGCAACCTGAACGAGGACGAGATCCTGACCGCGGCTCGCGACCTGGCCACCCAGGCCGCGAACCGCTGATCCCGGGCTAATCCGCCGTGGGGGCCTCGGCCTCCGCGGCGGGCTCGGCCGCCTTCTTGCGCGTGGTCCGGCGGCGGGGCTTGGCGGCCTCCTCCGCAGGCGTCTCGGCCGGCGCGGCGGCCTCGTCGGCCGTCGTCTCGGCGGCCGTCTTGCGGGTGGTCCGTCGGCGGGGCTTGGGGGCCTCCTCGGCGGGGGCCTCCTCCGCAGGCGCCTCGGCCGGCGCGGCGGCCTCGTCGGCCGTCGTCTCGGCGGCCGTCTTGCGGGTGGTCCGTCGGCGGGGCTTGGGGGCCTCCTCGGCGGGGGCCTCCTCCGCGATCGCCTCGGCCGGCGCGGCGGCCTCGTCGGCCGTCGTCTCGGCGGCCTTCTTGCGCGTGCGGCGGCGGGGCTTGGGAGCCTCCTCCTCGGCAGGCGCCTCGACGGCGGCCTCGACGACGACGGCGGCCTCGGCGGGCTCCTCCGCCGCGGCGCGACGGCGGACCCGGCGGCGCCCGGGCGCGGGCTCCTCGGCGGGCTCCTCGGCCACGGCCTCCGCGGCGGGCGCGTCGGCCTCCGCGGTCGGGGCCTCGGCGGCGGCGGGCGCCTCGTCCTCGGCGGTCGCGCGGCGGCGACGGCGGCGGCGGGCAGGCGCCTCCTCCCCGGGTGCCTCGGCGGCCTCCACCACGTCGTCCGGGTCGGGGGCCTCGCCGTCCACCGGCTCCAGGTCCTCCACCGTCGGCTCGGGCTCCGCTCCCGCGCCCCGGCGGCGCCGGCGACGGCTGCTGCGGCTCGGCGCGCCCGTCGTGTCGGTGGCCTCGGCCAGCTCGGGCACGTCGTCGCCCACCTCGGGCGGCGGGCCGAGCATGATCATGTCCTCGTAGGAGATCGGCTCGTCCAGCGGCGGCAGGGTGCCGACGTCGGGGTCGGGCGTCGGGGTGACGACCACCTCGAACACCTCGGCGATCTCCTCGGCCACCTGCGCGGCCTCGGCGGCCTCGGCGGTGTCGCCGTCGGCGCCCGCGCCGCTGCGCCCCCGGCCCCCGCGGCGGCGGCGGCGGCGGCCGCCATCGGCGTCGTCGCCGGAGCGGTCCGCCGCGGCGGCGGACGCGGTCGGCACCGGCGGGGCGGAGCGGCTCTCGCCGAGCTCGACGCGGTACGTGCCGCTGCGCGGGTCGGTCTCCAGCCGCACGATGCCGGTGGTCGACGCGTCCTCCAGGAACTTGGAGAACGTCGAGAACCCGTGCTCGCTCTCGTCGAACGCGGGGTACTTGCGCCGCATCGAGTCCTTCACGATCGACGCGAGCGGCCACTCGGTGCCCTCGCGCTGGAGCGCGGTGAGCGTCTCGCGCAGCAGCTCGGTGGGGTTCAGGTCCAGGCCGCCGGACGGGCTGCGGCGGCGCGTGGCGCCCCCGCCCGCGGCCTCGGCGGCGAGGCGGTCGTAGAAGATGAACTCGTCGCAGTTCGCGATGAGCAGCTCGCTGGCCGACTCGCGGTTGCCGACGCCGATCACGCGCTTGTTGAGCTCGCGCAGCTTGCCCACGAGCGGCGTGAAGTCGCTGTCGCCGGAGACGATCACGAAGTTGTCGACGTGCTCGCGGCTGTAGGCCAGCTCCATGGCGTCGACCGCCATCTGGATGTCGGCCCGGTTCTTGGCGCCCTCGCGGGCGGACGGCATCTCGATGAGGCCGAGGCCCGCGTTCTGGAGCTCGTGCCGCGCGTCGCGGTAGCGGCTCCAGTCGGCGTATGCGCGCTTCACCAGCACCCGGCCCTTCTCGGCCAGGCGGTTCAGCACCAGGTGGATGTCGAAGTCGCCTCGTCCCTTGGCCCCGGGTCGGGCCATGTTCTCGAAGTCGACCAGCACGGCGAGAGAGCTCTCGTGCTCGGCCATAGGGTCCTCCAGATCTCTGTGTCGGTGCCGCCGGAGCGGCGGCGGGTCATGCGGCGTGGCGCCGGACCCCGCGCGTACGCAGGGCGCGACGATCGTACCAGCCGGGCCCGGATCCCCCCGCCGGGCAGCCCAGACCGCCCGCTCATCACTAGAATCCATCGGGTACGCACTCGCACCCTCCGCAGGGTGCGCCACACGCTCAGGGGGAAGCTTCCGTAATGACGACTCAGCAGCCGACGGCGAGCACCGGTTCAGCGAACGGGTCCGGCGCCGAGACCCTCACGGTGACCGACAACCGCACCGGCCAGACGTACGAGCTCCCCATCACGGACGGGACGGTCCGGGCGACGGACCTGCGGCAGATCAAGGTCGACGACGCCGATTTCGGCCTCATGACCTACGACCCCGCGTTCATGAACACGGCCTCCTGCCGTTCTGAGATCACGTTCCTCGACGGCGACGCCGGGATCCTGCGGTACCGCGGGTACCCGATCGAGCAGCTCGCCGCCAAGAGCTCCTTCCTCGAGGTCGCGTACCTGCTCGTCCACGGCGACCTGCCGAGCCAGGCGCAGCTCGACGGCTGGGTCGACGAGATCACCCATCACACGTTCGTGCACAAGAACGTGGAGCAGTTCATGCAGGGCTTCCGCTACGACGCCCACCCGATGGGGATGCTCGAGTCGAGCGTCGGCATGCTGAGCACGCTGTACCCGGAGTCCAAGGACCTCACGGACGCCGACAACAACATGCTCCAGATCGTCCGGCTCATCGCGAAGATGCCGACCCTCGGCGCCTTCGCCTACCGGCACATCACCGGGAAGCCGTTCGTCTACCCCAACAACGAGCTCTCCTACTCGGAGAACTTCCTCTCGATGCTCTTCACGACCGGTGTCCCGCAGTACGACGCGGACCCCCGGCTCGTAAAGGCGCTCGACGTGCTGTTCATCCTGCACGCCGACCACGAGCAGAACTGCTCCACCAGCGCCGTGCGCAGCGTCGGCTCCTCCCAGGTCGACCCCTACTCGGCCGTGACCGCCGGCATCGCCGCCCTCTACGGGCCGCTCCACGGCGGCGCCAACGAGGCCGTGCTCCAGATGCTCCGCCGCATCAAGACCGTGGACAACATCCCGGCCTTCATGGAGGGCGTGAAGGAGGGCAAGGAGCGCCTGATGGGCTTCGGCCACCGGGTGTACAAGAACTTCGACCCGCGGGCCACGATCATCAAGAAGGCCTGCGACGACGTCTTCGAGGTCACCGGCGTCAACCCGCTCCTCGCGATCGCCGTCGAGCTCGAGAAGATCGCCCTCGAGGACGAGTACTTCATCAAGCGCAAGCTCTACCCGAACGTGGACTTCTACTCGGGCCTGATCTACGAGGCCCTCGGCATGCCGGCCGACATGTTCACGGTCCTCTTCGCCATCGGGCGGACCCCCGGCTGGGTCGCCCAGTGGAAGGAGATGATCGGCGACAAGGAGCAGAAGATCTCCCGGCCGCGCCAGGTGTACGTCGGCGCCGGCGAGCGCGACTACGTGGAGATCGGCTCCCGCTAGGAGCCTGTGGCCCCGTCCGCGCCGGCGACCCCGGCGCGGACGGCCGCCGCGTCCAGCAGGCCCACCAGCTGGGCCAGCTCGGCGTCGTCGAGCGCGTCCCACATCCGGCGCATCAGGTCCTCGCGGCCCGGGAGCGCCTCGGCCGCCATCTCCTCGCCCTGCGCCGTGAGGCGCGCCTGCACCATCCGCCCGTCGCGCGGGTGCGGCACCCGCTCCACCAGGCCGCCGCGCTCGAGGCCGTCGACCAGCTTCGTCACGTTCGGCCGGGTCACGCCCAGCTCGTCGCCGAGGGCGTGGAGGCAGGCCTGCCGCTCGTCCTGGCAGCAGAGCACCCCGAGCACCTCCAGCTTCGCGTCGGAGAGCCCGTAGCCGCCGGCGTGGCGGTCCAGCTCGCGCCCGGCGCGGCATGCGAGCCGCTCGAGCGCGGCGGTCGCCCGCTGGGCGAGGTCGGCGCGGGAGTCCGCGGCGATCGTTACCGGGTTCATCATCTCGGACGGTACCACCCTCGGCGCGGCGGCCGTCAACCCGCTCCGCGCGGTAGTCTTGTCCCGTGAGCAGCGATCCCCAGGAGCAGATGCGCGAGGCGGCGCGTGAGGTGGGCCAGGAGCTGCAGCGCGTCATCGACCAGTGCGCGAAGCTCGCGCGCCAGGCGGGCGAGGACCTCTCGCGCCTGGTGGGCGACCCGCGCACCACGATGCGGCGCCGCACCCCCGCCGACGCCACGCCCGCCGAGCTTATCCGCGAGATCGGCCGCCTCCGCGACGAGGGGCTGATCTCGGAGGAGGAGTTCCAGGCGAAGAAGGCCGACCTCCTCTCGCGCGTGTGAGCGAGCTCGAGGAGAACTGGGGCGCGCTGGCCGCGCGCCTGACGCCGCACGTCTCGCCGGAGTGGTCGCGCCACGCCGCCGAGCACGGGTCGCAGGGGTGGATCCGGCTGATCCTGCTGGTGGACGCCCACGACTTGCTCTCCCGCCCCCGGGTGGCGGAGAAGGTGGCGATGACGATGGCCGACCTGGCGGTCGACCGCGAGGGCGAGCAGAAGGGGTGGGAGGCCGTCCGCGAGAAGGCCGAGGAGGAGCGGGTCGCGATCGTGACCGAGCTCGTCGACGCCGCCCCGTCCGTGCTCTCGCCCGAGCTCCTGCCCCTGTTCGCGCGCTCCATCGAGCCGCTGCAGGCGCAGGGGATGTAAGTGCTCCGCTCCGCAGAGCGCTAGTGCCGGGCGGCCACCCCACCGACGCGCAGCGCGAGGCGGACGCCCTGCCCGTCCTGCTGGCCGTGGTCGGCGCCGCCCGGGCCGGCGACGCGGACACCCTGCGGCAGTCCTACGCGGAGGACGCCGTGTGGCTCGCCCCCGGGCGCTCGCTGCACGGTGCCGACGCGGCGGCGGCACGCCACCTGGAGATCGCGGCGCTGGCCGAGGAGTGGGACGAGCCCCAACAGCAGGGCGCCAAGGCGGCGCTGCGGTGGACGGGCGGCGGCGGCGCGAGCCACGGCGCCGTGGTGGTCGAGGTCCGGCGGGGCCGGATCATCTTCGCCGCCGAAGGTTAGGCGGCGGCGATCGAGCGCAGCGCCGAGGGCGGGTAGAGCGCGCGAAGGCGGCCGGCGCGGGGGGCGACGGCGTCCACGTCGAGCACCGCCAGCGTCCCCTTGCGGAAGTCCACGGTGGCGCCGCCGGTGAGGTCGGCGACGGCGTGGGGCAGGTCGGGGTTGTGCCCGCACACCAGCACCGGGTCGGCGCCGGGGTGCAGCATCAGCGCGTCGGCCAGGTCGTCGAGCTCCATCCCGGGGCGCAGGCGCGCGTCCTCCACCGGCTCCACGCCCAGGGCGGCGGCGACGATCTCCGCCGTCTGGCGGCACCGCACCAGCGGGCTGCACAGCACCAGAGAGGCCTCCACGCCGAGCGCCCGCAGCCCCTGCGCCGCCTGCTCCATGCGGGCGCGGCCCTCGTCGGTGAGGGCGCGCGGCTCGTCGCGGTAGCCGGTGCCGGGACCCGCGTCCTCCGCGATCCCGTGGCGCATGAGCATCAGGCGCATCGCGCGCCAGCATGGCGTGCCGGCGGCGCGGACGCCACCTCAGTCGTCGGCGTCCTCCGCCTGCTTTCCGCGCTGGGGGGCGGCGCCACCCGGCGCGTTCCCGTCGGGGCCGGTGCCGGCGTTGCCGGGCCGGCCGGTGCGCGGCTCGACGGTCTCCGGGGCGCCGGGTCCGGCCCCGCTGCCCCCCGCGGGGTCGTCCTCGGGCATGTCCTTCGTGAACTCGGCGGGCGTCTTCTCGCGCTTCTCGCCCATGCGGGGACCTCCTGTCGGGATGGTCCCCAACGGCTGCCCGTCCCCGTCCCGCGGCAAACGGGACGGGGACCGGCGGACGGGTTCAGTCGATCATCTGGTAGGCGGGGAGCGTCAGGAAGTCGACGAAGTCGTCCGAGGTGGAGATGTCGTCGAACAGCTCCGCGGCGCGGTCGAAGTAGGAGTGGAGGTTCTCCGGGTACTTCTCGTGGATCTTCTCGAGCTCCTCGGCGAGGAGCGCCCGGAAGAGCTCGGTGTCGACCGTACGGCCGTCGTCGAGCACGCCCTTCTCGCTGTGGATCCACTGCCACACCTGGCTCCGCGAGATCTCGGCGGTGGCGGCGTCCTCCATCAGGTTGTTGATCGGGACGCAGCCGATGCCGTTCAGCCAGGCGCCCAGGTACTGCACGCCCACGCTGATGTTGAGACGCAGACCGGCCTCGGTGATCGGCCCCTCGGGCACGAACGTCAGCAGGTCCTGGGCCGTGATCTCCACGTCCTCGCGCAGGCGGTCCAGCTGGTTGGGGCCCGGCATGACCGCATCGAAGGCCTCCACGGCGATCGGCACCAGGCCGGGGTGGGCCACCCAGGTGCCGTCGTGGCCGTTGCCGGCCTCGCGCTCCTTGTCGGCCCGCACCTTCGCGAGGGCCTCCTCGTTGGCGACCGGGTCGTTCTTGATCGGGATCTGCGCCGCCATGCCGCCGATGGCGTGGGCGCCGCGCTTGTGGCACGTCTTGATCGCGAGCAGCGAGTAGCTGTTCATGAAGTGGGTCGTCATCGTGACGAGGGCCCGGTCGGCGAGCACGAAGTCGGGACGGCTGCGGAACTTCTTGATGACGCTGAAGATGTAGTCCCAGCGCCCGCAGTTGAGGCCGGCCGAGTGGTCGCGCAGCTCGTAGAGGATCTCCTCCATCTCGAACGCGGCCAGGATCGTCTCGATCAGGACGGTCGCGCGGACGCTGCCCTGCGGGATCCCGATCTCGTCCTGCGTCAGCACGATGATGTCGTTCCAGAGCCGGGCCTCGAGGTGGCTCTCCATCTTGGGGAGGTAGAAGTACGGGCCCGAGCCCTTGTCCAGCAGCGTCTTCGCGTTGTGGAACATGTAGAGCGCGAAGTCGAAGATGCCGGCCGAGACGGGCTCGCCGTCCACCAGGACGTGCTTCTCCAGCAGGTGCCAGCCGCGCGGGCGCACCAGCAGCGTGGCGAGGTTGTCGCCGAGCGCGTAGTCCTTGCCGCCGCTGGAGAGCGTGATCGTCCCGTTCACGGCGTCGCGCAGGTTGATCTGCCCCTGGATCGTGTTCTCCCAGGTGGGCGTGTTCGAGTCCTCGAAGTCGGACATGAACACCTTCGCCCCGGAGTTGAGGGCGTTGATGATCATCTTCCGGTCCACCGGGCCGGTGATCTCGGCGCGGCGGTCCTGGAGGTCGGCCGGCGCGGGCGCGACCTTCCACGTCGGGTCGTCGCGGATCGCCTTCGTCTCGGGCAGGAAGTCCGGCAGCTCACCGGCGTCCAGGCGCGCGGCACGCGCTACGCGGGCCTCCAGGAGCTCCCGGCGCCGCGGCTCGAAGGCGCGGTGCAGCGTCGCCACCAGGGCGAGCGCGTCCGGGGTGAGGATCTCCGCCATCTCGGGCGAGACGTCGGCCGTGATCTGGACTCCCTCGGGCAGGGTGAGCGTGCTCATGGTTCGGGTCGCACCTTTCCTCGACGCGTCAACCGCTGAAGGCTAGCCGATGCGCTCCGAGGCGATGACGCGGATGCCCCCGGTCGCGGGGGACACATACTCCGCCCAGGTCGCCACGACCCGGTCGCGGGCGGCACCGACGGCCAGGGGCCAGCCGTCGATGGGCGCGGCGTCGACCGCCTCCGGGGGGGTCCACATGCCGGACGCGCTCGCGCGGCTCACCTGCAGGCGGCCCGCGACGGCGGGCGCGCGCCCCACGAGGCGGTCCCAGAGCAGGACCGGCGACCCCGCCTGCGACACGCTGATGCGCGTGGGCGGCGGCCCGGGCGTGGACACCTGCGCGCCCGCGCGGATGTCCGGGATGTCGAACACGTCGACGTCGGCCGGCGGGGCGGCCCGGCCGTCGCGGACGAGCGCGGCGCGTACGGCGACGCGCGTCCACTCGCGCCCCCACCGGGCCCAGGCGACGGCGGCGCCCCCGGGCGCCGGCGCCACCGCCAGGTCGCCGAACGTCGTGGCCAGGGGGCCCCGGTCGAGGACCTGCGCCGGGTTCCACGCCCCGCCGCGCAGCGCGCTGGCCGCGAGGGTGGTCGCGCCTCCGGGGCCGCGCCGGGTCCACGCCACCACGGGCACCCCGTCGCCGCCGACGGCGAGGGCCACCGCGCCGACGCCGTCGTCGGCCCCGGTGGGGGCCGGCGCCGCCCGCCAGTCGCCGCCGGCGTGGACGTACAGCGCGAGGTGGGTGCTCCGGCCGAACCCCTCGACGGTGGCGACATAGGCGCGCCCGCCGGGTGCCACCGCGACGCCGGGGCGGGCGACGATGAGGCCGCGCGCGACCTCCTGCGGATCGGTCCAGAGGCCGCCCGGGTCCCGGACGGTCGCGTCGAGGTGCGTGCGGGTGCCGACGGCCGCCGTGGCCACGGCGACGCCGCCGTCCGGCGCGACGGCGGTGGCCAGGTCGCCATAGCCCGCGCCGACGCGCGTGAGCGCCTGCGGCGCCTCCCATCCGCCACCGGCGGGGCGGTGGGCGCCCATCACGAGGCCGCGTCCACCGCGGCGGCCGATGAGCCGGAACGCGACGGTGACGTCCCCGCCCGCCCCGGCCGCGACCGAGACGTTCCGGACCGTCCAGCGCTGCGCCGGGAGGATCGTCCGCGGGGCGCCCCAGTCCCCGCCGGGGCGCCGCTCGGCGGTGACGACCGCCGTGGCGCCGCGATGCTCCTCCGCCCATGCGGCGACGGCCGTGCCGTCGCCGGCGACCGCCGCGTCGGCGTCGGCCCCCGGCCCGGCGGCCTGCGGCGCGCTCCAGCCCGTGGCGTCGCCGCCCCGCGTCGCCCAGAGCGCCACGCCGGCGGCCAGCGCGACCGCGACGACGACCCCCGCGACGACGGCCGCCCGGGTCCTCATCGAGGCGGCTCCGCGACGGCCACCACGGCGGCGGTGGACGGGCCGCTGCGCGCCCACGCGAGCGCGGTCGTGCCGTCCGGCCCCGCGGCGGCGACGGGCGCCGTCGACGAGGCGGACGTGGCCCGCCGCACCGGGTCGCCTGCGCCACCGGCCCGCTCGACCACCAGGCGGGAGGGCTCCGCCGCACCCCGGACCACGACGACGCCCCCCGCCCCGTCGGCGAACGCCGCGAGTCCGAACGCACGCCCGGCCACCGGGGAGAGCGGGAGGGGCCGCCACACCCCGTCGTCCCCGCGCACGGCCGCCGCGCCCCGGGGTCCCGAGAGGACGACCGCGCGGCCGTCGCCGCCGATCGCCGGGGCCCCCCGCAACCCGAAGAGCCGCGGCGTGGCGTCGACGAGGGCGGCGGCGCTCCAGTCGCCGCCGGCCGGACGGACGGACGCGGACGTCTCGGTGCGGTCCATGCTCTCCGAGATCCACGCGACCGCCGCGTCCCCGCCGCGGCCGAGCGCCGGGGCGGCGTGAGGCGGGTTCACGGCTGCGTCGTCGATCACCTCGGCGTCGCCCCACGTCCCGTCGGCGTCCTGGACGGCCGCCCGGATCGCGTAGCGCCGGCCGGTCCCGGTCTCGATGCGGTTCGACCAGGTCAGGACGGCCCCGCCGGAGGGCGCGCCTGCCAGCTGGGGGTCGACCGCCTCGCCCCGGTCGCCCCCGACCCGCTCCGCCGGCGACCAGTCGCCGCCCGGCGCCCGTCCGCGCGACCACATCGATCCGGCGACGTCCCAGGTCACCACGGTCCGGCCGTCCGGCATCACGACCAGGCCGGGCGCCTCCATGTCCCGCACCGACGCGGTCTCGTCGGAGAGCCGGCGCGCCGGCGACCACGATCCGTCCGCCGGCCGGGTGCGGGCGACGACGGCCCAGCGCTGGCCGGTGAGCTCGGTCAGGTACCCGGCGGGCGCCCCGCTCGGCAGCGTGAACCGCTGGGTCACGCGCGTCGCGGCGATGCGCTCGCGCCAGACCACCGTCACGTCGCCGTCGCGGTCGGTCCCGACACGGGGGTACGCCGCCCGCCGGGCCGGGTCCGAGACCCGCTCCGGCGCCGACCAGCCGCCTCCCGGGACCCGGGAGCTGACCACGATGCGGCCCGCCCGGCCCCAGGCGACGGTCACCACGCCCCGGCCGTCGACCGCGACGGCGGGGAGCCCGTCGATGAGGCTCACCGGCCCGCCCACCGCATCGGGCGGACCGAAGTCGAGGGCCGCGGGCCGCCCCGCGGGGGCCCCGGACGAGCCGGTGCTGATGAGGGTCGCGGCGACGGCGGCGCCGGCGGTCAGGAGCAGGGCGGCGGGGATGAGCAGGCGGGTGCCGCGGGCGCGGGCGGTCCGGGTCAGCCATCCGCGCGGCGACCGCGGGGAGGGTGCGAACCCGAGGGCGGCGCGGGCGCGGGCCCCGGCGGCGGCGGAGGGCTCCGGCCAGTCGGGCCGGGCGTCGCGGAGGAGGGCCTCGAGCTCAGGCACGGGTGCCCTCCGCGAGAGCCGCGCGCAGGTCGGCCAGGGCCCGCGCCAGGCGGGAGTGGACGGTGCCGACCGCGACGTCCAGGGCGTCGGCGATCTCGGGCGGCGTCATGTCGAGCCAGTAGCGCATCACCACCACCGCGCGGCGGTCCGGGTCGAGAGCCGCCACGGCGGGGCGCAGGCCCGCCTCGTCCGCCCCGCCCTCCCACTCGACGAGCGGCTCGCCCGCGGCCGACAGGTCCACCAGGCGGCGCTCCCGGCGCAGCAGGTCGATCGCCCGGCGGGTGACGATCGCGTTGAGCCACGCGCCGAAGCGATCGCCGTCGTCCAGGTCGGCCAGGCGGGAGAGCGCGTGGACGATCGCGTCCTGGGCCACGTCGTCGGCCGACTCGCGCCGCCCGGTGACCGCGTAGGCGCGGCGCCACGCGTCGCGCCAATGGCGGCGGAAGAGCTCCTCTGCCGCCCCGGGCGCGCCGAGGCGGGCGCGGTCGACCAGGCTGCTGTCGCTCGTCCGGGACAGGTCCACACCTTGTCTGACGAGCACGGAACGCGTACGCGTCCCGGACAGGAATTGCGTCCAACCCGCCGGCCGAAGCAGCACCTCTCTACACGGGCGCTGCGACCGCGCTTCGCGCGGTAGGGCCGGCGGGCTACGAGGCCCCGGGCACCTGGGCGACGAGGACGGAGGCGACCACCACGATCACCACCGACAGGGCCAACTCGGCGCTCGCGAGGCGACGCACCAGGCGTACGGTCGCGGCGTTCGGGTGTCGGACGGGGCGCAGCGCAACGATGACCTTGCGGTTGTACATGGCCAGCACGCCGACCGGGATGAGCAGCGCCACCTTGATCAGCACGCTCTGGCCGTAGGACGTGTCCCAGAGCTCCGTGGGGTCGCTCATCTCGGCCAGGGAGCGGATCACGCCGGTGGCGACCGCGACGGTCACCGCGATGAGGGCGACCTTCGAGAAGCGCGCGAGCACCCGCGCGGCGAGCGCCGACCCGCGGTCCGGCGCGAGCCGCGGCAGCCGGACGTGGATGAGGGCGATCATCGCGAGGCCCACGATCCACACCGCCACCGCCACCAGGTGCACGAGCTGGGTGCCGATCTGGAGCCAGGCGACGGAGGCGACGTTCGCGTGCCCCTGGGCGGCGATCCCGCCCAGCACCGCCAGCAGCAGTCCCCCCATCAGGAACGCCGACCAGCGCGGCCCCTCCAGCGTGGCGGCGCGCGGCTGGTTGCTGCTGCCGTACTCGCGGATGAACAGCGCCGCGCCCAGCGCGAAGAGGCCGAACAGGAGCGCGCCGCGCAACTGCACCAGCGACCCGAAGCGCGTGCTGCCCAGCACCTGGCTGATGCCCGTGGCGTCGCCGATCGCGCCCCACACCGTCGTCCCCAGGACGCTCGCGCTCTGCACCACCAGCAGATAGCCCTCCGCGACCATCGCCCCCACCGCCAGCACGCCGAAGCCCACCCAGAAGGCGTCGCGGCCCCACGTGACGACCGCGTCGCGCTCGGCCTCGCTCGCCTTCGCCAGCGGCCGGCGCAGCGCCGGCGCCCACACGAGCCACCGGAACGCGATCAGCCCGATGAGCCCCCCGAGCCCCACGAGCTCGAGGAAGCGGGAGCTGGTGCCCCACGGCCCGGTCTCGGACGGCCCGGTGGAGATCCCCGCCAGGTACGGGTCCTTCAGCGCCCCGTCGCCGATCCCGAACACGTACACCCCGCCCACCACGTGGGAGTCGGCGCCGATCACCGAGTAGCGAACGGTGTACGTGCCGTCCGGGAGCCCCGGGCGGAGCGGGATCCGGACCTGCCGCTTGTCCGTCCCCTGCTCGGCCGGCCCCCGGTTCGCGCTCTCGCCGGACTCGTCGACCACATTCCCGCTCTCGCCGTTCTGGCGAGCCAGCTCCACCGGCTCGTTGAAGGTGAGCGTCACGGCGGCGGGCGCGGCGTCCAGCTTGGTGTCGGCCAGCGGGTCGGTGGTGACCAGGGTGGGGTGGGCCGCGGCGGTCGCCGCCGCCAGCAGGAACAGCACGAGGGCGAGGGCGGGGACCAGGGCGCGGCGCATCCGCCGGATGCTCGCGGGCCGGGGCCCCCACCGCAACCGGGACGGGCGCTCCGCGGCTGCTACGGTGCCCGCCGGATCCGGAGAGGGAGGACGCGTGCCGGAGCTCCTCGAGGGCACCACCGGCCTGGTGGTCGGCGTGGCCAACAAGCGCAGCATCGCGTGGGCGATCGCGCGCAAGCTCGACCAGGCCGGCCAGCGCCTGGTGCTGACCTACCAGGGCGAGCGGACCGAGGGCGACGTGCGCAAGCTCGCGGACCAGCTGGAGCACTGCGCGGGCGTGCTGCCGCTGGACGTTCAGGACGACGCCCAGATCACCAGCGCCGTGGCCGGCGCGGCGGAGGCCCTGGGCGGGACCATCCACACCCTCGTCCACGCGGTGGCCTACGCGAAGCCCGAGGACCTGGGCGGCCGTTTCGTCGACACCAGCCGCGACGGCTTCCACCTGGCCGTGGACGTGTCGGCCTACTCGCTGGCGGCGCTCGCCCGCGAGGCCGAGCCGTACATGCGCGCCGGCGGGGGCGGCTCGATCATGACCCTGTCGTACATCGCCGCCGACCGCGCCGTGCCCGGCTACAACGTCATGGGCGTCGCGAAGGCGGCGCTCGAGGCGATCGTGCGCCACCTGGCGTGGGACCTCGGCGAGGGCGGCATCCGCGTCAACGCCATCTCCGCTGGCCCGGTGCGCACCCTGGCGGCGCGCGGCATCCCCGGCTTCGGGACGATGGCCGACACCATCGCCAGCCGGACGCCCCTGCGCCGCGAGATCACCCAGGACGAGGTGGCCGACACCGCCGTGTACCTGGCGTCGCCGCTGTCGGCGAGCGTCACCGGCGAGACGATCTTCGTCGACGCCGGGTTCCACGCCATGGGGCTCT
>JBFWNT010000040.1:0-22410 GCA_050250915.1 Thermoleophilia bacterium
ACCAGTTCGAGGTCCTGAAGCTCGCCTACTACGGCGGGTTCACCCACCACGAGATCGCCGAGATGCTGGGCCTGCCCCTCGGCACGGTGAAGAGCCGCATGCGCCTGGGGCTCGAGCGGCTGCGCCGCGGGCTGGGCGCGGCGGAGGCGGCGGCCACATGACGCGCGAGCACGACGTCCTGCGCGACCTGATCGCGCCCGTCGCCCTCGGTGCCGCCGCGCCGCACGAGATCGCCCGCGTCGAGGCGCACGCGAAGGAGTGCGCCGTGTGCGGCGAGGAGCTCGCCTCCCTGCGCCCCGCCGCCGACGTCCTGGCGGTCGCGGTGCCGCAGCACGACCCGCCGCCGTCGCTGAAGGCGTCGCTGATGGCCACGGTCCGGTCCGAGGCCGCCGAGCGCCCCGCCGGGGAGCCCGCGGCCGAGGCGCCGACCCGCCGCGAGCGGCGCGGCCGCCGGTTCTTGGGGTTGCCCGCATGGCCCGCCGCGGCGGCGCTCGCCACGATCGTGGCGCTCGCGCTGGCGATCGGCCTGGTGCTGAGCACGTCGGGCGGCCCCGGCGACGGCCGGGCCACCACCATCGCGATGACCGCCGGCCCGTCGGCGCCCGACATCACGGGGAAGGTCCTCTACGTCCCCGACCAGGACACCGCCGTGGTCGACCTGACCGACCTGCCGCCGCTGAGGCGGGGCGACGCCTACCAGCTGTGGATCGTCAGGAACGGCACGCCGACGTCGGCGGGGCTCTTCGAGACGACCGGGCCCGGGGCGGCGCGCACGGTCGCGACCGGGCTCCAGGACGGCGACGCGCTGGCCGTCACGGCCCAGCCGGCGACCAGCCGGACCGCCCCGCAGGGACCGATCCTGGTGCAGGCCCCGCTCTAGGCGCCGGCGCTACGCGGCGGGGCGGTGCTCGGCCTGCTCGACCGGCGGCGGCGTCAGCACGGGGGCGCTTCCGAGGCGGCGCCGGCGGCGGCCGCGGAGGGCCCGGCGCAGGGCGCGGCCGGTGGGAGTGCGCACCGCGGTCTCGAGCTCGACTCCGCGCAGCGGTCCTGACGTGATACGAACGGCGGCCATGTCGGTGCAGTTCGCGCCGGCGGCGGCCGATCCTCCCCTGGGCCCGGCCAGAACGGAGCGCGGGATCCGCGAGCACCGATACATTCAGCCCATGGCACGGATCTCCACGGGCGCGGAGGTCCTGGGGGGCCGCTTCCGGGTGGGCCCGGAGTTGCGGGGCGGCGCGGGCCGCGCCGTGTGGGCCGGGACGGAGGTCGCCGCCGGGACCCCGGTGCGGATCGAGCGGGCGCCGGAGCGGGCGGTCTCGCCGGCCACGATCATGCGCCTGGAGCACGCGCGGGCCGCGCTGCCCGACGGCATCCTCGGCCTGGTGGCGCCCGTTCGGGCGGTGGGCCGCGAGGACGGCGGCATCCACCTGGTCACGGCGATGCCGCCGGGCACGCCCCTCAGCGCCGCCGCTGACGGCCCGCTGCCGCTGCTCGACGCCCTGTCGGTGGCCGGCGACGTCCTGACCGCGCTCGCCGAGCTGCACGCGCGCGGCATCCTCCACCGCGACCTGGACGCCGCTGCGGTCACGCTCCGCGACGACGGCGTCGCGCGCGCGACCATCACCGCCGCCGGGCTGGCCGCCGACGTCGCCCTGATCGCCTCGGTGGCCGACCTCCCCGCCGACGAGGTGGCCCACCTGGCCCCGGAGGCGTCGGGCCTGATCGCCGGCGGCGTGGACGAGCGCTCCGACCTCTGGTCGGCCGGCGTCCTGATCCACCGCTGCCTCACCGGTCGCCCCCCGCGGGAGGCGGCCACGGCGGCGGAGCTGCTGCGCGAGACGCTCGCGGGGCCGGCGCCGGGTCTGCGCCGCCTGGTGCCGGACGCGCCCCGGATCCTGGAGGAGGCGGTGGGCCGGCTGCTGGAGCGCGACCCGCGCGACCGCTACCAGTCGGCCCGCGCCGCCGCGGCCGACTTCGTGGCGATCGCCGAGGCGCTCGCCCGCGGCGACGCCCAGCCGGAGGTCGTGCTCGGCGCCCAGGACGACCGCACGGCGCTCACGGAGCCCGCCTTCGTGGGACGCCGCGCCGAGCTGGCGGAGCTGGAGGCGCAGATCCGACGCACCCGCGAGGGCGCCGGTGCCCTGGTGACGGTGGAGGCGATCTCCGGCGGCGGCAAGACGCGGCTGCTCGAGGAGGTGGTGGCGCGCGCCGCCGAGCAGGGGCTGTGGGTGCTGCGGGGCGGCGGCGTCGACCAGGCCGCCGCCCAGCCGTTCCAGCTCCTCGGCGGCGTCGTGCGCGAGGTGGTCCGCGCCGCCTCGGCCGACGCGGTGCTGCACGAGGGCCTCACCGGCCGGCTGGGCGAGGAGGCGGCGGCCGCGAGCGCCGCGATGCCCGAGCTCGCCGAGATCACCGGCGCCTCCGACGAGGGCGGCCTCGGCCCCGAGCAGCACGCCGAGGCGCGCAGCCTGCGCGCGCTGGCCGCCCTGCTCGACGCCCTGGGCGCGCCCGGGCGCGAGGCGGTGGTGATCCTGGACGACGCGCAGTGGGCCGACGAGGTGTCGCTGCGGCTGCTCGCGGCGTGGGCCCGGCGCGCGGCGCCGGACCGGCGCACGATGGTGATCGTCGCGTTCCGCGAGGAGGAGGTCGCGGCCGACCACCCCCTCCGCGCTGCGGGCGCGCGCGAGCACCTGCGCCTGCCGCCGATGGGCGCCGCCGAGGTGGCGAGCCTGGCCACCACGATGGCGGGGACGCTGCCGGCCGAGGCGCTCGACGCCGTCGAACGGCTGTCGGACGGCAACCCGTTCATGGCGACGGCGGTCCTGCGCGGCCTGGTGGAGTCGACGGCCCTGCGCCGCGAGCGCGACGGCTGGCGGGTGTCCCGCGCCGCGCTCGCCGACGTCAGCTCCTCGCAGGCGGCCGCCGACGTGCTGCTGGCGCGCGTCGACATGCTCCCCGCCGCGACCCTGGCCCTGCTCACGGCGGGGGCGGTGCTGGGCAAGGGCTTCGAGATCGCCCTGGCGGCCGAGCTCGCCGCGCAGGACCCGTCCGGCGCCATCGCGTCGCTCGCCGAGGCCCGCCGCCGCAACATCGTGTGGACCGACCAGGACGAGTCCCAGGTGACCTTCGTCCACGACAAGCTCCGCGAGGCCCTGCTGGGCCGCGTGGAGCCCGACGAGCTGCGGGCGCTGCACCGGGCCGCCGCCCGCCGCATCGAGGCGGCCCATCCCGACCGGGCGTTCGAGCTGGCCTACCACTACGACGCCGGGGGCGAGCGCGACCGCGCCGTGCCCCACGCGATGCGCGCGGCGGCGATCGCCCGCGGACGCCACGCCCTGGCCGCCGCCGAGTCGCATTACCGCATCGCCCTGGCGGCCGGCGAGCACCTGGACGAGGCGGGGTGCCGGGCCCTGGCCAACGGCCTGGGCGACGTCCTCATGATGAGCGGCGGCTACGAGGAGGCGCAGGTCCACCTGGAGCGGGCGCGCGAGCTGTCCGACGACCCGCTCGCGCAGGCCGAGGTCGACGGCCGGCTGGGGGAGCTGTTCTTCAAGCGCGGCGACGTCGAGGCGGCGATCGAGGCCTACGAGCGCGGCCTGCGCCTGCTGGATCAGCGGGTGCCGCGGGGGATGGGCGGCTTCCTGCGCCAGGCGCTCCGCGAGGTGGCGGTGCAGGCGGGCCACTCCATCGCCCCCGGGGCGGCGGTGGGCCAGCGCGACCCGATCCCGGCCGAGAGCCGGGAGATGCTCGCCGTGCGGCTCTACAGCCGCCTGGCCTACCCGTATTGGTTCGGCCGCGGCGCGGTGCAGACGCTCTGGGCGCACCTGCGCGGCATGAACCTGGCGGAGCGCTACCCGCCGACCCTGGAGCTGGCCCAGGCCTACTCGGAGCACGCGCCCGTCATGACGGTGCTGCCGTGGTTCTCGCGCGGGCTCGACTACGCCGACCGCAGCCTCGCGATCCGCCGCGACCTGGGCGACGTGTGGGGGCAGGGCCAGTCGCTGCACTTCCGCGGCGTCGTGCTCTACGGGGCGTCCCGCTTCCGCGAGTGCATCGACAGCTGCGAGCAGGCGGTGGAGCTGCTGGAGCGCACCGGGGACCGCTGGGAGATGAACACCGCGTCGTGGCACGTCGCGATCTGCGAGTACCGCCTCGGCAACCTCGGCGCCGCCGTGGAGCGGTCCCGCGAGGTGCACCGGGCGGGGCGCGAGATCGGCGACCCCCAGGCCGCGGGCATCTCCCTGGGGATCTGGTCGAAGGCGTCCGGCGGCGAGGTCCCATCCGAACTGGTCGCCGCCGAGCTCGCCCGGGGCGGCGCCGACGTCCACACCCAGGCGGAGCTGGTGCAGGCCGAGGCGCTGCGCCTGATGGCGGCGGGCCGCCACGGGGCGGCGGCATCGACGCTGCGGCAGATCCTGCGGACGGTCGAGCGCCGCGGCTTCCGCCAGGAGTACGTGGCGCCCCTGGCGCCGTGGCTGGCCACGGCGCTGCGGCGGCAGCTGGAGGAGGGGCCGGCGCTCAGCCGTCCCCGGCGCGCGCTGGTGGCCCGCCGGGCCCGCGCGGCGAGCCGGCGGGCGCTTCTCTGGAGCCGGTCGTACAGGAACAACCTGCCCCACGCGCTGCGCGAGCGGGCCCTGATCCTGGCACTCACCGGCCCGGGCGCCCGGGTGGATCGGCTGCTGGAGCGGAGCGCCGCCGAGGCGGAGCGCCAGGGCGCCGCCTACGAGCTGGCCCTCACCCGCCACGCGCAGGCGCGCCTGGCGGCCGACCGGGGGGACAGGGGCGCGGCCGAGGCGCTGCGCGAGGCCTCTCTCGAGGTGGAGCACCTCCAGGGCACGGCCGGGGTCGACCCCCGGGCGGCGGCGGCGCTGTCGCTGGCCGACCGTTTCGACGCCGTCCTCGTCTGCGGCCGCCAGATCGCGGCGGCCCTCACGCCGTCGGCGGTGGTGGAGGCGGCGCGGTCCGCGGCGATGGTGCTGCTGCGCGCCGAGCGCACCGAGGTCACGGAGGTGCCGGCCGGCACGGCGACGGGGCCGCCGGCGCTGTGGCCGGTGGGGGAGGCGCCGCCCGACCCCGACCGGCTGCTCAGCGGCGAGCCGCTGGTGATCACGCCGGCGGCGGGCGGGTCGCACATGTACGTGGCGATCCACGCCGACGGCCGCCCGGCGGCCGTGCTCGGCGTGCACCACACGGCGGTCGCCGACCTGTTCGGCCCCGAGGAGGTGCGGCTGGCGGAATACATCGTGACCCTCACCGGGGCGGCGCTGGAGAACGCGGCCACCACCGCGCAGCTGGAGCACCAGGCGTTCCACGACCCGCTCACGGGGCTGGCGAACCGGGCGCTGGTGCTCGACCGGCTGTCCCAGGCGCTGTTGCGGGCGGAGCGCCGCCAGGAGGAGCTGAGCGTGATGCTCCTCGACCTCGACGACTTCAAGACGGTCAACGACAGCCTGGGCCACGCGGCCGGCGACCGCCTGCTCACCCTGGCGGCCGACCGCCTGCGGGGTGTGCTGCGCCCCACCGACACGCCGGCGCGGCTGGGCGGCGACGAGTTCGCGGTGCTGCTGGAGGACGCCGACGTGGAGGCGGCGGCGGTGGTGGCCGACCGGATCATCGAGGCGTTCCACGAGCCGTTCGACGTCGGGGGCCGCGAGGTGTTCGTCTCCACCACCATCGGGATCGCCCCGGCGACGGCGGGCGAGCGCAACGCCGAGGCGCTGGTGCGCGACGCCGACGCCGCGATGTACACGGCGAAGGAGCAGGGCAAGCGGGGCTACGCGGTGTTCGTGCCGCAGATGCGCACGGCGGCGATGGCGCGGCTCGAGATGGAGTCGCGCCTGCGCAACGCGGTGGGCCGCGAGGAGATGGAGCTGGTCTACCAGCCGATCGTGCGGATCGCCGACGGCAGCGTCGTGGGGGTGGAGGCGCTGGTGCGCTGGCGCCATCCCGAGCTGGGGCTCCTGGGCCCGGGGGAGTTCATCCCCCTGGCGGAGCAGACCGGGCTCATCGACGAGATCGGCGAGTGGGTGCTGCGGACGGCGTGCCGGGACGTGATGGAACTGCTGCGCGGCGACGGCGGCGACCCGCCGGCGGTGACGGTGAACCTGTCGCCGCGCCAGCTGCGCAACCCGGCGCTGGCGGACGTGGTGGAGGCGGCGCTGCGCGACACCGGCCTGCCGCCGGAGCGGCTCGTGCTGGAGATCACCGAGACGGCGATGGCGGCCGACACGCCCGGCAACCTGGCGTCGCTCCGGGCGCTGCGACGGCGGGGCGTGCGGGTGGCGGTCGACGACTTCGGCTCGGGCTACTCCTCGCTGGGCCAGCTGCGGCGCCTGCCGGTGGACATGCTGAAGATCGACCGTGAGTTCCTGGCGGAGGCGCGCTCCGCCCAGGCGACCGCCCTGCTCCGCGCGGTGGTGGAGCTGGGGAACGGCCTGGGCCTGACGGTGGTGGCGGAGGGGGTCGAGCGCCAGGACCAGCTGGCCCTGGTCCGCGGCGTCGGGTGCGCGCTGGGGCAGGGATGGCTGTGGGCCCGGCCGATGGGCATCGCCGACGTCGCCACCCTCCTGGGGCCCTAGGGGCCGGATCCCCTCACGCCGGGCGCGGGCCGTGCCGAAGATGACCGGATGCAGCCCCGCCCGACGAGCACCGAGGAGACCGGCTACACCCTCAGCCAGGCCGGCCGCCTGATCGACGTGCTGGAGGCGTGCATGGCCGCCCGCCTCGCACCCCACCGCTCAGGCTGGTCCACCGCCGCCCACCTGGGCCGGGACCTGGAGCGCCACTTCGGCGTCCGGGCCCCCGTCGAGGCCATCGAGCGCGCGATGCGCGCCCTCGTGAAGCGCCGCATCGTCCGCCTCACCACCGACGCGGCCGGCGCCGTCTGGTACCGCCTCCGGGAGGAGTGACCGCCCCCGCTCAGCGGGGGTCGACGTCCAGGCGGTAGCCCATGCCCCGCTCCGAGCGGATCATCTCCTTGCCGAGCTTGCGGCGCAGGTAGCCGATGTAGACATCGACGATGTTCGACCGGGGGTCGTGGTCGTAGCCCCAGACGCGGTCGAGGATCTGCTCGCGGGAGAGCACCTGGCCGGGGTGGCGGAAGAGCATCTCGGCGAGGGCGAACTCCCGGGCGGTGAGCTCCTCGGTGCGGTCGCCGACGTGGATCTTCCGCGTGCGGAGGTCCAGCCGGGCGTTGCCGGCCTCGAGCACCGACGGGGTCTCCGTGCCCGAGCGCAGCCGCGCCCGGATCCGCGCGAGCAGCTCCTCGAAGCGGAACGGCTTGGTGACGTAGTCGTCGGCGCCGCCCTCCAGGCCCTCGACCGTCGAGTGGACGCCGTCGCGCGCCGTCAGGATCACGACGGGGGCGTTCACGCCGCGCCCGCGCATCCGCCGCAGCACCTCGATCCCGTCGATGTCCGGGAGCCCGAGGTCGAGCACCACCAGGTCGAATCGGCCGCTGGCGGCCATCGCGAGGCCCGACTCGCCGTCGCCCGCGATCGCCGTGGCGAAGCCGCTGGACCGCAGCCCCTTGTCCACGAACGACGCGATGCGCTCCTCGTCCTCGACGATCAGGATGCTGCTCATGCCGGACCTCCTCCGGTCGGGCTCGCGGCCGGCGGGTCGACCGGGATGTCGATGGTGAAGACGGCGCCGCCGTCGGGGTGCTGGGTGAGCTCCACGCGGCCGCCGTGCGCCTCGGCGATCGCGCGGACGATGGTGAGGCCGAGGCCGGCCCCCTCCCGGCGCTCCCCCGACCCGCGGGCGAAGCGCTCGAAGACCCGCTCGCGCTCGAGCACCGGCACGCCCGGCCCCGTGTCGCGGACGGTGAAGCGGGCGCGCCCGCCCGCGACGGTGGACGCCAGCACGATCGCGTCGTCCTCGCCGGTGTGCTGCACGGCGTTCTGGCAGAGCTGCACGAGGGCCTGCGTCAGGCGCTGGCGGTCGGCGACGATCACGCCGCGGCCGGCGCGCTCGACGCTCCAGCGCCGCCGCGCCAGCGCCTGCGCCTTCGCCCCCACCTCCTGGGTGAGGGTCGCCACGTCCACCGCCTCGTAGTTCAGGAAGTCCGGGCGCTCGGCGCGGGCGAGCACCATCACGTCGTCGACGATGCGCGCCATCCGGTCGAGCTCGTCCATCACCAGCGCCATGGTCTCCTCGCGCTCCGCGGGGTCGTCGCCCATCAGCTCCAGGTGCCCCCGGACGATGGTGATCGGCGTGCGCAGCTCGTGCCCCGCATCGTCCAGGAACTGCCGCTGCGCCGCGAACGCCGACTCGAGCCGGTCGAGCATGTCGTTGAACGTGCGCGTCAGCTCCGCGACCTCGTCGTCGCCCTCCCCCGGGATGCGGCGGCTCAGATCGGTCTCGCTGATCTGGTGGGCGGTCTGGGTGACCGCGTTCACCGGGGCGATCACCCGCTGCGCCGTCCGCCACATGAGGAACGCGCCCAGCAGCAGCACCACGACCCCCACGCCCGCGAGGCTCCCGGTGATGGTGCCGAGGTCGCCGGTCTCGAAGCTCCGGAAGATCCCGACGACGAACACGCCGCTGTCGCCGCCCGCCCCGACCGGCACCGCCAGGTACTCGACGTCGCCGCCGGGGGTGGCGACCCGGCCGCGCTGGACCGTGGTGACCGACCCCCACCGCTTCGTGAGCTCGCTGTCGGTGTCGAGCCGGTACGGCACGGACTGGCGGCTGTGGAGGAACGGCTTGCCGTCGACGTAGGCGACGTAGGCCTCGCCCTCGGCGGGGACGTTCCGCGCCAGCTGGATCTCCAGCAGCCGGCGCACGTCGTCGCCGAGCGCCTGCCTCGACACGGGGTCCTGCTCCTGCTGGAGCCGCTGGAGCTCGTCGACCTCCTGGTTGAGCACCCGCTCGATGCGGTCGTCGATCTGCCGGACGACGACCTCACGGGCCACCAGGATCGAGCCGATCGTCGCGAGCGCGAGCAGCGCGACGGACGCCGCGACCACGCGGAATCGGACGCTCGCCAGGAGCAGTCTGAGGGTGCCGGCTCGCATGTGAGCCTGCTCCGGACGGGTCGCGATCTGCTGCGGTGTCGACGAGGCCAAAGCTAGGCCCGGCGCGTGAGCCGGGAGTGAGATGGTGGTGAGGTGCCGTTCATGATGGCGTGCCCATCGGGGAAGTATCCCCCGATGGGCGGCGCCCGGCACGGCCCGGGTGCTACCGGCGGGCGAGGTCGACCGCGAACACGCTCAGGCCCAGGGGCGACACGGTGTAGCCGTCGCTCAGGAACGGCCACACACGCCACGCGTACCGCCCGCCGTCCTTCAGGCGGCCCGGGGGGATCCGCACGCGGTTCACGCGCGGGAACAGCGAGGCCACCTTCTGCGGCTCGCCGCCGTCGCGGAGCCGGAACACCTGGACGTTGAACAGCCGGGCGCGCGCCTTCGGCGGCCAGCGCAGCACCGGTCGCCGGGTGGCCACAACCCCGTTCAGGCGGGGCAGCAGCCGCGCGTGGTTGCGGGTCGGGAGCGCCTGCCCGTCCGGCTGGTCCAGCACCGTGCCCGGGGGCGCGGGGGGCACCGGCGCCGCGGGGGCGGCGGGATCCGGCGGGGCCGGCGGGGTCCCGCCCGCGGCGGGCGGCGCCGCCACCGTGAGCGTGGCCTGCGCGACGGCGGTGTTCCCGGCGGCGTCGGCCGCCTCCACGCGGACGGTCACGGGGCCCGGGCGAGACGTGTCGAGCCGGGCGCCCGAGGCCACGGTGCCCGCGCAGCGGACCGCGCCGGCGCACGAGTACTCGGCGACGGCCGCGGCGCCCTGCGGCACGGTCGACCCGTCGGCCGGCTTGGCGATGCGGATCCCCGGCGGCGTGCGGTCGACCACGAAGGTGCGCTGCGCCGGGATGAAGAAGTCGCGCGCCGTGATGCGGAACGTGCCGTCCCCGGTGGGCGCGGTCACCGTCACGGGCTGGGCGCCCGCGCCCGTGCGTGTGGCCATCGTGCCGTCGCCGCCGGACTGGACCTCCTCGAGCGTCCACGTGATCCGGGTCGTCAGGTTCGACGTGATCACGTAGCGCACGTCGGGGCTCGCGGCGTTCCACACGTCGCCGTCGGCGCCGCTGATCGACGGGACGGCGCCGGCCGGCGCGGCGAGCCACAGGGCCGCGGCGGCCCCGGCGACGAGCCCCGCGAGCAGGCGCCGGCCGGGCGTGCGCAGTGCGTCTCCTCCCCGCATCGGGGGTGAGGATCGCCGCAGAAAACCGTGTCACGCAACAGGGTGCGGGTCCGCGCTGACCAACCGCGACTCTTTCCGCAACTCCGTGACAGGCTGAGGCCGTGATCGCCCCCCACACCCCCCTCCAGGGGCGGGCCCTGGTGGCCGCCACGGCCGCCCTGCTGCTCGGCGTGTTCGCCGTCGGCTCGGAGGCCCTGGTCATCTCCCCGCTGCTCGAGGACATCGCCGGCGACTTCGGCACGGGGGTCGACGCGGCCGGGCTGTCGGTGAGCGTCTACGGCCTGGCCGTCGCCATCGTGGCGCCCGCCGCGGGCTGGGTGGCCGACCGGGTGTCGCGCCGCGGCGCGATCCTGTGGGGGCTGGTGATCTTCGCGGTGGCGGGCGCGTTCTGCGCCGTGGCCCCGAGCCTGCTGAGCCTGGTGGCGGGCCGGGCCGCGTGTGGCGTGGGGGCGGGCCTGTTCCTGCCGGCCGCCTACGCCTGGGTGGGCGACGAGGTGCCCTACGAGAGCCGGGCGCGCGTGATGGGCTGGGTCATCGCCGGGTGGGCCCTGGCGCTGGTGGCCGGGGTCCCGGTCGGCGGGCTCATCGGCGAGGTGGCCGGGTGGCGCGAGGCGCTGGCGGCGCTCGCGGCCCTCGCCGCCGTGGCGACCGTGCTGGCGGTGCGCCTGCTCCCGGCCGGCTCGGGGGCCGCCCGGTCGGGCGACGAGGCGGAGCGGGTGGGGCTGCGGCGCGCCCTCGCCCAGCCGGCGGTGCGGTGGCTGCTGGCCGTGAACCTGCTGGACATGCTCGCCTTCTACGGCGTCTACACGTACCTCGGCAGCTTCCTGCGCGAGGAGCTCGACGTCCGCAGTGGCGTCGCGGGCGCCCTGATCCTGGCGTACGGCGCCGGCGTGGCGCTGATGTCCATGAACGGCGGGGTCATCGACCGCATCGGGAAGGCCCGGACCGCGACGCTGACCCTGGTGGCCCTCACGGTCATCTACGCGGGGCTGCCCTGGGTGGCCGGCGCCCTGGTCCTGCTGGTGGTCGTGCTCGCGGCCATGGGGACCCAGCAGGCGGGGTTCCTCACCGCGATGGCGACCCTCGCCACCAACGCGATGCCCGAGGGGCGCGGGGCGGTGGTGGCGCTGATGAGCTGCACCACCTACATCGGGGTGACCCTCGGCGCCGCCGTCATGGGGCCGGTGTTCTCCGGGCCCGGGTACGGGGTCATCGGCGCCGTGTGCGCCGCCATCGCCGCGACGGCCGCGGTCCTGTCCCTGCGCCTGAGGGCCGGCGACGCCCGCGCGTCGTCCCCGGCGCGGGCACCTGCGGGCGGCGGGTGAGGTAGCGGAGGAGGGACTCGAACCCCCGACACGCGGATTATGATTCCGCTGCTCTAACCAGCTGAGCTACTCCGCCGCGTGGCGGCCGGGGGCCGCGACGAGAGCCCAGTAGCGGATTCGAACCGCTGACCCCTTCCTTACCATGGAAGTGCTCTACCGGCTGAGCTAACTGGGCGGGCGGCGCCAGTCTAGCGGACGTCCCGCGGAGCCCGAAGAGCGGGCCGCTCAGACCAGGTTCCGCTCCTTCGCGGCGGCCAGGGCCTGCACCCGGTTGTGGGCGTCGAGCTTGGTGAAGAGGGCGCGGGAGTGGCTCTTCACCGTGTTCGGGGAGAGGCCGATCTCGTCGGCGATCTCCTGGGTGGTGAGCCCGCGGGCGATGAGCAGCAGCACCTCGTGCTCGCGGGCGGTCAGCGCGCCCTCGGGGGCGCCGGCGCCGCGCCGCGGCAGCATGGCGCCCGCGATGCGCGGGTCGATGACCGCGCGGCCGTGCACCACCTGCATGAGCGCGGCCAGGAGGTTCTGCTCGTTGACGTCCTTGAACAGGCACGCCGACGCGCCGGCCTTCAGGCACCCCCGCACCGCGAGCTCCTCGGGGTGCGCCGTCAGGATCACGATCGCCGTCTCCGGGTGGCGCTCCTTGATGCGCGAGCATATGGTGGCGGCGGGGAGGTCCGGCAGCCGCAGGTCCAGCAGCAGCGCGTCCGGCCGGTACTGCTCGCAGCGCAGGATGGCCTCGGCGCCCGTGCGCGCCTCGCCGACCAGCTCGAAGAAGCGGCTGCCCGACAGCAGCAGCCGCATCCCGCTGATCACGATGGGGTGGTCGTCGGCCACCACCACCGTGTGGGCCTTGCGCCCGCCGGTCACACCAGCGGGATGCGCGCGCGCATCGTCGAGCCGGCGTCCTCGCTGCGCGCCAGGCGCGCCTCGCCGCCCACGCGGGCGATCTCCTCGCGCAGGATCCCGAGGCCCAGCCCGGACCCGCCGGGCGACGTGCCCGCCTGCACCCCGACGCCGTCGTCCTGGATCACCAGCTCCACCGAGTCGGCGGAGAACGCGAGCGTGAGCACCACCTCCGTGGCGCCGGCGTGGCGCTCCACGTTGCGCAGGCCCTCCTGCGTGACGCTCACCAGCAGCTCCTCGCGGGCGCCGTCCAGCTCCCCCGGCTCGCCGATCACCAGGAGGTGGGCGGGGACGCCGCTGCGCTGGGTGAACGCCGCCGCGTCCTCGCGGAGCTTCACCGCCAGCGCCCCGCCGGGGGCGACGGGACGGTCCAGGGCGCGCAGGGTGGAGCGGAACGCGGCCGACGCCCCCGCGATCTGCTGTTCCAGCCCCGAGAGGTGGGTCACCAGGTCGGCGCCGCCGGAGCGGGCGCTCGCGCGCGCCTTCTGCGCGGTCATGCCGATCGTGAACAGGCGCTGGCCGAACTCGTCGTGCAGGGCGCGCGCCAGGCGGCGGCGCTCGCGGTTGGCGGCGACCTCCTCCACCCGCGCGCGGTCGCGGGCGGCGGCCAGCGCGGCGCCGGCGTAGGTGCAGACCCGGCCGAGCGCCTCGACGACGCCCCCGCCGAACGCGCCCTCCCGGCGAAGGCCGCAGTGCAGGACCCCGCGCACCTCGCCGCCGAACGACACGGGGACGCCGATCAGCGCCCCCAGGCCCTCCTCGTCGCCCACCAGCCCGGCCAGGGCGGCGTCGCACCCGTCCAGGGGCAGGCGCGCGCCGGTGATGAGGCGACCTCGGTTGCCGAGCACCGCCTTCATCTCCAGGCGGTCGAAGCAGTGGTGCAGGTGACACGGCTGCGGGTGGGTGCACCCGGTGGCGCGCAGCGAGAACCCGACCACGTCGACCGCGATCAGGCGGCTCGTCTCCGACACCGCGCCCCACGCGATCCGCGACACCACCAGCTGCCGGAAGAGGCGCTGCCCCGCGGCGTCGGCGCGCCGCAGCAGGTTGATGTCGGCCGCGCGCGGGCCGTCGTCCGCGACGATCCGGGCCGCGTCACGTGTCTGCACCGATCCCCCCAACGCCGACGAGGTTGTCACGAGCATACGGTGGGCCCGCCCGCTCGTGCGGCGGGACTCACACGATCGGGTGAGGCCGCCGGCAGGTAACGGCGGTTCGGTTCGCGGGCGCGGGACCCGCGACGCCAGGGGGATCCCGGCGGACGCGGCGGGGCGGGGGCCCCGCGGGCGGTCTGGTTCCGCCTTGCCGCCCCCCGCGGGGGTCCCGGATCATCGGCACGACCGGCTCCGAGGAGAGAGGGGGCTTCATGCCCGAGACCATGCGGGCGGCCGTGTTCAAGGACGTCCGGGACATCCACATCGAGGAGGTCCCGATCCCGAAGTGCGGCCCCACGGACGCGATCGTGAAGATCACCACCACCACGATCTGCGGCACCGACTCCCACATCTGGCGCGGCGAGTACCCGGTCGCGCCGGGGCGGGTGGTCGGTCACGAGCCTGCCGGCGTCATCCACGAGGTGGGCGAGTCGGTGAGCGGCTACGAGGTCGGCGACCGTGTCGTCGTCGGTGCGATCACGCCCTGCGGCACCTGCTACTTCTGCCAGGCCGGCGACTTCTCCCAGTGCGCCGGCTACGAGGACCAGTGGGGGATCATCGGCGGCTGGCGGCTCGGCAACTCCATGGACGGGGTGCAGGCCGAGTACTTCCGGGTGCCGTACGCCCAGGCCAACCTGGCGAAGATCCCGGAGGGGCTCTCCGACGAGGAGGTCCTCTTCGTCACCGACATCGCCACCACCGGCATCTCGGCGGTGGAGACCGCGAACGTCCAGCTGGGCGACTCGGTGGTGGTGTTCGCCCAGGGCCCAATCGGCCTGTGCGCCACGGCCGGCGCGCGGCTGCGCGGGGCGGGCCTGGTCATCGGCGTCGACTCGAACCCGAAGCGGCTCGAGATGGCGAAGGAGATGGGCGCCGACGTCGTGATCGACTACACGCAGGAGGACCCGATCGCGAAGGTCAAGGCGCTCACCGAGGGCCGCGGGGCGGACGTGGCGATCGAGGCGCTCGGCATCCAGGAGACGTTCGAGAACTGCCTGAAGGCCGTGCGGCCGGCGGGCATGGTCTCGTCGCTCGGCGTGTACGGCGACAAGGTGACGATCCCGCTGGAGCCGTTCATCTACGGCATCGGCGACATCGACATCCGCACCACGCTGTGCCCGGGCGGGAAGAAGCGGCTGATGAACCTGATGGCCCTCGTGAAGAACGGGCGCCTCAACCTGCAGCAGCTCATCACCCACCGGTTCGCCCTCGACGACATCGAGGACGCCTACCAGCTGTTCTCCAACCAGGAGGACGGCGTGATCAAGGTCGCGGTCACCCCGTGAGGACGCGTGCCTGGGCGGCGGCGGCGCTGGCCGTCGCCGCCCTCGCCGCGGCCGGGTGTGGTGGCGACGATGGCGGCGGCGACGCGGCGGAGGTCCCGGCGGCCACCACCGCGGAGGCCACCACGGCCCCCGCCACCACCGCACCGGCGACCACCGCTCCCGCCTCGACGGCGCCGGCGACCACGGCCCCCGCGGGTGCGGGGACCGCGGCGGCCGGCAAGGAGGTGTTCGCGGCCGCGCCGTGCGCCGGGTGCCACGCGGGCCTGGGCACGCGCGCCGGGTTCGGCCCGAAGCTGGCCGACCAGGGGCTCACGAAGGCGTTCATCCGCACCACCGTCGTGAACGGCCGCGGCCAGATGCCGGCGGGCCTCGTGGAGGGCCAGGACCTGAACGACGTCGTGGCCTACGTCTACAGCCTGCAGTAGCCCGTCCGGACCAGCCCGTTCGGGTGAGCGCTCACCCGAACGGGGGACGTCCCCCCCACCAGTGAGATCCCGCTCACCGACCGGGATCCGGGGCTGCCGATCAAATGAACGTCGGCGTACGGGGGTTTGAGCGCCCCCTCCGCCCGGACCTAGCGTCGCGCCGCTCCACCCCGATCCCGGCAGCGGAAGGATGGGAATGGCCCAGCACGACTCGGCCGCGAGGCGGCCACGACGGACCCTGCGGCGCTCACGCGTCGCGATCGGCGCGGTGCTGTGCGCCGTCGCGCTCAGCGGGGGCCTGGTCGCCTGCGGCGGCGACGACGACGAGGGCGCCGCAACCACCCCGGCGGCGTTCCCCGAGGGCACCCCCGCGGAGGTCACGGACGCCGCGTCGGCGTTCCCGGCCCCGAACGGCGACTATCACAACACCCGCGCCGTCGGCGGGAAGATCGACGCGTCCAACATCGCGTCACTCGAGAAGAAGTGGTCGGTGCCGCTGACGGGCGAGAGCACCTTCGGCGTCTTCTCGTCCAACCCGATCGTCACGGGCGACACGGTGTACCTGCAGGACATCGCCTCCAACGTCACCGCCGTGGACCGCGCCACCGGCGAGGTGAAGTGGGAGCACAAGTTCGACAAGCCCACCACCGGCCCCAACGGCGTGGCGATCGGCGGCGGCATGGTCGTCGGCGGCACCGCCACCAGCGTCTTCGCCCTGAAGGCGGACACCGGTGAGGTGGCGTGGGAGAAGGACATCATCCGGCAGCCGAGCGAGGGCGTCGACATGGCCCCGCTCATCTGGAACGACACGGTGATCATCAGCACCGTCCCCGGCGCGTCGCTCGCCAACTTCTACGGCGGCGGCGGCAAGGGCATCGTCCACGCCCTCGACCTCGCCACCGGCGAGCAGAAGTGGCAGTTCGACACCACCACGGACAACCTCTGGGGCAACCCCGAGGTCAACACCGGCGGCGGGCTGTGGCAGACCCCGTCCGTCGATGACAACGGCGACGTCTACATGGCCGTCGCCAACCCGGGGCCGTGGTCCGGCACCAAGGAGTTCCCGAACGGCACCAGCCGGCCGGGGGACAACCTCTACACCAACAGCCTCGTGGTGCTCGACGGGAAGACCGGCGAGATCAAGTGGCACTGGCAGGCCCTCTCGCACGACCTGCGCGACTGGGACCTCCACCTCGGCCCGATCCTCACCGACTTCACGATCGACGGGAAGGACACGCCGGTCGTGGTCCTGAGCGGCAAGCTCGGCACCGTCTACGTGCTGAACCGCGACACCCACGAGCTGATCTGGAAGACCGACGTCGGCAAGCACACGCCCGAGGCCGGCGCGGCCGACGGGAAGGGCACCGCCGACCAGGACGGCCCCGACCGGAACGCCCCGTTCACGAAGTTCCCGGTGACGGTCTACCCCGGCTGGCTCGGCGGGGTGGAGACGGCGATGGCGGTGTCGGACGGCGTGATCTACGTCCCGGTCAACAACCTCTGCTCCGTGTACACGGCGAACGCCAACTTCACAGAGGGGTCGGAGCTCTGCGACTTCGCCACCAGCTCCGGCGAGCTCGTCGCCCTGGACGGCGCGACGGGCAAGCAGCTCTGGAAGCAGGACTTCGACACCCAGAACTACGGCGGCGCGACCGTCGTGAACGACGCCGTCGTGACGATCACCTTCGACGGGAAGATCCACGCGTTCAACAAGACCGACGGCTCGGAGCTCTGGACCGAGCAGCTGCCGGCCCAGGCCAACAGCACCCCGGCCATCACGGACGACATGCTCATCACGGGGGCCGGCTTCGCCTCCGCCAAGGGCATGACGCCCGAGGTCGTCGCCTACTCGCTCCCCGAGTAGGCGCACGAACGGCCCACGGACCCCCGGCGCCCCCGGGGTCCGTGGGCCGTCCGCCCTTTCCCCGCCCCGCGGGCGGGTCGTATCCTGCCGCCGCGCCCCTTCCCGACCACATCAGCGCCGGACTGCGCGGCGGCGAGGCCCAGAGCGGTGGGAGGCCCGTCTACCGCCTGAAGGGCGAGATCGACATGAGCGCCGCCGAGGCGCTCCTGGTGCGCGCCACCGAGCTCGCCGCGGACCGCGAGGGCGACGTCGTGCTCGATCTCGGCGAGGTCACGTTCATCGACTCGGCCGGCATGCGCGCGCTGCTCATCGTGCGCGAGAACCTCACGGTGGAGGGCCGGGCGCTCCGCCTCGCCAACGTCACGCCCGAGGTGAAGCGCCTGCTCGACCTCGTGGGCCTGACAGGTGTCCTCAGCGGGGACGAGCCGCCGGCCTGACGGGACCGCGGGCCCGGCGCCACGGCCGGGACCCGCGTGGATGGGGGGAGGAGGGTTCGAACCTCCGTAGGCGTAGCCGGCGGTTTTACAGACCGCTCCCTTTGACCACTCGGGCATCCCCCCGGGGTCGAAGCGCCGGGAAGGGTAGCAGCCCCCCTCGCGGGGCCGCGGTGTCCGGCGCTAGGCCTCCGCGCCGGCAGGGGCGGCGTCGGACGGCTCGAAGCGGTAGCCCACCCCGTACAACGTCTGGACGTAGCTGCGGTCGGGCTGCGCGGCGGCCAGCTTCTGCCGCACCTTCCGCACGAACACGTCCACGGAGCGGTCGCCTCGCATCATCTCGTAGCCCCAGACCTCCCGGTACACGCGCTCCCGCGCGAGCGGCTTGCCCTGGGCGCGGGCGAGGGCGTACAGCACGTCGAACTCGCGCGGCGTCAGGCCCACCGAGGTGCCCTCGACGAACGCCTGCACCTGCTCCGGGTCGATCCGCAGGGCCCCCGCCTCGATCGGCTCGTCCCCGTCGGGCCGCCGGTGGGACTCCACCCGCCGCAGGTGCGCCTGCACCCGGGCCAGCAGCTCCTTCATCGAGAAGGGCTTGGTGACGTAGTCGTCGGCGCCCATCTCCAGCCCGTGGACGCGGTCGAACTCGCTGGTGCGGGCGCTGCAGACGATCACGGGGACGCGGGGGTCCTCGCGGCGCAGCTCCTCGGTGACCCGCCAGCCGTCCATCTGCGGGAGCATCAGGTCCAGGATCACCAGGTCGGGGCGCTGCTGGCGGAACAGGCGCAGCGCCTGGGCGCCGTCGCCGGCGCGGAGGGTCCGGTACCCGGCCCGGTCGAGCGAGTAGGCGACCGAGTTGGCGATCGCCTCGTCGTCCTCGACGATCAGGACGGTCTGTGGAGCGGCCACGCGGCGATTCTAGATGAGGCTCGGCCCGCGCCGTCTCGTGCGGTGCCGGGGCGGCGGTATCGTCCCCGTGTGACGGCCACGGGGGAATCGTCGTGACGGGGGCGGTCCTCGGCGACCGCTACCAGCTCGATCACCTGATCGGCCGGGGCGGGATGGCCGCCGTCTGGAGCGCCACCGACACCGTCCTCGGCCGTCCCGTCGCGATCAAGCGCCTGCACCCGGGGATGCTCGCCGACGAGGAGCACGCGGAGCGGTTCCGGCGCGAGGCCCTGCTCGTCGCCCGCCTCTCGCACCCCAACCTGGTGCGCCTGCTCGACCGTGGCGAGGACCCCGAGGGCCCGTACCTGGTGATGGAGCTCGTCGAGGGCGAGAACCTGAAGAGCCGCATCCGGCGCGAGGGGGCGCTGGAGCCGGAGGAGGCGGCGCGCATCTGCGGCTGCGTCGGCGAGGCGCTGGCGTACGCCCACGGGCAGGGCGTCGTCCACCGCGACATCAAGGCGCAGAACGTCTTGCTCACCGCCGACGGCACGGTGAAGCTCGCCGACTTCGGCATCGCCCGCACGATCGAGGCGGAGGGCGAGGAGGGCCTCACCCGCACCGACATGCTGCTCGGCAGCGCCGACTACCTGTCGCCGGAGCAGGCCGACGGCCGGCCGGTCGACAACCGCGCCGACATCTACTCGCTCGGGATCCTCCTGTACGAGTGCCTCACCGGCACGCTCCCGTTCAAGGGCGACGGCTTCGTGGCGGTCGCGATGAAGCATTGCTCCGAGCCGCTCCCCGACCCGCGGCTCGTGCGTCGCGACGTGCCCGACCACCTCGCCGCGGTGGCGATGCACGCGGCGGCGAAGGAGCCCGACGACCGGTTCCCCGACGCGGCGTCGATGGTCGCGGCGCTCGAGGGGCGTCCCGGTGGCACCGCCGTCTTCGAGATGCCGCCGCTCCCGCCGGCCGACGACCAGGGCGACACCGGGCGGCACCCCCGCCGGCGCCGCCGGCGGATCCTGGCCTGGGCGCTCGCGGTGGTGGTCGTGGCGGCGATGGGGGTCGCCGCCTACGCGATCCTGGACCCGCTCGCCAACGAGACGGCCCCGCCCGCGCCGGCGGCCGTGCCGCTCACCCTGTCGGCGGTCCGCGACTACGACCCGCAGGGCGACGACGGTCAGGAGCAGCCGGCGCTGCGCGGGTACGCGATCGACGTGGACCCCACCACCGGACAGCCGAACCCGTCGACCGCCTGGTACACGGAGACCTACTTCGGCGACCCGGCGTTCGGCGGCACCGGCAAGACCGGCGTCGGCCTCATCCTGCGCCTCACGGCGCCGGCGGTCGCGACGGAGATGGTGGTCAGCTCGCCGACGAAGGGCGCGCACTTCCAGGTGCTCGGCCCGCTGGTCGACGGGCGACGCCAGATGCTGGCCCAGGGCGTCTTCACCGGCGCCGACCAGGTGGTGAAGCTGGCGCCCGGCCCGCCGGCGGAGGCGTACGTCCTCTGGATCACCTCGCTCGTGCCGGACGGGGAGGGCGGGTACTCGGCGGGCGTCGGGCAGGTGGAGCTGCGGGGGACGCCGAACGGGGACTGACCGTGTCCGTGACCTGGGAAGCGAGCCTGGATGACCTGGAGCGCCGGCTCGCCGCCCAGGGCGGTCGGGGTCGCCGGTTGTCGCCGCGCACGCAGGCGGCGTACCTGGCCGACGCGCGGCGGCTGGCGGCGTGGCTGGAGGCCCACGGCGTGGCGGGGCCGGAGGCGGTGGGCCCCTCGGCGCTGGAGGCGGCGTTCCGCGGGCTGGAGTGGTCGCCGGCCACGCGGGCCCGGGCGGTGACGTCGGCGCGGGAGTGGCTCGCGCCGCTCCATCCCCCGGGGCGGTCCCCCGCCGACCTGGTCGACCGCCCGCGGCCGGCGCCGCCCCCGGTGCCCCGCCTGTCGCAGGCCGACGCGGCGGCGCTGGTCGACCGCGTGGGGGCCGACCCGGCGCAGACGCCGGTGGCGCGGGCGCTGGCGCTGCGCGACCGGGCGCTGGTGGAGGTGCTGTACGGATCGGGGCTGCGGCGGCAGGAGGCGTGCGACCTGGTGCTGGCCGGGCTCGACTTCGAGCACGAGGCGATCCGGGTGGTCGGCAAGGGGGGCGCCGCGCGGACGGTGCCGCTCACCGAGCCGGCGGTGGCGGCGCTGCGGGCGTGGTTGCGCGACGGCCGGCCGCGACTGGTGGCGGGCCGGGCGCCGGTGGCGGCGGCGCGGGCGCCGGTGTTCGTGTCGCGCGGCGGGCGGGCGCTGGACGGCTCCACCGTCTACCGGGTCGTCGCGCGCGAGCTGCGGGCGGCCGGGCGGGCCGGCGGTCCGCACCTGCTGCGCCACGCGGCCGGCACCCACCTGCTGGAGGGGCCGGGAGGCGAGGGCGGCGCGCACCTGCGCGTGGTCCAGGAGGTCCTCGGCCACGCGAGCCTGGCGACGACGCAGCGCTACACGGGCGTGACGACCAAGACGATGCAGGGGCTCCTGCGTAAGGGGCACCCGCGCGGATGACGGAGCCGCTCGTCGATCCCGACGGCTTCGGCCGGCTGGCGGGGGCGTTCCTCGCGACGCGGGAGAACCGGAACACGCGCGCGGCGTACGCGCGCGACCTGGTGGCGCTCGCGGACGCCCTGGGGGTTCCTCCGGCGCCGGCGGACGCGCCGGGCTTCGGGGTGGAGGACGACCCGGGCGCACGCGCCGCCGCCGTTCAATTGAACGCGCTGACGCTCGATTGGTGGCAGCGGTGGCGGGACGGCCTGCCGGGGCGTCTGGCGACGCGGCGGCGGCGGGTGGCGGCGGCGCGGGCGTTCTGCCGCTGGTGGAGCCGGGCCCTGGCGCTGGAGAACCCGGTGCGCGACCTGCGGCCCCCGGCGGCGGCGGGGGAGGGCGGCCAGGACCGCATCGGGCGGGAGGTGGTGGCCCTCACCCCGGCGGAGGTGCGCCGCACGTGCGACGCCGCGGCCGCCCCCGGACCCCTGGGCGCGCGGGACAGCGCGCTGATCGAGGTGCTCTACGGGTGCGGCCTGCGGGCGAGCGAGGCGGCGGGCCTCGACCTCTCGGCGTGCCATCTGGACGATCCTGAGGATCCTTTCCTCCTCGTCCGCGGGAAGGGCGACAAGCGCCGCGCGGTCGCCGTGCCCCGGGAGGCCCTGGCGGCGCTGACCCAGTACCTCCGCGTCGGCCGGCCGGAGCTGCGGGCGCGCGACCGGAGCCCCCGGGCGGACCAGGCGCGCCACCGGGACGCCGACGCGGTGTTCCTGAGCGGCCGCGGACGCCGCCTGGGACGGGCGGGCGTCTGGCGCATCGTGACCGCCGTCGCCGACCGGGCGGGCCTCCGCGCCGACGGCGCGAGGGTCTTCCCCCACGCCCTCCGCCACTCCTGCGGCACACACCTGATCCAGTCGGGCGTGGACATCCGCTACGTCCAGGCCCATCTCGGCCACGCCTCCCCCGTGACCACGGAGGTCTACACCCACGTCACCGCGGCCCACCTCCGGGAGGACTTCGATCGCGCCCACCCCCGCTCGAGGCGGACCGCTCCGGGGTAGGCGCGCCCCGTGCCTTCGTCGGCCTTGGTCGGGTCGTGAGCTGAGGGCGCCGGGATGGGCTGGGGATGGTGGGTGGTCGACGTTCATTCGAACCGCACCCCCACGATGATTCGGACCCCCAACAACACGGAGCCGGCCGTCGTCGGTGTGGCTTGGGTGTCGATCCGTCACACGGGATCAGGGGATCGTGGCCCTGATGCCGCGGAGCTTCTACAAGGGGGAACGACTCGGGTCGACGCCGGCGTGTGCGATCTGCGTCGGGCGCGGACACGGCCCCCGCGCGTTGCTGCACCTGCCCCTCGGGGTCTCGGTCTGGTTTATCTGAACGTGGCCTCCCGTCAAGCGGGGCGGCGGGGAGTGG
>JBFWNT010000041.1:0-20616 GCA_050250915.1 Thermoleophilia bacterium
ATGAGGCCTCCTTCCAGCTCCCTGTTCACCGCGAGTGTCACTCGCCGAGCGGTTGGAGGTCTCGTTCATGCCATCTGTGCGAAGCCCACCGCGACCCGGAGTGGCTGCGTGCCCGGGCGGGGCGGGACCTGGTGGTGTCGCTGCGGGCGGTGTGGAACGCGGCGAACTGCATGACCTCACGCCGTTCCCGGGCCTTGGATCTGTTCATTGATGGGGTTCGGTCCGCCCACCGCACCCGCGACCTGCCCGGGTCGTATTCGTGGAAGGCGCTGCGGCGGGAGGTGGAGGGACGTTTCGCCGCCGGTGAGCCACCCGCCTCGGTGATCGACCAGATCAGGCGGCGGGAGCTCGACCGCCCCGGGCCGCAGCATCCGCCTTCGGTGCAGACGATGCGCCGCTGGTTCCGCGACGGACGCTGGCGCGGGGGCGGGTCCATGGCGGAACATGGGCCGCCCCGTGTGGGCGGCGGCGGGGGGCCTGCGTCCGGGCTAGCGCTTCACCTTCACGACCACGGCGGCCCGGTCGCGCAACCCGTCGCCGATCAGGACCGCCTGCACGCGGTACCGGCCGGGGCGGGTGTCGGTCGGCAGCCGGACGACGACGTCCCCGCCCGTGGGGCCGGCCAGCTTCCTGATCGCCCGGAGGCTGCCGCCCGCGACGGGTTTCATCGTGAGCACCGCGCGGCCGGGGCGGTCGAGGCGGACCTTCACCCGGTTCGTCCCGGCGGGCGAGAGGGTGAGGCCGCCCGGCATGGCAACCGGGAAGTCGGAGCCGGTCACCGAGACGTCCGGGGCGGCGCGGAACGCACGGAACTGCGCGACCCACGCCCGCGCCGCCGCCGGGGTCGTCAGGCCGTAGGCGGCGGGGCCGTTCGCCAGGAGGGCGCGTCCCGCGACCGTCGCCCGCAGGCGCGCCCAGATCTCCGCCTGCCCCGCGCCGCCGTCCGGGCCGAGCATCACCCGCAGCTCGCCGCGACCCGCAGGCCAGCGCGCCACCCAGCGCGTCGGGTGCATCGCCATCTCCCGCGCCGGGAACGGCGACATGTCCCCGCGATAGGTCAGCAGGTACGTGGCCCGCCCCTTGCTCACCGCATCGACCAGCGGCCCGAGCGGCGACGGCAGCGCGGCGCGCGGGTCGGCGCGGCCCACGCGCTCCACGAACGACGGCGCCGCGTAGAAGATCACCCGGCCCGCGTCACCCCCCAGCTGGTCCATCGCCTGGGAGAGCGCCGACGCCGAGGACGCCGTCCACTGCTTCGGCGTGATCTCGTCCACCGCCACCAGGCCACCCACGTTCTGCTGGTGCCAGCCGGCGCGCAGCATGGCGGCGATCCGGCCCGGTGACTGGCCCGCGAGGTCCCGGCCGCGCACCTTCCCCACCACGCGGGCGCTCGGCCAGCGCCCATCCGGGGTCAGCGGCGCCTGCCGCAACGTCGGCCCGCCGAGCGCGTCGCTCGCCGCGGCCGCCGGCTCCTTCATGAGGTAGAGCAGCGGCGCGTCCGCGCCGACGCCCGTCGCGGGGAACGCGACCAGGGCGAGCGGTGCGAGGGCGAGCGCAGCGCGCGCGATCGCCGTCCGGAGGTGGGCACGGTGCCTTCGGAGCATCGGGAGGGCGGATGGAAGCACGCCATCAACCGGTCTCCGTCGGCGAAAACGCAACCCTTACAAACTCGGGTCCGCCGGCCGTCCCGCATGGGATCAGGTGCGGGTGCGCCTCCGGTAGCCGCGTCCATCGACCCACGACTCGAGGATCAAATGGTCACCGGACTCGGCGAGAGTGACCACCGTGATCTCGGTGACGTCGGCGCGGAAGAGGTGGGATGGGCCGGGCGGGGCCTGCCCGTAGATCTCGAGGATCTTGTCGGCGTCGGCCTCCTCGACGGTTCCCGAGACGGTCGCGTCGCCCTTCCAGGCCGGCGGGTCCTCGCTGCCGCTGTGGAGCGCGAAACGCGGGTCGCGGAGGAGGTCGAGCGCCTTGTTCGACCGGTACATGCTCCCGAACCAGAGGTCCCCGGAGTCGAACCGGAGCTCGGTGCCGCTGATCCGCGGGGCGCCGTTCATTCGAACGGTCGCCATGGTCCGATGCGTCCGCCCCTCCAGGAACCCCCGGGCCGCCGCGGCCAGGGCCGGCACCTCACGCTCGACGTCGATCCAGCGCGGCAACGGCTCAGCCCGGCGACGCCGTCAGGGAGCCGACCCCGCCGACGGCCGCCAGCAGGGACAGCACCAGGCCGCCCAGGATCACGCCCGTCATCGCGAAGCCGCGCCCCGTGAGCCGCCCGTCCGACGCGCGGATGTCGCCCAGCGCCAGCACGCCGTACGCGATCGCCGCGCCCGAGGTGATCACCAGCACCACCCCCGCGGCGCCCAGGGCCGCCGAGATCGACGACGTCCGCGCCCGCACCAGCTCGCCGCGCCGGCTCTCCGGGATCACCGGGGGCGGGGCGGCCAGGGCGACCATCCGGATGCCCACCAGCGCCACCACCACGGCGATCAGCGCAAGCCAGAACGCCATGATCAGCAGCACACCGCCCGCCTGCAGCGTCACGTCGGCCCCGTCGGCGAACTCGTCTGCCGTGCGGGCGGAGATGACCAGCAGCGCCGACAGCAGCGCCACGCCGGTCGTCACCACGATCCCGAGGAGGTGCTGCCACAGCACCCGCTGCGCCACCGCGGCGATGATCACGATCGCCCCGATCGCCGCCCCCACCCCCACCGACGTGCCGACGCCCGCGGTGAACTCCGCTCCCGGCGGGGCGGCGGCCTCCCCGGTCACCACGTCGAAGAGGGGGGAGATCGCCAGCAGGATCGCCGCCGCGGCGCCGAGCGAGAGCCCGGCCCGGATCGTCGTGATCGCGCGGCCGAAGCCGTCGTCCGTCATCCGGGGGAACCTAGCGAGGCGGGAGGGCGATCGTCCTGGGCCGGATGCCCCCCGATCCCACCTCCAGCACGCCCACGCTGGGGCGCATGGCGTCGGCGCCGAGCTGGACGCGGAAGCGCCGCACCGCCCGGTCGGCCACGCCCGCCGCCCCCGGCCGCGGCTCCCGGCCGCCCTCCAGGCTGCCCCACGGGCACACCGCGCCCGGCGAGAACAGCAGCACGCCGCCGGCCTGCGCCACGACGGGCTCGTGCCAGTGGCCGTAGACGATCGCGTCGACCGGCCCGAACCTCCGCCGCAGCGCGCCGGCCAAGCCGCCCCGGTACCGCAGGTTCCGCCCGGCGGCGACTGACGCCGTGACCACCGACGCGTCGACGGGGTAGGAGCGGTCCCCGTGGGTCAGCCCGATCCGGTGGCCCCCCGCCACGACCACCGTCGACTTCGGCAGCCGCAGTCCGTCCAATCGATCATGGTCGCCGCGCACCGCCACCACCGGGGCCACCTGCTCCAGATCGTGGAGCACCGCGGGGACGCTGAGGTCGCCGGCGTGGAGGATCAGGTCGCAGCCGTCGAGCGCCTCCAGCACCGACGCCGGAAGGGCGTCGAGGAACTCGCCGACGTGGGTGTCGGCGACGACGCCGATCCGCCGCGTCAGCAGCGGTACCGGCGCGCCTCGTCGGCCCGGGCGACGCCGAGGTCGATGAGCCGGGCGACGAGCTGCGGGTACGGGATCTCGGCGGCGTCCATCAGCCGCGCGTACACGCTCGTGGGGGTGAAGCCGGGCATCGTGTTGAGCTCGGAGAGCAGCACGGTGCCGTCCTCCTCCAGGAAGAAGTCGACACGCGCGAGGCCCTCGCAGTCGACCGCCGCGAACGCCCGCAGCGCCAACGCCCGCGCCGTCTCGGCCGCCGCCTCCGGGATGTCCGCCGGCACCTGCAGGCGCGAGCGACCCGGCACGTACTTCGTGTCGTAGTCGTACCACTCGCCGTCGTAGGTGATCTCGCCGACGGGGGACGCGAACGGCACGTCGCCGCCGAGCACCCCCACCTCGATCTCCCGCCCGCGGATGCCGCGCTCCACCAACGCCTTCCCGTCGTGGTGGAACGCCAGCGCCAGGGCCGCGTCGAGCGCGTCCGCCTCGGGGACCGGGCTGATGCCCACGCTCGACCCGAGCCGCGCCGGCTTGCAGAACGCCGGGTACCCGACGGCCTCCGCCACCCGCGCCCGCACGCCGTCGGGGTCGCGCGCCCACTCGGCCGCCGTGACCACCGCGTGCTCCGGCGTGGGGATCCCCGCGTCGGCCAGGAAGACCTTGAACAGCGCCTTGTCCATCGCGACCGCCGAGCAGGCGACGCCGGCGCCGACGTACGGCACCCCCGCCGTCTCGAGCGCCCCCTGGATGGTGCCGTCCTCGCCGTGCGGCCCGTGCAGCACCGGGAACACCACATCCACGGCCCGCGCCGGCCCGCCCGCCAACGACGTGAGGCACCCCACGCCGTCGCTGCCGGCGACCATCGCGACCGGCTCGCCGTCGACGCTCCACACGCCCTCGGGGGAGATGAGCACCGGGATGACCTCGTCGCGCGCCGGGTCCAGGGCCGCGATCACGGCCTCGGCGGAGGCGAGCGACACGTCGTGCTCGCTGCTGCGACCGCCCATGAGCACCGCCACCCGCCGTGTCATCCCGGGCTTCCCTGATCGCCGGACGGGGGCGGGGCGGGCACGGCACCGCCGCCCGTGTCGGTCGCCGGGCCGTTGCTGACCGTGATCGTGATCGTGGTGTCGCGCGCCACCTGGGTCCCCGCCGACGGGTTCTGCTCGATGACCGTCCCGACGGGCTGATCCGACTCCGCGGTGTCGCTGATGACCGTGAAGCCCGCCTGCTCCAGCTTGAACTTCGCGTCGGACGCGAGGTTGCCGACCACGTCGGGCACCTGGATCGTGGACGCCGCCTGGGCGATCACGATGTTGACCCGCGTCCCGGGGTCGACCTTGGCCGTGGCGCCCGGGTCCTGGGAGATGACGGTGCCCTCGGTGGCCTGGCTCGGCTGGAACGTCACCGACCCCACCTCCAGGCCGGCGCTGCGGATCCGCTGCTCGGCCGAGGCCTGGTCCAGCCCGCGGAGGCTCGGCACCGAGACCTGCGCCGGGCCGGTGGACACCACGATGGTGACCTCGCTGCCCTTCTGCGCCTGGGTGCCCCCGGCGGGGTCCTGGCGGATGACGCGCCCCTCCTCGGTGCTGTCGCTGGCCTCCTGCTCAACGTTGACCGTGAACTCCTCCTGGCGCAGGGCCGCGGTGGCGTCCGACTGGGACTGGTCGACCACGTCGGGCACGGCCACGTCGCCGGGGCCGGCGCTGACGCGCAGGATCACGGTGTCGCCCTCGTGGGCCTGCTCGCCCGCCGGGGGGTCGGTGTCGATGACCAGGCCCTGGTCAACCGTCGGATCGGTGACCTGGCGCACGTCCACCTCGAGCCCGAGGCCGCGCAGGGTGGTCTCGGCGGCCGCGGCGGGCTGCCCCTTGACCGGCGGGATGGTGACCGCCTTGGCGTCGTCACCGCCGATGACGACGAAGGCGGCCGCCGCGATGGCGACCAGCAGCACCAGGATCCCGGCGATCAGCGGCCAGCGCCGGCGGCGCGGCGGCGGCGCGGGGGGCGGCGGGGGGGCGACGCGGGTGGCCGCGGTCGGCGGGCCCATCACGCTGGTGGGCGGCCCGGCCGCCGGGATGACGCGGGTCGTGCCGCCGCTGCCGTCGAGGGCGGCGCGGGCGTCGGCCAGGGCGCGGCTCATCTCCTCGGCGGTCCGGTAGCGCTCCGACGGCCGCTTCGCGAGCGACCGCATCACCACCGCCTCCAGCTCGCGGGGGACGCTCGGCTCCACGATGCGGGGCGAGACGGGCTCGTCGCTGATCTGCTTCATCGCCACCGCGACCGGCGGGCCGCCGTCGAACGGCACGCGCCCGGTGAGCATCTCGTAGAGCACGATCCCCACGGCGTAGGTGTCGCTGGCGGCGGTGACCTCGTCGCCGCGGGCCTGCTCGGGCGACAGGTACTGGGCCGTGCCGATCACCGACCCGGCTTCGGTCATGTCGCTCTCGGCGCCGGCGCGGGCGATGCCGAAGTCGGTGACCTTCAGGTGCCCGTCCTCGGCGACGAGCACGTTCTGCGGTTTCACGTCGCGGTGGACGAGGTCGCGGCGGTGGGCGGCGCCGAGCGCCGCCAGGATCTGCTGGGTGGCGTCGATCGCCTCCACGGGGGGAAGCGGCGCGCGGCTGCGGATGACCTGCTTCAGGTCCGGCCCGGCCAGGTACTCCATGACGATGTAGTAGGAGCCGTCCGCCTCGCCGCGGTCGTACACCGCGACGATGTTGGGGTGGTTGAGGCCGGCGGCCGCGGACGCCTCGCGCCGGAAGCGCTCCACGAAGTTCGGGTCCGACGCGTACGGCTCGGCCAGCACCTTCACCGCCACCTCGCGGTCGAGCAGGCGGTCGTGGCCGAGGTACACCCGCGCCATGCCGCCGGCGCCGAGCTGGCGGCCCAGCTCGTAGCGCCCGCCGATGAGCTCCCCGGGCTCGAAGCTCATCGCACGTCGATCGCTTCGGAGATGACCTTGGCGGCGATGGGGGCCGCCTCGGCGCCGCCGGTGCCGGGCGTGTCCTCCACCACCACCGCCACCGCGACGGAGGGGTTCTCGGCGGGCGCGAACCCGATGAACCACGCCTGGTTGCGGTTCGGGTCGTCCGACTCGGCGGTGCCGGTCTTGCCGGCCACGTCGACGCCGGCGGCCGACAGGTTGGCCGGGGTCCCCGTGCCCTGCTCGACGACGGACTTCATCATGTCCGTGAGCTCCGCCGCCACCGTCGGATCCATCACGTCGCCGACCTCCTTGGGGCCGGCGGTCCTGATGACGTCGCCGCCGCGGTCGCGGATGCGCGTCATCAGGTGGGGCGCCATCAGGGTGCCGCCGTTCGCCACCGCCGACGCGACCATCGCCATCTGGAGGGGCGTCACGGTCAGGCGCTCCTGGCCGATGGCCAGACGGGCCACGTCCATGCCGTCCTGGGCGTTCGGCAGCAGCTTCCCGTCCTCGCGCCGGCCCGAGGGGAACACCTCGTCGTCCGGCAGGTCCACCGGGGGCCGCTCGCCGAAGCCGTACTTCGTCATCTGCTGGCCCATGAGGTCGGCCCCCAGGGCGTCGCCGATGGTGGCGAAGGTGGTGTTGATGGAGTTCGTCAGGGCCGTCGTCAGGTCGTGACGGCCGTACACCTCGCCGCCGAAGTTGCGGATCGGGCCTCCAGGGGTGTCATACGAGCCGGTGTCGTCGAAGCTCGAGGTGGGGGTGAACTCACCGCTCTCGAGGGCAGCGGTCGTGGTCACCACCTTAAAGGTCGAGCCGGGGGGATAGAGGCCGGCGGTGGCGCGGTCGACGAACGGGCTGCCATCCTTCGGGATCGCGTCGAAGTTCGTGACGGCCTGCTGCAGGTCGAACGAGGGGTACGACGCGAGCGCCAGGATCTCGCCGGTGCGCGGGTCCATGGCCACCACCGCGCCGCGCCGGCCCGCCAGGCCCTCCTCGGCCGCCTGCTGGATGCGCGTGTCGAGGCTCAGGGTCACGTCGGCGCCGCGCTTCTCCTTCAGGTTGAGCCGCTGGAGGAGGGGCTCGGTGCCGAACGACCCCGACAGGTACCGGTTGTAGGTGTTCTCGATGCCGGTGCGCTCAGACGCGGTGGCGTACCCCACGGCGTGGGCGGCCAGGCTGCCCTGGGGGTACACGCGCTCGTACACGCGCTGCCCGCGGACGCGCACGGCGCGGCTCGCGGCCAGCACCTTGCCGTCGGCGGAGAGGATGCGGCCGCGGTCGACCAGCCGCTCCGCCTGGAGGGTCTGCGTGTTGCCGGGGCGGTCCTTCAGCCCGTCGGCGGCGACGACCTGCCACCAGCCGAGCATCAGCACCAGCAGGCCGAAGCCGCCGGCGAGCACCAGGTAGAGGCGCCGGATGGACCGGTTCACGCCCGCGCCTCCTCGAGCGCGGCGGCCTCCGCGTCCTCCTCGCCCCGCCGTCGCCGGCGCGCCGCCGGCAGCCCGCGGGTGCGGGTGCGGTGGCTGATGATGAGCAGCATCGCCACGAGCACGAAGTTGGTGACGATGCTGGAGCCGCCGTAGCTCATGAACGGCAGCGTCACGCCGGTGAGCGGGATCAGGCGGATCACGCCCCCGATGATCAGGATCGCCTGGAGGCCGATCGCGGCGGTCAGCCCGCCGGCCAGCAGCTTCGAGAAGCCGTCGGGCGCCTGGGCGGCGATCACGAACCCGCGGGCGGTGAACACCAGGAAGCCGAGCAGCAGCCCGATGCCGCCGACGTACCCCAGCTCGCTCGCGACGGCCGAGAACATGAAGTCGGTCTGGAGGGCCGGGATCACCGTCTGCCCGTTGTCGAGGACCAGGAAGCCGCGGCCGAGCCCGGGGCCGAACACCCCGCCCTCCGCGAGGGCGTAGAGGGACTGGACGAGCTGGTAGCCGTCCGTACGCTCGTGCGCGAACGGGTGCAACCAGGCTTCGACGCGCGTCTGGATGCGCGGCACGGCGGCGTAGACCAGCACCGACCCGGCCAGGAACACCCCGAGCCCGAACAGCGTGTACGCCGCCCGGCCCGTCGCCAGGTAGATCATCGAGAGGAAGATCCCGAGGAACAGCAGCGCCGTGCCGAAGTCGTTGAGGATCGCGACCAGCAGGAGACAGGCGATCAGGAACAGCAGCACCGGCCCGAGGGCCGCCATCGGCGGGGCCGGCACCCCCATGACCCGCTGGGTGGGGATGGCCAGCAGCTCGCGCTTGTCGCGCAGGTAGGCGGCCAGGAACACCACCATCAGCACCTTCGCGACCTCGCCGAGCTGCACGGTCTGGCCGCCGCCGATCTGGATCCACAGCTTCGCGCCGTTGATCCGGGTGCCGAAGACCATGGTGATCACCAGCAGGCCGACCGCCGCGAGCCCGATCAGGTACGTGTAGCGCTCCAGCACCCGGTGGTCCGGCAGCAGCACCAGGGTCCCGACGAACGCGGCGCCGCCGACGGCGACCCACACCGCCTGGTCGGCCGCCAGCGCGGGGTCGATGCGGTAGAGCTCGACCAGCCCGATCGCCACGAGCAGCCCCACCACGGGCAGCAGGTACGGGTCGGCCTGCGGCGCGCGCCAGCGCAGGGCGAGGTGCATCGCCAGGAACACGGCGAACACGCCGATCGCGCCCGGCAGCGGGCCGACCTCCATGCCGGTCTCGACGCGGGCGCTGGCGACCGACGCCATGCCCAGGACGCCCAGAACCGCCACCGGGATCAGGAATCCCAGCTCTCGGGTGCGCGCGGTCACGGGGCGGTCGTGGTCCCCGGGGTGCTCTCGGGCTGGCTCGGCGTGGGGCTGCGCGCCGGCTCGGGGGGCGCCTCGAGCGCGGGCGGCTGGGGCACCCCGTAGCTCCACGCCAGGCGGGCGGCCAGCGCGACGGCCTCGCCCTGCCCGTGCACCGCGGTCGAGAGGGCCTGCGGCTCGGTGGCGCGGACGGTGTCGGCGTCGACGCCGGTCTCCTGCCACGTGCGCGACAGGCTCTGGCCGAACAGGCTCCAGTCGAGTCCGTTGGTGACCTGGACGGTCCCGTCCGGGCCCTCCTCCAGGCCGTACGAGCGGCTCGACACCCAGGCCACCGCACCGCCCGCGACGATCAGCAGCACCACGGCGCCCGCCACGATCGGGACCACCCGGGAGCGGCGCCGCCGCACCGGCTCCAGCACCTTCGGCGGCCGCGTCGTGGTGCCGTCGGTGCGCCCGGCGTGGCCGTGCACGCCGCCCAGCACCCGCATCTCGCCCGCGGGGGCGGTGGCGGTGTCGCCGTCGCCGTCCGCGTCGGGGGGCGTCAGCGCGGGGGCCTCGGCGGTGTCGCCCGTGCGGTCCTCCTCGCGCGCCACCCGCGCCAGCACCACCGTCACGTTGTCGGCGCCGCCCGCCCCGTTCGCCAGGTTCACCAGGCCCCGGGCCGCGGCGTCGAGCGTCGCCGCCTGCGCCAGCACCTCCGCGATGGCCGACTCGGGCACGTACGAGGACAGCCCGTCGCTGCAGAGCAGCACCACGTCGCCGTCCTCCAGGTCGACGTGGACCACGTCCGCGTCGACGCCGTCCTCGGCGCCCAGGGCGCGCGTGATCACGTTGCGGTGCGGGTGGGTCTCGGCCTCCTCGCGGGTGATGCTGCCGCGGCGCACCAGCTCGGCCACCACCGAGTGGTCCTCGGTGACCTGCCGCAGCGACCCGTCGCGCCACAGGTACGCGCGCGAGTCGCCCACGTGCACCACGTCCAGGCGCCCGTCGTCGAGCATCGCCGCGGTGAGCGTGGTGCCCATCCCCGACTTGTCGGGGTCGTCGCTCGCGACCCGCCGGATCGCGCGGTTGGCACGCTCCACGGCGCCGCGCACGTCGCCCTCGTGGACGGGGCCCACGAGCCGGCCGACGGCGTCGACCGCCATCTGCGCGGCCACCTCGCCGGCCTTCGCGCCGCCCATCCCGTCGGCGACCACCAGCACCCGGGGGCTCGCGAGCGACCGGTCCTCGTTGTGGTGGCGGATGCGGCCGGTGTCGGAGAGGTGCGCGACCTCCACCAGGGCCAGCGGGCGGTCCGCGGTGCCCTCGGCGGCCATGGGCTACTCCTGGTAGCGGAGGACCGTCTGGCCGATCCGCAGCGCGTCGTGGACCTTGAGCTGAGCGTCCGCGTCGATGCGCCGGTCGTTGAGGAACGTCCCGTTGGTGGAGCCGAGGTCCTGCACCCAGTGGTACGCGCCGCGCCGCATGATCCGCGCGTGCATGTGGGACACGAACTGGTCGGCGATCGAGAGCTCCGCCGCGTCGGAGCGGCCGATGGTCATGCCCTCGGCCAGGGGGATCACGCGGCCCACCTCGAGCGACGACGAGGTCTCCACCACCAGCCGCGGCTCCACGTTGGCGGACAGGTCGATGCGACCCGACTCCTCGCGCCCGGCGCGCTCGTCGGCCTCGGGCACGTGGGTGGGCGCCACGAACAGCGGCTCCTCGGTGCCCTGCGGGCTCGGCGCGCCGTCGAGGGGCGGAGGGATCACCGCCGGCGGGGCCGCCACGGCGGCGGGCGCCATCGCGGCGGGCGCCGGAGCGGCGGGCGCGGCGACGGGCATGTCCTCGGCCGCCGCGGGGGCGGGGGGCGGCGGGGGCGGCGCCTGGGCCGTCCGCAGCTGGCGGCTCGAGCTGCGCACGATGCTCCACACGAAGGCGTAGAGGAGCACCAGGAAGGCCACCTCGGCGATGATCAGGCCGGTCTCGTTCACCGCAGCTCCACGGCGATCTCGGTGGTCCCCACCACGATGCGGTCGCCGTCGGCCAGGGCATGGCGCTTCACCACCTGCCCGTTGACCTCGGTCCCGTTGGTGCTTCCCATGTCCACCAGGAAGTAGTCGAGCCCGATGTGGCGGATCTCGGCGTGGGTGCGGCTCGCGTTGGGGTCGGGCACCACCACGTCGCAGTCGCGACTGCGTCCCATCGTGGAGACGCGCTTGGTGAGCGCCACGCGGGTGCCGCCGACCACCAGCGTCATCTTCTCGGGGGTCAGGCCGGCCGCCCGCGCCTCGGCGGCGGAGATGACCTGGGTGCCGCTCACGCCCTCCAGCGCCTGGTGGGGCACCGGCGGCGGCAGCGGCGGCGGGTCGGGCACCGGCGGCGGCGCGACGGGCACCTCGACGGGCGGCGGTGGCATCGCGGCGGCTCGGGCCGGCTCCTCCTCGGGCGCCTCGGGCTCCACGGCGGAGGCGGCGGACGCGGGCGGCGGGTCGGCCATGCGGCAGGCGATGCCGAACTCGCCCACCCGCAGGTCGGTGTCGGTCTCCAGCGTCACCGTGGCGGGCGCGACCAGCGAGAGGCCGGCGCCCCGGGCGTGGGCGTCGAGGTACGACCCCAGCTCGGTCACCAGCGACCGCTCGTAGGACGCGAAGCCCTCGCGGTCCTGCGGCGACAGGAACACGGTGAAGTCGTTGGGCACGTAGACGCGGGACACGGAGATGGTCTTGTGGTCCTCCATCTCGCGCGCGAGCTTCCGCGCGAGCTCCACCGGCTGCAGCGAACTGCGGAAGGCGCGCTTGAAGCCCCGCTCGAACAGGCCCTCGATCTTCTGCTCGATGTTGCGGAGGACGCTCATCGGTCGGGACCGCGGAGCGTAGCGGACGCCTTTCGGGAGCCGCGTTCGGCGAGCGCCCGCCAGGGCCGGAACGCCGCCGCGACCAGCACGATGGTGGCAGGGATCACGGCCCCCAGGGCGTCGGCCGGGTCGGGCGCTGCGGCCACCAGGGCGACCGCCAGCGCGGCGGTCCAGACGAGCGCCGCGGCCTCGCGCGGGCCGTCCGGGCGCCGGCGCACCACCAGCGGCACGCACATCGCGGCCACGACCAGGATCAGCGCCTGGACGCCGGCCTGCGGCATGTCGGCCAGGGGCCGCCACAGGCCCTCGGCGGCGTCGGCGGGGGAGCGTTCGTCGCGCAGGGCGGAGACGGCGGGCTCCACGTAGCCGGCGCCGGCCAGCAGGTCGCCGCCGCGGGCCACCTGCCACGCCACCGCCGCCACGGCCCCCGCGCCCGCCACCCACAGGCGCGCGGGCCAGCGGGGCACCAGCCCCGCCAGTGCGGGGAACAGGGGTCCCAGGCCCACGGCGAAGAGCGCCGGGGCCGCCAGCGGCAGCAGCACCAGCCGCCCGTGGCGCCACCCGAGCAGCAGCACCGCCAGGGCTCCGGCCCCGATCAGCGCCCCGGCCGCCGGGGCGGTGGTGCCCACCAGCGCCGCGCCCCCGATCACCGCCAGCAGCATGCCTGCCCGGGTGCGCCAGGCGAAGAGGGCGGCCGCGGCCGCGATGACGGCCACCGCCACGGCCGGGGCCCAGCCACCGTCGCGGGCGAGGCGGGCGGGGGGCTCGGCCAGCGTCAGCGCCACGGCCGCCAGGGCGGCGCCCGCCGCGCCGCTGGCCACCGGCGGCACCGCGCGCAGCCCCCGTCGCCGGGCGGCGCGGACGCCGCCGCGGGCCCCGCCGACGGCGTCGGCCAGCTCGGCCGCCCCCGGGCGGCGGCGCGGGTCGCGGTGCAGCCCCGCGTCGATCGCGTGGGTCAGGCCGGGCGCCAGATCGGCGCGCTCGCGCGCGAGCGGCGGGACCGCGCCGGACGCGGCCCGCCGGGCGGTCTCCGCCGGCGTGGCGCCGGCGTTGGGATTCGTGCCCGTGAGGCACTCGTAGAGGACGAGGCAGGCGGCGTAGACGTCGGCGGCGGGCCCGGCCTCGTCGCCGACCGCCTGCTCCGGCGCCATGTAGGCGATCGTCCCGACCACGTCGCCGGTCATCGTGAGGCCCGCCTCGCCCGACAGCCGCGCCACCCCGAAATCCGAGAGGCGGGCGTGGCCGTCGCCGTCGATCAGGACGTTCGCGGGCTTCACGTCGCGGTGGACCACCCCGCGCTCGTGGGCGTGGGCCAGCGCGCGCAGCAGGTCCTCGCCGATGCGCAGGGACGCACCGTCGCGGGGCGGCTCCGGCCCGCGCAGCAGCTGCGACAGCGACGGGCCCTCCACGAGGTCCCAGACGAGGTACAGGTGGTCCCGGTCCTCGCCCCAGTCGCGCAGGCGTACCACCCGCGGGTGGTCCAGGCGCCCCGCGGCGCGCACCTCGGCGCGGACGCGCTCGGCCAGGCCCAGCTCGACGGGCACGGCCTTCACCGCCACGCCCTCGCCGGTGTGGAGGTCGTGCGCGCGGTGGACGACGGATGTCGCCCCTCGCCCGATGGCGGCGCCCATGACGTAGCGGCCCAGGACCGTGTGGTCGGCGGCGGTGCCGGCGGGGATGCCCATTGGGGGACGATCTTCCACGATCGTCGCCCCCATCCTGTCCGTGCCGGGTGCCCCGGTGCGGTACCCTCCCCGCATCCCTGACGCAGGAATGCCTGGGCGAGTGGTGGAATTGGTAGACACGCTAGGTTCAGGGTCTAGTGCTCAATTGAGCTTGGGGGTTCGAGTCCCCCCTCGCCCACCTCCACCTCACCACCGGACGTAGCCGTGGCCGAGTACGACGACGACCGCCCCGACTTCGACGCCGCGTTCGCGGATGACCCGGAGCCCCAGCGGTCCTCTCGTCGTCGCAGCTCACGGGGCCGCGAGGGTGAGGACGCGGACGGCAGCACCGGGGAGATCCCGCGTGCGGCGCCGTCCGGCGCATCGCCGTCCGGCTCCGGGACGGGCGGGTCCGCGTCGAGCGGCTCGGGATCGACCGGGCCGATCGCGCCGGAGGACGACTTCGGCTTCGGCGACGGCGTCGACGAGCCACCTCCGGACCGCAGCCGCGGCCGGTCGTCCACGCGCAGCGGGAGCCGCTCCCGGTCGCGCGGCGGCGCGAGCACCCGCGCGCGCGGGCTGGCGTCGCGGACGCGGGGCGGCGGCGGGCGGCGCGGTGGCACCTCGGGCGGCGCGGCCGTGCTCCAGCAGCCGCGGGCGCGCCTGGTGGCGCTCATCGTCTTCGCGGTCATCCTGGTCGTGGTCATCGCGCTGGTGGTCAAGGACTGCCAGCGGAGCCAGCTCGAGGACAAGTACACGAGCTACATCAACGGCGTCGCCCAGATCCAGACGGCGTCGGCGGAGCAGGGCGCCAAGCTGCGCCAGGTGATGGCCAACCCGCGCGGCCAGCGCCCGCCGCAGCTGCGCGCCGCGATCCTCGCCATCTCGAAGGACGCCCAGGGTCTGGTGGACCAGGCCGAGGGCCTCGACCCGCCCGGCGCGCTCAACGCGCCCCAGCGGAGCCTCATCACGGCGCTCGAGTACCGGGTCGCGGGGCTCAACTCCCTGGGCGACAACCTGCCGACGCTGCTGCAGAGCGACGATGTGCAGACGAAGGCGACCGGCGTCGCCAAGCCGATGCAGCGCTTCCTGGCGAGCGACGTGATCTACGACGACTCGTTCAAGGGCCCGGCGATCCAGGCGCTCGACGACGACGACATCACCGGCATCGAGGTGCCGGCGCTCCAGCCCTTCCTGCCGAACACGGCGTGGGCGTCGTCCGACGGCGCCAAGGCGCTGCTGCCCGACCTCCAGCGCCGCACCGCGTCGAGCGGCGGCGGCGACGGCGGCGCGAGCACCGGCAACCTCCGCGGCACCTCGCTCGAGTCGACGGTCGCCATGCCGTCGGAGACCCGCCTGGTGCCCGGCCAGGTGGCCACCGTCCAGTCCACCGAGCTGCTGAAGTGGGCCGTGACCGTGAAGAACGGCGGCGACTTCGACGAGCAGAACGTGGTGGTGCGCGCCTCGTTCTTCTATCCGGCGTCCCCGAACGACGTGGACACGCGCGAGGTGTCGATCCCGACGATCGCGTCCGGCCAGACGACGACCGTCCAGATCCCCGGCCCCTCGTCCGACAAGGTCGTGTTCGGTGAGCAGGGGACCCTCCGGATCGAGGTCGAGGCGGTGACCGGGGAGACCCGCACCGACAACAACAAGGCCGAGTACCCGGTCAAGATCACGATCTGATGGAGGGGACGCTGCTCGTCGCGGTCGCCGCCGCCGCCGGCGCGATCCTCGCGCTGGCGGGTGTGCTGGCGCTCTGGGTCGCGTTCCGGCGCCTGCGTGCGGCCCAGCAGGTGCTGCTGCCGGACGGCGCGACCGCCGGCCTGATCGACCGGCAGGCCAGCCTCCAGCGCGCGGTGGTCCGGGTGGAGGAGGGCCTGAGCGACCTCCAGAGCCTGGTGGAGCGCCAGGGCGAGGTGACCGAGCGCAGCCTGGCCACGTCGCTGCGGTTCCAGGGCCTGGTGCGCTACGACGCCTACCGCGACATGGGCGGCAGCCAGTCCTGGTCGATCGCGCTGATCGACGGCAACGGGACGGGTGCGGTGGTCACATGCCTGCACGCCCGCGACCATGCCCGCATGTACATGAAGGAGCTGGAGGAGGGCACGCCCTCGCAGCGGCTGTCCCCGGAGGAGGAGAAGGCGGTCGCGCTGGCGACGGGGCGCCCGGCGCGTCAGCCGGCGGCGCCCCCCGAGCCCGAGGCCGAGGCCGTCGCGCCCGCGGCGCCCGAGCCGTCCGAGCCCACGACCGGCGAGTTCCCGGTGGCGCGCCCGCCCGCGTCCGACGACGGGTGAGGGCCGGCTACCTCGGTCCGCCCGGGACGTTCTGCGAGGAGGCGCTGCTGCGGCTCGCGGGTCCCGGCGCCGACCTCGACGAGGTCCCGTACCCGACCGTCATCGACTGCTTCCGGGCGGTCCGCGAGGGCGAGGTGCCGCAGGCGCTGGTGCCGATCGAGAACACCCTCGAGGGGGCGGTGCCGCAGACGCTCGACCAGCTCGCGTCGAACGGGGTGGTGATCCGCGCGGAGGTGGTGCTGCCGGTGCGCCACCACCTGATCGCCCGCGACCCGGACATGCGGCCCGGCCGGCTGGAGCGCGTGCTGTCGCACCCGCACGCCACCGCGCAGTGCGCGTCGTGGCTGCGCGCCAACGCGCCGCAGGCCGAGATCACGGCCAGCAACTCGACGGCCGACGCGGTGCGCATCGTCGGCGCCGGGGAGGCGGGGGCGGCCGCCGCGATCGGGACGCTGCGGGCGGCGGAGCTGTACGGCGGCACCCCGATCGCCACCGACATCGCCGACGCGGTGGGCGACAACCTCACGCGGTTCGTGATGGTGGGCACCGAGCCGGGGGAGGCGACCGGTCGCGGCCGGTTCCGCACCTCGATCATCTGCGCGCTCGACCGCGACCGGCCGGGCGCCCTGCTCGCGATCCTCCAGGAGTTCGCGATGCGCGCCGTCAACCTGACGCGCCTGGAGTCGCGGCCCACGAAGACGGGCCTCGGCTCGTACATCTTCTTCATCGACATCGACGGGAGCCGCGAGCGGGACATGCGGGTCGCCGAGGCCATCGACGCGATCGAGGTCCAGGGCGTCGCGCACGTCACACATCTCGGTTCCTACCGCGCTGACGGGGGACCTGGCTAGAATCCCCCCGGGCTCAGGGTGAGAGACGGCAGCCCGCCGGCGTTCCCTCGTTCCACGCGCGGAGGAGCCCATGGCGCAGCAGGTCCTCGTCCTCAACGCCACCTACGAGCCGATCAACGTCTGCTCGCTGCAGCGCGCCGTGGTGCTGGTGTTGAAGAACAAGGCCGAGGTCCTGGAGCGCGCGGCCCGCAAGCTGCGGAGCGCCGCGGCCGACCACGCGTACCCGCTGGTGATCCGGCTCGTCTACTTCGTGCGGGTGCCGCGCAACGAGTCGCGCAAGATCTCCCGCCGCGCCGTGTTCGCCCGCGACGGCTACGAGTGCCAGTACTGCGGCGCCGCCTCGCACCTCACGATGGACCACGTGATCCCCCGCTCCCGCGGCGGCGGCTCGTCGTGGGACAACGTCGTCACGTCGTGCGCCCCGTGCAACCTGCGCAAGGGCAACCGGCTGCCGCACGAGATCGACATGCACCCGCGCACCACCCCGCGCCCGCCGCGGCCGGACGTCTTCATCTCCGTCGCCGCGCCCCGGCAGCCGAACGCCTGGCTGCCGTACCTCGCCGCCTCCGCGGCCTGAGGCCCGGGCCTCGCCGACCGCCCCCGGCGGTCAGGCCGGGGACAGTTCGAACACGGGGATGGTGCGGGCGGCGCGCTCGCGGTAGTCCCGGAAACCGCTGTACGCCTCGCAGCCGAGCGCATACCAGCGCTCGTACGCGTCCCCGGCGACCTCCCGGACGGAGAAGCGGGTCAGGTCGCCGTCCTGCGCGACGAGCGCCTCGGGGTGGCTCCGGAGGTTGCGGCACCACTCGGGGTCGCGCTCCTGGCCGTAGTTGGAGGCGATGAGCCCCATGAGCCCCGGCCGGTCCGGATCGCTGATGCCCACGAGCGGGACGGTGTGCGGCGTGCCGGTCCGGCGTCCGAGGGTCGTCACGAAGACCGTCGGGAAGGCGGCGAAGAGCCCGGTCACGGTCGCGCGGCGGCCGGTCAGGCGGTGCACGAGCCGGTCCTGGGCGTCGATGCGTGTCACGCGGAAGAACGCCGCTCCCGGCGCCGACGCGGCGACGCGCTGGATCGTGTGCTGGACGGGGTTCATGGCGGACTCCTCCGGTCCGTGTGCGCGCCCGCGTCCGGAGCATCCGGCCGGCCCGCCCGTCCGTGCAAGCGACGGGTGCGCGTCGGTTCGCATGGCGGGACCGATGAGTACGGGGGTCTCCCGCGGTCGTACCGGGTAGACCCGAAGCGACCGAACGAGGGGGACGTCATGCCCGAGATCACGCCGAACCTGTGGTTCGACACCCAGGCCCTGGAGGCCGCGGAGTTCTACGTGTCCGTGTTCCCGAACTCCCGGATCAACCAGGTGACGCACTACCACGCGAGCTCGGCGAAGGCCGGCCAGGTGCTGACGGTGGACTTCGTGATCGACGGCGAGCGCATCGTCGGCCTGAACGGCGGGCCGGAGTTCACCCTCGACGAGGCGTTCTCGCTCCAGGTCGACTGCGAGGACCAGGCGGAGATCGACCACTACTGGGACGCCCTGCGCGCCGGCGGCGGCGAGGAGGGCCCCTGCGGGTGGCTGAAGGACCGGTTCGGCGTGTCGTGGCAGGTGGTCCCGAAGGGCATCGGCGACCTGATCGCCGACGGCGAGCCCGAGCGCGCGAACCGCGTGATGGAGGCCCTCCTGAAGATGGGCAAGCTCGACGCGGCGGCCCTCCGGGCCGCCTACGACGGCTGACGCCCCGGGCGTCGGGGCTATCCTGCCGGGGCGCCCTCGTAGCTCAGTGGATAGAGCACAGGTTTCCTAAACCTGGTGTCGCAGGTTCGATTCCTGCCGGGGGCATGGACGAGGACGACGGCGGGGCGGTGACGGCGATCGCCGGCACCGTCCCCGAGCCGTCGCGAGTCCGCGGACTCAGGCGGCGAGTTCGGCCTTGGCCCCCCTCCACCCGGCGGTCAGCGCGTAGATCACCGCGGCGTCGAGCCCGATGATGACGAGCGACCAGAGCGGGTACGCCGGGAACCACGAGAACTGGATGATGACGTTGACCACGACGGCGCCGATCGCGAACCAGCGCGCCGCCTCGTTTCCGGAGAAGAGCCCCAGGGCGACGATGATCATGAGCGCGCCCCACAGGAGCAGCGCCCAGCCCCAGTAGCTGTAGTTGGTGGTGGCGATCAGGCCGTTCTCGGTCACCAGGTAGACATCGTCCTTGAACAGCGCGACGAAGCCCTGGATGACGTTCAGGCACCCGATCGTGAACATGACGACGCCGGCGAAGATCACCCAGCCGGTCCACGTCGATGCTCTCGCTTGCAAGTCCGAGGACATGATCCCTCCATTTTCGCGGTCGTCCCCCGAGTTCGGTTCGACGACCGGCCCGATTCGCCTCCAGGCCGGCGCGACCGTGACCCCCGGTGGCCTGGACCGACGATCAGGGCGACCCCCGCCGTCCGTACTGCCGGTCGAGGGGTCTTTCCGCTCCGGGTGATGCCGCCGTGACGCTTCTGGGAGCTTCTGGCGGAGCGCGTTCTGACGCAGTTTCGTAAGTGGGATATAAGCGACCCCCGCCCGTCGCTGGAGGCCCGCGCTGGCCACATCGCTCCCCGCACGCTCGCGCCCGTCGGACGCCCCGTCCGTCGCCGGATCGCTGGGCGTGCTCGGCGACCGGGCGCTGGCCGACCTCGTCGCCTCGGGCGACCAGCGCGCCTTCGAGGTCATCTACGAGCGCCACCGGGCGGAGATCTTCCGGTACTGCAGCGCCCTCACGCGGCATCCGCAGGACGCGGAGGAGGCCTTCCAGCTCACGATGCTGTCGGCCTACCGGGCGCTCTCGTCGCGCGGCCCCACCTTCCGCGAGCTGCGGCCCTGGCTGTTCCGTATCGCGCACAACGAGTGCATGGACCTGCTGCGGGCGCGCCCGCGCTCGGAGGAGCTGACCGAGCACGCCGACCCCGTGGCCGGCGCGATGCACGAGCGCGCCGAGCTGCGCGAGCAGCTCCGGGTGCTGCGGACCGACATCGCCGCGCTGCCGCTCCGCCAGCGCTCGGCGCTGGTGATGCACGAGATGAACGGCCTCTCCCACGCCGCCGTCGGCGAGGCGCTCGGCACCGACGCCGCGGACGCCCGCCGCCTGCTGCACGAGGCCCGGGTCTCGCTGGCCGCCTTCGGGATGGGCCGCGACCTGGACTGCCGCGAGGTGCGCGCCACGATCGCCGACGGCGACCGGCGCGCCCTGCGCGCGCGGACCCTCAAGGCGCACCTGCGCGGGTGCGAGGGCTGCGCGGCCTTCGCCGCCGAGCAGGACGAGCGCCGCCGCCGCCTCGGCGCGTACCTTCCCGTGCTGCCCGCCCTGGCCGCGGCGCGGATCCTGCAGGGTGTGCTCGACGCCCCGGTCCCGGCGCGCGCCGCAGCCGGCGCGCTCGGCGCCGGTGGCGTGGCCGTCGCATCGGGCGGGAGCGGATCGGGCGGGGCGGGCGCCGGCGGCAGTGGCGGTGGTGGTGCCGGGGCGGGCGCCGCCGCGGGCCTCGGCGCCCTCGCGGTCACCGGCATCGTCGCAGCCGCCGCGGTGGCCGTCGGCGCCGTCGCCACCGTGGCCCTCACCGTGAGCGGCATCGGCCCGTTCGCCTCGCCGCCGCCGCCGCGCGCCTCGGCCGCCGCCGTCGCGCCGGCCGCCGCCTCGAACGCCCCGCCGTCCTCCGGGGCGGCCCATACGGGCACGCCGGCTGCG
>JBFWNT010000042.1:0-19145 GCA_050250915.1 Thermoleophilia bacterium
CCGACCAGCCTCCACCGCACCCGGGCCCTGGCGGGCTGGGTGCGGTGGTACAACCGGCGCCGACCCCACAGCTCGCTCGGTGGCCTACCGCCGATCAGCCGTGTCGCGCAGGTCCGTGGCTACTTCACCTAGCCCGACTGGGCGCAGACGGCGAAGGCCGTCACGCTCGCCAGGTTGGTGCTGAGGTTCGCGACCGTCACGAACCAGCCGGCGGGAGGCTGACCGTCGGCCGCGGGGTCGGGGCGGCTGGCCAGGACGTTGGCCTGGGTGCCGCCGGGGGCGACGGTGTTCGGCAGGCCGCCGAAGCCGCCCGAGAGCAGCACCTCGCCAGGAGCGCAGCGCGCGACGATGGAGTCGGTCACCCCCATCGGGATCTGGGCGCTCACGAGGCGGGTCACCACGATCGGCACGCGCGCGGAGATCGCCAGGTCCAGCCGCTGCACGCCGCCCTGGGCGATCTTCCTGGACGTGACGCTGTTGTTCGCGAGCGTCCGGTTGGTCACGGCGTTCGACGCGATGCGGCCGCTGCGCACGCCGCCCTCGCGCATGGCGCGGGTGGTGACGGCGCCGTCGGCGAGCTTGATGCCGGTGACGGAGCCGTCCTTCAGCGCCTTGGTTCCGACGCTGCCGGGAGGGGCGTCCCCCTGGTCCAGCTGGGCGGCGGCGCCGCCGCCGGCGGCCAGGACGATGACGCCGGTGGCGACGGCGAGCGCCAGGCGTGGTCGTGGTTCGGTGGGCCAGACGGGCACGGGAGCCTCCTCGGGACGAGCTGTCGGCCCTCGTTCTGTTCTCCCGCCGTCCGGAATGGCCTGCCCGGACGACCCGTTCCGCCGTCGGTCCCCTCCGCTACGGTCGGGGTGAGCGCCCGTAGCTCAGTTGGATAGAGCGACGGCCTTCTAAGCCGTTGGTCGCAGGTTCGAATCCTGCCGGGCGCGCTCTGCGACTACGGCCCGGGATCCCCGGGCGGGACCTCTCTCACCGGCATTGCGAGGGCGCGGACGCCCTCCATGCTCATCCAGATGCGCGTCTCGCTGCGGGTGATCTTCACGAGAACCGAATCGCAGTGGGGACACCGGAGCACCACCCCCGCCCCCATGAACGCGTGGAGGGCGCCCATCGGCTCGGCCGCGCCGCAGCCGGCGCACGTCCCCGAGGCGGTGGTCATGTCGGCCCCGAAGATCTCCTCCAGCAGGCCTGCCACCGCGTTGCCGTCGAGCATCGTCGCGTCCATCTCTCAGCCTCCCGTCGGTCCGAAGCGCTCCGTCCTGATCAGCCCGGGCTCGTGTCCCATCTCCACGAGCGCCCCCGCGACGGCCTCGACGAACGGCGTGGGCCCGCAGACGTAGACCAGCGGCCGCGCCTCCGGACCGGGGCCGACCTCGGCGAGCATCGCCGCGTCCACGCGCCGCGAGTACCCGTCCCAGCCGGGCGGGTGCGAGCGCGTCAGCGTGTGCGTCACGGTGAGCCCGCCGCCCTCCAGCCGGGCCAGCTCGTCCCGGTAGATCACGTCGTCCCAGCCGCGCGAGGACACGAGCAGGTGCACCTCGGCGTCGGCACCGGCCGCGGCGCGGTGCCGAACCATCGCCATGAGCGGGACGACCCCCGAGCCGCCCCCCACCATCAGGACCGGACCGCCCTGGGACGGCTCCCAGACGAAGTACCCGCCGACGGGTCCGCGCAGCTCCAGGCGGTCGCCCGGGCGCAGCTCCTGCGTGAGGTACGGCGAGACCTCGCCGTCGTCGACCCGCTCGACGGTCAGCTCGAGCCGGGTGCCCCCGGGCGCGGAGCCGATGGAGTAGCTGCGCTGGGCCTGGTACCCGTCCTCCGCGGTCAGGCGGACATCGACGTGCTGGCCGGCGCGATGGCCGGGCCACCCGTCCACGTCGAGCACGACCGACCGCACGCGCGGCGTCTCATCGACGACCTCGACGACGTCGCCGAGGCGCCACGTCAGTCTCCCCAGTACCGCTGCTCCCGCCATGGATCTCCGTAGTTGTTGTAGCCGTTGAGCTCCCAGAAGCCCGGCTCGTCGGTCGACTGCAGGCGCAGGCCGCGGACCCACTTCGCGCTCTTCCAGAAGTAGAGGTGGGGGACGAGCATGCGGACCGGCCCGCCGTGGGCGCTCGCGAGCGGCGCGCCGTCGTACTCGTAGGCGAGCCACGCCCTCCCGCCGGTGATGTCCTCCAGCGGCAGGTTGGTCGTGTATCCGCCGTCGGCGAACTGGACGACGTACTCGGCCGCCGTGTCGACCCCGTCGAGGAGCGTGTCGACGGAGACGCCGCGCCAGACGGTGTCGAGCTTCGTCCACTTGGTGACGCAGTGGATGTCGCGCGTGATCTCCTCGCTCGGAAGCGCGAGGAGCTCGTCCCAGGTCCACCGCCGCGGCTCGTCGATCTCACCGAGCACCTGGAAATCCCAGCGCTCGACGGGGATGTGCGGCGTCGGGCCCGCCGACAGCACGGGGAAATCGCGGGTCACGTACTGGCCGGGCGGGACGCGTCCCGCGTCGCCGCCCTCGCGGCGCCGGCCGTGGAACCCGCGCGAGACGAACGGCATCGCCACTCCTCAACTCGTTGATCCGGTGCCCGGGCCCGCCGGTGGATCTTCGTCTCCGCGGATGTGAGCGGTCAACGGCCGTGGTAGAGAGGTGCCTGGTGGCCCGCGCCGGGCCGCCCCGCGAGGGGACCGGAGGGGTGCCGTGCTCGATCATGTGATCCTCAACGTCACCGACATCGCAGCGGCGCGGGCCTTCTACGACGCCGCGCTGGCGCCGCTCGGGCTGGGGGTGGTCATGGAGTTCGGGCCGGGCGCGGGGTACGGCGTCGCCGGCAAGCCCGGGTTCTGGGTCTCGGAGCGCGATGCGCCGAGCGCCCCCGTGCACGTGGCCTTCGCCGCCGAGGACCGGGCGGCGGTGGATGCGTTCCACGCCGCCGCCCTCGGGGCGGGCGGGCGCGACAACGGGGCGCCGGGCCTGCGCCCGCACTACCACCCCGCGTACTACGCGGCGTTCGTGCTCGACCCGGACGGGAACAACATCGAGGCGGTCACGCACCGGGCCGGCTGACTCTTCCGCCGGTCAAGCGACGGTCCGGCGGCGCCGATCACACCACCGTGGCAACCACCCCCGTCCACATCGCGCGCAACTCGTCCCTCCCGCGGAAGGTCTTCCACTTCTTCCGCGACCGGAGCCCCGCCGAGATCCGCGACGCCATCCGCACTCACGGCGCCGCGCGGCTGGCGTGGAACGCCGGCCCCGGCTACCTGATGGACCGCCGCTTCGACCGCCGTCACGGCGTCGAGACCGTCGGCTCGGTGTCGCTCTCCGAGCTGACCATCGGCGGCAGGGGAGGGGAGGGCGGCCACCTCTACGACCCGCTCGCCACCCGCACGTGCCGGAGCATCCTCGCCGCCGAGCTGCACGAGGTGGCCGAGCGCAACACATCGCCGCCTACCGCAACCCGAGGCGGCGGTGCGCGGCGATCAGCAGCGTCCACGCCGACGCCCGCGCCTTCCCCGTGCCGGACGGGCCGTGCGTGCTCCACTTCTTCTCGCCATTCGAGGACCACGTCGTCGCCGAGGTCATGGAGCGGGTCCGCGCGTCGCACGCCGCCGACCCGCGCCGGATCCTGGTGGTGTTCGTGACCGACCCGGACTCCTACCCGATCCCGCACGCGGCCCTCGGCGCCGGGCCGTTCGAGCGCCGCCAGGATCCGCGCATGCCGTTCGATCCCGCCCGCCGCTTCCGGCTCTGCGCGGCCGTGTACGAGGCCCCGCCGGCCTGACCGCCGATCCCTCCGATCGGGGAGGGCACAACCCTCCGGTCGGGGGACGACGCCGCCGCCCGGGGCCGCGTACGTTCGCGTCGTCAGCGTGGCACGGGCTGACTGGGCCGGCACCGGGCGGAGGTCTCGCCCGGCGCTGCTGCCGACGATCACGAGGGCGGGTCCGGCGCTCCCCGAGAACCCACCCTCGACCTCGGCTCCGACGCGCCGGCGAGGGCCGTTCCCGCCCCGTGAGACGAGCCTCATCCGAGGCGTGCACGGGCTGTGCCGGCCGTGTTATGGAGACCGACGAACGACACAACGGGGCGAGGACCCGCACGAGGAGGGTGACGATGGGTGCGATCCCGATCGACGTGGCACCCGACGCCGCGGACCTGGGCGCCGAGGAGACCGCCGCCCTGGTCGCCGCGCTCGATGCGGTCGCGGTGCGCGCCGCGGTCACGCGCCTCGCGCGGCGGCAGGACTGGGGCGAGCACGCCGCCCGGGTGGACCAGTGGTGCTGGGCGGCGCTGGGCGACGCGCTCGACGACCTGGCCGCGCTCGCGCCGGCGCACTATGGCCGCGAGGCAGCCGAGCGCCACCGCGCGCTGCTGCGCGACCTGCGCCGCGACCTGGGGCTGCCGGCGGCCGACGGGGACTGACCCCCGGCCCGCCGCGGCGGGCTACCGGAGCACGATGTTGTGGAGGTCGTACCCGGTGGTGGCGGGCATCGGGGCCGCGCTGCCCGAGACCTCCATCACCGCGGGCATGACGTGGTCGCGCATGAATGCGTCGCAGTCGTCCTTCGAGTCCCAGAGCTCGATGATGCGGAAGCCGTCGCCGGTCCACCCGGCGGCGTGGGCGATGAACCCCTTCGCCTCGCCCGCGAGGGGCGTCAGACGGGCCGTGATCGCGTCGTAATTCGCGGTCGAGCGCTCGGTCTCGGGCTCGACCCAGTCCTGGACCAGGCAGTAGGCCATGGTGGCTCCTCCGTGACGATCGCCGAGGCGGCGGGTCCGGCTCGCCGCCGCACCACGCTACGACGGGCCGGCGGTCCGTGGCCAGCCCGCGCGGGCGGCGCGCCTCGACGCCGTCAGCGCGCTGCCGCGGGCGGGCATACGACCGTCCCCGTGTGGGAAGCCAACAGCCATGGGATCCCGGCGGGTGGTCGCGCTCGCCGCCGCGGCGGCGCTGGCGCGGTCGTCCGCCCAGGGTGACCTGACCGCCACGTTCGTCCGCGTCCACGCGGCCGAGGTGGTCGGCGCGGCCCGGCGTACGGCGGAGTCGCTGCCCCCGGGCCGGATCCGGCGGGCCGACCCCGGGGGGCCGGACCTGGCCAAGCGCCACCGTCACGACGTGATCCCGGGGACCGGGTCGTCCGCGTCGGGCCGCGGATCGTGGTGCGCGACGGCCCGAGCCGGGCCCCCGGAAGTAGGCGCCGGTGCGCATCGCCCCGCCGACTCGTGACGGTTGCTCCTGCCGAGCGCCTCCAAGATCGTCATCATCCCCGCGTCGGCTGTCGAGGGAGGCGCGTTGGCGGAGCGGTTCGATGCGGTGGTGGTGGGTGCCGGCCCGGGAGGGTCCACGGCGGCGTACCGCCTCGCGCGCGGCGGCGCGAGGGTGCTGCTGCTCGACCGGGCGCGCTTCCCCCGCGACAAGCCCTGCGGCGGGGGGCTCACCGGGCGCGCGCTGAAGTCGCTGCCGTTCGACGTGACGCCCGTCGTGGAGGACGCCGTCACCAAGGTGGACCTGCGGCTGCGCTTCCGCGCGGCCACGACCCACCACTACGACGAGCCGATCGCGCTGATGACCCAGCGCCGCCGGCTCGACCACTTCCTGGCCGAGACGGCCGCGGCCGCGGGGGCCGACTTCCGCGACGGCGTGCGGGTCCGCGACATCGCGCTCGACGGGCCCGGCGGCCGTCCGGTGGTCACGCTCGAGGGCGGTGCCCGGATCGGCGCCGAGGTGCTGATCGGCGCCGACGGCGCGAACGGGGTCAGCGCGAAGGCCCTGGGGCTCGGCGGCGACCGCACCTTCGGCGTCGCCCTGGAGGGCAACGCCCCGATGACCCCCGAGCGCGAGGCCGTCCACCGCGGCCGGGCGACGCTCGAGATCGACACCGTCCCCGGCGGCTACGGCTGGATCTTCCCGAAGGGCGACCACGTCAACGTCGGCGTCGGCGGGTGGGCGTCGGAGGGGCCGCGGATGCGCCGCTTCCTCGACGCCCTCTGCGCGATGCACGACGTGAGCCCCGAGGAGCTCACCGACGTCCGCGGCCACCGCCTGCCGCTGCGCCGCTCGTGGCAGGGCGTCGCCCGCGGCCGCGCCGCCGTGGTGGGTGACGCCGCCGGCCTCATCGACCCGCTCTCCGGCGACGGCATGTTCGAGGCGTTCCTCTCGTCCGAGCTGGCGTCGGCCACCGCCCTCGACCTGCTGGCGGGCCGCATCAGCGGGATGGAGCCCTACCGGTGGCGCGTCCAGCGGACCCTGGCCGGGCACGCGGCGACCGCCTGGCTCGCGCGGGCGACGCTGGAGCGGCTCCCCGCGCTCACGTTCCAGGTGCTGCGGCGCGACGCCGCCCGGCGGTTCCTGGGCCACCGGCTCTCCACGCGCCCGCCCGAGGTGCGGGTGCCGCTGGTCGGCGGCGTCGAGCGGTTCGCTCGCCGCGCGCTGGGCCCGGCGGCCGGCGCCTAGCCGCCGGCCCCCGGACCGCCGCCCACACGACGTAGAGTCCCGCCGTGGCCCGCCGCCGCCGTCAGCAGGAGGGGCTCGAGCGCGTCCTCGGCGCACCGGCGCTGTTCGCGACGGCATACGGCAACGTCGGCTCGTCGATCTACTACGCGCTCGGCGTCACGGCCGCCTTCGCGCTGGGCCTCACGCCCATCGTCTTCCTCATCGCCGGGCTCATCTTCGCGGCGACCGCGGCGACCTACGCCGAGGGGACCGTCCGCTACCCCGAGGCCGGCGGCTCCGCCAGCTTCGCCCGCCACGCCTTCAACGAGCTCGTCTCGTTCGGGGCCGGGTGGGCGCAGATGCTCAACTACATCATCACGATCGCCATCTCGGCGTTCTTCGTCCCGCACTACCTCTCGATCTTCTGGGAGCCCCTGAAGTCGAACCCGTGGGACATCATCGTCGGCGCCATCGTCGTCGTGGTGCTGGTCGCGGTGAACATCGTGGGCGTCAAGGAGGCGGCGAAGCTCAACGTCCTGCTCGCCGTCGTCGACTTCGGCACCCAGGCGCTGCTGGTGATCCTGGGCTTCGTCCTGATCTTCAGCCCGGAGGTCCTGGTCGACAACGTCACGTTCGGCGTCGCGCCGACGTGGGCCGACTTCTTCCTGGCGATCCCGGTGGCGATGATCGCCTACACCGGGATCGAGACGATCTCGAACCTGTCGGAGGAGGCGCGCGACCCGTCCCGGGACATCCCGCGGTCGATCTCCCTCGTGGCGGTCGCCGTGTTCGCGATCTACTTCACGCTCCCCGCGATCGCGCTGTCGGCGATGCCGGTGACCCAGAACTCCGACGGCATCTACACCACGGCCCTCGGCCTCGGGCCGGACCAGGGCGGCTACGCCAACGACCCGGTGCTGGGGCTGGTCAACAACATGGGCATCGACGGCGTGGCCCTCCACATCCTGGAGGTCTACGTCGGCGTGCTGGCGGCGACGATCCTGCTGATCGCCGCCAACGCGGGGGTGATCGGCGCCTCGCGGATCACGTACTCGATGTCCAGCTACCGGCAGCTGCCGGAGCGCTTCCGCCGCCTCCACCCGAGGTTCAAGACGCCGTGGCTCGCGCTGGTGGTGTTCGCCGGCTTCGCGGCGATCATGGCGCTGCTGCCCGGGCAGACCGACTTCCTGGGGACGATCTACTCGTTCGGGGCGATGCTGTCGTTCACGATCGCCCACGTCTCGCTCGTCGCCCTGCGCGTACGCAAACGCGACGAGGAGCTGGTCTACCGGGCCGTGCCGAACCTGCGGTTCCGGGGGATCGACTGGCCGCTGTTCGCCATCCTCGGGGGGCTGGGCACCGGGATCGCCTGGCTGGTGGTGGTCGTGCAGGAGCCCCTGACGCGGTGGGCGGGCCTCGGGTGGCTGGTGCTCGGCTTCGCGGTGTACGCCGTCTACCGCGGGCGGGTGCTGCACCTGCCGCTGCGCGACACGGTGCGCGCCCCGGCGATGGTGCTCGCCGGGAACCTGGAGGTGGAGTACCGCTCGATCGTGGTGCCGGTGGTGCGCTCCACCGAGTCGGAGGAGGCGCTCGTGACCGCGGCGCGCCTGGCGGCGGAGCGGCGGTCCCGGGTCGCGATCGTCCACGTGCTCGAGATCCCGATGGAGCTGCCCCTCACCGTCCGCATCCCGGAGGCGGAGCGCGAGGCCAACTCGCTGCTGGACGACGCGCGCGCCCTGGTGGAGAGCTTCGGCGTACGCGCCGTCACCCGCCTGGAGCGCGCCCGCGCCGCCGGCCCGGCGATCGTGGCCGACGTCGTCGCGCGCGGCGCCGAGCTGGTGGTGCTCGGCGCGCAGCGACGGGCCATCGGGCGCCGCGCCCCCGTGTTCGGCCCCACGGCCCGGTACGTGCTGAAGCACAGCCCGTGCCGCGTCCTGGTGGCGGCGCCGAAGCCGGCGGGCAAGGCGGCGCCCAGGTCGGCGGTGGCGGCGTGAGGGGCGTCCAGCTCTTCTCCGTGCTGCTCATCGCGCTCGGCGTCGCGGTGGTGGCGCGGACGATCGCCCTGGGGGTGGGCGGCGGGCTGGGGCTGCTGCTCGGGGGCCTGATGATCCTGGCGGGCGCCCTGCGGCTCTGGATGGCGGGAGGCGTGTGGCGCCGCGGCTGACGGCGCCGGCCCGCCGCCTGCGGGCCCGCTCCCTGGCCCTGGTGGCGTTCGGCGAGGTCGGCTCCTCGCTGATCTTCGCCCTCGGCATCGTGGCCCTGTACGCGGCGGGCGCGACGCCGTGGGTGCTGCTGGCGGTCGGCGTCCTGGTGCTGGTGGTCACGCTGTCGTACGCCGAGGGCGCGTCGGCGATGCCCGAGACCGGCGGCGCCGCCACGTTCGTGCGGCGGGCGTTCAGCGACCCCCTCGGCTTCGTCGCCGGATGGGTGCTGTTCCTCGACTACCTGGTCGTCATCTCGCTGGCCGCGCTGTTCGTGCCCCACTACCTGGGGGCGGCGTTCGGCTGGGACGCGGTGGAGGACGGCCCCTGGGACGCGGTGGTGGGGATCGGCGTGATCGCGTTCGTCGCGGCCACCCGCTGGACGCGGCGGGTGCGCCTCTACCCGATCGCCGTGGTGGTGTCGGGGCTCGTCCTGGTCGCGCAGCTGCTGCTGGCCGTGATGGGCCTGGCGCTCGCCTTCGACCCGGACGTCCTGCGCTTCGGCACCGACCTGGGCGAGACGCCCTCCATCGGCTCCATCGCCCTGGCGCTGTCGCTGGCCACCCTCGCCTACACGGGCCTCGAGACGATCGTGAACTTCGCGTCGGAGGTCCGCGAGCCGGGGCGCACCCTGCCGCGCAGCCTCTTCATCGGCATCGGGCTGGTGGTGGTCATCAACGTCGCCGTCTCCATCGTGGGCCTGTCGGCCTACCCGGCGGTGCCCGACCCCGCGGGCCCCGACGGCGTGGCCACGGCCCTGGGGACCGAGTGGCTCAACGCCCCGCTGGCGGGCATCGCCCAGGCCATCGGCAACGAGATGCCGTGGGGCGGGCAGGCCCTGGAGGGCTTCGTCGACGTCTCCAACGCCCTGGTCCTGATCACGATCCTCGCCACCGCCATGGCGGGCGGGGAGCGGCTGGCCTACTCCATGGCCCGGTACGACATGCTGCCGCACGCGTTCGCCCGGCCGGAGAAGGGCGACCGCACCCCGACGCCGGCGGCGACGCTGGCGGCGGCGGTGATCGCCCCGGTGCTGATCGTGGTCGCCGACGTGGTGGGGGACGGGGCCCGCTTCCTGGCCGGCCTCTTCAGCTTCGGCGTGCTCATCGCGATGACCGCCGGCCAGCTCGCCGTGGTGCGATTGCGGATCCGCGAGCCGGACCTGGAGCGGCCCTTCCGGGTCCCCGGGGCGGTCCGCCTGGGCGGCGCCGAGGTGCCGGTGCTGCCGATCGTCGGCGCGGTCCTCACGTTCGGGCTGTGGATCACGTCCCTGTTCACCCACGGGGGCGCCGCGATCGCCGGCCCGCTGTGGCTGGTGCTGGGCGCGTTCGTCTACCTGCTGTCGCGGCGCGCCGGCGGCGAGACGCTGCTGGGCCGCGCGACCCCCGCGGTGCCGGACCTGGTGGAGGAGTCGGCGGAGGACGAGGAGGCCCGCGAGGTCGAGCGGATCCTGGTGCCCCTGAAGCTCGGCGTGATCGGCCAGGAGGTGCTGGCCACCGCGGTGCGCCTGGCCGAGGACCGCGAGGCCGAGGTCATCGTGGTGCACGTGGTGAAGGTGCCCATGTCGCTGCCGCTGGAGGCCGAGTACGAGGAGGAGGAGCGCCGCGGGCTGGAGGCGATCGAGGACGCGCGGGAGATCGCGGCGGACCTCGGCGTGAACGTCATCGGCCACGTGGTGCGCGCCCGCTCGCTGTCGGAGGCGATCATCGAGGAGGCCGAGGTGACGGGGGCCGACCTGATCCTGCTGGGGTCGGCGCCGCGGTGGCGCAAGCAGACGCGGTTCTTCAGCCCGACGGTCGACGAGGTGCTGCGCACCGCCCGCTGCGAAGTGATGGTCGTGACATATCCGGAGGGCGTCTTGGAGGACGAATTCGAGGCATGATGGTCATATGAAGGCGATCGTGATCGGATGCGGGCGGGTCGGCGCCACCCTGGCGCGCACCCTGGCCGACGAGGGCTGGGAGGTCACCGTGGTGGAGCTGGACGAGGAGAACCTCTCCCGGCTCGGCCCGGACTGGCGCCAGCCGCTCGTGCTCGGCCACGGGATGGACGCCAAGGTGCTGGAGGAGGCCGGCGTCGAGGACGCCGACGTGCTCATCGCGGCGACCGACGGCGACAACACCAACCTGGTGATCGCGCAGGTCGCGACCCAGAAGTACGCGGTGGCCCACGTCGCGGCGCGCATCCAGGACCCGGCCCGCGCCGAGGCCTACGCGGACCGCGGGTTCCACATCATCTCGCCGGTGAAGATGGCCATCGAGGGGCTCGCGAGCTGGGCGCTCGCGGCGGAGAGGGCGTAGCGGTGTTCGCGATCGTGGTGGGTGGGGGGAAGGTCGGCGCGAACGTCTCGCGCAGCCTGATGGAGCGCGACCAGGAGGTCGTGGTCGTCGAGAACAAGCCGTCCCGGGCGGACCACCTGGAGGCCGAGTTCGGCCACCGGGTGATCCACGGCGACGGCACCGAGCTGTACGTGCTGGAGCGCGCGGGCATCACCCGGCCGCCGGACATCGTGGTGGCGGTGACGGGGGACGACGAGGACAACCTGGTCATCTCCCAGCTCTCCCGCGAGCGCTACGGGGTGAAGAAGGTCATCGCGCGCGTCAACGACCCGCGCAACCAGACCCACTTCGACCTGCTCGGCGTGACGCCGACGGTGTGCCCGACCCAGCGGATCATGGCGCTGATCGAGCATGAGGTGCCGGAGCACGACCTGGTGCACCTGCTGGAGCTGCGCAAGGAGAACCTCGAGATCATCGAGGTGGAGATCGACAGGAAGTGCCCGTGCGTGGGCAAGCCGGTGGAGGACCTCGGCTTCCCGGTGGGCTCCCGCCTCATCTCGGTGCTGCGCGACGGGGAGGCGGAGATCGCCGTCGGCGCCACCGTGCTCCAGGAGGGCGACCAGGTGCTCGCGATCCTGGAGCCCGGCAAGGAGACCGAGGTGCGCAAGATCCTGCTCGGCAGGTAGCGGTGACCGAGACCGCACCGCACCGCGTCGTCATCGTCGGCGGCGGGTTCGGCGGCCTCCAGGCCGCCGTCAGGCTGAGGCGCGCCGACGTCCACGTGACCCTCATCGACCGGCGGAACTTCCACCTGTTCCAGCCGCTGCTCTACCAGGTGGCGACGGGCGCCCTGTCGCCGGGCGAGATCGCCTCGCCGCTGCGAGGCGTGCTGAAGCGCCACAGGAACACGACGGTGATGCTCGCCGACGTGACCGACATCGACGTGGAGCGCCACCGCATCCGCTGCGAGTCGGTCGCGGGCCGGCACCCCTCGGACGTGACCTACGACACGCTGATCGTCGCGGCCGGCGCCGGCCACGCGTACTTCGGCCACGACGAGTGGGAGCCGCTCGCGCCGGGCCTGAAGACGCTGGAGGACGCCCTCGAGCTGCGCCGCCGGATCCTGAGCGCGTTCGAGGCGGCCGAGATCGAGCCCGACCCGGAGCTGCAGCGCCAGTACCTGACGTTCGTGGTGGTCGGCGGGGGGCCGACGGGCGTGGAGCTGGCCGGCCAGATCGCGGAGATCGCGCGGGACACGGTGAAGCGCGACTTCCGCAAGATCGACCCCCGGTCCGCGCGGATCGTGCTGGTGGAGGGGGCCGACCGGGTGCTGCTGGCCTTCCCGGAGCGCCTGTCCGAGAAGGGCAAGGAGCAGCTCGAGAAGCTGGGCGTCACCGTCCGCCTGGACCGCATGGTGACCGGCGTCGACGAGGAGGGCGTGACGCTGGCGGTGCCGGGCGGCGACACGGAGCGGCTGGAGTCGCAGACCATCGTGTGGGCGGCGGGGGTGGCGGCGTCGCCGCTGGCGGCGATCCTGGGGCGGGCGACGGGAGCGGAGGTCGACCGGGCGGGCCGGGTCACCGTGCTCCCGGACCTGACCCTGCCGGGCCACCCGGAGATCATGGTGCTGGGCGACATGACGCGCGTGTCCGACGGCCGGGGCGGCCTCATCCCGCTGCCGGGCGTGGCGCCGGCGGCGATGCAGATGGGCCGGTACGCCGCGAAGGTGGTGAAGGCCCGGCTGAAGGGTCAGCAGCCGCCCGGCCCGTTCCGGTACCGGGACAAGGGGAACCTGGCCACGATCGGCCGCATGAAGGCGGTGGGCCTGATCAAGGGCGTGCAGCTCACCGGCCTGTTCGCGTGGCTGGGGTGGCTGACCATCCACCTCTTCTACCTGACGGGTCTGCAGAACCGGATCCTGGTGCTCATCCGCTGGACGGTCAGCTTCCTCACCCACGGCCGGGGGGCGCGCCTGATCACCGGCGAGCCCCCGCCGGAGTGAGCGCCGCCGCGGACGCCCGCCGCGAGGAGGTGCTCGCGGCGCTGGTGCAGGCGGGGGACGCCGGGGTGTCGGGCGAGGCGCTCGCGGCGCAGCTGGGCTGCTCGCGGGCGGCGGTGCACCGCCACGTGGAGGCGCTCCGCCGGCAGGGGCTGGGGGTCGCGGGGGAGCAGGGCGGCTACCGGCTCGACCCGGAGGCCGACCCGGTGGTCCCGGCGCTGGTGGTGCCGCGGCTGGCGCCGCCGCTGGCCGGCCCGGTGACGTGGCAGGCGGAGACGGGCTCGACGAACGACGACCTCACCGCCCTGGCGCGGGTCGGCGCCCCGGAGGGGACGGTGGTGGGGGCCGACCGCCAGTCGGCGGGCCGGGGCCGGCGCGGCCGGTCGTGGCTGGCGGCGAGCGGGCACGCCCTGCTGGTGTCGGTGCTCCTGCGGCCCGGCGTGGCGCCGGTGGACGCGGGGCTGCTTCCGGTGGTCGTGGCGGTGGGCGCGGCGGACGCCCTGGGCCCGGACGCGCGGATCGTGTGGCCGAACGACATCCTCATCGACGGGCGCAAGGTCGCGGGGATCCTGTGCGAGATGTCGGCCGACCAGGAGCACGTGGCGTGGGCGATCGCCGGGATCGGCGTGAACGTCCGCTCCGCCCCCGACCTGGACGACGCCCGCTGGAGCCCCGGCGCCCTCGCCGATCTGGGCCCGCCGCCGCGCCGGGCCGACCTGCTCGTCGACCTGGTCGGCGCCCTCGGGCGCCGCTACGCCGAGTGGACCCGCGAGGGCCCGGCCCCGATCACCGCCGCCTTCGCGGAGCGCGACATGCTCGCCGGCCGGCGGATCGCGGTGAGCCTGCCCGACGGCGAGCTCACCGGCACCGCGGACGGCACCGACGACCTCGGCCGCCTCCGCCTGCTCACCGGCGACGGCGTCCGCCACCTCTCCGCCGGCGAGGTCGTCCGGGTCGCTCCGTAGCGCCCCCCGACGCCCGCCGCTCGCGGCCGCGGTTCACTTGAACATCGGGGTCTCGTTCAAGTGAACATCGGGGCGCGCGGGAGTGGACGCCGGCTGAGCCCCTTCACTGAACGGGTGGGCCGGCGGTGCGGTTGCGGCTCGTCCCAATTGAGGTCGCGCGGTCTCGATTGAACCCCCGGCGCACCCGGGACGGACGCGTGGTGCACGTGCACGGCGACCTGCCGGCCGAGTGAACGAGGGCTGGACCCCTCATTGAAGGGGGATACGGGGGCGCGGCCGCGCGCCGTTCAGTGAACGCGCGCGTTCGTTCAATTGAACGGCGGGGACCCGGGGGCTCCGCGATCCCCCGGACCTCAGTGGTGGTGGGGGGCCTCGCAGTGGGCGTGGTGGCAGTGGCACTCGCCCGCGTCCGGGTTGGCCTCGCACCAGGGGGAGCAGTAGTCGCTGCCCTCCGGCGCCTCGCACGTGCAGACCGTGTGCTGGCAGGTCGCCATGTCGCCTCCTTCGTCGGGTCCGCGGGGACCTCCCGATCGTCCGTCCCGCGCGGCGCGGGCGCAAGCCTGGCAGGCTGCGCCGGTGAGCGCGGGCGACCCGGCGACCAGCGATCTCTACCTCACCGACCTCGAGCTCACCGACGAGGATCGTGCGGTCCGCGACCGGGTCCGCCGGTTCTGCGACGAGCAGGTCCGGCCCGTCATCAACGGCTACTGGGAGAAGGCGGAGTTCCCCTTCGCCCTCATCCCCGGCCTCGCCGAGCTGCGCGTCTGCGGCGGCACCCACACCGGCCACGGCCTCCCCGGGCTCAGCCCCCTCGCCGCCGGCCTCGTGTCGATGGAGCTCGCCCGCGGCGACGGCTCCATCAGCACCTTCCACGGCGTCCACTCCGGCCTCGCGATGAACGCCATCGCCACGCTCGGCTCGGAGGAGCAGAAGTCCCGCTGGCTCCCGGAGATGGCGAGCCTCGACAAGGTCGGCGCCTTCGCCCTCACCGAGCCCGACCACGGGTCCGACGCCGTCGTCCTCGAGACCACCGCCCGCCACCTCGGCGACGGCTACGTCCTCGACGGCGAGAAGCGCTGGATCGGCAACGCCGTCTTCGCCGACCTCATGGTCGTGTGGGCCCGCGACGGCCAGGGGGACGTCGGCGCGTACGTCGTCGAGAAGGGCACCCCCGGCGTCGAGGCCACCCTCATCACCGGGAAGATCGCGAAGCGCGCGTCCTGGCAGGCCGACGTCGTGCTCCGCGACGTCCGCGTCCCCGCCGAGAACAAGCTCGCCGGCGCCACCTCGTTCGACGACGCCGTCCGCGTGCTCACCGCTGCACGCCCCGGCATCGCCTGGGGCGCCCTGGGCCACGCCGTCGCCGCCTACGAGGCCGCCGTGGCGTACACCCTCGAGCGCGAGCAGTTCGGGGCGCCGCTCGCCGGCCACCAGATCACCCAGCTGCGCCTGGCCAAGATGCTCGCCGACGTGACCTGCATGCGGCTCATCTGCCTGCGCCTCGCCCAGCTCGCCCCGCAGGGGAAGGTCACGCCCGCGATGGCGTCCCTCGCGAAGATGCACAACGCCGCCCGCGCCCGGTCGGTCGTCGCGGAGGCGCGCGACCTGCTCGGGGGCAACGGCATCCTGCTGGAGAACGAGGTGGGCCGGCACCTCGGCGACGTCGAGGTCGTCGCCACCGTCGAGGGGACCGATGTCGTCCACGCCCTCATCGTGGGGCGGGAGATCACCGGGCTCAGCGCCTTCGCCTAGCGCCCCGCCGGAGCGCCCGCCAGGGCGGCCTGCGCGATCGTCTGCGCCAGCTCCCCGGCGCACGAGAGCAGGGGGAAGTGCCCGGAGCGGATCTCCACCACCCGGGTCGCGTGCCGCGCCATCCGCCGCTGGAGGTCGGGTGAGAGCACCCGGTCCTCGGTGGCGACGACGTACGTGGAGGGGTGCTCCCGCCAGCCGATCGCCGCGGGCGGCTCGCCGAACAGCGACAGCCGGTGGGTCCCGAGCGCCGCGACCATCGAGCCCGACCGCTCCGCCGGGACGTCGTCGAACAGCAGGTCCCGCGCCCCCGCCGGCTCCAGCCACGACCGCCCGTCGCCGCGCACGCGGATGGCCTCCGCCAGCGGGGTCGGGACCGGGTCCGAGGCCATCAGGGAGCTGGTCGACTCGCCCTCGTCGGGCATGACCGCGCAGACGTAGACGAGGTGGCCCACCGCGTGGTGGCCGGCGGCCGCCTGGGTGATCGCCACACCCGCGTCGCCGTGGGCGGCGAGCACGACGGGGCCGTCGAGCACGTCCAGGGCGGCGCGGATGTGGGCGACGTCGTCGCGCAGCCCGCTGGGGGCCGCGCCGGCCGACGGAAGGTCGAGCGCCGCGCTCCACACCCCGCGCTCGGCGAGCCGGGCGCGCACGAACCCCCAGGCCCAGCCCTCCGTCCACGCGCCGTGCACCAGCAGCACCGGCGACGCGCTCATCGGGTCTGCCTCGGGTCCGACACGGGCGTCATCATCTTCGGCGGACCCGCGGGCCGTGCGGCCGGGTGTTCCGGTGTGCCCGAGCGGGAACCCCACCGGAGGGCCGCCCACGGGCGGCCGACGACCTGCACCCCACGGAGGGACCGCCACATGACCCGTGTCGCCGTCATCTACTACAGCTCGACCGGCCACGTGCACCGCCTGGCCGAGGCCGTGCGCGACGGGGCCGCGGAGGCGGGGGCCGAGGTGCGGCTGCGCCGCGTCGAGGAGCTGGCCCCCGAGGAGGCGATCCGGCAGAACCCCGACTGGGCCGCGCACCGCGACGCGACGCGCGACGTCGAGCTCGCCACCCTCGACGACCTCGACTGGGCGGACGCCTACGTGTTCGGCTCGCCCACCCGGTTCGGCAACGTCGCCGCACAGCTCAAGCAGTTCCTCGACTCCGCCGGGCCGCTCTGGGCGGAGGGCCGCCTGGCCGGGAAGATCGCCTCCGGGTTCACCAGCAGCCAGAACGCCCACGGCGGGCAGGAGAGCACCCTGCTGGCGCTCTACGCGACGATGTACCACTGGGGCGCGATCGTCGTGGCGCCCGGCTACACCGACCCGCGCGTGTTCGCGTCGGGCGGCAACCCCTACGGCGCCAGCAGCACCGAGGCGCCGGACGACGCCGAGCTGGACGGGGCCCGCCACCTGGGCGAGCGGGTCGCGGCCGTCGCCGCCCGGCTGGGGGCGCCCGTCGCGCAGTAGGCTCGCGGCGTGCGGGTCGCGGTCTACCACGGGAAGGGCCGGATCGCGGTCGAGGAGCGGCCCGACCCGGTCGCCGGCGCGGGCGAGCTGGTGGTGCGGGTGCGCGCCTGCGGCCTGTGCGGCAGCGACCTCATGGACTGGTACCAGGACCCGCGCGCGCCGACGGTCCTGGGGCACGAGCCCGCCGGCGAGGTGATCGCGGCGGGGGAGGGGGCGCCGCCGCTGCCCCTGGGCCAGCGGGTGTTCGTGCACCACCACGTGCCGTGCATGACGTGCGACCTGTGCCGCGCCGGGCGGCACACCCTGTGCCCCCGCTTCCGCGCCACCCGGATCGACCCCGGCGGGCTGGCCGAGATGGTCCGGGTGCCCGCCGCCAACGCGGCCCTCGACGTGCTGGCCCTGCCGGATGAGGTCCCCGACTGGGCCGCCACCCTCATCGAGCCGCTGGGGTGCGTCATACACGGCCAGCGGATGGCGGGGGTGGGCCCCGGCTCCCGGGTCGTCGTGGTGGGGGCGGGCTCGATGGGGCTGCTGGAGATCGGCGCCGCCCTCGCCGCGGGCGCCGCGGGCGTGGTGGCCGTGGAGCCGCGCGGCGACCGGCGCGCCGCGGCCCTCGCCGCCGGCGCCGTCGCCGCGCTGCCGGACGCCGACCCCGCCGGGGTGGCCGGCGCGCTCGGCGGTCTGGCCGACCAGGTGTTCGTCTGCACCTCCGCCGCCGACGCGATCGCCGCCGCCCTGCACCTGGCGGGCCCCGCGGGCGTCGTGCAGCTGTTCGCGCCGCCCCGGCCGGGCACGCCGGTGGAGCTCGACCTGGGCGCCGTCTTCTTCCGCGAGGTGACGATCCAGCACACCTACTCGGCGGGCCCCCTCGACACCCGCGACGCCCTGGCGGTGCTGGCCTCCGGCGCCATCGACCCCGCCGCCGTCATCTCCCACCGCGTCCCCCTGGACGAGGTGGGGGAGGCGTTCCGCCTCGCCCGCTCCGGCGAGGCGACCAAGGTGGTCGTCGAGCCCTAGCTGAGCTGCCCACAGAGGTTGTGAACGGCTGAGGATGCATCCGGGCCTCCGGTGAGGCTGTGGGTCGCCACGACCTGCACCTCCTCGAAGGAGACCCGGATGCAACTCCACGCTAACGCGGCCCTCGGACCGGCCGGGCGTCGTCGCCTGGTCGGACTGATCGAGCAGGGCCATTCGCTGAGGGCCGCCGCGGCGGCCCTCAGCGTCGCGCCCGCGACCGCCCACCGCTGGTGGCACCGCTGGACCGCCGCCACCGACGCCGCCCGCCGCTCGGGTGCCTGCTTGTGCGACCGCTCAAGCCGCCCACACCACTCACCACGGCGCCTAGGCCCCGCCGAGGAAGCGCCGATCCTCACCGCCCGCGCCCAGACCAACCTCGGCCCGGGACGCCTCGTCCACATCTGCCGACGCTCGCGCTCCACCATCTGGAAGGTCCTTCACCGCCACGGCCGCTCCCGCCGCCGCCGCGAGCCCCAGCCGCTTCGACGCCGCTATGAGTGGAGCCGCCCGGGGGCGCTGATCCACATCGACACCGCCCGCCTGGCGCGCTTCGGGCGGCCCGGACACCGCACCCGCGGACGCTCAGACGTCGACATCCACGCCAACGAGGGGATGGGCACCACCTTCATCCACGTCGCCGTCGATGACCACTCCCGCTACGCCTACCTCGAGCAGCACCCCGATGAGCGGGCAGCGACCTGCGCCGGCTTCCTGGCCCGGGCGCTGGCCCACTTCGGCGAGCTCGGCCTCGCACCCGCCGAGGCCGTCATGACCGACGGCGCCCTCAACTACCGCCGCGCCAACGCCTTCCAGGCCGTCCTGGCCCAGGCAGGCGCCCGCCACATCGTGACCCCCCCATACACCCCCCGCTGGAACGGCAAGGCCGAGCGATTCATCCAGACGATGAAGACCGAGATGCTTCTATCGGCGTCAAGTGGTCAGGCGGGCGCTCCTCTCGAGGAAGCGAAAGAGCTGACGGGCGACGGTGCGCTTGAGGCAGCGTTGGATCTCGCGCAGGCTGCGACCCTCGGCGCTTCG
>JBFWNT010000043.1:0-17800 GCA_050250915.1 Thermoleophilia bacterium
CACCGCTGCCAGGGGCAGCCGAGGATCTGGCCGATCGCCGCCTTCAGCCCTTGGTGCTGATCGGAGACGACCAGCTCGACGCCGGACAGGCCGCGGGCGACCAAGCCGCGTAGGAACTCGCGCCAGATCACCAGCGACACCAAGGGCTGTTCGGCGCGGGTGCGCGGCTCGAGGAAGCTCGGGAAAGTACGACCCGGCCCGCAGCTTGGGGATGGACAACTCCAAGCTGCCGGCGCGGGTGTCCCACCGGCGCTCCCTGTCGCCGTTGCGATGCGTCGCCCGCTTACCCGGCGCCCGCTCACCGTGGCCCGCGCCGATCTGGGTGGCGACCTCGGCCTCCATGACCTGCTGGCACAGGCAGGCGGCCGCCTCCCTGACCAGGTCGGCGTGCTCGTCGGTGAGCACCTTGCGCACCAGCTCGTCGGCGCTCAGGTTGTGTGTCGGCCATCGCGGGCCTCCTGATGTCGGTTCATGGGGATGAACCAACGGTTCGGAGCTCGCGGTGGCCGGCCCTGCCTTCAACCGGCGCCGCTCCTACACCACGTCACGGGGCGCGATCTGTCCCGTCGCGAACCGAGTGGCCGATGTCGCCGCCCAGCTGGGCTCGTCACGCGCGACCGCCGACAAGTGGCCCGCCGCTGCAGCGAGGGTGAGCCTGCCCTTCGCGACCTCTAGACCCGGCCCCCGGGCCCGCACCCCACACCCGTTACCTTGAGGAGTGCATCCTCGCCGACCGCGGACGCAGCACGGACTGGTGAGCTTGTCCACGTTGATGTCGAGAAGCTCGGCCGCAACCCCGACGGCCGGGGATGGGCGGGCCACGGCCCCGGCCGGCACCCAAACGCCGGGGCGGCGAGGGGGCTGAGGTCCAGGTGCTGTCGACGACCACAGCCGCCTGGCCTACGCCGAACTGCACCGAGCTGAGCGCGGTGAGACCTGCACCAGCTTCCCTTGGCCGGGGCGGCGGCCATCTTCGCCGGAAGCGGCATCTCGCGGATCGGGCAGGTGACGACCGAAAACGCCTCGACTACCGCCACTCGGCCACCTTCGCCGACATCTGGTCCCATCGGGCGCCCGCCACATCCTGAGAGCCGCCCCCACGGTCCGCGGCCGCAACCCAGATTCGCAGTGGCCTTAAGACCGCGTGCTCGCCAGCAACGCCGAGCAGGCCGCGGGCCTGGCACCCTCCATCGCGCACGACCCGCGCGGGGCCACCAGGTGCGCTCGGCGGCCCCCCCGAACAGCTGCCTGACAACGACGTCCTGAGCGACTATACCGAGCGGCGGATGACGCGGACTGTGCCGTTCGGCGCCACCACGACGACCACCGTCACCGCCCGGTAGCGCGCCCGCAGCTTCGCCGGCGGGCGGACGACAACCAGGAAGCGACCTGGCTTGACCCGCGTGAGTACGACTCTGCCGCGCGCGACCTTCGCGGCCCTGCCGCGCGCCGTTACCTTCGCGCCCTTCACGACGCCCTCCAGCGCGATGGTGAGCCGGCCCCCGCGCTTCACGTAGCGGGCAGCGATCGTCGCGGCCGCCGGACGGTCGGCGGTGCCGCTGATCACCGGGACGACCCGCGAACTCGACGGACCGAGCGGCGTGCTCGCTGGCCGGGCCGGGTCGGCGCCGGGCGGCGGGACGCCGTCGAGCGCGGCGACCGCGGCCGCCACCTGCGGGCGGGGGCCGATCGGCCGGTCGGCGCGGCCCTGCTGGGGCGTGCCGGTGGTCTGCAGGAGCGCGCGCACCTGGGCCGGCGTAAGCGGGGCCCGGCCCTGGGCGATGACCTGGCTCTGGAGGGCGGCGACCGCCGCGGCCACTGTCGCGCTGGCGCTGGACGTGCCGTCGAAGCAGGCGGTGTAGGCCCGATCGCCAATGCCGCCGATCGGGTCCGGGCCGTTGCCGTATCCAGAGGTGACGACGGCGACGCCGACGCCCTGGAGGTCGACGCGGGCGCCGTAGTTGGAGCTCGTGACCCACTGGAGGTCGGTCGATGCGGGGGCCTGGGAGGTCGAGCCACCCGCGCCGACGATGATCGCGCCGCTGTATCCGAGCGCGTTCGGGCCGGTGAGCCACGGTATGCCGACCGAGCCGATGTCGGCGCCGCCGTTGCCGGCCGGCTCCACCACAACGATTCCTCGACGGACCGCGTCGGCGATCGCGGTGCGGACCGGGAACCGGTCGCTGTCGATCGCCTCGATCGGGAGGTAGGTGCTCTGGAACTGCGCCTGCAACTCCACCAGGAGGACATCCCCCGGGCCCAGGCCGGCGGAAGCCGCGGTGATCGCTGCGGCAGGGTCGTACGAGCCGGAGGCGTACGGCGAGACCGGGCGGAGCTCGGCGGCGGCCACGAGGCCGGTCACGCCCTGACCGTCCGGCGACCCGCCGATCAGACCGAGCACAGCGGTGCCGTGGTCGGCGGCGCGGTACGACTCGGGGAGTGTGTTGGCCGGTGGCGCGGGTAACCCGCGCGCGGCGAGCTCCATGTGGGTCTGCCGCCAGTCGTACTCGACGTCGGCCACCGTGATCCCGGCGCCGCGTGTGCCCGGGCCGATGCCGAGGGCCTCGCGGTAATCCTGGAAGGGAGATAGGTCCTTCGAGCCGGGATCGCTCGCGTAGGCGGCCCAGCCGTCGTTGCCGGGCGCCACGCGGCACGTTGACGGCGGCGGCGCCGGGAGCGGCTGGGGGTCATCTCCACCCGGGGCGAGGGTCCATCCCCCGACGGCAAGAATGGCAGCGAGGAGGAGCACGGCGGGGAGGCGACGGCGGAGCACGGCTCTAGGATGGCAGTCGTGGGCACGTCCGGCTCCCCCGAACGACCAGTGATCGCCACTCCGGAAGACCTGGACGTGCGCGAGCGCGCGCGCGTGACGCCGTACGTGACGGACGCGACGGGGCCCGTCTTCGCGCTCACCGGGCTCCCCGAGGTGGTGAAGGGCGCGCTGTTCGCGCGGTACTCGCGGAGCCCCAAGTCGCTGCGCCGCCTGCTGCTGGACGAGTTCCTCCCGCCCGAGGACGCGGGGGGCGGCGCCGGGCCGGGCGAGGTCGGCAGCGCCCGCGCGGAGGCGCTGTACGACCGGGTCCTGGCGGAGTACGGCGACGACTCGGTCGCCCAGCTCGGCGGCGCCCACATCGCCGTGGAGGGCGCGTCGAACGTGCTCACCAAGGTCCTCCAGTGGGGGCGCCTGGCCAGCTACCTGGAGCAGTCCACGCGCTACATCCCGTACACGGACCGCCCGGGCGGCGCGTACCGCTACCACCGCCCGCCGGCCGTGCTGGCGCACCCGGAGCTCGGCCCGGCCTACACGGCGACCCTGGACGCCGCGTTCGACGGCTACTCGGCCCTGCTGCCGCGCCTGGTCGCGCACGTCGGCGCCGGGGTGCCGCGCGACGACGCGACCCCCGAGGCGGCGCGCGAGCGGGCCATCCGCGCGCGCGCCCTGGACCTGCTGCGCGGCCTGCTGCCCGCCGCGACCACCGCCAACGTCGGCATCTTCGCCTCCGGCCAGGCTTACGAGGCGATGCTGGTGCGGATGCAGGCCCACCCGCTGCCCGAGGCGCGCGACTGCGCCGCCGCGATGCTGCGCGAGCTGAGGAAGGTGATCCCGGCGTTCCTGACCCGGGTCGACCGGGTCGACCGCGGCGTCGCGCACGGCGCCTACCTCGCCGAGGGCGACCGCGCCGCCGCGCGGCTGGCGGAGCGCCTGGCGCCCGCCCCCGGACCCGCGCCCGACGGCCCCGCAGTGCGGCTGGTCGACTTCGACCCCGACGGCGAGGCGCGCGTCCTGGCCCACGCTCTCTGGCCGGCGGGTGACGCCCCCCTCGGCGACGTGCGCAGCGCGGTGGCGGCCCTGCCGCCGGCCGAGCGCGCGGCGGCGCTGCGCGAGTGGGCCGGCACCCGCGGCGACCGGCGTCAGCGGCCGGGCCGCGCGCTCGAGGCCACCACCTACGCGTTCGAGGTCGTCTGCGACTACGGCGCCTATCGCGACCTGCAGCGTCACCGGATGCTGAGCCTCCAGGCGCAGCCGCTGACCCCCGCCCTGGGGTACGACGTGCCCGGCGAGGTGGCCGAGGCGGGCGCCGCCGACGCGTACGACGCGGTCCAGGCGCGCTGCACCGGCCTGCACGACGCGTTGCGCGACGCCTTCCCCGCCGAGTCGGCGTACGCGGTCACGCTCGCGCACCGGATCCGCTTCACGATGGTGCTGAACGCCCGCGAGGCGATGCACCTCATCGAGCTGCGGAGCCAGCCGCAGGGCCACGAGTCGTACCGGGAGGTGGCCCAGGAGATGCACCGGCAGATCGCGGACGTGGCCGGCCACCGGGCGATCGCGCAGATGATGGCGTTCGTCGACCACACCGGCCCGGGCGCCGGACGGCTCGCGGCCGAGCGCCGGCAGGAGGCGCGCCGGGCGGGCCGGTGAGCGGCCGCCGGCGCGTCGCGTCGGGGTCGCCGTTCGAGGCGGCGATCGGCTTCAGCCGGGCCGTGCGGGTGGGCGACCGGGTGCTGGTGTCCGGGACCGCCCCGGGGTGGCCGGACGGCTCCTGCGACCCGGATCCGGGGGTGCAGGCGGACCGCTGCCTGGAGATCATCGCCGCCGCCCTGGCCGAGGCCGGCGCCGCGATGGCGGACGTGGTCCGCACGCGGATGCTGCTGGTCGACGCGGCCGACGCCGACGCGGTGTCGGCCGCCCACGCCCGGGCGCTCGGCGACGTCCGCCCCGCCGCCACGATGGTGGTGGTCGCCGGGCTCCTGGACCCCCGCTGGCGCGTGGAGATCGAGGCCGAGGCCGTGATCGGGGGCGACGGCCACGCCGACCGCTAACCTCCGTGGCGTGAGCGACGAGTCGCGCGCCAACCGCCTCGGCGGCATGGCATTGGCCAACGGCCTCCTGGTGCACGGACCGCGCCACTGGGCCGCCGCGGTACGCGACGACGACGGGCGGGTGATCGTCGCGTCCGGCAAGAAGCACCTGTTCCGCGCCGGCCCGATCACGGACCTGCCGCTCGCGCGCGGCCTGGTGCGGCTGGGCGAGGCGTTCGCGGTGCTGCCGTCCGTGCGCCGGGGGCTGCCGCAGGCGCGGTTCGCGATGGAGGACCGGCGCACCATCTCGATCGCGATCGGAGCCACCGTGGCCGCCGCGGTCGCGCGCCGCCGGATCCGCTCGGTGCTGGCGCAGGAGGCGGTGGGCGCCGTCGCGGGCCTCGCCCCGGCGATGCTGACGCTGCGCGGCTCGCGCGCGGCGGTGTGGCACGCCGTGGAGCACAAGAGCATCGCGGCGTACGAGGCGGGGGGCGCCGACGAGGTCGCCCACGCCCACGACCACGCGAAGGAGCACGACCGCTGCGGCAGCAACCTGATCCTGCCACTGCTGGTGTCATCCACGATCGGCAACTGGGTCGCGCGGCGGATGCTGCCGGGCCGGGCGCTCGGCGGGCGCACCGTGATCGCCGCGATCAGCATCGGGTCGGCGGTGGAGATGTTCTCGTTCTCCGCGCGCCGGCCGGAGCACCCGGTGTCGCGGCTCATCCACGGGGTGGGCCACGCCATGCAGGCGGGCTTCGCCACCACCGAGCCGAGCCCGGGCGACATGCTCGTCGGCCGCGCGGCGATGGAGGCCCTGCTGCGCGCCGAGGAGGCGGACGCGGTCACCGGCTGAGCGGTGTCGCTCGTCGTGACGGTGGTGGCGCCCGCCTCGCCGGAGATCGCGTGGGCCCGGTGGAGCGACATCGCGCACTGGCCGGAATGGAACCCGCACTGTGCCGCCGCGTCCCTCGACGGCCCCCTCGAGCCTGGCACGCGCCTGGACCTGAAGCTGCGGCACCCGCGCGGGCGGGAGTACTACACCCGGCCGAGGCTCACGGTGGTGCAGCCCAACGAGCGCCTGGAGTGGGAGGCGCGGGCCCTGGGGCTGCGGGTGTCGACCCGCACCGCCTTCACCCCGGAGCCGGACGGGACGAGGGTGACGATCGAGGCCGAGGCGACGGGTCCGATGGCCTTCGCCTACCTCGTCGGGATGACGGACCGGACGCAGGCTCTAATCTACGTCGGCATGCTCGACGCGCTCACCGACAGCGTCCGCGCCTGAGGCGCTCGTGAGACGCGTCGTCGCGGGCCTCCTGGCCCTGCTCGCCACGCTCGCGCTGGCGGGCACCGCCAGCGCCCACGTGGACGTCCTGCCGGCCGAGCTCGTGCAGGGCCGGTCGACCCAGCTGACGATCCGGGTGCCGAACGAGCGCACGGGCGTGGACACCGTCGGGGTGCGGGTGACCATCCCCAAGGAGGTCACCGTCTACTCCCTGGGCCCGGCTCCGCCCGGCTGGAAGGCCTCGGCGATCCGCGGCGCCAACGGCAAGTTCTCGACCCTCGTGTTCAGCGGGGGCCGGATCGCGCCGAGCCGCTACGCCGACTTCACCATCCTCGCGACGGCATTCGAGTCCGGTCAGGCCGTGTGGCCGGTGATCCAGAAGTACTCGGACGGCCAGGACAAGCCGTGGACGGGCCCGCCCGAGAAGCCCGGTGAGGAGAGCGCCGAGACGGGTCCGACGACCCCGGGACCGGCATCGGCGCAGACGATCCTGGAGCCCGGGCAGGCGCCGGCGACGGCCGCGACCGGCGGCGGGGGCTCCGGCGGCGGCGACTCGGACACCGCCATCTGGCTTGGCGTGATCGCGATCGGCATCTCCGCGCTGGCCGTCGTGGCCACCGGCTTCCTCTGGTCCACCCGGCCTGCGACGCTGCCGGAGGACGACGAGGAGGACGAGTGAGCACGCTGCGGCGCACGCGCCTGGACCCGGCGACGTTCGCGCTGCCCGTCGAGAAGATGCGCGACGGCTACTACAGCGACGCGTACTTCACGTTCACCCGCGACGTCCTGGAGTACGACGGCCACCAGCCGGACGTGCTGATGCAGGTGTTCCAGCGCGAGTCGTCTGTTCTCGGCGGCATCGACGAGGCCCTCGCGATCCTGCGGCTCTGCTCCGGCCGGCGGCTGCCGGACGGGGGCTGGGAGGACGGCTGGGACCAGCTGGAGGTCCGCGCGCTCCACGACGGCGACGAGATCGCGCCGTGGGAGACCGTGATGACGATCCGCGGCGACTACAGCCTCTTCGCCCACCTCGAGACCCTCTACCTGGGCGTGCTGGCGCGCCGGACGCTGATCAGCCGGAACGTCCGCGACGTGGTGGAGGCCGCCGGCGGAAAGCCGATCCTGTACTTCCCCGCCCGCTTCGACCACTGGCAGGTGCAGACCGGCGACGGGTGGGCCGCGCACATCGCCGGGGCCATCGGCGTGTCGACCGACGCGCAGGCGTCGTGGTGGGGCGGCAAGGGGATGGGCACCGTCCCGCACGGCCTCATCGCCGCGTACGGCGGCGACACCGTGCTCGCGGCGCGGAAGTTCGCCGACCGTTTCGCCGACCAGCTCAGCGTGACCGTGCTCGTCGACTTCGAGAACGACTCGGTGAGGACCGCGCTGGAGGTCGCCGACGCGCTCGGCCCCCGCCTGTGGGGCGTCCGCCTGGACACCAGCAGCACGATGGTCGACCGCTCCCTCTGGCACGAGATGGGGCGCTTCCGCCCGACGGGCGTGGTGCCGGAGCTCGTGTGGAAGGTGCGCCGCGCGCTCGACGACGCGGGCCACGGCGGCGTCCGCATCGTCGCCTCGGGCGGCTTCGACGCCGGGCGGATCCGCGCGTTCGAGTCGGCGGGCGTGCCGGTCGACGCCTACGGCGTGGGCACCTCGCTGCTCCAGGGGTCCAACGACTTCACCGCCGACGTCGTCCGCAACGGCGGCGTCCCGTGCGCGAAGGTGGGCCGCGAGGAGCGCCCCAACCCGCGGCTGGAGCCGGTGGAGTGAGCGCCGCCCTGGGCCCGATCCACCACGTGGGCTACGTCGTGGCCGACCTGGACGCGGCCGTCGCCGACCTGCAGCGGACGCTGCCGCTGGAGGTGACGGTGCGCGAGACGATGACGTCGCAGGGCGTCGAGGCGGTCATGTGCGAGGGCGCCGGCGGCGCGGTGGAGCTGATCCGCCCGCTCGACCCGGAGGGCGCGATCGCCCGCTTCATGGCGAAGCGCGGCGAGGGCTTCCACCACGTGGCGTTCGCCGTGCCGGACCTCGAGGCCGCCCTCGACGAGCTGCGCGGCCGCGGCGCCGAGCTCATCGACGAGCACGGCCGCACGGGCCTCGGCGGCCACGTCGTCGCGTTCGTCCACCCCCGCTCGACGCTCGGCGTGCTGACCGAGCTCATCCAGGCCGACCCGGACCACGGTCGCTAGACTCGCCCGCATGGCGACACGGCGCATCGAGCTCGGCTTCGAGGGCGGCACCTTCCTGCGGCTGTCCGTGGAGGAGGACGCGGCGTCCGAGATGACCGCGGCCCTGAAGAACGGCACCGGCCCGCAGTGGCGCGAGATCGTCGCCGAGGAGGGCACGTACCTCATCGACCAGAGCGAGCTGCTGTACGTGCGCCTGCCGCCCCGTGAGCCGGGGCGCGTCGGCTTCGGGGGCGAGTAGCTGGACCTCGGCCTCGTCGGGCGGGCCAACGCCGGCAAGACCGCCCTGTTCGTGCTGGTGACCGGCGCCGACGCCGAGGTCGCCCCCTACCCGTTCACCACCCGCGAGCCGGCGCGCGCGATGGCCGACGTGCCCGACCCGCGCATCGACGCGATCGCCGACGTGCAGGACATCCCCAGGCGGGTGCCGGCACAGGTGCAGCTGGTGGACATCGCCGGCCTCGCCGCCGGCGCGGGCGCCGGCGAGGGCCTGGGCGGCGCGGCGCTGGGTCAGTTGCGCCAGGCCGACGCGCTGCTTCACGTGGTTCGCGCGTTCGCGAACGCCGAGGTGCCGCACCCCGAGGAGCGGGTCGATCCGGTCGCCGACGCGGAGGCGGTCGACCTGGAGCTGGCGGTCGCCGACCGCGAGCAGGTGGAGCGCCGCCTGGAGCGGGTGCGCAAGGGCGCCCGCGCGGGCGAGGCCGGCGCCGCCGCCGAGCTGGCCGCCCTGGAGCGGGTTGCGGAGGCCCTGGACGCCGGCCGCCCCGCGCGCCTCGTCCCCGACGAGGCGGCCCGCGCGATCGCGCTGGAGATGGGCCTGCTGACCGCGAAGCCGGTGCTCTACATCGCGAACACCGACGAGGACCTCGAGCCGCCCGCCGGCCTCGTCGCGCACGCCGAGGCGCAGGGCGCCCAGGCCCTGGCGCTCCCGGTGGGCCTGGAGCTCGAGCTCGCGGCGCTCGACCCCGCCGAGGCCGCCGAGCTGGCCGCCGACCTGGAGCTGGGCGACACCCGCGGCGCCGACGCCGTGGTGCAGGCGGCCTACCGGCTGCTCGACCTGGTCACGTTCTTCACCGGCTCCGGCCCGCCGGAGGCCCGCGCGTGGCCGATCCCGCGCGGCACCGCCGCCCCCGCCGCCGCCGGGAAGATCCACTCGGACATGGAGCGCGGGTTCATCCGCGCCGAGGTCATCCCCTGGGACGCCCTGGTGGAGGCCGGCTCCTGGGCCCGCGCCCGCGAGAACGCGACGCTGCGCACCGAGGGCAAGGACTACGTCGTCCAGGAGGGCGACGTGATGCAGATCCGCTTCAACGTGTGACCTGATCGGCGGGGCGGCGTCGCCCGGACGCCGCCCCGCCGATCCACAGCACTACCGCTTGCGCTGGACGGTCACCGTGGTGGTGGCCTTGTCCAGTGTCCCGCCGGTGGGCAGGCGCTGCACCTTGACGCGCCACAGGCCGGCCTTGGGCTTCAGGACCTCGATGAACGAGAAGGTCTTGCCGCGGACCAGGCGCACGTTCTTGCCGGCGTTCCTGGCGAAGACCCGGCCGCCGGGCTGGATGGCCCGGATCGCGTACTTGCCCTGGCCGAAGCTCACGAAGAACGTGGCCTTGCGCTGGTTCGACCTGATGCGGCGCGAGAACGTCTTCGTCTGGCCCACCGTGAAGGTGGCCGTCTTCTTCAGCACCGTCGTCGCGCCCGAGGTGCGGCCGCGGCACTGGAAGTAGAGGTTCTCGAGCTCGCTGTTGGTCGGCGTCGCCGAGTAGGCGCCGCCGGTCTCGCCGGCGATCCGCTTCAGGCGTGCCACGTCGCCCGGCTGGAAGCCGGACGTGCCCAGGCGCACCACGCAGATCGGCCACGCCCGGCCGGTGCCGTTGAAGGCGAACCGCAGGTGCACGTTGTTGTAGGTCGACCCGTTCGCGCCGTCGGTCAGGAAGATCGCGGCCTTCGGCGTGCTCGGGTTGAGCGGGTCCGCGGCGAGCGCGTCGAACGCCGCCCCGAGGCCCACGTTGTAGTCGGTGCCGCCGCGGTTGACGATCCGCTTGCGGGCCAGCGACTTCAGCTGGTTCTTGGTCGACGTGCCGGCGATCGTCGTGCGCGGGAACAGCTCCTGGAACTGGTCGTCGAAGCCGGTCCCCACCAGGCGGTCGCCCTGGTCGGCCAGGTCGATCAGCAGCGCCACGGCGTCCTTGCGGCGGAAGCTCGGGTCGGTGCCCTGCATGGAGCCCGAGATGTCCACGATCGCCGCCAGGTCGGTCGGGCCGCTCGGCGGGTTCGGGTTGTTGACCTTGCCCGCGATGAGCGTCGCGATCTGCCGCGTCGAGGTGGCGCCACCGTCCGTGTACGTCAGGTTCAGCGGGCCGTTGTACGACGCCGGCGCCGTGAGCGTCAGCAGGTTGTCGTCGGTGCCGCCGCCGACCGAGGTGCCGTCGGCGAGGGTGAGGCTGAAGTTGGTGGCGCTGAACGGCGCCAGCACCCGCAGGTACGTGATGCCGCCCGGGGGCGACAGCACCTGCCCGCGCTCCGGCCACGGGTTGCCGGTCGGCTCCGGCTGGCCGCTCGGCGAGAAGGACGGCGCACAGAAGAAGAAGGGGTCGAGCGTCAGGTTCTGCACCGCGCCGTCGTTGACGGGCCCGGCGGTGGCCGACAGGTCGGTCGACCCGGACGGGCGGCAGGGGTCGTAGAGCGTCGCCGTGAGGGTGAACGGCGGCGCCGGCGTCCCGAAGAACGTCAGCGAGTAGGCGCCGTTGGCGTCGGTCGTGTCCGAGTCGGCGAAGCTGCCGTCCGCCTCCGTGGCCCGGACGCTCACGCCCGGGACGGGGACGCCGGCGGAGTTGAGCACTTTGCCGGTCACGGCGCCGAGCGCCGTGCCCGAGACGCACAGGGTGAGGAGGCCCGCGAGCAGCGCGGACCGCACGACGAGGCGCGAGCGCGCCGGGGTGCGGGGTGGATGTCATCCGGAATCCCTTCGGTACGTGACGGCCGGGAGGGCGCCCGCCGGGGGCGCCGGCCGATTCGCAACCTATCCGCGGCGCCGATCGATGTCGGCTCGACCAAGGACCAGCGTTTCTCGACCGTCGGTCGAGGTTCCGCGGCCGCCGTCCACCAGAACCTAGCCCTCGACGGGCCCCGGGCCCTCCAGGCGCGACTTCACCGCCGTCTCCAGCGAGTTGGCCCGCCAGAGGGCCAGCGCCTCGGGGCTCGCGGCGCCGGGCGCCTGGCCCGGGGGCGGCCCGTGGTGCCAGTCGATGGCGTGCAGCAGCTCGGCGCGGCGCACCGCGTCCAGGCCTGCCCGCCGGGCGGCGTCGCCGACGATCTCGTGGCCGATCGCGACGTGGCCCAGCAGCCGCCCCTCGTCGGTGAGCTCGAACGTCGCGCCCAGCCGGAACGCGCGGGCGTGCCCCAGGTCGTGGACGAGGGCCGCCGCCAGCAGCAGGTCGGCATCGATGCGCGGGTGCCACACCGCGAGCGCCTGCACCACCGCCGCCACGCCCACCGTGTGCTCCACCAGCCCGCCCATGTAGGCGTGGTGGCCGGAGCGCGTGCAGGGCATGGTGCGCCACGCGCGGGCCAGGTCGCCGTCGCCGGTCAGGGCGTCCAGCACGGCGCGCAGCCCCGGGTCGGCCACCTCGTCGGCGAGGTGCAGCACGAACCCGAACAGCTCGTCCGGGTCGCGGTGGCTGCGCGGGAGCAGGTCCTCGGCCTGCGCCTCGTCGCCGGCGGCGCGCAGGTGGCTGATGATGACGCTGCGGCGCCCGTCGCGCTCGGTGACCCGGCCGCTGACGCGCACCCGGTCGCCCTCGGCGAACTGCTCGCCGAACCAGTCGGCCTCGTCGAACACCATCGCCGGCACCGCGCCGGTGGCGTCAGCCAGGGTCAGGGCGAGGAACGGCTTGCCCTGCCGGGACAGCCGCCGCTCCTTGCGGCGCACGGCGAAGACCCCCTCCAGGGGCGCCCCCGCCTCGAGCGAGCCGATCGCGGTCACCGGTCCAGCGCCGGGCAGATGAGGGCGAAGTCGCAGCTGCGGCACGCCCACGACGGACGCGGCTCGAAGCGGCCGGCGGCGATGCCCTCCGCCGCGTCGCGGACCTCCTCGACCACCATCGCGTCGTCGCTCGCCTCAGGGTGCACGCCGCGGGTGTCGCCGTCCAGGACGTGCACCAGCGTGGCGCCGCGCGGCTCGATGCGCCACGCCTCGCGCGCACCGAGCATGTAGAGCCGCAGCACCAGGTCGTCGCCGCCACCGCCGCTCCCGGCCGGTGGCTTGCCGGTCTTGTAGTCCACCAGCTGGTGGCCGCCGGCGGGATGCGCGTCGATCCGGTCGATCCGCCCGTGGACCCGGTGGGGGCCCACCGTGAGCGTGAAGTCGCGCTCGACGGCCACCGGCCGGGTGCGGGTGCGCACCATCCGGTCGTGGTAGGCGGGCAGCGCGTCGCGCGCGCGGGCCATCGCCTGCCGGCCCTCCGCCGTGCCGGCCACGCCCTCGCGCTTCAGCGCCACCGCGAACCGCCGCACCAGCGCCTCGCCGTCGCCGCCGGTGCCCCCGGGGCGGTAGTGGGCCTCCAGCGCCGAGTGCGCGGCGACGCCGATCGCCCGCGCCACGCTCGGCGGGCTCGGCACCCGGTCGACCATCGCGAAGCGGTACCGCAGAGGGCAGCCGCGGTAGAGCTCCACCGCGCTGGGGCTCAGCGTGAGGCCCTCCCGCGCCGGCCGCGGCGGTGCAGGCACGGGGGCTGCCGGCGGCGGCGGCGCCAGCACGGCCGCGCGGGCGGCCACCAGCGCGGCCGCAGCCTCGGCGGCGCGCGCCTCCAGCGCGGCGGCGTCGGGCGCGCCGTCGGCGATCGCCCGCGCCGCCCGCATCGACGCCTCCTCGAATGCGTCACGTCGCTCCCCCACCGCCGCCAGCAGCGCGCGGTCGGGCGGCTCGCCCACCTCCTGGACCTCGGCGCCGGCGGCGGCGCGCGCCTCCTCGAAGAAGGGTGAGGGGTGCTGGGCGATGCCGCCCGACCCCGCCGCCACCGTGCCCAGCACCAGGTGGCGCCGGGCCCGGGTCATCGCCACGTACGCCAGCCGGCGCGCCTCGGCCACGTGCGCGTCGCGGCCGCGGGGCAGCACCTCGTCCAGGAGGGCGTCCGGGATGTCGATCCCCAGCCGGTCGGACCCCGGGAACGCGGAGCGCACCAGCCCGATCACGAACACGGCGTCGAACTCCAGGCCCTTCGCCTGGTGGACGGTCATCACCTGGACGCCGATCCGCTCGCGCGGCGCGATGCCCTCGCCCCGGAAGCCGATCTCGGCCAGCCCCTGGAGGCGCGCCGCCAGGCCGGGTGCGTCCAGGCCCGGCTCGCGCTCGGCGATCTCCCGTCCCAGCCGCTCCACGGCGGCCAGCCCCGCCAGGCGCGCCGACCCCTCGGCGCCGCCCGCCGCGATCGCGGCGGTCCGCAGGCCGGAGCGGTCGATGGCGACCCGGAGCGCGTCGGCCGGCCCGAGCTCGGCGGCCGCGCGGCCCACCTCGTCGAGGGCCGCGGCGAGCGCCTCGGCCCCGTGGGCGCGGGCGACCCGGTCGAGCGCGCCCGCCACCGCGCCCTCCGCCGCCGCGGCGGACGTGACGGCGTCGGCGAGCGGCGCCCACGGGATGCCGTGGCGGGCGTCGGCGCCGACCCGGAGGTGCTCCTGGACCGCCGCGGGGTCGCACGCCGCGCGGAGCCACGCGACCGCCGCCCGGACCTCCCGGCGCTCGAACAGGCCGATGCCGCCGCGCACCTGATGCGGCACGCCCGCGCGCTCGAGCGCCTCCACCACCGGCCGCGCCTCCAGCCGGACCGCCCGCATGAGCACCGCCTGCTCCTCCAGCGGCACCCCCTCGCCCGCCAGGGCCACGATCCGCTCGACCACCGCCCGCGCCTGCCCGTCGGGGTCGGGCGCGCGCCAGAACACCACCGGAGGGCCGGACGCGCCGGGCAGCGCCACGCTGCGCTTGGCCGCCCGGTCGGCGATGGGCTCCACGACCGCCGTCGCGGCGTCCAGGACGTGCTGGGTGGAGCGGTGGTTCACCTCCAGGCGCAGCTCGGCCGCCTCCGGGAAGCGGCGCCGGAAGTCGATGATGTTCTTGGCCGACGCGCCGCGGAAGCGGTAGATGCCCTGGTCGTCGTCGCCCACCACCATCAGGCTGCGGCTCTCCCCCGCGACGGCGTAGAGCAGCTCGGCCTGGGCGTGGTTGGTGTCCTGGAACTCGTCGACCAGGACGTGCCGGGCGCCCGCCTGGGCGGCCTCGCGGCGATCGGGGTGGGCCCGCAGCAGCTCCAGGGCGCGGACGATGGACAGGCCGAAGTCCTCGAGCCCCGCCTCGGCCAGCCAGCGGTCGTGGGCCTCGTAGACCCGCGCGAACTCCAGCTCGCGCCGCGCCTTGTGCGCGGCGCCGCCCGACGCCGCGCCGGCCACCGCCGCCTCGGCCCAGCCCCGGTACGACTCCGCCGACACCAGCTGGTCGCGGCACGCGTCGATCCGCTTGACCAGATCCTCGACCAGCCGGGCCAGGTCGCCGCGCAGGTCGTGCACGCGGAGATCGAGCTCCTCCAGACGGTCGAGGATCATGAGCATCCGGTCCTCCTGCCGCGCGACGGACACCGGCGGCAGCAGGCCCCGCTCGACCCCGTGGACCCGGGTGAGCTCCTGCGCGTAGGCGTGGAACGTGGTCACGCGGAGCGTCTCGTGGGAGCTCCCGAGCAGCTCCTCGGCCCGGTCGCGCAGCTCCACGGCGGCCTCGCGGGTGAACGTGAGGGCGAGCACCTCGGAGGGCTCGGCGCCGCCCTCGACCAGCCACGCGAGCCGGCGGCACAGGACGCGCGTCTTGCCGGCTCCGGCGCCGGCGAGCACGATCGCGGGCCCGCCGGGGTGGGTGACGGCCGCGCGCTGCTCGGGGGTGAGATCGTCCGCCACGGGACGCCACATGATACGTCGGGCACCGGACGCCCACCGTGCGCCCACGGGCCGTCTCCGCCTTGGTAGCGTGGCCCCTCGTGGCCGACGTCCGACCCTTCCGCGCCCTCCGGTACGCCCCGGCCGCGGGACCCCTCGGCGACCTGGTCTCGCCGCCCTACGACGTCATCTCGCCCGAGCAGCGGCGGGGGTACCTGGCGGCCAGCCCGTACAACGCCGTCCGGCTCGAGCTCCCCGAGATCGCGTACGACGAGGTCGCGGGGCGCATCGCCTCGTGGATCGAGGACGGCGTGCTCCAGCGCACCGACCCCGTGCTGGTCGCCTGGACGCAGACGTTCACGCTCGGCGACGGCGTGGAGCGCGAACGGCGCACCATCCTCGGCGCCGTCGGCCTGGAGCCCTACGAGGCGCGCGTCGTGCGGCCCCACGAGCGCACCCACGCCGGCCCCAAGGAGGACCGGCTGCGGCTGATCCGCGCCGTCCGCACCAACATCTCGCCCGTGTTCGGCCTGTACCCCGACCCCGCGGGCGCGGCGTGGGCGGCGATCGCGCCGGAGGGGCCCCCGGACGGCGAGCTGACCGACGTCGAGGGCACCGTCCACCGCGTCTGGTTCGTCGACGACCCCGCCGTCGCGGACGCGGTCGCCGCGGCGATGCGGGACGCCTGGATCCTGATCGCCGACGGCCACCACCGCTACGAGACCGCCCTCGCCCACCGCGACGAGCTGCGCGCCGCGGGCGCCGGCGACGGCCCCCACGACTCGGTGCTGATGGGGCTCACCGCCCTCGACGACCCCGGGCTGGTGGTGCTTCCCACCCACCGCCTGCTGACGCGCTGGCCGGAGGGCGCCGACGCCGCGTTCACGTCCGCCCCGGCGGAGGATCTCGAGGCGCTCCTGGCCGCCCTGGCCGCCGCCCCCGAGGACGCCCCCGCGCTGGGCCTCGTGACCGCGGACGGCATGGCCCTGCTGACCGCGCCGCCGGCCCCGCCCGGCACGTCGCCCGCGAGCCGCCTGGACGTGGCGGCGCTGGAGCGCGAGATCCTGATCCCCCACCTCGGCGCCGACCAGGCCGCGCTCGCCCACGACGAGGTGCTCTCGTACACCAAGGACGCCGCCGAGGCGGAGGCCCTCGTCCGGGACGGCTCGATCGCCGCCGCCCTGATCCTGCGGGGCATCCCGAAGCCCGACATCGCGGACGTCTCGGAGGCGGGCGAGACGATGCCGCAGAAGTCGACCTACTTCTTCCCGAAGCTCCTCACCGGGGTCGCGTACAACCCGCTGACGGATTGACCGCGGCGGACCGGGATTGACCACGGCGGACCGCTGGCTCCCGCTGCTGCGCCGCGCGTGCGACGCGGCCGGCGATGCGGTGCGCGACATGCCGCCGGGGGAGCGGCGCCGGCCCGTCGGCGCCGGGGCGGGGGGCGACACCACGATGGTCGTGGACCGCGCCGCCGAGGACGCCGTGGTGGCGGTGCTGGAGTCGGGCGGCATGCCGTTCCGCCTGATCAGCGAGGAGGTGGGCGAGCGCGAGGCCGGCGAGGGCGGGCCCTGGATCGTGCTCGATCCGATCGACGGGAGCCTCAACGCCAAGCGGGGCCTGCCGGTGTTCGCGACCTCGATCGCGCTGGCGGAGGGGCCGGCGATGGGCGACGTGACCCTGGGGGTGGTCCGCGACCACGGCACCGGCGAGGAATGGATCGCCCGCCGCGGCGGCGGGGCGACCGTCGACGGCGCCCCCGTGCGCGCGGAGGGCGAGCCCGGCGTGCTGGAGCTGCTGCTGGTGGAGGGCGCGTACCCGGCGCACGTCGCCCCTGCCGCGGCGGCGCTCGGGGCGCGGGTCGGCCGCCTCCGCGCCCTCGGGTCGCTGGCCCTGTCGCTGTGCCACGCCGCCGCGGGCCGGGGCGACGCCATCATCGGCCTCGGCACCGGCCGCTCGATCGACATCGCCGCCGCGCAACTCGTCGCGCGGGAGGCGGGCCTGCTGGTGGGCCTTCCCGGCGAGGACGACCTGCCGGGGACCACGCTGCGCCTGGACGCCCGCTTCCACGTGCTCGGCGCCCGCGATCCCGGCACGCTGGCCCTGCTGGCGGGGCTGCTGCCGCCGCCGGCGTGACCCGGGTCACGCAGCTCGTGGCCGGAATCCCGGTCACCGACCTCGGCGCCGCCATCGCCTGGTACACCGGCCTGCTCGGGCGCCCCCCGGACATGCGCGTGGGCGATGAGGTGCTCTGGGACGTCGCCGAGGGGGCCACCGTGTTCATCGAGCCCGATCCGCACAACGCCGGCGCGGGCCGGATCACCATGGTGGTGGCGGAGCTGGACGCGGTCCTCGCCCGCCTGGACGCCGGCGGCGTGGCCCACGGAGCCGTCGCGACGTACTCGAACGGGGTCCGCCACGTCACGGTGCCCGACCCGGACGGCAACCGGATCGCGCTCGCCGAGGTGCCCGCCCCCTAGTTGTGAATCCTTGAAGCGTTAGTCATCCGGGCCTCGCTGGAGGCTTGCGGTTGCCGCCAAGCAATCGCGAGATCCAAGGAGGCCCGGATGAGGCTTCACGCTAACGCCAAGCTGACACCCCA
>JBFWNT010000044.1:0-17250 GCA_050250915.1 Thermoleophilia bacterium
ACGACCTCGACCGATTCCACGACCGGCGCCGGATGGCCGCCCACCACGACGCCACGGCCACCACGCCTGGAGCGTGCCGATAGCGCCGATCGTCCGACCGACCCGATTCGAGCAGGAGCCGGGCACCCTTGCATCTATAATGCGGTCCGACCGTGTTGACGCTACGAGCCGCCAAGGGAGCCGACTACTACGAGCGCGCCGAGTTCGCGCGCGACGACTACTACGCCGAGCGCGGGCAGGTGCGCGGCACGTGGGAAGGACGCGGCGCCCAAGCGCTCGGCCTCACCGAAGGACCGGGGGACGGCGCGCTGGGTGCGCTTCTCGAGGGACGCGATCCCACGACTGGCGAGGATCTCCCCGGGCGGCGCACCCGCCGTGGGGGCAACGTCGCCTTCGACCTGACGTTCGCCGCGCCCAAGGGAGTGAGCGTGCTCGCCGCGGTCGGCGACGAGGCGGTGCGGGCAGCGATCCTCTCCGCGTACGCCGAAGCGGTGCGCGCGGCACTCGACTATCTGGAGCGGCGGGCCTGCTTCGTGCGGCGCGGCCACAACGGCGTGAGGGTTCTTCGCGGTGAGGGCTTCGTCGGCGCCATGTACCTCCACGAGATGGCCCGCTCCGGCGATCCGCACCTCCACGCGCACCTGGTGATCGCCAACCGGGTGCGCGGCGAGGACGGCCGCTGGACCGCCCCGGACATGCGCCCGGTGTTCGCCGAGGCCAAGACCGCCGGGTTCATCGCCGAGGCCGTGGCCCGCGCGCGCCTCAGCGAGACGCTCGGCCTCCAGTGGGAGCAGACCGCCAACGGCTCGATCGATCTCGTGGCGGTGCCCGCGTCGGTGCGGGAGCACTTCTCATCCCGCCACGCGGAGATCGTCGACCTGGCGCGTGCGCGGGGCTACACCGGCGCGGCGGCGATCGAGGCGGTCCAGCGTGAAACCCGTGACCGGAAGCGCGTCGTCTCCCGTGAGCGCGCGGCGGCCGAGTGGCGCGCGCGGGCGGCCGAGCACGGCTTCGGTGACCACGAGATCGTCCGGACCATCGGCGCAGCGCGGTCACGCTCGCCGGCGGCGTACATCGAGGGTCTGCGCGAATGCCGGCGCCGGATGGAGAGCCCCGCCGGGCTGACCCAGCGCGCGTCGTCGTTCACCCGCCGCGAGGTGATCCAGGAGCTCGCCGACGCCCACCCCGAGGGCATCGGCGCCCACGCTCTCGAGCGCCTCGCCGACGACTTCCTCGCGGCACGCTGTGTGCCCCTCGCGCCGGCGGGCGCGGCGCCTGGGCGCGGTTACGAGGAGGCGCGCTACACGACCCCCGACATGCTCGACGTCGAGACTCGGCTCATCGACATGGCCTGCGCCCCGGCGATCCACCCGCGGCTGGCGCGTCCCGTCGAAGTGGAACGCGCGATCGCCGCCAGGCTTTCGCTCGGCGACGACCAGGCGGCAGCCATACGCCATTTGTGCTCAGGAGAGGCGCGCGCTCGGCTCATGGAGGCGCGTGCCGGCTCGGGAAAGACGTTCGCCCTGGAGGCGGTGCGGGAGGCATATGAGTCGTCGGGCGTCGCAGTGGTCGGAACCGCCTGGCAGGCCCAGGCCGCCGAGGTCCTCCAGCGCGACGCCGGCATCGCCTCCGAGACGACGGCGCTCATCCTGGAGCGGGCAGCCCGCGGTCAGGAGGCGATCCCCGCGGCCGCGGTCGTCATCTGCGACGAGGCCTCCACCATGCCCACGCGCGCCCTCGAGCGACTCGTCCAGGTCGTGGCTGCGGACGGTGGCCGACTGATCCTCGTCGGCGACCGGGCGCAGCTGCCGCCGGTCGACGCCGGCGGCGGCTTCGCCGCCCTCTGCGTCCGACTCGGCGCGGTCGAGCTCACCGAGAACCGCCGCCAGCGCACCGAACTGCAGCGGGCCATCGCCGAGCGGCTCGCCGAGGGACGCGCCGGCGATGCGATCTCCCTCCTCGCCGAACACGGCCGCCTGCGGGCATTCGACGACGGCGCCGACGCCCGGCGCGCGCTGATCCGCGCCTGGGCGCAGACGTCACTTCCGGATCCCGCCGCCGCCGTGATCCTCGCCCACGACCGACGCGAGGTGCGTCTGCTGAACGAGATGGCCCGCGCCGAACTCGACCGCGCCGGGCGGCTTTCAGACCGCCGCCTCGTGGCCGAGGGACAGGAGTGGGCGATCGGCGATCGGCTGCTCTGCCGGCGCAACGACTACCGGCTCGACGTGCGCAACGGCACCCGCGGCGTCGTCGTCGGACTCGACGAGCGCGAGCGGGCGCTCATGCTCTGGACCGACGACGGGCGCGAGGTGGCCCTTCCCGCCGACTACCTGCGCCACGCCGAGCACGGCTACGCGATGACCGGCCACGTGAGCCAGGGCACGACCGTCGACCGGACCTACCTGCTCGCGACTCCCGAGCGAGGCGGCAAGGAGTGGGCGTACGTCGCGGGCTCACGCCAGCGCATCGACCTTGAGGTGTACGCGATCCACACAGACCCCGAGGCGCTGGGGGTCGCCCTTCAGCGCGCGTGGACGCGGACACAGGCGAAGGGGCTCGCGGTCGACCTTGTCCAGGCCGGCGACCGGGGCATTGAGCAAAAGGCGTCGGCCAGAGGACTCACCCAGGGTCCGTCTGCAGGGTCGAAGCCGGAGGTCGGTGCGGGACGAGTGTTGTCCCACTCGGATCAACCGCTGGCCGAGTCGACCCGGCCGCATCCGTCGCCCGTCCCTGAGCGCGGGCTTGGTCGGGGTTTCTAGGCACACGCCCGCCCAAGCGCCGATCCGATCACGAGCTGCGCCCCAGCACCTTTCGCGCATCATGAAGATGTCGCAGCTGTCTCCTGGCGGCCCCGGACCTCCGACAGCCCGCGAGGGATCCCCGGGGGCGGTCGAAGCGCGGGCGCTCGCTACAACCTAAGCCCCAGTTCTCCGAGTGCCGCCCCCGGATTCAGGCAGCGCACGCCGAGCTCCTGACAGATACCCGGCATCGGCTGGTCGCGGCGGCGCCCGGCCTGGGGACCTCCGCTGAACGCGCGGCCCTCGTACGTGACCACAGCGAAACCGCGGCCCTCGGCCTCGGCGATGACCCACGGGTCGGCTTCGTTCCGATTCGGCTTGCCGAAGTCGAACTGCTCCTCGAGCTGCCCGACCCGGACCATCGCTGCCTCGGAGGGTTGAGTGTGCTCCCGCGCCTTGATCCACTCGTGTAGGGCATCCCCCCCACGAGCGGTCTCGTTGACCACCGCTCGCGGGATGAGGATCCTCCCCGCGGCGTTCTCGCGCTCCATGAACTCCCAGAGTCCATCCAGGGCAGGCCGGGGATAGTGGTCGTTCCATCCGTTGATGAAGGCGCTCGTGTCGAAGACGAACACCTCTCAGTCCCGTTCACCTACGAGCTCTTCCTCGAACCGACGCATGTTCGGGGCCTTCACGCCGAGCATGCTTGCCGCAGCGCTCGTGGTGACCACGCCTCTGCCGAGGGCCTCGAGGACAAGAAGCGGGAAGGCCCGGCCCAACCGGGACGCCGTCAATGTGTAGTAGCTCGGGGTTCCTTCCGACGGACGCTTGCCCCCGTGGCGCTCTTCAATCTCCGCCTTCACCAGGTCGAAGGACTTGCGGTCGACCAGCCCCAGCGTCCGGGAACGAACGGCGGCTGCTGCCGGGGTTACCCCATAGCGCAGCGCCGTTTCGTCAATGACTTCGAGGAGGCTGGCTACCGCCGAGGTCGCCGTCCTGAAGTCCTTCGCGAAGGAGCCCGCAGGCATGATCGTTTCGGCGGCGAAGGCATTGGCCCAGATCTCGTGGTCGGCAGGGGCGACTGACGAGGCCGACAGCAGCAGGTGGCCGAACTCGTGCAGCAGAGTGAACGCGCGCGCGCAGGGGTGGTCACCCGAGTTCAAGAGGACGACCGGCACTTCAGCGTCCGGAAGGGCGAGCCCTCGCATCTCCTCGACGGCCATTGACCCGTCCTGCATGACCAAGATGCCCATGCGCTCGACCAGGTCGCGCCAGTAGCGAAGGGAGCGGAAGCCAGCGCGCTCGCGGAGCGACTTCTGCTGTGCCAAGTCCGCCCCGAGCACCTTGCGAGCCCACGTCGCTGCCTCGTTCGGCTCGGACTCTGTCAGGCGGGGCGCGTTCGTCCACGCTGGCTCTCGTCCCAGTTCTCCCAAGAGGTACCGGACGGCGTCCTGTCGAACGGCCGCGCGTCGAAGGAGGATGTGGAGTTCCGGCGGCCACGGCAGAGATGGAGCGTCCGGCAACCTGCGAAACGCCGCCTCCGCGGACTCCTCATCCGGAATCGTCTCCCGGAACAGAATGGAGACCCGCCGGCCGTACTTCCGCGCCAAGGTCTCGGCCTGGCGCAGGGTGAGGGGGGCTTCCCCCTCCTCGGCGGCCTCGAGCCTCTTCGGCCGAATGCCCGTGCCCTGGGTCGCCTTCTCCAGGGAGAAGCCCGACGATTCCCTGGCCCAGCGCAGGACCCCCGGGTTCACTGCGGCCACGATCGAGCGAGCCATCCCGGGAATCCTAAGGGGTGTCAACGGATGCCGGAGCGGGTGAGGTGAGGGCCTCGCTGCTCAGAGGGCCCGCATGGCCGCACAGGCGCGCTGGTCCGTGATCTGCGGCCCTTGGACGACGTCGGCATCCGCCCTGAGCGGCCCGACCGAGCGCTCCGGGTGCTCACGCTCCATTCCGAGCGCCGACTCCAACGCCGCGGCGATGCGGTGCGTCGCCTCGGCGTACGAGGCGAGCTTCTGCGGGGCGGCATCCGCCCATCCGGTGACGTACGGCACCGACTGGCCTCCTGTGTCGAGGCCAACGCCCGCCAAGGCGATGTAGGCGGCCGTCTCGGCGACGACCTCCGCCCCTGCGCGGCCGAGCTGGTCGTAGCGGGCGCCGTGGACGTGGGCCAGCTCGTGGACGAGGACGGCGACCTGTCCGTTCGGCGCGAGCGTCGAGGCGAGGACGATGAGGTGATGGTGGTGATCGACGTACCCTTGGGCTCGCCCGGGCAGGACGTCGTGCCGCTCCACCCGATAGCCGGCGCGCGCCGCATCCTCCTCGAGGTGGGGGAGCAGGTGGGCGTAGGACTGTCCCGTCAGCGGTGCGATCGGCGGTGGCTCGGGGAGGGGTGGCCCCTCGGTCTGGGAGATGTCGAACACCGGCACCAGCACGAACCGGCGGACCGCGGCGGTCTCCTCGCCGGTCGTCTCGTCTTTCTCGCGCCGCACCGAGGGCGCCCAGATGCGCAGGGCCTGCTCTCCCCGGCGCACCTGACGCCCGAGGGCGATCCAGCGCCGGTAGCTGGCGACCGTCGTCGCGTCGGGCCGCTGGGAGAGGATAAGGAGCGTGTTCGTGAGCGAGTAGCCGCGAAGAAGCGCCCGAGCCCTCGCGAAGCGCTGCCAGCCCTCTGAGCTTCGGAGCTCCTGGCAGGCCGCCTCGAAGCGGGCGCGGGCCTCCTCGCGGCGCGCCTCGGCACTGCGACGGCCGGTCTCGGGCGGCGGTTCGGTCAACCCGTGGACTCGGCAGTCCTCGCCGCCCGGCTAAGCGCCCGATCGCGGTACCAGGGCCGAAGTGACAGGCGCGCCGGCGGTAGGTGCCCGTAGACGAGGATCCCCTCGCCAGGTGGTATCCCGCGCACGGCGTCGGCGGGTGCCAGCCGGCTCTGGCGCGTCCCCCGGGTGCGGCTGGCCGATCCGTGCTCGCCGCGGGTGTGGCTCTCGTAATCGACTTCCTCGTCGCCGAGCGCCCGCCCGAGGTAGTCGAGGGTGCGTGCGTCGCTGATGCCCGACAGGAAGAGCTTGGCCCGGTGGTTGGCGAGGATCGTGTCGGCGGCTTCCCCGTAGCGTCCGCGGGCCTGGGCGAGGTCCTGGAAGACGCTGACGACCTGGATGCCCTGCCCGGCGGCGGTCGCGGCGATCTGGGGGAGGTTGCGGATTGGGGCGGTGTTCGCCGCCTCGTCGAGAACCAGGAGCAGGGCGGGCTCGCACGGGCGCCCGGCGGCGGCGCGGGCGTAGGCGGCGTCGACGATGTGCTCGACGAGCCCGGCGAAGAGGGGGGCGAGGCGCTCCTGATCCTTCGCGGGCGCGACTACGTACAGCGTGCTCCGTCCGCTGAGGACCAAGTGCGGGTCGATCTGGGGCAGGGCGGTGCTTCGCAGCACCGCCGGGTCGGAGAAGGGGGCGAGTACGGCCTCGGCGGTCGCGTAGACCGACGAGAGGGTTCGCTCCTCCCGGCGGCAGGTCGCGACGAAGGCGGCGTGCGCGTCCGGCTCGCCGAGATCCACCAGGAGTCTTTGGACTGCCGTTTGCTCGCCTGAGTCGAGCCAGTCGACCACGTCCCTCATCGAGCCGCCGTCGCGGCCGGCGGCCGCGAGGAGCAGCGGTGCGATCAGCTTGGTTGCCAGCTGCAGCCAGAACTCGGCGTCGCGCCCGCCGGCGGCTCCCTGCGCGCTGGTGAGGTTGTGGGCCATCCGGCGGGCGTCCGGCCATTCGGCGCACGCGGCGACCGGGTCCCATCCGACGACGCCCTCATCGTCGAGGCGCGCCGCGCCGGTCGGGTCGTAGATGAGCACCTCGCCGTGGGTGCGACGTGCCGCCAGGGTGTGGTCGAGAAGGTCCCGCTTCACGGAGACGGCCACGACGGGTCCGGCGGCCTCGAGGATCGCGGGGATCGCCAGTCCGGCGGTCTTGCCGGACTGGCTCGGGCCGACGACGAGGGTGCTCGCCCGTGCCTCGGTCGCCAGCAGCGCGGATCCCATTCGGCCGAGCGTGAGCCGGCCGGGCTGGGGACGGGTCACGACCAGCCCGCGGAGGTCGCGCGTTCGCGCCCAGCGCGCCCCCTGAGCCCGCCGGCGAGACACGGGCGGCAGACCGGCTCGGCGAGCCAGGGCCACGGCCGCCAGGGAGAGGATCGACGCCGTCGCCAGGGCGAGCGCGAGCGCGCCGTAGAAGCCGACCGGGCCCGGCAGTCGCGCCCGGTCGCGCGCCGGCCAGGCCGAGCCGGGATCAGCGAGGCGCTCGGGAAGGCGCGCGAGCACGCCGGGCATCTGCGAGAGCCCTGCCTCGGGAACCCCCGAGCCGAAGGCCGCCCCCGCGAGGCAGCCGACGCCCCACACGAGGCCGCCGGCGGCGATGACGGCCCCCACGACGATCAGCCCGAGGGTCACCCAGGGATCCTCGGGCGCGGGCCGCGAGGGCGGCGGTGTCACCGGCTCGCCCCCTGGGCGCCGCCCGGCGCGCGCCGGACGCCCGACCGGGCCGCCGGGCGGCGCTCCTGGGCCCGCTGGCGCCGCTCGGCCTCGAGCTCGGGCCGGGCGCGTTCGAGCGCCCGTTCCACCTGGCCGAGGACCTCGGAGAGGCGCGGCAGGGCGTCGGCGGCGATCTCTGTGGAGAAGCCCACCGCCCGCATGCCCTCGAGCCCGACGATGGCGCGGGAGAGATCGCGGACGGCCAGGCAGAAGCGGTTGTCGAGACGCGCGGACCCCTGGAATCCCGCCACCAGCTCTGCGGCGGCCCGGGCCCGGCGGGCCAGCTCCGCCTCCTCGGCGCGCGGAAGGAGGGGGTCGCCGATCTGGGCGGGGCGCGCCTGCGTAGGGGCGGGTGCGCCCCGAGCGGTGTCGTCGCTCATTCTGGGACTCCTCGGTCTTGGGTCGACGGGGCTCTGGCGCGCATGCGGCCGTCTGTGTCGACGAGCACCCATTCGGCGCGCGACAGTCGGTGGTCGACGAGGAACGAGCGCCCGCCGACCTTCCAGAGCGCGGCGCCCCTCCAGAGCCCGGCCACGTGCTCGGCTTCAGTCGCCGACAGGCCGACCAGCTCGCGCGTCGCGGCCAGGTCCGCCGGGCTCTGGCGCAGGACCACCCGCGTCTCGGAATCGGAGAGCAGGCCCTCGGCGATCCGGGTCTCGCGGGATCCCTCGGCTCCGGCGGAGCGCAAGTCCGAGAGGCGATGGACGACCAGGATGTTCGCGACGCCATACGCCCGGGCGAGCTTCCAGGAGCGCTGCAGGAACGCGGCGGTGGCCGGGTCGGCGAGCACCGCCCAGCCCTCGTCGAGCACGACGAGCCGCTTGATCCCGTCTGCCCGGGCGAGCCGTCCCGACAGCCAGGCGCTCACGCAGACCATCAGGATCCCCTGCGCCGGCGATCCGTGGAGGGCGGAGAGGTCGAACACCACCACGGGCGTGTCGAGATCGACGTCGGCCGACGTGGGGCCGTCGAACATCCCCGCGAGGTCACCCTCGCAGAGCCGGCGCAGTTCGAGGGCGCAGGCCCGGCCCTCTGCGGCGAGGCCGGTGGCGTCAATGCCGATCGCCGCCGCGGGCTCCGGGGCGGGATGAAGGAGATGGTGCTGAACCGCGGGCAGGGTGGGCGCCCCCGTGGCCGCGGCCGCCCGGTAGGCGACGTCGAGGGCGGTGTGCTCCTGCGGGCCGAGGTCGCGGCGCAGCGACGCCGAGACGAGGGCGCCCAGCAGCGCGACGCGCTCCTCGCGGCCGCCGGCGGCGTCGAGTGGGTTGAGGCGCACCCGCCCGCCGGGCACGAGGCGGATCGGTCGGGCGCCGAACCACGCGGCGAGGGGGCCGTACTCACCCTTGGGGTCGATCACGATTGACCGGCGCCCGAAGACGGCCTGGCGGGCGAGGTAGGTCTTCACCAGCGCCGACTTGCCGAGGCCCACCTGCCCGGCGATGAGCGCCGAGGGGTTGGTGATCACCCCCTGCTCGTAGAGCACGAAGGGGTCGAAGCAGAAGGCGGCTCCCGAGTAGACCTCGCGGCCGATGTAGACGCCGCGTCCGCCGAGGCCGCCCTCGCCCATGAAGGGGTAGGCCGCCTGCAGGTGGGCGCTCGTGGCGCGGTGGCCGCGCCGCCGGGCGCGGGTCCTCACCGAAGTCCTCGGCAGAGGGGGAGGGTGTAGGTGAACGCGACCGCCTGCTCGCCCCACATGGGCCGAAGCTCCAGCCGCGAGCCCTGGGCCTGGTGCTCGACGTCGGCGAGCGCCCCCTCAAGCTCGTCGGCTGAGCGCGCCGAGACGGTGACATAGCCGGAGAAGCGGCATCCCGCGTGCCCGGAGGCCGTCTCGTCCTCCTCGTCCAGCAGTGCCTCCTGGCGGCGCCGGCGCCGCGCGGTGGCCGAGAAGCCGAGGCGCGCGCGCAGCTCCTCGTCGGACGTCGCCCCGGTGCGGGCGTTCTCGGCCTGGCGGATGGCTCGGGCGGGATCGAGCGCCTCGATCGTGACGGCGACCGTTCGCCACGCGGTGGTCGTGAGGATCAGCGGCATGAGGAAGTCGGCGCCGACGTCGACGCGCGGCCACTCGGAGATCCAGTATGTGGCGTGAATCGCGCCGTCGGTGCGGTAGGAGCGCCACGCCTCCTCCGCGGCCATCGGTCCGGCCGCAGACGGCGAGACGCTCACCTGCCCGGCGTCATCGGCGGCGCGGGCGTCGAGCGCCGAGCGGGCGTCGGGATCGAAGCCGAGGCGGATGGCGCGGGCGAGCTGACCGGGTGTGAGCAGGCCGCGCACCGGCACCTCGGCGCCCCGCAGCCGCTCGGCCAGCCCGGCGAGCTCGCGGAGCAGCACGGCGCAGCCGCCGGCGTCCCCGCCGCCTGCGCGCCGCACCGCGCGCGTCGCGCGGCGTCCGTCGACCTGCAGGCAGAGGAAGGTCTCGTGCTGGCGCGCCGGCGTGCCGGCGTCCGCGATCAGCTCGAGGTAGCTGTAGACGGCAGGATCCGCCGGGTCGAGGCCGAGGCCCTCGCGCAGGTGGCGGCCGAGGGCGTCGGGGGGTTCGGCGGCCGTGCGCTCGATCCACTGGATTCGCGAGACCGGGCTTGCCGGCGTGGCGAAGCCCGCCAGCACCGCTCCCCAGCGCGCGACGCGCCGCTCCTTGTCGGCGAGATCGAGCAGGGCGAACGCGCCCGGCTCGACCGCGATCACGGCCGTCCAGGTCGGCCCGTCGCGCACGATCCCGACCTCGCCCCCCGCCGTCGGGGCCGAGAGGATCCGCACATCGCCGAGGGCCTCCGGGAGTGACGCACCGCCGAGCGGGTGGCCGCGGCTCGGGCTCGCGCTGCGGTGGCGAAGGCGTCCCGTCACGCGCCGGGCCACGAAGCCCCCGGTGATCGCGCCCCAGGCGATCGGCGGCCGCCCGCCGAGCGAGCCGAGCGCCGCCCCCGCGCCCGCCGCCGCCAACGCGATGCCAACGAGCGCGCCCGCCGGCCCGGGAGCGACGTTCAGGGAGAGGACCAAGCCGAGCAGGCCGGCGGCGATGCAGGCGACCTGCGCCCAGGTGAGTCCACCGAGCGCGCCTCCCGCCTCCAACGGACCGAAACGGTAACGCTCAGGCTCACGCTGCATGTCCGCCCCGAGCGGGTCGAGGAGGAAGGACGGGCGGCGGGGTGCGCGGACGGCGCCGGGTCGTCGCGCTCGGCGGGGAGTCCGCGTCAGGGCCGGCCGGGCCGACTCGCCGCTCTCCCGCCGGCGGGCCCGCCGACGACCCGGCGGGCACCGGACTCGCCGTCATCGGCGACGCTGCCGTCCGGCCGGCCGCGGATGCGCCGCCGGCTCCGCCGGCCGGTCCCGCAGGGCCCGGGCCCGCGAGCGCGATCCCCCCGCCACCCGGCCCGGGGCCGCCGCGCGGGCCGACAGGTCCCGGGCCGCCTCGGCCCACCCCCCGCTCGGCGCCGCCGCCGGCACCGAAGGCCATCCGCGTGCGTGCGACGTTCCAGGCGAGCGATGCGCCGGTCGCCCCTGCGAGCGCGTGTCGCGACTCGCGCTGGGGCTGCGCGGCGTCCGAGACGAGCGGAAGCAGCGAGAAGAGCACGAAGGGGGAGAACGCGGCGAGCATGAACATGCCCGCCCCCGCCAGGACGGCGCTCGGCGAGTCGCCCGAGGAGAACGCTGACAGGCCGAGCGACAGCGTGGCGACGATCACGAGCTTCGAGAGCACCGCCGCCACCAGCAGCTGTACGAGGCGGCGGATCCAGCCCGAGGTCGCCGGCCAGATCATCGCCGCCAGAAAGAGCGGCAGGAACATCACGGCGATGTAAATCGCCGCCGCCCGAAGCACGAGCTCGATCCACACGAACACCGCCGCGATCGCCATGAATAGGGCGAGGACGAAGGAGGCGAACAGGGGGATGCCCGATCCCGGCAGGCTCACCGCCGAGAGCCCCTGGGCGAGGGAGCCGGTGTCCTCCGCGATGCCCGCGGTGAGCTCCGCGGCCAGGGCGTCGGTGACCGCGAGAGCCGTCTGGGTGACCGCGACCGCCAGTCCCGTCAGCAGCATCGCCGCCGGCAGATTCAGGAACGCGGCCCGCACCAGGAGGCCCGGGTCCTGGCGAAGGAGGGCCTGGAGCACACTGAGTAAGAGGAGCGGCAGCAGTAGGATCGCCCCCACCCCGAACATGAAGCCGTAGTGCTCGGCGAACCAGGTCGCGCCCAGGTCGACCCGGGTCGTGTCGTCGATCGCCTCGGCCACCTGCTCGAGGAGCCAGGAGGCGCCATCGCCGACCCAGCCGGTGAGGGTGCCGAGGATCGCCTGCCCGGCCGCGTCTGCTCCCGCGCCGGCCACCGCGCCGACGACATCCCCGACGGCGCTGCAGCCCTGATCGATGAGGGGAACGTCGCAGGGGGTCGGGATCGCCTCCGCACGCTGAGGCGCGGACGCGAGTAGGGCGAGCGCCGCGAGGGCGGCGACCAGCGCCGCGGCGACAGTCCGTCTCATCGCGTGAAAGGCGCCAGACCGTCGAGCCGGGCGAGGAACACTTCCGGCGGCGTCGCGGCGGCGGCGTTGGTCACCGTGGGACCGGGGCCCGGCTCGTCCGAGGTGAAGCCCGTGACCCGCCAGCCTCCCCGCGTCCAGACGAGATCGGCCCGGCTGGTCGACCACGACGCGACGACCCGCCCACCGGGCGCCCCGATCAGGAGCACCTGCCACACAGCGACCCGCGCCCGTGCGGGCGAGAAGCTCTCGACGCGATGGCCAAGCGGCACCAGGCGCAGCAGCACCCGCGAGGGGTCGCCGCCGCCGAGCTCGCGAGCCATGTGTTCGTAGCCGCGGTCGAAGAGGTCGGCGAGCTCGCCGGCGTAGGCGGGCTCCGCCACCTGGCCGGCCACGATGCGCCGCCGAGCGGGGTCGAAGAGCAACTCGGGACGCGCGAGCGCCGTCATCGCCGACGCGGCCGCCGCGATCGCGCCCGAGCGGGTGCGCTCCCCGGCGCCCGAAGCGGGCGTGGTCGCCGGGGCAGGAGGCACAGATGCCGGAGCGACATCACCAGCCGAAGTTCCCCCGGTGCCCGCAGTCCAGCGGCCGACCGCGAGGCCGATGGCGAGCAGGAGCACGGCCACGCCGACGAGCGCGAGGCGACCCCGCGGTCGGGGCTCAGACCCCATGTGCGCCGAAAGGCGTCGCGTACGAAGGCACCGAGCTACCGACGGCCGACGTTGTAGAAGAAGTTGACGAGCTGGGGCGCCATGCCCACCAAGAGCGCGGCGCCGAAGCCGAGCAGGACGCCGCGACGGCCGGCCGAGGCCGCTCCGTGGTGATTCGAGTGGCTGCCCCACGCCCACGCGACAGCCGCGACCACCAGCGCCGCTAGCACGAGGATCAACGACCAGCTGTACAGGCCGTTCACGAGTCCCTGCAGCTTGTCCTGACCCGGAAGGCCGCCCGGATCAGGCTGTGCGGAGACCTGAAGACTCGCCGTGCTCAGTACATGCACCTCGATGCCCTTCCACGCAAACAGCAAGTGAGGCTAATTGCGTTTTATTCTCCCGGGAGCAGAGGCTACCGTCAAGTGAACCGGCAACCGTATCCGCCACAACCGCTCGACCGCTCGAGTCGTCGCGCCGTGCGGGGGCGCGCTAGTCCGGTGCCGCGCAAACGACGTCCGCAGTCAGATCGCCGGCCCGTTGCCCGTCCGACGCGCCGTGGAGAACGCGACGCCTCAGCCAACCCAGCCTCATGCTGAGGCGGTCGCAACCGCGGCTGACGGCTGGTCGTTCTGTGCTCACCAGATCCTCGCGCCGACGCGCTCGGCCGGCCGGGGCCAGGGCCTTCGTCGGGTCGGGTGGCGCCGAGGGCGGACTTCTGTCTGCGCCCTCGACTCCCACGCTCAGCGTCGATCGGGCATCGTCACCAGCACGAGCACGGCAAGGCTGCCCAGCGCCCGATACCGGAGAGGCGCCCGAAGAGGGCCGCCAGAACGATGAGGCAAGGGGTTCCGGGCCTCGAGGTGGGCCGGCCCGCCCGTGGCGCTACTTTTCCGTACTACCTGAGCTTGACCGGCGCCTTGTCGAGCTCGTGTTGCGGGACGTAGAACCAGAAGTTCGCTCGGCCCCGGGTCGGGTCGCGGCTCTCCAGGCCCCTGGTGCTGCTCAGGCTGACGCCCCACTTCCGGGCGTCGGCGATGCGCTTGAGCTCGTCGATGATCACCCACCGCTCACGATCGCGGGCGTTGAGGGTGACGGGGTTGCCGTCGTCAAACAGGCCCATCTGGCCGTTGTCCCGCTCCCACGCCTCGAGCTTCTCGTAGCTCGCCCGAGAGTAGACGGCCATGCCGGCGAACAGGTCGGCGACCTGGACGAGTGGCTCGTCGGCGGACACGAGCGGCTTGATCTCCTGAACTTGGAAGCCGTTGGCGGGGGCGTCCAGGATCCGGCCGAACTGGAGGCCGACCTTGAACCCCTGATGGCGGAGGATCTGGGCGAGCTCGTCCCAGGCCATTTGCGCGAACTCGTCGGGGTAGACGCTCCAGATGCCGCCAGCAGGCCACCGGTCGCGCAGAACTGCCATGCAGAGGTGGTAGTAGATCCGGCCGAGATTCTCGTGGTCGTCGCGGCCGCGGATGGCGTGCCGGCTGTCGTTGAAGTCCCAGATCAGCGTGTCCGCCCGGACCTCGCCCCGATCGGCGCGGGCGCAGAAGGCCCGCAGCACCTTCTGGGCCGCCATGCGGTCGCGGGCCGACTTGAGCTTCTTCCACTTCAGCTCAGAAACCGACGACTCGGCCAGCAACCCACCGACCTCCGCCGAGAACTCGCTCGCGACGCGAACGGGCATCGAGACCAGGGACACTGCGCCGTAGGGGGCGGTGTCGTAGGAGGACTCGTCGCCGTAGGCGACATGGGTGATCTGGACGGCCGCCTCCTGGGTCGAAGGAGACAGTGTACGAGCACCCCCTGCCGCCTCCGCGACTCGTCAGCACTGGCAGCCCCGCCCACGAGTCGTACCACGCCTCCCTCTCGGGGATCGCGTCCGCCTGGTGCAGCCGTCCGGCTCCTGCACGAGTACGTACGGGATGAGGAGCTCAACTAGTAGACGCGCTCGGCGGACATCCAGAACGGCGGCGTCCGCGCGCCTCGACGCCGATGCGGAGGCCCCGCTTCCACGCAAGGGGTCGTCAGTTCACCCGCGCTTGGAACCGCGCGGCGACAGTCGGGCTGAAGGACCAGCCCTTCTCCTTCGGAACGACAACCCGCAGGCGAACGGAATAGCCACCGCCTGCGGCGCTCACGCGGTACCGGAGGGCGAACCTGCCGCGCCGGTCTGCGCGGGTCGAGACCAACGGCCGCCATTCGTTGCCGCGACGCCACTGGAGCTCAACCGCTTTGCCGGCCACCCGGGCGCGCGGACGGATCACGCCAGCCACTCTGAGGGTCTCGCCGGGCCGCAGTTGCTGGCCGCGGACCCGGACGCGGACGAGAGGACGGATCGCAACCTGCGCGAGCCCCACGACGAGGGGGCGCCCGAGCGCGACGGCGCGCCATATGCCGGGTACCGTGGGCCGGACGCGGAAGTGGAAGCGTCCCCGGCGGTCGGTCAGCGTCGTCGCCTGGGTGCGACGCAGGGGGTCGAGCAGGTACACGGTCGCGCCGCGCAGCCCCCGGCCGTTCGGATGGAAGAAGCGCCCGGAGAGGGCCATCGGCCGGCTCCAGGTGGCGACGATGATCGGCGCGAGCTGACCGCCGGACTGCACGTATCGGCTCGCCCGCGGTGAGCGGAGCCCCTTGCTCTGGATCGTCGCGAAGTTGGGAAGCGGGGCGCCACTCGCCTCGATCAGTCCAGGCTCTCCGAGCTCGGGGCCGGCGTAGGTCCCCGCCGGGGGAAGCGCCACTGCTCCGGGCTGCTGGCGGGTGACCGGCGGCGTGAGGACCGTCCGGACGTTCCCGGCCGCGTCCTCCGCCCGAAGCACGAGTCGGGTTGTCTCCCCGGGCGCGAGATAGTCGGCAAGGACGATCTCGGTCGCGATCGATCCCGCAGTGGTCCCGGAGGCGACGGCCGCCGCGCCCGGCTCGGGCGGCGCAAGGGACCACCGGGCGACGCCGCTCGTCGCGTCGGACACACTCACGCCGATCCGTGCGCGGTCGTTGCCGAGGTATGCGACGGTTGCCTGGGTGGTGGGGGCGGTCCGATCGATCCGGAGGGTCACGCCCTGGGCGCCGGCGCCGGGGGTGCCGTCGCCATCCACCTCGAGCTGCAGTGCGTGACTGCCATCGGGAACGCTCCCGAGCGGCAGGTCGACGGTGTGCGTACCGGCACCGGGTGTCCCGGACCAGCCGACCCGGCCGTCCACCAAGAGCCGTTGGCCGCCAATGCCATCCGAGCCGAGGTTGTCGCTCGCGATCCACACGATCCGGGCGCCCGCATCGCGGATCCAACCCTCCGGCGGCCCGACGAGCTGAGCCGTCGGCGCCTGGAGGTCGCGGACGAGGATCGACGGGTTGAGGATCGCCCAGACCCTGTTCGGCTGCTTCCGCGTCTCAGTCTGGAGGAGCCGCAGCGAGAGGGTCTGTCCTCCTCGGGAGACCAGGTAGGCCTTCGGGGCGGCCGGCGACCGCGGTATGTCGGACTCGGCCACCCCCCAGGCGAGCGCGCCGTCGGCGAGCACCTGAAGCGCGATGGAGGTCGCCGTCTCGTGGTAGCGGATCGCGCTGAACGTGATCGCCTCGATCGCCGTGCCGCCGTAGGGGCTCCGCATGTCGATCTGCCACTTCGTGCCTGCGAAGACAGGATCGTGGGGCGGGCAGGTGATCCCGAAGCCGGAGCCCGAGAACTGGCTCGAGCACTGCCCGTCTGGGGCGACATGGGAGACGATGCTCTCCGGGCCCAGCCGGTAGAGGCTCCCGTCGGTTCCGAGGACTGGCCCGGCGAGGCAGAGGGCCGCGAGCCCGGCCCCGCTGAGAGCGAGCGGCAGCCTCATGAGGTCGCGCCCCCGTTGTTCCAGGGGCCGGGCTCGAACTCCCGAACCGGACCGGGGACCTCCGCCCACGGGTCGCTTGGCGGGCTGGCCGCCTGTACGGCCGGGCTCGACACCGGCGTCGGCGCCGGGGAAGGGGTGCGGGCGGCAGCCTCTTGACGGCTCTTCTTCCGCGCCTCGGCTCGGCGCGCCGCGGACCGCTGTTCGGCCGCGTTGCGAAGTTGCTGACGCCGCTGGGAGACCTTCACCGCGTGTGCGAGATCTGCGGTCCAGCTCGTGTCGAAGGCGAGCGCCGGCGGGCCATCTGTCGACGACGACGACGCTAGCCCTCCCTCGTCGGTGCCGCCGCCACCCGGCAGCCCGATCGCCACTGCCGTCACGGAGACGAGGATCATGCTCCCAACGACGCCCGCGCCAGCGCCGGCCCGCGAGCGAAGAGCGACGCGAATCCGTCCGCCGCGCACGCGAGGCGCGTCGCAAGCCGAGCCGGGCGGTTCTTTCTCGGGCTCGTCGTTGCCCGCCACTGGGGGCAGGGGCACGAGGACACTGTCGTCGTCGAGCGTGAAGCCCGGCAGCGGAAGCATGTCGACCGGCTCAGTCGGCCAGATCGCCGAGTTGCCCTGCTCCTCGTCCGGCGCCGGTGCGTCGAAGAGCCAGCCGAGCCCGAGCGCCGTATCGTCACCGGCAGGAGTTGGATCGGTCGGGGCGTCGCTCACCGCGGACCTCGGCAGGGGACTAGACGGGCCCGTCCATGATCAACCCTTCTCACACTTGACGTCAAGTGTGTCGGGGGCGATATTCCTATACCGATGACGAGCATCGACACTCGAAATCGTGTCGGAGCGTCAGCGACGGCTCTCGATTTGGGAGAAGCTACGCCCGATGAGCGCTCCGCCGCCACGCGAGGTCCTGACGCTGCCCGAGGTGGCCGAGTGGCTCGGAATGCACCCCAACAGCGTTCACCGGGCCGCCCGCTCGGGCCGCCTTCCCGCCCGGCGGGTGGGCAAGGAGTGGCGGTTCCTCACCGATGCGGTGGCCGCCCGCTGGACGCCCGGGC
>JBFWNT010000045.1:0-15347 GCA_050250915.1 Thermoleophilia bacterium
CGCTCCGGCGTCACCACCCCGGCCAGGACGCGGCTCCCGCGGCAGCCGAAGGCGAAGCGGGTCGGCTCCTCGGCGGTGAACATGATGAGCTCGATCGACCGCGACGGCCGCGCGCCGGCCGCCTGCAGGGCGCGGATCGCCTCCAGGCCGCCGAGCACCCCGACCACGCCGTCGAAGCGCCCGGCGTCCGGGATCGCGTCGATGTGCGATCCGGTGGCGACGGCGGGCAGGTCCGGGTCCGTGCCCTCCCAGCGGGCGAAGATGTTGCCCACGGCGTCCTGGCGCACCGCGAGGCCGGCCTCCTCCATCCGCTCCGTCAGCCAGGCGCGGGCCCGCAGGTCCGCCTCGGTGAACAGCACCCGGGTCACCGACGGGTACGGGGAGTCCGAGATGCGGGCGAGGTGCTCGATCTCGTCGCTGAGGCGGGCCTCGTCCACCGGCGGCACGCTCACGCCATCACGTCCCGGTTCCAGTCCTTGTAGATGAGGTAGCTCGCCGGCCCCGTGCCGTACGCGCAGCACCACTGGGGGCAGAACGGGCCGATCCACATGGCGTCGCCGGCCGTCACCGGATACCAGGACTCGCCCAGCCGGTAGACCAGCGACCCCTCCAGCATCAGCAGCCCGTGCTCCATCACGTGGGTCTCCACGAACGGCAGGGAGCCCCCGGGGTCGAAGGTCATGATGTTGAGCGCCAGGTCCAGGGCCGGGTCGTCCGGCAGGAGCTGGGTCACGCGCACGTGGGGGTCGCCCAGGAAGTCCACCGGTTCCGTCCGGGTGGCGTCGGCGATCACGGGCCGCCCGCGCGCGGCGCCGTCCAGGTCGGTGTGGGGCTTGTCGATGACGCAGATGCCCGCCCCGTCCGGGCTCGTGAGCGCGTGAGCGGTGTCCGGTGGCACGAAGGCCACGCCCCCCGGGCCGAGGTCGTACCGCTGCCCGCCGGCCTCCAGCACGACGGCGCCGTCCAGCACGTAGACCGCGCGTCCGTGGGCGGGCCGGGGCGCTCCCGCCGCGCCGCCCGGCGCGAGCCGCACGAGTGCCATGCCGAACCGCGCGCCCATCGCGGGCGCGACGAGCTGGACGTGCTCGGCGTCGCTCCACCCCGGGACCGGTCCCACCACGTGGCCGTCGGGCGCGAGCACCGCGTGGTCCGGCCGGACCACCGTGCGCGTGCGCGGGCCGGTCATGCCGCCACCGGGGTCACGAGGCGTCCGGCCCGCGGGGCCAACGGGTCGGCGCCCTCGCCCCAGACGGTGCGGCCGCGCAGGATCGTGCGCACGACGCGGGCGGTGAGGCGGCGGCCGGTGAAGGCCGAGACCGGGTGGTGGTAGAGCAGCTCGGCCTCCTCCACGGTCCACGGGTCGCCGGTGCGCACCAGGGCGAGGTCGGCGTCCGCGCCGGGCTGCAGCCGCCCCTTGCCGGCCAGGCGCAGCCGGTCCGCCGGCGCCGCGCCCATCAGCCGCGCCGCCCCGATGGGATCCATCCCGTGCTCCTCCGCTTCGCTCAGGAGCACCGGCAGAGCCGTCTGCGCCCCCGAGATGCCGCCCCACACCGCGAACATGTCGTCCCCCCGCTTGAGCTCCGGCGGCCCCGGCGAGTGGTCCGAGCCGACCATGTCGACGCGGCCCGCCGCCAGCCGCTCCCACAGGGCGCGCCGCCCGGCGGATGATCGCAGCGGCGGGGCGCACTTGGCGAGGGCCCCGATCCGCTCCGCGTCGACGTCGTCGAGCGCGAGGTGGTGCGGGCACGCCTCGCAGGTCACGTCCACCCCCGCGGCGCGGGCGGTGGTCACCAGGTCGACGCCCTCGGCGCAGGAGACGTGGACGACGTGCAGCGCGCAGCCGGTCTCGGCGGCGAGCGCGATGGCCGCGCCGATCGCCACGAGCTCGGCCTCCACCGGCCGCGCGTCCGCCCAGGCGCGCATGTCGTGCCGCCCGGCCGCCCGCACCTCGGCGGTCCGCCGGCCGGTCACGGCGGGGTCCTCGGCGTGGACCGCCACCGGCAGGCCGAGGGCCGCCGCACGCTCCATGCCGCGCCCCAGCGTGTCGGGGTCGGCGGCCGGGAACTCGTCCACCCCGCTCGGGCACATGAACGCCTTGAAGCCGACGACCCCGCGCTCGGCCAGGCCGTCCATGTCCGCGAGGCTGCCGGGCACCAGGCCGCCCCAGAGGGCGAAGTCCACCCGGCTGCGCCCCTCGGCGGCGGCCACCTTGGCGTCGAAGCCCGCGGCGTCCACCGTCGGGGGGATCGCGTTGAGGGGCATGTCGGCGAAGCAGGTGACCCCGCCGGCGGCGAGGGCGTCGGCCCCGGTGGGGAAGCCCTCCCAGTCGGCGCGGCCCGGGTCGTCCAGGTGGACGTGGGCGTCGACGGCGCCGGCCAGCACCAGCAGGCCGCGGGCGTCGACCTCCTCGCGCCCGCGATCCAGGTCCGGGCCGACCGCCGCGACGCGGCCGTCGTCCACGGCGACGTCCCACGCGTCGCCTCGCACCACCAGGTCGTGCGTCACGCCTCGGCGTCCTCGATGCGCAGGCGCATGATCGCCGCGATCTCCTCGACGGCGGTCGCGCGCTCGTCGGCGGCGTCGTTGGCGAGCCGCGTCTCGAAGGCGGAGAGGATGCCGTCCACGTCGCGCCCGCGGACGCAGATGACGAAGGGGAAGCCGAAGCGGGCGCGGTAGGCGTCGTTGAGGCGCGTGAAGCGCTCGAGGTCGGCCGGGGTGAGTCGGTCGAGACCCGCCGAGCGCTGCTCGCCCGCCGACTCCGCGGTGAGGTCGCCCGCCAGCGCGGCCCGCCCGGCCAGGTCGGGGTGGGCCCGGATGAGGGCGAGCTGCTCGTCCTCGGTGGCCGCGCGCACGACGCGGGCGAAGGCGTCGGCCGTGTCGTCGGCGCCCTCGAAGGGGCCGAGCCCCCAGGCCCGGTCGGCGACCCAGGGCGAGCCCTCGGCGACCCCGCCGAGGCGCGCGCCGAAGTCGGCGCGGTCCTCGTCGCTCACGGGATCCCCGCGACGTCGGACGGCGTCAGCGGGACGCGGGGCAGCTCGCGGCCGGTGGCCGCGCGCACGGCGGCGACGATCGCCGGCGTCGAGGCGATGGTCGGCATCTCCCCGACCCCGTTGAGCCCGTACGGGGCGTCCGGGTGCGGGGTCTCCGAGATGCGCATCCGCACCGGCGGCATGTCGAGGATCGTCGGCACCAGGTAGTCCGTGAACGACGCGTTCCGCACCACGCCGTCGCGCATCTGGATCTCCTCCATCAGCGCCAGGCCGAGGCCCTGCGCGATGCCGCCCTGGATCTGCCCCTCCAGCGCGAGCGGGTTGAGCACCCGGCCGACGTCCTGGGTGGTGGCGATCTCGACCGTCCGCACCAGGCCGAGCTCGGTGTCCACGTCGCAGACCGCCCGGTGGGCGGCGAACGCGAGCGCGACGACCGAGTCGCCCTGCCCCGTGACCGGGTCGAGCGCCTCGGTGGCGCGGTGGCGGAAGACGGCCGTCTCCTCGACGGGCCCGTCCAGCAGCAGCAGCTCCAGGGCGGGGGTCTCGTCGCCCGGGGCGGTGCGCTCGGCGAGCCGGGCGCGCACCATCTCGCAGACGAGCTTCGCGGCGCCGCCGGTCATCCAGGACTGGCGCGAGGCGGAGGTGCTGCCCGCCGAGCCGACGGAGGTGTCGGCCGGCAGCACGACGACGTCCTCCACGTCCAGCTCGGTGCGGACGATCTGCTCCAGGATCGTCACGAGACCCTGGCCCACCTCCGCCGCGGCGGTGTGGATCTCGGCGAGCGGCCCGTTCTCGCCGAGCGACAGGCGCAGCCGGGCGGTGGAGTAGTCGTCGAAGCCCTCGGCGAAGGCGACGTTCTTGAAGCCGACGGCCCACCCGGCGCCGCGGCGGGTGCCCTCGCCGTGGGTGCTGTTGCTGACCCCGCCGGGCATCTCCCGCAGGTCGACCGGCTCGCTGCGCTCGGGGAGCGGCATCGGCATGTCGCGGAGCTGCCGCAGCAGCTCGCGGACGGGCGCCGGGCCGTGGACGACCTGCCCGGTGGGCAGCCGCATCCCGGGCTCGATGGCGTTCGCGATCCGCAGGTCCACGGGGTCCATGCCGAGCTCCGCCGCGAGGCGGTCCATCTGGGACTCGTGGGCGAACGCGACCTGCACCGCGCCGAAGCCGCGCATCGCGCCGCAGGGCGGGTTGTTGGTGTAGGCGACGTAGGCGTCGATGACGGCGCTCGGCACGTCGTACGGCCCGCAGGCGAAGGTGGCGGCGTTGGCCACGACGGCGGTGGAGGAGGAGGCGTAGGCGCCGCCGTCCAGCACGATGCGGGCGACGACGTAGCGCAGGCGGCCGTCGCGGTCGGCGCCGTGCTCGTACTCCATCCACGCCGGGTGCCGGTGGACGTGGCCGTAGAACGACTCCTCCCGCGAGTACATCATCTTCACGGGGCGCCGCGTGTGGAGCGCGAGCATCGCGACGTGGACCTGCATCGACAGGTCCTCGCGGCCGCCGAACGCCCCGCCGACACCCGCCAGGTGCAGGCGGGTCAGCTCCAGCGGCAGGCCGAGGGACGCGGCCACCTGGCCCTGGTCGACGTGGAGCCACTGGGTCGCGATGTGCAGGTCGATGCCCCCGTCGCCGGCCGGGACGGCGAGGGCCGACTCCGGCCCGAGGAACGCCTGGTCCTGCATCCCCATCTCGTAGGTGCCGCGCACCACCACGTCGGCGCCGCGCGGCGGGACCCCGTGGCGGATGGGGACGTGCCGCAGCAGGTTGCCGCCGGGGTGGACCGCGGGCGCCCCGGTGGCCAGCGCGGCCTCGGCAGAGGTGACGGACTCCTGCGGCACGTACTCCACCGTGACGAGATCGCAGGCGCGGCGCGCCGTCTCGGGGTGGTCGGCGGCGACGATGACGACCGGCTCCCCCTCGTAGCGCACGCGGTCGATGGCGAGCACCGGCTGGTCGGGGATCTCCATGCCGTAGGTCTTGCGGCCGGGCACGTCCTCGTGGGTGAGCACGGCACGCACGCCGGGGAGGGCCCGCGCGGCCGCCGTGTCGAGGGACCGGACGAGCGCGCTCGGGTGGGGGCTGCGCAGGGTGGCGCCCCAGAGCATCCCCTCGCGGTGCAGGTCGCTGGCGTAGGCGAACTCGCCCTTCACCTTCGGTCCGCCGTCGGCGCGCGGGACGCTCTCGCCGATGCGCCCGCGCTCCAGCACGCGGCGGGTGGTGGTGATGCGGGTGGTGCTCACGCCGCCAGCCGCGCGCTCGCCCGCGCCGCGCCGCGCGCGACCTCGCCGGGGTCGGCCGTCAGGAGACGCCCGTCCGCGACCACCGGCCGGCCTCCCACCAGGACGTGGGCCGCGGGTCGCGGGGGTCCCATCACGAGGGTCGCCACAGGGTCGGTGATGCCCGCCTGGCCGGCGTCCGCCACCGGCCACAGCGCGATGTCGGCCAGCTTCCCGGGCTCCAGCGAGCCGATCTCGTCCTCGCGGCCCAGGCAGCGGGCCCCGTGGATCGTGCCGAGCGCGAGCGCCGTGCGCGCGCTCATCGCCGCCGGGCCGCCCCGCATCCGGGCCACCAGCAGCGCCTGCCGCAGCTCCGCCGCCAGCTCCCCGCACTCGTTGGACGCGGCGCCGTCCACGCCGAGGCCCACGGTGCCCCCGGCGGCCAGCAGGTCGGCGGCGGGAGCGAGGCCGGTGCCGAGGCGGCCGTTGGAGGACGGGCAGTGGGCCACGCCGGTCCCCGTGGCCGCGATGCGGGCGACCTCGTCCGGCGCGATGTGGACGCAGTGGGCGAGCCAGACGTCCGGGCCGAGCCAGCCGAGGTCGTCGAGGTACTCCACCGGGCGCACCCCGAAGGTGGCGAGGCAGAACTCCTCCTCGTCGATCGTCTCGGCCAGGTGGGTGTGCAGGCGCACGCCTCGGCGGCGGGCGAGCTCGGCGGCCTCCCGCATCAGCTCGCCGGTGACGGAGAACGGGGAGCACGGGGCGAGCGCGACGCGCACCATCGCCCCCGGCGCCGGGTCGTGCCAGCGGTCGATGGCCTCCTCGCTGGCGGCCAGGATCGCGTCGCGGTCCTCCACCACCTCGTCCGGCGGCAGGCCGCCGTGGGAGCGTCCGAGGTCCATCGAGCCGCGGCAGGGGTGGAAGCGCAGGCCCACCTCGGCGGCGGCGCGGATCTCCGCGGCGAGCAGGTCGCCGCCGGCGCGCGGGAAGACGTAGTGGTGGTCCGTGCTCGTCGTGCAGCCGGAGACGGCGAGCGCCGACAGCCCCGCCAGGGCGGCGGCGTGGGTGATCTCCTCGTCGATCCGCGCCCAGCGCGGGTAGAGGAACGTGAGCCACCCGAACAGCGTCTCGTCCTGGGCCAGCCCTCGCGTGGCCCACTGGTAGAGGTGGTGGTGGCAGTTCACGAGGCCCGGGGTGGCGAGCAGGCCGCGCCCGTCGATGCGGGCCGCGCCGGCCGCGTCCGGCGGGGCGCCCGCGCCGAGGGCGGCGATGCGCCCGTCCCGCACCAGGATCCAGCCCTCGTCGTGCTCGGTGCCCGCGGCGTCGACCGCCGCGATCGCGCAGCCGTCGATGAGGACCTCCCCGCTCACGGGGTCATCCGCGCCGAGGCGAGGCGCACCGCGTCGAGGATCTTCTCGTAGCCGGTGCAGCGGCAGAGGTTGCCGGCGAGGGCCTCGCGGATCTCCGCGTCCCCCGGCGCGCGCTCGCGGCGCAGGAGGTCCTCGGTCGCCATCACCAGGCCCGGGGTGCAGAACCCGCACTGCACCGCGCCCGTGTCGACGAACGCCTGCTGCACGACGCTCAGCGCGCCGTCCGGCGCGAGGCCCTCCACCGTCGCCACGGCGCGGCCCTCGGCCTGCCGCGCGAGGACCAGGCACGAGCAGACGAGCACCCCGTCCATCAGCACGGAGCACGAGCCGCACTCGCCCTGCTCGCAGGCGTTCTTCGCGCCGGGCAGGCCGAGGCGCTCGCGCAGGACGTACATGAGGCTCTCGCCCTCCCAGAGCGAATCGACCTCGTGGATCTCGCCGTTGATCGTCAGCGTGAGCCTCACGCGGCCTCCTCCCAGCACCAGGCGAGCGTGCGGCGGGCGAGCACCGCCAGGGCGTGGCGCCGGTAGTCCGCGCTGCCGCGGACGTCGTCGATCGGCCGGGCGGCGGCGCCGACCAGGGTGCCGAACCGCTCCAGCAGCGGCGCGGGCAGCGGCCCCGGGCGGTCCCATGCGCCGGCCTCCTCCAGGGCTCCCGCCAGGAACGCCTCCGCCTCGTCCGCCCGGATCACCGTCGGGGCGGCCGAGCCGATGGCGGTGCCGACGGCGCGGGCGCCGCGGTCGACGTCGACGGAGAAGGAGCAGACCGCGATCACCATCGCGTTGCGCGGGCCGACCTTGGCGAACTGCTGCGGCCCGCGCGCGACGGGCATCCGGACCGCGGTGATGAGCTCGTCGGGGGCCATCGCGGTGCGCTTCACGCCGGTCAGGAAGTCGCCGATCGGGAGGGTGCGGCTGCCGCGCTCCGACGCCAGCTCCACCCGCGCGCCGGCCGCGACGAGCGGGGGCAGCGCGTCACCGGCCGGGGAAGCCGTGGCGAGGTTGCCGCCGATCGTCCCGCGGTTGCGGATCTGGGGTGAGCCGACCGTGCGCGCCGCGATGGCGAGCCCGGGCGCGTCCACCCCCAGCTCGGCCACGAGCCGGGTGTGCGTGACCCCTGCGCCGATCACGAGGTCGTCGCCGTCGTGCTCCAGCACCTCCAGCTCGCGGAGGCGCGTCAGGTCCATGATCCGCTCGGGGCGGCGGCGGCCGAAGTTCATCTCGACCATCAGGTCGGTGCCCCCGGCGAGCGGCAGCGCCTCGGGGTGCGCGGCACGGGCCGCGAGCGCCTCGTCCAGCGTGGCCGGCTGAAGAGTCCCCTCCAAGGGCGAGAGGATACGCCCCCGGGGGCCCATCCGGGGTACGCTCGCGCGGTGACCGAGTACGCGATCACCTACGGCAAGACCCTGGTGCCCGTCTACCGCCACGACGCCGCGCCCCTGGAGGGCCTGCGGGCGCTCCCGGAGTCGGATGTCACGTCGCGCGACACGCGCCTGGTCGCGGCGCGGGTGACGGTGGAGGTGTTCGGCGACAACTTCCTGCCGTCGTACACCGAGGGCGACAACTCGATGGTCGTCGCCACCGACTCCATCAAGAACCTGATCCTGCGCGAGACGGGGTCCTGGACCGGCGCCACGCTGGAGAGCCTGCTGCACCACCTGGGCGGCCACCTGCTGAACGGCTACCCCCAGATGGAGGCGCTGCTCGTCTCCGGCGAGGAGATCCGCTTCGACCCCTGCGGGCCGGGCGGATCGCTGCACACGCGGGTGCCGGGCGACCACGCGACGGCCGAGCTGCGCCTGGTGCGCGCCGGCGACGGGGTCGCGATCGACGACCTGCGCTGCGCGCGCCGCGACATGGCCCTGCTGAAGCGCACCGGCAGCGCGTTCACCCACTTCGTCCGGGACGACTACACCACCCTCCCCGAGCGCGGCGACCGGCCGCTCTACGTGGGCCTGGACGTGGGCTGGCGGTACGCCGACCCGGTGCTCGCGCTGGGGGCGGCGCCCGCGTCCTACGTGGACGGCCTGCAGGTGCGCGACGTCTGCGCGGCCGTCTTCGAGGAGCTGGTGAGCGAGTCGATCCAGCACCTCGTCCACGAGATGGGGCTGCGGATGCTGGCGCGCTTCCCCGAGCTGTCCGAGGTCTCCTTCGAGGGCCGCAACCTGACGCGCGACCCGGTCGTGGACGGGGTGGTCTACACCGACCCGTTCCCCGCGCACGGCACGATCACCCTCACCATGCGGCGGTGAGCGGGCGCCTCACCACCCACGTCCTCGACACGGCGCGCGGCGTGCCGGCCGCGGGGATCCCGGTGACCCTCCGCCGTGACGGGGCCGTGGTGGCCGAGGCCGTCACGAACGCCCAGGGCCGCACCGACGCCCCGCTGCTGGAGGGGCTGGAGGCCGGGACCTACGAGCTGAGCTTCGACGTGGCGACCTACCTCGCCGGGGAGGGGTTCCTCGACGAGGTGCCGATCCGCTTCAGGGTCGACGACCCCGGCGCCCACTTCCACGTCCCGCTCCTGCTGTCCCCCTGGTCCTACGCGACCTACCGGGGGTCCTGAGCGGCCCCTCTAGCTCCGCTCGTAGGGGATGCCGACGGCGGCGGGCGGCTTCGGCCGGCCCACCAGGCCCGCGACGGCGACCAGGGTGAGAACGTACGGCAGGGTCTGGAACAGGATCGCCAGCGAGTCGGAGTAGACCGGCAGCCGCTGCGCGATCGCGCTCGACGCGCCGAACAGCAGGCAGGCGAAGAACAGGCCCTTCGGACGCCAGTTGCCGAAGATCAGCGCGGCGAGGGCGATGAAGCCGGCGCCGGCCGTCATGTTCTCGCTGAAGGAGTCCACGAAGCCGATCGACAGGAACGCGCCGCCGAGGCCGCCCAGGACGCCGGAGAGGATCACCGCCGTGTACCGGATCTTGTAGACGGACAGGCCGACCGTCTCGGCGGCCCGCGGGTGCTCGCCCACCGAGCGCAGGCGCAGGCCGAACGGGGTGCGGAAGATGGCGTAGTACGACACCGGCACCAGGATCAGGCCGACCCAGATCAGCAGGTTCAGGTCCGCGAACGCGCCGAGCAGCGGCACGCCGTCCAGGAACCCGATCGTGACGTCGGGGATCGTGGCGATGTCGCCCGGCGTGCCCTCCGGCCCGTAGATGTCGATGAACAGGTAGCCCGTGAGGCCGACGGCCAGGAACCAGGTGGCCGTGCCGCTCAGGATCTGGTCGGCGCGGGCGTGGATCGACACGACCGCGTGGATGGCCGACAGGACACCGCCGGCCACGGCCGCCAGGATCACGCCGGCGATCCACGAGTCGAACTTGTCGGCGCCCAGCACGCCGAAGAAGGCGCCCATCAGGAGCATGCCCTCGAGCCCGATGTTCACGACGCCGCTGCGCTCGCTGAACATGCCGCCGATGGCGGCGAAGATGAGGGGCGTCGCGAAGCGGAGCATCGCGGCGACGAGCGCCGACCAGACGAAGACCGCCTCGAGGTTCTCGACGCTCGACTGCGTCGCCATCGCGCCGAGGGTCCCGCCGATGATCGCGACCCCGAGGGCGATCGCGCCGAGGCGGGTCTCCCCCCGGCGCATCGTGAGGGCGGCGGCCGCCGCCGCCACGACGCCGATGGCGATCGGGACGGCCATCTGGCGGACGGTGAAGGGCGGCACCGCGACGAGGAACGCGATCACCCCGAGCACGATCGCGCCGATGCCGATGAGCCGGTCGGTCGCCGGCACGCGCTCCGCCGCCCACGCGCGGGCGCGCTCGGCGAAGGGCGGCGCGGGGGGGAGCACGACGTCGGCCTCGCCCAGCAGGCCGGTGGCGGCCGCGGGGGGTCCCAGCGCTGTCCTGCGGTGCCATCGTGGCATGTGCGGGCGTGGCAGCCGGCGCCGGTTGCGCCACAGGTAGAGCATGATCAGGTCGAGGCCGATGAACAGGATCACCAGCGCCTGGATCATCGTGGCGAGGTTGCCGGCGAGCTGCGGCTCGAAGACGTCGGGGTCGAGGCTGCGGGTGGAGGTGCCGTACAGCAGGGCGCCGAAGAGCAGCGACGCGAAGAAGACGCCGACCGCCGTGTTGCGGCCGAGCAGGGCGACGGCGATGCCGATGAAGCCCAGCTCCGCGTCCTGCACGTCGAGCGTGCCGAGGCGGAACTGCCAGCCGAGCATGTCCATCGCGCCGCCGATGCCCGCGAAGCCGCCCGCGATGGCCATGGCGAGGAAGTAGCTGCGCCCCACGCTGATGCCGCCGTAGCGCGCGGCCTCGGGGTTGCGGCCCACGGTGCGCACGCGGAAGCCGAGCGTCGTGCGCGACAGGATCAGCCAGTAGGCGACCAGCGCGAAGATCGCCAGGATGATGCCCATGTGCAGGCCCTGGAGGACGGGGTCGCCCCAGATGACCGGCAGCCGGTTGTCCTCGGCCACGTCCTCCGAGATGGGGACCGAGAGGTTGGTCTCGTTCTGGAGCGGCCCGCCGCGGCTGAACAGGTAGCTGCCGACCCAGTAGGCGATCCAGTTGAGCATGATCGTCGTGATCACCTCGTGGGCCCCGACCGTGGCCTTGAGGATCCCCGCGATGCCCGCCCAGACCGCCCCCGCCAGGGCGGCGAGCACGATGGCGACGACGATGTTGGCCGGGCCGATCAGTCCGGTCCATGACGAGCCGACCCACACCGAGACGATCGCCCCGACCGTCCACTGGCCCTGGCCGCCGATGTTGAACAGGCCGCACCGGAACGCGAACGCCACCGCCAGCCCCGTGAAGATGAGGGTCGTGGTGACGAGCAGCGTCTGCTGCAGGTTGAAGGCCGCGTTCTCGCGGTCCAGGCCGTCGACCCAGGGGAAGAGCCAGTTGAGCCCGGTGCCGTCGAAGATGCCCTTGTAGGTGCTCAGCGGGTTGCTGCCCGTGGCGGCCACCACGATCCCGCCGATGACGAAGGCGAGGATCGTCGTCAGCAGGGCGGTGATGACGCCGCCCGCGCGGGGCGCCACCAGGCCCATCCACCCGCCGCGGTCCTCCGGCTCGGGCGGCGGCGGCTGCACCGGGGGCGGCATCGAGGGCGGGGCGGTCGTGCTCACGTGCCCACCCCCAGCATCGCCTCGCCGAGGCGCTCGCGGTCCACGCCGGGCGGGAACTCGGCGACGATCCGGCCCTCGTAGATGACGAGGAGGCGGTCCGCGAGCGCGAGGACCTCCTCCAGTTCCAGGGAGACGAGCAGGATCGCGCGACCCTCGTCGCGCTCGGCGACGAGGCGCTTGTGCACGTACTCGATGGCGCCGACGTCGAGGCCGCGGGTGGGCTGCGAGGCGACCAGCACGGCGGGGTCGCGCGAGACCTCCCGGGCGATGATGACCTTCTGCTGGTTGCCGCCGGAGAGCGAGTTGGCGTAGGCCTTCGGGCCCCCGCCGCGGACGTCGAACTCCTGCAGCAGCGGGGCGGTCGCGGCCTCGATGCGCCCGGGGAACATCCAGCCGTGGCGCGCCGCCGGCGGCTTGTCGAAGTCGTGCAGCACCATGTTCTCGGCGAGGCTGAAGTCCATGACGAGGCCGCGGTGCTGGCGGTCGGTGGGGATGTGCCCCACGCCCGCCTCGAGGGCGTCGTGCGGGCTGGCGCGGGTGATGTCCTGGCCGTCGGCGACGATCGTGCCCGAGGTGGGCGTCCGCAGCCCGGTGATGGCGTCGATGAGCTCGGCCTGGCCGTTGCCGTCCACCCCGGCGATCCCCACGATCTCGCCCGCGCGGACGGTCAGCGAGAGCCCGCGCACGGCCTCGAGGCCCCGGTCGTCGTGCACGACGAGGTCGGTGACCTCCAGCCGTGGCTGCGCGGGCTTGCCGGCCGGCTTGTCGACGGCGAGGACGACGTCGCGGCCGACCATGAAGCGGGCGAGGCTCTGCTCGGTGGCGCCGGCGGTCGGCTCCGTCGCGATGTAGCGCCCGCGGCGCAGGACCGTCACCCGGTCCGCGATGTCGAGCACCTCGTTGAGCTTGTGGGTGATGAAGATGACCGAGGTGCCCTGCGCCGTGAGGCTCCGCAGGATCTCTACGAGCTCCTGGGCCTCCTGCGGGGTCAGCACCGCGGTCGGCTCGTCCAGGATGAGGATGTCGGCGCCGCGGTACAGGGCCTTCAGGATCTCGACCCGCTGCTGCATGCCGACCGTGATGTCCTCGACCATCGCGCCGGGGTCCACGGCCAGCCCGAAGCGGTCGGAGATGGCCTTCACGCGCGCCTCTGCCCGGCGCTCGTCGAGCAGCGGCCCCGTGTGGGGCTCCACCGCCAGGACGATGTTCTCGGCCACGGTCATGACGGGGACGAGCATGAAGTGCTGGTGCACCATGCCGATCCCGCGGGCGATGGCGTCGCTCGGCGAGTCGATGGAGACGACCTCACCGCGCACGAGGATCTCGCCCTCGTCGGGCTTGGTGAGCCCGTAGAGCACGTTCATCAGGGTCGACTTGCCGGCGCCGTTCTCGCCGAGCAGGGCGTGGACCTCGCCCCGCTTCAGGTCGAACGAGACGTCGTCGGACGCGACGACGCCGGGGTACCGCTTGGTGATGTGGCGCAGCTCCAGCACGGTCTCCCCCGGCGCCTGGGGCGCCGGGGGAGCGTGCTCGGCGGTCGGCCGGTCCACGGCCTCAGCCTGTGAGCCGGTTCCGGCTAGAGCTCGGCCGGGACCGTGATCTCGCCGTCGATGATCTGCTGCTGGAGCTCCGCGATCTCGTCGAGCAGCTCCTGCGGCACCTCGGGGCTCGTCGTCCCGAGGGCGACGCCCTCGTTGGCGAGGTTGAACGTCGCGTCCGCGCCGCCGGCGAAGGTGCCGTCCTGGACGGCCTGGATCGTGTCGTACACGGACACGTCCACGCGCTTCACCGCGCTGGTGAGGATGTGCGGGCCGAGGTCGGACTGGTCACGGTCCACGCCGATGCCCCAGACGTCCTCGTCCGCGGCGGCCGAGAGGGCGCCGAGGCCGCAGCCGCCGGCCACCTGGAAGACGACCTGCGAGCCGCGCGCGATCTGGTCGAGCGCCAGCTCCTTGCACTTCGCCTGGGCGACGAAGTCCTGCGAGTAGCCGACCAGGACCTCGGTGTCCGGGTTCGCCGCGAGGGCGCCCGCCTTGTAGCCGGCGATGAAGATCGTGACCGTCGGGATCTCCAGGCCGCCGACCGCGCTGATCACGGGCGCCTCGCCCGGGTTCGCGGCCTCGGCCATCTTGGCGGCCATGTAGCCGATCAGGTAGCTGTTCTCGTTGGTGGCGAAGGTCAGGCCGAGCACGTTCGCCGGCTTGTTCGGCATCGCCGCGTTCGAGTAGTCCACGATCGCGAAGTTGCTGTCCGGGAAGCTCGTGGCCACGGCGTCCATGGACTCCGCCATCAGGAAGCCGACGCCGATCGTCAGGTCGTAGCCGTTGCGCGCCAGCGTGGTGAGGTTGGGGGTGTAGTCACCGGCGGCCCCGGACTCGATCGGCCGGCCCTCCACGCCGAAGTCGGTCGAGGCCTTCTCGAGGCCCTCGAGCGCGGACTGGTTGAAGGAACGGTCGTTGAAGGAGCCCACGTCGGAGACGAGGCCCACCTGGAGGTCCGACGCGGGGGCGGAGCTGGTGTCGCCCGAGCCGCCGTCGTCGTCGTCGCCACACGCCACCACCAGGCCGAGCGCCGCAACAACGGCGACCATCCCGGCAAGCACTCTCCAGCGTCGTTGCCTCATCATGACTCCTCCGTCGCCCGCACCGTCGGGTGGCGCGGGGCATGGCCCGTAGCGCGCTTTTATACAACGTCAGGGGGCCCGCGCGATACGGGCGGCGCCACACGTGACACCGCCCCGATCGCTCAGTGCGCGGAGATGCGCTCCAGCACCCGGGAGCCGGCCGGCGGGGCCTCGTCGCCGACGGTGATCGCGCCGCGGAAGGTCATGCGGCCGGCGTCCATGTGGGCCTCGTCGTCGGCGTGCAATTCGGCGATCACCTGGCCCTTCGCCACCCGGTCGCCGCGGGCGACCCGCAGGACGACGCCGGCCGACGGGCTCACCGGGTCCTCCTTGCGCGCGCGCCCCGCGCCGAGCCGCCACGCGGTGACCCCGACGGGCATCGCGCCGATGCCGGTGACCACCCCGTCGCGGTCGGCGGTCACCTGCTCCACCAGCGGTGCCTCGGGCAGCGGGGCGTCCGGGTCGCCGCCCTGGGCGCGGACCATCGCGCGCCAGCGGTCCATGGCCCGCCCGTCGGCGAGGGCCGCGGCGGGATCGGCGTCGATGCCGGCGAGGTGGAGCATCTCCCGGGCGAGCGCGAGGGTCAGCTCCAGTGCGTCCGGCGCGCCCCCGCCCTCGAGCATCTCGAGCGTCTCGCGGACCTCCAGGGCGTTGCCCGCGGTGTGGCCGAGGGGGGCGTGCATGTCGGTGATGAGCGCGGTGGTGCGCACGCCGTTCGCCTCGCCGATGCCCACCATCGTCTCGGCGAGCACGCGCGCGTCGTCGCGCTCGCGCATGAACGCCCCGTCGCCGGTCTTCACGTCCAGCACCAGCGCGCCGGTGCCCTCGGCGATCTTCTTGGACATGATCGAGGAGGCGATGAGGGGGATGGACTCGACCGTCCCGGTCACGTCGCGCAGCGCGTAGAGCTTGCGGTCGGCGGGCGCCAGGTCCTCGCTGGCGGCGGCGATCGCCACCCCGATGTCCGCGAGCTGATCGACGAACCGCTCGTTGGTGAGGTCCGTGCGGAAGCCGGCGACGGCCTCCAGCTTGTCGAGCGTCCCGCCCGTGTGGCCGAGCCCGCGGC
>JBFWNT010000046.1:0-15247 GCA_050250915.1 Thermoleophilia bacterium
GTCAGGCTTCCGCCCATTGCGCAAGATTCCCCACTGCTGCCTCCCGTAGGAGTCTGGGCCGTGTCTCAGTCCCAGTGTGGCTGATCGTCCTCTCAGACCAGCTACGCATCGTCGCCTTGGTGAGCCATTACCTCACCAACAAGCTAATGCGCCGCGGGCCCATCCCAAGGCGGAGGCCGAAGCTACCATTTGCCGCCGGCACTTGAGTGCCGGCGAATCATGCGGTATTAGCCCGAGTTTCCCCGGGTTGTCCCGCTCCTTGGGGCAGGTTGCCCACGTGTTACTCACCCGTTCGCCACTCTACTCATCCCGAAGGATTTTCGCGTTCGACTTGCATGTGTTAAGCACGCCGCCAGCGTTCGTCCTGAGCCAGGATCAAACTCTCCATGAAGAAGATCATGGATAACCCCTGCTCCGAAGAGCCAGGGTGATCCGAGCTGTTTGGACAGCGACTGCTCCGAGGAGCAGGCGCGATCCGAACTTGTTTGTCTCAACCTCAGGTGCGGCTCGCGCCGGACCGTCGGCATCGACGGGGTTCGTGTAAACCTGGCCATCCCGACCTCCGCGTCGCCGCGGGGCCTGGATGCATGCTGTTCAGTTTTCAAGGATCGCGCACGGCCACGACCGTGACCGGCCATCCGACCCTGATCTCTCCACCTTCGCGGCCTCCGTCAAGACGAAGGCCCTCACGCGGGCGCATCGCGCGCCTCGCTACGTGAGCGACTCCGTCTGTGGGAGGTCGAGGAGGTGTCTCAAGCGATCAGGTGCCGCGCAGACGGGTTTCCGTCGTCGCGGTCGGGGGAGTATAGCGCCCCGGACGGGGCGGTCAAGGGAGCTCAGGCGTCGACGCGCACTCGGGCGAAGCGCCTTTTTCCCGCACGGAGCACACGTCCGTCCAGGGCGGAGGCGTCCAGGTCGAGATCCCGGACGGGCTCGCCGTCCAGCGACACGCCGCCGCCCGCGATGAGCCGGCGCGCCTCGCTGCGGGACGGCACGCCCAGCGACTCGGCGAGGACGGCCGGCAGGTGGACCGTCCCGGCCGGCACGGCGATCTCGGGCAGCTCCTGAGGGGCCTCGCGGTCGCGGACGACGCGGTTGAAGTGGGCCTCGGCCTGCTCCCCCGCCCCGGGGCCGTGGAAGCGGTCGGCGATGAGGCGGCCCAGGCGGCGCTTCTCCTGCGCGGGATGCCCCTCGGGCGGCGGCGCGTCGGGGGCCAGCAGGCGGTACCACTCGGGCAGCAGGGCGTCGGGGATGCTCATGGTGCGGCCGAACTGCTCCTCGGCCGGGTCGCGGACGCCGATCTGGTTGCCGAGCGACTTGCTCATCTTCTTCTCGCCGTCCAACCCGGTGAGGATGGGCATGGTCATCACGACCTGCGGCTCCTGCCCCCAGCCGGGCTGGATGTCGCGGCCCAGCATCATGTTGAAGAGCTGGTCGGTGCCGCCGATCTCGACGTCGGCCCGCAGCTGGACCGAGTCGTAGGCCTGCATGAGCGGGTAGAGCAGCTCGAGCACCGAGATCGGGCGGTCGTCGGCGATCCGCTCGGCGAAGTCGTTGCGCCGCAGCAGCTGGTTGACGGTGGCGCGGCCCGCGAGGGAGAAGACCTCCTCGAGGCCCATGCCCTCGAACCACTCGCCGTTGCGCCGGATCTCGGTCTTCCCGGGGTCGAGGATGCGGAAGGCCTGGTCGCGGTAGGTGTCCGCGTTGCGCTCGATGTCGTGGGCGCTGAGCACCGGGCGGGTGCTGGTGCGGCCCGAGGGGTCGCCGACCCGCGCGGTCCAGTCGCCGATGATGAGGACGGCGGTGTGCCCCGCGTCCTGGAACTCGCGGAGCTTGCCGAGCACGACCGTGTGGCCCAGGTGGATGTCGGGCGCCGTGGGGTCGACGCCCAGCTTCACCCGCAGGGGCGTGCCGCGCGCCAGCTTGCGCGCCAGCTCGCCGGGCGGGACCACGTCGACCGCGCGCGCGGCCAGGCGGTCGGCGGCGCTCACGCGCGCGGGAACGGCTTGGAGAGGTACGGGGAGCCGGCGACGCCGAAGCGCCACGGCCGGTCGGCGGCCTGGGTGATCCCGATCCGCGGGCCGCACGCCACCTCCACCGGCTCGGCGCGGCCGGACAGCACGACGGGCCCCCCGGGCCGCAGCGCGTCGGCGCCGTCCAGATGGCGGTCGATGCCGAGGGCGGAGCAGAGGCGGCCGGGGCCGGCGCAGAGCAGGCGGTCGGCGGCGCCGCGCCGCCGGGCCCGCATCTGCGGGATGCCGTGCATCGGCGCGAGAGCGCGGATGAGCACCGCCGCGCCCGAGCCCTCCGGCTCGCACACGAGGTTGGCGCACCAGTGCAGGCCGTACGAGCGGTAGACGTACATGTGGCCGGGCGGGCCGAACATGACGGCCGCGCGCCCGCGCGGGCCCCGGAAGCTGTGCGACGCGGGGTCGTCTTGCTGGTAGCGCTCGGTCTCGACGATCATCCCGCCGACCCCGCCCACGGTCAGGACGCAGCCGAGCAGGTCCACGACGACCTCGCCGACGGGGCGCGCGAAGAAGGCGCGGTCGAGCCGGGCGCCGGTGCCGGCCGGCGCGGCCGTGAGGCTCACCATGCCGCCACCCGCTCCCGCGCGGCGGCCAGCTGGTCGGCCACGGCGGCCCGCGCCGTGCCGCCGGGCGCCCGCTTGGCCTCCACCGACGCCTCGGCGGTGAGCGCGGGCATCGACACGCCCTCGAGGCCCGCGGCGGCGATGTCCCCGGCCGCCGCATCCTCCAGGCCGACGCCGCGGTCGAGGCACGCGCGCACCAGCCGCCCCACCGCCTCGTGGGCCCGGCGGAACGGCCAGCCCAGCGTGACGAGGTGGTCGGCAAGGTCCGTCGCGGCCAGGAAGCCCCCCGAGCTGGCGGCCGACATCCGGTCGGCCCGGAAGCGGGCGCCGGCGACCATGCCGGTCATGGCGGGCAGCAGCAGGTCGACCGTGTCGATCGCGTCGAACAGGTACTCCTTGTCCTCCTGCATGTCCTTGTTGTAGGCGAGCGGCAGACCGGACATCACGCCGAGCAGGCCGGCCAGGTCGCCGACCAGGCGCGGCGCCTTGCCGCGCGCCAGCTCGGCCGCGTCGGGGTTCTTCTTCTGGGGGAGCATCGACGAGCCGGAGCTGAACGCGTCGTCGAGCTCGACGAACCCGGCCTCCTCGCCCGCCCACAGCACGATCTCGGCCCCGAGGCGCGACAGGTGCACGCCGAGCTGGGCGGCGAAATGCAGGTAGTCGGCCAGCGCGTCGCGGCTGCCGACCGCGTCGAGGCTGTTGGGGCTGGGGCCGGCGGTGAAGCCGAGCTCCTCGGCGGTCATCTCGCGGTCGATCGGGAACCCCACGCCGGAGAGCGCGCCGGAGCCGAGCGGCGAGGTGAGGGTGGCCTCGATCGCGTGGCCCAGCCGGATCCGGTCGCGGTCGAGCATCCACACGTACGCCAGCAGGTGGTGCGCCAGGCGCACCGGCTGTGCCCGCTGCCCGTGCGTGTAGCCGGGGAGGATCGTGTCCATGTGGGCGTCGGCCTGGGCCAGCAGCGCCTCGCCCAGCGCGCGCAGGCCCTCCGCCTGCCCCACCTCCGCCGCCCGCAGGTGCAGCAGCGTGTCGGTGATGACCTGGTCGTTGCGGCTCCGCGCGGTGTGGAGCCGGCGGCCGGGGTCGCCGATCAACTCGGTCAGACGCCGCTCGACGGCCGTGTGGATGTCCTCGTCGCCCGGCGCGAAGGCGAACGTGCCGTCGCCCAGCTCCGCGGCGATCCGCTCCAGGCCCTCGTCGATGGCGGCGGCGTCCTCGGCGGGGATGATGCCCCGGGCCCCGAGCATCCGCGCGTGCGCCCGTGAGGCCGCCACGTCCTGCGGCCACATCCGGCGGTCCACCGCCAGCGAGGAGTTGATCCGGTCGAAGGCCTCGTCCGGGCCGGCGCCGAAGCGGCCGCCCCAGAGGCGCCCGCCCCCCGGGGTGCTCACGCCCGCGCGCCCGCCGCCGACCGGTGCCCGGCGATCGCGACCGCCAGCGCCTCGCACACCCGCTCCACCTGCGCCTCGGTCATCTCCGGGAAGAACGGCAGCGCGATCGTCGAGGAACTGATCGCCTCCGTGACCGGGAACTCGCCGGGCCGGTGCCCGTGCTCGTCCTGGTAGAAGGGCTGCAGGTGGATGCAGGGCAGGTACGGCTTGGCCGACACGCCCACGGCGTCCAGGTCGCCGATGATGCGGTCGCGCTCCAGGTCCGGGTCGAGCCGCGGCGCGTAGACGAACCACGACCGCGTCTGCGGGCCCTCGTACATCGGGTTCACGCCGTCGATCTCGCGCACCCGCTCCTGGTACCACCCGGCCACCCGCGCGCGGCCGGCCAGCATGTCCGACAGCCGCTCGAGCTGGGCGACGCCGATGGCCGAATGGACATCGGAGAGGCGGTAGTTGAACCCCAGGCGGGAGTGGACGAGCCAGGCGCCGTCGTCGGAGCGGCCCTGGTTGCGCAGGCTGTCCAGCTTTCCCGCGAGCACCGGGTCGTCGGTGAGCACCACGCCACCCTCGGCGGTGGTGAGCTGCTTGTTGGCGTAGAAGCCGTAGACGGCCGGGTGGCCGAACGTGCCGAGCTTGCGGCCGTCATACGCGCCGTCGATGGTCTGGCAGGCGTCCTCCACCCGGGCGAGTCCGTGGCGATCGGCGATCTCCACCAGCGCCGGCACGTCGGCCGGGTAGCCGAAGATGTCGACGATCAGGATCGCCTTGGTCCGCGGGGTGATGGCCGCCTCGACCGCCGCGGGGTCCATGTTGAACGTGAGCGGGTCGACCTCGGCGAACACCGGCGTGGCGCCCGTGAACAGGATCGCGTTGGCCGACGCGACGAACGAGAACGACGAGGTGACCACCTCGTCGCCCGGGCCGAGGCCCAGGGCGTGGAGGCAGAGGTGCAGGCCGGCGGTGCCGCTGGAGACGGCCACCGCGTGCTTGACGCCGATCCGGTCGCACCACGCCTGCTCGAACCGCGGCACCATCGGGCCCAGCGACAGCTGCCCCGACCGGAGCACCTCGTCGACGAGCTCCCGCTCGCGGTCGCCGATGACCGGCTTGGCGAGGGGGATGCGCTCCTGCGCCCCGCTCAACCTGAATCCGGCGAAGATCGTGGATGCGGGGCGTGAGAGCGCCGCGTCAGGCGGGATTCGGCGTCGCACGCGCAGGGCGACCCCTCGGGTCGCGCCGAATCCCGCATGGCGCGAGCGATCTCGCGCATCCGCGCCGCGAGATACGACGGATTCAGGTTCACCTCGCGGCCGCGGCCCGGTTGCGCGCGATCCGGCGGACGCCGTGCTCCAGGCTGTCGACCAGCGCCGCCCACGACGCCTCGATGACGTTCTCGCTCACGCCGATCGCGCCCCAGTGCTCCGTGCCGTCGCCCGAGTCGAGAAGCACGCGGGTGACGGCGCCGGTGCCCTTGGTCTCGTCGAGGATGCGGACCTTGAAGTTGATGAGCTCGATGTCGCGCAGCCCCGGCACGCGGGCCTCGAGCGCCTGGCGCAGCGCGCCGTCGAGCGCGTGGACCGGTCCGTTGCCCTCGTACGTCGCGACGATCCGCTCGCCGTTGTGGAACACCTTGATGGTGGCCTCGGTCTCCACCCGGCCGTCGGCGCGCTTCTCGGTGATCACCCGGAAGCTCTCGAGGGTGAACAGGGGCTCGTAGATCCCCGTCTCGCGCTCGATGAGCAGCTCGAAGGAGCCGTCGGCGGTCTCGTAGTGGTAGCCCTCGTGCTCCAGGTCCTTCACGCGGGCGAGGATCGCGGCCACGCGCTCGGGGTCCTCGTCCACGTCGAGCCCCAGCTCGCGGGCCTTCGCCAGGATCGTCCCGCGGCCCGAGAGCTCCGACACCAGCACACGGCGGTCGTTGCCGACCACGGTCGGGTCGATGTGCTCGTAGGAGCGGACGTCGGCGTTCATGCCCTGCTGGTGCATCCCGCCCTTGTGGGCGAACGCGTTCATGCCCACGTAGGGGGCCCAGTCGTCGGGCTGGAGGTTCGCGGTCTCGGCGACGAAGTTGCTGAGGGCCGTGAGCTCCCCGAGCCGCTCCGGCTCGAGCACCTCGAAGCCCATCTTCAGCGCGAGCGACGGGATGATCGAGACGAGGTTGGCGTTGCCGCAGCGCTCGCCATAGCCGTTGATGGTGCCCTGCACCAGGCGGGCGCCCTCCTCGACCGCGGCCAGGCTGTTGGCCACCGCGCACTCGGCGTCGTTGTGGGTGTGGATGCCGAGCGGCGTCGACGGGATCGCCGCGTGCACGTCGCGCATCACCCGCGCCACCCGGCCCGGCAGCGTGGCGCCGTTGGTGTCGCACGGCGTGAGCCACGCGGCGCCGCCGGCCTCGGCGGCGCGGAGGCACTCGAGGGCGTAGTCGGGGTGGGCGTCGTACGCGTCGAAGAAGTGCTCCGCGTCGTAGACGACCTCCTTGCCCTGCCGCACCAGGAAGGCCACCGACTCCTCGATCATCCGCAGGTTCTCCTCGCGGGAGACCCGGGTGACCTTCTCGATGTGCAGGTCCCACGTCTTGCCGACGATCGTGATGACCGGGGCGAAGCTCTCGGCCAGGCCGCGCATCGCGGGGTCCTGCTCGGCGGGCGTGCCGCGGCGGCGCGTCATGCCGAACGCCGCGAGGCGGGTGGCGCCCAGGTCCTCCTGCTCCAGCAGGCGGAACAGCTCCCCGTACTTCGGGTTGCTGGCCGGGAAGCCGGCCTCCAGGTACTCCACGCCGAACTCGGCGAGGCGCACCGCGACGGCCAGCTGCTCGCCCACGGTCAGGCTGAGGCCCTCCCGCTGCAGCCCGTCGCGGAGGGTCGTGTCGTAGATGGCGACGCGCTCAGCCATGCGGCGCCGGTGCCGGCGCAGGGGCTTCCGCCCCGACGTAGTCGAGCCACTGGGCGGAGAGCGGGTCGCGCCCGGCGACGGCCGCGAAGAACCGGTCCTGGAGGAGCCGGGTGACGGGCCCGGGCGGGCCGACCGGGTGGTCGTCGACCTCGTTGACCGGGCACACCTCGGCGGCGGTTCCGGTGATGAACACCTCCTCCGCGGTGTAGAGCTCGCCGCGGGCGACCTCGCGCTCGACCACCGGGATGCCCTCCTCGGCGGCCAGGCTCATGATGGTGGCGCGGGTGATCCCCTCGAGGATCGAGGCCTGGAGCGGCGGCGTGATCAGGGTGCCGTCGCGCACGATGAAGATGTTCTCGCCCGAGCCGTCGGCCACGAAGCCGGCGTCGTTCAGGAGGATCGCCTCCTGGTAGCCGGCCTTGTGGGTCTCGATCTTCGCGAGGATCGAGTTGAGGTACTGGCCGCCGGCCTTCGCCGTGGCGGGGATGGTGCTGGAGCCGATGCGCCGCCAGCTGGAGATCTTGGCGCGGATGCCCGACTTGAGGCTCTCCTCGCCGAGGTAGGCCCCCCACTCCCACGCGGCGACGGCCACGTCGACGGGGGCCTCCAGCGGGAACAGGCCCATGGTGCCGTAGCCGCGCATCACGATCGGGCGGATGTAGCACCCGCCGAGGTCGTTGGAGGCGACGACGGAGTGGACCGCCTGCCGCAGCTCCTCGCGGGTGTACGGGATGGGCATGTGGTACATCGCCGCCGACCGCTCGAGCCGCGCGAGGTGGTCGTCCAGCCGGAAGACGGCGGTGCCCTCCTCCGCGTCGTACGCCCGGATGCCCTCGAAGACCGTGGTGCCGTAGTGCAGGCCGTGCGACAGGACGTGTACGCGCGCGTCCGGCCAATCGACCAGCTCACCGTTCATCCAGATCTTCTCGGCTTCCTGCATGTGAGTTCCTTTGCGACGGACGAGGGGCACCCTGCCTCCCCCCGGACGGAGTCCCGCAAGATTACCGGGCCGGTCCAGCGTCCAGCGAGGGCGGGGGCTCGCGGCCCGGACCGCTCCTCCCACGACGGCGGCCGCCCCGCCGCCGCAGGCCGTGTTCGACGCGTGGGCGGACTCGCGCGTCGCGGGCCGGACTCACTCCTGCGGGCGCGGCCGGCTCGCGCCCGGCCCGTGGCCGCGGCGGTAGACCATCAGCGTGCGGATGAACGTGATGACGACGACCCCCTCCTGGTTGGAGCCGACGGTCCGGACGCGGACGATCCCCACCTCGGGGCGCGAGCGGCTCTCCCGGACCTCCAGCACCTCCGACTCCGAGTAGATCGTGTCGCCCTCGAAGACGGGGGCGCGCAGGCGCACCTCGTCCCACCCGAGGTTGGCGAGGACGTTCTGCGAGACGTCGGACACGCTCTGCCCCGTCACCAGGGCCAGCGTGAACGTGGAGTCGACCAGCGGCCTCCGCCACTCGGTGCCCGCCGCGTAGTGGGCATCGAAGTGGACCGGCGCCGTGTTCTGCGTCAGAAGGGTGAACCACGAGTTGTCCACCGGCAGCACGGTGCGGCCGAGGCGGTGGACGTAGACGTCCCCGACGGTGAAGTCCTCGAAGAAGCGACCCTCCCAGCCGGGGACGTCGGGCACGGCTATCCCTCCAGCGCCCCGAGGATGAGATCGCCGACGGCGCGGGTGCCGAGGTCGCCGCCGAGGTCGCGCGTGCGGTGCCCGGCGTCGAGGATGGCGTCGACGGCGCCGTCGATGCGGTCGGCCGCCTCCGGGGCGCCGAGCGAGTAGCGCAGCATCATCGCCGCCGACAGCAGCGTGGCGATGGGGTTGGCGATCCCCTGACCCGCGATGTCGGGGGCCGAGCCGTGGACCGGCTCGTAGAGGCCCAGGGTGCCGGGGCCGAGGCTCGCCGACGGCAGCATCCCGATGGAGCCAGTGATCATCGCGGCCTCGTCGCTGAGGATGTCGCCGAAGAGGTTCTCGGTCACGATCACATCGAAGTCGGCGGGGCGGCTCACCAGTTGCATCGCGGCGTTGTCGACGAGCATGTGCTCCAGCTCGACGTCGGGGTGACCCTTGGCCGTGTTGACGACCTGCTCGCGCCAGAGGCGGCTGGTCTCGAGGACGTTGGCCTTGTCCACCGACGTCACCTTGCCACGGCGGCCCTTCGCCGCGTTGAAGCCGACCTCGGCGAGCCGGGCGACCTCCTCCAGGCTGTAGACGCAGGTGTCGAACGCCGACTCGGGCTCGCGGCCGCGGGCCCCGAAGTAGAGGCCCCCGGTGAGCTCGCGCACCACCAGCAGGTCGGTCCCCTCGATCCTCTCGCGACGGAGGGGGCTCGCCTCGTAGAGCGCCGGCCACGGCCGCACGGGGCGGAGGTTGGCGTAGAGCCCGAGGCCCGCGCGCAGGCCCAGGAGCCCCTGCTCGGGCCGCGGCTTGTCGGGGTCGGTCGTGTCCCACTTGGGGCCGCCGACGGCGCCGAGGAACACGGCGTCCGCGCCCTGGCACGCGGCGAGCACCTCGTCGGTGAGCGCCGTCCCGTGCGTGTCGATGGAGATCCCGCCGACGAGGTGCTCGGTCCACGCGATCGCGAGGTCGTGGTCCGGTGTGACCGCGTCCACCACCCGCCGCGCCTCCGCGACCACCTCGGGGCCGATCCCGTCCCCCGCCAGCACCACCACCGACGCCTCGCGCAACCCCGGTCCCCCTGTTCGCAGCCTGCCCCGCCCGACGGCGGAGCAGGCTACCAACGGGCCTCAGGCGAAGGGCGTGGTGACCGGCCCCTCGCGCTCCTTGTCGTTCTCGTACGCGGTGATGTGGTCCTCGTGCGCGAGGGTCAGCGCGATGTCGTCCCAGCCGTTGAGCAGGCGCTCGCGGATGACCGGGTCGATCTCGAACGGCACCTCGCGGCCGCCCGGCATGCGGACGACCTGCGCGTCCAGGTCCACCTCGGCGCGCGCGCCGGGCTCGCCCTCGGCCGCCTGGATGAGCTCCTGCACGTCCGCCTCCGGCAGCACCACCGGGAGCATCCCGATCTTCGTGCAGTTGGTGCTGAAGATGTCGGCGAAGCTCGGCGCGATGACCGTCCGGTAGCCGTAGTCCTCGAGGGCCCACGGGGCGTGCTCGCGGCTGGAGCCGCAGCCGAAGTTGCGGCCGGCCACGAGGATCGGCGAGCCGGCGTACTCGGGGCGGTCGAGCGGGAAGCCCTCCTCGCCGCGCCAGTCCCAGAACAGGAACTCGCCGAAGCCGGTGCGCTCGATGCGCTTGAGGAACTGCTTGGGGATGATCTGGTCGGTGTCCACGTCGGCCCGGTTGAGCGGGGTCACGACGCCCTCGACCTGTCGGAACGGCTCCATCAGGCCACCGCCTCGACCGCGTCGGGGTCGAACGCCCGCACGTCCACCAGGTGGCCGGCGATGGCCGCGGCGGCGGCCATCGGCGGGCTGACCAGGTGGGTGCGGCCGCCCTTGCCCTGGCGGCCCTCGAAGTTGCGGTTGCTGGTCGACGCGCACCGCTCGCCCGGCTGGAGGATGTCGTCGTTCATCGCCAGGCACATCGAGCACCCGGCGTCCCTCCATTCGAACCCGGCGTCGCGGAAGACCTGGTCGAGGCCCTCGGCCTCGGCCTCCGCCTTCACCTGCATCGACCCGGGCACCACCATCGCGCGCACCGTGTCGGCCACGCGGCGGCCGCGCACCACCTCGGCCGCGGCCCGCAGGTCGGGCAGGCGGCCGTTGGTGCAGGAGCCGATGAAGACGGTGTCCACGGCGATGTCCTCGATCGCCTCGCCGCCCCGCAGGCCCATGTACTCCAGCGCGCGGCGCACGCCCTCCTGGTCGGTGGGGTCGTCGTAGGCGTCGGGGGTGGGGACGCGGCCGGTGACCGGCGCGACCATCCCCGGGTTGGTGCCCCACGTGACCTGCGGCGCGAGGGAGGCGGCGTCGACCGCCACCTCGGTGTCGAAGCGCGCGTCCCAGTCGCTGGGCAGCTCGCGCCACCGCTCGACCGCCGCGGCGTAGTCGGCCGGGGCACCCGGTCGGCCCTCGAGCCACGCGAACGTGGTCTCGTCGGGGGCGATCATGCCGGCGCGTCCGCCGCCCTCGATCGACATGTTGCAGACGGTCATGCGGCCCTCCATCGAGAGCCCGCGGATCGCCGACCCGGCGTACTCGATGACGTGGCCCTGGGCGCCGGCGACGCCGATCTGGCCGATCGTGCCGAGGATGATGTCCTTGGCCCCCACGCCGATGCCGAGCTCGCCGTCGACCGTGATGCGCATCGTCCGCGGCATCGCCTGGGTGAGGGTCTGGGTGGCCAGGACGTGCTCCACCTCGCTGGTGCCGATGCCGAACGCCAAGGCGCCGAACGCCCCGTGCGTGGAGGTGTGGCTGTCGCCGCACACGATCGTCATCCCGGGCTGGGTGACCCCGAGCTCCGGGCCGATGATGTGGACGATCCCCTGCCGGCTGCTGCGGATGGAGAAGAGCGGGATGCCGAACTCCTCGGCGTTGCGCTCCAGCGCCTCGATCTGCGCGGCCGAGAGCGGGTCGGCGATGCCCTTCTCGCGCCCGATGGTGGGCACGTTGTGGTCGACCGTCGCGAGCGTGCGGTCGGGGCGGCGGACCTTCCGGCCGGCGAGGCGCAGGCCGTCGAAGGCCTGCGGCGACGTCACCTCGTGGACCAGGTGGAGGTCCACGAACAGGATCGCCGGCCCGTCCGGCCCGGCGGGCCGCACGACGTGGTCGTCCCACACCTTCTGGAACAGGGTCCTGCCCATCTCACACTCCCCCTGCGACGCGCTCGCCGTGCTCGGCGTGCCTGCTCGCGTTGACGGCTCTCACGTAGGCGATGGCGCTCGCCTCCAGGACGTCGGTCGAGACCGACTGGCCGGCGAACCGGCGCCCGTCGATCTCGCACACCACCCGCGCCTCGCCCAGCGCGTCCTTCCCGCTCGTGACCGCCGAGACCGAGTACTCGAGCAGGGTGCCCGAGCTGCCGGCGGCGGCGTCGATCGCCTTCATCAGGGCGTCCACGGGGCCGTCGCCGTCGGCCTCGGCCTCGTGGCGGGCGCCGTCCGCGTCGACGATCACCACCCGCGCGTGCGGGGTCTCGTGGGTGGCGCCGGCGAAGTGGAGCTCCTCCAGGCTGAAGCCGGCGTCGGCGCTCTCCACGCGCATCTCGTCGCCCACGATCGCCTCGAGGTCGGCGGCGGAGATGCGGCCCTTGCGGTCGGCCAGGTCCTTGAACCGGGCGAACGCCTGGTCGAGCTCCTCCTTGTCCAGCTCGTAGCCCATCTCGAGCAGCGCGTTGCGCAGGGCGTGGCGGCCGGAGTGCTTGCCCAGCACGATCTCGCTCTGCGCGAGGCCCACGGAGGCGTAGTCCATGATCTCGTAGGTCAGCGGGTTGGCGAGCACCCCGTGCTGGTGGATGCCGGCCTCGTGGGCGAAGGCGTTGCGGCCCACGATCGCCTTGTTGGGCTGCACGACGTAGCCGGTCATGCGGCTCACCATCTTGCTGGTGCGCATGATCTCGGGGGTGTTCATGCCGCACCACAGGCCGCCGAGCTCGGCGGCGCGGGTGCGCAGGATCATCGCGAGCTCCTCGATGGAGGCGTTGCCCGCGCGCTCGCCGATGCCGTTGACGCAGCCCTCCACCTGGCGGGCGCCGACCTGCACGCCGGACAGGGAGTTGGCGACGGCCAGGCCCAGGTCGTTGTGGCAGTGGACCGAGAGGGTCACGCCGTGCAGCGACGGGCACAGCTCGTAGAGGTCGAGCAGGTAGCGCTGGAACTCGGTCGGCATCGTGTAGCCGACGGTGTCCGGGATGTTGATGGTGGTGGCGCCCTCCGCGATGGCGGAGCCGACCACCTCGGCCACGAAGCGGACGTCGGAGCGGGTGGCGTCCTCGCAGCTGAACTCGACGTCGTCGACGATCGAGCGGGCCAGGCGCACGGCCTCGGTCGCGGCCGTCAGCACCTGCTCGCGCGACATCTTCAGCTTGTACTGGAGGTGGATGTCGCTCGTGGCGATGAACGTGTGGATGCGGGGCCGGCCCGCGTCGCGCACCGCCTCGCCCGCCACGGTGACGTCCTTCTCGTTCGCCCGGGCCAGGCCCGCGACGACGACGCCCTCGACCTCCTGCGCCACCGCCCGGGTGGCCTCGAAGTCGCCGGGGGACGCGATGGGGAACCCGCCCTCGATGATGTCGACACCGAGTCGCGCGAGCTGCTGCCCGATCTCGACCTTCTCGCGCGTGTTGAGCGTGATCCCCGGCGCCTGCTCGCCGTCGCGGAGCGTGGTGTCGAAGATCAGGACGCGCTTGTCGGGGTCCTGCGGGGCTGGTGTCGCGCGATCGGCGGTCACGGAGAGGTCCTCCTCACGAAAGGGCTTCGAGGCATCGGGTGCCCGGCGCATCCGGGCGTGGGTGTCGGCAAGCTCCCCCTACCGGGGGAGGAGCCCACGAAGCCCCAGGAGCGCGCGCCGCGACAGGTGGAGATGGGCGCAGGTCCCAGGCATGGGGCGGAGGATACCGGTGCGCGCCGGACCGCACAAACCGCTGCAGCGCGGCGGGATCTTGACGGGCCGGGGCGGCGGTGGGAGCGTCGCGCCATGCGCGCCTCCCGGATGCTCGCCGCGGCCCTGGCGGGGGCCGCCGCCTCGCTGCTGGTGCCCGCCCTGGCGCAGGGCGCCCTGCGCGCCGATCACCTCACGATCGGCAACACGCCCGCGAAGGTCCGGGTCGTCGTTCATTTCAGCGGGACCCCTGCGCTCACTGGACTGGCGCGCCAGGTGGACGCGCCCGATCCGGACCCCATCGACGGTCATTCGAGCGTGCGGATCAACGCCACCGGGATCACGACGGGCGCGCCGCAGATCACGGGATCCGGCGTGACAGCGAGCGTCGTCGGGCGGCCGGGGCGGATCGTGGTGCGGATGCGCTCCGCCGCGAACACGCTGAAGTTCCTGCAATACAAGGTCTCCGTGCCGCGGAACGTGGTGGTCATCGACCTCTGGAAGGTGACGTCGTCCGCGAACGCGCGGGTGCTCTCCGACGGCTGCCTGAAGATGACGTCCTGGTCGGCGGCGAACGCGCGGGCCAAGGCGAAGGGCCTGGAGCTGCAGCCGCTGTTCGAGCATGGGCTGGTGCTGACGCTGCGCGGGTCGGACGGGAGCGCCATCTCGGAGAAGCCGCTCACGGCGACCGAGGGCGTCTTCAAACCGGACTTCTCGGGGTACGCGTCGCCGGGTCACTGGAGCGGGTCGATGCCGGTGCCGGCGGCGTCCACGGGCGCGCGGGCGATGCTGGAGGCGTGGTCGGCCTCGGCGAAGGACGGGTCGCTCGAATGCCTCGTCCAGACCCCGGTGCGCGTGGCGCCGTAGCGGTCGGGCGGTGCCGTGACGGGCGCGACCGGGTTCGGCGCGCCGGCGGAGGCGTACGACCGCTTCGTCGGGCGCTACGGCCCGGCCCTCGCGGCGGAGATGGTCAGGTTGGCGGGGGTCGCCCCGGGGCTGCGGGCGCTGGACGTCGGCTGCGGGCCGGGGGCCCTGACGATGGCTTTGAACGCCGGGGTCGGTTCGAATGGACGCGTCGCGGCGGTCGATCCGTCGGAGGGGTTCGCGGCGGCCTGCCGCGCTCGGGTCCCGGAGGCGGACGTCCGCGCGGCGCCCGCGGAGGCGCTGCCGTTCCCTGACGGTTCATTCGACGTCGTCGTCGCTCAATTGGTCGTGAACTTCATGGCCGATGCGGAGGCGGGCGTGCGCGAGATGGCGCGGGTCGCGCGGCCGGGGGGTGCGGTGGCGGCGTGCGTGTGGGACTACGCGGGCGGGATGACCCTGCTCCGGGCGTTCTGGGACGCGGCGCGGGAGGTCGAGCCGGAGGCGGCGTCCCGGGCGGACGAGGGCGTCGCGATGTCCTGGTGCCGCGAGGGGGACCTGGAGGCGCTGTGGACGGCCGCGGGCTTGGAGGACGTCCGGGGGGCCGCTGTCCAAGTGAACGCCGCGTACGAGGACTTTGATGACCTCTGGTCCCCCCTCCCCGCCGGCGTCGGACCGGCGGGAGCGTGGTGCGCCGGGCTGGCACCGGAGCCCCGTGCGGCGGTGAAGGAGGCCCTCCGCCGCCGCCTCGACGCCGGTGACGGTCCCTTCACCCTCTCCGCCCGCGCCTGGACGGTGGTCGGGAGGGCCTGAGGTTCCGTCCTGGGCCCCGCGCCATATGCCCGGAGCTCCCGTCTCGGTCAGAAGATCGCCGTGATCGGGCTGGGGACGGTGGGTGGTCGACGTTCATTCGAACCTCACCCCACGATGATTCGCACCCCCAACGACACGGGGTCGGCCGTGGTTGGTGCGGCTTTGGTGTCGATCCGTCACCGCCGCTGCCGCG
>JBFWNT010000047.1:0-14541 GCA_050250915.1 Thermoleophilia bacterium
CGCGCCATCCCACCCAGATTCGCGCCGCCCCCTCACCCCGATCGACACCCGACCGTCACAAGCGGCGCGCGACCCCGCGCCGTCCTGGGTCACAAGTGCACGCCCACCCGGCGGACAAGTGCACACCAGGAAACGGGGGCCCGGGATGGTGGCGGCGGCGGCGACCGGAAGGGCTCGACCAGACCCGACGACAACACGATTCCCAGGGTCCTCACAGGAGCCGCTGCGGGGGGTCCCAGGGGGCGCCGGTACACCGGTGGGGAGGGCGCCACCGGGGCGCCGGCCGTCACGGGAGGGATCATGGGGTCGCTGGACGGGCTGCTCGCGGATCTGGAGCGGGTGCCGCGGCTGACGCGGGAGCAGGAGGTCGCGCTGGCGCGGCGGGTGGAGCGGGGTGACCGGGCCGCGCGGGACCTGATGGTCGAGGCGAACATGCGCCTCGTGGTGTCGATCGCGCGCCGGTACGCGGGGCGCGGGCTTCCGCTGGAGGACCTCGTCCAGGAGGGCGCGCTCGGCCTGATCCGCGCCGTCGAGCTGTTCGACCACCGGCGCGGCCACGCGTTCTCGACCTACGCGACATGGTGGATCCGCCAGGGGGTCAGCGACGGCCTCATGCGCCTCGGGCGGACCGTGCGGCTCCCGGGCCACGTGGAGCGCCGGGTGCGCCGCGCCCGCGCCACGTCGGCCGGCCTCGAGCGGACCCTGGGGCGCCGCCCCACGGACGATGAGCTGGCCGCGGCGCTCGAGGTGGACGCCGCCGAGGTGGAGGACCTGCGCCGCTGGGACGCCGCCACCGTCTCGCTCGACGGCCCCGCCGGTCCCCCGGCGCTGGCCCGCGCCCCCGGCCACGGCGCCGCCCCCGGCCCCGGACCGGAGGCCGCCGCCCTCGACGCCGAGCGCACCGCCGTCCTGAGCCGCGCCGTCGCCGGCCTCGGACCCCGCGAGCGCGAGGTGGTGCGCCGCCGCTTCGGCCTCACCGGCCGGGCCGAGGGGACGCTCGCGGACGTCGGCGCCGACGTGGGCGTCAGCCGCGAGCGGGTGCGCCAGATCGAGCGCCGCGCGCTCGACGATCTCGCGCGCCGCCGCGACGTGCGTGCCCTGCGCGCCGCGTAGCCCGCCCGGCCCACCGTATCCTCAGGAGGCTCACAGGAAGCCCACAGGTCCCGTGCCTACGCTCGTGGGGCACGGCGGCCGACGGAGGTGAGGCGATGGGCACCACGGAGAACGCGACGGACCGGGCCAGGATCCTGGTCGTGGACGACGAGGAGAGCATCACCCAGCTCCTCTGCACCGCGCTCCGCTACGAGGGCTTCGAGACCGCGTCGGCCGCCACCGGCAAGGAGGCGCTCCGGGAAGCCGACGCGTTCCGCCCCGACCTGGTGCTGCTGGACGTGATGCTCCCCGACCTCGACGGCTTCGAGGTCCACCGCCGGCTCACCGGCACCGCGCAGCCCCGCCTGCCGGTCGTGTTCCTGACCGCCCGCCGCGAGACCGACGACCGGGTCCGCGGCCTCACGATCGGCGCCGACGACTACGTCACCAAGCCGTTCAGCCTGGAGGAGCTCATCGCCCGCGTGCGGGCGGTGCTGCGCCGCACCCGCGGCGAGGACGCCGCCGGAACCATCCTCGTCTTCGACGACCTCGAGCTCGACGACGAGCGGCGCGAGGTGCGCCGCGGCGGCCGCCAGATCGACCTGACGCCCACCGAGTTCAGCCTGCTGCGCTACCTGCTCGCCAACGCCGGCCGCGTGCTGAGCAAGGCCCAGATCCTGGACCACGTCTGGAACTACGACTTCGGCGGCGACTCGAACGTGGTGGAGACCTACATCAGCTACCTGCGCAAGAAGGTGGATCGCGAGGGCGAGCCGCTGATCCAGACGGTCCGCGGCTTCGGCTACTCGCTGCGACGGCGGTGAGGTTCCGCCCGGCGTCGCTCCGCGCGCGCCTGCTGATCATCACGCTCGTCATGGTCGCCGCCGGGCTGGCGGTGGCCGGGTGGGCGGTGAACCGGTCCCTCCACGACTTCCTGGTGGACCGCGTCGACCAGGACCTCGCCGAGGCCACGGGGCCGGCGCTGGGGCAGCTGACCCAGCCGGACATCTTCGGCAGCGGCGACCGCGTCCCGCGCGGCCTGCCCAAGGACGCGGCGGCCCAGCTCCGGGACGCGAGCGGCGCCGTCCGCGAGCGCGGCAGCGACCTGGTGCTCCCCGCCGACGTCCCCGACGGCTTCTCCACGGCGGACCTCCCGGGGAGCCCCGGCTCCTACCGCATCATGTCCGTGCCGCTCACCGACCTCCCGCGGGGACCCGGCCCCGGCGGGGTGGTCCCCGCCGGCGCCACCACGCTGGTCGTCGCCGTCCCGCTCGCCGACGTCAACTCCACACTCCACCGCCTCACGCTGATCGAGCTGGCGGTGGGCGGCGCGGTCCTCGCCGCGCTCGCCGTCCTGGCGACGTGGCTCGTGCGGCTGGGCCTGCGGCCGCTGGAGCGGATCGAGGCCACGGCCGAGCGCATCGCCGCCGGCGACGACCTGGACCAGCGCATCCCCGACGCCGAGGAGCACACCGAGGTGGGCCGCCTGGCCGGCACCCTCAACGCGATGCTGGACCGCCTGCAGGCGGCGTTCGAGGAGCGGCGGGCGTCGGAGGCCCGGCTGCGCCGCTTCGTCGCGGACGCCTCGCACGAGCTCCAGACCCCGCTCACCTCCGTGCGCGGCTACGCCGAGCTGTTCCGGCGCGGCGCGGCGCGCAACCCCGAGGACCTGGACGTGGCGATGACGCGGATCGAGGCGGAGGCCACGCGCATGGGCGTGCTGGTCGACGACCTGCTGATGCTCGCCCGCCTCGACCAGGGCCGGGAGCTGCGGCGCGAGCCGGTCGACCTGGTGCCGCTCGCGCGCGACCTGGTGGCCGACGCGCGGGTGGTGGCGCCCGACCGCCCCATCGAGCTGGAGATCGACGGGCCCGTGGTGGTGGCGGGCGACGACCCCGCCCTGCGCCAGGTGGTGGGCAACCTCATCGCCAACGCCCGCATCCACACGCCGGCGGGGACGCCCGTGACGGTGCGGGTGCGCGCCGACGAGGGTCACGGGGTGGTGGAGGTGGCCGACCGCGGCCCCGGGCTGGCCGCCGACCACGCCGACCGGGTGTTCGAGCGGTTCTTCCGCGCCGACCCGTCCCGGGCACGCGCGAGCGGCGGGAGCGGGCTGGGCCTGTCGATCGTGGCGGCGGTCGCCGAGGCCCACGGCGGCTCGGCCGAGGTCGACTCCGTCCCCGGCGCGGGCGCCACGTTCCGCATCGCCCTGCCCCTCGCCGCCGCGCGCGACGAGGAGCCCCCGCCTCACAGCTGATCCACAGGGGCGCCCCACGGGCGCCTGATGCGGCGGCCCGATCCTGCCCGCATGGCCGCCACCCTCCCCACACGCCCGGCCGCCCGCGCACCCATCGCGGTGGCGCCCGGCGGCCCCCCCGTCGTCGACGTCGTCATCCCCGTCCACGACGAGGAGCGGGACCTCGTGCCCTCGGTGCGGCGGCTCGACCTGTTCCTGCAGGAGGAGTTCCCGCTGCCCGCCCGCATCACCATCGTCGACAACGCGAGCGCCGACGCCACCTGGCCGCTCGCCCGCATGCTCGCCGAGGACCTGCCGCGGGTGCGCGCGATCCGCCTGGAGGAGAAGGGCCGCGGCCGGGCGCTGCGCGCCGCCTGGGAGGGGAGCGACGCGCCCGTGCTGGCGTACATGGACGTCGACCTCTCGACGGACCTCGCCGGCCTGCTGCCGCTGGTGGCCCCGCTGGTGAGCGGCCACAGCGACGTGGCCATCGGGTCGCGGCGCGCCCGCGGCGCCCGCACGGTGCGCGGCCCGAAGCGCGAGCTGTTGTCGCGCGGCTACAACGCGCTGCTGCACACCACGCTGCGCACGCGGTTCAGCGACGCCCAGTGCGGCTTCAAGGCGATCCGCGCCGACGCCGCCCGCGAGCTGCTGCCGCGCGTCCAGGACCCGGCGTGGTTCTTCGACACCGAGCTGCTGGTGCTGGCCGAGCGCGCCGGCATGCGGATCCACGAGGTGCCGGTGGACTGGGTCGACGACCCCGACAGCCGCGTCGACATCCGCCGCACCGTCCTGGACGACCTGCGGGGCATCCTGCGGATCGGGCCGGAGCTGTGGCGCCAGGTGGGCCGCTTCGCGCTGATCGGCGTGGCCAGCACCCTCGCCTACGTGGCCCTCTACCTGCTGCTGCGGGGCGCGATGGGCGCGCAGGCCGCCAACCTGCTGGCCCTGCTGATCACCGCCGTCGGCAACACCGCCGCCAACCGGCGCATCACGTTCGGCGTGCGCGGCCGCGAAGCGGCGGTGCGGCACCAGCTCGAAGGGCTCGGCGTGTTCGCGCTGGGCCTCGCCCTGACCAGCGGCGCGCTGGCGGCGCTGCACGCCGTCTCGGCGACGCCGCCGCGCAGCGTCGAGGTCGCCGTGCTGGTGGTCGCCAACGCGGCGGCCACCCTCGCCCGCTTCGTGCTGCTGCGCGGCTGGGTGTTCCGGGCCGGCCGCACGACCTCCCCCTCCCCTTCCGACGAAAGGTCACCCGCATGAGCACCGCCACCCCACTCCCGCCGCTCGGCGGACGCGGAGGCCCCGCCGCCGACGCACCCGCGGAGGGCCGCCGGCGCCGCCTGGTGCGCGCGCGGGCGGGCGCACCGGCGTGGGAGCGGCCGGCGCTGGCGGCGCTGCTGCTCGGCACCCTGCTCCTCTACCTGTGGGAGCTCGGCCGTGAGGGCTGGGCCAACAGCTACTACGCGGCGGCCGTCCAGGCGGGCACGGAGAGCTGGAAGGCCTTCTTCTTCGGCAGCCTCGACGCATCCAACTTCATCACGGTCGACAAGCCGCCCGCGTCGCTGTGGCTGATGGAGCTGTCGGGGCGGGTCTTCGGCGTCAACGCCTGGAGCATGCTGGTGCCGCAGGCGGTCGCCGGCGTGCTGACGGTGTGGCTGACCTACCGGATCGTCCGCCGCTGGTTCGACGCCCCGGCCGCCCTGCTGGCCGGCGCCGCCCTGGCGCTGACGCCGGTCGCGGCCCTCATGTTCCGCTTCAACAACCCCGACGCGCTCCTGACCCTGCTGCTCGTGGCCGGCGCCTACGCGCTGGTGCGCGCCGTGGAGGCGGGGGCCACGAAGTGGCTCCTGCTGGCCGGCGCGCTGGTGGGCACGGCGTTCCTGGCGAAGAGCCTCCAGGCGTTCCTGGTGGTCCCCGTCTTCGCGCTGGTGTGGATGCTGGCGGCGCCCGGGCCCCCGGGCCGGCGCGCCCTGCAGATGCTGGCCGGCGCCGGCGCCCTTGTGGTGGCGAGCGCCTGGTGGGTGGCGGCGGTCGAGCTGACGCCCGCGTCGGCGCGCCCCTACATCGGCGGCAGCGACGACAACTCGGTGCTGAGCCTGATATTCGGCTACAACGGCCTCGACCGCCTGAGCGGCGGCGGCGGCCCCGGCGGGGGCGGCGCCAACTTCAGCGGCGACCCCGGCATCGGGCGCCTGTTCAACGCCCAGATGGGCGGCCAGATCGCCTGGCTGCTGCCGTTCGCGGCGGTCGCGCTGGCCGCCGGCATCTGGTCGCGCCGCGGCACGCCGCGCACCGACCGGCGCCGGGCCGCCTACGTCCTGTGGGGCGGCTGGGCCCTGACCCACGCGCTGGTGTTCAGCTTCATGAGCGGCATCGTCCACTCGTACTACACCGTCGCGATGGCGCCGGCGCTGGCGGCGCTCTCCGGCATGGGCGCCGTGGACATGTGGCGCATGCGCGGCGACGCCCGCACCCGCTGGGTGCTGCCGCTCGCCGTGGGCGCGAGCGCCGTGACGGGCTACGTCCTGCTGGACCGCTCGCCCGGCTTCATGCCCGCCCTCGAGTGGCTCGTGCTGCTCGGCGGCCTGGCCGCGGCGATCGGGCTGCTGGTCGACGGCGCCCGCCTCCCCGCCCGCGCGGCGGTGGCGCTGGCTGTGCTCGCCGGGTTCGCCGTGCTGGCCGGCCCGGCGGCCTACGCCGTACAGACCGCGGGCACCAGCCACCAGGGCTCCACCCCCAGCGCGGGCCCGGCGGTGACCGGGGCGATGGGCGGCTTCGGCGGCGGCCCCGGCGGGGCCGGCATGCGCGGGGGCTTCCCGGGCGGCGCGCCGCCGCAGGGCGCGATGCCCCAGGGGGCGATGCCGCAGGGCGGGACGTTCCCGCAGGGCGCGATGCCCCAGGGCGGAGCGCTCCCGCAGGGCGGCACCGCGCCGCAGGGCACGACGGCCCAGGGCGGCGCGGCCCCGCAGGGAGGCGGCGGGCCCGGCGCGGCGACGACGGTGAGCGACGACGTGGTGGCCTTCCTCGAGGCCAACCGCGGCGACGCCCTCTGGATCGCGGCGACCGACGGCGCGAACGCCGCAGCCGGCATCCAGCTCGCCTCCGGCGAGCCGGTGATGGCGATCGGCGGGTTCAGCGGCCGCGATCCGGCGCCGACCCTCGACGAGTTCATCGCGCTCGTCCGCCAGGGCGCGGTGCGGTACTACGTCGGCGGCGCCGGCGCGGGGATCCCCGGCATGGGCGCGGGCCTCGGCGGCGACACCTCCATCGCGTCCTGGGTCCAGGATCACGGCACGCTGGTGGACACGTCGCTGACCGGCGGCGCCACGATCTACGACCTGTCGGGCGCCGCGGGGTGACGACCGGGGCCCTCCAGGGGGCGCGCGCCGTGCGCGTCCCCTGGCACGCCGTCGCGCTCGGCCTGGTGCTGGCGCTGTCGGCGACCCTCAACCTGTGGCGCCTCGACCGCAACGGCTGGGGCAACGAGTACTACGCCGGGGCCGTCCACAGCATGCTGGAGGGCGGGAGCAACCTGCTGTTCGCCGCGTTCGACCCCGGCGGGCTGGTCGCGGTCGACAAGACCCCGCTGGCGCTGTGGGTGCAGGCCGGCAGCGCGTGGGCGTTCGGCGACTCGGGGATGGCGCTGCTGGTGCCGCAGGCCCTGATGGGCGTCGCCTCCGTCGGCGTGCTGTATCTGCTGGTCGCCGGCCGGTGGGGGCGGGTCGCCGGGCTGCTGGCGGCGCTGGCGCTGGCGGTGTGCCCGGTGTTCGTGGCGGTGAGCCGCGACAACAACCCCGACGCGCTGTTCATCCTGCTGTTGCTCCTCGCCCTGCTGACGGGGACGCGGGCGGCCGCCTCCGGCCGGCTCCGCCTCCTGGTGCTGTGCGGCGCGCTGGTGGGGCTCGCGTTCCTCACCAAGATGCTGCTGGCCGCGGTGGTGCTGCCCGGGCTCGCCGCCGCCTACCTTCTGACGGCGCCACACCCGCTGGGCACCCGGGTACGGCACGTCGCCCTCGCCGCGGGTGCGATGGCGGCGGTGGCCGCGACGTGGGTCACGGTGGTCGCGCTCACGCCCTCGGGGGACCGCCCGTGGGTGGGTAGCACCGACGACGACAGCATCCTGGGCCTGGTGTTCGGCTACAACGGCGTCGGCCGGGTGGCCGGCCAGACGGGCGGCACCTCCACGACGGGCGGCGCGGGCGGCGTGTTCTCGGGCACTCCCGGACCCTTCCGCCTGCTCAACGAGGCGCTGGGCGACCAGATCGGCTGGCTGCTGCCGCTGGCGCTGGCCGGCGGGCTGTCGCTGCTGCTGGCTGTTCGCCGCCGCCGCGACCGCCGCCAGCGGGGCTGGCTGATCGCGGTGGGCGGGTGGTTCGCGGTGACCGCCGCGATCCTGAGCGCGTCCGACGGGATCGTCCACACGTACTACACCGCCCTGCTGGCGCCGTCGCTGGCGGCGCTGGCGGGCGCGGGGGCCGTGTCGCTGTGGCGTGACCTGCGCCGCGGCGGGGCGTGGCCGTTCCTGCCGGTCGGCTCGGTGGCCCTGACCGCCGGCGTGCAATTGCACGTCCTGGGGCGCACCGGCTGGCTGCCCGCACTGGCGGCGGTCGTGACCGTGGCGTGCCTGGCCGGCGGCGTGGCGGTGTGGGCCGGCCTGCGGCGGGAGCCGCGCGGGGGCGGCCGCCTGGCCGGGGCCGGGCTGGCCGTGGCGATGGGCGCGCTGCTGCTGGCGCCCACGGCGTGGGCCGCCAGCGCCGGCGCCGGGACCGTCAGCGGGGTGTTCCCCGGCGCCGGGCCGTCGTTCGTGGAGGGACTGACGGGGGCGGGCCGGGGCGGCGGCGTCGCCGGCACCATCTCCGGCGGCGCCGGCACCGACGGCACGGCGCAGGCGCTCGCGTGGGCCGAGGCCCACGACCCGGGGACGCGCTGGTCGCTGATCGTGGCCAGCGAGGAGGAGGCCGCGCCGTTCGTGGTGGCCGGGGACGAGGTGGCGGCGATGGGCGGCTTCACCGGCCGCGAGACCGTCATCGCCCCCTCGCGCCTCGCGGCCATCGTCCGCTCCGGCGAGGCGCGCTGGTTCCTGCTCGGCGCCACCCGGTCGTTCACCGGCCAGGTGAACCCGTCGACCGCGCTGATCGAGTCGGCGTGCACCCCCGCCGGGTCCTACGGCGGCTCGACCCTCTACGACTGCGCGGGGGCCGCCGACGCCATCGCCGCGGCCGCCTGATCCGGTGCGGGGATGTGGTGCACGAGGCTGCGGGCGAAGTCGTCGAGCAGGCGCCGCAGCTCGGGGTGCTCGTCGGGATCCCAGCCGTGCAGCAGCTCGCGCAGGCCCTCGCGCCGCACCGCGACCACTCGGTCCACGGCGCCGGCGCCCGCCGGGGTGAGGTCCAGGACACCGCCCGCCCGCTCCACCACCAGGCCGCGCGCCGCCAGGTCGGGCACGATCTCCTCCACCCGGCCGGACTCCACCCCCAGTCGGTGGGCCAGGGCGTCGATGGCCACGGGGCGGTGCTCGCCCAGGCGGGCGAGCAGCCAGAGCGCCGGGGGCGGGACCTCGACGCCGGCGCGGGCCGCGACCCGCTCGTAGAGCGACCAGCGCTCCTGGCGGGGCGCGATCGCGGCGATGGCGCGCTCGATCTCCCGCAACGAGCTGTCCTCGCGCGGCACGGGCGCCCCCCGCCCGGGCCCCTGGGCGGCGGACGTCGCGCGCAGCGGCACCTCGGGGAGCAGCAGCGCCAGCACGAACGCCCCCACGGCGACGCAGCCCGCGATCAGGAACACCGGCGTCAGCGCCGCCGAGAACGCCTCGACGTACGGGCCGCGCACCTCGGGCGGGAGCCCCCGGACCACGTCGGGGCTCGCCTGGGCGGGCACGCCGGACCCCTCGCCGAGCCGCGACGCGATCTCGGCGCCGAGCCGGTTGGAGAAGACGGCGCCGAACAGCGCCACGCCGATGCAGCCGCCGATCTGGCGGAACATCGCCGAGCCGGAGGTGGCGACGCCCAGGTGCCGGAAGTCGACGGCGTTCTGCGACGCCAGCACCAGCACCTGGAGCACCAGTCCGATGCCGAGCCCCAGCACGAAGGCGAACAGCAGCACCCGACCCGTCGGCACGTCCGGCCCGATCGTGGAGAGCAGGAACAGCGCCAGGGCCATGATCGCCGTCCCCGCGATGGGGAACGCCCGGTACCGGCCGCGGCGGGTGATGAGCGCCCCGCTGGAGGTCGAGGCGATCAGCACGCCGAGCATCATCGGGGTCATCTCCAGCCCCGACGTCGTCGGCCCCGAGCCGAGCACCACCTGCAGGAACAGCGGCAGGTACGTGACCGCGCCGAAGAGGGCCATGCCCACCACGAAGCCCACCGCGCCGGCGACCGCGAACGTGCGGATGCGGAACAGCGACAGCGGCAGCAGCGGCTCGGTGGCGCGGCGCTCGACCACCAGGAACAGCCCCAGCAGCACCGGCGCGGCGGCCGCGAGCGCCACGCTCCCGGGGGACCCCCACGCGAGGGTGGTGCCGCCGAGGCTGGTGAACAGCACCACGGCGCTCAGCCCGCCGGCGAGCAGGAGCGCCCCCAGCGCGTCCACCGTCCCGGCGCCCGCCGTGGCCCGCGCCGGGAAGGCCACCGCGATCGCGGCGAGCGCCACCGCCCCCAGCGGCAGGTTGACGTAGAAGATCCAGCGCCAGCCGGGCCCGTCGACGAAGAACCCGCCCAGCAGCGGTCCGAGCACCGTCGAGACGCCGAACACGGCGCCGAACAGCCCCTGGTAGCGGCCCCGCTCCCGGGGCGGCACCAGGTCGCCGACCACCGCCAGCGTCACCACCATCAGCCCGCCCCCGCCCAGTCCCTGCAGCGCCCGGAACCCGATGAGCTGGCCCATCCCCTGGGCGGCTCCGCACAGTGCCGATCCCACCAGGAAGATCACGATCGCGGCCGACAGCACGCGCTTGCGGCCGTACAGGTCGCCGAGCTTGCCGTAGACCGGCGCCGCCACCGTGGAGGCCAGCAGGTAGGCGGTCACCACCCACGAGAGGTGGTCGAGGCCGCCGAGGTCGCCGACGATGGTCGGCAGCGCCGTCGACACGATGGTCTGGTCGAGCGACGCCAGCAGCAGCACCAGCATGAGCGCGGCGAAGACCACGCGCGTGCGGCCGCGGGGGACGGCGCGCTGCACCCCGGCGGCCGCGGTCGTCATCCTGGGGGCTCGCCCTCCTCGGCCTCGGCGCGCTCGCGCACGGCCTCGGCGTCGGCGAGCAGCCGCTCGGCGTCGGCCGCGGCCCGCTCGGCCGCCCCGGAGGCGCGGGCGGCGGCGCGGGCCTCGGCCTCCCGCTGCTTCAGCGCCGTCTCGGCCTCCTGGAGCTCGGCGCGCAGGCGCTGCGCCACCTCGGCGGCGGCGGCCGAGGCGCGCTCGGCGGCCTCCTGGGCGTCCCGCGCCTCGGCGAGCCCCTCGCCGGCGCGCGTGGCGTTGCGAGCGGCCGCCTCGGCCAGCGCCCGCGCCTCGGCCACCGCGGCCTCCCGCTGCTCCCGGGCCGCCTTGGCGCGCCGGCGGGCGGCCACCTCGTCGCCGGGGTCGTCGTCCGGCTCCGGCGCCGCGCGCGTGCGGGGCGCCGCCTTCGCTCGCGGCACGGGGGGCGGAGGCGGTGCGTCGCCGAACCCGAACCCGGACCCCAGGTCGGGCGGCGGGTCGGCGCCCAGGCGGCCGCGGCGCAGGTCGTCGCGCTCCCCGTCGCGGCGGGCGGCGGCCCGGAGCGCGGCGGCCACCGCGGGGTCGGACGCGAGCGCCGCGACCGCCGCCGCCTCGGCCTGCACCGCCTCCCCCAGGGACGCCGCGTCACCCGAGCCGTCCAGCAGCGCCGCCTGGGCGCCGGCGAGCGCCTCCTCGGCGTCGAGCAGCGCCGCCACCGCATCGGCCCGCTCGCGCGCCAGGCGGTTGAGCTCGGCGGCGAGCTTGGTCGGCCGCTTCAGGGCGCCGACGCGTGCCGCCTCCTCGCCCTCCCCCGCCGCCTTCAGCTCCCTGGCCAGGGCGTTCCGCGCCGCCGTGAACTCGCCGGGCGGGCCGGCGTAGAGCGCGTCGAGGCGGGCGTCGAGGTCGTCCATCCGCGCGGTCAGACCGTGCCGGTCAGCTCCTGGCGGCCCACGTGCGGGAGCTCCGCGACCATCTCGGTGAGCATGCGCTCCCAGTGCGACCGCAGCTCGGCGAGCAGGTCCGAGTCGGCGGCGATCCGGATCTCCTCCACGTCGTGTGCCCCGTTGCGGTAGATCGCGATGTCGTAGGGCGGGCCGACGGAGAGGTTGGCGCGCGCGGTGCTCATCATCGACCCGAGCGCGATCTTCACGGCGTCCCGCAGATCGACGTGGGCCGTGACGGCCACCTCGAGCATGAACTTGCCGTACTTGCTCTCCCCGATCTGCAGGAAGGGACGGTCCTCGGAGGCCCGGATGCAGTTGCCCTCGGGGTACACGAGCAGGATGTCGGGCGGCGCCTCCCCGATCTGGCCACCCAGGATGAACGTGGCGGTGCCGTCGGCGCCGACCGCGGCGAGCGCCTCGCGGTGGGACTGCGCCACCTCGTGCCCGATCCGCCCGACGTAGAGCGCGGCGTCGAACAGCCGCTCGACGGTGGCCAGGCTCTCGTGGTCGCCGGGCGCCGCCAGGTCGCGCTGGATCCGGTCGAGCACCTCGTGGGTGGTGGCCAGGCTGCCGGCCGACTCGAGCACGAACACCCGGTCGGGCGCGGGTCGCAGCACGTGCTGCTTGCGGTAGGTGCTGACGTCGTCGACGCCGGCGTTGGTGCGGGTGTCGGCCAGGAACACGAGGCCCTCGTCGAGGCGCAGGGCGAGGCAGTAGGTCATGGATCCCTCGGTGGGCGTGGGCGGGAGGCCAGCGTAGCGGGGCTCACCCCAGGTGCTCGTCGACGAAGCACCAGCGCCACGCCTCGCCCGGCTCGATGCTGCGCATCACCGGGTGCTCGGTCTCGTGGAAGTGCAGGGTCGCGTGCTTGCCCACCGAGGAGTCGCAGCACCCGACGTGGCCGCACGTGGGGCACAGGCGCAGGTGGACCCACTTGAGGCCGTCGCGCAGGCACTCCTCGCAGCCCTCCGGCGTCCGGGCCGCGATCGTGAGCGGCGCGGCGCGCAGATGGGGGCAGTCGCCGGCGCGTACGGCCGCCACGCGCAGCTCGTCCTCGCGCATGGCCTGGGCGTCCTCCACCGGGTCCAGCAGCGACTCCTCCAGGTCGATCGCGGTCATCGCGGAGCGGAGGACCTCGTCGTCGGTGGTCCCGGCGTCGCGGGCGCGGATCACCGTGTCGCGCTCGGCGGCGAGCATCTCCAGGCGCAGGCGCCGGTAGGTCGCGGCGGGCGGCTCGATCTCGTCCTGCGAGCGGCCCAGGCGCTCCCACGCGCCGTCGGCCCGCCGCCGCGCCCGGTGGCGCAGCTCCTCGATGACGTCGTCGGGGTCGTCCGGGCCGGCCACATCGTCCAGGCGCGCCAGCCCCGCCCGCGACGCCTCGGTGATGAGCGCCGCCGCCTGGAGCGCGTCCTCGGCGGGGCTCGGCGCGGGCAGGCGCAGCCGCCGCACCAGCCACGGCAGGCTGGTCCCCTGGATCAGCAGGGTCCCCGCCACGACCACGAACGCCGCCAGCTGGAGCACCTCGCGGTAGGGGGTCTCCTCGGGGAGCAGGAACACGGCGGCCAGGGTCACCACGCCGCGCATCCCGGCCCACCCCACGACGGCCCCGGTCGACCACCCCCACGCCTGGCTGCGCATGCGCCGCGTGCCGTGCTTGTAGGCCCAGACGGCGGCCATCACGTAGGCCAACCGCACCACGATCGTCACGACCAGGGCCAGGACGCACACCAGGGCGATCCGCGACGCCGACAGCGACGAGTCGCCCACGTCCTGCAGGATCGGGCGGATCTGGAGGCCGATCAGCAGGAACACGGCGTTCTCGAGCAGGAACTGCACCGTCCGCCAGTTGGTCGCCTCCGACAGGCGCGACGCCGCGCTCTGGAGCAGGGGCGCCTTGTGACCCAGCAGGAGGCCGGTGACCACCACCGCCAGCACGCCGGACGCGCCGATCCACTCGGCCGGCAGGAACGCGACGTAGGGGGCCGTGAACGAGAGCGTGGTGTCCAGCACCGGGTCGTCGATGCGCCGTCGGATCCGCGCGAGCACCCAGGTCGCGGCGAGTCCCACCAGCACGCCCCCGCCGGCGGCGATCACGAAGTCCAGGGCCACCTCCCCCGGCGTCACCGACGAGGTGATCGCGGCGGTCGCGGCGGTCACCGCGACCAGCGCGGTGGCGTCGTTCACCAGGCTCTCGCCCTCCAGCACCGTGACCACCCGGCGGGGGAGCCCCACCTTGCGGGCCACCGCCGTCGCCGCCACCGCGTCCGGCGGCGCCACCACGGCGCCCAGGGCCAGCGCGGCGGCGATCGGGACGGCCGGCAGCGCCCACCACGTCACCAGCCCGACGGCGAAGGTGGTGACCAGCACCAGCCCCACCGCCAGCAGCAGCAGCGCGTCGCGGACGCGCGCGAAGTCGACCAGCGACGTCCGGATGGCCGCGGCGTAGAGCAGCGGCGGCAGCAGCCCCACCAGCACCAGGTGGGGGTCGAGCTCGAAGGTGGGGACCGCGGGGACCAGCGACGCCGCGACGCCCACGAGCACCAGCACGAGGGGCGCGGACAGCCCGAGCCGCCGCGACAGCCCGGCCACGAACGCCACGGTGAGGACGATCGCCAGGACCCCGAGCGCGCTCTCCACCCCGCCATGATGCCGACCCGGCGCGGGCCGGGACCGGCGGCGTCCCTACCGGCTGCCGATGGTGATGCGGGGGGTGCCCTGCAGGTCGACCGTCACGGGCGGCACCGCGCCGCCGGCGAGCGGGGGCGTGGCGACCCGGGCCGGCACCGTGACCGCCGGCGTGGTCACCGCGGGCGTCGTCCCGAGCGGCGTGCTCACCGGCGGCACCGTCACCGACGGGACGGCCACCGGCGGCAGCTGCACCGCGTCGACCGTGGCATCGACCGCCGGCACGACGCCGGCCGCCGGCGCCCGGACGCTGACGCCGGCGGCCGGCGAGGTCACCTGCGCCCCGCCGGAGCCTGCGCTGACGCCGACGCCCGCCACGTTCACATCCACCCCGGAGCCTCCGACGGTCGCGCTCACGCCCGGGGCGGACGCGCTCAGACCGGTCCCGGACGC
>JBFWNT010000048.1:0-13316 GCA_050250915.1 Thermoleophilia bacterium
CCCCGCGTGACCCACAGCGCGCCCGCTCCGGCGGCGCGGCCGGTGGCGGTGCCGCCCACCGGGAAGGTGCGTCGGACCGCCCCGGACGACGGGTCGAGGCGGCGCACCGTCGCGCCGCCGGCGTCCTGGCCCAGCACCCAGACGCCGCCCGCGCCCACGACGAGGCGCGACGGCGCCGGCCCGACGGGCAGGTGGCTCCGTGCGGGGCGCACGGCGCGCACCGTCACGGCGGGCGACGGCGGCGCGCCGGCGGGGGCGAGTCGCAGCCGGAGCTGGCCCCGCGCGCGCATCCGCACGGATGCCCGCGCCGTGGGGCCGCCGTCCGCCGGGACCAGCCGGACCGTCGCGTACGGACGCCAGGCGCCGCCGACGTGCCGCTGCACCTGAACGGCGGTGGTGCCGCCGGGGAGCGTGGCGTCGGCGTCGAGCACGGCGAGCGACCCCACCGGCGCGCGTGCGGGCGCGCGGACGGCGGTGATCGACGCCGGCGGCAGGACGTAGGGCCCACCGGGCCGGGCGGTGAAGTCGGCGGCCACCACGCCGCCGTTGTCGAACCACGCGGCCACCCCCTCGCCCGCCGCGTCGGCGTCGACCAGCACGTCGGAGCCTCCGAGCGGCCGCGCGGCCGCGATCGGGACGGGCGTGGCCCATGCGCCGGCGGCGGTCGCGGCCGTCGCGAGCCCTGGCCGGACGGTCCAGGCGCCGGTGGCGACGAGCACGGTGCCGTCGCCCCCGACGGCCGAGGCCGGGACGGGGCCGACGCCGCTCATCCCCGGCACCTCCGCGGGCGCGGCCCACGTGCCGCCGTCGGGGCGTGCGCTCGTGAGGGTGTGTCCCTGGTCGTCCTGCCACACCAGCCGCGACCCGGCCCCGGGGCCGCGGCTGAGCCGCCGCGAGAAGATCACGCTCCGCCCGTCGCTGATGCCGACGGCCTGAGGGGTCGTCCACGCGGTCGCGGCCGGCCCGGACCACGCCGACAGCAGCACGGGATCGGGGCCGCGTCGCCCGTCCCAGACCACCAATGCCTCGCCGGACGGCGTGATCCGCGCGTCGATGACCCCCGGACAGACCGGGCTCCCGGGGTCGAGCGCGACCGGCGCCTCCCAGGCGCCTCCGCGGCGACGGGCGGCGGTCGGCTGACAGCCCTTCGCGGGCCAGGTGGCGAGCGCGTCGCCGCCCGCCCCGACGGAGAGACGGACGAGGCCGCCCTGGGCCGCGGCGGTGAGCTTCACCGGCGCGCCCCACGCGCCGGTGGTGGTCTGCGACGACCAGACGTCGCCGTCGGGCGTGTTCCACGCCGCCGTCATCTCACCCTGTCCGTCGACCCCGAGCACCACCGTGTTGATCTGCGGCGCGGCGGCGCCGAGGCCGACGGGTACGCCGAAGGCGCCGGCACCGGTCGGCCGTCGCACCGCCGTCACCTGGTACGTGCCCCCGGTGACGGTGATCCACGCGATGCCGATCGTTCCGTCGGCGCCGGCGGTCACGGTGGTCTGGGCGTACAGGCAGCCGCCGCCCGGGCACGGCGCCGAGACCCGCACGGGGGCGGGCCACGCCGCCGTGTCCGGCGGGCGGACGCTGACCCACACGCCGGGGTCGGCTCCCGCGCGCGCCCAGGCGACGACGGATTCGCCGGCGGGGGTCATCGCCACCACGGGCGGCAGGGCCCCCGTGCCGGACTCGAGCACGACGGGGGCGATCCAGCGCGCCCCGGGCGCCGCCGGGGCGGCGGGGACCAAGGCCCCGGCGAGCGCGGCGAGGGCCGCGACGGCGAGCAGGATGGACCGCCGGGTGCGCGTCATGCGGTCATCATCGTCGGGGGTGGGCGCACACGGGATGCGAAAATCGTACGTACTCTGTGAAGGCAATTACGCCGAGGTGGTCACGAAGGTCGTGATCCGCACCAGCGAGGGAGCCCGCGGGGTCGATCCGAAGCCGAACCGCACGGGCGGATCGACGGGCGCCATCGGCCCCTGGTCGCGGCCCTCCCATCGCACGGCCGCCGTCGTGATGCGCCGCAGGTCGCGCGCCGCGTACCACTCCGTGCGCCCGCCGCCCGCGCTGCCGTGGGTCCGCAGGCGCGGGCCCAGGCGCGCGGGCACGTCGGCGGCCCGTATCCACCAGCGGCGGGTGGCGAGCCGCGGCGGCACGGCGCGCAGCAGCAGCCCCAGGGCCGGGCGGCCGCCGACGGCGAACCGCACGTCGAGCGGCCCCGCCGCGACGTGCCACCACGGCCGGCCGATGGCGAGCGCCACGGGCGTGACCAGGACCTCGTCGAACCGGTACGTGGCCGCGACGTACTCGGCCACCTGGGCGGTCGGCGCCAGCAGCAGGCGGCGGCCGTCGCCCCGCTCCACCATCACGTCGGTGAACGGCCCCAGCGGCGACCGCGGCCAGTGCCCGAGCACCGCGCGCAGCCCCGTCGCGGTGCCCACGCCCGCGATCCATCCGTCGAACCTGTCCACCGCCACCCCGTCACCGTATTCTGCCGCGATGGAGAATGGACCCGAGGTCGCCGACGCGCCCGACCACCACCGGTACGAGGCACGCGTCGCCGGCGAGCTCGCCGGGGTCGCGGAGTACGCGGATCGCCGCGACCAGCGGATCTTCCTCCACACCACCGTGACGCTGGAGGGGCACGGCGTGGGCGGCGCCCTCGCGCGCGCGGCGCTCGACGACGTGCGCGCACGCGGGATGCGCGCCGTGCCGAAGTGCCCGTTCATCGCGGCGTGGATCCGCCGCCACCCCGACTACGTCGACCTGGTGCCCGAGGACCGGCGGGACCTGCTGGAGGAGCGCGCCTGAGGCGCACCGCCCTCGCGCTCGCGGGCCTGGCCGCGGCCGGCGCCGCCGGCGCGGCGGTCCCCGCAGCCCTGCCGGGGGGCGGTCAGGCGGACGCCTCCTGCGCGCTCGTCGTCTCGTACCGCGGCGCGCCGTTCCTCGGCACCGCCGGCGCGCTGCGACCCGCCGACCTTGCCGGGCGCGCCGGCACCGGCACCGTCCCCGGCTGCGACGACGTCGTGGGCCCGGGCGCGCCCCCGCCGGCCGCGGACACCACCGTCCCCCTCCGCCGCATCGCCGGCGTGGCCCCGCGGTTCGCCGTGGGGATGCGGCTCGGCGCGGGCGATGTGGCCCCGATGCTCCGCGACGGCGTCGCGTGCGGCCGCCCCACCGTCGCCGCCACCCTCTCCTGCCTGCGCGCCACCACGGCGCGGTTCCTGCGCGGCCCGGCGCTGATCGCCCCGCTCAGCGCACCCGCGGGCGGCACCATCCGGGTGGCCCTGCGCCTGCCCGGGCGCGCCCCCGCCCCGCCGTCCGGGCCGCTGGTGCTGCGCACGGCGGCGCCGCCGAGCGCCCCGGCCGGCCCGCTCGTGCGCTCGGGAGGCACCGTCGTCCTGCCCGACGTGGCGCCGGGCGAGTACCGCCTGGTGGCCCTCACCGGCCCGGATGGCGATGCGCGCGGGGTCGCCGCGCGCATCACCATCCGCTGACGGGGTCCACCGCCCGGCCCGGTCAGGCCGCGATGCCCGTCGCCGTGCCCCGCGGGGCGATGTTGGGGTTGAACCGGAACACGTTCCCGGGGTCGTAGGCCGTCTTGACGTCGACCAGGCGCGCGTAGTTACGGCCGAAGGTCGTCCGCAGCGCGGCGTCGCCCTCCTCGAGCATCCCCGCGAAGTTGAGGTACAGCTTCCCGGACGAGAACCGCTGGGCCGCCGCGATGAACTCCTGCGTCCACAGCACGTTCAGCGCGTCCTGCGCCGGGTCGTCCCACGTCGCGTCCACCGACAGGTGGAACGGCGCCGAGCGGTCGCCGAACGCGGTCTCCTCCGCCGTCACCCGCCCCATCGCGCCGCCCAGATGGCGCACCACGATCGGGCTGTGGGGCGACGGCGACTGCAGCGCCCGCTCCGTGATCACGTCGATCGCGTCGTCGCCGAGCGCGTCCAGGTACAGCCCCTTCCAGTAGTAGCGGCGGCCCGCGCCGAACAGCGGGTCCAGCGCGCGCTGCTCGTCCACGTAGGTCGTGGGTCCGCTGGCGTCGACGATCGGCTCGCCCAGCTCGCGCAGCGGCCGCGTCAGCGCCTCGGCCTCCGCGACGGGGCCCACGACGTTGGCGATCACCACCAGCACCGGGGCGTGGTGCATCGGCTCCGGGATGTCGGGGACGGCCGGGAAGGTCCAGTAGACCGCCTCGGACGTCACGGCCTCCGGCATCCGCGTCACCGCGTCGCGCCAGCGGGTGAGGATCTCGCGCCCCTGCTCCACCGGGTAGAAGACCTTCGTCACGAAGATCTCCGGGCCGTGCCGGTGCGCCTGGTACTCGAACGCGGTGACCACGCCGAAGTTCCCGCCCCCGCCGCGGAGCGCCCAGAACAGCTCCGGGTGCTCGTCCGCGCTCGCGTGCAGCAGTCGCCCGTCGGCCGTGACGATGTCGCAGCCCACCAGGTTGTCGATCGTCATGCCGTGCGCCCGGCGCTGGCCGGACAGACCGCCGGAGAGCGTCAGCCCGGCGATGCCGGTCTCGGACACCACGCCGCCCGGCACCGCCAGCCCGAACGGCTGGGTCTCGCGGTCCACGTCGGCCCACGTGCAGCCCGCCTGGGCCCACACGGTCCCGCGCGCCGGGTCGACGCGCACGCCGCGCATCCGCGACACGTCCACCACCACGGCGTCGTCCGCCACGGCGGTGCCCGCCACGTTGTGCCCGCCGCCGCGCACCGCGATCGGCAGGCCGTGCTCACGCGCGTACGTCACCGCGGCCATCACGTCCCCCACCCCGGCGCACATCACGATGAGCGCCGGCCGGCGGTCGATCATCCCGTTCCAGACGCGCCGGGCCGCGTCGTAGTCCTCGTCCCCGGGGACCACCACGCGGCCCCGCAGGAGGTCCGCCAGCTCCTCGATGGACGGGCGTCCCTGCGCCCGCGGTTCCTGGTCGGTCGTCGCCATGCCGCCACCTCTTTCATCAGCTAGTTAGAACGAACGGTCGTGCCGTTTAGAGTACGAACGATCGTGCTAAGTTGTCAACCATGGCGCGACGACGAGACACGGCCCCGCCCGAGGCGGCGGCCCCGGCGGAGGCGGCGGGAAGGCGGCGGCGGTCGGATGGGCTGCGGAGCCGGCAGGCGATCCTGGTGGCGGCGGCGGAGCTGGCGACGGTGGAGGGCCTGGACGGCCTGTCGATCGGGCGGCTGGCGGAGCACGTGGGGATGAGCAAGAGCGGCCTGTACGCCCACTTCGGGTCGAAGGAGGAGCTGCAGCTGGCGACGGTGGACACGGCGCGGCAGATCTTCGACCGGGAGGTGACCGACCGGGCGGCGACGTCGGCGGAGGGGCTGCCGCGGCTGCGGGCGACGTGCGAGGCGTTCCTGGACTATCTGGACCGGGGGGTCTTCCCCGGGGGGTGCTTCTTCGTGTCGGCGGCGGTGGAGCTGGACGCGAAGGAGGGCCGGGTGCCCGACCACCTCCGCGAGGTCTACGCGGAGCTGATCGACGACCTGGTGAGGCACGCGCTGAAGGCGGTCGAGCTGGGGCAGCTGGCGCCGACGACGGACGTGGGGCAGCTGGTGTTCGAGCTCGACGCGATGATGCTGTGCGCCAACGTGGCGACGGTCTTCTTCAAGGACCGCCAGTCGCTGGAGCGGGCGCGGGCGGCCATCGACGCGCGGGTGGGGGCGGCGCTGGCCTGAGGTCGCGGCGGCGGCGCGGCTCACAGGAGGTCCTCAGGCGGCTCCCGGCCGGCCCCGAGCGGCGGGGCCGATGCTGCGGGTGGAGCACACCCGAGCGAAGGAGCCGAGATGACCGAGCCCATCCACATCGCCGACGCATCGCCCGCGCGGATCGCCGTGGCGCTCCCGGTGGCGGGGATCCCCGGGACGGGGGCGCTGGTGGTGGGCGCCCGCGCCCGGGTGCGCCACGCGGGGCGGGCGGGAACGGTGCGACTGCTGCCGCTGCGCCCCGGCGGGGCGTGGCCGCGCCGGGCGGCGTGACGCGTTCGACCTATCGCCCGTCCGGATCCTGCTGGTGCCGGGGATCGCGGTTCGGGGGCGGGCCCGCCGGGGAAGCACCCCGGCGTGGCCCGGTACGAGGTGAACGCGGCGGCGGTGGCGCGGATCGAGGAGCGGATCCGGGGGCGCCAGTACGTGCTGCGGAGCGACTGGGGCGCCGCGCAGCCCTCGGCGGACGAGGAGAACGCGTACCTGGAGCGGCACGGCTGGGACGACTACGGGTCGTGGTTCATCGCGCTCACGGACGGGGCGGCGGAGGCGACGAAGGGGCGGTACGCGTTCGTGTGCGGCGACTTCCGCCGCGTCCACCGGTCGGGGCTGATCGCGTGCGTGTACCGGGCCGCGGAGTGGCGGCACAAGGCGGTGGAGCTGGCCGCGCACGACCTGCTGCAGCTGCTCGACGCGACCAGCGGCTGAGCCGCCCGGCACGTCGGACCCCGGGGGCGTTGAGGGGATCGCCGCCGCTGCCGATGCGGATGGTGGCGCGCACCGAGACCCGGAGCGCGCGCCGTCCCGCACGACCCCGCGCTCCGGGGGGCGGCGGCCGCCCGCGGGCGGCCGCCGCCGCACCGCTCCCGGGTCAGCCCACCCGGGCCCAGTCGACCGCCACCGGCGACGGCGCCTGCAGCGACTGGAGCACCACGCAGTAGCGCTCCGTCAGCGCGATGAGCTTCGCGAGGGCGTCCTCGTCGGCGTCGCTCTCCAGGTCGAAACGCAGGCGGATCTCCCGAAAGCCGACGGGGGCGTCGCGATCGACGGCGAGGGTGCCGCGGAAGTCGATGTCGCCCTCCGCGTGGACGGTGCCCTCCACGGGCACGCCGATGGACGTGGACACCGCGCGCATGGTCACGCCGGCGCAGGCGGCGAGGGCCTCCAGCAGCATGTCGCCGGAGCAGAGCTCGGCGCCGCTGCCGCCGGTGGCCGGGTGGAGCCCCGCGGCCGCCAGGGCGCGGCCGGTGCCGACGTTGCAGGTGATGCCCGCGCCCAGGGACGCCTCGGCGCTGAGCGTCACCACCGCCGTGTCCGGGTCGTCCCGGTACTGCGCCTTCAGCGGCGCCTGGACCTCACGCAGCTCCTCCGCCCGCATGCCCCTCCCCCATCTCACGTGGCCTCAGGCCGAGCCTACGCCGGGACGAGGCCTCGGAGGCCCGGCGGCGGTGGGCGACGGTGATGAGGGTCGCGCCCAGGGCGGCGGCGGCGATGGAGCCGACCAGGATCCCGACCTTCGCGGCGGCGAGCATCGCGGGGTCGTCGAACGCCAGGTTGGTCACGAACAGGGAAATGGTGAAGCCGATGCCGGCGAGGCCGCCGAGGCCCGTCATCTGGAGCCACGACACCCCCCGCGGCCGCGTCGCCAGCCCCAGGCGCACCGCCAGGAGCGCGCCGCCCACCAGGCCGGCGCACTTGCCGACCACGAGGCCCAGCACCACGCCGAGCGTCACGGCGCTCCCGGCGGCCGCCTCCAGCGACGCCCGGTCGAGCACGATCCCGGCGTTCGCGAGCGCGAAGACCGGCACCACGATCATGCTGGTCCACGGGTGCAGCGCGTGCTCGATCCGCGTGACCGGCGAGATCGCCTCGCGGCTGAGCGTCGCCAGCCGGCGCCACTGGGGCGCGTTGGCGTCGGTGCGGCCCGCGGGCGCCTCGAGCGACTGGGCCACCCGCCCCGCGACGTCCGCCACGGCGCCCTCCGACTGGAAGGGCCGGGCGGGCGTCAGCAGGCCCAGGGCGACGCCCACGACCGTCGGGTGCACGCCGGCGGCCGCCATTGCCGTCCACGCCATCAGGCCGAGCCCCAGGTACGGGAGGATGTGCCGCACGTGCAGGCGGTTCAGCGCCGCGATCGCCACCAGGCACACCACGGCGGCCGCCAGCCACGCCGGGTCGATCCCGCCGGAGTAGAAGACGGCCATCACCGTCATGGCGCCCAGGTCGTCGATCACCGCGACGGCGAGCAGCACGGCGGTGAGCGCCGGAGGCGCCCGGCGCCCCAGCAGCGCGAGCACGCCGAGCGCGAACGCCGTGTCGGTGGCCATGGGGATGCCCCAGCCCGCGGCGCCGTCGCCGCCGGCGTTGACCGCGGCGTAGACGAGCGCCGGCACGAGGATGCCGCCCGCCGCGGCGAACACGGGGAGCATCGCCGCGCGCCGGGTCCGCAGCTCGCCGACGGCCATCTCGCGCTTCACCTCGAGGCCGATGACCAGGAAGAACAGCGTCATGAGCCCGTCGTTGACGACGTGGCGCAGGTCGCCGTCGAGCGTCAGCCCGCCGATCTCGATCGAGACGGGTGCGGTCCAGACGTCCTCGTAGAGGCCGCCGGCGACGTTGGCCCACACCAGGGCCAGGGCGGTCGCCACGAGCAGGACCAGGCCGCCGGACGCCTCCCAGTGCAGGAACTCGCGCAGCGGCCGCACCAGGCGGCGGGGGACCCGGCGGTCGGAGCGCGCCCACGATTTGCGGAGGCGGCCGGCGCCCTCGGGCGTCACTGCGCCTCCCGGCGCTCCCGGCGCTCCCGGCGCTCCCGACGCTCCCGGGCGCGCTCGGCCGCGAAGGGATCGGGCAGGTCCGCGAACAGGATGAGCCCGGCGGCCGACACCGCCAGGGCGGGCCCGACCCACGGGGTGCCCGCCGCAAGGACGCCGGCGGAGCCCGCGAGCAGGAGCATGATGCTGGCCACCCAGGGGATCCGGAGCGCCAGCAGGGCGCCGGCGATGGCCAGGGCGGCGGGAGGGACGCCGGCGATGCCTGCGTCGGTCCCCGCGACGAGTCCCCAGGCACCCCCGACGAGGCCCAGGGTCGTCGCGATCGCCGTCGTCCTCCTCACCGCTGTACACGGTGAACGAGGCGCGTCCCCGGCGGCATGGGGTCACGACCCCATTTCCGCCCGCCGGGCGGCGGCCGCTACGCCTCCACGAGCCCCCGGCGGATGGCATAGCGGGTGAGCTCCACCCGGTCGCGCATCCCGAGCTTGGCGAGGATGTTGGCGCGGTGGCTCTCCACCGTCTTGACGCTCAGCACCAGCGCGTCGGCGATCTCCTTGGACGTGTGGGCCTCGGCGATGAGCTTCAGCACGTCGCGCTCGCGGGGCGTGAGGGGGTCGGACGACGGCGGCGCGTCGGCCGCGGCGCGCTCGAGGCGGGCGCGGACCAGGGCGGCGCCCTCGCCCGGCTGCAGGAACGCGTCGCCCTCCATCGCCGCCCGGCAGGCGGTGACCAGGTCGCGGTCGGCCATCGACTTCAGGACGTACCCGGAGGCGCCGGACCGGAGGGCCTCGAGCACGTACTCCTCGTGGTCGTACATCGACAGCATGACCACCCGCAGCGCGGGGCGGCGCCGCACCAGCTCGCGCGCCGCCCGCAGGCCGGTCATGCCGGGCATCGCGACGTCCAGCACCGCCAGGTCGATGTCCTCGCGGGTCCCGCGATCCAGGGCGGCCAGGCCGTCGCCCGCCTCGGCGACCACCGTGAAGTCCGGCTCCCCCTCCAGCACCAGCCGCAGGCCCTGGCGCACCATCGCGTGGTCGTCGGCCAGCAGCACCCGCGCCGGGGTCACGGCCCGCCCTCCACCGCCGCGGGCGGCACCACCAGGCGCACCAGCGTCCCGCCGCGCGGCCCCGGGCCCACGTCCAGCCGCCCGTGCACCAGCAGCGCCCGCTCGCGCATCCCCCGGATGCCGCCGGCGCCGCCCGCCGCGTCGCCGATGCCCCGGCCGTCGTCCTCGACCTCCAGCACCACCCCGCCGTCGTCGCCGCGTGCGAGCCCCACCCGCACGGCGGTGGCGTCCGCGTGGCGGACGGCGTTGGTCAGCGCCTCCTGGGCGACGCGGTAGACGATCAGGTCGGCCTCCGGGGTCAGCGGCGGCAGGTCGGCCGCCACCTCGCGCCGCACCTCGAGCGCGCCCTCCCGGCTCACCGCGCCCCCCAGGGCGGCGAGCGCGCTGGCGAGCCCCAGGTCGGCGAGCGCCTCGGGGCGCAGGCTGGCGACGACCCGGCGCACATCCTCCAGGCCGGCGCGCGCGGCATCCTGGGCGGCGTGGAGGTGTCCGCTGATGTCCGCCGGCGCGGTCTCCGCCGCCCGGGAGAGCTGGAGCAGGACGGCCGTGAGGGTGCCGCCCACCTCGTCGTGCAGCTCGCGCGCGATGCGCATGCGCTCCTCCTCCTGCGCGCTCAGGGTGCGGCGGGCGCTGTCGGCACGCTCCGCCTCCAGGCGCTCGAGCATCCCGTTGAACGCGTCGACCACCTCCGCCACCTCCTGGACGTCGCCGCCGGGCTGGGGGGCCAGGCGCTGCCCAGGGCGCAGCAGGTCGACGCCGCGGGCGAGGGTCACCAGACGGTCGAGCGGCGCCAGGCTGCGGCGCACCAGGAACACGGTGACGCCCAGCAGCAGCGCCAGACCCCCGGCCAGCACGGCGATCTCGGCGGGCAGGGTCCGCTCGCTCACGGTGACGGGGAGCAGCACCAGCGCGAGGGCCCCCAGGATCAGGACCGCCGCGGCGGCGAGGTAGACACGCCAGAAGAGCGGCACGGGCTGCATGGTCACACGCCGGGCGCGGTCGCGCGCGGACCGGTGGGGTTCCCCGACACGCCCCGCGTCCGGATCATCGGCGGGGTGACCGCCGAGGCCACACCCATCGTCCTCGCCCGGGTCGTGCCGCTCGAGACGCTCGACCCCGCCGAGCCCGCCGAGGCCGGCGTGCTGATGCTGTGCGAGGAGGCGACCACGCTCGTGGCGTCCGCGCCGTGGTGCGGCGCGGTGCTGGAGCGGCACCTGGGGTTCGGCGTCGGCGACGTCATCGCGGTGGTCCTGTTCCGCGTCGCGCGCGACGACGGCGGGTCGCCGTGGCAGTGGGCGGTGGTGGGCGACGTCCCGCCGGCGTTGATGTGGTCGGAGGGGATGCTCACCCCGGCGCGTGCGCTGGAGGGGTACCTTGCCGCCATGCGCGACGAGGTGACGATGATCCGCGGGACCGGCCCGCTCGACGGGCTGGTGCGGATCGACGCCCCCGAGGAGGTCCGCTGGGCCGACGCGCTCGAGCGGCGGCTCGACTACATCGAGGCCGCGCTGCTGCCCGACTGCCGCGCCGGCGCGCATGTGGCGGGGTGAGCGCTTCGAGATCGCGGATCCGTCCACGCCGCTGGGGATGCTCCAGCGCGGCAGGGGCGCCGCGTACCTGTGGGTTCGCGGGGCGGCGCCGGAGGAGGCGGCCCGGCTCCTGCTGCGATGCCTGGAGGAGGACCCGCGCTGGGACCGGTCGGTCGAGGACCGCACGCCGCTCTACGTCGACGTCGCCCACCGGGTGCGGCTGCACCCCGGCCCCCTCCTGGCGATCCTGGGCCAGGACCCCGAGCTCCACCCCCAGGCGTCCCACTGGATGACCGCGACGGTCCTCGCCGCCCTCGCCCGCCACGGCGACGAGGAGGCGCGCCAGGGCCTGCTGGACGTGGTGGCCGGCGGCGCCGGCTGGGAGCCCGCCGCGTTCCTGCTCGCCGAGCACGACCTGACCGAGGGGCTGGAGACCACGCTGGCGCGCCGGATGCGCGACGACGACGCCGCCCGCGAGGAGATGACCGAGGGGCTGCTGGACCCGTGGGGTCACGAGCCGTGGCGCAGCTGGAGCCGGCGCGAGCTGGTGTTCGAGACGATCGCCGAGGCGCGCCGGGCCATCGATCGCGAGCGGGCGGCCCGCGCGCCGCACCCCGGGATGGAGCTGGAGGAGCTGCTGGCCCACCCGGAGCGCCTGCCGGCGGCGGAGGCGCTGGCCGAGAGCGCGGTGCGCGACGGGCGCCTGCACTGGATCGCCCGCGACCCCATCTCGCCGTACCGCGGCCGCGCCTTCCTGGCGCTGTCGATGCGCGGCGACGAGGAACTGGTGGACGAGGCCGCCGAGATCGTCGCGGCCGACGAACGCCCCCTGGCCACCGACGCCCGCCGCTACCTGCGCGACCTGCCGCCCGGACCCGCGCGCGCCCACGCGCTGGAGTGGCGCGACGGCCCCGACGCCCGTCTGGCCGAGCTGGCCCGTCAGATGCGGTGCGACGAGGCGGCCGAGGCCGACGTCGCCGAGATCATCGGATGGATGGAGCCCGCCCTGGACGCCGGGCGCATGCTGGAGCTCTGCGACGTACTGGACGCGCTGGAGCACTTCCCCGAGCTCGGCCCCTTCCCCGGCGTCGACCGCGTCTTCGAGGAGGCCCCCTACTCGTACGCCCGCATCCGCGCCGTCGCGCTCATGCGCCTGAGCGACCCGGAGTTCGGGGAGCGCCGCGCCGACGAGTGCCTGTGGGACGGCGAGGAGCGCATCCGCCAGCTCGGAGCCGAGGCGCAGGACTAGCTGCGTTGACCACACACCTGCGCGACAGCTGATCGTTCCGTCCGGGTCTCCCGGGAGGGTTGGGGTGTCGAAGCCTCAACCTCACCGAGGAGACCCGGATGTCTGACGCTATCGGGCCGCCCCGACGCAAGCGCCTGTCGTGGGAGAGCCGCTGCGAGATCGTCGCCAAGGTGCGATCTCAGGGAATGAGCCCCGAGCTGGCCGCGGCCAGCTCGGGCGTCCACCGCTCGACGGTCTATCGCTTGCTCGCCCGGTTTGACCTGGGCGGCTGGGCGGGCCTTCGCTGCCGTCCGCCGATTCCCGCCCGCCAGCCACGGCGCACCTCGGCCGAGATCGAGCAGCGGATTCTCGTGGCCCGCGCCCGCAGTCGCTACGGCCCGCAGCGGCTCGGGGCGATCCTCGGAGTGCCGGCCTCGACGGTCGGCAAGGTGCTCGCCCGCCACGGCCTCTCCCGGCTGCCCCGGCCCGCGCGCCCGGAGGTCATCCGCTACGAGCGCGCCCGACCCGGCGAGCTGCTGCACGTGGACACCAAGCGCCTGGGGCGCTTCCACGCCATCGGCAAGCGCATCCTCTGTGACGGCGTCCAGCGCTCACCGCGGGCCGGCTGGCACAACCTGCACGTGGCCGTCGATGACCACACCAGGATCGCCTACTGCGAGGTCCTCGAGGGCCAGGGCGCCGAGGCCTCCTGCGCCTTCCTCGCGCGGGCGGTCGCCTGGTTCGCCGACGCCCACGGCATCCGGATCGAGCGGGTCCTGTCCGACAACGCCCACGCCTACCGCAGCCACGCCTGGCGCGATCTTTGCGAGCGCCTGGGCATCGAGCGCCGCCGCACACGGCCCTACACCCCGCGCACCAACGGCAAGGCCGAAGCGTTCATCGGGACGGCCCTGCGCGAGATGCTTCTATCGGCGTCAAGTGGTCAGGCGGGCGCTCCTCTCGAGGAAGCGAAAGAGCTGACGGGCGACGGTGCGCTTG
>JBFWNT010000049.1:0-11670 GCA_050250915.1 Thermoleophilia bacterium
GTCTCCATGGTGGTGTTCGAGCTCGGGACGATCATGCCGACGCGCGTCATCGCCACCTCAGCGCCTCCGGCCCAGGAGAACGGCGACGACCACCGCCACGCCGAGGCCGGCGCTCAGGCCGGCGAGGCCGGCGACCACGGGGTCGCCCAGCCTCCCGGCCCCCCGGCGCGCGACGGGTCGCGCACGCCGGGACCCGTCGCCGGGGGCGGCGGATGACGGTGACGGCGCGGCGGCGGGCGCGACCTCCCCGCGCAGCGCGCGCTCCAGCGCCTCCGCGAACTCTGCCGTGATGCGGGCCGCCTGCTTCGCCACGACCTTCTGCCCGACGGACCCGATCATCCCGCCGAGTCCGAGGTCGGAGGCAAGCGACACCCGCGTGGCGTCGCGCTCGGGCGCGAGCGTGACGACGTTCATGGTACGGAGGTTCCCGGCGGCGCCGGCGATCGACCTGCCGACGGCGGTGAAGCGGATCGACTCGACGGGGATCCGCTCGACCACCTTCATCGACAGGTCGAAGGTCGCGGACATGGGCCCGAGCGACTGGCGCACCCGCACGTTGGAGTGCTCGTCGTCGACCACCTCGACGGCCTCGACGCCCGGTACGCAGCGGGCGACCCCCGCGACGTCCCCGAAGAAGTCCCACACCCGCTCGGGCGGCTGCTCGACGATGAACGACTGCTCGACCCTCACATGGCCTCCGTCCCGGGGGCGGCGTCCCGCAGCGCGCGCCAGACCGACTCTGGTGTGATGGGCAGACGATCGAGCTCCACCCCGTGGTCGGCGAGCGCGTCGCAGATGGCGTTCGCGATCGCCGCGGCGGGTGGGATGGTCCCGGTCTCTCCGGCCCCCCGCACGCCGAAGGGCGTGACGGGCGACGGGCACTCCGTGTGATGCAGCTCGACGGGCGGGAGGTCGGCCGCCGTCGGCGCGAAGTAGTCGAGCATCGAGCCGCTCACCAGCTGCCCGCTCTCGGAGTCGTAGCGGAGCTCCTCCCCCAGGGCGGCGCCGAGGCCCTGCGCGAGGGCGCCGCGCATCTGGCCGTCCACGATCAGCGGGTTCACCACGGTGCCGCAGTCGTGGACGAACACGAGCCGCTCCACCTCGAAGTCGCCCGTCTCCGCGTCGACCGCCACCGCGGCGGCCGCGGTGCCGAACGCGAAGGCCGAGGCATCGGGCTCGAAGTGCGCCGTCGCCTCCAGGCCGGGGCCGACGTCGGGCGGGATGCCCTGCCCCAGGATGGCGGCGGTGTGGACCTCCGCCAGGGACATGGCGACCGGGTCGTCGCCGGCCCCCCGGACCTCGGACCCCGCGATCGTCAGCTCCGCGGGATCCACGCCGAGGCGGAACGCGGCCACGCGGATGGTCTTGGCGCGGACCTCCTCGGCCGCGTCCCGCACCGCCCCGGCGGCCGCGATCATCGTGCGCGACGCGAAGCCGCCCGTGTTGGGCGGGGACGCGTGGGTGTCGCCCGGGTGCACGCGCACCAGGTCGAAGTCGATCCCGTACACCTGGGCGCAGACCTGGGCCATGGTGGTCTCGATCCCCTGGCCCATGGCCGAGACGCCCGTGTAGATGTCGAGGCCGCCGCTGCGGTTGGCCCGCACGATCAGGCTCTCGTGCACGGCGAACCGCGAGCGCCGGTTGGCCAGGAACCGCGCCGACGGATACCCGGTGCGCTCGACGAACGACGCGAGCCCCACGCCGGCCAGGCGGCCGTCGGCCCGCACGCGGCCGGCATCCCGGATCCGGGCGTACCCGACCGCGTCGGCGGCCATCCGCAGGCAGCGCGGGTAGTCGCCGGAGTCGTACACGGATCCCGCGGGGTTCGTGAACGGCAGCTCGTCCGGGCCCAGCATGTTGGCGAGCCGCAGCTCCAGCGGGTCCAGGCCCAGCCGGCGGGCGAGGCGGTCCATCAGCCGCTCCCGCGCGAAGTTGACCTCGGGCTGCCCGTAGCCGCGGTACGCGCCGATGGGCGTCTTGTTGGTCATGGCCACGCGCCGCTCCACGCGCCCCGCCGGCACGCGGTACGGCCCCGGGTAGGTGTAGGTCGAGAGCTGCGCCGGCCCGAACGACGAGTACTGGCCGCCCAGGTCGATCGTGTACGTGTCGGTCATCGCCAGGATCTCGCCGGAGGCGGTCGCGGCGATCCTGAAGTCGTGCACCGACTCGCGTGCGTGGGTCGTCGCCCGGAAGTGCTCCTGGCGGTCCTCCACCCACTTCACCGGCCGCAGGAGCAGGATCGCGTGCAGGCACGCGAGCACGTCCTCCGGGTACACGCCGAGCTTCAGCCCGTAGGCGCCGCCGACGTCGCGCGCCACCACCCTCACGTCGCCCTCGTCCAGGTGCAGCGTCTCGGCGAGCTGGGTCCGCGCGAGGTGCGGAGCCTGGGTGGACATGTGCACCGACAGCTCCCGCGCGCCGGGGCGCCACTCCGCCACCACCGCGCGCGGCTCCATCGGGAGCCCGGTGACGCGGTTGATGCGGAACGCCCCCTCCACCACCACGTCGGCGGCGGCCAGCGCGGCCACGGGCTCGTCGCCGACGGGGTTGGTCGAGAGCAGGTTGGTGGGGTGCTGGCGCGGGTGCAGCGCGGGCGCCCCGTCCTCCAGCGCCAGGAGCGTGTCGGTGACGTGCGGCAGGGGCTCCCAGTCGACCTCGACCAGGTCCAGGGCGTCCTCGGCGACGTGCCGGCTGGTGGCGACCACCGAGACGAAGGGATGGCCCTCGAACACGCAGACCTCCGGTGCCAGCGCGTAGAAGGGCAGCTCCGGCGCGTCCGGGATGGGCCGCAGGGGCGCGATCGCCGACGTGCGCTCCAGGACCTCCGCACCGGTCAGCACCTGGGCGACGCCGTCCAGGGCGGCCGCGGCCGTCACGTCCAGCCGCGCGATCCGCGCGTGCGGGAAGGGGCAGCGGCCGACCGCCATGTGGAGCGCGCGCGGCGGGTCCACGTCGTCGGTGAAGCAGCCGTCGCCGCGCAGCAGGCGCGCGTCCTCCACGCGGGGCGTCGGCGTCCCGATGACGCCCGTGGCCCGCCGGGTGTCCTGCAGGATCTCAGCCATCGGCGAGGTGCCGCTCCAGGGCGGTGAGGATCCCGTCGTAGCCGGTGCACCGGCACAGGACGCCGGCGATCTCCTCGCGGATCTCCTCGCGTCCCATGCCCCGCCGGTCCGCGCGCTCGAGGGCCGTCGCCACCATCAGGAAGCCGGGCGTGCAGAAGCCGCACTGGAGGGCGTGGGCCTCGCGGAACGCCTGCTGCAACGGGCTGAGCTCGTCGCCCTCGGCCAGGCCCTCGACGGTCTCGACACGCCGCCCGTCGAGCTGCGGCGCCAGGAGCAGGCACGACTTCACGGCCTCGTCGTCGACGACGACGGTGCACATCCCGCAGACGCCCTGCTCGCACCCGACGTGGGTCCCGGTGAGCCCGAGGACGCCGCGCAGGAAGTCGGCGGCGTGCATCCGGGGCTCCACGAGCGCCTCGTGCTGTGTCCCGTTGACGGTCACCGCGATCGGCACGCGCTCATCCACGGGGCACCTCCCCCGCGAGCTGCTCCAGCACCCGCCGGACGTGGACCGGAGCCAGGTGGCGGCGGTACTCGGCGCTGGCGCGCACGTCGTCGGGCGGGTCGATGGCCTCCGCCGCCAGCGCGCTCGCCTCGGCCAGCAGGGCCGCGTCCCAGTGCCGGCCGCCGAGCGCCCGGGCGGTGGCCTCGGCCAGCACGGGCGTGTCGTTGAGCCCGCCGAGGCCCACCCGCACGTCGCGCCAGCCCCCGCCCGGCTCCGGGCGGGCGACGGCGGCGACGCTGAGGACCGCGAAGTCGTTGTGGCGGCGGCCCAGCTCGGCGAACGCGAAGCGGAGCGGCGCGAGTGGCAGGGCGACGGCGGTGAGCAGCTCGTCGGGCTCCAGCGCGGTCCAGTACGGCCCCAGGAAGAACTCCTCGATGGGGATCGTCCGCTCGCCGCGCACGCTCACGGCGTGGACGCGGGCCCCGAGGGTCAGGCACGCCAGCGCCACCTCCCCGGTGGGATCGGCCTGCGCCAGCGCACCCCCCACCGTGCCCCGGTTGCGCACCTGCCGGTCGCCGATGTGCGACACCACGCGCGGCAGCAGCGGCACGTGCTCCGCGGCGAGGGGCGAGCGCTCGACCTCGGAGTAGCGGACGAGAGCGCCGACCACCAGCTCGTCGCCACGCACCTCCACGGCGCCGAGCTCGGCGTGGAGATCGTTGACGTCCACCAGCAGCGGCGGGCGCAGCAGCCGCATCCCCAGCATCGGCACCAGGCTCTGGCCGCCGGCCAGGACGCGTGCGCCGGGCCGCTCCGACAACACCATCGCCGCGTCCGCCACGGACACGGCCTTCACATAGGCGAAGGGCGCGGGCTTCACTTCCCGCTCCCACCCCCGAAGCCCATGAAGGTGGAGATGACCCGCGCCGACGCAGACCCGCCGGCGTCGCCGGCCGCCGCCGCCGACCGGCGGCCCGCCCACACGGTCTCGGGGCGCGCCTGCAGCAGGTGCAGCGTGCCGTCCTCCGCGACGGCCCACTCGACATCCTGCGGGCCGCCCCGGTGCCGCTCGATGCGCTTGCCGAGCTCCGCGATGGCCCGCACCTCGTCGGGGGACAGCGATGGCGCCTCGACCCGGTCGCCGGGCAGCGTCAGCAACCCGACCGCACGTGCCGCCTCGTCGAAGCGGTACTCGTGCGTCTGCGCACCGACCTCGCTGTCGACGATCTCCAGGGAGACCTTGTCGACGCGGTGACGGTCCGGGGTCACGTCCCCCTTCACGACGCCCTCGCCGAGGCCCCAGCAGCTCTCGATGACCATGCGCGACCGGTCGCCGCTGACGGGGTCGATCGTGAACATCACCCCCGCGCTGCGCGCCGGGACCATCTGCTGGACGCCGACGCACATCCCGGCGAGCGGGTCCACGGCCTCCGCGCCCGCCGAGGGGCGGTACGTGAGGGCGGCCGGGTTGAACAGGCTCGCCCAGCAGCGCCGGACGTTGGCGACCACCTCGTCGGCACCGCGGATCCAGAGGTAGGTCTCGTACTGGCCCGCGAAGCTCGCGCCCTCCAGGTCCTCGTTGACGGCCGACGAGCGGACGGCCACCGGGACCCCCTCCTCGCCTGCGCGCGCGCAGAGGCGGGCGTACGCGGCGCCGATCGCGTCGGCCACGTCCGCCGGGACGGGGGCGGCCTCCACGATGGCGCCGATCGCGCGGCTGGCCGCGGCGACGGCCTCGTGGTCGTCGACGTCGAGCCCGGCGCGGACCCCGTCCACCGCGTCGCGCAGCGCCGCGGACTCGGCGAACCGCGCGAAGGCGGCGGTTGTGACGCCGAACGCCGGGGGCACGCCGAACCCTGCGGCGGTCATCTCCGCGAGCGAGGCCACCTTGCCGCCCAGCGCCGCCGGGTCGGCGGCCGGGTCGTCGATCCAGAGGACCGTCGGCATGGCGTCAGCGACCATCGGCCTTCAGCTCGTCGACCACGATGTCGCCGTCGGCGACGATCACGCGGCCATCGAGGGTGAGGGTGCAGTTCCGCATCGGGACGTCCACGTGGCAGGGGGAGTGGTTCGGGCCGCCCAGCTCCGCGTTCGGGCCGGTGGCGAAGAGCACGTTGCCGTAGAACGAGCGGCCGTGCATCCCCATCCCGCGACGGTCGTGGGCGAGTGTCGACCACTTCGCGGTGTCGAGCATCCCCCACCCGATGTGCGAGATCCCGTAGCCGTCGGGGTCGTCGAACGACGCCATGTACTCGGACAGCAGGTCGGCATCCACGCCGCCCTCGATGGCGGTGATGCGCCCCGCCTCGATCGTGAGGGCGATGGGCGTCTGCACGTACGTCTTGAACGGGAAGATGATGTCGCCCGGGGCGATGACGACCCTCCCGTCGACGCCGTCGTCCGCGCCGCCCGTGAAGAGGAAGCCCGACGGCCAGTGGTCCCAGCGGCCCGGCGTGTCCGTGTACCCGTACTGGGTCATGACCGGGTAGGCGCCGAGCTGGTACGTCACGTCCGTGCCGTGGTGGTTCGTGAACCGCAGTTCCGACGCCTCGGCGAGGATGTCCGCCGCCCGCTCGACGCGGGCGCGCAGGGCGCGCGACGGAGGCATGGCGCGGATGTGCTCCACCGGCTCCACGCACAGCAGGATCCGGGTTCCCGACGCCTGGATCTCGAGCTGCTCCGGCGAGAAGAGCAGGAACACGGTGTCGATCACGAGGTCGACGCCCTTCAGCGCCTCGATCGCCGGCCGGTTTCCGGCGAGCGGGGTGGCGCCGACGGCCCACACGCCCTCCTCGCCGTCCAGGGTGCTGTCGACCGCGGGCAGCCGCACGTTGTAGCCGACGGCGCCGAGCTGGTCGGCGGCGTCGAGGAACGCGTCGACGTAGTCGGAGCGCTGGTTCCCCAGCGACAGGACGGCGACCGTGGACCCGGCGCCTATGCCGCAGAGCACGAGCTCCTCGCGGCACATCTCGGTGAAGGTGGGAAGCGACATTCAGGGTCTCCTTGGGTGTCCTACGAAGCCCCGGGACGGCTGATCTGGTCCTGCAGGATGCTGCGGAGCAGCGCGAGGAAGGGCGCCGGCCGGTCCCAGGCGACCATGTGCCCCGCCCCGTCGACGACGTGGGCGGACGAACCGGGGTTGGCCGCCGCGAGCTCCGCGCCCCCCGCCTCGGTCACCACCGGGCTGACGCCGCCACGCACCATCGCGGTCGGCGCGGGCACGCGCGGCCACCAATCGAGGAAGTCCTCATCGACCATCGCGTCGTAGCTCGCCGTCACGGCGGCCTCGTCGCAGGTGGCGACCCACCGGGCCCGGAGCAGGAGCTCCTGCCGGGGCCACGCCGGGTAGAAGCGGCGGACCGCGTCGCCCGTGGTCCCCGCGTAGCCCTCGTGCAGCTGCTCCAGGAACGCCTCGCGGGGAGTCGGGTACGGGCCGCGGCGGGCGCTGGAGAGCGGCGGGTCGACCAGCACGGATCCCCGCGCGCCGGGGTTCCGGTCCGCCAGGAGGGCGGCGGCGGCGCGGGCGCCCAGCGAGTGGCCGAGCAGAAGCGGCCGGTGGAGCCCCAGGCCGGCGATCACCGCGGCCGCGTCGGCGGCGTGGTCGGCGGCGCCGTAGGCGGCTCCCGGCTCGGACAGCCCTCGGCCCCGCAGGTCGAGCACCACGGGCCGCACCAGGTCGCGCAGCTCGCTCACCACGAAATCCCAGGTGATCGCCGGACTCGTGATCCCCGGCAGCACGACGAGCGGCGGGAGCTCGCCGCCGTAGTCGAGGGCGTGGATGCGGCCGTCGGGGCCGTCCACGAGGACGCTCCGCGCGCCGAGCGCGCGCAGCTCGGCCAGGTGTCCCTCGCCGACGGCCGGAGGGGTCACAGCGAGGCCGCCCCGGCGGCGCCGAGGGCCTGGACCACCCGGTCGCCGAAGGCCCTGGTCGTGGCCGAGCCGCCCTCGTCGGTGGTCGGCGAGGTGGAGCGGGCGACGGCGACGGCGTCCTCGAGGGCGTCCGCGGCGGCCGGCAGCCCCAGCCCGTACCGGAACATGAGGGCGGTGGAGAGGAGCATCGCCGTGGGGTTCGCGACGCCGCGCCCGGCGATGTCGGGGGCGGTGCCGTGGACCGGCTCGAACAGCCCGACGCCCGCGTCGCCCACGCAGGCGGAGGCCGCGACCCCCAGGCCGCCGGTCAACGCCGCGGCGATGTCGGAGAGGATGTCCCCGAACGTGTTCTCGGTGACGATGACGTCGAACGCCCCCGGGTCCTCCACGAGCCGCATCGCCGCCGTGTCGACGAGCAGGTGGTCCACCCGCACGCCGGGGTACTCCGGAGCCATCGCGTCCACCTCGCGGCGCCACATGCGCGAGGTCGTCAGGACGTTGGCCTTGTCGACCGACGTCATGCGTCCCCCCCGCTGCGCCGCGAGCTCGAAGCCGCGGCGCACGACCCGGCGCACCTGGTCGGGGTGGTACTCGAGCCGGTCGTAGACGGTGCCGTCGGGCTCCACGCCCCGCGACCCGAAGTAGAGGCCGCCGACCAGCTCGCGGACGATCAGGAGGTCGATGCCGTCCCCGTGGGAGGGGCGCAGGTTCGCGAAGACGTCCAGCTCCCGTCGCAGCCGGAACATCCCGTCCTCGGGGTTGATCCCGTCGCCCCATGCGTACGCATCCGAGCCGACCGCGCCCATGAGCACCGCGTCGGCCTTCAGGCACGCCGCGAGGGTCGCCGGCGGAAGAGGGTCGCCGGTCTGCCGGATGGCGGCGGCTCCGAGGAGGTGCTCCTCGACGGTGGCGTCCGGCACGAGCGCGTTCACGCAGCGGATGGCCTCGGCCATCACCTCGCCGCCGATCCCGTCCCCGGGGAGGCAGACGACCTTCATCGCGCGCCCGTCATTGCATACAAGTATACAGGATTGCCCGGATCGACCCCGCCGCCGGTCATCGTGATCCTCGACGCTCGGGGCAGGTGGGGCCCGAGAAGTAGTGGCAGAGATTGGCCTCGGGCAGGGGGACCCCCTCCGCCGGGACGAGGCGGCCGTCGACCGGCATGAGCCACCTCTGGCCGGATTCGTCGTAGGTGCACTGGTTGGACAGGCGCTTGTTGTCGTAGTCGCTGAACCAGCACACCCGCGGGATCGGAGCCCGCGGCCCCTCGGGCCCCGCCGCGGCGAGCATGTGCGCCCCCAGCAGGGCGAGGAGGATCCCGAGGACCCCGGCTCCCACGAGCCACGCGACCGAGCGGCGCCTCATGACTGCCGCACGTAGGGCTTGAGGAACGCCCGCGGATGCCGGACCCGGCCGAAGATCCCGGCCAGGGCGATGATGGTGACGATGTAGGGCAGCGCCTGCAGGAACTGGCGCGGCACGTCCACGCCCGCCGTCGGCAGCCAGAGCTGGAGGGAGTCGGCGAACGCGAAGACGAGGGCCGCGATGAGCACCCCCCAGGGGTGCCGGCGGCCGACGATGGCGATGCCGAGAGCGATGAAGCCGCGCCCGCCGACCAGCCCCTCCGAGAACGTGTCGGTCTGGCCGATCGACAGGAACGCTCCGCCGAGACCGGCGAGGGCGCCGGTGGCGACGACGCAGATGTACCGGATGCGGATCACGTTGCCGCCCGCCGCCTCCAGCGCCTCCGGGTTCTCGCCGGCGGCGCGGACCTTCAGGCCCTGGCGGCCGCGCATCACCCACCAGGCGACCGGCACCGCGAGGTACGCCAGGTACACGATGGCGATCTGCTCGAACAGGATCTCCCCCACCCAGGGGATGTCCGACAGGCCGGGGATCGCCCAGGGGGCGAAGGCGTCGACGGGGACCCGCTGGGGCTGGAGTGAGTTCCCCTCGCTGAAGACGATCCGATAGACGATCCCCACCAACCCGATGGACAGGATCCAGATGGCGAGGCCCGTGACGATCTGGTCCGCCCGCCGCGTGATCATCACGTACGCCGCGACGAGCGCGATCAGCGCGCCCCCGGCGATCCCGGCGAGCGCGCCGAGCCACGCCTGATCCATGTAGTACGAGCCGAGGTACGCCGAGAAGGCGCCGATGAGCAGGTAGCCCTCGAGCCCGACGTTGATGACGCCGGCGCGCTGGCTGAAGGCCTCGCCGAGCGCCGCGAGGATCAGCGGCGCCGCCGCCCGGATCGTCGCCGCGAGCAGGCCCACGATGAAGGCCTGGGTGAAGATGTCGCCCACGTCAGGCCTCCCCGTCGCCCGGCGTCCGCCGGCGCGATGCGAGCGCCTTCGCGCGCTCCCACAGGCGGGCGGGGTTGAACGGGATGCTGATGAGGAACACGACCAGGATCAGCCCCTCGATCAGGCTGCTCAGCGACGAGGGCACGCCGGCCGTGAACTGCATGTTCGTGGCGCCGATCTCGAGGGCGCCGAACAGGATGGATGCCAGCAGCACCCCGAACGCGGTCAGGCCGCCGAGGAGGGCGACGGCGATCGCCGTGTACCCCCAGCCGGGCGAGAAGTCCGACAGCAGGACGTGCTGCACGCCGAGGATCGCGTTGGCGCCGGCGAGGCCGCACAGCCCGCCGCTGAGCAGCGAGACGCGCGCGATGAGCCGGTTCGCCGAGATGCCCGCGTAGCGCGCCGCGTCCGGGTTCGTCCCGAGGGTGCGCATCTCGTATCCCATGCGCGTCCGGCTCACGAGCAGCCAGACGAGCACGACGGCGATGAGCGCGAGCAGGAAGCCGGCGTGGAGCCGGTCGCCGAAGATCAGCGGCAGCTCCACCTCGAGGCGCTCGGTCTGCCCCGCCCGGTAGGCCTTCATGGGCCCGAACGTGAGGTAGCTGATCAGCAGGATCGCCACGTAGTTCAGCATCAGCGAGCTGATGAGCTCGTCCACGGCGAGGAAGATCTTCAGGGCCGCGACGAGGCCCGACCAGAGGGCGCCGAACACGAAGCCGGCCACGAGCGCGACGAGCAGCACGAGGGGCTCCGGGCCGTTCCAGTAGAGCACCACGATCGTCGACCCGAGGGCCCCGAGCCAGAGCTGCCCCTCGGCACCGACGTTGAAGAAGCCGCTCCGGATGGAGATGGCGATGCCGAGCCCGAGGAGGATGAACGTGTCGGCGCGGTTCAGGACGTCGGCGAACGCCTGGCTGGAGCCGAACGCGCCGTCGAGCATCGCGCGGTACGCCTCGAGGGGGTTCGCATCCGCAGCCAGGATGAGCGGCGCCGCGAGCAGCAGGGCGATGAGGACGGCGATGACGCGCGACCACAGGCCCGGTCCGGTCACCGCCTCGACGGCGCGGCGCTTCCACTCCTCGGGAAGGCCGAGGCGCGCACGCCCGCCGTCCTGCGGGGCGTCGGCGGACTTCGCGTCGACGCTCATCGCGGGGAACCGTTCGACAACGCGCTGCCGCCCATCATCAGGCCCAGCGTCTCGGCGTCGGCCCCGTCGGCTGCGACGGCGCCGACGATGCGCCCGGCGTACATCACGATCATCCGATCGCTGAGGGCCAGGATCTCGTCGAGGTCGAGGCTCAGCAGGAGCACGGCCGCCCCCCGGTCCCGCTGCTCCACCAGCCGCGACCACACGTACTCGGTCCCGGCGATGTCGAGCCCTCGGGTGGGGCCGCACGCCACCAGGAGTCCCGCCTGCTTGTAGAGCTCGCGGCCCAGCAGCACCCGCTGCTGGTTGCCGCCCGAGAGCGTCTCGGCCGCCTGATCGACGCCACGGACGCGTATCTCGAACTCCTGTACCAGCACCTTGGCGTGATCGTCGATCGCGCCGCGACGCAACCACCCGCGACGCTGGAACTCCGGCCAGCGGTGGACGCCGAGGATGGCGTTGTGGCGCACCGTCGCGGGGCCGACCAGTCCGTCGACGCGCCGGTCCTCCGGCACGTGGGCGACCGTGCCCTCGATCAGGGCCCGGCGGCCGGAGCCCGCGATGTCGGTGCCGTCCAGGACGATCGAGCCGGCGGTGACGGACCGCAGGCCGGTGATGCATTCGGCCAGGACGTCCTGGCCGCTGCCGGCCACGCCGACGACCCCGAGGATCTCCCCCCGTCGCAGCTCGAACGACACGTCGTCGAGCAGGGTCAGGTCGCCGTCGTCCACCCGGACGCCGGCGACCTCCAGCAGCGGCGGGCCGTCGGGCCGCGCGTGCGGGACCACCCGTGGGCGGGGCTCCCGGCCCACCAACCGCGTGCCGAGCTGCGCG
>JBFWNT010000050.1:0-11272 GCA_050250915.1 Thermoleophilia bacterium
GCGGTAGCCGTTGACGTAGGCGGAGCACTTCCACCCGCCGACGCCTCGGTAGTGGAGGAAGCCGTCCTCTCCGCAGGCTTCGTGTGTCCGCCAGAGGAGGTACGCCGTCCGGGCGTCGAACCGGGGGGTGGAGGCGGTCACTGGAGCACCTCGGGGGCGACGACCTCGATCTTCGGGTCACCCGGCGCCGGCTGGTAAAGCAGCGATTCCGGCGTCAGGCCGACGCGGGCGAGCGCCTCCCGGGCGGACTTCGACGTCAGGTCGCTGACCTTCGGGTCCACCCGCCGCTCCACGACCTCGACGCGAGGCGCGAGCCCGAGGGGCGCGAGCGCCTCCCGGTGCTCGTCGAGGGCGGCGGGGACGACCTGCCGCGCAGGGGTCGCGGGGGGCTTCACCAGCACAGCCCAGCCGGGCCGGTCCGGATCGCTCCAGGCGTCCCCCACCCCCATGAGGAGGTGGAGGCCCCGCCGGGCGGACCGGGCCGCCACGGCGGCGGCTTCGGCGTCGATGATCTGCCGGCAGTAGAGGTCGATGAGGTCCCGCCGGTCGGCTTCGGTGGCGGCGAGGACCTCCCCCGTCTCCGGGTCAACCACGGGCTCGAAGTGCTGCTCGGTGGTGGTCACGAGTCACCGTCCTCGCCGTCGGGGAGGGTGACGCCGCACGCCTCCGCGATCACCTCGGGGGTGAGGAGGCGCGCGTCGAACGCCCAGACGAACAGGGCCGCCCACGGCCGCCACTGCAACGGCACCTCGGACGGGTCGCGGACGGTGAACGCCTCCGCCATCGGACAGTTCGACCACGTGTGGCAGGAGAGCACCCTGGGGGTGACGACCTGGTCGAGGCTCCGGCCGCCTGCGGTGAGCAGGTCGGGGAGGACCTTGAGGAGGTCGCCGAACGTGACGTCCTGGGCGATCCAGGCGTCGGGTGACACGTCCGCGCCCCGGAGGTCCGCGCCCTGGAGGTACGCGCCCCGGAGGTCCGCGCCCTGGAGGTACGCGCCCCGGAGGTCCGCGCCCCGGAGGTACGCGCCCCGGAGGTCCGCGCCCCGGAGGTACGCGCCCCGGAGGTACGCGCCCCGGAGGTCCGCGCCCTGGAGGTACGCGCCCTGGAGGTACGCGCCCTGGAGGTCCGCGCGCTTGCCGCCGGGCTCGCCCTGCCGCCACTTCTTGTGGGCGGCGAGCATCTCCATGATCTCGTCGGGGGTCATCGGTGCGTCTCCTAGAATGGGATGTCGTCGTCGGGCGTGCCGTTGCCGGTCGCCCCGGCGGTCTCGTCCGTGGTGGGGAGGTCGTCGCTCGCGGGCGGGGGGAACCGCTGCGCGAGGTCGTCGGGGATCGTCAGCCCGACGTGGCGGGCGAGGACGACGGCGGCGCCGGCCTGCGACTCGGGGACGACCCACGCCTTCGCGTCGCCGTTCCACCGCGCGCCGGGGATGCCCTTCGCGGCGTCCTTGATCGCGTCGAACACGGCGCGGTCGTCCGCCCGGTGCTTGATGCCGATGCCGGTCTTGCCGACCTGGAGGGCGCCCGTCACGTCGGCGCCCTCGGGGATGGTCGGCAGCTCCCCCGTCCGCTGCTGGTTGTGGCGGCGCCACGCCTCCGTCCCTCCCGCGTCGAGGCTCCCCTGGTGGGCCTCCGGGTCGTCCCCGGTGGACAGGTGGAACGCCGACTTGAAGGCGTTGACGCGGGCGAACGTGTGGGCGGCGTTCGCCGCCTTGCCGGCGTAGTCGACGCCCGTCCCGACGGTCGCCATCCGGTACTCGGTCTCCCCGTCGGAGAGGACCCACTCGACGCGGAGGGCGACGGTGTACCGGGTCTGGGTGTAGCTGCCCTTGTCGACCTCGTCGACGCGCTGGTCGATGACCTGCGTGTCGGTGGGGAGCATCACGACGCCCTCGGCGGCCAACGCGGGGCGCAGGACGTCGGAGAGCTGGTCGGCGCTCGCGTAGCTGTACCCGCCACTGCCGGTGACGGCGCCGTCGCGCTCGATGCGCTGCAACGCCCCCATGATGCGGGCGAGGCGCTGCGCGAGGCTGCCGGTTCCGGCGTCCGGGTGGGGGACGTGCCCGCCGTCGTCGGGGGGGCTGGCGGGTGCGGTGGTGGTCGCCATCTGGGCTCCTGTTCCTCGGGTGGCGAGACTTGACCGATTTTACCACCACCACCCGCCGGTTTGTCAACATGACGGGGATGGGGTGAAAACCGCCCACCAGCGGCCTGCAAGTTCCGTCGCTTCCCCACCCGACCGCAACCGGGGAGCAGGTAGGCTCACCCGTGAGGACACCCTTCGCACCACCCTGGAGGGACACGGTGGCCGACTACATCGAACGCGGACCCGCCCTCGGGAACGCCGTCTGGATGCGGCGCGACCGGGAACTCGGCCTCTCCCGCGACGACCTCGCCCGGCGGTTGGGGTGGGGCCATACCACACAGGGGGGACGCGACCGATCCGGGTGGGCGCCGTCGACGATCGTCCGGCTGGAGCGCGGCCAGCGGCCCGTCTACAGCGAAGTCGAGTTTCAACACCTCGCCCGTGCGCTGGAGTTGACAGGGCCGCAGCTCAAAGGGAGGATTTCGCAGGCTTCCGCGACCCCCCGGGCAGGAGAGGCCCTTGCGCTCCCAGACCTCATCGACCGCATCCCCGACGACGACGCCCGAGCCCTCATGGAGACCGTCGCCGACGCCCTCGCCGGCATCGCTCGCCGCCTGGGAGACAACCCCTGACGGACACCCGCTGGGGGACTTGGTCCGGGCCGCCCGGGCCGAAGCCTGCGACCTCCCGACCGTGGACCTGCGCAGGACGGTGGAGTCGCTCCGCGTCGTCGCCCAGGTGATGGAAGACGAGGCGGACAGCCGGACCTAGCGGCGCTCGGGGGGCCCCTCCGCCGCCTTCCGCAGCAGGGCGCTGACGCGGCTCACCCCGACGTTCAGGTGGGCGGCGATAGTCGCCATCGTCGCCCCCGCCTCCCGGGCGGCGAGCGCAGCCGCCCACAGCTCCGTCCGTTCCTGCTGGAGGTGGGTGCGGGCGTCGTCGAGCTCCCGCCGTGCCGCCTCCCGGCGTGCTTCGGCGCGGAGGACCGCCCGGTAGCGGCCCGTCAACGCCCGCAGTTCCTCGGCGGCGGGGCTGCCGGTCTCCGTCGTCGGTGTCGCCATATCAGCCTCCGTCGTCGCGGTCACCCCGCCAGTGTCGCACCCCCCGCCCACCCGGGTCACCACCACCACCTCACCGCGATACCGGCGAGGTACGCGACACCGAGGGCGCCGATGATGAGCCGGTAGGCGCGGGTCCCGGCGATCACGGTGGTGCGCGCCCGGGACGCCTGGCCGATCACCCCGCCATACGCGCCCTCGAGGCGGGCGTCTAGCGTGGCCAGCCCGTCGACGCCGCGCGGGTCCCTGAACACGAACCACGCCTGGATGACGAGCAGCCCGGCGACGATCGCGCCGAGGAGGCCGCCGAACATGATGAGGCCGAGGGCGCTTGCGCCCGCGGCCGCCCACGCCCAGGCGGGCACCCGCGCGCACGCGCGGGGGTCCAGCCGACCCCGCCACGCGAACACCAACGCCTCCTCCGACGACTTCGCCGCGTGGCATCGGGTGCAGCAGACCCAGAGGTTCCGCAGGCGGTCCGACCCGCCGGCACGCCGGGGCCGCCAGTGCTCCACGTCGAACGGCCCCACCGTGGTGCCGCACGCCGCGCAGCGGCTCGGGCGCCGCTCGAGCACCCGGTCCCGGAGGCCGTGGGGGCGCGGCGCCGTGTTCGGCCGGCCCGCCGCGATGAGCAGCCGCCACGCGGAGGCCCGGAGGCATGCCCGGGCGATGGGGGCCCGGAGGCGGACGGGCAGGGACGGCGACGCGGGGGAGGGTGGGGAGCCGCCCGAGGGGAGGGAGGCGGCGGGTGCGCCGGGGGGGCCACCGAAGGTGGCTACCCCCCGGCGTGACCCCGCGGCGACCGACCCGTGGGGCGGCGGACCACCCGACGTCGGGGAGCCGGACCGGGGCGGGTCGTCGACGGACACCGTGAGCGGCGGGCCGCCGCGGGCATCCGCGTCAGCGGGTGCCGCGGCGGGGCCGGCGCCGTCCAGGTCACGAAGCAGCGCCGCCTCGTGCAGCAGGTATCCGTGGGCGAGGCGCGCCCCCGGCCCGCCGACGTCGGCGGCGACGCACCGCCCGGGGGGCCGGTCCGACGGGTCCGACTCGACGAGCCCCTGCGTCATCGCCGCGGGGCCGACGGTCATCCGCTGCGCCTCCTCGTCGTTGCCGCCGAACAGGACGCGGGCCTGGACGTTGTTGCGGAGGAACCCGGGGAGGAGGTCGGCGTCGGGGCGCTGCACGAGGATCGCCAGGTGGATGCCGAGGGATCGGGTCAACGCGGTGGCGGCCTGGAGGAACATCACGGCCCGCTCCCCTGCTTTGCGGTCCCGCTCGTCGGCGGTGCCGGGGAGCCGGAGGAGGGCGGCCTCGTCGAGGAGGACGAGCCGCGGGCGGAGGCCGTCGCGGACCTCCTCGGGGACGTCCCGGAAGTTCCGGTGGCGGCCGTCCTTCACCCGGCCGTCCGCCCCCAGGACGGGGTTGACGACGTCGCGGAGCAGCTCGCCGCGCCGTCGGATCTCCGCGATCAGGCGGGCGAGGCAGTCGCGGGCGGCCTGCGGCGTGTCATGCACGGGCAGCGGGTGGTACTCCGTGGAGCCTTTCAGGTCGATGATCTCGACGTCCCACCCGTCCCGCAGGGCCGTCGCGACGACGAGGCGGCCCGCCTCCGACTTCCCGGACCCGGTGCTGCCGGCGAAGAGGATGTGCGGGGGGTCGCCGTCCCACGGCCGCCACTGGAGCTCGTAGTCGTCGCGGGGACCGGGGTCGGTGGTCACCCCGAGGCGGAACACGCCCTCGGAGCCGGGGAGGGGCTCGTCGATCGGGTAGCGGTCCGCGAGGACGCCCTGCCGGAGCGCGTGGGTCCTGATCCGCCGCTGGTGGAGGGCGCGGCCGCGGCGGCGGCGGAGGTTCCCGACGGCGGCGGTCGCGCCGCCTGCGAGGCCGACCCCGAGGGCGGCGCGGTGGTCGAGCGGGATCCACGGCGAGCAGGCGGCCCCGGCGACGAGGGGCAGGGTGACGGCGCGGCGCGCCCACAGGCCGGACGCGACGCCCGGCCGGCGCGGCGGGGGCGCCTGGACGACGATCGGGGGGCGGACTACAGCGGGCGGCATGCCTCTCCCCGCGGGAGCGGGCGCGTGTGGCGATTCGGGGTGCCGGGGGTACCCACGACCACCCCCATGAGGCTCGGGCCGCTGTGGCGGCCCGTGGCGTCGTGGAACGTCACGCCCCCGGCGGAGGTCACGGAGGCGAGGCAGTCCCCGCCGTCGAGGCGGTCGAGGCGGGGGTAGGGGCCGAGGCGTCCCGGCTCGCTGGCCCGGGCGACGGCGACCACGACCGTCATCCCGTCGCGGCGGGCGACGATCGCCGGCCCCGTCGGCCCGTTGCGGCCCGGGCCGAGGACGAGGCGGTAGACGCTCCACCCCTGGTCGTCGAGGACGGCCTCCACGAGGTGCCGGGTCCGGTCCGGCGTCACGTTTCGACGACCTCCCCCTCGATCGCGCGCGCCACAGCGGCGGCGACGTCGAGCAGCGCGTCACGGTTCCCGATGAGGCGGTCCGGCAGCACCACGACGAGCGCGCCCATCCCTTCGGCCTGCTGGCCGTTGAGGCTGCACGGCAGGCCGACGACGCCCCGGCCACGCGGGTCGATCACCCGGCCGGGGGTCGGGCCCGCGTCTCCGGCGAAGCGGTTGCCGTGCGTGCCGAGGAACAGGTCGATCCCGACGCGGTGGTTGCCCCAACCGATCCAGCCGGGGATCACGGCGGGCTTCACGACGTCCACCCGAGGGTGCGGAGGACCCACAGCAGCCGGGTGATGTCCGCGCCCGCCGCGAAGGCGTCCTCGACGGGGATGAACCGGCCGAGCATGTGCGGCTCGGCGGGGCGCTCGTGGGCGCGCGTGCATTCGGCGGCGCGGCGCTCCGCGATCTCGGCGACGATCCCGCGGAGCATCGCGGGGGTGATGACCCACGGCCGCGGGTCCCCGGTCGCGGTGCCGTCGGGCCGCCACCCCTTCGGCGCGTCCGGGTCTACCCACTGCGGCGGGGCCGCCTCCGGGTCCTGCCGGAACACCACCGCGAGCGGGCTGAACTCCACGGCAGCCAGCGGCGAGTCCGCGGGGACGGGTGTGACGCTGTCGGTCACGACCCGCGTCCGCGCCGACCCGACGTGCGCGGCTGGCGGGGGACGCCGAACCGGCTGTTGATGTACGCGAGCATCCGCGCCCGCTCGTCGGGCTCGGCGCCTTCGAGGCGCTCGCACACCTCGCCGAGCCGCGTGATCTCCGCGGACACGCCCGTCCCCTCCGGCCTGATCGGCTGCACGTTCTCCATCGGTCCCGCTCCTCTCGCTCGCTCCGTGTCGTGATGGTGCCACCCCCGGCGCCCCGGATCAGGGTCGCCGGAACCTCCCTACTCCGTGAGCGTCGGCCCGTCCCGCGCCCGCGCCTCCGTGCGCGTGACGTGCGCGAGCGCCCGTACCGCGTGGTCCAGCCGGTGCGCGCGGTCATCGACGGCGACGACGACGGCGACGGGCCGCCCGTCGAGGTCGAAGCAGCGGGCGTACCCCGCGTCGTCGAGTTCGACGAGGGCGACGGCGCCGGCCGCCTGCATCGCCGCGTCGAGTGCGGTGTCGCGCTCGTCGGTCACGCGGCGTCCTCCGCTTCGGCGCACGGGCCGCACACCTCGCGTTCGTCGGCGTCGTCGATGCGGCACAGGCATGCGGCGCACACCCCGGCCCCGTCGTCACGGATGAGCCGCCACGGCCACTCCCCGGTGCGGTACCCGTCGAGGCGCCCGCCCTGCCACGTCACCCCGACGCTGACGACGGGGCCGGAGACGTACACTTCGTGGACGACCCCCTCGCGCAGCTCGGCGTGGCCGCGGAGGGCGACGCGGTCGCCGACTGAGAACACGCCGGTCACGCCTTGCGCTCCGTCTCGACGGCGAGGGCATGCCCGCGGAGCGCCTCCATGTCCGCTTCGATGCAGGTCAGGTGGTCGTAGCACACGGGCAGCAGGTACGTCCCGAGCGGGCCGAACGTCAGGGCGACGCGCTTGGTCGCCTCCTCGTGGCAACCCTCGGCGGCGCACCACCCGAGGTACGAAAACCTCACGGCCCGCTCCGTTCGAGTCGGAAGGTGATGACCCACACGGCGAGCGCCATGCCGCGCCACCCGTACAGATCCCGCCACCGGTCGAGGAACGCGGCGCGGTCGGCGAACCCCTCCGCGCGGGCGTCGTCCTCGGTGATGTCCTGGACGTACTCGCGGCGGACGTCGGTCACCATGATCCGGCCGACGCTCCGCGCCGTCCGCGCGGGCTGCACCGCGTAGGTGCGCCCCGCCCGGTACCGGCACTCCGTGTCACCGCCGGGCCGGCGCGTCTGCGTCTTGCGTCCGTCGAGGACGAGTTCGTGGAGGCCCCTCGAGAAGATCACAGGTCCACCCGCGCTTCCTCCGGGGTGAGGGCGAGCGCCACGTCGCGTTCGGCGCGGTCGAACATCTCGGACCACGCCACCACCGTCGGCGGCGCGTCCGCTTCGTACTCGAGGAGGCTCGTCCCGCGGCGCCACACGCGGAGGCGTGTACCCGAGAACTCGGCCATCAGGTTGCGGGGCATCCCGACCGCGAGGGTGCGGCAGATCGGGCACGCCCAGGGGTGCAGTCGCTCGCCGCCGCGGAGGTCCGCGACGGGTGGGAGGTCGAGCGCGCGGCGGGCTTCGTTGATGAAGCCCAGGACGGCGGCGACATACAGGTCAGCGGGCACGGCGATCAAGGTGACCGCCCCCCGACTTGGGGTGTGTCATCGCGGAGGCTCCTGTTCCTCGCGGTTGACGACGGAACGTGTGTTCCGTCAGCGGGGAGGCTATGCGCCCCGCCCCCCCGGTGTCAACCCGTCACGCGACGGGTGAACTTCCGGTGTGAGGGCGGCGGGGCCACAGGAGTACCTCTTGCGAGGGGGGACCCCGCCGCCACTCCGACCATACCGTGCGCCGGACGGCGCGTCACCTACACGTCCGGTTCGTCCGCCCCGCCGTCCCACCGTTCGCCCGCGATGATCTTCGACACCGCCTGGCGCTGCACGCCCGCGACTTCGGCGATCTGTCCGTGCGTCATGTGACCCGCGAGGGCGCGTATCCACCGCACGTCGCACTCGGTCAGTGCTGCTTGCGGGTTACGCACCCCGCGCGTAGACCGACCCTTGCTCGCCATGTCGGCCATGTTCTCGGCGTGAGTCCCGAGGAAGAGGTGCGCGGGGTTGACACACGCCGGGTTGTCGCAGCGGTGGCAGACCTCGACGTCCTCGGGGATAGCGCCGTGCGTTAGCTCCCAGGCCACGCGGTGCGCGAGGGCCATCTTGCGGCGCGCGCCGCCCCGGTGGACCTGCCCGTAACCTGACGGGTAGGTAGCGGCCCGCCAAGTCCAGCAGGCTCTGGCGTCACCGATGGTCACCTTCGACCAGAAGCGGTCAGCAAGTGGCGCCGGCCGCTTCCCGGCGCCACCAGCCCGCGGGTCTCCGTACCTTGCCTGACGACGCGCGTGACTCCAGCAGAGGCGCCGCTTCGGTGCCGCCGCCGCCGTGCATTCATCGAGCGCGCATGTACGCTGCGCCATGTCGGACCTCCTGGGGGTCTGGCCGGGCCCGGGGCGGTGCAACGCCGCCGGGCCACTGATTCTACCGGACCGCTAACCCGTCAGGCGTCGGGTTCCCCGAATCCACCTTCTTCCGGGATCGGCTCGGTGATGACGGCGCCGGCCTGCTGGCCCGCCTGGTACATCCGGCCGACCGTCGTCACCGCCGCGAGGATCGCGGACACGACCACCCACGTCTGCGCGGGGACGCCGAGCGGCTCCAGGTTGTCGGCGAGCTCCCCGATCATGGGGGTGATCGCGGCGGCGGCGGCGGCGAGGTACCCGATGATCGACGCGGGCCCCCAACTGACTGTCGTGTTCATGCTCAACTCCTTAGTAGTCCCACGTCGTACGGTTGATGACGCTGCCCACGGTCGTCTTGCCGACGCCGAAGAGGTCTGCGAGCGCGCGCTGCGTCACGCCGCCTCGCGCATAGCGCGTGCGGATCTCGGCTACCTGCTCGCGCGATAGCCGCGCCCTCGCGTTGCGCTCGCCGTCCTGTGGCGCGCCCCGACCCTTGGCGAACATGTCGGCGAGGTTGTCGCTGCGCGTGCCGATGAAGAGGTGCGCGGGGTTGCAGCACGCCCGGTTGTCGCAACGGTGGAGGACGCAGTCCTCCGGATCGGCGAGGGGTCCGTGGACGACCTCCCACGCGACGCGGTGCGCGAGCAGGGGGCGACGTGCAAACCCGAACCGCCCGTAGCCATTGACACGGCACGCCGTCCACTCCCAGCACTCGGCGGCGCCTCGGCTGCGATCGACCTTCGCCCAGAACCGTTCTTTCGAGCCCGAGTCCATCACGAGACGCGGACCCGCTTGGAGCGGGTGCGCAGACGGGCCGACGGGTGCGTCCGCAGGTAAGCCTTCATGCTGGCGTCACGCTTCTCCTTCGTGTCGAAGTCCGCGCTCCTCTTCCTTGGCCCTGTCCAAAAGGTCCATCGCGGCTGTAACCGCCCGTCGACGAGGACGGAGAGCTTCCCGCGGCGCACATGGCCGGGGTTGCCGTGACGCTCCACCCACAGGCGGATCGCCTTCTCCCGGTACTCGGGCCGCGCGTACAGGCCGTGGCGGGTCGGGGTGCAGCCGGGGCACTCCCACCAGTAGACGGTGCGGTAGACCGGCTTCGGTGGGGCGGTCAGGTCGGACGGGGCGATGAAGTAGGCGCCCCGGACGTCGCGGACGTGCTCGCGGACGGCGTCGCCCGTGTTCCCGCCGATCGTCAATGCGGCGCCGCGGGCCCGGTCGACCCACCGGATGAAGTCCTCGGTGTGGCCGGACGGGCCGGGCTTCCACACGACGGAGCAGCCCTCGACGGGCTCGCTGATGAGGAGGCCGGCGGCGCGGGCCTGCTCGACCATCATCCAGGTGCTCGCGCTGTAGCCGCGGAGGTCCACCACCCCGGCGCGCACCGCCCACGCCTTCACGGCGGACCCGCACCACGGGGCGTTGTACGCCCCCGTGCTCGCCTGCAACGCCCGGACACACGGCCCGTCGTTCGACCCCGGCGGCGTCTCGCGGCAGCCGAGGTCCTTGCGGGCCTCGCGGGTGATCGTCGCGCCGAGCGTCACGGGTGCGCTCCTCTCGTGAGTCCGTTGCGGGTGATGAGCGGCAGCGGCCCCTGGCCGGGGAGGTAGTCGACGGCGGTGACGATCCCGTCCCCGGTGCAGTCCCTCGGGCCGGCGCTCCCGTCCTTGGCGAGCTCGACGGCCAACGCCTCCTCGGCGTAGCGGGCGAACCCGCGGCGGGCCTCGACGTCCGCGCCGAACCCGCGGAGGCCGCCGTCGACCCGCTGCAACGCGCGTTCGTCCGCGCCGCTGGACTGGACGAGCGCGAAGATCGCGATGGCGAACGTGAGGACGACGGCGGCGAGGGTGCCGAGGACGAGGCCCCAGAACCGGCGGGGGTCGTCGACGAACCGGAGGGGGTCGTCGCCGCTGCCGAACCCGTCCGTGTGGCGGGTCGGCGTCATCCGAGCTGGGCCGCGGTGATCGCGATGGTGACGGCCCCGACGATGAGGGACCCGGCGACGGTGAACCACGCCACGGTGAGGCGCTTGACGCGGGCTTCCCAGTCGGCGTCGCGCTTCTCGCGGGCGTCGCGCTCATCCCGGATGAGGTCGCGGATGTCGCGGATGTCGTCGCGGATCGTGCCGAGGTCGCGGCCCTGGAGGGCGACCTCCTGGCGGAGGTTCCCGAACGCCTCGGTCCCCCGCCGGAGGGAGTCGCTGTGGCTGTCGAGCCGCTTCTCCGCCCCCTCGATGCGGAACTGGAGCATCAGCGGGTCGGCGGGCGACGTCCCCACGGTCTAGTCCCCGCTGCCCTCGCCGCTGCCGTCACCCGACCCGGACCCGGACGTCTCCGCGACGACGGGCTGGGCGGGCGGCTGCGTGCGGCGCGGCGACCGGACCGCCGGGGGCGGCGTCAAGTCCTCCACCCACCCCGCCGCGATCGCCGCCCGGAGGCCCGGGTGGCCGGCGTCGACGTCGTACTCGTGGCCGGCCGTCAGGCCGCAGGTGTTCAGGTGGGCGCGGACACGCATCATGGCCTCCTAGAC
>JBFWNT010000051.1:0-11060 GCA_050250915.1 Thermoleophilia bacterium
CCGCCGAGGTGCTGCGCGCCTCGCTCGCCTGGTCCGAGGAGCACGGCCTGCCGGCGTTCGCGGAGTGGGCGGCGACCTGGCTCGCCGGGGCGATCCTCCGGATGGACGGCGACGCGGCGGAGGCCGCTGCGCTGCTGGAGCGCGCGACCACCGGGATGGAGGCCGCCGGCCGCCGCCTCGAGATGCCCGCGGCCTGGGTGCTGCTCGCCGAGGCGCGCTGGAGGCTGGGCGACGAGGCCGGGCACGACGCCGCCGCCGACGCGGCGCGGGATGCGGCCCGGCGCATCGGCACCCTCGGGCCGCTCGTCGCGGCGCTCACCGACGCGCCGGACGTGCTCGCGCGCCGAATCGACGCCGGCGGGCCCGAGGAGGAGGACTGGCGCTCCCTCGCGCGGGCGCCCATGCCGGCCACGGCCCCCGCGACGCTCGACGGCGCGCGCGTCGTGGTTGGCACCCTCGGCCGCCCGCGCCTCGTGGTGGACGGCGAGGAGCGGGACATCTCGCCGCCGCGGGCGATCGACGTGGCGGCCGCGGTCGCGCGGGCCGGCGCCCGCGGCGTGCCGCGGGCGTCGCTCGTCGCCTCGCTCGCCGGCCACAGCGCGGAGCCCGCCAACTACCTGCGCCAGGTCATCCACCGGCTGCGGCGGCTCGCCCCCGAGGGCGTCGAGCTCACCTCCGACGAGGGGCTGCTGCGGTGGAGCCCGCGCGGGGCGGTGGTGACCGAGGACCAGGCCCTGTGGTCGCTCCTGTCCCGGGCGCGGCAGGAAGTGGGCGCCTCGCGGGTCCCGGCGCTGGAGGAGGCCCTGGCCATGGCGGCCCGCGGGCCGCTGGTCGCGGCCGTCGAGGACGACGCCCCGGCCGTGGCCGAGAGGCGCGACGAGCTCGCCGGCGCGGTGGCCGACGCGCGGCGCGACCACGGTGCGCTGCTCCTGGAGGCCGGCCGGTCGGCCGAGGCCGAGGCGGTCGCGCGCACGGCGGTCGCGGCGGAGCCGTACCGGGAGGACGGCTGGCGCCTGCTGATGCGGGCCGCCGCCGCGGCGGCCGGGGGCCCGGCCGCCGTGCCGGTCTACGTCGAGTGCTGCCGCGTGCTCGGCGAGATCGGGCTCGAGCCCTCCCAGGAGACGCGCGCCCTGCTCGACCGGCTGCGCACCTCCCGGGCCGGGGTGGTCAGCGCACGGGGCTGAGGCCCGGCGCCGTCCCGGAGAGCTCGGTCACCACCTCGGTGATGAGGTCCACCAGGGCGAGCACCGCGGGCCGCGACTCGCCCCGCCGCACCGCGACCCCGACGATGTTCGGCGGCAGGTCGTCGGCCGGCACGAACGCCACGTCCGGGAAGGGGTGGGAGCGCGTCTGCGAGCGGCAGCCCGTCGTGATGAGCCCGAGGTGCCCGACCGCGTGGGCGACCTCCTGCATCGAGTGGGCCGCGCCGCCGAGCACGGGTGCCCGTCCGCCCCGGTGCTCGACGGCGAGCCAGTAGTCGCGCGTCCGGGCGGCCCGGGGCGCGACGGCGACGAACGGCTCGTCCAGGACGTCGCGCAGGCCGCCGGCGCCGCGGCGCGCCAGGCGGTGGCCCGGCGGCACGAGCAGGCCGCGCTCCTCGGTGGCGACCGGGTGGACCACCAGCGACTCGTCGCCGGGGCTGCGCACGAGGGCGATGTCGAGCCGCTGCTCGGCGAAGGCCCGGGCGGGCCCGAGCGACTCGCGCACGACGAGCCGGGCGTGGGGGTGCCGGTCGCCGATCGCGGCGAGGACGGGCCGGTTGAGCTCCACGAAGCCGGAGCCCTCGATGCCGATGCGCAGCGTGTCCGTCGCGCCCGCGGGGGGATCGACCACCGCGGTGCGCGCCGCGGCGAGCCCGTTGAGGATGTTGCGCGCGACCGGGAGCAGCCGGGCTCCCGCCTCGGTGAGGCTCACGCGGCGCGAGGTCCGCTCGAGCAGCACCACGCCGAGCTTCGCCTCCAGCCGCCGGATCGCCTCCGACAGGGAGGACTGGGCGAGGCCCAGCATCCGCGCCGTGCGCCCGAAGTGCAGCGTCTCGGCGAGCCGGACGAACGCCCGCAGCTCGTGCGGCGTCGGCCAGCGCGCCTCCGCGTCCCCCTGGTTGACCGCTGCCCGCGGCCGCCGTGCCGTTGCTCCCTCGATCACGCCGTGCCCCCTCTCCCCCGGCGAGCGGAGGCCCCCCTCCGCTTGTGACAAAGGACGCTAACCGGGGCCCGTTTACCGCCCTCCGCCCGGCCGTGCACCCCGCGTTAACGCCAGAAACGTCGTGAATCGGCCCGCCGGCCTCACGGTTCATCACAGGGACCTCACAGACTGTTCCCAGGGCGCCCCCGGCGCGGCGCGCCACGATGGGCCCACAACGGCACCGGAGGAGGGACCGGATGACCACGCGGCGCACACAGGACGTCCACGAGGACGAGGTGCACGACCACGACCGCGGCCTGCAGTTCGACGTCTCGACGCTCATGACGCGGCGGCGCGCCCTCGGGATGCTGGCCGTGGGCGGGCTCGCGGCCGTCGTGGCCGGCTGCGGGTCGTCGGGCTCGTCCGAGGCGGCGACCACGACGGCCGCGTCGACGGCCTCCGGGTCGACGGGGACGACGGGCACGACGGCCGTCGCGGCGGAGACGCCCGAGGAGACGGCGGGCCCCTACCCGGCGGACGGCTCCAACGGGATCAACGTGCTCGGCGAGTCGGGGATCGTGCGCTCGGACATCACGGCGAGCTTCGGCGGGGCGACCGGCGTCGCGGAGGGGATCCCGCTCACGATCACGATGACGGTCCTCGACGTGGCGCAGGGCGGCGTGCCCGTCCCCGGCGCGGCGGTGTACCTCTGGCACTGCGACCGGGAGGGGCGCTACTCGATGTACGACCCCCAGATCGCGGGCGAGAACTACCTCCGGGGCGTCCAGGAGTCCGGCGCCGACGGATCGGTGGCCTTCACGTCGGTCTTCCCGGCCGCCTACCCGGGGCGCTGGCCGCACATCCACTTCGAGGTGTACCCGGGCGTCGCCGAGGCCACGAGCGCCGGCGGCAAGCTGGTGACCTCGCAGATCGCCCTGCCCGAGGACGCCTGCGCGGCGGTCTACGCCACCCCCGGCTACGAGACGAGCGCGGCGAACATGCGGGGCCTCTCGCTACAGACGGACATGGTCTTCTCGGACGGCTACTCGACCCAGCTCGGGACGGTCACGGGGTCGGTGGACGCCGGGATGGCGGTGCACCTCAACGTGGGGGTCTGACGGGAGGGGGGTGTGCGACGATGGCCCGGTGGGGCGCCCTGGCGTGAGCGTGCCGGGCCCGCCGAGCGCGGCCGGCGCGCCCGGCGGCGGCCGCGTGCGCGTCGTGATCGGGGCGCTGCTGCTGGTGATGCTGCTGGCGGCGCTCGACCAGACGATCGTCGCGACAGCCCTGCCCACGATCGTCGAGGACCTCGGCGGGCTCGAGCACATCTCGTGGGTGGTCACGGCCTACCTGCTCGCGCAGACGGTGGTCACGCCGCTCTACGGCAAGCTCGGGGACCTGTACGGCCGCCGGGTGATCCTGCAGGCGGCGGTCGTGATCTTCCTCGTCGGCTCCATCCTCTGCGGCCTCGCCCAGGGGATGACCCAGCTCATCGTGTTCCGGGCGATCCAGGGCCTCGGCGGCGGCGGGCTGATGGTGGGCGCCCAGGCCGCGATCGGCGACATCGTCTCCCCGCGCGAGCGCGGCCGCTACGTGGGGCTGTTCGGCGCCGTGTTCGGCGCCGCGAGCGTCGCGGGCCCGCTGCTCGGCGGCTTCCTCACGTCGAGCTGGGACTGGCGCTGGATCTTCTTCATCAACGTCCCGCTGGGGCTGGCGGCCCTGATCGTGCTGGCCGTCGCGCTGCCCGCCCCGCTGGACCGCACCCGGCACCGCATCGACTACATGGGGACGGTCCTGCTCGCCGTCGCGCTGAGCGCGGTCGTGCTGCTCACGACGCTCGGCGGCGAGTCCTACGCGTGGGGCTCCGCGCCGATCGTCGCGCTCGGGGTGGTCACGGTCGCCTCGACCGTCCTCTTCGTGGTCGTGGAGCGGCGGGCCGCCGAGCCGGTGCTCGCCCCGCGCCTCTTCCGCAACCCGGTCTTCGTCACGACCGGCGCCGTCGGGTTCGTCATCGGCTTCGCGATGTTCGGGGCGATCACCTACCTGCCGCTGTTCCAGCAGGTCGTGAAGGGCCAGAGCCCGACGGAGTCCGGGCTGCACCTGCTGCCCCTGATGGGCGGCCTGCTCATCGCCTCCATCGCGACCGGCCAGGCGATCACCCGCACCGGCCGCTACCGCTGGTACCCCATCGTTGGCACGGCGCTCGCCACCGTCGGGCTGCTGCTGCTCTCGCGGCTCGAGGCGGACACGCCCGACCTGGTGATGGGCCTCTACATGGCCGTCCTCGGGGTGGGCCTCGGCCTCACGATGCAGGTGCTCGTGCTCGCGGTGCAGAACGCCGTGCCCTACGAGGACCTCGGCGTCGCGACCTCCGGGGCGACCCTCTTCCGCTCGATCGGCGGGTCGCTGGGGACGGCCCTGCTCGGCGCCGTCTTCGCCGCCCGCCTCACCTCCGACGCGGAGCAGGGCATCGCCGGCCCGGACGCCTACGTCGACGCGTTGTCGGTCGTGTTCCTGGTCGCCGCCGCGGTGAGCCTCGCCGCCTTCGGGCTCACCTGGCTCATCCGCGAGCTGCCGCTGCGCGAGACCGTGACGACCGCGGGCGTGACCGAGGCGTTCGCCGTGCCGTCGGAGCGGTCGTCGCTCCGGGAGCTGACGAAGGCGCTCGACATCCTCATCGGCCGCGAGGCGCTGCGGGAGACGTTCCGCGCGACCGCCCGGCGCGCCGGATCGGACCTGCCGCCCGCCGAGGGATGGCTCCTGGTGCGCCTGCGGGACGATCCCGCCCTCGACCCGGACGCGCTCGCCCTCGCGCACTCCGCCGATCCCGGGGTGCTGAGGGCCGCCGCCGCCGAGCTGCAGGAGCGGGAGCTGGTGGCCGCCGGCGCCGGCGGGCGGGAGCCGACGCCCGAGGGGGCGCGCCTGGCGGACGCGCTGCTGGCGGCGTACCGCGAGGAGCTCGAGGATCTGCTCGGCGGCTGGTCGCCGGAGCGGCACGCGGAGCTGCGCGATCTCTGCGCCCGGCTGGCGCCCGACGCGATGCCGCGGCCGACCGCGGCGGGGCTCACGCCCGGCTGACCCGCACCCCCTCGGCCAGCTGCGCGATGGCCGTGGTGTCGCCGCTGCCGAGGCCGTGGCGGGTGACGTTGAGCGCCCCGGCGGCCACGGCCCAGCGCAGCGCCTCCTCGATCGGGGACCCGGCGGCGAGCCGCGCCGCGAGCGCGCCGGTCATCGAGTCGCCCGCGCCGCGGTGGTTGGCCGGCCGGAACTCCGGCACGTCCACGCGCAGCTCGCCGTCCGGGGTCACCGCGAGCAGGGGCTCGTCCGCGCGCGAGACGACCACGGTGCCGGTGCCGCGGCGCCGCAGCTCGCGCGCGCCCTCCAGCAGCGCCTCCTCGTCGTCGCCCTCGGCCAGGCCCAGCGCGGCGAGCTCGTCGTGGGCGACCTTCAGCACGTCGACCCCTCCCTCGACGGCGTGCTCGAGCTGGTCCCCGGAGAGGTCCGCGAGGACGGTGCCGCCGACCGCGTGGAGGTCGTGGGCGAGGCGGCCGTAGCGCTCGCCGTCCAGCACGCCGGGCGGGCTCCCGGTGAGCACCGAGACGCGCGTCCTGAGGCCGTGCGCGAGCATGGCCGACACCAGGCCGTCGGCCTCGTGCCGCGAGAGGCGGGGCACCGGCACCTCGGCGATCGACGCGGCCTCGCCCTCGGCGCCGTCGGACACCCAGACGCCGTTGGGCGACAGCGCCGGCACCGCGTGGACCTCCAGGCCCTCGGCCTCCACGAGCGCGCGCAGCGACGTGCCGGGCTCGCCGGCGAAGGGGCCGACGAGGTGCGTGGTGGCGCCGAGGCGGGCGGACATCCGCGAGGCCCAGAAGCCCTGACCCCCGGCGTGGAGGTGGATCTCGACGACGGAGCCGGAGGGGTCGCGCTCCACCACGACCATCAGCGTCGGCGCGCAGGCCAGGACCGAGACGGTCGGGGCGGCGCTCATCCCGCGTCCTCCAGCGCGCGCGCCGCGGGCCCGACCGCCCGGGCGGTCGCGGCCATCCCCTCCCAGGGGTCGCCCGCCTCCTCCATCCTCGCCCCGATCGTGCGGACGTCCCAGCGCCGCGGGCCGAGCGCGTCGTCGTCGAGCTCCTCCCAGCGCAGCGGCGTCGCGACCGGCGCGCCGTCGCGGGCGCGCACCGCGTAGGGCGCGACGGCATGCTGCCCGTAGGAGTTGCGCCCGATGTCGAGGTAGAGGCGGCCGTCGCGCTCGGCCTTGCGGAACTCGACGGTGAGGCGGCCCGGGTCGCGGCGCACCATCGCCGTGGCCACCGCGTGGGCGAAGGCGTGGACCTCGTCGTAGGTCGCGCCGCGGCGCAGGGGCGTGACGACGTGCAGGCCGCGCGAGCCGGTGGTCATGGCGAAGGCCCCGAGGCCCAGGTCGCGCAGGAGCGCGCCGAGCCGGCGGGCCGTGTCGCGCACGAAGGAGAAGTCGTCGTCCGCCGGGTCGATGTCGAAGACGATCCGGTCCGGCTGCTCCAGCCGGTCGGCCCGGGCGGTCCACACGTGCGGGGTGACCGCGTTCTGCCCGGCCAGGTAGACGAGGGTCGCGACGTCGTCGCCGAGGGCCTGCCGGATGGTGCCGCCCTCGCGCTTCGGCACGTCGGCGGTGTGGATCCACTCCGGGAAGTGGCCGGGCACGGCCTTGAGGAAGAAGCCCTCTCCGCCGATCCCCTTGGGCCGCACCTCCAGGGCGAGGGGCCGGCCGCGCACCAGCGGGACCATGAGCGGGCCCACCGCCGCGTAGTGGCGGGCCAGGTCGAGCTTGGTGATGCCGTCCGCCGGGAACACCGCCCGGCCGGCGCTGGAGATGCGGATCGTGCGCCGTCCCGCGCGCACCTGGGCGTCGCTCGCCGCGGCCATGGCGGGAAGCTACCCGCACGGCCCCGTAGCGTCCCACCCGTGGACACCCGCTTCACCCCCGCCCACCGGGGCGGCTCCGGCCCGCCGCTGGTGCTGCTGCACGGCATCACCGACACCTGGCGCACCTGGGAGCTGGTGCTGCCGGCCCTGCAGGAGCGGCACGCCGTGTTCGCGCCGACGCTCCCCGGGCACGCGGGCGGCCCGCCCCTGGCTCCGGGCGCGGACGCGGACGGCGTGGTCGATGCGGTCGCGTCCATGCTCGACGCCGAGGGCCTGGAGACGGCCCACATCGCCGGCAACTCGCTCGGCGGGCACCTCGCCCTGCGCCTCGCCGCCCGGGGGCGGGCGCGGTCGGTGGTCGCCCTCGCCCCGGCCGGGGGGTGGGAGGCGGGCGATCCGGCGGCCCACGCGACCCTCGATGCCGTGCTCGCCACCCAGGCCGCCGCGCGGGCGGCGGCGCCCCACGCCGACGCCGCGGCCTCCACGCCCCGCGGCCGCGCCAAGGCCCTCGCGAGCGTCGTCGGCGATGCATCCGGGTTGCCGGCGGATCTCGTCGCCCACGTCATCCGGGGCGCCGCCGCCTGCAGCGGCCTGGAGGCCCTCGACGCCGCCGCCCGCCGGGACGGCTGGACGCTCGACGCGGCCGCGGTCGACTGCCCGGTGCGGATCGTCTGGGGTACGGAGGACCGGCTGCTCGAATGGCCGGCGGCGGCGGTCCGATACCGGCGCGACTGGCTCCCGCACGCCGACTGGGTCGAGCTCGGCGGCGCCGGCCACGCGCCCCAGCTCGAGCTCCCGCTGGAGACGGCCCAGCTCATCCTGGGGGTCACCGCGCCGGGGCGGTGACGGCCGTCGCCGCGATAGCGGCCGGGCGACGGCCCGGGAGCGCCAGGGCGACGAGGCCGGCCGCGATCGCCGCGGCGCCGATGAACGCCCAGCCCGCTTGGAAGCCGCCGAGGCCGGTCCCCGCGGCGGCCAGCACCGCGACGACGCTCGCGATCCCGACGACGCCGCCGATCTGCCTCGACATGGTGAACAGCGCGCTGCCGGTCGCGGCCCGCGCCGGCGGCAGCCCCGCGACGGCCGCCCCGGCCAGCACCGGGAAGGTCAGCGCGACGCCGATCCCGGTCAGGACCGTCGCCGGCAGCATCACGCCCAGGTAGTCCGGCGTCGTGCCCGCGGTGAGCGCGGACCACGCGCATCCCGCGGCGAACAGGCCGACGCCCGGCAGCACCAGGAGCCGCGGCCCGAACCGCGCCGCGAGCACGCCGGCGGGCCAGGAGAGCAGGGCCACCATGAGCGGGCCCGGCGCGATCGCGAGGCCCGCCTGCAGGACGGAGTAGCCCCACACGTCCGTCATGAACAGGACCGTCACCAGCAGCAGCGGGAAGAAGCCCATGCTGAACAGGAAGACGCCGGCGTCCGCGGCGCGGGTGACGCGGGGGCGCAGCAGGGACGGCTCCACCACGGGGACGGGGTGGGTCAGGGAACGCCGCACGACCAGGGCGAGGGCGGCGGCGGCGAGGGCGGCCGCGCCCAGGACGCCCGGGCTCGTCCAGCCCCAGCCCTCGCCCTCCACGATCGCCAGGGCCAGCGCGCCGACGCCGATGCAGAGGGCCGCGGCGCCGAGCAGGTCCGGCACGCGCCCGCGGTCCGGGTCGCGCGATTCGCGCAGGATCCGGGCCCCGGCGACCGCCGTGACCAGCCCGAGCGGGATGTTGACCAGGAACACCCAGCGCCAGCTCGCGGTGACCAGCAGCCCGCCGATCGTCGGTCCCATCGTCGCGGCCAGAGCGGCGCCGGCAGTCCAGAGGCCGACGGCGGCCGGGCGCCGGGCGGGCGGGAACTCGGGGAGCAGCAGGGCGAGGGAGGTCGGGATCATCAGCGCCGCGCCGACGGCCTGCGCCACCCGGGCCGCGACGAGCCACCATGGCCCCGGGGCCGCCGCGCACAGGGCCGAGGCGGCGGTGAACGACCACAGCCCGGCCATGAAGACCCGCTTGCGTCCCACGCGGTCGGCGAGCCGCCCCGCCGGCACGAGGAGGGCGGCGAACACGATCGCGTAGCCGTTGAGCACCCACGACAATCCGGCGATGCCGACGCCGGGGAAGTCCGCGGCGATCGCCGGGAACGCGATGTTCACGATGAAGAGGTCGAGGTTGGCGAGGAAGGCCCCCGCCGTCACGACGATCAGCACCTGCCAGTGGCGTGGCATCCGCACTCCGTTGGATATCCGGACCGACTCTGCCGGCGCACCGTAGAGGAGTCGGTTGGATTTCACAACCGACCCGGCTAGGCTGGGCGCATGGACGGCACCGGACCCCGCACCTGCTCGGTCGCGCGGACCCTGGAGGTCGTGGGGGAGCGCTGGGCCCTGCTCGTCGTGCGCGAGGCATTCCTCGGCGTCCACCGCTTCGACGAGATCCGGCGGAACACGGGCGCGCCGCGGGACATCCTCTCCGCGCGGCTCAAGAGCCTCGTCGCCGCCGGCGTGCTCGAGCGGCGGCAGTACCAGGACCGCCCGGTGCGGCACGAGTACCACCTCACCGCGGCGGGCCGCGACCTGTACCCGGTCATCGTGGCCCTGCGCCAGTGGGGCGACCGCCACGTCCATCGGGACGGCCCGCAGCCGCGCCGGTTCCTGCACGAGTGCGGCGGCGGGGACCCCGCGAGCCTGATCTGCCCCGACTGCGGGGAGGCGGTGGAGGCCGGTTCCTACCGGCCCACGGCTCAGGCGGTGGGGTAGGGGGCCAGGGCGGCGCGGTCGGCGTCGGCCTCCAGGGGGCGGCCGAGGAGCGGGAAGGCGCGCTGGGGGCAGTCGGTGCGCTCGCAGAGCCGGCACCCCGGCCCGATGGGGACGGCGGCGCCGGGGTCCTCCAGGTCCAGCCCCCGCGCGTACACGAGGCGGCCCGCGTGGCGGACGTCGCAGCCGAGGCCGAGGGCGAACTCGACGCCCGGGCTGCCCCAGCCGCCCTCGTGGCGCCCGACGGTGCGCGCCACCCAGAAGTAGGTGCGCCCGTCCGGGACGCGGGCCACCTGGGTCACGAAGCGGCCCGGCGCGGAGAACGCCTCGTAGACGTTCCAGAGCGGGCACGTCCCGCCGGTCCGGGCGAAGTGGAAGTCGGTGGCCGAGTGGCGCTTGGAGATGTTCCCGGCCCGGTCGACCCGCACGAAGAAGAACGGGACCCCTTCGAGGCCGGGCCGCTGGAGGGTGCTGAGGCGGTGGCAGACGGTCTCGATGGAGACGCCGAAGCGCTGGGACAGGAGCGCGATGTCGTACCCCATCTCCTCGGCGGCGCCGTGGAAGGCCCGGTACGGCAACACCACCGCGCCGGCGAAGTAGCTCGCCAGGCCGATCCGCGCGAGGGCCCGCGACTCGCGGCCCGACAGGGGCGCGGCCAGCCGGTCGAGCGCCTGGCCGTGCTCCAGCAGCGCCCACTGGGACGCGAGCTGGAACGCCCGGCGGCCGCCGTCCAGGCCCGGGGCGATACGGAGGGTGCGGCCGGCCGGCTCGTACCGGCGCCGGTCGCCGCCCGGCGGCCCTTCCTCCACCCGCACGCCGTGCCGGGCCGCCAGCAGGGCCTCCAGCTCCGCGGGCCGGGCGCCGGTCTGCGCCGCGATCCGCTCGGCGGCGGCGTCGAGCTCCGGGAAGTGGTTGTGGTTGTCGTAGACGAAGTCGAGCACCTCGTCGTGCGGCGACACCGGCAGCGCGGCGCCCTCCGGCATCCGCGCGCCCATCCCCACGGCCATCTCCTCCACCCGCCTGCCGGCGTCCGTGGCGCGCCGCTGCAGCGCGACGAGCGCGCGGGCGACCTCGGGGAAGGCGGCCGCCACCTCGGCGATGTCGTCCGCGGGCACGGTGCCCGCCGCCACGGCGACGGGGTCGGCGAGGGCGGCCGCCACGTCGGCCACCAGGCGGCCGTCGTCGTCCGACAGCTCGCGGGCGTCGATGTCCAGCTCGGCGGCCAGGCGCAGCAGGACGGGGACGGTCAGCGGCCGCTGGTCGTGCTCGATCTGGTTGAGGTAGC
>JBFWNT010000052.1:0-10873 GCA_050250915.1 Thermoleophilia bacterium
GCCTGAACGTCGACACCGGCGAGTACGTGGACCTGGTGAAGGCCGGGATCATCGACCCCGCCATGGTGACCCGCTCGGCGCTGCAGAACGCCGCGTCGATCGCCAAGAACATCATCACCACCGAGGCCGTCGTCGCCGACAAGCCCGAGGAGGGCGGCGCCGGCGGCGGCATGCCCGACATGGGCGGCATGGGCGGCATGATGTAGTTCGTCCGGTCTCCGACCGGAGCGGTACGCGGAGGGGCCCCGAGCGGGCCCCTCCGTCGTTGGGGGGTGGGATGAGCGGCACGATGACGAGCGGGAAGCGCTCCGTGGTCTTCTGGACCGCGACGGGGCTCATCGGCCTGGACACGCTGCTGTTCACGATGGTCGCCCCCGCGCTGCCCGTCTTCGCCGAGCGCGAGGGGTTCGGGGACACGGTCGCCGCGCTCATCTTCGCGGCCTATCCCGTGGCGCAGCTGGCCACCGGCCTGGCGTCGGCCGGGCTCGTGGAACGGCTGGGGCGGCGGCCCCTGCTCATCGCCGCGCCGTGCGCCCTGGCGCTGGCCACGCTCGCGTTCGCCCTCGCCGGCGATCCGGCGATGCTGGCGCTGGCCCGCTTCGCCCAGGGCGCGGCGGCGGGCGTGACGTGGACCGCGGCCCTCGCCGCCATCTCCGACGTGTACCCCTCCGACCAGCTCGGGTTCCGCCTGGGCCTCGCCGAGACCGTCGGCGGCGCCATCGGCCTGGCCGGGCCACTGGCGGGCGGGGCGATGGTCGACGCCTTCGGCACCACCACCGCCTTCGCCGCCGCCGCGGTCCTGCCGCTGCTGGCCGTGCTGCCGATCCTCGCGGTCCCCGAGACGCGCCGCCCGCGGGACCCGGCGCAGGAGCAGATCGGGGTGGTGGCGGCGCTGCGGCGCGTGTCGGGCCTGCCGCGGGCCCGGGTGGCCATCGTGGCGCTGGTGGTGCTGGCGGCGGTGCTCGCGCTGCTGGAGCCGCTGCTGCCGCTCGACCTGGACGACCGCCTGGGCCTGTCGCCGCTGCAGATCGGCATCGTCTTCGCCGTCGGCGACCTCGCGTACCTCGCCAGCATCGCGCCGGCGGGCCGCTGGTCGGACCGCCGGGGCCGGCGGCTGCCCACGCTGCTCGGCGGCGTGATGGTCGCGGCGTTCCTGCCGTTCACCGCGATCGGGCCGGCCTGGTTCGTGGCGCTGGCGTTCGTGGGCGTCGGCGCGGGCCTGGCGGCGCTGGGGGCGTCGAGCGGCGCGCTGATGGTCGAGGCGGTCGACCAGGCCGGCATGGCCGGCCGCTACGGGCTGAGCGGGGCCATGCTCACCGCGGTGTTCTCGGCCGGCTACGTGCTGGGCCCGCTGCTCGGCGCGGCGTCCAGCGCGGTGCTCTCGTACGGGGCCACCGTCATCCTGGCCGCCGCCCTCTGCCTGGTGGCGACCGGGTGGATCGCGCGCACCCTCCCGCGCGAGCAGGTCGCGGCCGGGGCTTTGGCCCGAGGGCCAAAGGGAAAGGGCTGACCACGCTGATACCGTCGGAGGCGGAACGAGCGAGAGGTGCCGCCCGGTGGTCCCCCTGTTCACGGATTACGAGACCGACGGCTACTTCGACGAGATGTTCGAGGAGCCGGACCGGCCGCGCAGGTCGTACGAACGGCTCTTCAGCGGGCTGAAGACGCTGCGGCCCAGCACCTTCGCCGAGCGCAGCGCGATGGTGGACAAGGCCTACCTCACCCAGGGCATCACGTTCGCCCACGGCGGCCGCGAGCAGCCGTTCCCGTTCGACCTGCTGCCGCGGCTCATCCCCAGCGACGAGTGGGAGCACCTGGAGACGGGGCTGTCCCAGCGGGTCGTGGCGCTCGACCGCTTCATCGGCGACGTCTACGGCGAGCGCCGCGCGGTGGCCGACGGGGTCGTCCCCAACGCGCTCGTCTCCACCTGCGAGGGCTACGTGCGCCAGATGGTCGGCGTGCGGCCGCCGCTGGGACGCTACGTGCACGTGGCGGGCATCGACCTGGTGCGCGACGACCACGGCGTCTGGCGGGTGCTGGAGGACAACCTGCGCTGCCCGTCGGGCATGTCGTACGTCGTGCAGAACCGGGCGTTCATGCGCCGCGCGTTCCCCGAGGCGTTCGCCGATCATCACGTCGAGCCCGTCGGCCACGCCCCGTTCCTGCTGCTGTCGGCCCTGATGGCCGCCGCGCCGGAGGGGACGGACTCGCCTCGCGTCGTGGTGCTCACCCCCGGCCCCGCGAACGCCGCCTACTACGAGCACGCGTTCCTGGCCCAGCAGATGGGCGTGCCGCTGGTGGAGGGCCGCGACCTGGTGGTCCGCGACCGCCGCGTCTACGTGCGCACCACCGCCGGCCGCGAGCGCGTGGACGTGATCTACCGGCGCATCGACGACGGCTTCCTCGACCCCGCCAGCCTGCGCTCCGACTCGCTGCTGGGCGTCGCCGGCCTGATGCAGTCCGTCCGCGAGAACCGGGTGACCGTGTGCAACGCGATCGGCACCGGGGTGGCCGACGACAAGGCGGTCTACGCGTACGTGCCCGACCTGATCCGGTACTACCTCGAGGAGGAGCCGATCCTCGAGCAGGTGCCGACGTACCTGCTGGAGCGCGAGGAGGAGCGCGAGCATGTGCTCGGCAACCTCGACAAGCTGGTGGTGAAGGCCGTGGACGGCGCCGGCGGCTACGGCATGCTCATCGGCCCACACGCCACCCCCGGCGAGCGCCAGGCGTTCGCGCGGCGCGTCCGCGAGAACCCGCGCGGCTACGTCGCCCAGGAGACGATCCGTCTGTCGCGGGCCCCCGTGCTGGTGGGCGACCGCTTCCAGGCACGCCACGTCGACCTGCGCCCGTTCATCCTCTACGGCGAGCGGCCGGTGGTGGTCCCCGGCGGCCTCACGCGCGTCGCGCTCCGCGACGGCTCCCTCGTGGTCAACTCGTCGCAGGGCGGCGGGTCGAAGGACACCTGGGTCCTCAGCAGGTGAAGGGCGGTTCGTGATGCTGGCCCGCGTCGCACAGACGCTCTACGCGATCGCGCGCGACCTGGAGCGCGCCGAGAGCGTCGCCCGCCTGCTCGAGCTGGGCCAGGCGGCCGCCCTGGAGGGCAGCTCGGCGAACGGCGCCGGCGAGCGGATGGTGTGGGAGCCGCTGGTGCGGATCACCGGGGACTATGACGCGTTCCTCGCCACCCACCGGCGCGCCGACGCCCGCAGCGTCCCGTGGTACATGACCTTCGGTCGCGACAACCCGGACAGCGTGATCGCCTGCATCAACCGCGCGCGCGAGAACGCGCGGTCGGTGCGCGACCGCCTGCCCACCGAGGTGTGGGAGGGGGTGAACGACGCCTGGCTGGAGCTCATCGAGTGGCCCCCGGAGCGGATCACCCGGGACGGGGTGTACCCGTTCTGCCAGGGCATCCGCCGGTCGGCGTACCTCATCCACGGGCTGATCGTGCAGACGATGCGCCGCGACGAGGCGTGGCAGTTCATGCGCCTCGGGCGTTACCTGGAGCGGGCGGAGCGCTCGATCCGGCTGGTGCAGGCGCGCCACGGCGCCAGCGACGAGGGCGTGCTCGACCTGCACAGCTGGCGCGCCCTGCTGGGCGACGCGGCCGCCCACGAGGCGTACCTCCAGGTGGATGCGGCGGCGCTGTCGCCCGAGTCGATCGCCCGCTTCCTGATGCTCGACGCGCGCTTCCCCCGCTCCGTCGCGTTCTGCCTGAGCGAGGTGGAGGACGCGATCCTGGACCTCATCTCCATGGACGCGATGGCGCCGAACCCCGCCCCCCTCGTCCTGGCCCGCACCGCGCGCGACATGGTCGACGGGGCCGCCCGCCGCCCGTGGGGCGGCCCCGAGGTGGGCGACCTGCTGGAGCGCCTGCTGGCGCGGTGCACCACCATCGACACGGCCCTCGGGGACTCGTGTTTCATCGCCGCCTACGAGCGGACACCCGTGGGACAGCATGCCCAGGCTTCACGCCAAGCACAGAACTGAGATCCGCTACGCCGGCGCGGTCGGCGAGAGCGTCAACGAGATCCGCCTGGTGCCGTCCGACAACGGGCGCCAGCAGGTGGAGTGGAGCCACGTGCGCGTGCAGCCGGGCGCCGAGCTCATGAGCCATCGCGACGCCTACGGCAACGAGGTGCGCTGGTTCCAGCTCACCGAGCCCCACGAGACGCTGGTGGTGGAGGCCGAGGCGATCGTGACGACACGGCCCGGCACCCGCGCGACCGGAAACGGCGACGACGGCTTCGACGGCATCGAGGACCCCGCCTACCGCGACCGCTACGCCGAGTTCCTCTCCGCCTCCGACCGGATCCGCTGGACCGAGCCGGTCGACCTTTTCGCGCGGGCCCTGCCGCTGGAGGAGGGCGACGGGGTGCTCGCCTGGGCGGTGGGCCTGGAGGCCGAGATCAACCGGGCGATCGAGTACATGCCGGGGGCCACCCGCGTGGACACGCCCGTCGAGGAGGTCGTCCGGGTGGGCCGCGGCGTCTGCCAGGACATGGCCCACCTGATGCTGGCCGTCGCCCGCCGCCGCGGCGTGGGCGCGCGATACGTGAGCGGCTGGCTCAACCTGCCCGGCCGCGAGGAGCCCGGCGAGAGCCACGCGTGGGTGGAGCTCGCGATCCCCGGTCGGGGGTGGATGGAGTTCGACCCCACGCACCCGGCGCCCGCGCACGAGCACTACGTCCGCCTCGCCATCGGCCGCGACTACGCCGACGTGCCGCCCCTGCGCGGCAGCTACCTGGGGCCGGCGACGGAGGCGATGGTCGTGACGGTCGAGGTCCGCCAGCTCCCCTAGAACACCGGCCGGTGGTTGACGGCGACGCGCCGCCCCGCGGCGTCGAAGCCCTCCAGGCCGACGGGCTTGGGGTGCCCGAAGGGCTGGGTGAAGACCCACCAGCCGCCCTGCGTCCACGCGTCGCGGCGGGACCCGTCCTTCAGGATCACGACGACCCGGGCGATGTCCGCGGACGCCCGGCCGTAGACCTCGCGCACGGCGGCTCCGGGGACCGCCGCGCCGCCCTCGTGCCGCACGTAGGGGCGATCGGGGATCCGCTGGCCGACGCCGACGCTGCCGCTCACCCCGGCGCGCGGCGAGACGAACACGGTCGCGGCGCCCCTCGGTCCGACGGTGCGGGCCCGCCAGATGGTGTAGTCGCCGGCGGGGGTGGCGTGGCGGAACACCGCGTGCGCGGTGCCGGGGAGCGGCCGGAAGTTCGGGCGGGCGTCGCCCGACCCCCGGATGTAGGCCACGACCTCGGCGCGCTCGCCCGCGATGACGGGTGGCGCCGTCGGCGCGTCGCCGCCCCGGCCCGGGACGAGCGCGACCGCGGCGGTCACCGCGCCGGCCGCCAACGCGCCCGCCGCGGCGACGCGCGCGCCCTGGCGCCATGGCGTTGGCGGCCGCTCGCGGCGGGCGCGGGCCAGGACGGCGTCGCGTGCGCCTGTCGGCGCGGGTCCGGCGCCCGGACGGCCGGGCGCGCACGGGTCGATCGCCCGGACGCGGTCCATCGCGTCCCCGCTCACGGGGCGTCCCCCGCCACCGTCGCCCGCGCCGCCGCCGGGTCCCCGGCCTCCGCAAGGGCGCGCTCCAGCCGCCGGCGGGCCCGGAACAACCGACCCGAGAAGGTCGTCGCCGAGCAGCCCAGCACCCTGCCGGCCGCCTCCGGGTCCAGGCCCTCCCACGCGACCAGGGCGAGCACCTCGCGGTCGCGCGGCGTCAGGGCCGCGAACGCGTCGCGCACCGCGCGGTCCTCGCCCACGAGCAGGGCGGGGTCGGGCGCCGCCTCGGCACGCTCGCGACGCAGGCGCTCCACCAGCGCGCGCCGGCGGCGCTCGCCGCGGCGGCCGTTGGCGATCGCGCTGCGCGCGGCGGAGAGCAGCCACGTGCGGGGGTCGACCTCCACCGCCGCGTCAGGCCGGTGCCAGGCGCGCACGAACGCCTCGCTCACCGCCTCCTGGGCGCCCTGTTCACCGGTGCGGCGCCGGGCGTACGCGAGCACCGCGGCGTGATGCTCGTCCCAGAGCCGCATGATCACCTCGTCCCGTTCGCGGTCGTCCATCGTCACCCCGTATTGCTCCGGCCCGGACGCGATGTTCGCGCGTCGGGCAGGATCGCGACATGACGACCTCAGGAACGGGTCACCGCATCGCGCCGCCGGTCCGCAGGGACTCACGGGTGATGCCCCTCGAGCTGTTCTTCGACCTGGTGTTCGTGCTCGCGCTGACGCAGTGCACGGCGCTGATGGCGAAGGAGCCGACGTGGCAGGGGCTGGCGAAGGGCCTGCTGGTGCTCGGCGTCCTGTGGTGGGCCTGGGTCGGGTACGCGTGGCTCACCAGCGTGGTCGACCCGGAGGAGCCGCTCGTGCGCTCCACCATGTTCGCGGCGATGGGGGCACTGCTGATCGTGGCCCTGGCCGTGCCGGAGGCGTTCGGCGACCTCGCACTGCTGTTCGCGTGCGCGTACGCGTTCGTGCGCGTCGCCCACATCGCGCTGTTCGTGATCATCGGCCGCGACGACCCCGCGTTCCTGCGGTCCACCACCGGCCTGGCGGTCGGGACGGCGATCGGCTTCTCGCTGCTGGTGGCCGCCTCGTTCACCGACGGGCTCACGCAGGGGCTGCTGTGGGCGATCGCCCTGGCCCTCGACGTCGGCGAGCCCTACGTGTTCGGCAGCGAGGGGTGGCGCCTGGAGCCCGGTCACTTCGCCGAGCGCCACGGCCTGTTCGTGATCATCGCCCTGGGCGAGTCGATCGTCGCGATCGGGATCGGCGCCGAGCACGGGGTCGACGTGGGCGTCGCGGTGGCGGCGGTGCTGGGCATCGCGATCTCCGCCGCGCTCTGGTGGCTCTACTTCGACGTGGTCGCCCTGGTCGCGGAGCGGCGGCTGCACGACGCGGCGCCCGGCAAGGAGCGCAACGAGATCGCCCGCGACTCCTACTCGTACCTCCACTTCCCGATGGTCGCCGGCATCGTGCTGCTGGCCCTGGGGCTGAAGAAGTCGCTCGAGCACGTGGGCGACCCCCTCCACGCCGAGCCGGCGACGGCGCTGCTGGGCGGCATCGCGCTGTACCTGCTGGCGCACGTCGCGTTCCGGTGGCGCAACGTCCACCGCTTCAGCACGCAACGGGTGGTGGCCGCCGTGGTGCTCGTCGCCCTGATCCCCCTCGCGGTGGAGGTGCCGGCCGTGGCCACCATGGGGATCGCGACCGCCGTGCTGGTCGCGCTGATCGCGTGGGAGACCATCCGCTTCGCCGAGCTGCGCGAGCGCCTGCGCCATCAGGCGGCCGAGCACCCCGCCTGACCCCCGGACGCGCCAGGGCCGCCGTCGCCAGGCGGTGCATGCGACGGCGGCCCTCCCGATTCCGTCGCCCCGTCGGTGCCCCACGTCGTGTCATGGGGCACATCAGGGGATATCGCGATGTGCGGTGGTTCGGACGGCCCCCACCGGGGATCAGCCGGGTGGACCGCCCTTCATCGCGGCATCCAGAGGCGTCACCTCCCTGCGGCCCGTCCGTCCGTGCCGACGGACGCCCTTCGGCCGCTCGTTCGCGGTCCTCGTCCACTGCGGTCCGCAGGAGAGCCCACGCGCTCCCCGGCTGCGCGGAGGACGATGGGACGCGCTCCGCGGATGCGATGACCGCTCCACTCCATGCGGGGCGACCGCCCTCGGCGCAGCGGCGCCGGAATGTCGGATGGGGGCCCCTCGGGGCCGGCCGTCGCGACGGTTGGTGCGGTGCTCACCGATGTCTGGTGGCGGTGCATTCGGTCCACGATTCGGTCCGACGCTGACAACGGGAACGGTGACCGGTCCGAAACGGATCGACACCCATTCCGTACGGGCCACCCTTGCACCGCGCCCGGGGCCCGTCAACCCGCCGGGCGGCCCCTGCCACCCCCCGTCAGTGGGAGGCGATCACCTTGTCCACGATGCCGTACTCGGCGGCCTGGTCGCTGCTCAGGAAGTAGTCGCGCTCGGTGTCGGCGCTGACCTTCTCGAGCGGCTGCCCGGTGTGCTTCGCGATGATCTCGTCCAGCCGCCGGCGCATGTTGAGCGCCTCGCGGGCGTGGATCTCGATGTCGCTCGACTGGCCGCTGAAGCCGCCGGAGAGCTGGTGGATCATGACCTTGGCGTTCGGCAGCGCGAACCGCTTGCCGTGGGCGCCGGCCGCGAGCAGCAGCGCGCCCATGCTCATCGCGATCCCGACGCAGATGGTGGCGACGTCGGGCTTGATGAACTGCATCGTGTCGTAGATCGCCATCCCCGCGTACACCGACCCGCCGGGCGAGTTGATGTACAGCGAGATGTCCTTGTCGGGGTCCTCCGACTCCAAGTGGAGCATCTGCGCCACGATCAGGTTGGCGATCTGGTCGTCCACAGGCGTGCCGAGGAAGATGATCCGCTCGTTGAGCAGCCGGGAGTAGATGTCGAACGAGCGCTCGCCGCGCGAGGTCTGCTCGACGACCATGGGGATGAGTGGGCTCACGGGCGGGAGATTACGCCTCCAGGGCGGCGATGCGCCCTGCGTCGTCGAGCGACATGCGGTGCTCCCGGTCGTCCACCGCCTGGCGGGCCGCGTCGATCACCCGCACCGTCACCACCACCTGCGGCGGGGCCAGGGCCGCGCCGCGGAACCCGGCGCGTCCCGCCGGCACCGTGGCGCGCACCGCCGCCGGGTCGGCCGGCGCCCCGGCCAGGCGCACATCGGCGCCGGGGGCGAACAGCGCTGCGTACTCGGCGTCGCCCGTGTTGAGCGCCCCGACGTAGGCCTTGCCGAGCTGGCGGGCCTGGTCGTAGGTGATCACGACGCGCGGAGCACGAAGACGACGTAGATCAGCACCACCACCACGCCGAGCGCGATCCCGGCGCCGGCCATCGCGCTCATGGGCGTGCGGGTGGCCGGGGGCCCGCCCGCCGGGCGCGCCTCGCGCCGCCCGCGGCGGCGCTCCACCAGCACCACCAGGGCCGCCGCGAGCAGCGTCGCCAGCGACAGGCACGCGAGCGGCCCCAGCCCGGTCGCGAAGGGCAGCACGCCCAGCAGGACGATCCAGACCGGGAGGAACACGACCGCGATCCGCCCCACGCGCCGCGTGAGCTGCTCGATCCTGTCCCAGTCGTCGAGCGGCGGCCCCGGCCCCTCAGAACCCGTAGCGCTCCTCCTTCCAGGGGTCCGCGGAGTTCGAGTAGCCCAGGCGCTCCCAGAAGCCCGGCTCGTCGTGGTCCAGCACCTCCAGACCGCGCAGCCACTTCGCGCTCTTCCAGAAGTAGAGGGCCGGGACCAGCAGGCGCAACGGGCCGCCGTGCTCCGGCTCCAGCTCCCGGTCGTCGAAGCGGTAGGCCAGCAGCACGTCGTCCTGGAGCGCGATGTCCAGCGGGATGTTGGCCGTGTAGCCCTCCTCGCTGTGGGCCACCACGTGGCTCGCGCCCTCGTGGAGCCCCAGGCTCCGCAGCAGCGGCGCCACCGCGATGCCCTCCCACACGGTGTCCAGCTTCGTCCAGGTGGTCACGCAGTGGATGTCGCAGACCTCGCGGGTGATGTCCTGCGACCGCAGCTCCTCGTAGGTCCACCGCAGCGGGCGGTCGATGGCCCCCCAGATGCGGAAGTCCCAGTCCGCCGGGACCTCGCGGTACGGGATCGACCCCGCGTGGAGGATCGGGAAGTCGCGCACCAGGTGCTGCCCCGGCGGCAGCCGCTCCCGTTCCTCGTCGGTGATCCCCCTGCCCTTGCCGAACAGCGCCATGTCCACCACCCCGGATCGTCCGTCCAGGGTCGGATAGTACGCTCAGGAGGCGTTGCGCCACCTCCCCGCCGCACTCGCGCTGGTGATGGTCCTCCTGGTCGCCGGGTGCTCCGACGGCGCCGCCTCCTGGCGGCTCCTGCCCTCGGCGCCCCAGGCGCGCACCGAGGTGGCCGGCGCGGCCCTCAACGGGCGCGTCGCCGTGGTGGGCGGGCTCACCGCCGACGGCGCCGTGTCGGCGCGCGCCGACCTCTACGACCCCCGGCGCCGCCGGTGGCTGCGCCTGCCGGACATGCCCGCGCCGCGCCACCACGCGATGGCGGCGTCGCGAGGGGACCGGCTGTACGTGACCGGCGGCTACGCCGAGCACCACGCCGGCGGCGAGGCGACCGACACCGCGTGGGTGCTCTACGACCGCGCATGGCACCCGCTGCCGCCGATGCCGGAGCCCCGCGCGGCGGGCGGCGCGGTGATCGTGCGCAACCGGCTCTACGTGATCGGCGGTGTCGCCGCCGGACCGGGCCGGCCGCTGGCGACCACATCGATGTACCTGGACCTGCGCACGCTGCGCTGGCGGCTGTTCAAGGGCCTCGGCACGCCGCGCGAGCACCTCGGGGTCACGGCGCTCGGCGGCCGGATCTATGCCATCGGCGGCCGCACCGGCGGCCCCGAGACCAACACCCACGCCGCCGAGGCGTACGACACGGTGCGCCGCGCCTGGTCCACGCTGCCGGACGCGCCCACCCGGCGGGGCGGCAACGGCGCCACCCGCGCGGCCGGCCTGGTGGTGGCGGTGGGCGGCGAGGCCCGCGCCGCGACGATCGCCCCGGTCGACGCATACGACCCCGGCACACGCACGTGGCGCTCGCTCACGCCCAGCCCGCGGCCCCGCCACGGGGTGGCGGTGGTCGGCATCGGGCGGACCGTCTATCAGGCGCTCGGCGGGCCCGAGCCGGGGCTGACGGTGAGCAACACGCTGCTGGCGCTCCGCATCCCGGTGGACTAGGTGTGAATCCCGGCAGCGTTCGTCAGCTGTAGCTGCTGGAGGCGTGCGGCTGGGGTTTGCCGGTCGATGCCGGCGTGGGGTCGGGAGTGGTTGTACCAGTCGAGCCATCGGCCGAGCGCGTCG
>JBFWNT010000053.1:0-9790 GCA_050250915.1 Thermoleophilia bacterium
GGCATCGACGACAGCGTCCCGCCCCGCCCGATGCCGTGTCAGCACCCAACCGCCCCGACTTTGAGCCGAGGGCGTGTCGCCGCATGACGCAAGTGGGACTCCGGGATCACCCCGAGTGGGAAACCGGGACACGAGACGGTCGCAGCCCGGGGGTGTTCCCGGCGGGTTCAGGGGACGAATCCGGCCGGCAGGGCGGCTTGCCCGGCCCACGCGGCGCCCAGAGTGGGACAGCCGGAGAGCCCCAAGTGGGAAATCAGGAGCCGCGCCACCCCCGGGCCGGCGGCCGCGGGGCGACCTACGCGGCCGGCTCGATCTCGATGTCGAGGCGGACGGCGTCCCCGGCGGGGATGTCCACGACGCGCTCCGCCTTGGCGCCGCCGGCGGTCAGGACGACCACGTTCCACGGACCGGGGGACAGGTGGAACAGGTACGCCCCGTCGGCGCGGGTGCGGTGCTCCCCCGTGAACTCGCCGTCGGTGTCGCGCAACTGCACGTAGGCGCGTGCGAGGGGCTCACCACCCCGCGTCACCGTCCCCTCCAGGGTGGTCCGCGCGTACGCCATCGTCATGCCTCAGGTCCGGGCGGTCGCAACGACATCGGCGGGCGGACGATACGGGATGACCTCGGTGAAGAGGCGCCTCCCGACCAGCAGGACGAACGCGGCGATGCAGATCGCGATGAGGGAGAAGATGCCGAGCGCGCCGGTCAGGCCGATCGCGTCCGCCAGGAACCCGAGGGCGACGGTCGGGATGGTCCCGGCGTACGCGCACATGTAGAGCAGCGACATCAGCTTTCCGCGCTCCTCCAGCGGCACGATCGTCCCGCAGATCACGGTGCCGCCGTAGAGGATGAAGCCGTTCATGACCCCGGTCGCGGCGGCGGCGATGATCACCAGGGCGACCGCGTCCAGCTCCGACGACAGCACGATGAGCAGCGACAGCACCGACGTCGACGCCGCGCCGACCATCACCGCCCTGCGCGGATCCATCCCGCGTGCGATGAACGGCGCCAGGCCGCCGAGCGACAGCACCAGGAAGCCGATCGCCCCCACCACGGCCAGGTTGTCCACGTGCAGTGTGTCGACGACGAAGATCGGCACCACCGACAGCTCCGTCCCCTCCACGAAGCTCATCAGGAACGTCGCCGGCGCCACGTAGGTCAGGAACCCGAGCGCCTGCCCCTGCGGCACGCCGATGCGGATCCGGAACGGCGGAGCGGTGCCGCGGGCCTTCCGGATGAGCGTCTCCGACGCCGTGGCGACGGCGATCATCCCGATGATCATCACCACGATGTGGATCTCGAAGATCAGGTGCCGCGGGTTGGGGGCGTACTCGGCGGTGATGCCGGCGATGCCGGGCCCGAGGCCGAAGCCGACCCGGAACGCGACGCCGGCCAGCGCGGCGGCGAGCGCCTTGCTGTCGGGCCGCGCGTGATCCACGACGAAGGCGGCGCCGACGCCCAGGAACCCGCCGATCGCGAGGCCCTGCAGGAAGCGGCCGGCGAACAGGAGCGGCACGCTCTCGGCGAGCGCGAAGACCAGCGACGCGAGCGTCATCGTGGCCATCGCCGGTAGCAGGAGCTTCTTGCGCCCCAGGCGGTCCGCGAGGTTCCCCGCGATGAGCATCGTGGGGCAGACGGTGACCGTGTAGGTCACGAACAGCAGCGTCGCCGTGCCGGTGGAGAGCCCGAAGTCGCGCTGGTAGAGCGGGAGCAGCGGCGTCAGCGTGCTCGTGCCCATCGTCAGCACGAGCATCCCGATCATGGCCTTCCAGGAGCCCGGGGTCACCCGGTCCACGATACGGTGTAAGCCGTGGAGGCGGCCTCGACCCATGTGAACGCGCTCGCAGCCCTCGCGGTGGAGGTCGGCGCGAACGTCCAGGCGGGCCAGGTGGTGAGCGTCAGCTGCCGGCCGGGCCAGGAGGAGCTGGTGCGGGCGATCGCCGCCGCGGCCTACCGGCGTGGCGCGACCTACGTGGACGTCTCGTGGTTCGACCCGTACGTGAAGCACGCCCGCGTGGCCCACGCGGCGGAGGACACGCTCGGGTGGGTGCCCCCCTGGCTGGGGCAGCGGATCACCCAGATCGGGGACATGGCCGGCGCCACCATCGCGCTGTCCGGCCCGACCGCGCCGGGGCTCTTCGACGACATCGACCCGGAGCGCGCGGCGAAGGACCGCCTGCCGTCGGTGCGCGAGACGATCCCCGTGATCATGGGCGCACTGGTCAACTGGACGGTGGTCCCGTGCCCCCACCCCGCCTGGGCGGCCCTGGTGCACCCCGACCTGGAGCCGGACGCCGCATACGCGCGGCTGTGGGACGAGATCGCCCACGTCTGCCGGCTCGACGAGCCGGACCCCGCCGCCGCGTGGCGCGCCCGCGGCGCCGAGCTCGCCGCCGCCGCCGACCGCCTCAACGCCCGCCGCCTCGACGCCCTCCACTTCGTGGGCCCCGGCACCGACCTGCGCGTGGGGCTGCTGCCCCAGTCGCGCTGGGTGGGCGGCGGCGACCAGCGCAACGACGGCCTCCCCCACCTCCCGAACATCCCCACGGAGGAGGTGTTCACCACCCCCGACCCGACGCGGACGGAGGGGCACGTCGCCTCCACCCAGCCGCTCGAGGTGGGCGGCTCGATCATCCGCGGCCTGCGGGTGCGGTTCGAGGGCGGGCGCGCCGTCGCGATCGACGCCGACTCCGGCGCCGAGGTGCTGCGCGGCCGGGCGGCCGTGGACGACGGCGCCGCGCGCCTGGGCGAGGTGGCCCTCGTGGACGGCAGCGGCCGCATCGGCCCGCTCGGCGTCACGTTCTTCGACACGCTGCTGGACGAGAACGCCGCGAGCCACATCGCCATCGGCGCCGGCTACCCGAAGGGCACCGACGGCACCGTCCCGGACGGCGTCGTCAACGACTCCGAGATCCACATCGACTTCATGATCGGCGGCCCCGAGGTCACCGTGTTCGCGGTCGACGCCGACGGCGTCGAGACCCCCCTGCTGGTCGGGGGCGACTGGGCGGGCTGAGCCTGCCCCGCAGCACCGACAGGGTGAGCCGCCGCAGCGGCGGCGGAACCCGGGCCACGACATCAGCCACGTCGCGGCGGACGCACCGGTCCGCCGGGGCGGGGCCGTCAGCCGGAGGAGGCCTCGCCGTCGCGCAGCAGCCGCTCCGTCGCGACCCCGGCGAGGGGGTGGCGGGCGGCCTTCAGCGCCTCGGCGAAGAGGACCCGGTCGATCTTGCCCTGGAAGATCGGCACGTCCAGGTCGTGGGCCGCGTTGACCACCTCGCCACGCCCCACCTCCAGCGTCGCCGCGATCTCCTCCGGTGTCAGGTGAACGGCCAACTGAGGTCCTCTCGTCGCGGTCCCGGGCCGTGGACAATGTCACGCGGCCGACCGGCCCACGACCCCCGGGTGAGGGAGGGGACATGCCGTTCATCGACCTGGTCACCGACGATGAGGCGCACGGCGAGGCCGCCGAGATGCTCGCCACGATCCGCGCCGCCGGGGACGTGCCCAACCACGCCCGGCTGTTCGCCCTGCGACCAGACGTGCACCGGGCGTGGCGGGAGATGCTCGGCGCGATCACCAAGCACATGGACTCCCGCCGCTACGAGCTCGTCACCCTCGCCGCCGCCAAGGCCCTCGGTTCCAGCTACTGCATGCTCGCCCACGGGAGGATCCTGCTCGACGGCCATTACGACGCCGCGACGCTCCGGGGGATCGTGGCCGACCACCGCTCGGCCGGGCTCGACGCCGTCGACGTCGCGGTCATGGACCTGGCCGCCGCCGTTGCGACCGACGCCGCGTCGGTGACCCGGGAGGACGTCGACCGCCTGCTGGGCCTCGGGCTGACGCAGGCCGAGGTGTTCGATGTGGTCCTGGCCGCCGCGGCCCGCTGCTTCTTCTCGTCCACCCTCGACGGCCTCGGGGTGCTGGCCGACGCCGCCTACGCCGGCCTGGAGCCGGGCCTGCGCGACGACCTCACGGTTGGCCGGCCGATCGCGCCATCGGGGACATCGGCATGGCGCCGTCCGGAGGCCGGCTGATCCCCGCCCGGCCGGGCGCGACCGCGATCACGGCGCCGAGCGCGAGCAGGCACACCGCGACCGGGACGGTCAGGCGCTCGCCGGAGGGCAGGACCTTCTCCGCGAAGATCACCGCGGCGACCACCGCCATCCACCACAGGCTCATCACGCCGACGGCGAACAGCACGAGCATCAGGCCGGCGCAGCACCCCACGCACCATGCGCCGTGCTCGACGCCCATCGCCACGGCGCCGGCACCCCCGGGGCGCCAGCGGTGCATCACGAAGTGGAGCGGCGTGCGGCAGTGGCGCAGGCAGGCGCGCTTCAGCGGGGTCAGCTGATAGAGGCCGGCGGCGGCGACGGCCACGCCCGCCACCGCCGGCCCGCCGCGGTCCCAGGCGATCCCGTCCGGGTGGTGGGCGGCGAGGACGCGGAACACGCCGTACGCCGCGAGCCCGTACGCGGTCCACGCCGCCACGTAGCCGGCCACGAAGAGGACGGTCGCGACGGGCGGCCCCGGCCGGCGCCCGATGCCGGCGGCCGCCCTCCGCACGGCGGCGACCATCGGGGCGGTCGACGGCAGCATCATCGCCGCGGTCATCGTGACCCACACCCCCACGAACCAGCCGAGCCGGCCGAGGTCGGTGCCGGGACCCGCGTCCATCCCCTGCATCCGCCCGATGGTCACGATCCACGTCGCCAGGGCGACGGCCAGGAGGGCGGCGACCGCCACGCGGTCAGTCCTCCGCGGAGGAGTACCGGAACGTCGACTCGTACGCACAGCGCCCGGCCAGCTCGACGGCGAAGGGCTCGTCGGCCACGCGGAGCAGGTCGGCGACGTACTCGACCCCGGGCTGGGCGTAGCCCGGGATGACGCACGCGACCGGCTCCTGGTCGGGCACCGGCGCCCGCACCCGCACCTCGACGGTGCCGGCCGAGCGGAACCACCCGCGGCCGGGGGTGTGGTCGATGGCGATGTCCGCCGCCTCCCAGCCGAGGAACCGGCTGTCCTTCCACGCCCACGGGAAGTGCTTCACCACGGTGCCGCCGCGCGCCCCGGACAGGATCTCCGCGAGCGCCCGCCGCTGCTCGTCGTCGCCGCGCGCGTCGACGAAGAGCCGGAACGTCCACGGCGAGCCCGGCTCGTCGTCGTCGTACTGGCAGGCGATGACGGCGCCGAGCCCGTCGAGCGGGACGTCGCCCGCGTGGCCGTCGGTGACCGCCCACGACAGCGCGCCGGTGCACACCCCGTACGTCGAGCGGCCGCCGGAGCGCCCGCCGACGCGGCGGCACGGGCAGATGGCCTCGCAGTTGCACGCCTCGAGGTAGGTGCCGGCGATCGTCCAGGACCTCGCGTCGGCCATCGGCCCCTCCCGTCGCGAGTCTCCGTCGCCCGCCCCCCGCGGATCAAGCTCCCGCGCGCACCTCCACGTCGTGGTCGACCGTCACGGCGTTGGCCACGATGTCGAGCACCGGGCAGTGCCGGTCGACGGCCGCCGCGAGCTCGCGGTAGCGCTCCTCGGACTCCGGGCCGATCAGGACGACGTGGTGGTGGACGCGCGTCAGCCCCGGCCGGACCGCGTCCGACAGGCCGAAGAGGCCGTTCAGGTCGATGTCGCCCTGCGTCTCGAAGCGGACGTCGTCGAGCTGGATGCCGAGCATCGCGGCCCACACCCGGTAGGTGATGGCCTGGCAGGTGCCGAGGGCGGCGAGCACCAGCTCGACCGGGTTGGGCCCCACGTCGGTGCCGCCGATCATCATGGGCTCGTCGATGTCGAGCGTGTGCTCCCGCGCGGTCGCGGTGCACCGCACGCCCTCCACCAGGCCGCCGGTGGCGCCGAGCGTGAGGCGGCCGTGCTCGGGCGTCGCCCGGATGTCGGCGATCACGTCGGGGAGCGGGGTGGGTTCCGTCTGGGTGCTCATCGCCATCCCTTCCGAGGTGGGCGCGCCCATGCGCGCCCGTCGGCCCATCGTGGGCCCCGGCGCCTGCGCGGTGCGTCCGTTGCGCCGCGGATCCCGCCCGCGGGATACCCGCCGCCCGGGGCACGGGCGCCCGCGGACCGGGCGGACCGTGCACAATCACCCGCGGGCCGTTAGCTCAGTTGGCAGAGCAGGGGACTTTTAATCCCAAGGTCGTAGGTTCGAGCCCTACACGGCCCATCACCGAGATACCACTCGCTATCAGCGATCACAGTTCCTCCATGTGTCGTTGTCGAGCTCCCACGATTGCAGGGTGGGAACAGAAGTGGGAACATCGCGCTCCCATGGCCGCTCCGTTCGAGCGCACGTCAACCCCCGGCGTCTACCGGCGCGGCAGCCGCTACGTCGTGACCTTCACGGACCCGTCGGGGCGTCGGCGAAAACGCTCGGCGGCCACGCTCGCCGAGGCACGGCTCCTGAAGAGTTCGCTCGCCACCGACGTCGCCCGCGGCGAGTTCCGCGAGTCGTCGCGAGCGCGCTTCGAGGAATACGCCCTCGAGTGGGTGCGTACCTACGAGGGGCGCACCAGCCGCGGCATCCGCCCCGAGACGATCGCCGAGTACGATCGCGACCTGCAGCTCCACGTGGTTCCGGTTCTCGGCCGCCGGCGTCTGTCGGAGATCGAGCAGCGCGACCTGAAGGCACTGGCACGCCACCTCGCCGACAAGGGGCTGGCGCCCGCGACCGTGCGGATCGTCATGGCGCCGGTCAGGGCCCTTTTCGCCACCGCTGTGGAGGAGGGCCTGCTGCGGGTCAACCCCGCCGCTGGCCTTCGCCTCGGCACGGGCGCCAAGGCCGACCCGACCGCGACGCGGCGCGCTCTCGACGAGGACCAGCTCGCCCGAGTGATCGAGGAGACCCCCGAGCGCTGGCGCCTCGTCGTGCGCTTCCTCGCCCAGACCGGCCTTCGCGTCGGCGAGCTGATCGCCCTTCGCTGGGACGACGTCGATCTCGGGACGCGCCGCGTGAGCGTCCGCCGCCGCAGCCGCCTCGGTCGCATAGACACCCCCAAGAGCAGCTACGGAGTCCGCCAGGTCCCCATCTCCACCCGGCTGGCCCAGGACCTCTGGCGTCACCGCGCGGACGCCGACGACGCAGACCTCGTCTTCGTGGGCCCCGAGGGCCGCCCGCTTCGCCCCGAGTTCGTCCTGCGCTCGATCGTCAAGCCCGCGGCCGCCCGCGCCGGGGTGCCCTGGGCCGGCGTCCACACCCTGCGCCATACCTGCGCCTCGATCCTCTTCCGCTCGGGGTGGAACGCCAAGCAGGTGCAGGTTGTCCTCGGTCACCATTCGCCGGCCTTCACGCTGGCGACCTACGTCCACCTGATCCCTGACGATCTCCCCGAGCCGCGCTTCCTCCACGACGAGGGCGCGGGGACGACAGAGACTCACGCCGCCGAGCCCCAGCGCACGAGAGAGGGATCGTCGGCACCACGACGCAGGTAGGCCTCGAGCTCGGCGCGCGAGATGAGAGTTCGAGCACCATCCTTGATGCGGCTGAGGCGCCGCTGGGAGAGCAGATCGTCGATGCGCTGTCGACGACACCTGAGGTAGACGGCCGCCTCGTCGATCGTCAGATACGGGGAATCGCCCCCCGCGGCGCGTTGCTCAGCACGCAAGAGCGCCGCCGTCCGGTCGGCGATACGCCGCACGTCCTCATCGCTCAGCTCCATGGCGATGCGAACGATCCCGCCGTCGTCGGGCTGGTGCGTCACGGCGGCCTACCGGACCCCGGAGAGAGCGACGGGATCGCGCCGCATGACGCCGAGGTGAAGGTGCTCGGTGCCGTTCGCGGCGCCGGAGAAGCCGATGAGCTGGCCGAGGGCGACCCGTTCACCATCCCGGACGACGACTCCGGACAGGTGCGCGTAGTAGTAGGCGTCGTCGCGCGATTGCACCGTCAGCTGCGCGCCGCCGAACCGGCCCGAGAAGTTCGTCGGGTCGCCGCCGACGCGCACGATCACGCCGGCGTCGACCGCGTACAGGGGTGACCCGAACGGGAGGGCGATGTCGACGGCGTGGTCGGATTGCCAGTTGTCCGGCCACGAGCGGTAGGAGTGGGTGCCCTCCCCCGGCCGGCCGCCGAGCGTCCCGATGCCACCGGTCGGCGTCGCCAGGCCTCCGGGTCCGATCGTCGCCCCGGCTCCCGAGGCGCCCCCCTGCGCTTCGAGGGTGATCGGAAGGGACGGATCCCCTCCGAGGTCGGAGTAGCTGCGACCCACGGCGTCGAGCCACGCCGAGTTCAGGCCGCCCGGGTCGTTGGCCGCGCCGATGGGTGCCCAGATCGGCTGGATCTCGGGGAGCGTGTCGCGGCCCCGTTCGACGTAGCCGGTCGCGAGGCCGCGGGCGACGGCGGCGATGTTGTCGTGCCATGACGGGAATGGGATCGCCGGTCCCCAGCCGAAGGCGTTGTGGATGCCGGCGCCGCTCCCTTCCGTCCCGAGCACCGACTCGTGGCGGGCGATCGCGACAAGAGCGCGCGGGTCGATGCCGTTGCGCATGCCCTCCGTGACGAACACCGTGCCGAGCCCGACGAGCGGCGAGCCCGGGACCTCGTCGGCCATCCACTCGTCGAGCGCCGCGGCGTCCACCGGCGAGGTCGCCGCCCGGGCGGAGCTCGACCAGCCTCCGGCGAGGGCCAGGAGCACCAGGAGGGGAAGCGCCACGATGAGCGTCATCACGCCGGCCAGCGCCGCGATGCCGAGGCGGAGGAGGGGCAGCCTCGGGGCGACGGCGGTGCTCACGGGCCCTTTCCGGAGCCGCGCTTGGCGCGCGGTGAGCGCCGGGCACGGGGCGCCGGCGCCCCGTCCTTCGGGCCGGTGGCCGGCGGGGGTACGGGAGGCTCCACCGCTCCGAGTACCTCGACAGTGAGCGTCCGGGTGGGCGGGACGGGGACGCGACTGGCGCCGAGGGCGGCCGACACCCGCTCGGCCTCCGCGATCACGATCTCTGCGATCGCCGCCGTCTTCGCCACCGGCAGGGCCGCCTTCGCGCCGCCGACGCCGATCGCGGCGATCACGGCCCCGGTGTGGTCGCGGACGGGGGCACCGACGGATCGCCTGGGCCCGTCGAGCTCACCGGCCTCGACCGCGTACCCGCGTTCTGCGATCACGGCGAGCTCCTCACGAAGTCGCGCGCGATCGGTGATCGTGGCGGGGGTCCAGGAGTCGAGGACCAGTTCCGCGAGCGCGGCCTCACGCGTCGGCTCGGGGAGAAAGGCGAGGATCGCCTTTCCGAGAGCGGTGGCGTGTGCGGGGAATGCCCGCCCGAGCGCACGCTCGGGGCCGCGGAACTGCTCGACGTAGATCGCTCGCCCGCCGGCGAGGACGGCGATCAGGCCCGGCATCCCCGTCGATTCCTTCAACCCCGGGACCACCGGACGGAGGGCCTCCCACGGGTTCAGGCCGGCGAGCGCCCGCGCCGAGAGCTCACCGAGGCGCTTGGGGGCCAGCCGGTAGCGCTTGGTGAGAGGGCTCGCCTCGACCAAGCCGGCCTCGACCAGGTGCAGGACGAGCTTGTGGGCGTTCGGGGTCTGGGTGCCGATCCGCGCGCCGAGCTCGGGCAACGTCAGCTCGGGCTCTGCCTCGAGGGCGGAGAGGATCTGAAGGGCCTGCTCGAGCGCCCGGATCCGGTACATCTCGGCAAGGGGTTCCGGAGTCGGGCCGCTCACAGCCGTTGCCTCGCCCTTACGCCGTACGCCGAGGGTCCCGTTCCTTGATGTAACGGGTGGCCGAGTCGGGATCCGAGCGCAGGTACTCCCGGAGGGCGCCCTCGGAGGTGCGCCACTCCTTG
>JBFWNT010000054.1:0-9212 GCA_050250915.1 Thermoleophilia bacterium
GGTCTGGATATCGATGTTGCTGAGGCGGAACTGCCAGCCCAGGATGTCCATCGCCCCGCCCAGCCCGGCGAATGCGCCGGAGATGGCCATCGCGGCGAAGTAGCTGCGGCCCACCGAGATCCCGCCGTAGCGCGCCGCCTCGGGGTTGCGCCCCACCGCCCTCACCCGGAAGCCGAGGGTCGTGCGGGCGAGCACCAGCCAGTAGACGACCAGCAGTCCGAGGGCGATGAAGATGGCGATGCTGAGCCCCTGCAGCAGTGGGTCGCCCCACACGACGGGCAGCTTCGCGCCCTCCGCGATGTCGTTCGTGATCGGCACCGTGGTCTGGGCGGGCTGGTCGTTCTGCAGCGGCCCGCCCACGCCGACCAGGTAGCTGCCGCCGTAGAAGGCGATCCAGTTGAGCATGATCGTGGTGATCACCTCATGGGCGCCGACGGTGGCCTTCAGGATCCCGGCGATGCCGGCCCACAGCGCCCCGGCCGCGGCGGCGAGCACGATGGCGAGCAGGATGTGCGCGCCCCCGGCCATGCCCGCCCAGGACGACCCGACCCACACCGAGACGACCGCCCCCACGGCCCACTGGCCCTGGCCTCCGATGTTGAACAGCCCACAGCGGAACGCGAATGCGACGGCCAGACCGGTGAGGGCCAGCGTCGTCGACGTGGTCAGCGTCTGCTGGAGGTTGAAAGCGGCGTTCTCGCGGTCGATGCCGGTGGTCCACGGAAAGAGCCAGTCGAGGCCGGTGCCGTTGAAGATGCCCTTGTAGACCGAGAGCGGGTTGTGCCCGGTCGCGAGCACCACCAGACCGCCGACCAGGAAGGCGAGGATCGTGGTGAGCAGCGAGGTGATCGCGCCGGTGCTGTTCGCCGTGATCAGGCCGCGCAGGCCGCCCGGCCCGTCGCCCTCCGGCCCGAGCGGTGCGTCGGGCGGCGGACCGGCCCCGGCCGGCGGCTCGCCTTGGGCGGGGACCAGCGTGCTCACGCCGCGCCGGCCCTGCGCCGCCCGCCCATGGCGAGGCCCAGCTCCTCGGCGCCGACGCCGGCGCCGAACTCGGCGACGATGCGGCCCTCCGAGATCGCGAGGATGCGGTCGGACAGCGACAGCACCTCCTCCAGCTCCAGGGAGACGAGGAGGATGGCGCGACCCTCGTCGCGCTCGGCGATCAGGCGCTTGTGGACGTACTCGATGGCGCCCACGTCGAGGCCGCGGGTCGGCTGGGAGGCGACGAGCAGGGCCGGGTCGCGGGAGACCTCGCGGGCGATGATCACCTTCTGCTGGTTTCCTCCGGAGAGCGAGCCGGCGGCGGTGCGCACGCCCCCGCCGCGCACGTCGAACTCGCCGAGCAGCGGCCGGGCGCCGTCGCGGATCGCGCGGGGGGACATCCAGCCGAGGCGCGCGTTCGGCGGCTTGTCGAAGTCGTGGAGGGCGATGTTCTCGGCCAGGGAGAAGTCGAGCAGCAGGCCGCGCCGCTGGCGGTCGGTGGGGATGTGCCCCACCCCCGCCTCCAGGGCCTCGTGCGGGTTGGCGTGGGTGATGTCGCGGCCGTTCACGGTGATCGTGCCGCCGCTCGGCCTGCGCAGCCCGGTGATCGCGTCGATCAGCTCCGCCTGGCCGTTGCCGTCGACGCCGGCGAGGCCCACGATCTCCCCCGCCCTGACCTCCATCGAGAGCCCGCGCACGGCCTCGATGCCGCGGTCGTCGTGCACCACCAGGTCCTCGATCACCAGCATCGGCCCGCTCGGCTTCGCCGGCGTCTTCTCGACCGTCAGCACCACGTCCCGGCCCACCATGAAGCTCGCGAGGCTCTGCTCGGTGGCGCCCTCGGTGGTCTGGGTGGCGATGTACTTGCCGCGCCGCAGCACCGTGACCCGGTCGGCGACGTCCAGCACCTCGTTGAGCTTGTGGGTGATGAAGATGACCGAGGTGCCCTGGGCGGTGAGGCTGCGGATGATCTCCGCCAGCTCGAGGGCCTCCTGCGGCGTCAGCACCGCCGTCGGCTCGTCGAGGATCAGTATGTCGGCGCCGCGGTAGAGCGCCTTCAGGATCTCCACCCGCTGCTGCATGCCCACCGTGACGTCCTCGACGCGGGCGTCCGGGTCGACCGCCAGGCCGAAGCGGTCGGAGATCTCGCGCACCCGCGCGGACGCGGCGGCGCGGTCGATCAGGATTCCGGCGTGGGTGGGCTCGACCGTCAGCACGATGTTCTCGGCGACGGTCATGACGGGGACGAGCATGAAGTGCTGGTGCACCATCCCGATCCCCAGCGCGATCGCGTCGTTCGGGGAGCCGATGTGGACGCGCCTGCCCCGCACCCTGATCTCGCCCTCGTCCGGCGTGGTGAGGCCGTAGAGGATGTTCATGAGGGTGGACTTGCCGGCCCCGTTCTCGCCGAGCAGGGCGTGCACCTCGCCCCTGCGCAGCTCGAACGAGACGTCGTCCGAGGCCACCACGCCGGGGTACCGCTTGGTGATGTGGCTCAGCTCGAGCACCAGCTCCTCCGGCGCCTGGGGCGCCGGAGGAGCGGGATGCGCGGGCTCTGGCCGGCCGCTCATCGCCGTGCGGGAGCCGCCTCCGTCCCTACTGCGCGATCTCGGTCGGAACCGTGATCTCGCCGTCGATGATCTGCTGCTTGATGCCGTCGAGCTCGTCCAGCAGGTCCTGCGGCACCTCAGAGCTGATCTTGCCGAGGGCGACGCCGTCGTTGGCGAGGTCGAAGGTGGCGTCCTCGCCGCCCTTGAAGGTCCCGTCCTGGACGGCGGTGATCGTGTCGAACACCGAGGTGTCGACGCGCTTCACGGCGCTGGTCAGGATGTGGGAGCCGAGGTCGGACTGGTCGCGGTCGACGCCGACGCCCCAGACGCCCTCGTCCTGGGCGGCGGACAGGGCCCCGAGGCCGCAGCCGCCGGCCACCTGGAAGACGACCTTCGAGCCCTTGGCGATCTGGTCGAGGGCCTTCTCCTTGCACTTCGCCTGCGCGACGAAGTCCTGCGAGTAGTCGACCAGCACCTTGATGCCCGGCACGGCGGCCTTCGCCCCGGCCTCGTAGCCGGCGATGAAGATGTCCACCGTCGGGATCTTCAGTCCGCCCACGGCGCTGATCGTGTCGCCGCCGTCGGCCTCGGCCATCTTGGCGGCGAGGTAGCCGACCAGGTAGCTGTTCTCGTTGGTCGCGAAGGTCAGGCCGCGCACGTTGGCGGGCTTGTTCTTCAGCGCCTCGTACGGGTAGTCGATGATCGCGAAGTTGCTGTCCGGGAAGCGCTGGGCGACGGCGTCGATGGCGTCGGCCATCAGGAAGCCCACGCCGATCGTCACGTCGTAGTCGCCGCGCGCCAGGGTGGTGAGGTTGGCGATGTAGTCGCCGGGGGCGCGCGACTCGATCGGCCGGCCCTCGACGCCGAGGTCGGTCTCGGCCTTCTGCAGACCCTCGAGCGCGGACTGGTTGAACGAGCGGTCGTTGAACTTGCCACGTCGCTGACCAGGCCCACCTTCAGATCCGAGGCCGGAGCCGAGGTGCTCGTGGGCGTGCTGCTCGCGCCCGAGTCGTCATCGTCGTCGCCGCAGGCGGCGACCACCAGACTCAGGGCGGCCAGCGCGGCGACCGCACCGGCTACGACCCTCCATCGTCGAGCTCTCATCGTGACTCCTTGCTCTCCAAAGATGATGCGGGCGGGGCACCGGCCCGTCGTACCGTTAGCGCGCTTTTATACATCGCCCGGTCGGACGGCGATACGGGCCGAAACCCCGGGGTTATCGGGGGTCTCATGGGCCCTGGGGCCGGTGCTCAGGAGGCGGCGATGCGCTCCAGCACGCGCGGACCGGGCGGGGCGGCGGAATCGGCCACCGCGATCGCCCCGGCGATGGCCGCGCGGCCCGCGTCGAGATGCTCCTGATCATCGGCGTGGAGCCGGGCGAGCAGGGCGCCGCGGGTCACCCGGTCGCCGCGGGCGACGTGCAGCGTCACGCCGGCGCCGGGGCTCACCGGATCCTCCTTGCGGGCGCGGCCGGCGCCGAGCCGCCAGGCGGCCAGCCCGACGCCCATGGCGTCGATGTCGGCGACGGCGCCGTCGCGGTCGGCGACCACGTCCTCGACGAGCGGCGCCCGGGGCAGCGGGGCGTCGGGGTCTCCCCCCTGCGCCCGCACCATGGCGCGCCAGCGGTCCATCGCCCGCCCGTCGCGCAGCGCCGCGGCCGGGTCGGCGTCGATGCCGGCCACCTCCAGCATCTCGGCCGCCAGCGCCAGGGTCACCTCCACCACGTCCGGCGGGCCGCCGCCGGCCAGCACCTCCACCGACTCGGCCACCTCCAGGCCGTTGCCCGCGGCCCGCCCCAGCGGGGCGTCCATGTCGGTGAGGAGGGCGACCGAGCGCACCCCGTGGGCCGCGCCGAGGCCCACCATCGTGCGCGCCAGCTCGCGGGCCTCGTCGATCCGCGTCATGAAGGCGCCGCGGCCCACCTTCACGTCGAGCACCAGCCCGTCGGTGCCCTCGGCGATCTTCTTGGACATGATCGAGCTGGCGATCAGGGGGATCGACTCGACGGTGCCGGTCACGTCGCGCAGGGCGTAGAGGCGGCGGTCGGCGGGCGCCAGCTCGGGGCCGGCGGCACAGATCACCGCGCCGAGCTCGGCCAGCTGGCTCACGAAGCGCTCCGGCGACAGGTCGGAGCGGAAGCCGGCGATCGCCTCGAGCTTGTCGAGGGTGCCGCCGGTATGGCCCAGGCCGCGGCCGGAGAGCTGCGGCACCGCCGCGCCGCACGCCGCCACCAGGGGGCACAGCGGCAGCGAGATCTTGTCCCCCACCCCGCCGGTCGAGTGCTTGTCGACCGTGGGGAAGGGCACGGCCGAGAGGTTCAGCCGCTCCCCGGAGCGGATCATCGCGTCGGTCCAGGTGGCGAGCTCGCGCGCCCCGAGGCCGCGGAACACGATGGCCATCAGGAGCGCCGACGCCTGCTCGTCGGCCACCTCGCCCGCCGTGTACGCGGCCAGGAACCAGCGGATCTGGTCGTCGCTCAGCTCGCGGCCGTCGCGCTTGGCCCGGATGACGTCGACCGCGGAGATGCTCATCGCCCGGACCGGGCGTCCAGGTCGTCCGGTCCGAAGGCCCAGGGCAGCAGCGCCCCCAGCGTCACCGGGCCGTCCGGCGCGTCGAGCAGGAGGTCCGCCCCGCCGTGCTCGTACAGCAGCTGGCGGCAGCGGCCGCACGGCGCGAGGGGGCGGCCGTCGCCCGCCGCCACCGCCACCGCCACCAGGCGCCCGCCGCCCGTGGCGGCGAGGTCCGACACCAGCCCGCACTCGGCGCAGAGGGTCAGGCCGTAGCTGGCGTTCTCGACGTTGCAGCCGCGCACCACCCGGCCGTCGTCCGTGAGGCCGGCGGCGCCCACCAGCACGCGGGAATGGGGGGCGTAGGCGCGCGCGGTCATCGCCGCCGCCTCGGCGCGCAGCCGGGGCCAGTCGACGCTCACGCCGCCGTCCTGCGCGACAGCCCGGCGACCGCTGCCGGCGCCTCGCCGATGCCGGCGACGCGCGCCAATCGCGGGTGCGACTCCTCCACCTCGGCGTGCTCCAGGGCCCAGGTGACGTGGTACGGCACGTGCACCCCGGAGCCCCCGATGTCCAGCACCGGCACGATGTCCGACCGCACCGAGTTGCCGATCATGCAGAACTCGGCCGGGGCCGCCCCGAGACGGCCCAGGACGCGCGCGTAGGTGGCGGGGTCCTTCTCCGCCACGATCTCGATGCTCTCGAACAGCTCGGCCACCCCGGACGCCGCCACCTTCGACTCCTGGTGGAAGAGATCCCCCTTGCTGATCAGCACCAGGCGGTGGTCGCGGCCCAGCTCGGCCAGGGCGTCGGCGACCCCGTCGAGCAGCTCCACGGGGTGGGTGAGCAGGCGCTTGCCCAGATCGAGGATGCGCTCCACGTGGTCGCCGTCGATCCGGCCCCCGGTGAGCGTCACGGCCGTCTCGACCATCGAGAGGGTGAAGCCCTTCACCCCGTAGCCGAACACGGCCAGGTTGCGCCGCTCGGTCTCGAGCAGCGCGGCCGCGACGGTCTCGGCGTCGACCCAGGGGGCGAGCAACTGCTCGTACTCGCGCTGGGTCACGTCGAAGTGGCCCTCGCTGTGCCAGAGGGTGTCGTCCGCGTCGACGCCGATGAGCCTGATCGCCATGGGCTCGCAAGTGTAGTCCCGCGCTCCGTGACCGGGCCGTGGCCGTCCTCTAGTGTGACGCCATCGACGCGGAGACGATCCTCAGGGCACCGAAGGTGCTGCTGCACGACCACCTGGACGGCGGCCTGCGCCCCGCCACGATCGCCGAGCTGGCGGCCGAGACGGGCTACGACGGGCTGCCGACCGGCGAGCCCGGCGAGCTGGCCGAGGTCATCTCGCGCGGCGCCAACCGCAACGACCTCGTGCTGTACCTGGAGTCGTTCGCCCACACCGTCGCGGTGATGCAGACCCGCGAGGCGCTGGAGCGGGTGGCCGCCGAGTGCGCGGAGGACCTCGCCGACGACGGGGTGGTCTACGCCGAGATCCGCTTCGCCCCCGAGCTGCACATCGAGCGCGGGCTGGGCCTGGACGAGATCGTCGAGGCGGTGCTCGCCGGCTTCGAGCGCGGCAGCTCGGGCCGCGGGCTCACGGTGCGGGTGCTGTGCTCGGCCATGCGCCAGCGCGCCAGCAGCGTCGAGATCGCCGAGCTGGCGCTGCGCCACCGCGACCAGGGCGTCTGCGGCTTCGACATCGCCGGCCCCGAGGCCGGATACCCCCCGGCGCGCCACCTCGACGCCTTCTCGCGCGTGATGCGCGACAACTTCCACATCACGATCCACGCCGGCGAGGCCTTCGGGCTGCCCTCGATCGCCGAGGCCCTGCACGTGTGCGGCGCCGAGCGCCTCGGCCACGGGGTCCGGATCATCGACGACATCCGGGAGGACGGCGAGGGCGGCCACCTCCTCGGCCGCCTGGCCGCCTTCGTCCGCGACCGCCGGGTGCCCCTGGAGCTGTGCCCCTCGTCAAACGTGCACGTCGGCGCCGTGGCGTCCATCGCCGAGCACCCCATCGGCCTGCTGGCGAAGCTCCGCTTCCGCGTGACGGTGAACACCGACAACCGGCTGATGAGCGCCACCCGGCTCAGCGACGAGTTCGGCCACCTCCGGGACGCCTTCGGATGGGATCTCGGCGACATGCGGTGGGCGACGATCAACGCGATGAAGAGCGCCTTCCTGCCCTTCGACGACCGCCTGCAGCTCATCAACCGAGTCATCAAGCCCGGCTACGCCATCCTCGGAGCCGACGGGTAAGAGCGCGTAACAGGATGAGGCGCGTGGTCGCGTCATCCTGTTACGCGCTCTAAGAGCCTCAGCCCTCGTCGTCGACGAGGCCCACGAGGATCCCCGGCGCGCCCTCGCCGGCGTTGAGCACCACCGCGCCGCGCGCCGGCGTGAGGGAGACGTCCGCCCGCGGCTCGGTGGAGGGCGCGCCGCCCAGGGGGATGCGGTCGAGCGGGCCGTCGGGCAGGGGGCCGGCCCGCACGACGATCCGGCCGGCGGCCCCGATGGCGGCGCACACCGCGCCCTCGGCCAGCACGACGGTCGCCGGCCCGGCCGGGCAGCCGGCCGTCGGCGCCGGGGCCTCCCGCGCGGCCCGCCGGCCGGTCGTGGTCGAGATCGTCGCGTCGAGGGCGCGGCCGTCGCCCACCGTCACGCGCAGCCGGGCGCCGTCGCGGTCGGCCCTCATGACGAGCGAGGCGGCGACGTCCGCCACCTCGAGCGGCCGCCGCAGCGGAAGGTCGCGGATCCAGACGTCCTCCCCGTCGCGGCCGCGCACGGCCACCACGGCGACGCCGTCCGTGCGGGCGCGCCCGCCCGGGCAGGTGGCCGGGACGATCGCCGACCCCGAGGTGGCGACGGCCCAGATGCCCGACACGACCCGGCAGCCGTCCGGCGGGCGCCAGGTCCAGATGCGGCGGCCGTCCTCGGTCGAGTAGCCGGCCAGGCCGGCGATGGGGCCGTCGCCGCCGGGGAGGGCGGCGACCACCGCCCGGTCGGTGATCAGCAGGTCCCCCGTGCCCGCCACCCGCAGGCTCACGTCCGAGCCGACCTCGCGCAGGAAGAGCCTCTCGCCCGTGGTCGCGTCCAGGCCGAGCAGCGCCGTGCGGCCGGACGGCCCGGGGTGGATGCGCGCGATGACCGTGTCGCCGTCGGGGGTGGCGTCGACCGACGAGATCACCGCGCCGGGGCGGGAGTAGCGCCAGCGCACGGCGCCGGTTCCGCCGTCGAGCGCCACGAGGCGGGCGCCCCGCAGCTGGGCCACCGCGCCCGGCCCCGCCGCCGTCACCCCCAGCACCTCGGCGCCCAGGTCGCGCCTCCAGCCCGCCCGCCCCACGGCCGCCGGAACGTCCGCCACCTCGTCCGGTGCCGCGACGGTGGCCGTGCTCTCGGCCCGGGCCGCGGCCAGCTCCGCCGTGCCCAGCGCCGCCGCGGGCACGGCGGCGGCGCCCAGCAGCAGGGTGCACACCGACAGCGCGGCCGGCCGCCGCAGGGCCCCCTGCATCGGCCGCAGCAGCAGCGAGGCCGCCAGCCCCAGGACGACCGCGGCCCCGCCGGCGACCGGCAGCAGGGTGGTCTGGCCGGGGAAGCCCAGGTCGGACTGGTGCCGGAAGGCGGCGAGGCCCCACGCCATCGACCCGCCCGCGGCGGCCGTCGCCAGCAGGGCGGGCACCCAGGCGAGCCCCGAGCGCGCCAGCCGCAGCAGGAGCACCGCGACGACGCCCAGCGCCACGACGACGGCGAGCGCCGCCACCGGCCCACGGCCGCGTCCGGAGGGCGCGAGGTCCTCGCCGAAGCGCACGGCGCCCACCAGCAGGGTGACCGCCCCGGCCGCGGCGAGCCCCAGCGCGAGGCCGGCCAGCAGCTCCCCTCCTGGGCCGCGGTGGTGCGGGAGCGAGATCAGCGGCTGCCGTCGGTGCGACCGGCCGACGGTCTCGATGCGCCTGCGTCCGCCGCTCATCGCAGCGATCCTAGTGCCAGTGTCCTGCTCCCGCGGAGCCGAGCGGTCAGGGGCGGGCGCCCGGCCGCGTCAGAGCCTCCGCCGCCAGCGCGCAGGCCCGCCGGAGGGCCTCCCGGGGCGGCGCCCCGGCCCTGCGCGCCGCGATCCAGGCGGCGGCGAAGGCGTCGCCCGCCCCCGCGCTGTCGACCGGCGGCCCCCCGGGGACGG
>JBFWNT010000055.1:0-8865 GCA_050250915.1 Thermoleophilia bacterium
GCGCGACGGGCCTCGGCGTCGTCGGGGAACACCGGCGCGTGCGGCAGGGCGTTGTGGGCCGTCCATACCAGGCGCACGCCCAGGAGCCGGCACAGCGCGAGCCACAGCCCGAACCAGGCGCGGCCGGCGCGCGCGAGCAGGGGCCACCGGCCGGCGCCCCCGGGCCGGAAGCCGTAGACCCAGTGGAGGTGCACCACCCGCCCGCCGGACAGGCGGAACGCCGCCGTCTCCAGGGGCAGCAGCAGGATGTTGAGGCTGCGCGACGGCGTCAGCCGCCCGGCGTAGCGCACCCGCGCGCCGCGCCGGCGCATCGCCCGGTACAGGGACTCCTGGTACGGGTTCGGATCGCGCGGGAGGGCCAGGATCCTCACCGGCGCGCCATCTCCCGCAGGACGCCGAGGCCGTAGGCGAGGTGGTCGGCGACGACCCGAACCGGCCCGTCGGCCCGGTTGCGCCACATCGGCACCAGCAGCAGCAGCGGGTAGGCCCGCACGCGCAGGGCCAGGGGCAGCCCGAGGATGAAGGCGGGGTACACGAAGACCATCGGGTCGCGGCGCAGCGCGCTGCGCAGGCGCCGCGGGTGGCGGCGGTAGAGCCGGGCGCGGGCGCGTCCGTAGCGGTAGCCGCGGCGCAACTGGCGCCGGCCGTCGCCCCAGTCCGCCTCCACGACGGCGTCCGGCACGGAGCGGATGCGGTGGCCGGCGTCCACCAGGCGCCAGCTGAAGTCGATGTCCGATCCGTAGGCGAAGCCCTCGTCGAAGCCCCCGGCCTCGTCGAAGGCGGATCGGGCGAAGGCCATGTTGATCGTCGGGCACTCGTCCAGGTGCTCCGCCTCGGAGGCGAGGGCGGCGCGCCGGTCGTAGATGCCGGGCCCGCCGCGCGTGCGGGTGAGCCCCGCCGCGACGGCCGCCTCCCCGGCGCGGACCGGCGCGGTCAGTCGCCCCAGCCAGCCCGGCTCGGGGTGGCAGCCGCAGTCGGTGAAGGCGATCACGTCACCCGCCGCGGCCCGCACGCCGGCGTTGCGCTGGTGCGGGATCGTCACGACCCCGGGCGGCGCGGGGTGGTCGATCCAGCGCACGTCCGGGTGGGCGCGGCGGATGCCGTCGAGCCGCCCGGCGGACGAGTCGACGACCAGCACCTCGCCGGGCTCGGCCAGCGCGGCGACCTCCCGCTCGAGGAGCGTGAGGGTCGCGTCGAGGGCGGGCTCGTCGCGGGAGATGACGACGACGGAGATCACCGGGTGAAGACCTCCGAGGTGCCGTTGTCGTAGACGCGGTCCCAGTGGTCCGCGAGGAACCCCGACGGGAACGCGTAGACGGCCGAGCGGCCGCCGGTGACGCCGCGGCCGCGCCCCAGGACGGCGTTCGCGTGGGTCGTGTAGACCCACGCGTCCCGGTCCAGGGTCCGGGGGGTCGGCTCCAGCATCAGGCGCGGCACCTGGCCGAGCTCGGCGATCACCCGGAGCTGGCCGTAGCGGTCGGCGTAGAGCAGCTCACGCTCGGGCTTCGCCCGGCCGGCCCAGGCCGCCGCGGCGAGCTCGGGCTCGGTGACGTAGAAGCGCTCGACGTCCTCCCCGGAGTCGGCGAGGTTGGTCGAGGGGCTTCCGAGCGCCGTGGCGGCGAGGCCCGTGCCGGTCACCAGGGTGAGCGTCATCGCGACGGCGACGGCGCCGTTCACGACCGGGGCGGCCCGGCGCGCGCGGCGGGCGGCGGCCTGCGCGGCCCATGCGACGCAGACCGCGAGCGGGACGAGCGCCTGCAGCAGCGCGCGGTCCTGGTTGTAGGCGGTGGCGACGGTCCCGGACAGGCGGATCGCGCCCAGGGCCGCGAGCGCGCCGAGGCCGATGAGCGCCACCAGCCGCAGCCCGGGCCGCGTCCGCCGCGCCAGCAGCAGCCAGAAGGCCGCGAGCACCGCGAGCGCGTTGACCGCCTGCAGCACCACGAGCCGGGCGCGGTCGACGCCGTCGCGGGCCGCCTCCGAGCGCACCTCCGGCGCCGGCACGGCGGCGTCGCGCAGCGCGTACCCGGGCTCCGAGGCCTCGGGCAGCGGGCGCACGAACGGGCGGTCGCGCGCGTATTCCTCCACGACGGCCCGCTCGTACCCCTCGGCGTCGATGGGCGAGACGGTGTTGCCCGTCAGGTAGCCCTGCAGCAGGCCCTGCCCCGCCTCGCGGTTCGGCAGCAGGCGCAGGCCGTCGGCGCGCAGGTCGTCCGCGAAGCGGGTCACGTTCTGGGCCGACTCTGTGACCGGGCCGTACCAGAGCGCCGCCCCGCCGCCGAGGGCGACGAGCGCGACCAGCAGGGCGCCGGTCACGCGCGGCACGGGGCGCACGAGGGACAGCAGGGGCTGCACGAGCACGGCGATCGCGAGGAGGACGATCGCGAGGTAGGTCGTCGAGTAGTGGCTCACGACCAGCGCGAGCGCCGTCAGCGCGGCCATGCCGAAGCGCGCCGTTCGCGGCATCCGCCGGTCGAGGGCGACGCAGAGCAGGACCGCGAACAGCAGCAGCCCGATCTCCTGGCGGGCGACGGCCGGGAGCTGCTGGGAGAAGTTTCCCTGCATCATCAGCAGCGCCGCGGCCACGACGGCGTAGCGCGGCGCCAGGTGGCGCCGGGCCAGGAGGAACACGGTCACCGGCACCAGGGCCAGTAGCGCCGGGTAGACGACCTTGAGGAGCGCCAGGGTGGAGAGGCCGGTCAGCTCACCGAGCATCGCGGGCAGCGTCGTCAGGCTCAGCATTGCGCCGTAGGCGTCGCCGGAGTGCAGCGTCTCCCACACCCCGGCCGCCCGCGTGCCCGCGACGATCGGGTGCTCGCCCGAGATGTCGAAGCCGTAGACGAAGCCGGAGCGCAGGGAGAACGACAGCGCCATCGCGAGGCCGGCGCACCAGAGCACGAACGCCGTGCGGCCCCTCCCGAGGCGGGGCGCCAGGGCGAACGCCAGGAGGACGGCGGCCACCGCGGCCGCCAGGGCGATCGCGGCCACGACCGCGCCGTGGCCGGTGTTGAGGCGCGCCGCGCCGGCCGCCGCGCCGAGCGGCAGCAGCAGCGGCCACCCGTCGCGCACGCGCGGCAGGCGCCAGGGGACGGCCGGGCCCCGCCGCGCGTGCCAGAGCGCCCCGGCGGCGGCCAGCAGCGCGCCGGCCGCGCCGAGCCCGGCCAGCAGGGGCACCACGCGCAGCGGCTGCTCCACCCCGAGCGGCGGGCCGAGCAGGTTGACCCCGAGGCTCGTCGCCAGGAGCACCACGAGGGAGGCGACCGGCACGTAGACCGGCGTGCGCGCGACGGCGGCGAGCGGCGTCCCCAGCGCGCGCAGCAGCAGGGCGCCCGGAACCGTGAGGAGCAGGGCGAGCAGCAGGGCCCGGGCCGGCCACGCGTCGCGGAGGGGCACGAGGGCGGCGACCGCCGCCAGGCCGGCGAGGCCCCACAGGGAGGGCGCGAACCGCCCGAGCGGCGGCCTGCGGCGGCGCGCGACGGCGGGCGGCCAGGGGATCGGGACGGGCGGCGCGGACGGCGCCTGCGGCGGGACGACCGCGGCCAGGACGGGAACGGGCCGGGCCCCCTCGGGTCCGGGCCTCATCGCACGGCCTCCGCCACGGGGGCGGCCGGCGCGGCGTCCACCGCGGGCTCCAGGTCGCGGAACTCCCACCACCCGCGGGCGAAGCCCCAGTCGCTGGCGGCCTCCTGCATCAGCTCGACGTAGGCGTCGAGGAGCGCGGCGGGATTGCGCTCGCGCACCGCCGCCCGCAGGCCGGACGGCAGCATGAGCTGGGGCGCGATCACCGCGGCGACGCGGGCCCACGGCCGGCGGACCGCCAGCAGGGCGAGGCCGGCGGCCACGAGCGGGGCCGGGAACACGGTCGGGCTCACCGAGGGCCACGCCGCGCGGAAGCGGGCGGCGCCCCGGCCGTAGGAGCGGCTGCGCCGCAGCGTGTCCCCGAGCGAGGGCGCGAAGTGGTGGGTCACCGCCGCCCCGCCGTCGACGACCAGGCGACGGGCCCCCGGCAGGCGGCGCACGCGGTGGCACAGCTCCAGCTCCTCCGCCCCGAAGCGGAAGCGCTCGTCGAAGCCGCCCGTCTCCTCCAGCACCTCGCGCCGGAAGGACATGCTCGCGCCCACCAGGGCGAACACCTCGCGGCGGTCGGGGCGGACGGGCTCCGTCCACTGGCGGCGCAGGTAGAGCCACAGGCGCAGCGCCGGGGCGTCGCCGCGGGCGAGCTCCATCTCGAGCTGCTGGAGCGGGTTGTGGCGGCGCAGGTACCCGAGGACGAACCCGTCGCCCCCGCCCACGTGGACCGGCCCTCCGACCCCCGCGACGTCCGGGGCGTCGTAGCCGGCGAGGATCCCGCGCGCCCAGCCGGGGCGGGCCTCGCAGTCGTCGTCGATGAACGCCACCACCGGCGCGGTCGCGGCGGCCACGCCCGAGTTGCGCGCGGCGGCCAGGCCGCGGTTGACGGGGTGGCGCACGACGACGGCCCCGCCCTCCGCGGCCACGGCGGCGGTGTCGTCGGTGGAGCCGTCGTCCACCACGACCGCCTCCAGCGCGCCCGGGGGGAGCTGCCCGTGCAGCGAGCGCAGGGCCCGGGCCACGCCGGGCGCCCCGTTCAGCGAGCAGATCACGACCGACAGCTCAGGCACGGACGGCCTCCCGCGCCGGGGAGCCGCCGTAGGCGGCGAGGGTCGCGGCGAAGGCGTCGCCGGCGGCCGGCGCCGCGGGGCGGGCGGTGTCCGCGGGATCGGCCGCGAGCAGCCGCAGCAGCGCGCCCGCGAGCCCCTCCCGGTCGCCGGGGGCGAAGCTCCAGCGCGGGTCGCCGAAGTCGTCGGCCAGCGACCCGGCCGTGCTCGCCACGACCGGCGCGCCGGCGGCGACCGCCTGGCCGCCGACGCTGCTCTGCTCGATGCGCCGGTAGGGCAGCACGACGGCCGCCGCCGCCGCGAACCACGGCGCCATGTGGCCCTTGGGGACGAAACCGGTGAAGGTCACGCGCCCGGACAGGCCCGTCGCGCGCACCATGCGGCGGACCGACGCCAGGTGCGCGCGGTCGCGCGCCTCCATCGCGCGCAGCGGCCCGCGGCGGCGGCGCACCTCGCCGGCGACCACGATCCGCACGCCCTCGGTGGCGTCCGGGTCGCGGCGCGACGCCAGGGAGAACGCCGACACCAGGTCGTCGAGGCCCTTGTCCACGTGGATGAAGCCGAAGGCCAGCAGCAGGCGGTCGTCCCCGAGCCCGAAGGTGGCGCGCAGCCCGGCGGCGTCCGTCGCCGGCGGCGGGAGCGGGCGCGGCTCCAGGGCCACGCGCCGCACCCGCGCGGCCGGGACGCCGATCGGGCCGGTGAGCGCATCCGCGGCGGCGGGCGTGTGCGCGAGCACGACATCGGCCACCTCCCCGAGGCGCCGGTAGAGCGCCCGGCCGGGCGCGCGGAGCAGGGCCGTGTCGCGGGTGGCCTCGTGGACCGTCACCACGACCCGCGCCCCCGTGGCCGCCCGCATCCGGGCGAGGGCGCGCGGCATGCCGAGGGCCCGCGGGCCGAACGCGGCGACCGCGAACTGGGCGTGGACGACGTCGGGGGCGAACGCCCGGACCCGCGCCGCGAGGTCGCGCCCGCCGAGGGAGGCGATCACCTCGGGCGGCGCGCCGGCGGCGGGGGCCGGCGTGACGACGCCGACCTCGTGGCCCGCGGCGCGCAGGGCGGCCGCCAGGGACGCCGCGTGGTCGCCGATGCCGTCGCGCTGCGGCGGGTAGGGGCTGAGGAGCAGGACCCTCACCGGAGCACCGCCTCGATGACGCAGCCGCTGACGGCGTCCCAGTCGTAGGCGGCCAGCCACGCGTCGTGGGCCGGGTCGACGGCCTGCGGGGCGGGAGCGTCGAGGGCGGCCTCGAGGGCGTCGGCGAACGGCGCCGCGGCGGGCGCGCAGACGGCGCCCCGCCCCGACGAGGCCACCATCGGCGCGGCCTGGTTGTCCGGCGCGGACGTGGTCACGACCGGCAGGCCGCAAGCCAGCGCCTCCAGCGCGGCGATGCCGAAGCCCTCGCGCTCGGAGGGGAACGCGAACACCCGCGCGGCCTTCATGAGCGCGTACACGGCCTCCTGCCCCTGCACGCCGGTGAGGAACTCCACCTGGCCGGCGACCCCGCGGGCCACCGCCCGCGCCCGCAGCCGCGCGAGCTCCGGGCCCGAGCCCACCACCCGGGCCGTCACGGGCCGCCCGCGGGCGCGAAGCAGGGCGAGTGCGTCGATGAGCATGTCGACGCGCTTGTGGGCCAGCAGGCGCCCCACGACGACGACGTCCACGGCCCCGGGAGCGGCGGCGACGCGGCGCACGGCGTCCAGGTCGACCCCGTTGGGGGCGACCGTGACGCGGGCGCCCGCACCGAGATGGGCGCGCAGGCGGCGCGCCGTCTCGTCGGAGGCGGCCAGGACCTCGTCCGGCAGGCGCATCGCCGCGCGCTCGATCCACCAGGCGATGCGGCCGCGGCGGCCCAGGTAGCGGCGCCAGTACGCCGGGCCCCAGACCTCGTGCCAGGTCACGACCAGCCGGCGGCGCCGGACCGTGGCGACGGCCCGCAGCGGGAAGAGCTGCAGGTAGGGCATGTGGTCCGCCTCGATCACGTCGAACCGCCGGGTGGCGAGGCGCAGGCAGCCCGCGGCGAACGCGAGCGCCTGGCGCACCGAGCGGCGCTCCCCGTCGTAGAGGTCGTGGCGGCGGCAGACGGCGCGGTAGGTCGCGCCACCCGCCGTCCGCTCGCCGGGCCCCCACCAGGCCATCGTGTAGACGTCCACGTCGGCGGCCCGCGCCAAGCGCGGCACCAGCGCGTGGTACCGCGCCTCCTTGCCGCCGCGGTGGTACGGCCAGACGGAGTCGCTCACCAGGGCGATGACGGGACGCCCGGTCACGGGGTCACCCCCGGGCAGGCGAGCCAGGTGCCGATGCGCCGGGTCGGCGCGTCGAGCACCACGCCCAGCCGCACGCGCTCGCCGGCGCAGGCGACCGGGACCCGCGTGCTGATCATCTCGGTGGCGCCGTCGCCGACGGAGGCGCGCCCGCGGGCGACCACCTCGGGGCCGTCGCCGGCGTCGACCGTGATGCGCCACGCGTAGAGGCGGTCGGTCCCCTCCGCGTTGGCGATCGCGAAGGCGACCGGCAGCGGCTCGCCCGCGGCGGGGGCCTCGTCGGGCAGGGCGGCCGGCCGGGCGAACGCGAGCGCCGAGTAGGGCTCGGCGGGAGGGCCGAGGCCCGCGTCGCCGAGCAGGTCGCGCACGGAGCCGGTCTGCGCGGCGGCGAGGCCGAGCAGCAGCAGGACGAGGGCGGCGCCCAGAGCGAGCGCCGGCCCGATGGGGACGCGCCGGGTCAGCGGAGCCGGAGGGTCGGCTGGTCGGCGGCGCGCCGGAGGCGCACGCGGCCGAGGATCGTCAGGCAGGCGATTCCGTCGCGCCAGGAGATCTTCTTCCCCTGGGCGTGGGTGCGGCTGTGGTAGCTGACCGGGACCTCGAACGGCCGGACGCCCATCCGCAGCAGGGACGCGGTGATCTCCGTGTCCAGCCCGAAGCCCGTCTCGCGCAGCGGCAGCCGCTGGAACGTCTCCCGCGGCAGCATCTTGAGGCAGGTGTGCAGATCGCGGATGTACGAGTCGAACAGGACGTTCGCGGCGAGCGTCGTGATGCGGTTGCCCATCGCGTAGCGGTACGACTGGTAGACCGTGTTGGCGCCGAACAGGCGCGTGCCGTACACCACGTCGCAGCGTCCGGCGATGATCGGCTCCAGCAGCCGCGGCACGTCCTCCGGCGAGTACTCGAGGTCCGCGTCGAAGGGCATGACGTGCGTGCCGGTCGCGAGCGCGACGCCCGCCCGCACCGCGGCGCCCTTGCCGAGGTTGGAGGGGTGGCGGTGGATGGTCACCCGCGGGTGGTCGGCGACGAGCGCCAGCTCGAGGTCGGTGCCGTCGGTGCTCCCGTCGTCCACGACGATGAGCTCGACGGGGGCCGGGAAGTCCACGGCCAGCACCTGGTGGACGGCCTCCAGCACGGTGCCGGCCTCGTTGAAGCAGGGCATGACGACGGAGAGCGACACCTCCTGACGGGGTCGCCTCGCCACCGCCGTCCCCGCGGGGACGAGCGCGTGCGTCTGTCGGGTTCCGGGCTCGTCGCGTCGATGCATAGGCGTCACCTTGGCGGGACGTGGACGGGACCTTCCGGGCGCAGGGGGCCCCTGCGCGGAGTCGGGGACACTGATGCATCCCGGGACATGCTCATCCCGATCTTTTCGTCTCTCTTACATGGGGTGTCATCGCGTTCACGGGATCGCGGAGGCGTCGCGCGCACAGGGCGGCGGGCCGTCGTGGGGGGCGGCCGGGCGGGTCGCGCACCGGCTCCGCACCGCGGTTTCCTGCTCCCGGTCAGGGGGTTCGCGGGGGGTGATCCGATGCTTGCGAAGGACGAGGACGCGATCCTTCGGCCCGTCGGCCGAGACTTACGCTTTCCCGTCTGTGCGCCGGGCCCAGCAGCAGCGGCACGACGACCGCCGCGGCCAGCGCGAGGACGGTCGCGACGGGCAGTCCCCCCGCCGCCCAGACCCCGAGGAGCACGATGACGGCCATCTCCGATGCCAGCCCTGCCACCGAGCTGACCGTGGCCCGCGACGGCCCCGCGATCCGCTCCTGCAGGCGCGTGTCCGCGACGACCTGGATCGCGCGCCCCACGCCGTAGAACACGGCGAGGCCGGCGATGCCCGCCGGCCCGGCCAGGATGGCGGCGAGGGCGAGCGCGACGGCCCCCGCGCCGAGCAGCGCGCCCAGCACGAGCGGTGAGGCCCGCACGAGGCGACCGCCCAGGGCGGCGCCGGCCGCCCCCACGAGCGGGATGACCA
>JBFWNT010000056.1:0-8053 GCA_050250915.1 Thermoleophilia bacterium
GCTAGCCCGCCGGCGAGCCCGCCGCCTCACCCGCCGGGCGCCGCGGCAGCCACACCAGGTGGTTGCCCACGCCCGTCGGGCGCCGGCACGCGGCGTAGTAGCGCCGCCCCTCGGCGTCCTCGATCGACCGGATCCGCCGCGCGTCCTCCAGGGTCGCCAGGCCCCAGGCGGCGAGCATCCCCACCACCACGCCCTCGGCGGTGCCGCCCCGGCCGAGCACGCCGATCAGGAACGTCAGCATCGCCGCGCCGCCCACCAGCACCACCACGCCGGTGAAGAGCGCCCAGCGCCGCCAGTCGCGCGGGGTCGCCTCCAGGCGACGGGGCCCCGACGCGCGGACGGCCTGCGGCAGGCGCACCGAGGGCAGCGCGGTCTTGCGGAGCCAGACGCGGAAGAAGGGGTAGGCGATCACCCCGGTCAGGCCGGTGATGCCGAGCGCGGCGGCCCACCAGGCGCTGTCGAGGCCCTCCTCCGTCGCGGCCTGGATCGCGATCGACAGCCCCAGCAGCAGGACCGCGACCACGATGAGGGTCCACGACCACAGCCGCGTCAGACTGGCGTACCCCCACAGCTTCTCGCCCCCCTGCGCCACCCCGTCAGGCTACTCCACCCGCGGAGTACGATCGGCGGGTGAGGGACCGCGCCGCATCCCGGTTCGTGGCGGTCCGGGCCCGTCTGCTCCGTCACCCCCGCTGGCGCTGGCTGGCGCTGCTGGTGGTGGCGAGCGGGATGATGCTCTCGATCGTCAACGTCAGCATCGTCAACATCGCCCTGCCGACGATGGCCGCCGACCTGGGCGTGGACGTGCCGTCGATCTCGTGGGTGGTCACCGGTTTCCTGGTGACCCAGGCGACGCTGCTGGCCCTGGCCGGCCGCGCCGGCGACCTCCACGGCCGCCGCCGGGTGTTCGTGGCGGGGGTGCTGGTGCTCTGCGTCGCGTCGGTGCTCTGCGCCGTTGCCCCCAACGCGCCGGCGCTGGTGGCGTTCCGGATCCTCCAGGCCGTCGGGGCGTGCGCGATGGCCCCCACCGCCTACGCGTACGCGGCCGAGCTGTTCGTCGAGCGGCGCGAGCGCGGCGTGGCGCTGGGGGTCATGGGCGGCGTCCTGGGCCTCGCTCCGGTGCTGTCGCTCAACATCGCGGGCGTCCTGGTCGGCGTGTTCGGCTGGAGGAGCGTCTTCTGGTTCACGCCCGTGATGGGCGTCGCGGTGCTGGCGGGTGCCGCCCTGGTGCTGGTGGAGTCGAAGCCGCCGGACGCCGACCGGCGGTTCGACCTGCCGGGCGCGGCTCTCGCCGCCGTGGGCCTCTTCTCGGTGCTCGTGGCGCTCTCGCGGGGCGAGGCGTGGGGCTGGGCGGCGGCGCCCACGATCGCCGCGTTCGTCCTGGGCGCGGCGTCCCTGGCGCTGTTCGTGCGCCACGAGCTGCGGACGCCGGCGCCGATGATCGACCTGCGCCTGCTGCGCCGCCGCGCGCTGGCCACCGCCAACCTGGCGGCCATGGCCTCGTCGGCCGCGCTCTTCGGCACGCTCATCCTGCTGCCGTTCTACCTGACCGCCGTGCTGGGCTTCGCGCCCGTCCAGCTCGCCATCGGGATCACGCCCATCGCCGGGTCGTTCATGGTGGTCGCCCCGCTGGCGGGCCGGGCCATCGCGCCCGTGGGGTCCGAGCGCCTCGCGACGATCGGGTTCGTGGTCGCCGCGGCCGGCGCCGTGTGGATGGCGCTGGCGGCCGGCGCCGAGAGCTACGCGGTGCTGCTGCCCGGGATCATCGCGTTCGGGGTCGGGCTGGCCACGTCCACCTCCTCGATCACGATGACGGCGATCGACGGCGTCCCCGCCGCCCGCCTGGGCGTCGCGGCCGCGCTGCCCAACATCAGCCGCTACATCGGCGGGGCGCTGGGCGCGGCGGTGCTCGGCGCGGTGCTGCACGCCAATCTGCCGGGCGCGCTGGAGGACGCCCTCGGCCGCGTCGACGCCGACGGGCGAGGGCTGGTGGCCGACGGGTTCCGCTCCGCCCTGCTCGTGGCGGCGGCCTTCCTGGTGGCGGCCGCCCTCGCCGCCTCGCGGATGCCGCGGCTGGGCGCCCGCGAGCCGGTCGCCGCCGCCGCGCCCGCCGCGCCCCTGGACGCCCCGGCCACCCGGTGAGCCCGGCGGCGTGCCGCGCTAGAAGGCCCGCACGAACGCCGCCGTGGCGTCCAGGTCGCCCTGCGTGAGCCCGTGCCCCGTCGGCGCCCAGTGCTCCTGCACCTCGGCGCCGGCGGTCCGCAGCGCCCCGGCCAGCGCCTCGACACGGTCCGGGGGGATCATCGTGTCGGCCTGGCCGCCGAGCAGCAGCACCCGCGTGCCGGTCAGGTCCAGCCCGGCCGGGGCCGGCTCCGGCAGCATCGGCCGCAGCAGCGCCCCGCCGGCCAGCAGACCAGGGTGCCGCAGCATCAGGTCGGCCGCCGCGTTGGCGCCGTTCGAGTAGCCCACCGCCACCAGCGGGCGGCCGTCCAGGCCGTGGGCGGCGGAGGCCTCGCGCACGAACGACGCCAGCTCGTCGATGCGCTCGGCCAGGTCGGGGAACCGGAAGGGGTCCTGCGGGGTGCGCGAGAAGAAGCGCGCCGCGCCGCCCTCCGAGACGCGCCCCCGCGGCGCCAGCACCGGCGCGTCCGGCAGCAGGGAGCGGCCGAACGCGAGCATCTCGTGCTCGGTGCCCCCGGTGCCGTGCAGCATCAGCAGGGCCGGCCCGGCCGCGGCGCGGCCGGGGTCGCTCAGGTAGGTCCAGCCGTCGACCGCGCTCACGACCGCACCCACGTCCCGCGCGGGTCGGGCAGCGGCGTGAGCCGCGCCTCCACCTCGGCGCGCTGCTCCTCGAGCCATGCGGGCAGGATCACGCGCGACCCGAGCTCCTCCACCGGCATGTCGCGGGTGAAGCCGGGCCCGTCGTCGGCGATCTCGTAGAGCACGCCGCTCGGCTCGCGGAAGTAGACGGAGTGGAAGTAGTAGCGGTCGATGACCGGGGTGATCGGCACGCCGGCCGCCGCGAGGCGCTCGCGCCAGGCGGCGTGCTCGTCGCGGGTGGTGCCCCAGGCGACGTGGTGGACCGTTCCCGCGCCCTGCAGCCGGCGCTCCTCGGGCGGGGCGTCCCAGGCGATCGTCGCGCCGCGGGTGGCGCCCCGCAGCTCCCAGACGTCGTCGCCCGCGCGCTCGGCGCCGAGCAGCGCCTCGAGCAGCTCGCCGCTGCGCTCGGGCCGCCCGGAGTAGGCGCGGACGCCCACGAAGCCCGACAGCGCGTGCTCGGCCGGCACCTCCGGATGCTCGGCGCGCAGCGGCCGGTCGCGCCCGGCGACCACCAGCTCGTGGCCGAGGCCCTCGGGGTCGGCGAAGCGCAGCGCCTCGGGGTTCACCCGGTCGGCGGCCACGCCCTCGTCGCCGAGGCGGGCCTGCCAGAAGTCGAGCGCCGCCTCCGAGCCGACGGCCGAGACGATGCGGTGCACCATCCCCGCGCCGGCGCGGCCGCGCGGGAGCCCGGGGTACTCGAAGAACGTGAGCTCGGCGCCCGGCGTGCCGCGCTCGTCGGCGTAGAAGAGGTGGTAGACGGTCGGGTCGTCCTGGTTGACCGTCTTCGCGACCAGCCGCAGGCCCATGACCCGCGTGTAGAAGTCCAGGTTGCCCCGGGCGTCACCGGTCATGGCGCTGATGTGGTGGATGCCGTCGAGCTTCATCGTGTCCGTCCCCGCCGGGGCCGCCTTGTCGTTGCATGAGCAACCATAGCAGATGCTTGCACGCGCAAGTAGACCCCATCCTGCGCCCAGCCGCTACCCTCGCCGCGTGGACCGCGTCGCCCTCAGCGCCCTCCTCTCCGAGTGGGGGGAGCCCGCGTACCGCGCCCGCCAGGCCGTCCAGGCCCAGCGCGCGGGCGCCGACGGCTGGGCGGACGTGGGCACGCTGCCCGCCGCCCTCCGCGCGCGCCTCGAGGACGCGATCCCGTTCTGGGCGCTCGCCCCGGACCACCGGGCCGAGTCGGTCGACGGCACGGTCAAGTGGCGCCTGCGGGCCGCCGACGGGGTCGCCGTCGAGGCGGTGCTGATCGCGCACGCCGAGGGGCGCCGCACCGTCTGCGTCTCGAGCCAGGCCGGCTGTGCGCTGGGCTGCCGCTTCTGCGCCACCGGGGCGATGGGGGCCGGCCGCGACCTGACCCCCGCCGAGATCCTCGACCAGGCGGTCCTGGCGGCGCGCGAGGCCGACTCCCAGGGGGCTCGGCTCACGAACGTGGTCTACATGGGCATGGGCGAGCCGATGCAGAACCTGGACGCCGTCCTCGACTCGGCCACCGCCATCAACGCCCCCGACGGGCTCGGCATGTCGGCCCGCCGCATCGCGGTGTCCACCGTCGGCTGGGTGCCGGGCATCGCCCGGCTGGCCGAGCACCCGCTGCCCCTGCGCCTGGCCGTCTCGCTGCACGCCGCCGACGACGCCACCCGCTCGGAGCTGATGCCCATCAACACCCGCTACCCCATCGCCAGCCTGCTCGGCGCGTGCCGGCGCTACTGCGACACCACGGGGCGGCGCGTCTTCATCGAGTACGTCCTGCTCGACGGCGTCAACGACGGCGTCGCCGACGCGAAGCGTCTCGCCCGGCTGCTGCGCGACGGGCGCTTCCACGTGAACGTGATCGAGTACAACGCCACCGAGGGGCCGTACCAGGCCTCGCCGCAGTCCCGGCGCGAGGTGTTCCTGCGCGCGCTGGCCGACGCGGGCATGGAGGCGTCGGTGCGCCGCTCCCGCGGGGCCGACGTCGATGCGGCGTGCGGGCAACTGGCGACCAGGGTCGCCACCCGGGGGCGCCTCGGCTAACGTCCGCTCCGGTGCCGGAGACATCGGAGAAGCCGAAGCGACGCTCGGCGCGCCCGCCGGAGACCGGCTGGGAGCTGGGCGCGGGCGGGCTCGGCAAGGTGGCCTGGAGCGTGCTCGCGGTGCTGCTGGTCGCGCTGGCGGTGCTGCTCCTGGTGAGCGGGTACATCGGGTACGGCGGGATCATCCTGATCCTGGCCGGGGCCGCCGCGGTCAACCTGTTCTGACCGGCCCACCCCAGGCGGAGGCGCTCGCCCAGGCGCTGCGCGCGGCCCTGCCGGAGGCCGACCCGTTCGACGTCGACGGCGACGACCTGGCGCGCGCGGTGGCCGCGGCCGGCGCCGACCCGGGTGACGACGCGCTGGTCTCGGCGGCCCTCGTGGCCTGGGAGTCACTCCTGCCGTAACCAGTCTTGGCCCGACGTCCAAAGGCCCTGCACGGTGCAGGTATGCGACATTGCCGCATTCGGACCATGTCGGAGGTGATGAATGCGGCGGTTCCCTGCGGTGCTCCTGGCCGCGCTCCTGGCCACATTGCTGGCCATCGGGCTCGCGGCCTGCGGGAGCGATGACGACTCCGATGCCGGGGCATCGTCGACGCCGGCGGCGTCGACCACGGCCGACCTCGGCCTGACGACACCCGGCGTGCTGACGGTGGCGAGCGACATCCCGTACGCCCCGTTCGAGTTCACCGACCCCGGCTCGAAGGAGCCCAAGGGCTTCGACGTCGACCTGGTCAAGGCGATCGCCGCGACGCAGGGCATCAACGACGTCCGCTTCGTGGACCAGGGCTTCGACTCGATCATCCTGAGCATCAAGCAGGGCCGCTTCGACATGTCCGCCTCGGCGTGGACGATCACGCCGGAGCGCGCGAAGCAGGTCGCGTTCGGCGACGGCTACTTCAGCGCCAACCAGGCGATCCTGGTCCAGGCCGACGACGACAGCGTCTCCTCGCTCGACGACCTCCAGGGCAAGACGATCGGCGCGCAGCGCGGCACCGTCGGCGCCGACCTGGGCAACACCGTCGAGGGCGCGACCGTGAAGACCTACGACACCGGCGACGACGCGTTCAACGCGCTCGCGCAGGGCCGGGTCGACGCGGCGATCACCGACTTCCCGGTCGTGGCCTACGCCGCGGCCCAGAAGCCGACGCTGAAGGTGGCGGCCGAGGTGCCGGGCAACCTCCAGCTGGGGCTCATGTTCCCCCAGGGGAACGCGGCCCTCCGCGAGGCCTTCAACGCGGGGCTCGCCGAGATCCGCGCCAACGGCAAGTACGACGAGATCTACACCACGTGGTTCGGCGACGCCCCGAAGGGCGGCTCGTCCACCACCGGGACCACGACGCAGTAACGCGCGGGGAGGGGCGCCGGAGTAGGGTCGCGCAGTGAACGAGGTCCTTCGTCAGTACTTCGACTGGGATCAGGCGCAGCCCTACTTCGGCGACCTCGCGCGGGGCTTCTGGGTCACGCTGCAGATCGCGTTCCTCGCCGAGCTGATCTGCCTGAGCCTCGGCATGGTGCTGGCGCTGATGCGCCAGGCCGGCCGGGGCGCCACCACGCCGCTCGCCCGGATCGGCGGGAAGTTCGTCCGCGGCGTCGCGATCGTCTACATCAACGTCTTCCGGGCCCTGCCGGCGCTCCTGGTGCTGCTGCTCATGGCCGGCAGCTTCCCGTTCCTGCCGATCCCCGTGATCCAGGACCTGACCGCGTTCCAGATCGCGTTCCTGGCCCTCGGGATCGTCTACGCCGCCTACATCGCCGAGGTGTACCGGGCCGGCATCGAGTCGGTCGACCGCGGCCAGACGGAGGCGGCCCGCAGCCTCGGCATGAGCCACCGCCAGGCGATGCGGCTGATCGTGGTGCCGCAGGCCGTCCGCCGGGTGCTGCCCCCGCTCATGAACGACTTCATCGCGCTGACGAAGGACGTGGCGCTGGTCAGCGTCATCGCGGTGGGCGACGTGGTGTCGGTCGCCCGCGACGCGCAGTCGGTCACGTTCAACTCGTCGACGCTGGTCGCCGCGGGCGTCTTCTACCTGGTGTTCACCCTGCCGCTCATCTGGATCCTCGACCGCATCATCGCGCGGGAGCAGCGGCGCACGGGGCGCGTGGACGTGGTGAACCCGTGAGCGCGATCCGCGCCGAGGCCATCCACAAGCGCTTCGGCGACAACGAGGTGCTGCGCGGCGTCGACCTGGACGTGGCGCCCGGCGAGGTGGTGTGCGTCATCGGCCCCTCCGGGTCGGGCAAGTCGACGCTACTGCGCTGCCTCAACCTGCTGGAGCGGCCGACGGCGGGGAAGGTCTTCCTCGGCGACGACGAGCTCACCGCCCCCGGCGTCTCGGTCGACATGCTGCGCCGCCGGCTCGGGATGGTGTTCCAGTCGTTCAACCTGTTCCCGCACCGCACGGTGCTCGACAACGTTGCGCTGGCCCCGGTCACGGTCCTCGGTCGCGACCGCAAGACGGCGCGCGCCGACGCGTGGGAGCTGCTGCGGCAGGTCGGCATGGCCGACAAGGCGGCCGAGCACCCCGCGCGCCTGTCCGGCGGGCAGCAGCAGCGGGTGGCGATCGCACGGGCGCTGGCGATGAAGCCCGAGGCGATGCTCTTCGACGAGGTCACCAGCGCCCTCGACCCGGAGCTGGTGAAGGACGTCCTCGGGGTGATGCGCCAATTGGCGGAGGACGGCATGACGATGGTCGTCGTCACCCACGAGATGGGGTTCGCCCGCGAGGTGGGCGACCGAGTGGTCTTCATGGACGAGGGGGTCATCGTCGAGGAGGGCCTGCCCGCCGAAGTCCTCGGCGCCCCCAAGGCCGAGCGGACCCGCAAGTTCCTCTCCCGCGTCCTCTAGAGAACCCTGCGCGACACCACCGATCCCGGCGAGCCGCAAGCCCCTGCATGACATCACCGATCCCGGTGAGCCGCACACGAAAATTCCCGCCGGGTCAATGCGAGCGAAGCGAGCCGCAAGCCCCGCCCAAGAGGGCTTGCTACCCGGCGGGTTTGGTCGCAACCCTGCGCGGCACCACCGATCCTGGTGAGCCGCACACGATAATTCCCGCCGGGTCAATGCGAGCGAAGCGAGCCGCAAGCCCGATCGCGCCCCGTGACGTGGTGTAGGAGCGGTACCGGCTGAGGCAGGGCCGGCCACCGCGAGCTCCGAACCGTTGGTTCGCCAGAGCCAATCGGAGAAGGAGCAGTCGCGATGGCCGACCCCCACAA
>JBFWNT010000057.1:0-7354 GCA_050250915.1 Thermoleophilia bacterium
GGCATCGACGACAGCGTCCCGCCCCGCCCGATGCCGTGTCAGCACCCAACCGCCCCGACTTTGAGCCGAGGGCGTGTCGCCGCATGACGCAAGTGGGACTCCGGGATCACCCCGAGTGGGAAACCGGACGACGACCCGGACGCCTGGCCGAGATCCCAGCCGCCATCGACCTTCTCGTAACCAGAGTTCTCGTATTTAGATAACGAGCGGGAGACAGCGACTCCGGTCGATCGCCGTGACCTGCCCGCTTGGTCGTCCCGGGGGGTTCGTCCTCGTTCAGGCCGAGCGCTCCCCGGCCCGAAAGTGGGAACGGAGGCGAGTCCCGAGTGGGACGCGAGACGATCAGGCGGTGAGGGCGGCGGAGAGGCGGTCGAGGCCGGGGGCGAGGTCGCGGCGGCCGAGGCCGAGGCGGAAGCGGTCGCGGTCGGCGCCGAAGGCGGAGCCCGGGAGGATCAGGGCGTCATGGTCACGGGCGAGGTCGAGGGCGAAGGCCTCGGCGTCGGAGTGGCGGACGAGCCGCGGGAAGGCGGTGGTGCCCCCGCGGGGCGGCGTCCACTCCACGAGCTCCGGGTGGGCCGCGGCGAACCCCTCGGCCAGGGCGCGGTTGCCCTCCACGATCGCCCTCGCCCGCGACAGCAGGGACTCCCGCGCCCGGAGGGCGATGATCGCGAGGGCCTCCGACGGCGCCGACGAGCAGATGGTGGTCCAGTCCTTGCGCGCCGCGGCCCGCGCGAGGAGGTCCCGGTCGCGGCTCGCGATCCACCCGATCCGCAGCCCGGCGAGGCCGAACGCCTTCGACATCACCCCCACGCTCACCGCCCGGTCCGACAGCTCCGCCCCCGCCGGCAGACGATCCGCGGGATCGGCCTCCAGCAGGCGGTAGACCTCGTCGCTCACGACGACCGCTCCCGCGGCCTCCGCGATCCGCACGATCTCCGCGAAATCCGCCGCGTCGGGCAGCCACCCCGTCGGGTTGTTCGGCGCGTTGACCATCACGAGCCGCGTCGACGGGGTCACGGCGTCCCGGAACCGGTCGAGGTCCAGCGTCCACTCTGACCCGGCGCCGACGTCCAATTGGACGACGTCCACGTCGGCGCCCGCCGCCCGCGCCACCTCGTGGAGGGACTGGTAGGCCGGGACCACCGTGACGGCGCGTTCGCCCGGCCCCGCGAGGACGCCGGCGAGGATGAAGATCGCCTCCTCCGCCCCCGCGCAGACCAGGACGTCATCCGGCTCCAGGCCGTCGTACATCCCCGCGATCTCCGCCCGCAGCAGCGGGTGCCCGGCCGACTCGGTGTACCCCAGCCCCAGGCCGTCCCACAGGGCCCGGCCCTCGTCGTCGGCCAGCGCCAGCAGCTCGCGCAGCGACACCGGCTCGGTGTCGGACGCGCACAGGTTCCACCGGACGTCGAACTCGAAGCGCGCGAACCAGCGCTCCAGCGCGAACTCCGGCAGGTCCACGGAGCGGCCCGCCGCTCCGCTCGCTACGCCACGTCCAGGTCCACGAACCAGACCCGGTCGAACCCGTCGATCGCCGCGATCTCGTTGGCGACGTCCGGCGACACCGGCGAGTCGACCGTCACGGCCATCACCGCGCCGCCCTCGGTGCGCGACCGCGACACGGCCATCGACGCGATGTTGATGTTCGCGAGGCCCAGGATCGTCCCGACCCGCCCGATCTGCCCGGGGATGTCCAGGTAGCGGAACAGGCCGATGTGCGGGGCCAGCTCGATGTCGATGTCCTCGCCGAAGGCCGACACCAGCCGCGGCCGCGACGTGGTGCCCACCGTCGTCCCGCTCAGGCTCACGTCCCCGGAACGCACGGTGAGGCGGTTCGTGTAGTCGCGGGCCCGGGGGATCGCGATCTCCGACCACTCGATGCCGCGTTCCGCCGCCAGGCCCGCCGCGTTGACCACGTTGACGGCCTCCTCCACCCGGCCGCCGAGCACCCCCGCCAGCACCGTCGACGTCAGCATCCGCGTGTCGAGGTTCGCGAGGTCGCCCTCGTAGGAGATCTCCAGCGGCGAGGGGCCGCCGGTGATGGTGGTGATGAGCTGCCCGAGCTGCTTCGCCAGCGGCAGGAACGGCCCGAGCACCGCCAGCGCCTCCGGGCCCACCGACGGGATGTTCACCGCCGACGTGACCACGCCGCCGGTCAGCGCGGCGGCCACCTGCTCGGCCACCACCACGCCCGCGCGGTCCTGCGCCTCCTCCGTGGACGCGCCGAGGTGCGGCGTCACCACCACGCCCGGCAGGCCGAACAGCGGGCTCTCGGTGGTCGGCTCGACCGGGAACACGTCGATCCCCGCCCCGCCGAGCGTGCCGGACTCCAGCGCCGCGACCAGCGCGTCGGTGTCGACCACGTCCCCGCGGGCGGCGTTGATGAGCCGGGCGCCGGGCTTCATCGCCGCGAACGCCGCCTCGCCCACGAAACCGCGGGTCTCGGGGGTGGACGCCAGGTGCAGGGTGATGAAGTCGCTCGCGCCGTACAGGTCGTCGGGCGTGTCGGCCTTCTCGACCCCCAGCTCGCGGTACCGGCCCTCCGCCACGAGCGGGTCGTAGGCGATCACGTTCATCCCGAGGCCCTTCGCGCGCTCGGCCACCATCTGGCCGATCCGGCCGAACCCGAGCACGCCGAGCGTCTTCCCGGTCACCTCGATGCCGCCGAACTTCGAGCGCTCCCAGCGCCCCTGCACAAGGCTGGAGTGGGCCTGCGGGATGTTCCTGGCCTGGGAGAGCAGCAGCGCGATCGCGTGCTCGGCGGCCGACAGGGCGTTGGAGCCCGCGGCGTTGCAGACCACGATGCCGCGGCGGGTGGCGGCCTCCACGTCGACGTTGTCGACGCCGGTGCCGGCGCGCCCCACCACCTTCAGGCGCTCCGCCCGGCCGATCAGGTCGGCGGTGACCTTCGTCGCGCTTCGCACCACCAGCGCGTCGTACGCGCCGACGCGCTCGAAGAGCTCGTCCTTGGACCAGTCAAGCCCGAGGTCGACGCTGAACAGGCTGGAGAGGTGCGCGACGCCGGCGTCGGCGATCTTCTCGCACACCAGCACCCGCAGATCGGCACGGGCGAGCGTCCCGGAGGCGGCGGCGTTCATCGCGTCAGCCCGCGGTCGGCGGGGTCTCGGCGAAGACGCGCTGGGCGGCGGCGACGCCGGCCCCCGCCTCGACCGGCCGGCCGAGCTCGCGCATCACGTGCTCGAGCGCCCCGACCGCGGTCAGGACGTCCCGGTAGTCGTAGTAGCCGCAGTGGCCGATCCGGCCGATCTGGCCGGCCAGCTTGCCCTGCCCGCCCGCGATCTCGACGCCCCAGCGCGCCTTCATCAGCTTCGGGACGGCCTTGCCGTCCACGCCCTCGGGGGTCCGGAACGCGGTGACCACGTTCGCCTCCGGGTTCTCCGGACCCAGGAGGTCCAGGCCGATTCCCTGCACGCCGGCGCGCGTCGCGCGGCCGATGACCCGGTGACGGGCGAACACGTTCTGCAGGCCCTCGTCCTCGATCAGCCGCAGGGCCGCCTGGAGCTGGCAGATGATGGTGACCGGCGGGGTGAACGGGCTGCGCGAGCCGCCCTTGCGGGTGCGCTCCCAGTCGAGGTAGAAGCCGCCGGCGCCGAGGCCCGCGGAGCGCTCGATCGCCCGCGCGTTCGCCGCCACGAACGCGAGGCCGGGCGGGGTCATCAGGCCCTTCTGGGAGCCCGAGACCACGACGTCGATGCCCCACTCGTCCATCGGCAGGTCCACCACGCCGAGGCCCGAGACCGCGTCGGCCACCAGGATCCGGTCGCCGGCCGCCTCGCGGAGCGCGGGCAGGTCGGACACCGCGCCCGTCGAGGTCTCGCTCTGGGTGACGAACACCACCTCGATCTCCGGGTGCTCGGCCAGGGCCGCCGCGACGCCGTCGGGGTCGATCGGCCAGCCCCACTCACCCTCGAGGTGCACGGGGTCGGCGCCCTCGTCCTTCGCGATCGACGCGAACCGGTTGCCGAAGTTGCCGCACGACGCCACCAGGATCTTCTCGCCCGGGCGCGTGAGGTTGGCGACGGCGGACGACATGGCCCCCGTCCCCGACGCGCCGTAGATCAGCACCTCGCCGGAGGTCTGGAACACGCGGCCGAGGCGCTCGACCACGTCCTCCCAGATCGCGATGAACTCGGCGGAGCGCGAGTACAGGATCGGGCGCGCCCCGGCCTCCACCACGCTGGGCGGGAGGGCCGTGGGCCCCGGGGTCATGAGCGTGTGCTTCAGGGCGCCGACGGTCGCGGGGGCGGACGTCGGGGTGGATGCGGGTGTGGTGGTCAGCGTCAGAACTCCGTGTCGATCCAGCTCATCATGCCGCGGAGGCGCTTGCCGACCTCCTCGACCTTGTGCTCGGCGTCGCGCCGCTCGAGGGCGTTGAACACCGGGCGGCCCACCTGGTTCTCGGTCAGGAACTCCTTCGCGAACTGGCCGCTCTGGATCTCGTACAGGATCTGGCGCATCTCGGCCCGGGTCTCGTCGGTGATGATGCGGCGCCCGCGGGTGAGGTCCCCGTACTCGGCGGTGTTCGAGATGGAGTACCGCATCCCCGAGATGCCCTTCTCGTACATCAGGTCCACGATCAGCTTCAGCTCGTGGAGGCACTCGAAGTAGGCCAGGTCCGGGTTGTAGCCCGCCTCGACGAGCGTGTCGAACCCGGCGCGCACCAGCTCGGTGAGGCCCCCGCAGAGGACCACCTGCTCGCCGAAGAGGTCGGTCTCCGTCTCCTCCGCGAACGTCGTCTCGATGACGCCCGCCCGGGTGCAGCCGATCCCCTTGGCGTAGGCCAGCGCGGTGGCCATGGCGGTGCCGCTGGCGTCCTGCGCCACGGCGACCAGGCCGGGGGTGCCGGCGCCCTCGGTGTAGGTGCGGCGCACCAGGTGGCCGGGGCCCTTCGGCGCGCACATCAGCACGTCGACGCCCTCGGGCAGCGGCACCTGGCCGAAGTGGATCGCGAACCCGTGGGCGAACAGCAGGGCGTTGCCGGGCTGGAGGCCGCCGGCGATCTCCTCGCGGAACAGCTTCGCCTGGTGCTCGTCGGGCGCCAGGATCATCACCAGGTCGCCCTTCGCGGCGGCCTCGGCCGGCGACAGCACCTCCAGGCCCTGCTCCCGGGCCTCCGCGACGGACGCGGACGAGGGGCGCAGGCCCACCACCACCGACACGCCCGAGTCGCGCAGGTTCAGGGCGTGGGCGTGGCCCTGGCTGCCGTAGCCGATCACGGCCACGGTCCTGCCGCTCAGCAGCTCGAGGTCGGCGTCGTCGTCGTAGAACATCGGCACGGTGCGGCTCCGGGTGCGGTGTGGTGGCGGTTCCGAGCGAGGTCGCCCGGGAGGATCAGGTGACCGAGCGGCCGCGGCCCAGGGCCACGACGCCGGTCTTGACCAGCTCGATGAGGCCGAACGGCCGCAGGAGCTGCTCGAAGTTCAGGAGCTCCTCGGTCTCCCCGGTCACCTGGATGGTGAGCGATTCGGGGGTCACGTCGATGATCCGCGCGTCGAAGATCTCGACGAGCTGGATGACCTCGCTGCGCGTGCGCGCGTCGGCGCTGACCTTCATCAGCGCGAGCTCCCGGGACACCATGTTCTCGGGGTCGAGGTCGCGGATCTTGATGACGTTGATGAGCTTGTCGAGCTGCTTGGTGATCTGCTCGACGGGGAAGCGGCTGGCATCGACGGTGATCGTCATGCGCGAGCGGTCCTCGACCTCGGTCGGGCTCACCGCCAGCGAGTCGATGTTGTAGCCGCGCCGGGTGAACAGTCCGGCGACGCGCGAGAGGACGCCTGGCTTGTTCTCGACCAGGACGGAGAGGGTGTGCTTCACGGGCGCGGAGCATACCCGACCGACCCCACCCGCCCGGGCCCGCTCCGCGACGCGTCGCGGGCCGTGTCCTACCCTTGCGTCATGGAGGGACGCCTGCTGGTGGTGGACGAGGACCCGCGGGTGCGGGCGGAGCTGAGCCGGGCCCTGGAGTACGAGGGGTTCGACGTCGCGGCCGCCGCCGACGCGTCGGGCGCCCTGGCCGAGTTCCGGGCGGCGCCTCCCGACCTGCTGCTGATGGAGGCGCGCCTGCCGGACGGGGACGGCCTGGAGGTGTGCCGCCGCCTCCGCGACGACGGGGCCCGGGTGCCGATCCTGATCGTCACGGGCCGCGATGCCGTGGCCGACCGCATCGCCGGCCTGGAGGCCGGCGCCGACGACTACCTGGTCAAGCCGTTCAGCACCGCCGAGCTGATCGCGCGGGTGCGGGCGCTGCTGCGCCGCCGGCGCGACCTGTCGTCGGGCACCACCACACGCTACGCCGACCTGATCCTGGACCACTCCACCCGGGAGGTCCGGCGCGGCGGCCGGGCGGTCACCCTCACCCGGCGCGAGTTCGACCTGCTGGCGCTGTTCATGGCCAACCCGGAGGTGGCGATGCCGCGCAACCGGCTGGTCGCCGAGGCGTGGGGCGGCGAGCCCGACCTGCCGGGCACCGCGTCGGTGGACGTGTACGTGGGCTACCTGCGCCGCAAGCTGGAGGAGCGCGGCGAGCCGCGCCTGCTGCACACGGTCCGCGGGGTGGGCTACCAGCTGCGGACGCCGCCGGCCGCCTGAGCGGTCAGCGCAGGAGGGCCCCCGCGAGGGCGGTCCACGAGGCGCGCGGGATGCCGTCCTCCCCCAGGGGCTGGAGGCAGACGTGGTCGGCGCCGGCGTCCAGGTGCGCCCGCACGACCTCCGCGATGCGGCCGGCGTCGCCGTGCGGGACCACGGCGTCGATCAGCCGGTCCGAGCCGCCGTCGTCCAGGTCGGCCTCGGCGAACCCCGCCGCCATCACGGCCTGCCGGTAGTTGCTCAGGCCGAGGTACAGGGCGGCGTACCGGCGGGCCACCTCCCTCGCCCGCGCCGGGTCGGGCTCGACGACGCAGGCGACCTCGGCCGCGATGAGCGGACCGGAGCCCAGGCGCTCCCGCACCGCCCGGGTATGGGCGACCGGGACGAAGTAGGTGTGCGTGCCGGCGGTCCGGCCGGCGGCGAGCTCGAGCATCCGGGGCGACAGGGCCGCCAGGCAGCGCTCGTGCGGGGGCACGGGCTCGGGGGCCGCGTCCAGGCCGTCCAGGAATGCCCGCATCGCGGTGAGGGGACGGCGGTAGTCGCTCGTCGCCTCGGGATGGCCGATGCCGATGCCCAGCATCACCCGGTCCGGGAACGCGGCGCGCAGGGCGGCGTGGTCGGCGGCGGTCCGGGCGGGGTCGCTAGGAGGTCCGCTCCCGCACGAGCTCGCCCACGCGGGCGGGGTCGGCCTTGCCGCCGGTGGCCTTCATGGCCTGGCCCACGAAGAAGCCGACGACCTTGTCCT
>JBFWNT010000058.1:0-6248 GCA_050250915.1 Thermoleophilia bacterium
GACGTTGCGGGACACGTTGCGGGGGATCGAGGACGGCGCGGAAAGGCGTATGGACAGTGGCATATGAGCCAAGTGCCCGCCAGGTTCCTAAACCTGGTGTCGCAGGTTCGATTCCTGCCGGGGGCATGCCGGGCTCGGCGCATCGCGTGTCGATCCCACCGAGTCTCCCGGGGAGCCCGGGGGCCGCGAAAGTACACATGGCGGCGGACCGCCGGGGACCCGTCTCAGGAACCCGAGCTCACTGAGATGACGTACGACACGCGAACTTCAAGCTCGTTCCAAGTGCGCCAACCGTTTGGAGTTCGAGCCTGGACCGGTCGCAGATGATTCCAAGCCCTCGGAGCCATGTGGAGTTCGCTTGGACCAATGCGCCCACAGGGCCGAGGTGGTCATGTCGGTGGAGCCGGCGGGGCGTGCCGGACCACGCGGAGCGCGTCGGCCTTCACCAGCATCGGATAGCCGGAGACGCGCACCCGCACGTAGTCGCCGCTGACGCCCTCGACGATGCCGCGGTCGCCCGGCATGAGGTTGACGATCGATCCCCTCGCGATGGGCGCGTCCGCGACCACCTCGACCTCGTCACCGATGTTGAACACGCCCACGCTCCCGGTCCGGATGGATGCCGGAGGCGGTGGGCGGGCGCCCCGCGTCGCCGGCTGAGGCGACCGGCGGGGTCAGGGCCAGGTGCAGACATGGTCTAGCGGACCCGTCAAGGACCGCAGGGGACCATGGCGTCCGGCGCGGCGGCGGGCGCGGGTGCGGGCACCGCCGCGGGCACGCCGTCCGGGCGCAGGAGCAGCGCGCCGCCGGCGGGGACGCCGAGGGCGCGGGCGGTGAGCGGGTCGATGCGGCGGTGGGCGACCGGGGGCACGCCGCCGCCGCCGGGGGCGTCCGGCCCGCGGCCGTCGGAGAGGCGGGTGAGGCCGGGGCCGAGCAGGTCGAGCGTCGAGGCGCGCCCGGAGGGGGTGTCCACCCAGGCGTGGGCGATCCGCCCGCCGAGGTCGGCGCGCAGCTCCTCGTCGGCGGTCCGGCGGGAGCCCCAGGGGTCGGCCGACCGGGCGGTGTTGTGCAGGGCGACCGGGCGGCGCTCGGCCTCGTAGGTGTCGAGCAGGCCGTCGGCGGCCCAGCCGCGGAGCGTCCAGCCGAGCTTCCAGCCCAGGTCGAAGCCGTCGTGGACGGCGGTGTTCATGCCGGTGCCCCCGCGCGGCGTGACGCGGTGGGCGGCGTCCCCGACGAGGAACGCGGCGCCCTCCCGGAACCGCTCCGCCACCTGCGCCGCCGACGTGAACGAGCCGACCCACTCCACCTCGACCGGCAGCCCGGGCACCCCGGCGGCGGCCCGCATGTGACGGACCATCTGCGCCGGGTCGGGGCGCGGCGGGGCCTCGTCGCCGTCCACGATGTGCCCGATCCCCCAGCGGTCCCCGGCGCCGGCCGGGAGCACCGTCATGCCGTCGCCCGGCTGCTCGGTGAGATAGATGCCGTAGCGGTGGCGGCCAACGAGGTCCCAGAGCGGCGTCCGCGCGAGCATCGTGATCGCGGACAGCGCCCCCTCCGGCGGGCTCATCGCGACCCCGAGCATCCGGCGGACCGCGCTGCGGGCGCCGTCGGCCCCAACCAGGTGCGCCGCGTCGACCCCGCGCAGCGTCCCGTCCGGGCCGCGGAGGGTCGCCCGCACGCCGTCGCCGCGCGGCTCGACGGCCACGAGCTCGGTGCCGAGCGCGACCGTCGCCCCCGGCCGTGCGCGGAGCCCCGCCAGCAGGGTCCGCTCCAGGTGGTCCTGGGGCACGCACGCCGGCGCCGACGGGCTGATGACCCGCGCCTGCTCCCGGGTCGGCAGCCCGATCTCGACGGCGACGCCCCGGTCCGCCTCGGCGAGGGTGGGGCTGCACCACATGAGCCAGTCGACGTCGACGCCGCCGGCGAGCACGTCGTCCTCCAGGCCCCAGCCCCGGATGATCTCCATCGTGCGCGTGCTGACGGCGGTCGCCCGCGGGTGGCCGTTCGGCGCCGTCCGCCGGTCGATGAGCAGCACGGGCACGCCGTACCGCGTGAGCGTGAGGCCCGTCGCGAGCCCCGCCGGACCGGCCCCCACCACGAGGACCGGAACCTCGGTCATCTGCACCTGATCGTCCTTTCACGAGACAGTGTGTCTTTCGCGCGACACTCTGTCTTCCATCGGACATCGTGTCAAGTCAAATGTGGTAGCGTCGCCCCGTGGCCCCCGCCAAGCGCCCCTACCAGCAGACGGTCCGCGCGGAGACGACCGAGGAGACCCGGCAGCGCGTGCTCGACGCCCTCCACGAGCGGCTGCGCGAGGCGCCGGACCGGCCGGTGAGCGTGGACGAGGTCGCCCGGCGTGCGAAGGTCGCCCGCTCGACCGTCTACCTGGCGTTCGGCTCGCGCACCGGGCTCTTCGACGCCCTCACGGACCACCTGCTGCGCGGCGAGGGCTTCGACCGCATCGTGGCGTCCGTGCGGCACCCCGACGTGCTCGAGGCGATGCGCGGGGCGCTGGCCGGCGGCGTCGCCCAGTACGCCGCCCACCAGGACGTCTTCCGCGTCCTCGTCGCGATGGCGCGCCTCGACCCCGAGGGGGTGGGGCCGTCCATCGACCGCGCCGAGGCGCAGCGCGCCGACGGCATCGGCCGCCTCGCGGGGCGCCTGCACGACCAGGGCTTCCTGCGCCCCGGCCTCACCGCGCGGGATGCCGCGGACCTCATCTGGGTGCTGGCGTCCTTCGACACCTTCGACACGCTCACGACCGCGCGGGGGCTGAGCGACGACGAGGCCGCGGCCACCATCGTCCGGACCGCTGAGGCCGCCCTGCTCGTGCCGCCCGCCGACCGCCCGAGGGACGCGCGCCGCTGACGGGACGCGCGGGTCAGATCGCCGTCTCCCTTACCGATGAAGGGATGGCCCCGCCTCCGGGCGGGCTCGTCCGCGGGGTCCGCGGGCGCGGACCCGCCCGTCGCCGACGGGCACGGACGAGAGGTGGACGCGCATGCGCCGCAGGCGGTTGGCAGGTGTCCTGGCGGGAGCGGCCGCCCTGATGATGCCGGGGGTCGCGCTGGCCGCGCCCTCGTTCCAGGTGACCGACGCGGGGCCGGCGGTGTCCGGGCTCTCCACCGCCGACCAGGTGGCCGGGACGCTCCTCGGACCCGGGGTCACCCTCGACGGCGCCGCCACCATCAACGGCACGGCCACGGCCGGCTCCTACGCGGCCGCGCTCCCCTCCTTCGGGCGCTTCTCCTCCGGCGAGGCCGACCTCGGCATCCCGGACGGCCTCGTGGTCGCGGCGAACGCCCGGGCCGGGTCGTTCGCCACGGGCTCCTACCAGTCGAACATCGCGGCCGACCGAGACGACAACGACCTGCACGGGGTCGTGAACGCCGCGGGCCTCTGCGGCGGCGGCGGGCCGTCCGGCTGCATCAACAACGCGACGAGCCTCGAGTTCGCCGTCCGTCCGACGGCGCGGTACCTCAAGTTCGAGTACGCCCTCGGCATCACCGAGGTCGGGTTCTGGAGCGGGAGCGCCTGGCACGGGGACGTCTTCTCCTTCCCGGACGGCTTCGCCCTGTTCGTCGGCGGCACCCAGGTGGCCGACAACTGCGCCGTCCTGCCCCGCACCTCCACCTACGTGACGATGCAGACGGCCGGGATCGTCCCCAGTGCCGTCTCCGGGAACAACCGGGCCACGGCACAGGCCAACCTGGACGCGCGCGCCGCCGACACCGCGACCCCGCCGGTGACCCCGAACGGCTTCGCCTACTCGCCCCAGGACGGGAGCTGGGCCGTCGAGTTCGTGACGGTCCCGCTCACCTGCGTGGCCGACGTCAATGCCGCATACCTGGCGAACACCCCGGTCCCCCTGAAGGTCGTGGTGGCGGACGCGAACGACTCGGCGGTCCCCCCGGCTGTCTTCCTCAAGGGCGGCTCCGTGCGGTTCTCGGCCACGCCGACCCCGTCGGCCGAGGTCGACCCGCCGCCCGCCCCGGTCACCCCCCCGGCGACGCCCGTGACCCCGCCGGCCACGCCCCCGTCGGCCACGCCGGCCCCCTCCTCGCCGGTGACGCCGCTCGCCCCGCGGCAGGTGCGGACCCCCCGCTCATCGTCCGCGCCGGTCCTGCTGACGCAGCGGCTGCGGTTCGAGCAGCCCGGGCGCTACACGTTCATCTACCTGGACACCGCGACCGGGAAGCGGATCCCGCAGATCCGGGGCAGCCGCCTCGGCGCGCGGAGACTCCCCGGCCGCTACAGCGCGCCCGTGTTCCGGACGGCGACCGCGGGGCGCAAGGTCGTCCTCGCCAGCCGCTTCGACAGGAAGCGCCTGCCGCGCTCGATCGACCGGGTCGCCCTGCGCATCGTCCACCGGGCGTCCGACGGCACGCTCACCGAGGTGACGATGGACCGGGACGGCAGGCTCCTCTGAGCGGGGCCGGCCCGTGCGCCCCACCGGGGCGCACGGGCCGCGGCCACCATCCGAACGGGGGTGGCCTTCCGGCCGGAGGTTCTGGGAGACTGACGCTGTAAGCCAAGCCACCCGGGGCCGACGGCAGGGGGACGCGATGGACGGCGAGCACTACTGCAACGAGTGCGGGGGCCTGATGGACCAGCCCGGCGTCTGCGCGCCGTGCGTGGCGTTCGAGGCGGCTGAGCGCAGCCGCGAGGAGGCGCTCCACCCCGGCGTCTGAGCCGGAGGGCGCCCCCGCTCAGGCGGCGAGCGGCGTCTCCAGCTCCGCCCAGAGGCGCGTGCCGGCCCGGTCGTCGTAGACCAGGCCCCAGCGCGTGCTGAGCGCGTCCACCAGGCGCAGGCCGCGCGCGGTCCCCGGCTCCGACAGCGCCCGGCGCACCAGGCGGTACCCGTCGGCGGCACCCGTCGAGGCCGCGGTCACCTCCACCCCGACCACCCGGGGGCCGCGGCTCAGGCGCAGGCGCAGCGAGTCCTCGGCGGAGGGCTCCCCCGCGAGCAGGCTGGTCGTCACCAGCTCGGCGGCGACGACCACCATCGCGTCGGCGACGGGGGCGGCGCTGATGTCGGCGAGGTGCCTCCGCACCGTCGCGCGCGCGTCGCCCACGGCTCCGCGGGCGACCGGCATGTGCACGACGACGTCGGACGGGGAGGGGGCGGGCATGCGGTCCTCCGGGTTCGGCGGCGGGTCGTGACCCACCGTAGCCCGGACCGGGGGCATCACCACCGGCCCCCGGGCCGATGTGACATCACGGTCACCCGGCCCGGTGGAGATGAGGCGGGCCTTGCAACCTGAGTTCGGGATGCCTATGGTCCGCGCACGGTCCCGCCCGGCCCCCGCGTGGCCCTCCCACGCGGCGGCCGGGGCGGGGTGCCGCTACGCCGCCAGGCGGTGGAGCGCGCCCGCCAGGACCCGCACGCCGTCGGCGATCTGACCGGGGGTGCTGTACTCGTCCGGCCGGTGGCTGATGCCCTCGTGGCACGGGATGAAGACCATCGCCGTCGGGCAGACCCGCGCCATGAAGACGCAGTCGTGGTAGGCCCGGCTGACCATCCGCATCGCCGGCAGCCCGGCCGCGGCGGCCGCGTCCTCCAACGCCGCGAGCACCGCCGGGTCGGAGGCCGACGGGCCGTCCCGGTTCAGGACCTCGTCGGAGTGCCCGGCGCCCTGCTCCTCGGCCGCGGTCCGCGCGGCGGCGCGCACCTCGTCGAGCACGGCGTCCCGGCGGGCCTCGTCCGTGTCGCGGATGTCGATGTCCATGCGCACGTGCCGCGGGATCGAGTTGACCGCCGCCGGCTCCAGCGTGAGCAGGCCGACCGTCCCGACCGTGTCCTCGCCGCCGCTGCCCCGGGCGGCGCGGTCGACCGCGCGCACCACGTCGGCCGCCGCCACGAGCGGGTCGTGGCGGTCGCGCATGAGCACGGCGCCCGCGTGGCCGCCGGGCCCGGACAGCTCAACCCGGAGGGTCGCCGGCGCGGCGATGGCCGTGACCACCCCGATCGGAAGCCCGGCCGCCTCGAGCAGCGGCCCCTGCTCGATGTGCAGCTCGACGAACGCGGCGTACGCGCCGGCGGGCAGCCGCGCGGCCTGGACGTCGCCCTCCACGCCCGCGGCCGAGCGGGCCTCGTCCAGGGTGAGGCCGTCGGCGTCGCGCAGGCGGGCGAGCCGCTCCGGCGTCACCACCCCGGCCAGGACGCGGCTCCCGAGGCAGCCGAAGGCGAAGCGGGTCGGCTCCTCGGCGGTGAACATGATGAGCTCGATCGACCGCGACGGCCG
>JBFWNT010000059.1:0-6200 GCA_050250915.1 Thermoleophilia bacterium
ACCGGCTACAGCTACAACAAGGCCGGGGTCATCGTGAAGGCCGACGACCACGTCGGGATGCTTCGCCACGCGCAGGCTCAGGTGGACCTGCGCGGCTTATCCCCCGAGGTCGCCTAGCCAGCTGGACGCGCGGCTCGCGACTCGCCCGCAGACGCCGCCACCACTCCTAAGGAGACTCGATGGTCAAGCGGTTCGACTTCACCCGCGGCGCGCACGAGGGGACCAGACACCTGGATGCCCCGGTGGCCCCGGCCATCCTGAAGCCCCTCGGGGTCACCTCCCCGGTCGAGGACCGCATCCCGCGCAACTGGGCCGCGGGCGAGGACCTCGACCGCTACCGGGTGATCACCGGGCCGGCGGATCGGAAGCGCTCGCCTGACATCACGCGACCCGCCATGGTCGTCCTCCACGGGGTTGGCTACGCCTGCATCTTCGCGATCGGCACGCTCCTCGATCTCCCAGCGTGGGACGCCGCGCACCGCTACGGGGATCGCTTTCCGTACTCCTTCCACGCCCGGATCGACATCTGGGTGCCCGACGTCAAGGACGGCCCGAAGACGAGCGGGCTGGTCGAGAAGGCAACCCTCGGGCACCTCCAGCGGGGAGGCGACTTCGCCAAGCTGAGCGACAGGGAGTTCAACCGAATCCGGAACGCCCTCCTGGAGCGGCCAACCGTCCGGGTTCGCGATGGGGGCGGGTCGTGAGGATCGGCGCCGCGGTGTCCAGTCCCGCCCTCGTACCGGCGCCTCTCCTCGCGGGGTGCGGTGGCACGGACCAGCCCTCCCGCTTGTGGAACAAGAGCGACAACGTCCGGCCGTCGGACTCGTGAAGCCCCCCGGCGAAGGCAACCCTGCGGCCTGGGTGTACCACGCCGATGGCGGCATCGAGTGCGCGGTGTTCGGCATCCGGACGACGGCGGCAGAGGTCAAGGACTACCAGGACGCGGGCGACCCGATCGCGACCAACCCGGACGCCACCGCCAGCATCAACACATCGCGCACCGGCGAGGTGGCGCGTTACGTCGAGCCCTGAGCGGCGCCAGGGAGGCTCTCCGATAGCCGTTCGCTCCTGAGGGCCGCCCGATCCGGATCGTGCGGACGTGATCGAAAGTCACCGGACCGTGGTGAGGAACCGCGAGGCGACGACGGGGGCGAATCGCCAGCCGCGCTCCCGCGGCACCACCACGCGCAGCCGAACCGAGTAGCCGCCGCCTGCCGGCGTGAAGCGGTAGGCGAGGGCGAAGCGGCCACGGCGGTCGCTTCGCGACGTGGCGAGCGGCCTCCACTCGCCGCCTCGACGCCACTGGAGCTCGACGGACTTCCCCCGTGGTCCCGTTCTCGGCCGGATCACGCCGGACACGCGGAGCGTCTCGCCGGGGCGGAAGGTTCGCGCGTTGACCCGGGTGCGGACGCGGGGGCGGACGACGAGGAAGGCGTTGGTCGCGACGAGCGGGCGGCCGAGGGCGACGGCTCGCCAGATCCCAGGACGTCGGGGTCGGGCGGTGAACCGGAATCGTCCGCGTCGGTCGGTGAGGACGGTGGCCTGGGTGCGGCCCGTGGGGTCGAGGAGGTAGACGGTCGCGCCGCGGAGGCCACGGCGGTTGGCGTGGACGAAGCGGCCACGGATCCCGACCGGCTTTCCGTAGGTGGCGACGATCACGGGCACCAGCCGCCGTCCCGCCCGGGTGCTTCCGATCGAGTGAGCAGACGAGAGCCCGAGCGTCTGAACGCGGGAGAAGTTGGGGAGGGCGGCCCCGCTCGCCTCGATGCGGCCGGGCTCGCCGAGAAGGGCGTCGGGGCCGACGAGGACGGTCGGGACGGCGCTCGATGCCCCCGGGGCCGCGCGGGTGACGAGATCGGACACGAAGGTCGTGACGTTCCCGGCGTTGTCCTGCGCGGTGAGGTGGAAGGCGACCGACCGGCCCTGGCTGACGTAGTCGCCCAGCGGCACCTCCACCGTGGAGCCGGTGGCGGCACCCGAGACGACGACCGGTCCCTCGGGGCCCCCCGCGCGGACCGTCCACGAGCGGACGCCGCTCGTCGCGTCCGCGACCGACGTGGTGAGCCGGACCAGGTCGGGGCCGCTCGGCGTCACGTCCACGCGCGCCCCCGGCGCCTGCCGGTCGATGCGCGCCACGCCGGTCTGGGTGGCGGCGGGGGCGGTGCCGTCCCCGTCCGCCTCGACGGCGACCTGCAGCACACCGTCCGGCACGTCGCCGAGGCCGAGGACGACGCCGTGCGCACCCTGGCCCGGCGCACCCGCCCACTTCAGTGACGACCCCACCCGGATCCGCTGCTGGCCGATCCCATCGGAGCCGAGGTTGTCGGCGGCGCTCCAATCGACGCGCATCTCGCCGCCGGTGACCCAGTCGCCGGGCAGGCCGCGCAGCGCGAGGGTCGGGGCTTCGAGGTCGCGGACGTTGATCGTCGGCTCGATGATCGACCACACCCGGTTCGGCTGCTGGCGGGTCTCCGTCTGACGCAGCCGGAGCGAGGCGGATTGGGAGCGCAGTCCCACCAGATAGGCCTTCGCGGCGGCGGGCGAGCGGGGGATGTCCTGCTCGGCCACGCCCCACACCGGGTTGCCATCCCCGAGCACCTCCAGGGCGATGGACGTCGCCGTCTCGTGATACCGCACCGCACGCCAGGAGATCGACTCGATGACGGTCCCCGCCCATGGCGTCCGCAGATCCAGCTGCCATTTCGCGCCCTCCAGCGACGGCGCCGCCGGCGGGCAGAAGACCCCGAAGACCGCGCCGTCCTGGCGGGAGTGGCACTGCTCGTCCGGCACGCGGTGGTTCACGACCGCCGCCACGCCGACGGGGTAGAGGCTGCCCTCCGTCCCGAGGGCGGGACCGGCGAGGCAGAGGAGGGCGAGGCCGGCGGCGCCCAGGGGGAGCCTGCAATTCAAGAGGTCGCGCCCCCGTTGTTCCAGGGGCCGGGCTCGAACTCCCTCACGGAGCCGGGCACGCCCGCCCACGGGTCGCTCGGCGGGCTCGCCGTCTCGACGGGCGTGCTCGCCACCGGCGCCGGCGCCGGGGAGGGGGTGTTGTGCGCCGCTGACCTCTGGCTGCGCTTCTTCCGCGTCTCGGCGCGGCGCGCGGCGGTCCGCGTCTCGGCGGCGTCGAGAAGTCGCTGCCGTCGTCGCTCCGCGGCCTTCACTGTGTGGGCGACGTCCGCGGTCCAGCTCGTGTCGACGACCAGCGCCGGAGCGTCCGCGGCCGATGGCGCCGGAGTTCCGCCGTCGGTGTCGCCTCCGCCGGGCAGCCCGATCCCCGCGGTCGCCGCCGCGACGATGATCATGCCCCCGAGGACGCCCGCCCCGACGCCCGCCCGTGAGCGGAGGGCGACGCGAATCCGTCCGCCGGGCGCGCGGGAGGCGTCCACACCGATCCTGGGCCGCTCGGTCCCGGGCGCCTGGTCGTTCTCCGCCGGGGGCAGCGGCACGAGGACGCTGTCCTCGTCGAGGGTGAAGCCCGGCAGGGGGAGCATGTCGACCGCCTCGGTCGGCCAGATCGCCGAGTTGTCGTCCTCCTCGCCGGGCTCCCCGTCGTCGAACAGCCAGCCGAGGCCGAGCGCCGACTCGTCGTCGGGCGGGGCTGGGTCGGTCGGGACGTCGCTCACCGGCTGGACCTCGGCGGGGGGACGGACTGGCCCGTCCATCTTCGATCCGGCCACGCTTGACGTCAAGTGTGTCAGGGAGGATATTCACAATCCGATGACGGGCATCGACATTCGAAATCGTTCCGGAGCGTCAGCGGCGGCGCTCGATTTGGGAGAAGCTACGCCGGATGAGCGCTCCGCCGCCACGCGAGGTCCTGACGCTGCCCGAGGTGGCCGAGTGGCTCGGCATGCACCCCAACAGCGTCCACCGGGCCGCCCGCTCCGGGCGTCTTCCCGCCCGGCGGGTGGGCAAGGAGTGGCGGTTCCTGACCGATGCGGTCGCCGCTCGCTGGACGCCGGGACGGCGCCTTCGCGGCACCCCGCCGGCGACGGTGGTCCACCAGCCGGCCGTGCCGGAGGCGCCGGTGGCCCTGTCGGCGCAGGAGGCGGCGGACTTCCTGCGCGTCGAGCTGCACACCGTCTACCACGAGGCGATGGCGGAGCGGCTGCCCGCCTGGAAGGAGGGCAAGGAGTGGCGCACCTCAGAGGGCGCCCTCCGGGAGTACCTCCAATCCGATCCCGACTCGGCGACCCGGTACATCAAGGAGCGGGATCCCCGCCGCAAGGCGTCCGGGTAGGGGGCCGGGGGTGAGCGGCCCATCCTCGGAGCCGCTCCCGGAGATGTACCGGGTCCGCGCATTGGAGCAGGCCCTGCTCATCCTCTCCGCGCTCGAAGCGGAGCCCGAGCTGACGCTGCCCGAGATCGGTGCGCGGATCGGCACCCAGACCCCGAACGCCCACAAGCTGGTCCTGCACCTGGTGGAGGCGGGCCTGGTGGAGGCGAGCCCCCTCACCAAGCGGTACCGCCTGGCCCCCAGGCGCCTCGGTGAGCTGTCGGCCCGGGCGCTCGCCGGGCTGAATCCGTGGGAGGCCCTGCGTCCGGTGGTGCCCGGGTTGAAGGAGTCGACGGGGATGCCGGGACTGATCGCGGTCCTGTCGGGCGGGCGTGCGATCTACGTCGAGCAGTTCCGCGGCCCCGAGCGGGCGCTGGGGCGGGCGTTTCCCGCCCACGCGACCGCCCTCGGCAAGGCGATCCTCGCCTTCCTCCCCGAGCCGGCGCGTGAGGCCGTCATCGCGGAGCTCGTCCTCGAGCCGTGGACGCCGACCACGATCACCGACCGCGAGCGCCTCCGCGAGGACCTCGCCGTGGCCGCCGAACGCGGCTACGCGCTGGAGGAGGGTGAGCTGGACGGGCCCCGCCGCTCGGTCGGCGCCCCCGTCCGCGACCACACCGGTGCGGTGATCGCCGCGGTCGGCGTCGGCGGCGCGAAGGCAGCCCTGCCGCCGGCGAGGACGGCGGCGATCGCCGAGATGGTGGTCGCCGAGGCCGAGCGGGTGTCGGCCGCCCTCGGCGCCGGTCCCGTCCCCGCCCCGCCCGCCCGCCCGCTCACCGTGGAGGTGCTCGGGGCGGTGGAGCCACCCGTGCCCCCGCCGGCCACCGGCAGGAAGGACGGCGCGCCCGCGCCTCGCGCCCGCCGCGCCCCGCGCGCCAGACGCGGCTCCGGGACGGGCACATGAGCACCGCCGCCGCCCCCGGGCTCCCCCTCCTTCGCGTCGGCATCGCGGCCCTCGCGGGGGTGGTGGCGCTCATCGTCGCGCTCCCCCTCCTGGTGCTCGTCGCCCTCGCGGGGGGCTGGTCGAGCTCGGCGCGGGCGGCCTCGTCGCCGGTGGATGCCGCGGCGCTCGATGAGTGGATGGCCGACGAGGTGCCGGGCTCGCCGCTCATCGGGCTGGGGGCGGTGTTCGTCGCCGAGGGGGTGCGCAACGGCATCGACCCACGCGCCCTCGTCGCGATCGCCCGCCACGAGTCGGTGCTCGGCACGCAGGGGTCCGGCGCCGGCATCCACAACGCCTTCGGCTGGGGACCGGCGATCCCCTTCCCCTCATGGCGGCAGAACATCGCCACCGTCGCCCGCGGACTCGCGACCAACTACGTCGGCCGCGGCCGCGACACCCTCGCCGAGATCCAGCCGATCTGGGCACCCATCGGTGCGGCCAACGACCCCGGCGGCCTGAACACGGCGTGGCTTGACGCCGTCGGGCGAAGCTACAGCGACCTCGGCGGAGACCCGGCCCTCCCGATCACCCTCGACGCCCAGGGCGGCGCGATGGGTAAGGGGGCGACGATCGGAGTCGGCGGCCTCGCCACCCCCACCGGCGGGGCCGGCACCCTCGGCGGCGGGCCGGGCGAGGGCACCCACTCCTACACCAGCTACCCCGACAACTGGCAGTCCGACCACGCCGTCGACATCAACCTGCCGTTCGGGTCACCCCTGTATGCGATCGATGCCGGGGTGATCGTGCGCGTCGGCGGTGACCCGGCGGATTTCTCGGGTCGGTTCGGCGGCGCCCAGCTGACGGTGCAATCCCGGGACGACGCCTACTACTACGCCCACCTGTCCGGGATCGTGGTCCGGGACGGTGAGCGCGTCGCCCTCGGCCAGCTCATCGGCTTCAGCGGCGCCGCCAACGGCACCGACCACCTCCACCTCGGCGTCATGCGGCGCGACCCCGTCGCCGTCGCGGGGATCCGGTGAC
>JBFWNT010000060.1:0-6049 GCA_050250915.1 Thermoleophilia bacterium
CGTCCACGTGGAGGCTGCGCGACGCGCCGACCACCTCGGCCACCACCACCTCGCCGTCGCGGAAGACGGCGAGGTAGGCGTCCTCCTCCGCCCGCTCGGCCAGCTCGCCCAGCAGCGGGCGCACGGCCGGGACCAGGTCGTGGCGGCGGTGGAACAGGCGGTAGAGCTCCGGTACCTTCGGCCCCAGGCCGAAGCGGCCCCGCCCGAGGCGCACGACGTAGCCCGCGTGCTCCAGGGTGTTCAGCACGTGGTACGTCGTCGCCAGGCCGATGCCGAGGGCCTGGGCGACGGCCTTCGCGGGCAGCGGCTCGGGCGCGGCGGCGACCGTCTCCAGCACGTCGAGCGCGCGGCTCACGGAGGTGAGCTCGTCCTTCGGCGGGCCCGGCGCGCCCCGGGGACCGACGCGAATCGCGTCGCCGGTCCTCCGCGCCTCCTGGGCCCCTCTCGGCATCTGCTCCCCCAGGGCCCGCCCCCGTGGCCCTCCGCCGACCTTATCCCGGCTCCCGCGCCGCGTGAAGCCGTGCATTTCGCCATCTGAAATCCCGGGGGTGGCGCGCGGCGCGCCACGCGGGGAGGGTCGGGCGGTGGCCACCACCCGGCCTCCGGCTCCCCGCGCGCGGCTCGACGACGCCGTGACGGTGCCCGGCGGCCGCTACGCGCTCGGCGAGCCGGGCGAGGAGCGCGAGGTGGAGATTCGCCCGTTCGCGATCGGGCGCCACCCGCTCACCAACGGCGGCCTGCGCGAGCTCGCCCGGGCCGCCGGGCAGCCGATGCCCGCCGGCGTCCGGGAACGCGCGGAGGCCGCCGTGCTGGCCGACCACCCCGCCACCGGCCTCGCGTTCGACGCCGCGCGCGCGGTGTGCGACTGGGCGGCCCGCGTCCTCGGGCGGCCGGTCCGCCTGCCGTCCGGCGATGAGTGGGAGGCCGCCGCCCGCGGCGACGACGGGCGGCCCTACCCGTGGGGGGCGGCGTTCGACCCCGGCCGCTGCGCCTGCGCCGAGGGCGGCGCGTGGACCACCGCCCCCGTCGGCGTGCACCCCGCGGGGGCGTCGCCGTCCGGCGCCGAGGACCTCGCCGGCAACGTCTGGGAGTGGGTGGGCGACCCGCCCGACGACGACGGCTGGCGGCGCGTGCGCGGCGGCTGCCACCTGGACACCGGCTGGGGCCTGCGCGCCAGCCGCTCCCTCCCCGCCGACCCGCTCCTCGCCACGACCACCACCGGCCTGCGCCTCGCCTGGGACCTGGAGGCGCCGCGCCCGACCAGGAGGACCCCATGACCCCACCCGCCCCACCCGACCGGGACGCCGTGATGGACGTCCTGCGGGGCGTCTACGACCCGTGCTGCGCGGACCGCGGCATCTCCATCGTCGACATGGGCGTCGTGGAGGACGTCCGCGTCGACGGGGGCCGCGTGCACGTGGACCTCGTCCTCACCACCGGCTGGTGCCCTTTCGTCGCGTCGATGTCCGACGCCATCCCCGCCGCCCTCCGCGACCTCGACGGCGTGGAGGGGGTCGACGTGCAGGTGCTGTTCGACCCGGTCTGGTCGCCGGAGCGGCTGTCGCCGTCGGCCGCCCGCGCGCTGTCCATGCCCCTCGAGGAGCTGCTGCCGTACCGCGAGCGGCGCCTCGCCGCCAACGGAGGAGCCTGACCATGGCCACCACCGACGCCGCCCCCGCCGGCGCGCAGGCCCGTGAACGGAAGGTCCCGGCGTTCGTCTTCGACTGCGTCTGCCACATCTTCAACTTCGACAAGGCCAACGCGATCAGCGGGGCCGGCGAGATGTTCGACGAGCACCTCTACGCCTTCCACCAGTTCCTCACCCGGGCCGGCGAGCCCGTCCTGGGCCGGGACGAGTTCTTCAAGGAGTGGTCGGTCGACGAGATCTACGACATGGTCATCGAGGGCTCGGACACGGACATGATCGTGGCTCAGCCGCTGCCGCTGACCGACCTGTTCCACGACGGCCTGTCGCCGTGGGAGAAGTGCGCCGAGATGGCGGCGAAGCACCCCGACCGCGCCGTCTTCTGGGGCTCGGTCAACCCGCTGGAGGGCAAGAAGGCCCTGGACCTGATGACCCGCCAGGTCGAGGACCACGGGGCGAGGGCGTTCAAGTTCTACAACGTCCGCTACGACTACGGGCAGCCGTTCCCGTGGCGCATGGACGACCCCCGCGTGGCCTTCCCGGTGTTCGAGCACGCGCAGAAGCTCGGGGTGAACCTGATCGGCGTCCACAAGGGCGTGCCGCTCGGCCCGCAGCCGGTGGAGCACACGCGCACGTTCGACATGGACGGCGCGGCGGCCAACTTCCCGGACATCAACTTCGTGATCTTCCACGTCGGCCTGCCGTGGCTCGACGAGGTGCTGTGGCAGATAGTTCGGTTCCCGAACCTCTACGCGTCGATCGCCGCCACCGTGAACTTCATCTCCCGCCACCCGCGGCTGTTCGCCGAGCAGCTCGGGAAGATGCTCTGGTGGTGCGGGGAGGACAAGATCATCTACGGCGGCGAGTCGCCGATCTGGCACCCCCAGTGGGCGCTGGAGGAGTTCTGGAACTTCGAGCTCCCGGCCCACGTCACCGAGGAGTACGGCTGGCCGCCGCTCACCGAGCAGGCCAAGCGCAAGATCCTGGGCGGCAACCTCGCCCGGCTGCACGGGATCGACGCCGACGCCAAGGCCGCCGAGCTGGGCGTACCCGCCTAGGCCGCGTCGAGGAAGGCGACGACCGCCAGCACCCGCCGGTGGTCGTCGCCCGACGGCGGCAGCCGCAGCGCCGCGAAGATCCGCTTCACGTGCTTCTCGACGGTGTGCTCGGTGATGAACAGCCGGTCGGCGATCGCCCGGTTCGAGCGGCCCTCGGCCATCAGGGCGAGCACCTCCAGCTCGCGCTCGCTCAGCCCGGCCAGCCGGGTGTCCCCGCCCCCGCGCCGGCGGCCCACGAGCTGCGCCACCACCTCGGGATCCAGGACCGAGCCGCCCTCGCCCACCCGGCGGACGCTCGCGGCGAGCTCGCCGACGTCCGAGACGCGGTCCTTCAGGAGGTAGCCGACCCCCTCCGCGCCCCCGGACAGCAGCTCGAGCGCGTACCGCGCCTGCACGTGCTGCGACAGCACCAGGATGCCGACGGCCGGCCGGCGCTCCCGGATCCGCGCCGCGGCGCGCAGCCCCTCGTCGGTGTGGGTGGGCGGCATGCGGATGTCGACGATCGCGACGTCGGGCACCGTGCGCTCCACCAGCGCGACCAGCTCGTCGCCGTCGCCCGCGAGCCCGGCCACCTCGAAGCCGGCCTCGGCGAGCAGGCGGGCGAGGCCCTCACGCAGGATCACCGCGTCGTCGGCGACGACTACCCGCACGGGATCTCCGCGCGGAGGGTGGTGCCGCGCCCCGGAGGGCTCGACACCGTCAGGCGCCCGCCGAGCGCCTCCACCCGGTCGGCCAGGCCGCGCAGCCCCGAGCCGCCGCCGGCGGCCGCCCCGCCGATGCCGTCGTCGGCGACCTCCAGCACGAGCACGCCCTCGTGGACCGACGCGGCCAGGCGCACCTCCGCGGCATGGGAGTGCTTGGCGGCGTTCGCGAGCGCCTCGCTGGCGACGAACCAGGCGGCGCCCTCCACCTGCTCGGGCAGCCGCCCCGGGACGTCGACCTCGGCTCGCACCGGCAGCGCCGCCCGCGCGGCCATGCCCTCCAGCGCGGCGCCGAGCCCGCGCTCCACAAGCAGGGCCGGCCGGATCCCCTGGGTCAGCTCGCGCAGCTCCCGCATCGCGTCGACGAGGTCGCGGCGGGCCTCGCCCAGTAACGGCCCCGCGGCGCTCGGGTCGGCCGCGAGCCGCGACTCCGCCAGGCCGAGCGCCATCGCGATCGCCACCAGCCGCTGCTGGGTGCCGTCGTGGAGGTCCCGCTCGATGCGGCGGCGCTCGGCGTCGGTGGCCTCGACCAGGCGGGCGCGCGACGCCTGGAGCTCGGCGAGACGGGCCCGCAGGTCGGCCTGGAGGCGGGCGTTCTCCAGCGTCAGCCCCGCCGCGGCGCAGACGGAGCGCACCAGGTCGCCCTCGTCGGACAGGGCGGGGTCGTGGATGAGCGCGGCGACAGGCGCGCCGTCCCGCTCGACGACCGTGGAGGCCCGATCCTCGCGGCCCGGTTCTGGCAGCCGCAGGGGCGACCCGTCCGCGCCGACGTAGCGGCCGCTCGCCGGGACCCAGTACGCCACCTCCAGCGACGGGTCGCCGAGCGCCCGGGCGAGGGCATCCCGCAGGTGCAGGTCGGCGGGGGCCGCGGGCCCGCCGAGCTCCACGACGAGGCCGGCCACCGCGCCGCGCGCGAGGCGGCGGCGGACCAGCACCGCGAGCACGGCCACCGGGATGCAGGCGAACACGAGCTGCTGCGTCCACACGGGGGCGTCCCCGAGCGGCTCGCCGAGGATGTCGTTGGCCACCGACACGGCGAGGGCCGCGAACATGGCGCTCGCCACCCACAGCACCGGCGCCACCGCCCGGCGCTCCGGCGCGCTCGCGCGGGCCCACCGCCGCACGAGCAGCGCGACCGTGAACAGGGAGAGCACGACGCCCGCCGCCCGCTGCGCCTGCAGGATGGCGTCGGCGACGCCGCCCTCGGCCGCGAGCCAGGCGACCTGCACGACGGTCACGAGGACCACCGCCGCGGCGACCAGCGCCCGGTCGAGCCGGCCCCGCAGACGCCCGGTCGGGAACGCGAGGACGAGCAGGACGAAGCCCGCCAGGTACACCGACCCCAGCGCCTCCCCGATGGTGGCCGGCACCGTCGCCTCCGCCTCCACGAGGAAGGTGGCGAACCACGCGAACCCGATCAGGACCATCAGGATCCCGAGGCGGTTCTCGGGCCGCTGGCGCCGCGCGGCCAGGCCGCTGCCTATGAACGCCCAGCCGACCATGACGGTGACGGCCGCCGACGCCGCGGCCGGCTCGGGCGACTCGTCGCCCGCGAGCACGAGGAGTGCTGCCGCGACTCCGGCGGCGAGGGCGAGCAGCGCGATGGGGAGGTCCCGCCTCATCTGATGACGCGGGCATCGTGCATCACGCGGACCGCCGGAGTCGAGGAAGAGTACGGCCACCCGGTAACGGGACTCCGGCTCGCGGGCTGTCTCGCGCGGCCCCTCCCCCCGAGACTCGCGGCATGACGACACAACCCCACCCCCGTCGCCACCGCGCGACCTCCGATCCCCTCCGGATCGCCGCCGCCGCCCTCGCCGCGCTCGGCGCGGCCGCCGCCATCCCCATCCCGCTCGTGATGCTCGACTTCGCCGGCCTGGTCAACGTCTTCGGCGTCGACGCCGGGGACGCCCCCCAGGGCCTGCTGGTCATGGCCGCCGTCGGGGGCGTGCTCACCATCCCCGTCCTCGCGCTCGCGTTCACCGGCGCGGCCCTCGCCCTCACCGGCGCCCCGGCCGCCCGAACCCTCCTCCTGGCCGCCGCCCTCGCCGGGCTGGTCACCGCGATGCCCCTCTGGCTCCCGGCCGGAGTGGCGATCGGCGCGGCCGCCGTGATCCTGGGGAGGGCGGAACCCGCCGCCGGCTGACTGATCCTGCGAAGTGGGCGCGGCAGGACTCGAACCTGCGACCCAGGGATCATGAGAGGCAGCCTGCGGGTTCGGAGGTTCTCGGTGATTCGGCCCTTATCGCTGCATGGCAACGCTTTCTTGGTCCAGCCGCCGACGACCCGCCACGCCATCGTGCCCTGTCAGCGTTCTTCACCCCTCGGACGAACTGGGTCACCTGCCACGCCGCGAGGGAGTCAAGCGAGTCACGCGGACCGAGACGGGATTCGAGGCACCTGTCAGCACGCGACGACGCCGACGGCTTCTGCCGACGCGAGTACCCGCCCTGCAAGGCGCCCTGCAAGCTGTTCGAGCCTGCGTACGGGGCCCCGTCAGGTCACGGCGTCGTCCACGTGCCGGGGGAGACCGCGCCGCATTCGTAGGCGACGATCACGGCGTGGATCCGGTCGCGTGCGCCGAGCTTCGTCAGCACGTTGCGGACATGGCTCTTGACCGTCGTCTCCTCGACGGTCAGCGCGGC
>JBFWNT010000061.1:0-5614 GCA_050250915.1 Thermoleophilia bacterium
AGGTGTCCTCGAAGTGGGACTCGACGGAGTCGTCGTCGCCGAGCGCGGCCTGGATGCCGCCCTGGGCCTTGCCCGTGTTGCCCGCGCCCAGCGCGGACTTGGTGGTGATGACCACGTGGGCGCCGGCTGCGGCGGCCCCGAGGGCCGCGGACATCCCCGCTCCGCCGGATCCGACCACGAGCACGTCGGCGCGCGCATCCGAGAAGCTCGTCACCGCTGGACCCTATCCGACCCCGCCGGATCGTTCCATTTCCGCAGACCCCCCTTCGGGTGGCGGAAATCACACGGCGACGGGCAGTCGCACGCCGCGGGGCGCCGTCCGGTGCTGCGGCCGTGATGCCCGGGTGGTGCATGGCGCCGACCTCACCAGGGCGATGCTGGAGGCGTGGCGGGCGGGACGGACCCTCGCCGAGATCGCCGCCGAAGTCGGCGTCACCAAGCAGGCCGTCAGCCGCCGACTCCGCCGGCACGCGACGCCGGGGGACCGGGCGCAGGCACGCCGCGCCCAGCAGGACCGCCGCGGCCCGAGCCGCGAGGCCGTCGCCGAGTCCCAGGCCGCCGAAGCCCGGCAGGCCCGGCGCGAGGAGGCGGACCGGTTGGACCTGCGGTGCGTCGTCTGCGGGGGCCGCGTCCACGACTCACGCCGGAGGACGTGCGGCGAGGGGTGCGCCGCGGAGTACCAGGCGAGGCCGTGGCGGTACAGCCGCGCGCGGGCGGAGCGGCAGCGGCGGGAGAGCGCCCGCACCATCCGCCGCCACCCCGCCCGGTACACGCGGGCGCAGCGCGGGTGGGCGGAGCGGATGCTCGGCCCGAACCCCCCCGCCCCGAACAGGGGCGTCCACGGGTCCGGGTCGTGAGCGTCCACCTCGTCATCCCCGGCCGCCCCCGCCCCGGTGAGCGCGCCGGGACGGACCCCGATGGGCACCGGTACTCGCAGCCCAACACGCGGGCGGTCCAGGCGGCCGTCGCTGAGGCGTGGACCGCGCGCCCCGAGCCGTGGCGCAGCCCGACCCTCCGCGGCCCCGTCGCCGTCTGGGTCGTCGCGTTCTACGCCCGCCCGAAGCGGGGCCATTACCTCCAGGACGGAGGGCTCACCGCCCGCGGCCTGCGGACGCCGTTCCCGACGTCGACGAAGGCCGACCTCGACAACCTAAGCAAGCCCCTCCTCGACGGCCTCACCGGCCTGGCGTGGGTGGACGACCACCAGGTGTGCGAGCTGCACGTCTTGAAGCGGTGGTGCGGCCCGGAGGGTGAGCGCACCGAGGTCCGGATCAGCCCGATGCAGGCGCCCACCGCCGACGGGCTCGAGGCCGAGGCGGCGGCGTGACGGGCCAGATGACCCTCGACCTCCAGCGCCGCGAGGACGCATTGGACCGGGCGTTCCGGGCGTTCGACGAGGAGAACCCCCACGTCCGCCACGAGCTCGTCCGCCTGACCCGCGAGTTGGTGGCGGCCGGCGCCCGCCGCGTCGGGATGAAGATGCTGTTCGAGGTGTTGCGCTGGTCGCACCTGCGCACCACCGGCAGCGAGTTCCGTCTGAACAACAACCTGACCGCCCGGTATGCGCGGTCGATCATGCGGGAGCACCCCGACCTCGACGGGGTGTATGAGACGCGGGAGTTGCGGCCCCCCGTCCCCAGGCCGCTGGTGGCGCCGTGACCGGGCCGCTGCTGTTCTGCCCGAAGCGGATGTTCCGCGGGCTGTTCGTCCCCGACTGGCTCGGCGAGATGACGATCCCGTGGTCCGCGAAGGCGGTCTATGCCGCCGCCGCCGGGAAGTCCGACGCCGAGTGGGTCGAGTTCACCCACACCGAGATGGCCGGGCGCCTGGGGATGGACGCCTCCACCGTGAAGCGGAGCGTCGCCGCCCTGGTCGACGCCGGCCTGATCGTGAAGGAGCGGACGGGCGAGGCGAGGATCACGGGGGGGTCGAACCGCTACGCCTTCGTGTGGCGCGACGAGTTCGGCGCGTCCTTGCGGAGAGGGCAGATTGCCCCGTCCGGGGAGGTCACCACCGGGGGGGCAGACCGCCCCGTCCGCGGGGGGCAGGATGAGCCGCCCGCGGGGGGCACTTTGCCCCCTCCTCTACAAGAAGAAGTAGAAGAAGGTCTAAGGGAGAACCACCGGACGCCCGCAACGGCGGGCGCCGAGGCCGCCCCCCGGCTCTGCCAGTTGCTCGCGAAGCACGCCGAGCAGCAGACGCTCCAGCCGACCCGAGTCACCAAGAAGTGGCTCGACGCGGCCCGCCTCATGGTCGACCGCGACGGCCTCACCCCGGAGCAGATCGAGCGGGCCATCGCGTGGGTCTCCGCCGACTCGTTCTGGGCGGCGAACGTCCTGTCGATGCCGACCCTCCGGGCGAAGTGGGGGACCCTCGTCGCCCACGCCCGCCGGGATGCCGCGCGGGGAGTGAACACCGCCCAGGCGAGGGAGGCCCGCCGAGCGGATCTCCGCGCCTGGGCCGAGCAGGGAGACGCGGCGTGACGCGATCCGAGTGGGCTGTCCTCGCGGAGACGATCACCGAGCGGTGGCCCGACCGGCCGCGGTCCGCCGAATGGGTGGCGGCGTGGTGGCCGACCGTCGCCGGCCTGGAGTTCGGCGCGGCCGTCGCGGCCCTGGAGGTGTACGGCCGTGAGGGGAACGGGTTCCCCCCTGACGGTGGGCAGCTCGCCCGGATCGCGGGGGAGGTCGTCGACCCGGATGGGTGGGACACGGCGTGGGCGGAGGTCGGCCGTCAGATCCGCCGCGTCGGGTACCTCGGCCAGCCCGAGTTCACGGACCAGGCGCTCGCCGAGGCGGTCGCATCGTTCGGGTGGCGGGCGTTGTGCGCTGTCGAGGAGGACCAGCTCCAGACCGCCCGCGCCCAACTGCGGGACCTGTACCGGGCTGCCCGTCAGCGCGGCCGTCGCCGCGAGGGGCTGGAGGCCCTGCCCGCCGGGGCGCACCGGGATGCGGTGGCATCGGTGGTGTCGGGGATCGCGTCCTCCGCTGCGATCGGTGGTGGCGGTGCCTCCTAAGCCCTTCGACTGTCGCCGCTGCGGGAGCCCCATCCGGATCGTCCGTGAGGTCGACAGCGGCCGCCGCCTGTTCCTGAACGCCGCACCGTCCCCGAGCGGGACGGTGGTGATGCTCGGCGACCGGGCGCAGATCGTCCCGGCCGGCCCGAGCCTGGTCGAGACCTTCACCCTCCACACCTGCCGGAGCCGCAGGTGACCGCGCCCCTCGTAGCCGCCACCGACCTCCTCGGCGTCGTCGATGCGGAACTCGCCCGGCGCGGCCACGGCCGCACGGCGCTCTATGAGGCGATGGCGGACCGGTACGGGGAGAAGCCGGACACCCACTACAAGCGCATCCGCCGCGCCGAGCAGGCGGGGGGCTTCGACGTCGGACACGCGGACCGGGTCCTGGTCGCCCTGGACCTCGGCCTAGACGACCTCCCCGACCGGCCCGCGGCGCCTCGCCTCCGCGGCGACGCCCGCCTCCGCGGCGGCTACCTCACCGAGCAGCAGGTCCTCGCCTGCCACGCCCTCTACCAGCAGGGCGTCTCGCTCCGGGGGATCGCGGAGCGCATCCTGCCGCGCACCGAGTTCACGAGCGCCACCCGGTGCGCCGAGTCGTTGCGCCGCCGGTTCGCCCGGATGGGGCTCACCCGCCGGCCCCGTGGTGGGGTCGTCACGCACGGCCAGGCCGTCGGCCACGGCCACGGCCGAACCCGCAACGACTACCTGACGGCGTGGAAGCGGGCGAACGGTCACCGCCCCGCCGTCCGGTGTGAGGCGACGACGGCCGCCGGGAGTCCGTGCCGGGCGTGGGCCGTTCACGGCGCCGTCGTCTGCCGGAAGCACCAGCCCGCCGAGGCCGCGGCGTGAGGCGCGCCGTCCTCGTCCTCGTCGGGCTGCTGCTCGGCCTCGTCTGGCTCGGCCAGGCGGACCTCGACACCCGCCCTGCCTCGTCCCCTCCGTCCCCGGCCTGGGAGGCCCCACGGTGAACGACCCCGTCCTCGACGACCTGGGGGAACCGGCCCCCGTGATCCCCCCCGCCGGCCACCCGCGCCTCCGACGCGCCGTCGTACTCGCGGAGGACATCCTCATCGGCGCCGTCCTGGGGGCGGTGTTGGCGATGGCCGCCGTCGTCGTGTCGTGGTGGCTGGCGTGAGCCGCGGCCAGCGGGTCATCCTCGCCGCCGCCGTGTCGTTCGGGGCGCTCTACGGCCTCGCGGTGACGTCCGGGCAGGCGGGGTCCCAGACCCCCCAGCCCTCGACGCCGCAGCCGACGGTCACGCGGGAGGACCGCCTCGCGCAGCAGCTCATCCGGGAGCGGAAGCAGCACGCCGCCCGGGTCGCCCGCGTCGGCCGGATGCTCCGCGCCGAGCGCCGGCTCACCACCCTGGTCCGGAACCCGTCCCCGTCGAACAACCGGGCGCTCGCCCGCCTCCTGTTCACCCCCTCGGAGTTCGCCGCGCTGGATCGGATCGCGGCGGGGGGCGACGGGATCGGCGGGGCGCCGGGTGAGTCGGACTGGCGCCACACCGTCTGGAATGGCGGGAAGCTCGGGTACGACGGCGGGAACCCCGGCCCGAACGCGCTGTCGTGTGGCGGCGGGAACTACGCCTACGGCATCGGCCAGGCGTGCCCCGCCGAGAAGATGATCCCGTGGGCGGGGACGGACGCCGTCCTCGAGATCCCGTCGCTCCAGATGCACTGGATGGAGCACTACGCACGCGGCCGGTACGGGAGCCTGGAGGCCGCGGGGGCGCACTGGACGATCACGAGGTCGTGGTGACCCTGCCCGCCGCGATCCCCGCCCTGGCGACCCTCCGTGCCGTGCAGAGCCTGGCGGACAGGGAGGGGTACCCGCCGACCCTCCGTGAGGTCGCGGGGGACCGGGGCCTGTCCGTGACGACGGTCCACGGCCACCTCGACCGGCTCAGGGAGGACGGGATGCTCACCTGGGTGTCGGGCCGTCCGAGGACGATGCGGCTCACCCAGGCGGGCAGGGTCGCGCTGCGGGGGGCCAGGTCGTGACCCTCTCCCGCTCCACGCCGCTGCGCCGGACGGGTGGCCCTTCGCGCCGCACCCCCCTCCACCGGACCTCGTCGATCGCCCGGTCGCAGCGCCTCACCGCGGCGCCGCCGGAGCGCATCTGGACGGAGGCGAGGGCGAAGTGCGACCGGGAGGGCTGCTGCCGCGTGTGCGGCCGGACGCCCGGCGAGCTGCCGCCCGGCCACCGCCTGGAGGCGGCCCACCTGATCGGCCGTGAGCACGACCGGCCCAGGCCGCACCCCGACGTCCTCGGCCCCCCGGTGGGGCCGCTGTGGGTCAACCCGCTCGCGGTCGTCCCGCTCTGCACGGAGCACCACACCGAGTTCGACGGCCGACGCCTGGACGTCCTGCCGTTCATCAACTTCGACGAGCAGGCCCACGCGGTCTCGCTCGTCGGGATCGTCGCCGCGCTGCGGCGTCTGACCAGCACCCGAGGAACAGGAGCCCCGGAATGACCCGCAAGCCCCTCATCGCAGCCGCCCTCGTGGCGGGCGCGGCACTCGCCCCGAGCGCGCACGGGACCACCCTCGCCGTCGCCTGCGACCGCGCGACCTTCCACGTCGGCGACACCCCC
>JBFWNT010000062.1:0-5433 GCA_050250915.1 Thermoleophilia bacterium
CGGCGAAGGTCGGGTAGGCGTGCACCATCCGCTGGATCCGCAGCAGCGAGATGCGGCGGTCGACGGCGTAGGTGAGCAGCGGCAGCAGGTCGGAGGCGTGGGGGCCGACGACGGTCGCCGCCACGACACGCCCGGTCAGCCGGACGGCGGTCACGGCGAGGAAGCCGTGGCGCACGCCGTCGGTGAGCCCGCGATCGGTGTTCGCGAGGTCCACACGGAGGTCGACGAGGACCTCGGGATGGCAGCGCGCCGCCCGGTCCGCGGCGGTCGGGCCCACCCACGCCACCTCGGGCTCCGAGAAGACGGCCGAGGGAATGGCAGGGGGCCGACCGAGCCGCGGGATCCACGGCAGGGCGATCGCCTGGACGATCCGGCGGCCGTGGGCGTTGGCGGCATGGGTCTGATGGGCGACGGGAGTGACGTCGCCCACCGCCCAGACGCCGGGGGCCGACGTTCGCCCCCACGCATCGACCGCGACACCGTCCGGGCCGGTGGCGACCGCCGCCGAGACGGCCTCGAAGTTCGGGATGCGGCCGATGGCGACGAGCACGGCGTCCACGCCCGCCAGCCGCTCGTGCCACGTCGGCCCCTCGATCAGCAGGGCGTCGTCCGCGGCGTCGTGACCGATGATGCGTGCCTCCAGGCGCACGCCGACCCCCTGGTCCACGAGGGCGGCCTCGAGCGCCTCCGAGGCTGCGGGGTCGGCGCTCGGGAGCACCCGCTCGGCGAGGTCGATGAGGGTGACGCGAGTCCCGAGACGGGCGAACGCGCAGGCCATCTCCACCCCGATCGGGCCGGCGCCGACGATCGCGATGTGCCCCGGCGCCCGCTCGAGCTCGAAGAGCGACTCGTTGGTGAGCAGCCGCTCCGAGGAAAGGCCGGGGATGTGGAGCGGCCGCGGACGCGACCCGGTGGCGATCACGACGTGCGCGGCGCTCAGGCGGCGACCCGGCCCGCCGTCCGCGTCGGCGACGCTCACGCGCCGGCCCGGCGCCAGGGTCGCACGACCGCGGATCAGGTCGATGCCGTCCGTGCCCGCGATCTCCCGGGCCTCGCGGGCCGCGAGGCCGTCGCGGGTGGCCCGCACCTCCGCCAGCACGGCCGCCGGATCGGCGCGGCGGGCGTGGTCGCGGGAGAGGTGGATGAGCCGCTTGGACGGCACGCAGCCGACGTTGGTGCAGTCGCCGCCGAGCGCGCCGGCCTCGACCAGGGCGACCCGGCGCCCGAGCGACGCCAGCCCGACCGCCACGGTCAGGCCCCCGGAGCCGGCCCCGATCACGATGGCGTCGTAGGCGGCCTCAGGCGTGCTCATCGCGCTTCCTCTCTCGGCGCCGCATGATGTGGGAAAGGGCGAGACCCGTCGCGAGCAGGATCCCTGAGGCGATCAGCAAAGGGCCGTCGATGGCGGGGACGCCGCCGTCGAAGCTCTCCAGCGAGGCGCCGAAGAGCACGAAGGCGACGGTCGCCGGAAGGCTGCCGATGGCGGTCCCGAGCAGGAAGGCCCCCGGGTGGATCCTGACGGCGCCCGCCAGGTAGCTCACAAGGTCGTACGGGAGGTGCAGCAGGCGCATCGAGATGACGCTCTCGAAGCTGCGGTGGCGGAGCCGTGCCGTCCAGCGTGCGAGGCGCCCGGAGGGATCGGCCTGGTCCCCGACCCCTGCGCCGAACCACCGGGCCAGCCCGTACGCCACCATCGCCGATCCGTTCGCCGCGAGCACGACGAGGGCGACGCCGCCGGCCGCTCCGAACAGGAAGCCACCCGCGACCGTGAGGACGGCGGCCGAGAAGAAGAGCAGCGGGCGCAGCAGGTAGACGGCCACGAACGCGACCGGTCCCCAGGCGCTGCCCTGGATGGCGTCCACCAGCCGGGTCGCCGCCTCGCCCGCGCCGATCCCCGCCGCCAGCGCCCAGACGATGACGCCAGCCACGCCCGCCGCCCAGACGACGGCGGCGGCGAGGCGGACGCGGGTCGCGCTCACGTCGACCGCAGGGCGCGGGCCGCCGCAATAGCGCGCTGCGCGACGCCGACCGCGACACCCGCGGCCATCACCCACATGACGGCGACAGACCACGCCGGCACGGCGAGGGCGAGCCCGAGCAGGATCACCGTTTCGGCGCCCTCGACGAGGCCCGGGGGCATCGTGACGGCCGTGACGTCCCCTCTCGCTGCCGCCCCGGCGCCCCGGCGCTCGAGCAGCGCCGAGAGGTACGACCACGAGATTGCGTTGACGTAGAAGGACGCCAGTAGCGCGGCGGCGGCGACCCAGGCTGCCCGGCTGTCCTGGCCGACGGCGATCCCGAGGGGGATGGCGGCGTAGACGACGACGTCGAGGAGGATGTCGGCGTAGGCGCCAAGGTCCGACTGGCGGCCCGTGCGCCGCGCAACCGGCCCGTCGAGGCCGTCCAGGATCCGGTTCGCGAGCCACAGCGCGAGCGCGAGCGCGGGCACCCCCGCCGCGGCGGCAAGCGCCGCGCCCAGACCCGGGACGACGGCCGCCACGGTGAGCGCGGTCGGGTGGACGGCGCGTGGGACGAGCCGTACGACCGACGCGAGGGCAACCTCCTTCTGACGGCGCAGCGCGCGGTCGATCATCGGCGCTCCCGGCCCGACGAGGGTCGTTGGCGTGGCCGGCGACACCCTCTCACCATGCCGCGCGCCCGGTCCGGCGACCGTCCGCCGGGTTCGCACACGGACCGACCGGTATCGACGCCGGGGCTAGTCTCGTCGGGTGATCGACGCGTTCCCCACGCCCTCCGCCGACGCCGTCCCGTGGGTGACGGTCGACCAGATGCGCGAGGTCGACCGGCTGATGGTCGAGGATCTCGGGATCTCGCTGGTCCGGATGATGGAGAACGCGGGCCGATCGCTGGCCGTGGCAGCCCGTGCGATGCTCGAGGGAGGCGTCGCCGGCCGGCGCCTCACCGTGCTGGCCGGGCCCGGTGGCAACGGGGGCGGAGGCCTCGTCGCCGCGCGTCATCTCGCAAACGCCGGGGCCGAGGTGCGCGTCCACCTGTCGCTCCACGAGGACGCGGTGACGGGAGTCCCGGCGGAGCAGCTGGCCATCCTGCGCGCGATGGGCGTGGCGGTCACCGGCCGACCCATCACGGCCGCCGTCCTCCGCCCTGCCGAGCTCGTGATCGACGCGGTTCTCGGGTACGGCCAGAGGGGCGCTCCCCGTGGCCCCTCCGCGGCACTCGTCGGGGCCACGGCGGGCCGTCGCGTGCTGGCGCTCGACGTGCCGAGCGGCCTCGACCCCGACTCGGGCGCGATGTACGAGCCCGGCGTGCGCGCCGAGGTCACGATGACGCTGGCGGCGCCGACGCACGGACTGGGGGCGCCGCGCGCCGCGCCCGCCGTCGGCCGGTTGCTCGTCGCCGACATCTCGGTGCCCCCCGCCCTCTGGTCACGGGTCGGAGCCGGCCCGTGCGCGGGCGCCGGGCTGTTCGATCGAGGGCCGATCGTCGCGCCGGCGACGCCTCCCCGGATCGCGGACAGCCCGGCGTCGCCGCGCGTGCCCCTCAGCGCCTGAGACCGAACAGGCCCCGCCGCGCCGGCGCGGCGTCGTCGACGACCTGCACGCCCTTCCAGAAGGCGACGTGCCCGGCGATCTCCCCCGCGGCCGGCTTCGGCCGCGGGTAGTACCAGGCCGCCCCCGGGTTGATGGCGTCGCCGACGGCGACGTCGTAGTAGTCGGCCGCGCCCTTCCAGGGGCAGACCGACGTCTTCGCGCTGGGGACGAGGTACTGGGTCGCCAGCGAGGTGGCCGGGAAGTAGTGGTTTCCCTCGACCACCTTGGTGTCGTCGCTCTCGGCCAGGATCGCGCCGTTCCACATCGCCCTCACCATGATCGGCTCCTCGTCTCGGGTTCCCCCTCACGGAAGCAGGGCCATGAGGGCGTCCCGGTCCGCCGTGTTCGTGCATGAACGCCGCCGGGGTGCGGCCGCCGAGGACGGGCGTAGCGTCGGGTCACGACGACGCCGTCGTCGACATCGGGACGAGGGGGGACCATGATCGCCGAATACCACTGCCCAACCTGTAACGAGACATTCCGCGAGGACACCGTCGAGGGGGTTCTCAAGCGCGCGGCCGCTCACAACCACGAGCACCACGGCGGGCCCGAGGGGCTCACGCCGGAGCTGGAAGCCCAGCTGCGCGCCGCGATCACCCAGACCGGGTGAGCCGGCCGGCCGACGGATGCGCCCGCACGCCCTCCTCGCGGGGGGCGGACGGGCCGGCCGCCCCGCTTCCCGCCGACACGACCGATCCGGTCGTCTGCCGTGACTGCGGCAACGTCTTCGGTCGCGGCGCCGAGGCGGGGACGGTGTGCCCGTACTGCGCGGGCCCCCTCCATCCGCTCCCCGGCGCCCGCGAGGCGCTGGGCGGGACGACGGGAGAGGCCGCATGAGCGGGCGAGGGATCGTCGCGCGACGCCTCGCGGTGACCGACGTCCTGGCAGGCCTCACGCTCATGCAGCGCCAGGCGGCCATGTCGATCCTGATGCGCGGCCCGATGGCCCGCTGGGCCGAGGGGACTTCCGGACCGCTCCACACCGGATCGGCCGGGCTCTCGATCGTGAAGTCCGGTCTCGTCGAGGTCGTGGCGACCACTGAGGACGGCCGTGACCTGGTGCTCGCCGAGGCGGGCGACGGCGAGGTCCTCACGTGCCCGCCCGTCGGCCTCGCCGAGGGCGAAGTGGTCATGCGGGCCCTCGCCGACAGTTGGGTGTGCCCGCTCGACCACGGCCACCTGCGGGACCTGACGCCGTACCCCAGCGTGCTCATGGGCCTGCTCGAGCAGACGGTGCAGCGTGTCGAGGAGGCCCAGGCCGCAGCCCTGCGCCTCGCCCACCGGCGCGTGGAGGACCGCGTGCTGCTCGCCCTGCGGGCGCTCGCGGCCCGGGACGGCCGGGTCACCGCGGACGGGGTCCGGATCGCCCCGGTGCTGCACCGCGACCTGGCCCGCGTGGCCAGCGTCACACGGCCGGGCGCGACCCAGGCGCTCGCCCGGCTCGAGCGGGAGGGGCGGCTGCGCCGCGAGGAGGACGGCTCGATCCTCCTCCTCGGTGCCAGCGTCCCACCTGCCAGCTGCCGGCGGGCCTCCACCGTTCCGCCGGCCCTCGCCCGGGTACTGAAGTCATGAGCGACGCGGTGGACCTGATCATCGTCGGAGCGGGCATGGCCGGGATGAACGCCGCGGCGCGGGCGGTTGACGCCGGCGCCAGTGTCGCGATCATCGAACGGGGAAGGGTCGGCGGCACGTGCCCCACCCGGGGCTGCATCCCGACCAAGGCACTGATCCGCAGCGCAGAGGTCGCGCACGAGATCCGGCGGGCCGAGGAGTTCGGCATCCGCGTCGGCTCGGTGGAGATCGACTTCGCCGCCGTCATGGGGCGCGTGCGCGGGATCATCGACCGCGGGTCGCGGGGCGCGCAG
>JBFWNT010000063.1:0-5422 GCA_050250915.1 Thermoleophilia bacterium
CGGCGGAGAGCGCGACGAGCGCCGTCGCGACCACGAAGCCCCATCGCACGTACGCCTTCGGCAGCCCGCTCGCCCGTCCCACGGCCACCCACAGCAGCAGCACGAGCAGGGACGACGCCGCCGCCGAGAGCCGCGGCGTCCCGCCCAGGGCGCCCACCGCCGGCAGCACGACGAGCAGGCCGAGCGCCGGCCCGTAGTGGTCGTGCGGGAACCGCGCGCGCTTCGGCTTCGGGTTCGGCATCGGCGCATCCTCCCTGGGAGGGGGGCGCCCCGCAATGCGCGCGACGGTCACGAGGTGACGCGAGGCGTCAAGACCGGGTACCGCAGGGTCGATCCTGCGGATGCCCGCGCCCCGCCGAGACGAGTCCCCGCTGCCCCTCCCCCGCCCCCTGCGCCTCCTCGCCGCCGCTGCCCTCGCCGGGTGCGTCGTGGCGGCCGTGGCGACCGCGCGACCCGCCGCCGGGCCTCCCCTGGGCGCGGACAAGGGCCCGCGCGCGGCGGACACCAAGACCACCTGCATCTACACGCGCAACGACATCCACCGGCTCGCCCGGTTCCAGCGGCTCGTGCGCAAGCGGTACGACTGCGTGATGGTCTACAACGACGCCGCGCCCGACTGGAAGGGCTGGGCGATCCCGTGGATCACGGTCCACAACGCCCCGCGGTTCAGATGGGACGAGTGGGTGGCCGAGGCGCCCGGCCGCCGGCGCCTCATCATCACGCAGGGCCTCATCCCGTCGAACCTCCCGCCCGACTGGCGGGCCCGCGGCGCCCGCGGCGAGTACGAGCGGCACGCGCGCCGGCTCGCCCGCACCCTGATCGCGGCCGGCCTGGGCGACAGCGTCATCCGCCTCGGCCACGAGGCCAACGGCACCTGGTACCACCACTCGGTGGGCGACACGCCGCGCCAGTGGCGCCAGTGGCGGCGCTTTTGGGCGCGCACCGTCCGCGCGATGCGGTCCCAGCCGGGGGCCCGCTTCGTCTTCGACTGGACCGTCAACGCCGGGTACCGCCCGATCCCCCTGGCGGCCTGGTACCCCGGCGACGACGTCGTCGACATCGTCGGGATCGACCTCTACGACCACTCGGCCAGCCCGCGCGTGCACCGGCGCCCCGGCGGCCGCCGCTGGGCGACCCAGGTGGCCGAGCCGGGGAGCCTCCGCTCCGTCGTCGCCTTCGCCCGCCGCCACGGCAAGCCGATCTCCATCCCCGAGTGGGGCCTCGCCAAGCCCGGCGAGTGGCGGGGAGGGATGGGCGACAACCCCGACTTCGTCCGCCGCATCGCCCGCGTGGTGCGGACCACCCCGACGGCGTACTCGAGCTACTTCGAGAGCCCCACCGGGGACACCCTGCAGCTCCGCCTGGCCCCCCGCTCGGCGGCGGCCTACCGGGCCCTGTTCCGCACCCGCTGACCGGCCTCAGCCGGTGAGCGCGTCGACCCAGTCGTCCGTGGCCTCGGCCTCCAGCTCGCCGATGCGGCGCGGGCCGTCGGCGCGGGCGCGCTCCCGGGCGTCCGGGGTGACGGCCCGCGCGATGCCGTCCGCGATGGCCGCGGCGCTGTCCACGTCGACCGCGTGGACGGCGTCGCCCCCCACCTCGGCCAGCGCGCCGCCGCGGCCGCAGACGACGGGCACGCCCGCGGCGAGGCCCTCCATCACGGGGAGGCCCCACCCCTCCCACCGCGACGGGTAGACGAGGGCGGCGCAGGCGGCGATGCCGCGCCCCTTGGTCTCCTCGTCGACGTAGCCGGTGAGCACGACCGCGTCGCGCACCCCCAGCTCCGCGGCGGCGGGCAGCAGGTCCTCGTAGCCCCGGCCCATCAGCACCAGCGCGTGGTCGCCGCCGCGCCGCCGGTGGCGGGCGAAGGCCTCGAGCAGGCGCGGCACGTTCTTCCGGGGATCGCGGCCCCCGTTGTAGAGCAGGTAGCGCCGCGGCCAGCCGGGCGGGGGCCCGTCACCGTCTCCGGAGGGCCGCGGCGGCGGCGGCCGGCGCACCACCACCCCGCGCGCGCCGAGGCGCCGCACGTCCCGGGCCGTGCTCCGGGAGATCGCGATCACGGCCCGCGCCACCAGCAGCGAGATCGCGGTCGACACGAGGTAGCGCCCGAACCAGACCACGCCGAACCGCCGGTAGAGGGACGCGAAGCGCAGGGGGATCAGGTCATAGGCGACCTGCACGCGGCGCACGCCCCGCCGCGCCACGAGGGGCAGGCCGTGGTTGGCCCCCGCGAGCAGGACGTCCGGGCGCTCCCGCCACGCCCAGCGCGCCGCCGCGACCTGCTCCCAGAGGAAGTCCGTCCGCATCCGCAGCGCCACCGCCGTCACGCCGCGGGACCGCGCCAGCGCGGCGGCGTGGTCGCGGTCGTCCGTGAGCAGCGTGACCCGGTGACCCCGGGCGGCGATGTCGTCGACCAACCCGGAGAGGTACACGCCGATGCCCACGTCCGGCCGCTTCAGGTAACGGGCGTCGATCGCGACGTGGCGGGCGCCCTCACGCATGGGCCAGGCGCCCGCGGCGCCGCAGCCCCTGGAGCATCGGCAGGTAGGTGCGGCGCCCGGCGCGGTCGGCCAGCAGGCAGGCGACCAGCGTGGCCGGCACCACCACCGCGCCCGCCAGCACCAGGGCGATCAGGTTCGGGAAGTCGCCGAGGCGCTCCAGGGCGAGCATCCCGACGAGCGCGCCCCCGGACACGAGCACCGGCGGGACGAGCCGCACCGCCAGGTCCCGGACGCGCACCCCCACCAGGCGGCACGCCAGCGGCAGGGTGATGCCGAAGGCCACGATCGCCGTGGGGATGAGGGTGCCGAGGGCGACGCCCACGATCCCCATCCGGCGGGCGAGAACGATGGAGAGGGCGATGTTGCAGCAGGCCTCCAGGGCGGCGACCAGCCCCACCAGGCGGTGGCGCTCCATCGCCAGCAGTACCTGCGTCGCCGTCCCCTGCACCGCGATCGCCAGGATCCCGACGGTCAGGACGACGAGCGTCGCGTACGACGACGCGAACTCCGGGCCCACCCACAGCACCAGCAGCTGGTCGCCCCACGCCGCGAGCAGGGCGATGCACGGCAGGAACACGCAGACCACGGCGCGGGTGGCCTCCACGAGCAGGTCGGGCAGCCGGCGCCGGTCCTCCTGGGCGCGCAGCGACGCGGCGGCCGTGAGCGAGACGCTGTTGAACTGGTCGGCCGCGCGCCGCACGGCCGTCGCGGGCCCCAGCGCCACCTGGTAGGCCGCGACCGCCGCGGTGCCGAGCATCGCGCCGATCAGGACGGCGTCGGTGTCGAGGATGAGGCGCCCGGACACGTTCAGCAGGAACACCCACCCGCTCACCCCGGCGATACGGCGCAGGGTGTCCATGCCGGCCAGGCGCGGCGAGGTGCGGATGCCGTGGCGCCGCGCCGTCCACCGCTTGCCCAGCAGCAGCACCACCGCCCCGGCGGCGCCGGCGAGGGCCAGCTCCACGATGCCGCCGCCGGCGGCCACCACGGCGATCTGGGCCGCCATGACGGCGATCGCCTGGCCCACGATCCAGGCGTTGAGCCGGGCGAAGTCCTGGAGGCCCTGGAGCACCGCGGTCCACACCGCCGACGGGAACGTCAGGGCGAGGGCCACGGTCGAGATGCGGAAGGCCGTGACGAAGTCGGCGCGCTCGGCCTCCGGGATCGAGAACGCCGACGCGAGCCACGGGGCCGCGACCATCCCCGCGACCAGCACCACGAGGCCTACCCCGGTGAACGCGACGATCGCCGTGGAGACGAGCCGGTTGGCCTCCGCGCGGTCGGGCAGGTGGGCGAGCTCGGCCACGAAGCGCATCACCGTCATGCCGATGCCGAAGTCGAGGATCGACGAGTAGGCGAGCACCGACGACACCAGCACCCACGCGCCGAAGGCCGACGCGCCCAATTGGCGCACGAGGTACATCGTCAGCAGGAAGCCGAGGGCGGTGACGACGAGGGTCGCCGCCACGTTCACCACGACCCCGCCGGCGACGCGCCGCCCGTCGAGCGTTCCGCCCGTGCCCGTCCGCGGACCGCTCACGCCGGGCCCTGCTTACATGGGGCGATGGGAGCACGCGACGACTTCGCGCTGCGGGCCCAGTGGGCCGCGGTCGCCGCATCGGCGGCCTGCCTGGCGATGGTCGTCGCGCGGATCGCCCTGGCGGACGGGGCCGCGACGTTCGCGTTTCTCTCCTGGAACCTGTTCCTCGCCTGGATCCCCCTCGTGCTGGCGATGCTGCTGCCGGCCACGCTCGCCGGCGCCCGCCGCCGCGCGCTCGCCGTGCCGCTGCTCGCCCTGTGGCTCCTGTTCCTGCCGAACGCGCCGTACCTGGTGACCGACCTCATCCACCTCGACGGCCGCCCGGCCGGCTCGCCGGCCATCGACCTCGTGATGTTCCCGGCGTTCGCCGCGACGGGCCTGCTGATCGGCGTGCTGGCCCTGCACCTCGTCCACGTGGAGGTCGCGCGCGAGCGCAGCCCGCGGGTGGCGTGGACGGCCACCGGGGCGTGCATCGCGCTGTCCGGCATCGGGATGTACCTGGGGCGCGTGCTCACCTGGAACTCGTGGGACGTGCTCACCTCCCCCGTCGCCCGGGCGCGGGAGCTGGCGGAGCACGTCACGACCGCGGCGGGGCTCGGCGACCTCGTCGCCTTCACCCTCGGCCTCGGCGCCTGCCTGGCGCTGGCGTACGCCGCCTTCGAGCTGGCGGCCCGGCGCGCATAGCCGCTAGGCACGGACCGCCTCCAGGGTGAGGGCGGCCACGTCGTCCCACCCCGGGCCACCGGCCGCCAGGGCGGCCCGCCCCATCTCCTCCAGCCGGTCCGGGGGCGCGGCGGCGAGCGCCGCCAGGGCGGACGCCAGCGCAGAGGCCCCGGGCGCGTGGCGCACGACCGCCCCGTCGGGAAGGACCGCCAGGCCGGGCAGGTCCGGCACCACCAGGGGGCGCGCCTGCTCCAGGGCGAGCGCCGCGCTGGAGGAGGTGGTGACGCGCCGGAAGGGGAGCACGACGGCGTGGTGGCGGGCGAACAGGGCGTCGACCTCGTCCTCGGGGGCGGCGGCGAGCCGCAGGTCCACGGGCCGCCCGGCCCGGGCCGCGCCCGCCCGCAGGCGCGCCGCCAGCCCCGGGTCGCGGCACTCGCCCGCGACGGTCAGGGCCACGTCCGCTCCGGCGGGCACCAGCGCGAGGGCGTCGAGCAGGTCCTCGACGCCCTTGTAGGGCTCCACCTTCCCGAAGAACAGCAGCCGCAGGGGCTCCCCCTCGGCGCGGACGGGCGGCCGCGGCGCGGGGCCGCCGGGCGGCCGCGCCGGCCCCATCGGCACCAGGGCGGAGCGGCGCGGGCGGCAGCCGATCTCCGCCAGCTCGCCGAGGGCCTGCGGCGCGTGCGCGATCACGAGGTCGCACGAGCGGACCAGGGCGCGACGG
>JBFWNT010000064.1:0-4900 GCA_050250915.1 Thermoleophilia bacterium
GGAGGCGCGAAGACGCGAAGACGCGGAGGTCGGAACAACTCGTGCGCTTGACCGCTCGCGCTCGACCGCGAATGCTCGGGTTGGGGAGCTCGCATGCAGCGAAAGTCCTATGTCCTCGTCCTCATCGCGCTTGCGCTCGGGTGCAGCTCGTACGAGCCGCAGCCCGTCCAGAGCAACGCGGTCTTCCGCGCCGCCGCCGGCGGCGTCCCCTCCTGCATGCCGGGGCATGAAGCGGCGCTCGCGCACGGGATGGTGACGATCCGCCCCGGCGAGACGTCCGTCTGCGGGTATGCCCCTTGCGATCGACGCTCCGCATGCGTGTCCGCCTCCCCCTCATTCTCGCCGTCCTCCTCCATCTCCCCCGCTCGCGAAGCTCGCGCGGCCGAGCCCTCTCCCTCGCCATCCCTCGCCACCCTCCTCGATCGCGTGGGATCCTCGGCGCGCGCGGGCCAACGGTGGTGGGGGTGGCGCACGTCGCGCTGTGCGACAACGAGCATGTCCGGTGCGGCGGCGCGGGGCGCGGGGATGGCGATGATCTCTCCCGCAACCTCTACTGGGCGACAAGCGGCGGGTTTGCCGGGTGGTTCGGGCGGCGTGGGTCGGGGTGGACGCGCGTGACCGCCTGGCCCAATCCGTCGTCCGAGATCCTCGAGACCGTCGTCTGGCGGCGGCACCAGCTCCCGACGCCGGAGCTGCGCGCGCGCGGGGTCACGCGGCGGTTCGGGGTGTACGTGATCGCGCACGCCTGGCGCGGGCGGGCCATCGATCGCGCGCTGGATCGCTACGTCGCGGATCCGTGGACGGCCGACGCGGCGCCCGTCACCCTGCCGGACGGTACGCGGCTGGCGGGCGGCGGCGGGGCCCACGTCGTGGCGTACGTGGGGCACAACCGCTGGATGGATCACCGGACCCCCTACCGCTTCCCGCCCGAGACCCCGGACGCCCCCGTGAAGGGAGCCATCGCCATGGCGTGCCTGACCGCGCCCTACGTTGGCGATCCCCTCGCGGCCGGCCCGCGCGTGCCCTTGCTGCTGACCCGCGACTTCGTGTCCGCGGGCGCGGGGGCGTTCGAAGGGGCGCTGCTCGGCCTCGCGGCGGGCGCCGATCTCGCGGCGATCCGGCGGCGCGCGGCGGCCGCCTACGCGGACAGCGAGCGGAAGACCTACGAGCGGGTGGAGAGCGCCTTCACCAACCCGGCGCATGCCCGGTGGCGGCCGGGCGCCTCGGTCGCGGCCGCTGATTGCGTGTATCCTTGACGCCATGATCCCGCTGGAGCGACGGGCGGAGTGCCGGCGCCGCATCGAGAGCCTCCTCGAGCGGCACGTGGCGGAGCTGGTGGCTTGCCCGGAGTGGGCGGCGCTGGAGTCGGGGCGCGCGGGCGCGGAGGGCTACGACCGCTTCCTGGTCAACGTCATCAGGACGCACCTCAAGTCGCCGCAGCTGGTGGCGTTCCTCTACGCGCTGGCCCCGCCCCGCAGCGCCAGCAACCTGCTGCACAACATGCTCGAGGAGCTGGGCCTGGACGCGGACGAGGGCTGGCCGGCCCACCCGGCGCTGCTGCTGGTGCTGGCGCGCGGGGCGGGGCTCGAGCCGCGCCTGCCGGAGCTCGAGCGGCTGGCGGCGGGCACGCTCCGGCAGATGGTGGTGGACCCGCTGCTGTACGGCAGCCTTCGCGACGTCGGACTGGCGGCGCTGGCGGAGGTGGTCGCGTTCGAGTTCATGCTCTCGCGCGTGTCGGGGCGGATCGCGCGCGCGCTGGCCGCGCACCGCGGGCTCTCGGCCGAGACGCTCGGCTGGTTCACCCACCACTCGGAGGTGGACGTCGAGCACGCCGCGCAGGGGCTGGACGATCTGGTGGAGTACGTCGACTACTACGACCTCGTCGAGGACGACGCCCTCACCATCGTGGAGATGGCGTTGCGCGAGAACGTGTTCATCAAGCGCTACTTCGGCGAGCTGTCGCTGCCCGCGGCGCGCGCGCCCGGCCTGGTCTGACGGATGCGCCTGCGCGCCGCCACCGTCTACTGCCTGCGCATCCCGTTCGTCGAGGCGTTCCGGCACAGCGCCAAGGACCGCGCCGCCTCCGACGCCGTGGTGGTGCGGGTGGTGGCGGACGACGGGTTCGAGGGCTTCGGCGAAGGGCTGCCTCGGCCCTACGTGACGGGCGAGACCACCGCGTTCATGCGCGAGCACCTGGTGAGCCGTCTGCTGCCGGCGCTGGCCGGACGGACGCTGCCCGCGCTCGAGGGCCCGGCCGATCTGCCTGCCATGGACGCCGCCCTCGGCTCCGTCGAGACGCACGCGGTGCTGGCCGACCACGCCAGCCGCGCAGCCGTGGAGCTGGCCTTGCTCGACTGCGGCCTGCGGCGGGTCGGGAAGGGCCTGGCCGCGCTGCTGCCGCCCGTCCGCCCGAAGGTCGTCTACAGCGGGGTCATCACCGCCGGCCGCCCCGACACGGTGGCGCTGCACGCCCGCCAGATGAAGCTGGTCGGCCTGCGCCAGGTCAAGGTGAAGGTGGGCACCACCGGCGCCGGCGGGACCGACGACGACCTCGCGCGCGTGCGCGTGGTGCGCGAGGTGCTGGGCCCGGACGTCTCGCTCCGCCTCGACGCCAACGGGGCGTGGACCGTCGACGAGGCCGCCGCCGCCTTGGCCGCGCTGGTCCCGTTGCGCATCGACGCCGTCGAGCAGCCGCTCGCGCGCGGCACTCCCGACGCGCTGGCGGCGCTAAAGACACGCACGGACGTGCCGATCGTCGTCGACGAGTCGCTGGTCACGCGCGCGGACGCCGAGGCGCTCATCGCGGCGCGCGCCGCCGACGTGTTCAACGTGCGCGTGTCGAAGTGCGGAGGGCTGGCGCGCTCGCTGGAGCTGGCGCGGCTCGCGCTGGCGGCCGGGCTCGCTGTGCAGGTGGGCAGCCAGGTCGGCGAGACGGCGATTCTCTCGGCGGCCGGGCGCCACCTGGCCGTCGCGGTCGAGCGGCTGGCGTTCGCCGAGGGCTCGTTCGGCACGCTCTTGCTCTCCGAGGACGTCAGCGCCGAGTCGCTGCGCTTCGGACATCGCGGAGAGGCGCCGCTCCTGGCGGGGCCGGGTCTGGGCGTGCGGGTGCTCGAGGAGCGCCTGCGCAAGTACGCGCTCTCGGTCGACGAGGTGGCGCTGGCTCGATGAGATGGCGCTGATCCAGGCGGCCCTGGTCCTGCGCGAAGGGTTTCGCGACGCGCGCTTCGAGGCGGCCACGCGCGACCCGGCCCGCGCCCAGGCGCGCGTGCTGGCCCGGCTGCTGGCGCGCAACCGCGACACGGCCTTCGGCCGCGAGCACCGCTTCGCCGCGCTCGCCGGCGCCGCCGACTACCGGACCGCGGTCCCGATGCGCGACTACGAGGGGTTCCGCCCCTACGTGCGCCAGATGCTGGCGGGGCAGGGCGGGGTGCTCACGGCGGCGCCGCCGGTGATGTTCACCATCACGAGCGGCAGCACCGGCGAGCCGAAGATGATCCCGGTGACGGCCGCCTGGCGCGAGGAGCTGGCCCAGCTCAACCGCTTGTGGCTGCTGCGCGCCCTGCGCGACCACCGCGCGTGCCTCGACGGCAAGACGCTGTTCGTCGCCAGCCCCGCCGTCGAGGGCCACACCGAGGGCGGCGTGCCGCTCGGCGCGATGTCGGGCGTGTCCTACCAGCGCATGCCGTGGGTGGTGCGGCGTCAGGCCAGCATCCCGTACGCCGTCTGCCTGCTGGCCGACTACCAGGCGCGCTACTTCGCCACCGTGCGCCTGGCGCTGGGGGCGTCGCTGTCGATCATCGCGACGCCCAACCCCAGCACGCTCATCCGGCTGGCGGAGACCCTGCGCGCCCACGGCCCGGCGATGGTGCGCGCCGTGGCCGACGGCACGCTCGGGCTGCCCGGCGCGCCGGTGTTCGGCGCGCACGTCGACGCCGAGGCGCGGGCGAAGGCCGAGGCGCAGCTCGCGGCGGCGCTGCGCCCCGATCCGGCGCGGGCGCGCGCTCTCGAGGCGGTGCTGGCCGCGCACGGCGAGCTGCGGCCGGCCGCGGTCTGGCCGGCCCTGCGGCTCATCGGCTGCTGGCTGGGTGGGAGCGCCGGGTTGCAGGCGGGCGGGCTCGCTCGCCACTACGGCGACGTGCCGCTGCGCGATCTGGGGCTCATCGCCAGCGAGGGGCGCATGACCATCCCGGTCGAGGATGGCTCGCCCGCCGGCGTGCTGGCGGTGCACCGCAACTTCTACGAATTCGTCGCCGAGGAGGGCATCGAGGACGCCGCGCCGCCGGTGGCGCTGGCGCACGAGCTGGAGGTGGGGCGGCGCTACTACCTGGTGCTCACCGGCGGCAACGGGCTCTACCGCTACGACATCAACGACATCGTCGAGGTGCGCGGCTTCCACAACCGCACGCCCCAGGTCGCGTTCGTGCGCAAGGGGCGCGACGTGGCCAGCATCACCGGCGAGAAGCTGCACCTCAACCACGTGCAGGCGGGCGTGCGGGCGGCGGAGCGGCGGCTCGGCGTGCAGGTGTGGCAGCTCGCGCTCATCCCCGACGTCGAGGCGAGCCGCTACCACCTGCTGGTGGAGCTGGCCGGCGCGCTGCCGCTGCCCTCGGCCGACGCCGCCTTCCTGGAGACGTTCGAGGCCACGGTGGCCGGGCTCAACGAGGAGTACGCGCAGAAGCGGGCGTCGGCGCGGTTGCGCGCGCCGCAGCTGCACTGGATGCGGGCCGGCTGGTCGGAGGCGGCCAGCCGCGCCGAGTTCGGGCGGGGGCGGTGCGACTTCCAGTTCAAGTGGCAGGTCATGCGCGAGCGCTGGGACGACGCCAGCCGCGCCCACGTGGCGCGCGCCTCGGCGCTGGAGCCGGCGGCGCCGTGAGCGACGAGCGCGCGCAGGCGCAGGCCC
>JBFWNT010000065.1:0-4802 GCA_050250915.1 Thermoleophilia bacterium
GCACCCCGGGCGGCGCCGCTGGCGAGGGTGGGGCCAATGAACCGCCGCGCGTCGCGCCAGTCCTCGCCGACGTGCGAGAGACGCACGCTCATCTCCACCGCCGCGACCGCGCGAGTGCACGCGCCAGCCGCCGAGAATCCACGCACACTACGCCGTCGACGATCCTCGCTCGCTGCGGGCGCTGCGTGACGCACAGCACCGCGATCACCGGCCGCGACAGCCGCCGAGACGCCCAAGCCGCGTTCGCGCGCGCTTGAGCGAGCTCGCGCGGCCCCCGGCGGGTCGTCTTCGTCTCGATCGCGTAGGCCACGTCGGGACCAACCACCAGGTGATCAACGTTTCCACGGCCGCGGGCCACGTCGTGGGTCACGGTCCAGCCGCGGCGCTCCAAGCGGCGTAGGCGGCGCTGCACCGCGCGTTCGCTGCGCTGGCCGATGCGCCAGCGCTGCGCTCGACGCTGCCTCCATGTAGCGAGGGCGAGCAGCGCGGCCGCCACGCCGACCAGGACGGGCTCGGTGCGGCCGTCGCGCCACAGTGCGAGGAAGCCGAGCAGTGCCGCCCCCGCGGCACCCGCGAGGACCGTGGCTTGGAGGGTGGCGATCGCGCCGGCGCGGCGCGCATGCGCACCGGGGCGCTTAGAACGTCTCACAGCGGACCTCCGATAGATCGCAGGAGTCCTCGGCGAGCACGGCCACGTCCACGACGGCGGCCAGCGGCTGCTGGTAGAGCGCGTTGGCGAGCTGCTCGAGCAGCGCGTAGGCGCGCGGGTGCACGCGCACGCGGACCACAGCCTGCGGGCGTAGCCGGTGGCGCTCTGCGCCCAGGCGGCGCATGAACGCCGTCATCGTGGTGGGGTCGACCGCGAGGCTCATTGCGGCGGCGGGGGAGGTTCGGCTCGCCAGGGGCCGCGCTGTGCGCGTTGGCGGTCGCAGGCGGGGTCGCAGACGAGTCCGGCGGCGCGGTCGGCCGCTGACGCCGATTCGATCGGCGGGCGGCCGCAACGCGGGCAGATCGTCATGCCGCCAGCGCGCAGGGCGCGGAGTCGAGCATGCCGGCCAGCGCCTCGCGCTGGCGTTCGGTCAGGCCGCCGAGCGTCTTCATCTCCGAGACGCGCTCGTGGGCGAGCACGCGCCTGGCCCGCGTGGGTCCCCAGCGGTGGATGGCGCACAGCAGCCGCAAGACGCGCAGGTTGGCGGTGTGCGCCGGCGGGTCGCGCAGGATCGCGGCCGCCTGCGCGGCGCCGGCCGCGGCGTCGCCTGCGTCACGCACACGGCGGCACGCGCGGGCGTGCGCGAGCCGGGCTTGGTCGGCAAGCTTGCGCGCCGCGAGGATCTGCTCGATACACGGTGGCATCAGCACGCCTCCCCGCGACCCTGGAAGGCCGCAAGGCCGCCCGGGTAGCGCTGCTGGATGGCGACGGCCGCGTCGGTGTCGCTGAGGGCCAGGACGTCGTCGTGCGTCATGTCCGGCCAGGGCGCCGCCGCCAGCCACTCGCGGGCCTGCTCGCCCAACCCGGTGTGCGCGGCGGCCTCGGCGTCGGCGAGCGCCCGCAGGCGGTCGGCCTCGGCGCGCAGCCGCGCGGCGATGCTGCGCTGCGGGTCGAAGGCGAGCGCGCGGCGGTTGGCGTCGATGATGCGCCGCCGCTGGTCTTCGGGCGGCACGATCGGGGCCTCGCCCACGTCGGGGGTCGTCAGGGCGATGAACTCGAACTCGCCGTTGACGAGCGGGACCTCGTGGGGCCACAGCGACGCCCACATGTAGAGCTGGACGAAGGACAGCTCGCCGCGATCGTAGGCGGCCAGCCGCTGGGCCGGCTTCATCCGGGCCAGTGCGGCGCGCTGCTGCTCACGGGTGCCGCTGCCCACGCGCGTGCGCGCGAGCACGCGCCCCGCGCGGGTCGTCGTGGTGGTCGACGCGGCCATCACGGGACCTCCTGGGCGGGGCGGCCGAGTCGCAGTGCGCCGCCGGCGCGGTCCTGCATCGCCTGCAGCTCGCTGCGAGCGACGTCGTCGCGGAAGCCTTCGACCATGTCGGCCAGTTCGATGGCGTCGACCATCGGTCCGCCGACGGCGTCGGTGACGCTGCGGGCCAGGTCGCTGACCATGTCTCCGAGCGGTGAGGCGTCGGTGGCGTCACCGTCGTTGAGGAACGCCAGGCCGTAGGCCGCGCGCGTGAGCGCGGCCGCGGCCGCGTTCAGTTCGGCGATCGCCTCGAGGACGATCGGGTTGGCCTGGGCGGGCTGCCCGGCCGGGGTGTAGAGGGTGGTCTGCATGGTGAGTGCTCCTGTGGCCTGGTGGGTTCAGCCACGGCGCGGCCCTCGCGCTCGTCGTCGCGCACCACGCGGGTGCGGGAAAGGGGAGCGAGCTGGGAGGGCCGCCTCGTGGCCGCACCCGCCGGGGCGGGCGCCTCCCGGCCGGGCCGCCTCCGCGCTCTCGGTCCCGGCACTGGCCGCGCACACCGAGAGCAGGGAGGCGGCCCGCCCGGGGGCGGGCCGCCTGGTCGGCCTAGAAGGCGATCTCCTCCTCGGCCGGGGCCTCCGACTTCGTGCCCGCGGAGCGCAGGAAGTCGATCTGCGAGGCGACGACCTCGACCTTGGAGCGCTTGTCGCCCTGGTCGTTGGTCCACTCGCGGTACTCGAGGCGGCCGCTGACGGCGACCTCGCGGCCGGACTCGAGGTGCTCGCCGCAGACGTCGGCCAGCTTCCCGTAGGCCACCACGGTGAAGTAGTGGGGCTCCTCGTCGCGGCCGGGGCGGTTGACGGCGATCCGCAGATCGCTGACCGTGGTGCCGCCGCCCGTCATGCGGGTCTCGGGGTCCTTGGTCAGACGGCCGATGAGGTTGACGCTGTTCATCTGGGGTCCCTCCTTGTGGGGGTGGTGCGGTTGACGAACCCAGAAGACGACGGTCAGCCGCGGCGCAGCACCCGCAACGAAGACCCGCCGAACGGCGGGCGAAGTGCAGGGCGGGCTGGACCGATGAACAGCGAAGCGGGCGCCCGAAGGGCGTCGTTCATCGGTTCGGTCCAAGACCCCGAAGGGGTTGCTGTGGCCGCGGTGGCCGTCGATCCTGGGGTGAGACAAACACGCACCGCCCCCGCATTGGCGGGGCCGCTTGAACCACGTGTCAGCCCGGTCGTTCTGACCCGGGGCCTGATCGATCGAATGATTCTGTGTGCGGTCCATGTTGGCCTCTGCCGGACCGCCTTCCGCCCTGGTGGCGGAGCAGCCCGGCACCCCTAAAGGCACGGTGGACCGGGGGGTGGCCAAAACTTCTGCGTCGCCTCGATCAGACGTCCAGAGAAGCGCCGACAGCGCCGCCGCAGCGTGAGCGGACGCGGCCAGGGCGCGCAGCGCTGCGCGGGGTCGGCGCATCGCCATCGCCGGCCTCCGTCGCATCGGCCTCGCAGGCCAGGTCACAGGAGGTAGCGCGATCGCGCTAGGGCGAGCTGTGGCCGCACCCGCCGGCGGCGTTCGGGGGCACGGTGAGCAGGCGTCCTCGCCGGGCCGCGCGCGGGTGGCTGGCCGGGCGCCCGCCAGGGCGATCCGCGCCGCCAACGCGCCCCGCCCAGGACACGATCATCAGCCGCCACGAGAGACCACCAACACCGCAGCGACCCAAACGACCACGCCCGCCGCTCAAACCCCGCAGCCCGCCGCCGTCCATCACCCAGCCCCCGCCCAGCCGCCCTAGCTTCCTGCTCCCCTGACCCGCCGTCCGCCGCCGCCCGTCCCCTCGCCGCTGCTCGCCGTCCTGGCCCGCTACGGCTTCCTGCTGACGTCTCTCATGCTGCCGTCCGCCGCCTCTTCTCCCTTCCTCTCACCCGTGTAGCTCCTCGTCGTTTGCCGTTCGTCGTTTGTCGTTTGTTGTTGTTCTCTGCTCTGTGATCCACCCTCACACTGGTCCCTGGCTTCTGGTCTTCCTGGTTCTGTGCTCCATCACCTGTGCTGTGCTCTGTTCCCTGCTCTGTGCCCCCGACTGCTGACCACCACCAACTGACTCCTTGACCCAAGACATTTCTAATGTCGGGGTCGAGGAAGGGGGGTCACGCATCGCAGCGCAGCAAGAGGCGTGACCCCCCTTCCGAGGATCAGTTGGTGGCAAGCCAAATTCGGGGCACGGAGCAGGCGCGGGTGGTGTTCTCGGGTGGTGTTTCCGGAGAACACCGCCCTACGCACCACCCCGGGGGCCGCTCGCAGGGTGGATCGGGCGCGGCCGTGCCCGAGCTCGGCGATCGCGCCGGCGGCCCCTGGTGCGTGGCGAGGCTGAGATGCCGCTGGGCGGCGGGTGGGCGGGGGCGATGCCGCCAGCGCCGGCTGGGAGCGGCTGGGCGGGGGCGATGCCGCCAGCGCCGGCTGGGAGCGGCTGGGCGGTCAGCTGCCGATGAGGTCGGCCATCGGTGAACGCACCCGCTTAGCTTAGGCGGGGCGGCATCCCGCGCTCGGAGTGGTCGGCGATGCGCTGCGCGCGCCAGCATGAGCTGCCCGCGCGCACGAGCACGCGGTAGCTGGCGCTGCCGCTGCCCTCGCTGTCGAGCACGTTGCAGCGCCACACGTTTGGCGCCAGCGCGTCGCAGTAGGGATACATGTCGACCTGGTCTCCGATGGAGGCCGCGGCGGCCGTGACCGAGGTCGCCAACGACGCAGCGTTAACGGGCCCGTGAAGGACGAAGCGGCCGCGAGCGCGTAGGCGATCACGGCGCCGGCGACGCCGGCCAGGCAGCAGGCCGCGATCAGCATGCGACGAAGCGTCTGGTCTCTCAACGAGCGGCCGCCGGACGGGTTGCGACGTTGAGCGAGGGCGCT
>JBFWNT010000066.1:0-4570 GCA_050250915.1 Thermoleophilia bacterium
CGGCCCGAGGGTGGAATCTCACCCGACTCCGTACGGCTCACCCGACTCCGTACGGCTCACCCGACTCCGTACGGCTCACCCGACTCCGTACGGCTCACCCGACTCCGTACGGCTCACCCGACTCCGTACGGCTCACCCGACTCCGTCCCGCGGGTCTGCTGCGGCGCTATCGCGGCGTGGCGGCTAGACGCGCGAGGTAGTGGCGCGCGTCGGCGTTGCCCGGCTCGGCCGCGAGCGCGCTGCGGAAGCAGCGCTCGGCCTCGGTCCAGTCCTGACGGGACACGGCCGCCAGCCCCAACGCGTTCCACGTGGGTGCGTGCCGCGGGTCCGCGCGCAGCGCCTCCTCGAACCAGTGCCTGGCCTCGGCCGCCGAGCGGCTGGCCTTGCCGCGCGCGAGCGCGAGATCGGCCGCCGAGTCGCGCCGGCCCATCACGATGGTCTCCGGCGCTTGGCGCGGCGCGCTCGCGTACTGCACGCCGCCGGGGCCATCGTCGACGTCGCCGAACACGCTCGGGCGACCGCGTTCGCGTTGGTCGGCGATGTAGTCACCCACGAGGTAGCCCGTCAGCGCGCCGGCGCCGCCGCCCACGAACGCACCGCCCACGCCGCCCGCGGCGGCGCCGAGCGCAGCGCCGCCGACACCACCCATGATCGTCCCGGAGAGACGTTCGTTCATGCGGCAGGCCGGCAGCCCGACCAGGAGAGCGGCGGCGAGGAGGGAGAGACGACGGGCGCTCATGACAGGGTGCTCCACGAGCGGGAGATCGGTCGCGCCCGCCGCCCCCTGTAGGCCGGCGGCCCCCGGCGCCGCGGTCCTGCCGGCACGGCCGTACGATGCGGCCCGTGCGGCGCGTCCTACCCCTCGTCGTCCTGCCCTTGCTGTCCCTCGCGCTCACGGGCTGCCTCGAGGTCATCGAGCGTTGGACGCTCGACGACCGCGGGGGCGGGCGCCTGGACCTCGTCGTCACCTACGACGCGGCCCTCCTGGCCCAGGTGAAGTCCGTCGTCGGGGAACGCGCGCTCGTCGGCCTCGGCTCCCACGACGTCCCGCTCACGGTCAAGGCCTGGAAGCCCATGCTCGATGGCGCTCCCGGGGTCGAGGTCACGACCCTCGAGGAGTCGCTCGAAACCGGCGGCTGGCACCGCTTCCACCTGGCCTTGCGCTTCGAGAGCCTCGCGGCCGTCGCCCGGCTCGAGCCGTTCGCCGGTCGCCGCTTCCTCCTTGAAGCGCCTCCCGCGGGCTCCGAGGGCGAAGCGCGGCGGGCGCGCCTGGTCATGGACCCCTTCCGCCACGTGCCGCTGGTCGACCCGTGGCTGGCGCTCCGCCGTGGGGGCGCCGCGGCGGACGCCGAGGCCCGCGCCGATCCGGACCGCCGCGGCTGGCGGGAGCGCCTGGGCCTGGACGCCAGCCGGGCCGACCTGCTGACGGACCTGCTCGAAGCGCGAACGATGGGGGTCCGCCTCGCCTGCGAGATCGACCTCCCCGGCGCGATCGTGGAGGAGGCGGGCGAGGCCGGCCATCGCGGCCGCAGCACGCGCATCGTGCTGGATCGGGCTGCGTTGGAAGACACCCAGCGCAACCGCGCGCTGCGCATCGTGTGGCGCGCCGGCGACCTCGACATCGTCAAGGGCGTGGACCAGATCGGCGACGCCCCCCGCCCGCACTTGCTCCCGGCGGACCTCGAGCGGGCCCGATGAGCGCGGGCCCCGACGGCCCGCGGCCGCTCGTCGAGCTGTTCACGACGGGGCCCGGCTGTTCGCTCTGCGAACGGACGCTCGCCGACCTCGAAGTCCTCGCCACCCGCTTCGCGTTCCGCCTGGTCCTGCGCCCGCTCGGCGCGAGCGAGGTTCCCGCGGCCGACTACGTCTGGCGCGTGCCGGTCGTGCACGTGGACGGCCGCCGCGTGGCGGAGGGCCGGATCCCGCCCGAGGCGCTCGAGGTAGCGCTCCGGGCGGCCCCCGGAGGCGGCGCACCGGGCAGGTAGACTCCGGCCGTGCCGCCGCCCGACGACCGCAGCTCCGAGGAACCGTCCTACGAGGCCATCGCGCGCCTCCTGGGCCTCACCCCCGGAAGCCGTCCATTGGGCCAGGGGGTCGAGCCGTCGCCCCACGAGGTGGACGAGGCGGGAGCGCTCAAGCTCGACAAGGACGGGATCCTCGCCGGCCGGGGTCGGCTGGTCGCGCGCCGGGCGCTCGGCGAGGACGACGACGGGAGCGCCGAGGCACCCGAGACCGCCGAGGGGGGCGCGGGCACCCCGGCCGAGCCCCCCGCCGCTGCCGCCACGGCGGGCGGCGGGGGCAGCCTGGTGGCGCCGAAGAAGGCCAGCCTGCCCCCGCGCCTGGGCGCGCTCCGTCCCGACGGCACCGCGCCGCCGCCGCGCGAGGAAGCCCAGCGCCGCCGTCACGATCCGCGGCGGCTGGAGATGGTGCGGATCCCGGGCGGCGAGTTCCCGTTCGGCGAGGACGGTGTCGCCATCGAGGTCCCGGGCTTCGAGATCGACCGCTACCCGGTCACCAACCGTGACTTCGAGGCCTTCGTCGAGGACACGGGTCACCGCGCGCCGCTGTACTGGCCCGGCGGCCACATGCCCGAGGAGATCGCCGACCATCCCGTCGTGGGCGTGGACTACTTCGATGCCCTCGCGTTCGCGCAGTGGGTGGGCAAGGACCTGCCCTTCGAGGACGAGTGGGAACGCGCCGCTCGCGGAACGGACGCGCGTCCCTACCCGTGGGGCGAGGAGGGCGACCTGCAGGCCTCCAACACCGCCCGCTCCGGTGTGCGCATGACCACGCCCGTGGACCTGCACGCGCGCAACGTGTCGCCCGACGGCGTGCACGACATGGTGGGCAACGTGTGGGAGCTCACGCACACGCCGGCCGCCGGCGGTGGCGTCGTCGTGCGCGGGGGCAGCTGGTACGACTTCGCGCTCTACGCCAAGACGTGGTTCCGCTTCGCCACCGACGCCGACGCGCGCAACGGCACGATCGGCTTCCGCTGCGTGCGCCGTGGGCACGAGCGCGAGGACGAGCCGCGCGAGATCGATCCCGCCTACGTGGACGGCGAGATCGCCGCGCGCACCGGGGCCCAGGTGCCCGCGCGCACCGACGACGCCAGCGCCGACCGCCGCGACCTCGTCCTCGACGTGGGGCGCCTGCGTCGCTACATCGACGAGATCCGGTCCGACACCTTGTTCGGCCCCGTGATGCACCGTCCGGGGGCGCGTGCGAGCGGCGACAACCCCACGCGCCCGCAGGGCCTCGTCGGCGGGGGCGCGCCCGGGGCGTGGTTGCCAGGCGGCCTCTTGGACGTCGAGGCCGCAGCGGACGCCGACGCCGAAGCCGCCCCCGCCGCTGCCGCGAACGACGTCGACGGCGCCGGGCCGGAGGCGGTCGAGACGTCGTGGTTCCTTCGCGGCGGCCCGGACACCGGCGTCGACGAGCAGGCCGCAGAACCCGCCTCGCCGCTCGTCGAGGACGCGGTCGACGCCGAGGACGAGCCGGCCTACGAAGCGTCCCCGGAGGAGGAGCCCACCCCGCGCGTCCACGTGACGGACGTCGATCTGGGGACGGGCGAGGCCATCGGGGCGCGATCCGACGAGTCGGCCGCCACGCCGGCCTTCCGCCTGGGCGGCCTCGGCGGCAGCGCAGGTCGCGTCGTCTCGCCGCCTGTCCCTCCGCGTCCGGCGCCGGCAGCGTCCGCGCCTGGCTACGCCGGGCCCGCGAAGGCGCCGGGCATGCCCGTGCTCCTCTGGGTCCTGTTGGGCGCAGGCTTCCTGCTCTTCGGCGGATTGCTCGTGCGCATGCTGGGCGAGATGGGCCAGCCCGTCGAGCAGGCCGACATCGACGACGACGTCGCAGATGCCCCCGCCGACCCGCGCCCCGGCGATCCCGACGCGCCACCGCCCGTCGTGGACGGGACCCGCACCGCGCGCGGTCCGGGCGCCGTGCGACCGGGTGTCGGCGGCGACGACCACGGCGGCCTCTTCCAGGCGCCGCGGTACGGGCAGGGTCGCATGGACGGTGACCCGCCGCGCGTCGTGGACGCCTCGACGGAGGCGGGCATTGCCGAGCTCTCGCAGGGCACGTGGGTGCTCGTATTCCTCGAGGGCCTCGACGCCGCGGCCGCCCAGCGCTCCATCCGCAACGTGCACAACGCCCATCGTTCGCTCGCCGAGCGCGACATCCGCGTGGCGCTCGTGTTGCCTCGCAAGCCGTTCACGGTCGAGGGCGGCTGGCTGCTCGACGAGCGCGCCTTGCGCGAGCGGCTGCGGACATCGGAGATCTGGGACGGTCTCTCGGTCGTGCTCGACCCGGCGGGCGGCGAGGGTGCGGCGGGTCGCGTGATCGAGGCCTACGGTCGTGCCAGCCGGCCCGTCTCGGCGGCCGTCGTGCACAACGGCGGCCAGGAGCTGCGCGTCGCGCCGCGCAGCCGCGACGAGGCCATGGAGGCCGAGCTGCTCGCTGCGCTCGCCAACAAGGCCCGCTCCGTTCGCGGGGAGTAGGCGGCGTACGGAGTCGGGTGAGATTCCACCCTCGGGCCGTTGCGCGCTACCGCATGGGTGTAGTCCCC
>JBFWNT010000067.1:0-4163 GCA_050250915.1 Thermoleophilia bacterium
CGTGGTCCGGTCGGCCCCTATGCGGCTGCCGAGCTCCTCAGCCGTCCAGCGGCGCTCGTGGCGGGCGAGGCGCACTCGCGCTCCGAGAAGCCGCGCCGCCTCGAGCGTCAGATGGGAATAGGTGCGGCCTGAACGAGCCATCGCGATGGACACTTCTATCACTAACTGCGTTAGCGATGAAATTTTCCATCACAGCTGCACTTGTTCCGCCGAGAGAAGGCGACGGCGGGAGTCGAACCCGCGATGGCGGTTTTGCAGACCGCTGCGTTAGCCACTTCGCCACGTCGCCGCGACCCCGGAGGCTAGCAGCGCCGGAGGGGCGGGCTCAGGCCCCGCGCGGATCCCCCACCCAGAACCGGGGGCCGGGGCCGGCGGCGCCGGCGCGGTCGCCGGGGTTCGCGAGGCGGCAGCGGTCCAGGGAGAGGCAGCCGCACCCGATGCACTCGTCCAGGCTGCCGCGCAGCCGCTGCAGCTCCGCGATGCGCTCGTCGATGCGCTCCCGCCAGGGGCCGGTCAGCTTCGACCACTCGGACCGCAGGGGCACCCGGTCCGAGGGGAGCCGGTCCAGCTCGTGGCGGATCTCCTCCAGCGTCAGCCCCACCCGCTGGGCGAAGACGATGAACGCGACGCGGCGCAGGACGGCGCGCGGATAGCGGCGGTGGCCGGCCTCGGTGCGCTCGGAGGCGAGCAGCCCCCGGTCCTCGTAGAAGCGAAGGGCGGAGGTGGCGACGCCGCTGCGCTCGGCCACCTCGCCGATGGTCATCGTCCCGGGCACGCCACCGAGGGTGACAGCGCCCGCCGCAAACCTCAAGCGAGGTTGAAGAGGCCCTCCAGGCCGTCGACCGTGCCGGCCCGGCGGCGGCAGGCCGCGCTCCACCGGGCGAGGTCGGGGATCGGCGTCCACATCGGGTGCAGCGGCAGCCGGCGGCCGCCGGCCAGCACGGAGCGCGGGGGCGCCAGCGGGCTCATCGGCAGGGCGGCCCGCTCCAGGCGCCGGCGCCCCTCCCCCGTGAGCAGCCCGATCGCGTGCGTCAGTCCCTCGTCGCGCATCCAGAGCGCAGCCGCCTCGGCAAGCGACACCTGGACGGCCAGGCCCTGCCGCGGCCGCGCGGCCCAGCGCGTGACCTCGCCGGTCGTGCGCCGCGGGATCCAGCCGGGGACGCGCACGCCGCGCTCCTCCATCGCGAAGCGGCCGCCGCGGGCCCGGCCGACGTCGATGCACCCGGCCACGCTGCCGTCGGCGTCCCAGGCGAGCAGCGTCATCGCGTCGTCCGCGGGCCACCACCCGGCCTGGTGGCGCACCTGCTCGCGGAAGCGCTCCGCCGCGCGGCGCTCCCCGCGGGCGATGGCCGGCGCCACGCGCAGTCCGTGCCGGCGGGAGGAGCCGGTGCGCGCGCCGCGCATCACCCGGGCGCCCCGACCGAGCCCTCGGGGCGCAGGCCCGGCAGCCCGTCCCGGCGCCCTCGGGCGAAGGCCGAGTCCCAGTAGAGGCGCTCCTCCAGGAAGCCCTCGTTGGCGATGCGGAACACCGACACGCCGAGCACCTCGATGCGGCGGCCGTCGGCGCGCCAGCGGTCCCAGTCCTCGGTGTGCGTCCCGCGCAGGCGCCACTCGGTCCAGAGGCGCCGGTCGCTGGCGTAGGCCGCCGAGACGACCTCGACGCTCAGATCGGGCACGGCGTGCATCACCATGCCGATGTCGGCGGCGATCGCGTCCGGCCCGCGCACCACCCTCAGACCCTCCCCGGACGGCGAGCAGGGCCGCACCACCCGGTACTCGCGGCGCGCCCCGGCGGCGAAGCAGTCGGCGCAGGTCCGCGCGTCGTGCCCGTTCCAGGCGCGGGAGTAGATCGTGAGGAGCGTCTCCTCGGTCATCGCCCCGGAGCGTCCCCCGGAGGGGGATCTCGCGGCCAGCCACCCAAGGGGTCGACCGGGCACACCCCGGGGCCGTCACTCGTCCCGGAGCGCCCCCGCCTCGACCGCCAGCCGCACCAGCGCGGTGCGCTTCTGGATCTGCGGCAGGTCCTCGATGTCGAAGCGCCGGAACAGCATCCGCAGGTGCGCCTTCACGGCGTCCACGCTCAGGTGCAGCTCGGCGGCGATCGCGTCGTTGGACGCCGGCGCGTGGGGCCCGCCCGGTGCGAGACAGGGACGGCACAGCGCCTGCAGCACCTTCCGCTGGCCCGGCGACAGCGCCCGCTGCGGGATGACGGCGCGCTCCGGCGCCGTCGCCTGGGCCTCCCCCTCCCCCGGGGCGCGGAACATCACCGTCGTGTGGCCCACCCGCAGCACGTCTCCGTGGTGCAGACGCCGCCGGGCGGTGATGCGCTCCTCGTTGACGAACGTGCCGTTGCGCGAGAGCCCCTGATCCTCCACCGACCAGCTCGACCCCACCCGCACGAGCTGGGCGTGCGTGCGCGACACGCGGTCGTCCCAGGGGATGGCCACCTCGCTCGCGCGGTCGCGCCCGATCGCCAGGGCGCTGGCGTGGGAGCGCAGGGGCAGGATGCGCTGCGCGCCCTCGCCGTCTCGCAGGACGAGATAGGGCAACCCGCGGGCATCCGCCTCGCGGATCTGGATGCGATCAGCCGGGTCGAGGGCCCACACGCCGATGTCCATGCGGTTTCCGACCTCCGCCACGCGCGTCCGGGAGCCCCTCTCCGGCCGCGGTCACGCCCGCCGGGCCCCTCGTGTGACGAACCACACCTTAGATGGTCTATCGCGCGGCCCGCGAGCCGGGTTATCAATCCACTCGACGACAGATTGCATCGCAGTCGCGTAACGGATGTCGGAGGCCAGGGGTGGACGACGAGACCGTGCCGTCGGGTGAGGCGGCCGAGGGCGCACGCGAGCGCCTCGCCCGTGGGGAGCAGGTGGCCGGCTACGCCATCGAGGAGCTGGCGGGCGCCGGGGGCATGGGGGTCGTGTACCGCGCCGTCGACCCCGAGCTCGGCCGCGCGGTCGCCCTGAAGCTGATCGCCCCCGGCTACGCGGAGGACGCCGGCCGGCGCGAGCTCTTCGTCCGCGAGTCGCTCATGGCCGCGGGGCTGGAGCACCCCAACGTCATCCCCGTCTACCGCGCCGGGCAGGACGACGCCGGGCGCCTGTTCATCGCCATGCGGTTCGTCGACGGGGCAAGCCTTCAGGGCCTCATCCGCGAGGGCGGCCCCCTGCCCGCCGGGCGCGCCGCGCGGATCGTGGCGCGGGTGGCGGACGCGCTGGACGCCGCCCACGCCCGGGGCCTCGTCCACCGCGACGTCAAGCCGGGGAACATCCTGATCGCCGACCCCGACGGCGAGGAGCACGTCTACCTCACCGACTTCGGCGTCTCCCTCCAGGGGGCCGCCGCCGGATCCGGCCGCTCGGGCGGCTGGACCGGCACACGCGACTACCTCGCCCCCGAGCAGATCCGCGGCGGCACGCTCGACGCCCGCACCGACGTGTACGCGCTCGGCTGCGTGCTGTTCCACGCCCTCACCGGGCGGGCGCCCTTCGCGGACCGTCCCCCCGCGGCGACGCTGATCGCGCACCTGACCGAGCCGGCGCCCGCGCCGTCGGCGCTCGTACCGGGCCTGCCGCCCGCCATGGACGCCGTCGTCGCCAAGGCGATGGCGAAGCGCCCCGAGGACCGCTACGCGACCGCCGGGGAGCTCGGGCGCGCCGCCCTCGCCGCCCGGCACGACGCCGCGGTCCTGCACGGGCCGTCCGACGCGGACGCCGCCGCGACGGTGGCCGCGGCCCTCGTGGACGAGGGCGTCGCCCCCACGCTGGTCCCCGGCGCGGAGCCCGGCTCCGCCGAGTCCGTGCGCGCCGCCGCCGGCTGCGCCGTGCTCGTGGGCCCGGAGGGACTCGGCGACTGGGCCGAGGGCGGGCTCGCCGCCGCCCGCGACCTGGCCGCGCGCGACCGCGCGTTCCACCTCGTCCCCGTCCTGCTGCCCGGGGCGGCCGACCCTCAGGACCCGGCGCTCGCGGCGCTCGGCGACCACCCGTGGGTGGACATGCGCGCCGCCGTCGCGGACCCGCTCGCCGTGGAGGATCTGGCCCGGGCGCTCGCCGGGCCCGCGGCCCGGCCCGGGCCGGCGCCACCTCCCGACGGGACCTGCCCCTACCGGGGCCTCGCCGCGTTCCGCGAGGAGGACGCGGCCGTCTTCTTCGGCCGCGAGG
>JBFWNT010000068.1:0-4088 GCA_050250915.1 Thermoleophilia bacterium
TGGCGTGGCCGTCGCATCGGGCGGGAGCGGATCGGGCGGGGCGGGCGCCGGCGGCAGTGGCGGTGGTGGTGCCGGGGCGGGCGCCGCCGCGGGCCTCGGCGCCCTCGCGGTCACCGGCATCGTCGCCGCCGCCGCGGTGGCCGTCGGCGCCGTCGCCACCGTGGCCCTCACCGTGAGCGGCATCGGCCCCTTCGCCTCGCCGCCGCCGCCGCGCGCCTCGGCCGCCGCCGTCGCGCCGGCCGCCGCCTCGAACGCCCCGCCGTCCTCCGGGGCGGCCCATACGGGCACGCCGGCCGCGACGGGATCGGGCGGCGGCGCTAAGCCCGCGTCCGGCCCGTCGCCCGCGGCCTCCTACACCTCGGCCTCCCTGGGCTCCGGGACGATCCCCATCGCCGCGACGGACCCGGGCTCCGGCGGGTCCGGACCCGCCGATCCCGCGCCCGGCGCCGCGACGCCCAAGCGCGCGCCGGCCGATCCCGACCCGGACCCCGCGCCCGACCCGGACCCGGCGACCCCCGCGCCTGCCGATCCGACGCCCCCGGCGACGCCGGCCCCGGTCGCGCCGGACCCGGCCGTGGTGGGCGACCCCGTCCCCGTGGCGCCGGCTCCCGTGACCCCGACGCCGGGCGCGCAGACGCCCGCCGAGGAGCCCCGGGTCGAGGAGCCGCCGGTCGAGGAGCCCCCCGTCGAGGAGCCTCCGGTTGAGGAGCCCCCCGTCGAGGAGCCTCCGGTTGAGGAGCCTCCGGTTGAGGAGCCTCCGGTTGAGGAGCCTCCGGTCGAGGAGCCGCCGCGCGATCCCGTCACCTGCCCGCCGGGCTGGTTCCCCATCGGCGTGTCCATCGGGCGCGACGGCACCACCATCGTCCGCATCTGCAGCCCCATCGATCCTGGTGCTCCGGGCCCGGTCGAGGTCCCGCGCGAGAACCCCCCGGTCCTCGATCCGGTCATCGTCGATCCCATCCCGGCCGATCCCGTCCGGCATCTCCTGCCGGTCGAGCCGGCCCTCCCGGCGGATCCCCCCGCGGAGACGACCGCCCCCACGGCGACCACGCGTACCGAGCGCATCCCCGAGCCCGATGCCCCGCCGCCCGCCGTCACCGTCGTGGCGGCCCCCGCTCCCGATCCGGCGCCACCGGAGCCGGCGGCGGCGCCGCCGGTCGTGCCGGCCCCGGCCCCGGCCGCGCCCGCCGCCCCGGCGCGCGTCGACATCGCGCCGATCCCGCCGGACGCGCCCCCGGGCTGACCCGGGCGGCCACGGGGCCGGTCGTCAGCCCATCGGCAGGTCCCGGCAGACGTCGATCGCCTCCTGCAGGGCCGCGACCTTCTGCTCGGCCATGGCGATCGCATCGCCGCCGGCGATGAGGCGGCGCGGGGGCGGCTCCCGGTGGGCGGCCGCCACCAGCGCCCGGGCGAGCATGGCGGGATCGAAGGGCTGCCGGCCGCTCTGCGCCTCCCACGCCCGGACGTGCTCCGCGGTGCGCGCAGCGTAGTCGGGGAGCGACGACGCGGCGTACGTCGCCGACCGCCGGCTCAGGACCTCGGTGCGGAAGCTGGCCGGCTCGACGATCGTGGTGTGGATGCCGAATGGCGCGACCTCCGGCGCGAGCGACTCCATCCAGCCCTCCAGGCCGAACTTCGACGCGGCGTAGGCGGAGCAGAACTCGACGCCCACCAGGCCCGCGCCGGACGAGATCGCGACGATGTTGCCCCCGCGCTGCCCGCGCATCACCGGCAGCACGGCGCGGGCGACGCCCATCGCGCCGAGGAGGTTGGTCTGCAACTGTCGCGCGATCTCCTCGGGCGCGAGCTCCTCGAAGTAGCCCGCGAGGAACGTGCCCGCGTTGTTCACCAGCACGTCGATGCGACCGAAGCGGTCGACGGCGGCACGTACCGCCACGTCGGCGTCATCGGCGCGGGTCACGTCCAGCCGCACCGCCACGAGGTCGTCCGCCGCGCCCACCGCCGCCAGGACCGCGCCGGGGTCGCGCCCCGTGGCAACCACCGCGTCGCCGGCCGCCAGAGCCGCCCGGGCGATGTCCACGCCCATGCCGCGCCCGGCGCCGGTGATCAACCAGACCTTCCCGTCGACCATCTCTCCTCCGCAGAGGCTCGGGTTGCCGCCAACCAAAGTACGCCAGGAGTCTCACCGACTGCCCTCACCGCCATCGTTATCCGACGTCCCCGCCCCGGCGACGCCTGCCACGCGTCGCATGGCCGGAGAAGCCCAGCCGGACACTTGCCCGGCTTCTCGGCGTTCGGTGGCAGACGCCCGCGGTCAGCGATGGGCGCTTAGCCGGAGCGGCGGACAGCCCGAGCCAGTGCGTTTGCCCGACGGAGCGCCGCCTGGGCGATCCGCTCGGCTCGTTGCACCTGACGATTCGTGACCGGCGTCCTCCCCTTCCCGACGAGCGTCAGGCGCGGCGTCGGGCGTCCGATTCGGTGACCCAGGAGCTGCGACGAGAGCTCGGCATGGAGGCGGAGGGCCGCCGCGGAAATGCGAACGGTGATCCGGAGCTGCCGGTACGTCGCCCTGACCGCACGAGCCCTCGAGCCGCACGCTCGGGGAGCGGCCCTACCTTCGGCATGCGCCTCGATCCGGCGAAGCTGGCGCAGCGCCAGCCTGGCCACACGTTGGCTCTTGGCCAGTCGCCGGGCCAGAGGACCTGGATGCACCTTGGGCGCGCCGGGCTGAGCGGCCGGACTGCACGCGCCTGTGCCCTTGACGGGATTCGTCGCGGGCGGCGCCGGGGACGCACCGCCGGCGGGTGGGACGAGACGGAGGATGCGGTCGTCCCCCTCCCGGGGGCTGCCGTTCTGATCGCGGTTACTCGTCCCAACCCAGATCGATCCGTCTGGCGCCTCTGCGATCGCCCGGAGCCTGCCGAAGGTGCCGGCGTACAGGCTCTGATCGTCCGTGGCGGTGCCGCCCGCGAACGTGATGAGGCGCATTTGCTGGCCCCTGAGGGCCGTAACGATGGCCCGGCCGGTCCAGGTCGAGCCGGGCTGCGTAATGAAAGCGATGGACGCCGGTGCGATGGTCGTAGCCCAGTTGACGACGGGAGAGACGAATGGGTTCTGGTCCGGCCCGCGCTCGATCGGCCAGCCGTAGTTGCCGCCGGAAACGATCAAATTGAGTTCGTCGTCGCCGTCCGGACCGTGATCGGTCGCGAAGAACCGGCCCGAACCTGGCTGCCATGCGAGGCCCTGGGGGTGCCGCAGACCCATCGCGACGACCTCTGGGGTCACCTCGCCGCCCCGATAGGAATCCGGGGCGACACGCAGGATCCGACCGTTCAGCGACCCAGCCGCCTGGGCGCGGCTGTCGTCGTCGGCGTCGCCGGTTCCGACGTAGAGGGCTCCGTCGGGGCCGAAACGGACTCGCCCGGAGTTGTGGACGGCCCCGTCGGACGCGACGCGCAGCACGACTGATTCGGGAAGCAGCGTGTTGCCCATGAGGCGGAATCGCTGAACGCGAAACTCGCCATCGGCAGTCAGGGACACATAGACGAACGGCTGGCCAGCCGCGAACGCAGGATCGACCGCGACTCCGAGCACCCCGCATTCGATGCAGCCGTCCAAGCCGCCGATCTCCGCGGCGGGGGTCGGTAGAAGGCGGGAATCGGGGGCCGCGATCCTGACGCGGCCCGGTCGCTCCGTGATGAGGGCGCGGCCGTCTGGCAGGAACGCGATGTCCCAGACCACCTGCAGCCCCGTAGCGATGACGGTGACCTCCGGCCCGTTCGCCGCCCTCACCGGCGTCGCACGCACTGGAGACGTCAGCACGAGGGAGCCCACCACCAGGGCCGCGAGCAGGGATGCCAGTAGACGCAGGTTGACGAGTGGGGCGGCGATTGGTGGATCATGCCGTCTCTGCCGATCGTCGGACCCCCCCGGACGTATGGATCGGGGCGACGAGCGGGTGGATGACCCTGAGTCCAGCCGAACTCCGAACTCCCGCTCGGGATCGCGCCCCGTGACGTGGTGTAGGAGCGGTACCGGCTGAGGCAGGGCCGGCCACCGCGAGCTCCGAACCGTTGGTTCGCCAGAGCCAATCGGAGAAGGAGCAGTCGCGATGGCCGACCCCCACA
>JBFWNT010000069.1:0-3427 GCA_050250915.1 Thermoleophilia bacterium
AGCCGAAGGACCCCGACACCTCGTCGCTGTTCGCGCTCTACCGCCAGTTCGCGGGGCCGGACGACCAGGCCGCGCTGCGCGAGCGGATGCTGGCCGGCGGCATGGGCTGGGGCGAGCTGAAGGACCTGGTCGCCGACCGGCTGGAGGAGGTCCTCGCCAGGCCGCGCGAGCGCTACCGGGCGTTGATGGACGACCGGGCGGAGCTGGACGCGATCCTCGCCTCCGGGTCGGAGCGGGCCCGCGCCCGCGCCGCGTGCCTCGTGTCATCGGTCCGCCAGGCGATCGGCATCGACTAAGTGCTCCGCACCGGCAGGTGACGACCCTGGACCACGCGCCGGGCGCCCCGGGCGCCGCCCCGCCGGGCTTCTGGTGGCGGGTGCTCACCCCTCCGGGGAGCGTCCTCGCCACATTCGCGGCGATCGTCGTCGCCTTCGGGATCCTCGATCAGATGCCCCTCTCCGAGGACTCGATCGGGGCCATCATCGCGTTCGCGTCCAGCGCGATGATGCTCGTCCTCGGGATCCTCATCCTGCAGCGGCTGCCGGCCCACGAGCGGCGCCTCGCGGTCGCCCGCCCCCAGGACCGGCTCCGCACGACCCTGGTCGGCGCGGGCGCCGGCCTCGTCCTGCTGGTGGTGGCCCTGCTCATCGTCGCGGCGGGCGCGGCGCTCGACCCGGGGGTCCAGGACCGGCTCGACGACGTCGAGGAGATCGGGACGGCCCCGTGGCAGCTCGTGCTGGCCGCCCTCGCGCTGGTGGTGCTCGCCCCGCTGGGCGAGGAACTGCTGTTCCGCGCCCTGCTGCTGCGCGGTCTCGTGCGGCGCATGACGTTCGTCTGGGCGGCGCTCATCAGCGCGACCGCCTTCGCCGCGGTCCACATCGACGCCTACCTGCTCTGGCCCCGGCTCATCTCGCTGCTCGTGACGGGCCTGGGGCTCGCCTGGGTCTACCGCCGCCGGGGATACTGGGGCGCGGTGGCCGCCCACGCGACCGTCAACGTGATCGCCACGATCTCCCTCATCGCCACGTCCCTGTGACCCAGCCACCCGGCCTCGGCGACACCGACCTCTTCGCCGGCCTCGACGAGGCCGCCCTGTCGCGCGCCGTGGACGGGCTCCCGGCGATCCGGGTCGAGGCCGGCTCGGAGCTGGACGTCGCGGCCACCGGGGCGCTGTGCTGCGTCGTCGCGGGCGGGCGCCTGGCCCTCCAGGTGATCGCCCCCGAGGAGCGCGAGCGCACGATCGGGATGCTGGAGCAGGGCGACCTGCTCGTGCGGCCGCTGGAGCCGTGGGCCGCGAGCACGCCCCAGGTGCGCTGCTTCGCCATCGAGGACGCCGTGGTGCACCTGGTGGACCGCCCGCGCATGGAGACGTGGCTGCGCGATCCGGACCTCGCCGCGGGGCTGGTGCGCGTGCTGAGCACGCAGATCGCCGAGCGGGAGCTGGCCGTGGCCATCGCCCTGGAGCCGCGGGTGGAGCGCCGCCTGCTGCTCAAGCTGCGCCAGCTCGCCGAGCGCTGGGGCCGGGTGACGCCCGACGGCATCCGCCTCGACTTGCGCGTGACCCACCAGGAACTGGCGAACATGGTCGGCGCGGTGCGCGAGTCGGTGACCATCGCGCTCGGGCGGCTGGCCGAGGCCGGGGAGATCGAGGTGCGCAACCGCACCCTGACCATCCTCACCCCCGTTCAGGACGACGGGCCGGAGGGGCCTCCCGGGGGCTGAGACGGGGCGCGGGCCGTCCGCAGCCCCACCCCCACCGCGTGCCGCGCCGGGCCGTTGGCCGGCTCCAGCTCGATGGCCGCCCGCGGAGCGCGCGGCGGCGGCCGGTGCGCCGGCCACGGCTGGGCGCCGCGGCCACCCGGCTGCGCCGCCAGCGGCTCGGGCTCGAGGAACAGGGAGCGGCGGCCGAGCAGCCGGCCCACGCGCGGCTCGCGCAGGATGCGGCGCCCCCCGGTGCGCTCCGCCTTCGCCACCCGCGCGGCGGCCAGCAGGACGGCCACACCGGCGCCGCAGAGCGCCCCGGCCGCGGCGGCCGGCGCCCAGGGCGCGAACCGCTCCCCGGCCACGGCGGCGGCGCCGGCGAGCGCCACCAGGGGCAGGACCTGCGCCAGCAGCACGCGCGTCAGCGTCGCCGTCGTGGACTCCATGGTCCAGCGCGGCCGCACCGGCATCGCCAGGCGGATCGCCCGGCGCACGGCGCCCGCGCCCCAGAGGGTCCAGAGCACGATCACCGCCCCGGCCAGCCCGAGCGCCGCGGCCCGGGGCTCCGCGGCGGCGTCCAGGGCGACCCCCATCCCGGCGCCGGCCGCGAGCAGCAGCCCGCCCCCCCAGCGGAGCTCGAGAGCGGCGGGCGAGAGCGGCCTCATGGGTGCGGGATCGGCACACGGGCGTCCCGGCGCGATCACGCACGATGGCGTAGGGCCGGAGCCCGGACTGGAACAAAGGTCGTGCGAGCCGCCGCGAAAACCAAGTGATCCGGATGGCCGCGGCCACCGCCGATGCCCGGAGGGCCTCGGTGGTGACGCGGGCGCCGGAGCGCGAAAGTTTGCAGCCGGCGGATCGCGCGACCGACTTCCAGGCCGGGCTCCTTACTACGCCAGGATCGCGGTGGAGACGGCGAACCACCCGCGCGGGTCCGTGTGCCACTCGGCCAGCCGCAGGCCGGCGGCGGCGTACATCTCCCCCACGGTCTCCCGCGTGAACTTGCAGGAGATCTCGGTGCGGATCTCCTCGCCGTCCGCCAGGTGGAGCTCCATCCCGAGCGCCGGGATGGTCACGCGCTGGTCGCCCTCGGCCCGCAGCCGCATCTCGATCCAGGGCGGCCCCGGGTCGTAGAGCGCCACGTGGGCGAAGGCGTCCGGGTCGAAGTCGGCGCCGAGCTCGCGGTTGATGACGCGCAGGACGTTGCGGTTGAACTCCGCCGTCACGCCCTCGGCGTCGTCGTAGGCCCGGCGGATCCGCTCCGGGTCGCCCGCGAGGTCGGTGCCCATCAGCAGGACGTCGCCGGGGCCCATCAGCGCGGCCACCGCCCGCAGGAACGGGGTGCGCTCCGCGGGCTCCAGGTTGCCGACGGTGCCGCCGAGGAAGGCGACCATCCGCCCGCCGTCGCCCACCGGCGCCGGGACCCGGCCGAGGTGGGTGGCGAAGTCGCCGCAGACCCCGTGAACATCGAGGCCGGGGTAACCGCCCGCCAGCCGGCCGGCCGCGGCCAGGAGGGCCTCGGGGCAGACGTCGAAGGGCAGGTACCGTCCGGGCCGGCCCGCGGCGCGCACGGCGTCGAGCAGGGCGGCCGTCTTGCGCGAGGCGCCCGAGCCGATCTCCACCACCTCGCCCACGTCGTGGCGGCGCACGATGCCCGGCACGGCACGGCGCAGGATGCCCAGCTCGGTGCGCGACTGGTAGTACTCGGGCAGGCGGGTGATGCGCT
>JBFWNT010000070.1:0-3255 GCA_050250915.1 Thermoleophilia bacterium
AGCCGAAGGACCCCGACACCTCGTCGCTGTTCGCGCTCTACCGCCAGTTCGCGGGGCCGGACGACCAGGCCGCGCTGCGCGAGCGGATGCTGGCCGGCGGCATGGGCTGGGGCGAGCTGAAGGACCTCGTCGCCGACCGGCTGGAGGAGGTCCTCGCCGGGCCGCGCGAGCGCTACCGGGCGCTGATGGACGACCGGGCGGAGCTGGACGCGATCCTCGCCTCCGGGTCGGAGCGGGCCCGCGCCCGCGCCGCTGGCCTCGTGTCCTCGGTCCGCCAGGCGATCGGCATCGACTAAGTGCTCCACTGACGCGTGACGACCCTGGACCACGCGCCGGGCGCCCCGGGCGCCGCCCCTCCGGGCTTCTGGTGGAGGGTGCTCACCCCGCCGGGGAGCGTCCTCGCGACCTTCGCGGCGATCGTCGTCGCGTTCGGGATCCTCGATCAGATGCCCCTCTCCGAGGACTCGATCGGGGCCATCATCGCCTTCGCGTCCAGCGCGATGATGCTCGTCCTCGGGATCCTCATCCTGCAGCGGCTGCCGGCCCACGAGCGGCGCCTCGCGGTCGCCCGCCCCCAGGACCCGCTCCGCACGATCCTGGTCGGCGCGGGCGCCGGCCTCGTCCTGCTGGTGGTGGCCCTGCTCATCGTCGCGGCGGGGGCGGCGCTCGACCCAGGCGTCCAGGACCGGCTCGACGACGTCGAGGAGATCGGGACGGCCCCGTGGCAGCTCGTGCTGGCCGCCCTCGCGCTGGTGGTGCTCGCCCCGCTCGGCGAGGAGCTGCTGTTCCGCGCCCTGCTGCTGCGCGGCCTCGTGCGGCGAATGGCGTTCGTCTGGGCGGCGCTCATCAGCGCCACCGCCTTCGCCGCGGTCCACATCGACGCCTACCTGCTCTGGCCCCGGCTCATCTCGCTCCTCGTGACGGGCCTGGGGCTCGCCTGGGTCTACCGCCGCCGGGGATACTGGGGCGCGGTGGCCGCGCACGCGACCGTCAACGTGATCGCCACGATCTCCCTCATCGCCACGTCCCTGTGACCCAGCCACCCGGCCTCGGCGACACCGACCTCTTCGCCGGCCTCGACGAGGCCGCCCTGTCGCGCGCCGTGGACGGGCTCCCGGCGATCCGGGTCGAGGCCGGCTCGGAGCTGGACGTCGCGGCCACCGGGGCGCTGTGCTGCGTCGTCGCGGGCGGGCGCCTGGCCCTCCAGGTGATCGCCCCCGAGGAGCGCGAGCGCACGATCGGGATGCTGGAGCAGGGCGACCTGCTCGTGCGGCCGCTGGAGCCGTGGGCCGCGAGCACGCCCCAGGTGCGCTGCTTCGCCATCGAGGACGCCGTGGTGCACCTGGTGGACCGCCCGCGCATGGAGACGTGGCTGCGCGATCCGGACCTCGCCGCGGGGCTGGTGCGCGTGCTGAGCACGCAGATCGCCGAGCGGGAGCTGGCCGTGGCCATCGCCCTGGAGCCGCGGGTGGAGCGCCGCCTGCTGCTCAAGCTGCGCCAGCTCGCCGAGCGCTGGGGCCGGGTGACGCCCGACGGCATCCGCCTCGACTTGCGCGTGACCCACCAGGAACTGGCGAACATGGTCGGCGCGGTGCGCGAGTCGGTGACCATCGCGCTCGGGCGGCTGGCCGAGGCCGGGGAGATCGAGGTGCGCAACCGCACCCTGACCATCCTCACCCCCGTTCAGGACGACGGGCCGGAGGGGCCTCCCGGGGGCTGAGACGGGGCGCGGGCCGTCCGCAGCCCCACCCCCACCGCGTGCCGCGCCGGGCCGTTGGCCGGCTCCAGCTCGATGGCCGCCCGCGGAGCGCGCGGCGGCGGCCGGTGCGCCGGCCACGGCTGGGCGCCGCGGCCACCCGGCTGCGCCGCCAGCGGCTCGGGCTCGAGGAACAGGGAGCGGCGGCCGAGCAGCCGGCCCACGCGCGGCTCGCGCAGGATGCGGCGCCCCCCGGTGCGCTCCGCCTTCGCCACCCGCGCGGCGGCCAGCAGGACGGCCACACCGGCGCCGCAGAGCGCCCCGGCCGCGGCGGCCGGCGCCCAGGGCGCGAACCGCTCCCCGGCCACGGCGGCGGCGCCGGCGAGCGCCACCAGGGGCAGGACCTGCGCCAGCAGCACGCGCGTCAGCGTCGCCGTCGTGGACTCCATGGTCCAGCGCGGCCGCACCGGCATCGCCAGGCGGATCGCCCGGCGCACGGCGCCCGCGCCCCAGAGGGTCCAGAGCACGATCACCGCCCCGGCCAGCCCGAGCGCCGCGGCCCGGGGCTCCGCGGCGGCGTCCAGGGCGACCCCCATCCCGGCGCCGGCCGCGAGCAGCAGCCCGCCCCCCCAGCGGAGCTCGAGAGCGGCGGGCGAGAGCGGCCTCATGGGTGCGGGATCGGCACACGGGCGTCCCGGCGCGATCACGCACCATCGCGTAGGGCTACGCGCGCACGGCCGTCGAGACGGCGAACCACCCCCGCGGGTCCGTGTGCCACTCGGCCAGCCGCAGGCCGGCGGCGGCGTACATCTCCGCGACCGAGGCGCGGGTGAACTTGCACGAGATCTCGGTGCGGATCTCCTCGCCGTCGGCCAGGTGGAGCTCCATGCCGAGCGCCGGGATGGTCACGCGCTGGTCGCCCTCGACCCGCAGCCGCATCTCGATCCAGGGCGGCCCCGGGTCGTAGAGGGCCACGTGGGCGAAGGCATCCGGGTCGAAGTCGGCGCCGAGCTCCCGGTTGATGACGCGCAGGACGTTGCGGTTGAACTCCGCCGTCACGCCCTCGGCGTCGTCGTAGGCCAGGCGGATCCGCTCCGGGTCGCCCGCGAGGTCGGTGCCCATCAGCAGGACGTCGCCGGGGCCCATCAGCGCTGCCACCGCCCGCAGGAACGGGGTCCGCTCCGCGGGCTCCAGGTTGCCGACGGTGCCGCCGAGGAAGGCGACCATCCGGCCGCCGTCGCCGGCGGGCGCCGGCACGCGGCCGAGGTGGGTGGCGAAGTCGCCGCAGACCCCGTGGACGTCGAGGCCGGGGTAGCCGCCCGCCAGCCGGCCGGCCGCGGCGAGGAGCGCCTCAGGGCAGACGTCGAAGGGCAGGTACCGTCCCGGCCGGCCCGCGGCGCGCACGGCGTCGAGCAGGGCTGCCGTCTTGCGGGAGGCGCCCGAGCCGATCTCCACCACCTCGCCCACGTCGTGGCGGCGCACGATGCCCGGCACGGCACGGCGCAGGATGCCCAGCTCGGTGCGCGACTGGTAGTACTCGGGCAGGCGGGTGATGCGCT
>JBFWNT010000071.1:0-3191 GCA_050250915.1 Thermoleophilia bacterium
AGGAGCCGGTGGCCGAACGGCCGGAGCTCGGTCACGCCGCCCATTACCTGTGGACCGCGTTGGGTCGCGACCTGCCGGCGGCCGAGGTGCGGGCGGTGGAGCAGTACCTGATCGCCACCGTCGACCACGGGTTCAACGCGTCCACGTTCACCGCCCGGGTGGTCGCCTCGACGGGGGCCGACGCCGCCGCCGTACTGGTGGCCGCGCTGGCGGCGCTGTCCGGACCGTTGCACGGCGGCGCCCCGTCGCGGGCGTTGGAGGCCATCGACGAGATCGGCGCCCCCGAGCGGGCGGCGGCGTGGGTGGACGGTGTGCTGGCCGGGGGCGGCAAGATCATGGGCTTCGGCCACGCGGTGTATGCCGCGCCCGATCCGAGATCAGCGCTGCTGCAGGAGATCGCCCGAAGCCTCGGTGGGGCGGAGGTGGGCCGGGCGGAGGCGATCGAAGCGGCGCTGCTGGCCGCGCTGGCGCAACGCCGGCCGGGTGTGGCCCTGCCCACCAACGTGGAGTTCTACGCCGGTGTGGTGATGCAACGCTGCGGGCTACCCGCCTCGCTGTTCACCCCGACGTTCGCGGTGAGCCGGGTCATCGGCTGGTCGGTGCACGCGCTCGAACAGGCTGCGTCGGGCAAGATCATCCGCCCGACCGCCCGGTATGTCGGCCCTTGGCCCCTCGAGCCCGTACCGGCCTGACGAGCGTGGGCCGATCAACCTGCTCGTCAGGCCGCTCCCCGTTCCCGCTCCGCGCTGCCGCTGCCCGTTCCCGCTGCCCGTTCCCGCTGCCCGCTCTTGGTTCCCGTTCCCGCTCCCGTTCCCGTTCCCGCTCCCCGCTCCTTGCCCGCTGTCCGCGCCCCTCCTTCGCGGGCGATTCGATTTCGATTCGGCGAGCGCGAGCGGATCGGAGCGGGTGCCCACCCACGGCGTCCGTTGGCAGCACAGCGGGTTGGGCGTCCCACTTGCGGTGCCCGGATCTTGCGTCAGATGACCAATTCCGAATCCACGTCGAATCGAGCGCGACGGGTTGCCGGGAGCCTCCCCCTGCCCCCGCTGCTGGCGGCCGGTGCCCCGCCGACTGCGTCACGGCCGCCGCCTCGGCCCGGCCGCCGCCTCGGCCCGGCGTGCGACCGCCGTCGAGCCGCCATCGACCCGCCGTCGACCCACCGGCGCCCAGATCAGGCGAGCGCGTCGCGCAGGGCGCGATAGAGCAGGGTCGGCTCGCCGAGGCGGTGGCGCAGCCGTGACTCCAACCCACCCACCGGGGTGAGGTTCTGCGGCGCCCGGGGATCGCGCGCCGCCCTCGATGCGAAGCGGGGCAGGGTGGCGGCGGCGCGGTCGGCCAGGGCCTGCGCCGCCTCGACGGGCGCCACCGCGATCTCGTTGCGCACCACCCCCGACCAGGCGTGCTCCCGGGCGCAGGGCAGGCGCAGGTACCACGACAGCCGGGGGAAGCCACCCCCGATGGCGAACAGCGGCGTGCGCTCGCCGGGCTCGAGCTCGGCGATGACCCCCACCGCGGCCGGCGGCAGGTAGCGGTGGTGGTGGGTCTTGATGTGGCCGACCGCGTTGCGCACCTGCTCCCGCCGGCGGATGGGCCCGTCGATGACCACCATGGCCAACTCCTCGCCGGCGGCCTCGGCGGCGGCCGCCGCCCCTTCGGCCACCCCCACCTCGAGATCGGCCATCACCTGCTGGAGCTCGATCGACAGCTGTCCCGGATCGTCCCGCCGGCCGCGGGTGGGCCGGTAGCGCCAGACCAACCCGTGGCGGGTGCGCACCGTCGGCACCTCCACCGGCAGCAGCACCACCCGGTCGATCTCCAGCCGGCTGATCTCGGCCCGCCCGTTGCAGGTGACCACTCCGGCGGCCACCGACGCGGCCAGGCCCGGGTGGTACTGCCCGTCGTCGGTGCTCCACAGCAGGCTGGCGTCGATGCGTCGCACGCCGTCCACGAAGGCCACGGTGGCGCGGTCCACCGGCGCCGGGCGGATCGGCCGCCACCGCTCGACCGGCAGCTCGACGCCGAGGTTCACGTCGACCGGCTCGTCACCCTGGCCGCCGTCCTCGATCGGAGCGCCGTAGTCCGGGGACCACGCCTCCACGCACAGGCGGCCCATCGGCCGGGTGGTGTTCACCGCGCCCTCCTCATGCCAGCACCCGCTCCACCCGGGCACCGTCGGCATCCTTGGTCACCTCGTAACGGACCGGCAGCCGCTCGGCCAGGTCCCGGACGTGGGTGACGATGCCCACCATCCGCCCGGCGCTGCCCAGCTCCTCGATGGCGGAGGCCACCGTGTCGAGCGTGTCGGGATCGAGCGTGCCGAACCCCTCGTCGAGGAAGAGCGACTCCAGCGGCGCGGCGGTGGGACCGGCGAGCATGACCACCTGGTCGGCCAGCGCCAGCGCCAGCGCCAACGACGCCAGGAACGTCTCGCCGCCCGACAGCGTGCGGGCCGAGCGGATGGCGTCGGCGTTGTTGTGGTCGATCACGGCGAAGTCCTTGCCGTCGAGCACCAGCGAGTAGGCGCCGCCCGACAACCGCTGCAACAGACCGGTGGCGCCCTCGACGAGCTGCTGGACGGCCTCGTCGAGGATCCAGGCACCGAAGCGGTTGGCCCGCAGCAGCTGGGTCACCATCGACGCCACCTGCTCGGCCTCCACCGCGCCGTCGAGCTCGCGCTGCACCTCGGCGGCGCGACGGCGGTCGGCCTCCAGCCGGGTGAGCTCGGCGGCGATGCGACCCTCGGCGGCCAGCGACCGGTCCCGCACGTCGGCGACGGTGCGCAGGGTGTGGGCGTCGGGCAGCACGGCCTGGGCGGCGTCGAGCAGCTCGGCGGTGCGGGCCCGTTGCCGCTCGGCCAGCCGGTCGCGCTCGCCCTCGGCGGCGGCCAAGCGGCGCAGCACGTCCAGCTCGGTGGTGGCGGCCCACGTGGCGAGCGCGGCCCAGTCCTCGGCGGGGTCGCGCCGGGCCGCGGGCGGTGGTTCGAGCCGGGCGAGCGCATCGCGGGCGCGGTCGAAGGCCTGCCAGGCGGCGCTGCGCTGATCGTCGCTGCGGCGCAGCAGGGCCCGGGCGGCGTCGATCGCCTTGTGGTGGGCGCTGCGCCGGTTGCGGGCGTCGGTCACCGCCGCGCCGGCGGCGGCCGCGGCGGCCAGCGCCGCCTCGGCATCGGCCCGCGGCGGTCCCGCCGCCACCTG
>JBFWNT010000072.1:0-3137 GCA_050250915.1 Thermoleophilia bacterium
CACCGTGGGCGGTGTGTGCCACCGCCGCGGCGTGTGTGCCAGCGGCGGGGCGGGGCTCGGGCGGCGCCGCCGGCCGGCCACCCGGGCCGGGTCGGGGCGGGTTTCGGACCGCCCGGACCGGGGCGGGTTGCGGACCGCCGGGGCCGAGTGCCGGGCCTGGCGGGCGGGGCCCGTCACGCTCGCACACACCGCGAGGGGCTCGCACACACCGCGAGGGGCTCGCACACCCCGTGGGCGGTGTGTGCCACCGCCACGGCGTGTGTGCCAGCGGCGGGGCGGGGCACGGGCGCCGCGGCGGGCGCGCGCGTTCGGCGAGTGTGCACTCCGTCCGGCGCCGGCCGGACCGGGTGCATGCTCGGTGGGAGCGACGGGCGGCGAGTGTGCACTCCGTCCGGTGCTGGCCGGACCCGGGTGCACGTTCGGTGGGAGCGACGGGCGACGCCGGGCGGGTGGTCAGGCCGGACCGGTGACCATCTCGCCTGCGCAGGCCGCCGCCTGCGCCCGGACCTCGGCGACGAACGCCCGCCGCGAGACTCTCGCTCCCGCCAGGACGGCCCGGTGGTCCCACGCCACGACCGCGGCCGTGCCCGCCACGAAGCCGCGCCACGCGGCCAGCACGGCGTGCCGTGACCGGGGTGGGAGCTCGCGCCCGAGCATGTCGACGTGGAACGCGACGTGCACCCGCTCGTCGTCCAGGATCCGGGAGCACACCACCTGCAGTGCGGGGTCGTCGTCCGCCTCCGACAGGAGGCGGTAGTAGCTGAGCGCGACGACCTCGGCGGCGAGCAGCACCAGCACCTCCGTGCGCAGCCCGAGCGCGCGGCGCAGGGCCACGAACGCCGTCGCCGTCCAGTGGTGCGGGCATGCCGCCCCGCCGAACCGGCCGCGCAGCCGTCCGAGCCACGCAGCGTGGGCGGATTCCTCGGCGGTGAACAGGCCGATCGCGCCCGCGTACGCGCCGCCGAGGCGGGCCGCGCGGACCTGGATCTCGTCGCCGGCGCCCGACTCGCCCAGCTCGAACCGCGCGATGGAGCGGACCAGCGCCGCGCGCCCGGGGGCTTCGGTGACGGGCGTCGTCCAGGGGGCGTCCAACGGAAGGTCGCGGCGCGCGGCGAAGCGGGCCAGCCACGCCACGTACGGCGAGCCGGTCGTGGCGTCGTTCCCGGGCTCGACCGCCGCCGCGTGCGGGGCGTTCCCCGCGCGGTCGGCGCCGTCGCGCGACGCCGATGTGCGTGCGGCGCGGGCCCCTGCCGAGCCGATCTCAGCCACGCCGCCACCCTGCCACGGGAGCGAGGGCACGCGACGCCCGCCGAGGCCTTCCGGCCGATGACCGGGCATCCGTGATCGGCCGCCGGTCGGACGCCGTGCGACCCGTCACACCGCTCCGATCCTGCCGTGCTCCCGGCCGGGCGATCCCGCGGTGCGCCCGGTCGCCAGTCCCTCCGGCGCGCCCGGCGCCACCCGGAGCGCCCGGAGCCAATTCCGGCGGCACCGGGATCCACACCCGGAGGCCCGGAGCCAATCCAGGGGCCGCGCCAGGCGCCACACCCGGAGCCGCCCGGCGCCACACCCGGAGCGCGCCCGGCGCCACTCCGGGAGCACCGCCCCGCCCGGCGCGTGCCGCAGAAGCCCGCTGCACCCTCCGCGCTACGGTGGCGGCCGTGAGTCCCGCCCTGGCCACGTCCGTGCTGGCCTACCTCCCCAGTCCCGATCGCGGCGTCTGGATGCTCGGCCCGGTCCCCATCCGGGCGTACGCGCTCTGCATCATCACCGGCGTCGTCGTGGCCGTGCTGTGGGGCGAGCGGCGGTTCGTCGCCCGCGGCGGCCCGTCGGGTGTGGTGACGGACGTGGCGGTGTGGGCCGTGCCGTTCGGCCTGGTCGGAGGCCGGCTCTACCACGTGATCACGGACTGGCCGAAGTACTTCGGGCCGGGTGCGAACCCGCTGGACGCGTTGAAGGTCTGGCAGGGCGGGCTGGGCATCTGGGGCGCGGTCGCCCTCGGCGGGGTCGGGGCGTGGATCGGCTGCCGTCGCCGGGGGGTGCCGCTGCCGTTCTTCGCGGACGCGGTGGCCCCGGGGATCGTAGTGGGGCAGGCGATCGGGCGGCTCGGGAACTGGTTCAACCAGGAGCTCTACGGCGCCCCGACGACGCTGCCGTGGGGGCTGGAGATCTACCGCCGCGTCGATCCGGCGACGGGGGTCTCCGATCCACTCGGCGGCGTAGCGCTGGATCCGACGCCGATCGCCGTCGTGCATCCGACCTTCCTCTACGAGCTGCTGTGGAACCTGGGCGTGGCCGCGGTGGTCGTCTGGGCGGACCGCCGGTTCCGGCTCGGGCACGGGCGGGCGTTCGCGGTGTACGTCGCGGGCTACACGCTGGGCCGCTTCTTCATCGAGATGATGCGCACGGACCCGGCGACGACGGTGTTCGGCGGCATCCGCATCAACGTGGTCGTCTCGGCCGTGGTGTTCGTCGGCGCGGTGCTGTACATCGCACTCGTCCGCAAGCCGCGCGAGGTGCTGCCGTGGGCGTCGAAGGTGGGCTCGGGCAGTGGGGACGGGAGCGGCGCCGTCGACCGTCCCGAACACGGCGCCGACGCGCAGGACAGAGCGGACGCACCGGACACAGCCGACGCACAGGACACAGCCGACGCGCAGGACACGGCGGACGCGCGGGACACGGCGGACGCGCAGGACACGGCGGACGCGCGGGACACAGCCGACGCGCAGGACACGGCCGACGCGCAGGACACGGCGGACACCCAGGACACGGCGGACGCGCAGGACACGGCGGACGCCCAGGACACGGCGGACGCGCAGGACACGGCGGACACCCAGGACACAGCCGACGCGCAAGACACGGCGGACACCCAGGACACAGCCGACGCGCAAGACACGGCGGACACCCAGGACACAGCCGACGCGCAAGACACGGCGGACACCCAGGACACAGCAGACGCGCAGGACCAGGACACGGCGGACGCCCAGGACACGGCGGACACCCAGGACACAGCGGACGCGCAAGACACGGCGGACACCCAGGACACAGCGGACGCGCAGGACCAGGACACGGCGGACGCCCAGGACACAGCCGACGCCCAGGACACAGCCGACGCCCAGGACACGGCGGACACCCAG
>JBFWNT010000073.1:0-3106 GCA_050250915.1 Thermoleophilia bacterium
CTCGCCTCGGCGAGGCTTGGGGGCTTGCGGCGACTGGCCGGTCGGGGCGTCCCTCTGGGAGGGGCCGGTGTCCGTCTCGTGCGGTGGGTGGCGCAGCCGCCGGACCCCTCAAAGGTCCGGCGGCGTTCCGATGAGGGCGCAGCGGATCGAAGACCGGGACGGGTGCCCGCCGCGCGCGACCCCTGACCGGCGCTGCGCCCGTCCCGGTCGGTGTCGCGAGCGCTACGCGGCGAGCGCCTCGGCGTCCGGGGACTCGCGCAGGCGTGCCGCGAGGCGCTCGGGGAGCACCTGGCGGGCGAGGCCGTCCATCACCGCCGGGAGCCCCGCCGCGATCCCGCCGCCGTAGCGGCCGGGCATGGTGGCCGGGCGCCGCTCGGACTGCGGCAGTGCCTCCTGGTCGGCGTAGAAGGCTCCGACCAGGGCCTGCACCGCGCGTCCGATCAGTTGGGCCGGCGTGCGCGCACCCTCGATCCATTCCAGGAGCGCCGCCTCCGCCTCGTGGCGTTCGGGGTACCGGACTCGCTCGCGCGTCGCCCCGGCCTTGGTGGTCGTCGTCTCAGTGCGTTGCAGACGCTCATGGGTGAGGCGAAGTGCCTGGGCGGCGTCCTGGGCGTGGTGGTGGAGGGCGACGAGGACAACGGCCTGCGCTATCGGCATCGTGATCTCGGCAGGCTCGTCGTAGGCGAGTAGCGCCCGCCGTCCGAGGTCGAGGTTGGCAAGGCGGGCGGCGCGCCGGTTCTCCGTGGCCTCCTGGCGCTCCCGGCGGCGCCGATCCTCGTCCGACTCGCTCGGGCGGTCCGCGTCGCCCGGGGCATCGGGGCCATTCGCCGCGGGCACCGTCCGGCTGCGCTCGGCCTGCTCGCGGGTCCGCTCCTCGGCCCGTTCGATGTGCAGGGCCACCCGGTCCGCCACCCAGGCGACGTCGGCCACGAACCCCCGGCGCCAGTAGCGATCCTCACCGCTGGTGAACTCGATCAGGCAGCCGAACGCGCGCGCCGCGTCCATGTCGTCGGCGGAGAAGCTGACGCCGTGGACTCCGGCCGTCTCGGCGCGCGCGGCGAGGTCGTCGGGGAGCGTGAGCGACCCGAGGTCGTGGTAGCCGGGAACCGCGACGAGCGTCGGATGCTCCTCGCCATCCTCAGTCTGCGCGAGTTCGGCGAGCGCGCTCTCGGGATGGTCGCTGATCTCGGCGGCCGTGATGGTGCCGGTGGCGAGGGCGGCGGCCAGGGCGTCGGCGACCGCGGGCGCGACGGCGGCGATCGTCTCGACGGTGGGCACGGCCGAGAGCGGCAGCATCCCTTCGCCGATCGACTCCTGAACACGGCCGGGCAGCCGCAGCAGGCGCAACCGCTGGGAGACGTGGCGCGGCGAGCAGCCGACCGCCTCGGCGATCCGCCGCTGCGGCCACCCGGCCGTGGTGGCGCGCTCGTAGGCGCGGGCCTCCTCGATCGGGTCGAGGCCGCGGCGGCGCATGTTGGCGGCGAGAGCGGCGGCGAGCTGGGGCGCCTCGCCGTCCTCCCCGCTGCGCTCGATCACCGGGACGTGGGTGATCCCGGCCGCGCGGGCGGCGGCGAGCCGTCGGTGCCCGTCGAGCAGCACCATGCCGTCGTCGGTGCGCTCGACCAGAAGCGGCTGCAGGATGCCCTGCGCGCGCACCGAGTCGGTGAGCGCCCGGTGCTCGGCCTCGTCGTCGCCGCTGCGCGGGTTCCAGCCGTCGCGGACGCGGATCGCGTCGATCGGCAGCACCGCGAGGGCCGTCGGAGTCGTGGTATCGGTCTTCATGTTCAGTCTCCTTCCGAGCGGGAGCGCGCGGCGGCGATTGCGCAGAGCGCTGCGAACTCGACGTGGGCGACCATCGCCGGGCTCATCCCGAGGGCGGCCCCGGCCTCGTCGAGGCTCGCCCCCGGCCCCTCCGGCGGGAAGCGCCGCTCGAGGACCGCCCGCACCGTGTCCTCGAGGCCGTCCCCGGCGATGGCGGCGTGCACGGCGGCGCGAAGGCCGGCGCCCAGGTGGTCGGCGCCGTTCATGCCGCATCCGGTTCGTCTGTGACGGTGAGGCGGTAGCCGATGCCCCACACGTTCACGACCGTCGGCCCCGGCGCGCCCGCCGCGTACAGGCTGCGGCGCAGGCGCGACGCGTGGGAGTCGACGGTGCGCGTGCGGGCCCGCCCCGCGTAGCCCCACACCCGCCGCAGCAGGTCGTCCTTGGTGAGGACCTCGCCGGGGCGCTCCGCCAGGGCGACCAGCAGGTCGAACTCCAAGCGGGTCAGGGCGAGCGGCGCGTCCGCCCAGAAGGCGGCCCGGCGGGACCGCTCGATGGTGAGGTCGCCCAGCACGATCGCCCGGCGTGGATCGGCGGGCGCGTCCGGCGGAACCTCCGGGACCGCCTGGGCGGCCGTGCGCAGGCCCGCCTCGGCGCGACGCGCCGAGGTCGCGGCCACCCTCCAGGCCGGGTGACCGGCACCGGCGGCGGCGCGCTCCAGGTCGGCGGCGACACGGGCGGCGCGCCGCGCCGCCGCCATCACGTCGGCGTAGAGGCGGTCCGCCTCGGCCTCATCGACCCGGGGCGGCTCTTCGAGGATCGGCTCGGGAGCGAGGGCGAGCGGCGGTCGCTCAGAAGGGGATGTCGTTGCCACCGGCGGCCCCCTTCCCGTTGGTCGCGCCCACCGGCTCCGGCGCGGCGTCGTCCTTGCGCGGCGCGTCGAGGTACTGGATCGATGCGGCGACGATCTGGACGGCCTCGCGGCGCGAGCCATCCTCGGTCGTCCACTCGCGCCAGACCAGCCGCCCGGCGACGCCGACGCGCCGTCCCTTGCTGAGGTGCTCGGCGGCGGCCTCCCCGCCCTTACCCCACACGGCGACGTCGAAGAAGTTCGGCCGGTCCTCCCAGCCTGCGTCGGCGCGGGTCCGGGTCGAGACGGCCAGCCGCAGGCCGCAGACCGCCTCACCCGCCTGGGTGTAGCGCAGCTCCGGGTCGCGCGTCAGTCGGCCGACCAGGCCGACGGTGTTGAGGTCAGCGGGCATCGGCGGCTCCGCTTCCCCGTGGGCGCGCGGCGGCGCGCGCGAGCACGGCCGGTCGCCCGTTGGTACGGTCGAAACGCATCCGA
>JBFWNT010000074.1:0-3089 GCA_050250915.1 Thermoleophilia bacterium
CGAGTTGTTCGTAGACGGCGGCTTGGACGAGGGGGTGGGGGAAGGCGATGTCGCGGATGCCGGGTTCGTCGCGGGCTTCGAGCAGGCCGGCGTGGACGGCGTCGTCGAGGGCGTCGAGTGGGTTGTCCACGTCGCCGAGGGCGGCTGCGGTGGACAGGGGTACCCGGGCGCCGAGTGCGGAGGCGGCCTCCACCAACCGCCGCGTCCCCGGCGCGCATCGGTCCATGGTCCGGCCCACCCATCCCTCGACCTCCGGCGGGACGGGCAGCGTCGCGTGGCGGCGATCCGGGTGCCGGGCCAGCTCGGCCAGCACGGCGTGCAGACAGGACGGATCGCCCCGGGTGTGGGCGTGCAGCTGCCGCGCGAGATGCCTCGGGACCGTCCCCGTGCGGGCCACGAGCGCCCGGACGTCGGCCACCGTCAGCGGCCCGAGCTGCAGGACCGCGCCCCGGGGGTGGGCCGCGAGCCGCCGGAAGCTCGCGGCCGGCCCGCCCGTCTCGTCGCGGGTCAGCAGCATCGCGAGGATCTGCCCGGTGATGAGCCTGCGCAGCGCGTAGAGCAGCGCCCGCAGCGAGTCCGGATCGGTGCTCTGCAGGTCGTCGACGAGCAGGACCAGCGGGTCCCGCGCCTCGCGGCCGTCCAGGTGGGCCAGGAGGTGCGCCGTCCCCGGGGTGGTTCCGGGTAGCGGCCCCCCGAGGGGGCACGGGGGTTCCGCACAGCCCGCCGGGTCGAGCCACGGGGCGACGGCGCGGGTGTGGCCGCACTGCGCACCGATACGGAGCACATCGACGTCGCCCGCGCTGCGCAGGAAACGGTCCGCCAGCGCGGTCTTGCCGACCCCGGCGGGCCCGCTCACCAGGATCACCTGCGGCTGCCCGCGCCGGACCGCCCGCAGCGCGGTGGCGAGCGCGGCGAGCTCCTCGCCCCGTCCGACGAACGGTGTACCGCGGTCGGCGGTGCCAGCCGGACGCCGGTCGTCGAGCGGCGCTCTCGGCCGCGGGACGGCGTCGTCGCAGGTCGGGTAGCCCTGGAGCTCGCCGCGCATGAATGCTGCGTACCGGGCCATCGCGCGCCGCTCGGATTTCGCGGGCCTACTCCTGCTGGGCGGAAGCCGCGGGTCCGGGCGAGGGCGTGTCGACGCGGCTGTCCCCCTCCTCGTCCGCCTGCCGGAAGCGCGCGGCGAGCTCGGCCCGGGAGCTGATGCGGAGTTTGGAGTAGATGCGGGTGAGGTGGAATTGGACGGTTTTGATGCTGATGAACAGTTCGGCGGCGACGTGGCGGTTGGACAGGCCGCGGGCGACGAGTTGGGCGACGGCGAGTTCTTGGGCGGTGAGTCGGCTGGGGTCGAAGTCGTGGCGTTTGGCGGGGGTGAGTCCGGAGGCGGACAGTTCGCGTTCGCAGCGTTCGATGTAGGGGCGGGCGCCGAGGGTGGTGAAGCGGTGGTGGGCGTTGTGGAGTTGTTCGGCGGCGGCGCGGCGTTGGCCGTGGCGGCGCAGGGTTTGGCCGTAGGCGAGTTCGAGGAGGGCTTGGGGGAAGGGTTGGGCCAGGCCGGTGAGTTGGGCCAGGCCGTGGCGGAAGGCGGTGTCGGCGGTGTCGGGGTGGCCGGCGGCGGCTTCGAGTCGTCCGCGGGCGCGGGCGAGGTGGGCGATGGTGGAGCGGCGGGCGCGTTGGGTGGCGAGTTGTTCGTGGGGGGTGAGGAAGGTGTCGGCTTCGTCGAGGCGTCCGGCGGTGACGAGGGCGTCGGCGTAGAGGCTGTGCCAGGGCCAGAAGCCGGGTTCGTCGAGGCCGTCGCGGGGTTGGAGGTGGCGGAGGGGTTCGAGTGCGCGGAGGACGGTGTCGTGGTCGGCTCGGGCGGCGGCGAGTTGGGCGTGGGCGAGGGCGGAGGCGACGATCATGAGTTCGTAGTCGCCGGTGTGGGCGGTGGCGTGGTGGGCGTGGTCTTCGGCGGCTTGCCAGTCGCCGCGGGCGGCGGGTACGGCGATGGCGGCCCAGCGGGCGGCGGGGCGTAGCCATTCGTGTCGGGTTTCTTCCAGCAGGGCCACGGCGCGGGCGGCGGCCATCGCGGCCTCGTCCCAGGCACCGGCCAGGAACTCCGCACGCGACAACCACACATACGACCACACGCGGTCGGTGAGCGATCCGATCCGGTCCTCGGTGTGCAGCAGCTGCGCGAGCCCGGCGCGGGTGACCGCGACGTCGTCGGCCGCGATCCGCAGGGGTGCGCAGGCGATCCGGACCTCCGGGACGGGTGACCCGTCCGTCGGGTCGAGGGCCGCCGTGTCCGGCGTCCGCCCGGTCCATCCGAGCCCGGCGGCGAGCCAGGCGTCGGCGGGCGTGCAGGCCGGTGCGGCCGCGGGGGTGAGGGCGATCGTGCGCCGGGCCCAGTCGACGATCGCCGCCGGACGCAGCCGGCCGAGCGAGTGCGTGATCCGGCGTTCGGCGACGAACGCGGCGGTGCGCCGGTCGGCCGAGAGGTCGCAGCGGCGCCACGCCCGCTCGAACAGCCGCTCCGCCTCCTGCCGGTGACCGCGGACGGTGGCGAGGTGGGCGCGCACGGCGTCGCGCAGCGGGGTGTCGTGCAGCGGGACGCCGTCGAGTGCGGTGCCGTCGAGTGCGGTGCCGTCGAGGGCGGTGCCGACCAGAGCGGTGCCGACGAGCGTGGTGGCGACGGCGAACACCTCGGCCTGGACGAGGTCGCCTGCGCCGATCATGGCGTCGAGTGCGCGTAGGAGGAATTGCTCGCGGTCGTGGGGGGTGGTGGCGAGGTGGGAGGCTTCGACGAGGGTGGTGGCGGCGCCGGCCCAGGCGCCGGTGCGGGCTTGGCGTTCGGCGAAGTCGGACAGTTCGGTGGCGAGTGGGTCGTCGGGTGGGTGGGCGGCGGCGACGCGGTGGCGTAGGCGGGCGCCGTCGCCGGTGACGAGGTGGGCGGCGTGTTGGTGGAGGCGGGCGCGGTGGGCGGGGCCGAGTTGTTCGTAGACGGCGGCTTGGACGAGGGGGTGGGGGAAGGCGATGTCGCGGATGCCGGGTTCGTCGCGGGCTTCGAGCAGGCCGGCGTGGACGGCGTCGTCGAGGGCGTCGAGTGGGTTGTC
>JBFWNT010000075.1:0-2971 GCA_050250915.1 Thermoleophilia bacterium
TCCCGATGGCGCTGGTCTCGCTGGCCATCGGGTACCTGCTCTACGCGATGGCGCTGCGGCGCGAGCTGCGCAAGGGGACCCTGGGGGACTACTGATGGCGCCCGAGGAGACACCCGCCGCCCGCGCCGCGGGCGGCGCGGCGCCTGCCGGTGCGACCGGCGGCACGTGCTACGGCTTCGCCATCGACTCGCCCCTGGCGTTCCGCTTCCTGCGGCACGGCGACGGCGACCCGCTGCGGGTGGTGGACCACCACGAGGACGGCGACGCAGGCGCCCCGCTCCTCATGGAGTGGTTCCCCGGCGAGGGGGTCGCCCTCCACGCGCGCCTCCACGCCGACGACCTCGGGCGCTTCCGCCTCTGGATCGACACGGTGGGCTGGTACCTCGTCGACCCGGCGCGGCGCGAGATCGCGGTGCCCGCCGACGAGGACCCCCTCCGGCGCGAGGAGCGCCTGTGGGGCCTGCCGGCGCTGCTGTGCTTCCTCGCCCGCGGCGACACCTCGGTCCACGCTGCGGCGGTGCAGATCGGCGACGGGGCGCTCCTCGTCGGCGCGCCGAGCGGGCACGGCAAGAGCACCCTCGCTGCGGCCTTCTGGCGGGAGGGTCACCGGCTGCTGAGCGACGACCTCTCCTGCATCCGCCACGAGGGCGGGGGCCCGGTCGTCGTCCCCGGCCCGGCGCTCATGCGCCTGCGGCCGGACATGGCGGCCGAGCTCGGCGTCACCGCCATGCCGGAGGCGCACGTCACGCCCGACCGGGTCCGCCTGCGGCCCGCGGAGGACCTGGTGGGCGACTGCGCGCCCGTGCCGCTGCGCGGGATCGTGCTCCTTGGTGAGCCCACCGCCGAGATGTCGATGGAGCCGGTCGCCCCGACGGCGGCCATCCCGGAGCTCTGGCCGCTGCGGTTCAGCCTGCCGGGGCGCGAGGCCGAGGGGGCCTGCTTCGAGGGCATCGCCGCGCTCGCCGACTCGGTGCCGGTCTGGCGCCTGCACCGGCCCCTCACCGTCGCGGCGCTGCCCGACGTCGTCCGGTTCGTGGCGGACCATGCCTGAGCCGCACGTCGAGGCCCCCGGCCCGCCGGCGCCCGGCCCCTCGGCCCCGTCCGTGGCCCTGACGGGGCCGGCGGAGGCCCGTCTCTGGGCCGCGGTGGACCGCTGGATCGGTCCCGCCGTCCACGAGGACGACCTGGCCGAGCACCGCCTGCAGCTGCTCGCGGCGCGCCGGCTGCGACAGGCCGGGAGGCCCGTGCCGGAGGGCTTCGCCGAGCTGGAGAGCATCGCGACGGTCGTCGGGATCACCGCGCCCCTGGTGCTGGAGCGCGTGCGGGCGGCGGTCGACGGCCCGGTGGTGCTGTTCAAGGGCATGGAGGTCGCGGCGCACTACCCCGACCCGGCCCTCCGGCTCTTCCACGACGTCGACATCCTCGTGCCGGACGCTCCCGCCGCCCAGCGGGCCCTGATCGCCGCGGGGTTCGAGGAGGTCGGGGAGCCCGAGGTGTACGAGGACATCCACCACCTGCGGCCCCTCAAGCTCCCCTCCCTGCCGACGATCGTCGAGGTGCACCACGCCCCCAAGTGGCCCCTCTACGCGACCCCGCCCCCGGCCTCTGAGCTGATCGCCCGCGCCGTGCCCGGCCACACCGGCGTCGACGGCGTGCTCGCGCTCGACCCGGCGTCCCACGCGCTGGTGCTGGCCGCGCACTCGTGGTCGAACGTGCCCCTGGGCCGCATCCGGGACCTGGTCGACGTCCAGCTCGTCGCGCGCCGGTCCACCCCCGCCGAGGTCGCGTCTCTGGCCCGCCGGTGGGGCGTCGCGCGCATGTGGGGCACGACGGACGCGGCCGCCCGCGCGGTGCTCGCCGGCGGCCGTCCCACCCTGCCGATGCTCACCTGGGCGGGCGGCCTGCGCGCCCCGCGGGGGCGGACGGTGCTGGAGTCGCACCTGGAGCGCTGGTTCGCCGGGTTCTGGGCCGTGCCGGCCGGGCACGCCGCCGACGAGTGCCTACGGGTCGCCCGCAAGGAGCTGCGGCCGGAGGGCGGGGAGGGCTGGCCCGCCAAGCTGTCTCGGAGCGCTGTGGCGCTCCGAAGCGCGGGCCGCCGTAAGGCAGAGCACGACGCGGGGCGCATCCGGGCCTAGCCGGGCGGGTCGACGGGCGCCGCGATCAGGCCGAGGCGGGTTTCAAGACGCAACGTCGCCGCGCCGACTAACAAAGTAAGAGCCGCGCCCCTTCATGAGAAAGCGCTTACGAAGGGCTTCACGCACCATCGGCTAGTTCCGCAACTCTGTCAAAACCCCCCTTTCGGCAGTCGAAGCGGACATCACCCACGCCCCAGACTCACCATGACCGCATGAGACCCGAAAGGCACCTGCCCAGATGACCACCGCGGACCACACGGCGCCGTCCCCGTCCCTCGAGTCGGAGGCCATCCTCCCTCTCGACGTGGTCGCGGGCCGGCGGGCCGCCCGAAACCGCCGGCTCCCCCTGATGGGCGCCGATGCGCTCGCGGTTCTCGTGGCGCAGAGCGCGGCGCTCGGCGTCACCGCGTCGCTCTTCCGCGAGCAGCGGTCCGAGATGTGGATGCTCGGCGTCGGGGCGTTGTGGATCACGGGGCTCTGGCTGATCGTCTTCGCCGCCTACGGCCACTACGGCAACCGGCGGGCCCGCATCTCGAGCGGCAGCTTCGAGACGACCCTCCGTGACGCCTTCCACCCGCTCGTCGTCGCCGGCTTCATGACCCTCGTCATCGGGTTCTCCTTCGACGCCGCGGTCCCGGGCCTCTTCGAGCCCGAGACCGTCGCCGTGGCCGTCGCGCTGGCCCTCGTGCTGGTCCCGGCCGGCCGGGTGTCGCTGCGGTCGGCCCTGCCGGGCCTGTTCCGGCCCGAGCGCACCCTCATCGTCGGCAGCGGCGAGGTGGCCCGGCTCGTGCACGACAAGCTCAGCCGGCACGCCTCCTACGGCATCGAGCTCGTCG
>JBFWNT010000076.1:0-2963 GCA_050250915.1 Thermoleophilia bacterium
CGCCGAGCAGGCCGGCCGGACGCCGCTGGCGCGCCTCTCGTACCAGACGTTCCTGCGCCTGGCCCCCGACGACTCCACCGCGGAGGAGGTGCGCGAGCGCCTCGACGCGCTCGAGTCGGGCGGGACCACGACCACGGCGGGCTGACGCCCTCCGGGAGCCGTTTGCTAGGCTCTTCTGCGGGCCGTTAGCTTAGTTGGTAGAGCAGGGGACTCTTAATCCCAAGGTCGAAGGTTCGAATCCTTCACGGCCCATCCGGAAGACCCGCCACGGCGGGTCTTCGTCGTTCCGGGGCCATGTGATCGCGCAGCGCGGGCCGGGGCGGACGTGGTGGATCGTGCCTCCCCGTCCCCTCCCCCGGCGCAGCCGGTTCGGCCCCAGCGGCGCGTGGTGACAAGGCGGAACTTGCCCGAAGCGGGCGATCGCGCTGCCCCCCCCGGAACCGGCAGGGACTTGATCTAGTGTGGGACGCGATGTCCAGGCCGGGGCGTCTACGCACCGTCGGAACCGCGCTCGCCGCAGCGGGCCTGCTTGCGCTCGGAGCCGGCGAGGCCGTCGCGGTCACGCCATCGCCCTGGCGCACCCCCGAGCCCTTCTCGCCGCCCGCCGGCGGCGCGGAGGATCTCGACGTCGCGGTCAACCCGGACGGCAGCGCGGTGGCGGCCTGGGTACAGCCGCAGCCAGGCGGGACCTTCGCCGTGCAGGCGGCGGTCCGTCTCTTCGGCGGCTCGTGGGCGGCGCCCGAGACGCTCTCGGCGCCGATCGCCTCCCAGTCGCTCGATCCGGACGCGGCCATCGACGGCGACGGCAACGCGGTCGTCGCCTGGGCGGCGCCGGCGTCGGCGAGCGTGAGCGCCGTCGAGGCTCGCCTTCGCCCCTTCGCCATCGGCGCCTGGCAACCGGCCCAGACACTCTCGACCGCCGGAGCGCTGGCGGTGCGCCCCGAGGTCACGATCGGCCCCTCCGGCGGCGTGGTGGCGGCCTGGCTGGAGCAGGTCCCGGGCCAGGGGGTGGGCCAGGTTCAGACCGCCGCCCGCGAACCGGCGGCCGGCGCATTCAGCGCGCCGGCGCCGCTCGGCCCCTCGGGTGCCTTCGGCGTGACCCTCGCCGCAGATGGAGCCGGGACCACCCTCGCGGTGGTCCAGGTCGGACCTCCCCCCGACTCGACCTGGCAGACCTCGCTTCGGCCCCCGGGCGGGCCATTCGGCGCCCTCCAGGCGCTGCCCGGCCCGAGCCCGCCGATCGTGGACGTCGACCTCGGGCCGGGAGGCCGCCAGGTCGCCGTCGGGCCCGAGCCCGGCCAAGCGGACCCCACGGCGATGGTCTTCTCCTCGCGGACCGGCGCAGGCGCCTGGAGCGCCTTCGCGCCGGTTGCACCGGCGGGTCCTGCCGTCGAGGTAAGCGCCGCCAGGGTCGCCCTCGACGGCGCGGGCAACGCGACCGTGGTCTGGCAACGGACCGTCCGAAAGTCGAACGGGCAGGGAAACGTCCCAACCACCGTTGCCGCCGACGGGCCAGCGGCCGGCCCCTTCGGCGCCCCCGTGCGCCTCTCGCCCGCCGACAGCGCCGCGCCGACCGTGGGCCTCGGCGTCAACGCCGCCGGGACGGCGGTGGCGCTGTGGGGCCGCACCAGCGGCTCGAACCGAGGTCTCGGGGCCGCCGTCCGCCTCGGCCCGAATGCCTCGTGGCTTCCACCCGAGGAGATCGTCGCCCCCGAGGCGGGCCTGTCCACCACGCTGAGCGACCCGGCGGTGACCGCCGATGGGGTCGCGGTCGCGGCCTTCGGCCAGGACGGCCGGGCGGTGACCGCCGACCGGGCGGCCGGCCGTCCCGGCGAGGTCACCCTCACGGCCTCGCAGCTACTGACCAACCAGCGCATCGACCAGGCCGCCATCCGCCGGGCCGGCGCCTTGGAGGATGCGCTCGCCGCCGGCATGGCCTCGGCCAACCTGCGCCCCGGCGCCCTGTTACCGCCGAACTTCGACGCCAGCGTCCAGACGGCAGGCGCCTACAGCGGCGCCATCCTGCCCGCCGGGCCGGGCGTCAGGATCCCGGTCCCGGATGCCGGTGACCGCGAGGGCGACCCGGTGAGCCTCACCGAGGAGCAGATGCTGATCAACCAGCGCATCTCCCAGGCGGGGGTGCACCGCGCCAACGCCCTGCTGGAGTGGCTCGACAACGGCCTGGCCGGTCCCGACATCAAGGACGCCGGCATCGGCGCGACCTCCCTGGCGCCGGGCATCAGCATCGCCTCGGCCTCTGCGCCCCTGCCGGCCCCGCCCTCGGGGCGGCCGAGCGGCAGTGGAGGAGGGGGCGGCGGCTCCGGGGGTGAGGTGACCCTGTCCGAGCAGCAACTGGTGATCAACCAGCGCATCAGCCAGGCGGCCATCGTGCGCCTCAACTCGGTGCGGGCGATCCTGGAGGGCTCCCTCAGCGGCGCCGAGATCCGCGACGCCGGCATCGGGGCGGCCGAACTGGCCCCCTGAGCGGGCGAGACGCGCGACTCTCCTGAGCCGCCTGCGTCATGACGAGGCACCCCGCAGGAGGGAGTCGCCCGAGTGACCCGGGTCCCCGTCGGCCGGCTCCCGTGAGACGTCGATGAACGCGAAGTCCGCGAGGGGCACGGGGAGCGGCACCTCCACCGAGGCATCCCCCGAATCCGGCACCCGGAAGGAGCCGAGCGAGAGCAGGCGCTCCGGGCCGTCGAGGAGCCAGAGCTCGTAGAAGGTCTGCGGCGCGGACGCGGGCAGCCCGGACACGCTGAGGGCGAGGGCCTCGCCGTCGCGGGCGGTGTGCGCCTCGCCGCGAGCCGCGGGGTCCGTGGTGCCGACCGGTGCCAGGGCGATCGGGGGCCCGTCGGCCCCGGCGTCGTCGCCACCCGCGAGCGCCCACCACGAGAGCCCGGCGACGGCCGCCGCCAGGACGATCGCCCCCACGGCCAGGGCGACGCGCGCTCGTGCCGGCG
>JBFWNT010000077.1:0-2869 GCA_050250915.1 Thermoleophilia bacterium
TCACCACCCCGAACGTCTTCCCGCCGAGCGACTTCGCCCAGCAGGACGTCGACGACGACCCGGACTTCCGCGAGGCCGTGGCGCCGCGGTACTGCTACGTCTGCAAGCAGATCTACGAGACGGTGCACCACTTCTACGACCAGCTCTGCCCCGCCTGCGCCGAGTTCAACTTCCGGAAGCGCACCGAGACCGCCGACCTGCGCGGCCGCGTGGCGCTGCTCACCGGTGGCCGGGTGAAGATCGGCTACCAGGCGGGGATCAAGCTGCTGCGCGCCGGGGCGCACCTGATCGTCACCACGCGCTTCCCGCGTGACTCGGCCGCGCGCTACGCCGCCGAGCCGGACTTCGCCGACTGGGGCGACCGGCTCGAGATCTTCGGGCTCGACCTGCGGCACACGCCGAGCGTCGAGGCGTTCTGTCATCAGCTCATGGCCGAGCACGACCGGCTCGACTTCATCGTCAACAACGCCTGCCAGACGGTGCGCCGCCCGCCCGAGTTCTATCGCCACATGATGGCGCGCGAGCGGGCCGCGCTCGACGGGATGCCCGCGCCGACCAGGCGGCTGCTGGGTCGCTGGGAAGGGTGGCGCGGGGCGCGCATGCTCCCCGAGGCGACCAGCGGGGAGCCGGACGCCCTGCTCGCCGGGGCGGCCGGGATCGCCCAGGCCGCGGAACTCTCGCAAATCGCGCTGCTCCCCGAGGATCGCGAGGTGAGCCGTGAGCTGTTCCCCGAGGGCGTGCTCGACCAGGACCTGCAGCAGGTGGACCTGCGCGAGCGCAACTCGTGGCGGATGCTGATGGCCGAGGTGCCGTCGGTCGAGCTCCTCGAGGTGCACCTCGTCAACGCGGTGGCACCGTTCATCCTCAACGCCCGGCTCAAGCCGCTGATGCTCCGCACCCCCGAGCGCGACAAGCACATCGTCAACGTGTCCGCGGTCGAGGGGCAGTTCTACCGCCGCTTCAAGACGACCCGCCATCCGCACACCAACATGGCGAAGGCCGCGCTCAACATGATGACCCGCACCGCGGCGACCGACTACCACCATGACGGCATCCACATGAACGCGGTCGACACCGGCTGGGTCACGGACGAGGATCCGGTCGAGCTGGCGAAGCGCAAGACCGCCGAGCACCGCTTCCACCCGCCGCTCGACATCGTCGACGGCGCGGCCCGGATCGTCGACCCGATCATCGACGGGTTCAACACCGGCAGGCACGTGTGGGGACAATTCCTCAAGGACTACCAACCGACCGACTGGTAGGCCGGGCCGACCGACCGCTCGCGCGAGGGCGCGTCCGGCGCTACTCTGGGGGATTCCCACACCCGGAGTCCCGTGATGCGCCTCGCCGCCACCCTCTGCCTGCTCGCCCTCGCCGCACCACCGCTCGTGGCACAGGACCAGGATTTCTACGGTGCGGCCCTCACCTTCGCGGGCCGTGACCTGCTGGTCGTGAAGCGGGCGCCCGCACGCGGCCCCGCGGCGGTCTACGCCTACCGGCCGAGCGGCGGGACCTGGCTCCGCCTCGGCGAGCTGCGGGCGCCCGAGGCGGTCGAGCGCGGGCTGGCGCTGTCACCGAGCATCGCCGCATCCGGCGATGTCATGCTGGTCGGGGCCGGCGACCCCGCCGATCGCTGGGGTGCACACGCCTTCGTGCGCGAGGGTGCGGCGTGGGTGCCCGGTGGCGACATCGCCGTCGGGGCGGCCCCGACCGGTGACCCCGAGGTGTCGATGGCGACGGTCATGGCGATCCTGCAGCCGGTACCCCGCCAGGTCGCCACGAATGGCGAGGTCGCGCTGGTCGGCTTTCGCAACCAGGTCTGGGTCTCCGCGCGAATGAACGGCGCCTGGCGCCACACGATGGCCGACTCCGCCGTGAGCGCCAGCTACCGCGGCGGTCCGCTGGCGATGGCCGGTAACACCGCGGTGGTCAGCGTCGCGACCGACGGCGGCGAGGTGCTCAGCGCGGAGGTGGGCGGCATGGGCTGGCGCGCGCTGCGCCCGGCCGACCTGGGAGCGGCGAGTCGCTTCGGGGCGGCGCTCGCCGCGGACAGCGGCACCATCGCGATCGCCGCGCCCGGCGCGGGCGTGGTGGTGCTGTTCGCCCGCGACCCGGCGGGTGGGTGGCGCGAGTCGGGTCGCGTCGCGCTGGGTGAGGGCCCCGCACGCCTCGTCACCGCGCTCGCGGTCTCGGGCGCGGATCTCCTGATCGGAGCCGGTGGCGGTGCAGTGCGCCACATCCGACGTGGAGCGGCGGGGTGGCAGCCCGTGGGAGATCTGGCCCCGCCGAACGGCGCCTCCCGGGCGTTCGGCAGCGCGCTCGCGATCGGGCCCGACGGCCTCGCCGTGGGTGACCAGAACGCCGTCGGCGGCCGCGGTCGAGTCTGGATCTTCCCGCGTGATCGTCGCGCGGGCAGCCCGCCGGTCGAGCTCGGTCCCGCGGCGACGCCGCCGTCGGTGACCGCGGGCGAGGTGCGCTGCACCGACGGCAAGGCCGGCGAGTTCGCCTGCCACGACGTCGACCTCTCGGCGTTCCTCTCGATCGAGAGCCTCGGCGGCGGGCCCGGCGAGCGCGTCAGCGATCTCTGGGGCTGGACCGACCCGGCCACCCGCCGCGAGTACGCCCTCGTCGGGCGCACCGGCGCGCTGGTGTTCGTCGACCTCACCGACGCGAGCAGCCCGCGCGTGGTCGGCGAGATGCCCGCGCCGCCCAGCGGCGCGCGCGACATCAAGGTGTACAAGGACCACGCCTTCATGACCGGCGACGGCGCGGGGCAGCACGGGTTGATGATCTTCGACCTCACCCGGCTGCGCGCGGCGACGGGCACCGGCAACCGATTCGCCCCCGACACCGTGTACCGCGGGATCGC
>JBFWNT010000078.1:0-2824 GCA_050250915.1 Thermoleophilia bacterium
GGACCAAGGGTCGCGATTTCGGGGGCTTGTCGATATCGCCGTGGGGGTCAGGGTCTGGTGACCGGGGGTAAGACCGGGCTTACCCCCGGGCTTACCCGGGGTGTGCCCGCCACCCGCTCCGCGCCCCCGCCGCCCGCCCGTGCCGCGCGAACGGCGAACCGGTCGCGCGCAGCGGCCTCGTGCGCCACCTCACGCCCGAGTTCGCCGCCGCCGCCGCGGAGGTGATCGCGAGCGGCGCGATCGGCTGGTTCCAGGTCCGCTCGGTCGGGGGCGCGGTCGCCGACGTCGACCCCGACGCCACCGCCTACCCGCACCGGGCGGCGAACTTCTCCGTCATGGTGATGGGCGCCCACGACGACGCCGTCGACGCGGCATGGGCGCGGCTGCAGCCCTTCGTCGACGGGCTCTACCTGAGCTTCGACACCCGGGTGCCCGCGCCCGTCGCCGAGGCGTGGCCACCGGCCACCCTGGCCCGGCTGCGCGACCTCAAGGCGAAGTACGACCCCGACGCCGTGTTCCGCGACAACTTCCCCCTCACCCCGGCGACGAGGAGCCCTCGATGACCGACTACGGCCACGACCTGATCTTCGGCACCTTCGTCACCCCGCTCGTGCACCCGCCGCTGCAGCCCGTCGAGCTGGCGGTGGCGAGCGAGCGGGCGGGCCTGGATCTCGTCACGTTCCAGGACCACCCCTACCTGCCGACGTTCCACGACACCTGGACGTTGATGTCGTTCGTCGCCGCCCGTACGCAGCGCATCCGGATCAGCGGCAACGTGCTCAACCTCCCGCTGCGCCCGCCCGCCGTCCTCGCCCGCAGCGCGGCGAGCCTGGACGTCCTGAGCGGTGGGCGCCTCGCCCTCGGCATCGGCGCCGGCGGCTTCTGGGACGCGATCGCCGCGATGGGCGGGCGGCGCCTGTCGCCCGGCGAGTCGATCCGCGCGCTGGCGGAGGCGATCGCGATCCTCCGCGAGCTCTGGGCCGCCGACCGGCCGGGCCGCGTCCAGCTGGACGGCGAGTTCTACCAGGTCAGCGGCGCCAAGCGCGGCCCAGCGCCCGCGCACGACATCCCGATCTGGATCGGTGCCTACAAGCCCCGCCTGCTGCACCTGACGGGACGGCTCGCCGACGGCTGGCTGCCGAACCTGCCCTACCTGCCGGACGGGCCGGACTCGCTGCCCGAGATGAACGCCCGCATCGACGAGGGTGCGGTCGCGGCTGGCCGCGATCCCGCCGCGATCACCCGCCTGCTCAACATCGGCGGCGAGTTCACCGGCAACGACGGCGGCCTGCTCGTCGGCCCGCCGGCGCACTGGGCCGAGCAGGTCGCCGATCTCGCCCTGGTGCACGGGATCTCGGGCTTCGTCCTCATGACCGACGACCCCGCGACGGTCGAGCGGTACGCCCACGAGGTCGCGCCGCGGACCCGGGAGATCGTGGCGGCGGAGCGGAAGGGCTGAACGGTTCCGGGACGTCGTGTCCGGGACGCCTTGTCCACCACGCCGCGTCCGGGACGCCGTCGATCCGCGAGCGCCGGGCCGACACGCGTCGCCGAGCGGCTGTCGCCCTGCGGTGATCGACGATCATTCGAACGTTAGTTCGACTACGATCAGAGTCGTGGTCACCGATCCGCTCGCTCGCGCCCGGCAGCTCGCCGAGGCGTTGCTGGCGGAGCTCGCCTCGGCCGGCGGGCCGGGCGCGGCCGACGACGAACTCCTCGGCCTGCTGTCGGTGTGCGAAGTCCTCACCCGTGGTGCCGAGCGGGTCTCGGTCGGCGCGATCGCGGATCTGGAGCGGCGTGGCGTGTTCGCCGAGCGCGGCTACCGGTCCACCGTCACCGCTCTGGCGGATCTGCTCGGCTGGGAGCGCGGCGACGCCCGCCGGCGGCTTGTGGTGGCCGAGCAGGCGTGCCCGCGGGTGGCGCTGGACGGGACGGTGCTGCCCGCGCGGCTGGCGGCGACGGCGGTGGTGTTCGCCGCCGGTGACTGTTCGGCCCGTCAGGTCGAGGTGGTCGCGCGGGTGCTCGGGTCGGACGCGGCGCGCCGGTTGTCCCCGCAGGTGTGGGGGTCGGCCGAGCAGCAGCTGGCGGCGAAGGCGGGCGACTACTCCCCGGCGGACCTGCTCAGCTGGGGTGCCGCGCTGGTCGAGATACTGGACCAGGACGGGCCGGAGCCGGACGACCGCCCACCCGCGCCCGGGGTGAACGAGCTGTTCCTGACCCGCAACCCGTCCGGTTCCGGGGGGAAGATCAAGGGCCGGTTCGACGACCCGGCCCTGTTTGACGCGATCGCCACGGTGGTCGATGCGGGCGCGCGCCCCACCGACGCCGCGGATGCGCAGGAACGGCCGCTGGGGCGGCGGCAGGCCGAGGCGTTGGCCGACGCCTGCGACTACGTGCTCGACCACGCCGACGCCGAGGTCCTGCCCGCCAGCGGTGGGGAACGCCCGCACCTGTCGGTGGTCGTGCGGCTGGAGGACCTGGAGAACCGCGCCCGCGCCGCCTGCCTCGACCTCGGCGGCCCGCTCACCCCCGAGGGCTTGCGCCTGCTGGCCTGTGACGCCCGCGTCGTCCCGGTCGTGCTCGGCGGCCAGGCAGCCGCTCGACGTCGGCCGCGCCACCCGGGTCGTCCCGGACGGGCTACGCCGCGCAGTCGCCGCCCGCGACCGCGGCTGCGCCCGCTGCGGGCGCCCACCGTCGTGGTGCGAGATCCACCACCTGACACCGTGGGAACACGGCGGCACCACCGCGATCGACAACCTCGCCATGGTCTGCCGCGGCTGTCACGTGCGCCACGAGGCGCTGTCTGTTCCGAACGGAGGTGGAA
>JBFWNT010000079.1:0-2808 GCA_050250915.1 Thermoleophilia bacterium
CGCCGACGCGGTTCTCCAGGATGCCGCCGAGGGGGCCCACGACCAGCATCACCGCCGACGAGGGCAGCAGGAAGAGCCCGGCGACGATCACGCTCGCCGAGAAGCCGTAGGGGATGAGCCCGGCGACATCGGGCGGCAGGCCGGCGCCCATCTGCACGAACGTCGGGACGAGCAGGAAGGTCCCGAACATCGCGAAGCCCGCGATGAAGGCGACGATGTTGGTCCAGAGCACCGCCCGCTCGCGCATCATCCCGATCTCGACCATCGGCTCCGGCACGCGCAGCTCCACCCAGACCCACAGGCACAGCACGCCGAGGGAGGTCGCGGCGACGCCGAGGGTGGCGGCGCTCGTCCAGCCCCAGCTCTCGCCCTCGCTCAGGGCGACGAGCAGGCCCGACAGGCCGACGGACAGGGTGAGGGCCCCCTGCCAGTCCACCCGGGACGGGGTGCGGATGGGGGACTCGGGCAGCATCACGGCCACCAGGACGAGCGCGATCACGACGGGGATGGCGCCGATCCAGAAGAGCCAGCTCCAGTGCAGGTTCTCGAGGATGACGCCGCTCAGCACGAGGCCCGCGCCGCCGCCGACGCCGAAGGTCGCCGACAGCAGGCCGAGGCCCATGCCGACGCGCTCCGGCGGCAGCTCGTCGCGGACGATGCCGAAGGCCAGCGGGAAGATGGCGCCGGCGGCGCCCTGCAGCCCGCGCGCGGCGATCAGCATCGCGATGTTGGGCGCGAGCGCGGCCGCGACGGTGCCGACCGCGAACACGCCCATCGCGACCATCAGCAGGCGCTTCTTGCCGTAGGTGTCGCCGAGCTTGCCGAGCAGCGGGGTCGCGACGGCGGAGGTGAGCAGGAAGCCGGTGAAGACCCACGCGGTCCAGGTGGTGGTCGTGTCCAGGTCGCGCTGGATCGTCGGCAGCGCCGGCACCACCAGCGTCTGCTGCAGCACGTACGACACGCACACGACCGCCAGCAGCCCCAGGGTCACCCCCGGGTTCGCGCGGCGCACCCCGTCCGTCATCATCGGCCCCGATCCGTCGCCGGGCGCCGCGGCGCCCCCGCCAAGAAAGTTGCATGATACAAACGATGCCCGGACCCGGCCCCGGAGACCCCGACGCCCTCGCGGCGAGCCTGGCGGGGCTGCGCGCCCGCCTGGTGCCGCTCGTGCTGGCGCGCCAGGAGCGGCGCAGGGCCGGCGCGACGCCCGCCGAGCGCCTGACGACGCCGCAGCACCTGACCCTCGCCGCGCTGGCCGGCGGGCCGCTCACGATGTCCGCGCTCGCGGCGGCGACGGGCGTCGCCGTCAGCACGGCCACGCGCATGGTCCAGACGCTCGTGCGCGAGGGCTGGGTGGAGCCGGCCGCCGTGGCCGAGGCCGGCGCCGATCGCCGCCGGCGCCCGGTGCGGCTCACCGGCGCGGGCCGGGCGGTGCTGGAGGCCGCGGACCGCGAGATCCTCGGGCGGTTCCGGGCCCTGGTCGGCCACCTCGACCACGAGGAACGGGCCGCGATGTCCGCGGCCGTCCGCGCCGTCGAGAAGGCGATTCAGCTCGACGAGGAGCGGCGCGCCTCGGCCGCGGCGGCGGCCTCGAGCGCGGCCTCGACCTCCGCGTAGGAGGGGGCCGGCACCGGCAGCGGCGTCGCCGCCCCCGGGCGCATCCCGTCCAGGATGACGGCGAGGTAGCGCCGCCACAGGCCGGGGATGTCGACCGTGCACGGCTGCGACTGGCCCGCGGCCGTGATGAGGAAGAGGACGTCCTCGGGGCGCAGGTCGTCGCGCACCACGCCCGCCTCCTGCGCGCGCTCCAGCATGCCGGCGAAGGGCGCCGTCACGCGCTCGCGCGCGGCCCGCAGTTCCGGCGAGCCGATGACGGCCCGCGTGGCGAGCTGGGACATGCCCCGGTCGCACGCCTGCCGGTCGGCGATCGCGGCCATGGCGGTCGCGAGGGCCTCCCACGGGTCCTCGACCGTCGCGGCGATCTCCTCCACCGCCTCCGCCACCTCGGTCATCCGCTGCTCGAACATCGCGAGCACCAGGTCGTCCTTGGTGGGGAAGCGCCGGAAGATGGTCGCGTGGCCCACGCCCGCGAGCCGGGCGATGTCGTCGACGCACAGGTCGGCCCCGTGCTCGGCGAACAGCTCCGACGCCGCCGCCACGATCCTCTCGCGGTTGCGGCGGGCGTCGGAGCGCAGGGGTGTGCTGGTCACGGCGCCATCCTGGCGGGTCAGACGCCGGCGTGCACGGGGGCCTCCGACGGGATGACGTCGGCGACGTCCTTGCGGCGCACGTAGGTCCCGAGGATCACGACGCCGAGCACCATCAGCGCGGCGCCGCCGGCGAACGCGGCCTGGAAGCCGTCCACGAGCGCGGACGCCTGGTCGGCCGGCGTCGGGGTGCCGGAGACCCCCTCCAGGGCGCTCTCCGTCTGCGACGCGGCGACCGTGGACAGGATCGCCAGGCCGAGGGCGCCGCCGATCTGCTGGGAGGAGTTGAACACGCCCGAGGCGAGGCCCGCGTCGGCGTCGGCCACGTTGGCCGTCGCGATCAGCGTGAGCGGCACGAACGTCAGGCCGAGGCCCGCGGACATCACGAGCAGGCCCGGCAGCAGGTCGGAGGCGTAGCTGCCGTCGACCCCCGCCCGCGAGAGCAGCAGCAGCCCGACGGCGGCGATCGCCATGCCGATCATGCCGACGGTGCGCACGCCGATCCTCGCGATCGACCGCTCCGCCACCACCGAGAAGATGATGATGCCGGCGGTCAGGGGCAGGAAGGCGAGGCCCGCCTGCACCGGGGTGAACCCGAGGG
>JBFWNT010000080.1:0-2752 GCA_050250915.1 Thermoleophilia bacterium
CTGCGGGAGCTGGGCTACGACCGCGCCTTCGCCGACCTTCCCGCCGACGGGCCCGTGCGTCCGGTCGCGCACGACCCCGGCGCGTGGCGCCACATCGACCTGGACGACGGCGCGGGCACGATCACGGTTCCCGAGGGTGTCGAGCTCGATCTCGGCGCCACGGCCAAGGCGTTCGGCGCGGACCGCGCCAGCGCGCTCGTCTCGTCCGTCCTCGGCACCGGCGTGCTCGTCAACCTCGGCGGCGACATCGCCACCGCCGGGCCCGCCCCCGCGGGCGGCTGGCGCGTCCAGGTCGCCGATCACCCGCAGCAGACCCGCCCGGGCGACCGCGAGCAGACCGTCGCGATCCGCGGTGGGGCCCTCGCCACGTCGTCCACGACGGTCCGCACCTGGACCCGCGACGGCGTCCGCCACCACCACCTGCTGGATCCCCGCACCGGGCGGCCCGTCGCCCCGGTGTGGCGCACCGTCACCGTCACCGCCGGGAGCTGCGTGGACGCCAACACCGCCGCCACCGCCGCGATCGTCGCGGGTGCCGACGCGCCCGAATGGCTCGCCGCCGTCGGGCTGCCGGCCCGCCTCGTGTCCGCGGACGGCGCCGTCGTCACCCTCGGCGGCTGGCCCGCCGACGACGTCCCCCTGGCGGCCTGATGGGAGCGCTCCTCGCCGACCCCGGGCTCCTCTGGTACGTCTCCCGCTCGACCGGCGTCGTGTGCCTCGTGCTGCTGACGGCCACCACCGCGCTCGGGCTCGCCTCCTCGGGCCGCGTGCGCACGCCGTGGCCCCGGTTCGTCACCCAGTCGCTGCACCGCACGCTCTCGCTGCTCGCCGTGCTGCTGCTCGCCGGCCACATCACGGCCGTGGTGATCGACGGCACCGCCGCGATCCGGCTCGTCGACGCGTTCGTGCCGTTCATCGGCACGTACCGGCCGCTGTGGCTCGGCCTCGGCGCGATCGCCGCGGATCTCATCCTGCTCGTGGTCGTGACCAGCCTGGTGCGCACGCGGCTGCCGCACGCGCTCTGGCGCGGCGTGCACCTCACCGCCTACGCGCTCTGGCCCGTGTCGATGCTGCACGCCCTCGGCACCGGCTCGGACCCGCATCGCATGTGGTTCACCGCCCTCGCGCTGACGTGCGGGGCGGTCGTCACCGGCGTGCTGCTGTGGCGGCTCACCGCGGCCACCGCGCGGCCGGTCGCGCTGCGGGTCGCGGGGGCGGTGATGATCGCCGCGGCGCTCGCGGGCATCGCAGGCTGGGCCGAGAACGGGCCGATGCGGCCCGGGTGGAGCGACCGGGCGGGCACGGCGGTTCCCGCACCCGCCCCCGTGGACCCCGTGGCGGTGGAGGTGGGCGGATGAGCCGGTCGACACCCCCGCCGATCCCGGCCGAGTCCACTCGGCCGCTCCCGGTGATCCGGGAACCCGGTCGGCACCGCGATCGCCGTGGCGACGGCGTCCCCCGCCCGCGGGAGGCCGCCCACAGCGGTGGGCTGCCCGCGGTCCGCGGGCACGGGGCGCCCGGGGACGGCGGGGACGGCCCGGCGACGCGAACCGGCGGCCACCGGGTGGACGGCCCGGCCGCCCCGGCGACGCGAACCGGCGGCCACCGGGTGGACGGCGTCTCGCGGCACGCGGCGGCGCCGGAGCGGCCCACGACACGGACGGGCGAGCACCCCGTGGCACGGCACGCGGCGGCGCCCGACCGGCCGGCCACCCGCACCGGCGGACACCCCACAGCACCCGAGCGCCCGGCCACCCGCACCGGCGGACACCCCACAGCACCCGACCGGCCGGCCACCCGCACCGGCGGACACCCCGTGGCTCCGGTCGCCGGGCTCACCGCGTTCGAGGGCCCCGTGACCGAGCGCCGTGGCGCACTCGACGGACGGACGTCGCGCACCGGCGGCCACCCCGTCCGCCCGGGCGCGCTCCCGCTCCCCGAAGGCCCGGCCGGCACCGGCGGCATGCCCGCCCGCACCGGTGAACACCGCGTCCCCCGGCCGCCCGCCGACCGGCTCCACGGACCCGTCACCCGCACCGGCAGCCACCCGGTCGCGCCCCGCCCCGTCGCACCTCCCGACCGGCAGGCCACCCGCACCGGCGGCTACCCGCTCTACGCGCCGGTCGACGGACCGGCCGCTCGCACCGGCGGGCATCCCACCCACACCGGGAGCCACCGCGTCCCGCCGCCCGCCGACCGGCCGCACGGCCCCGTCACCCGCACGGGCAGCCACCCTCGCGTCCAGCCGGTCGATCCCGACATCCCGACGCCCGCCCACGGCGTGGAGCAGCCGGAGACCGCGGCGGAGGCGACCGACGAGGGCACGTCCACCGGGGTGGTCCGGACGTGCGGCTGCGAACCGGTGCTGACGGCGTCCTTCCGCGCCGACGGGACGGCGGCCTCGCTGGCCGAGCACCGCGAGGTCCACGGCGACCAGCCGCGGATGCGCCGCGGCGAGGTGACCGACCTCGTCGAGGCCGCGCTGATCCGCGGCCGGGGCGGCGCCGGGTTCCCGCTGGCGGACAAGCTGAAGGCCGCGGCCGGCGCCCGCAGGGCCCCGGAGGTCCTGGTGAACGGCGCGGAGAGCGAGCCGGCCAGCGTCAAGGACCGGATGCTGCTCGGCCGCGCCCCGCACCTCGTGCTGGACGGCGCTCAGCTGCTCGCCGACGAGATCGGCGCCCGGGGCATCACGGTGTGGGTGCACGACTTCGCGGCCGCCGACACCCTCGGCCAGGCCATCGGCGAACGCGAC
>JBFWNT010000081.1:0-2727 GCA_050250915.1 Thermoleophilia bacterium
TCATGGCTCTCGTCCTGGACATGGTCCGGGTCGACCCGGATCGCCGGCCGAGCACCGAGATGCAGCGCTGGCACCGCGAGCTCGCCGCCACCATCGGCGTCATCCCCGAGCACCCCTCCACCAACCGCGAGCTCCTGGACGGCGCGCTGCGCCTCTCCCAGGTGCTGAACGGCCGGGCGCGCACCGCCCAGGACGACGCCGCGGCCGCCGAGGCCGAGAGCCTCCGGGCGCGGTAGGCCGAGCGGACGGACGTACGCCGTCCTCGTCGCCGAGGGCGTCGAGGACCTGGAGTTCTGGGTCACCGTGATGCGCCTCCGGGAGGAGGGCGCCACGGTCGTCACCGTGGGGTCGGACACCGACCCCCACCGCGGCAAGAACGGCCTGGCGGTGCGCGCCGAGACGACCGCGGACGCGGTCGACGCCGCGACCCTGGACGGCCTGGTCATCCCGGGCGGCTGGGCGCCGGACAAGATGCGCCGCGACCCGGCGATCCTCGACCTGGTGCGCGCCGTCCACGGCGCCGGGAAGGTCGTGGGGATCATCTGCCACGGCGGCAGCGTCGCGATCTCCGCCGGCATCGTCGGCGCGCGCGCCACCGGGTCCCTGGGCATCAAGGACGACCTGGTGAACGTGGGCGCCGAGTGGGTGGACGAGCCCGCGTTCCGCGACGGGCAGCTCGTCTGGGGCCGTGTGGTCGCCGACATCCCGGACTTCTGCCGGGAGCTCGTCACCGCCTTCGCCGAGGGTTAGGGAGCCCCCAGGAACAACCGGTAGGCGGGGTTGTCCGTCTCCTCGGCGTGCGGATAGCCGAGGGTGGCGAGGAACCTCCGCAGCTCGCGCTCCTCGGCCGGCGGCACCTGGATGCCCACCAGGATGCGCCCGAAATCGGCGCCCTCGTTGCGATAGTGGAAGAGGGAGATGTTCCAGTCGGGGCTCATCTCCGACAGGAACCGCAGCAGCGCCCCCGGCCGCTCGGGGAACTCGAAGCGGAACACCCGCTCGTCCACCGCGCGGGGTGAGCCGCCGCCGATCATGTGCCGCAGGTGCTGCTTGGCCAGCTCGTCGTCGGTGAGGTCGAGCGTGGCGAAGCCCTCCGCGCGCAGCGCCTCGGCCAGCCGCACGGCGTCCTCGCGGCCGCCCACCTAGACGCCCACGAACAGGTGCGCCTGCTCGCCGTCCGCGATCCGGTAGTTGAACTCGGTCACGCCGCGGCCGTCGAGCGTGCGGCAGAAGCGGCGGAACGAGCCGCGCTCCTCCGGGACCGTCACCGCCAGGACGGCCTCGCGCGCCTCACCCACCTCGGCCCGCTCCGCGACGAACCGCAGCCGGTCGAAGTTCATGTTCGCCCCGCAGGCCACGGCGATGAGGGTCGCCCCCTCCGCGCCCTCCCGGGCGGCCCACGCCTTCATCCCGGCGATCGCGAGCGCCCCCGCCGGCTCCAGGATGGAGCGGGTGTCCTCGAACACGTCCTTGATCGCCGCGCACACCGCGTCGGCGTCCACGCGCACGATCTCGTCCACGAGCTCGCGGCAGAGCCGGAAGGTCTCGACGCCCACCTGCCGCACCGCCGTGCCGTCGGAGAAGAGCCCGACGTCGTCGAGGGTCACCCGGCGCCCCGCCTCCAGCGATCGCGCCATGGCGTCGGAGTCCGTGGTCTGCACACCCACCACCCGGACCCCCGGGCGGACGGCCTTCACGTAGCTGGCGACGCCGGCGATGAGCCCTCCCCCGCCCACGGCCACGAAGACCGCGTCCAGGGGGCCGGAGTGCTGGCGCAGGATCTCCATGCCGATCGTGCCCTGCCCGGCGATGACGGCGGGGTCGTCGAACGGGTGGACGAACACGAGGCCCCGCTCGGCGCACACGACGTCGGCCAGCGCCTTCGCGTCCGAGAACGAGTCGCCGTGCAGCATCACCTCCACGCGGCCCTCCCCCAGGGCGCGGACCGCGTCCACCTTCACGCGGGGGGTGGTCACCGGCATCACGATGACGGCGTCGCAGCCCAGCCGGGCCGCCGCGAGCGCCACGCCCTGGGCGTGGTTGCCCGCGGAGGCCGCGATGACGCCGCGGGCGAGCTCGTCCGGCGCGAGCCGGGCCATCCGGTTGTAGGCGCCCCGGATCTTGAACGAGAAGGCCGGCTGGGCGTCCTCCCGCTTCAGGAGCACCGTGCAGCCCGTGCGGGCCGAGAGCAGCGGCGCCGGGTCGAGCGGCGTCTCCCGCGCCACGTCGTAGACGCGCGCCGTGAGGATCGCCCGGAGGTAGTCCACGGGGAGGCGGGCGGGGGCCCGGCTCAGGCCGGGGCGCCCCCGTTGGCCTTCGTCTCGCGGCCCGCGGCCATCGCCGACGGGTCGCCCGCGGCCACCTCGCGGTACGCGCCGATGCGGCGGTACCGGTCGCGCCGGGTGCGGCGGCGGTCCGCCGGCGAGAGGGCCTGCAGCTCCTTCAGGGAGCGGGAGATGTAGCCGCCCAGCAGGCGCGCCGCCTCGTCGTGGTCGCGGTGCGCGCCTCCCGGCGGCTCCGGGACGACGACGTCCGTGATGCCCCAGCGGTAGCAGTTGGCCGCGGTGGGCTGGAAGGCCGAGGCTGCATCGCGGGCCCGTGCGGCGTCGCGCCAGAGGATCGCCGCGCCGCCCTCGGGGGAGATGACCGAGTAGGTCGAGTTCTCCAGCATCATCACGCGGTCCGTGACCCCGAGCGCCAGCGCGCCGCCGGAGGAGCCCTCGCCGA
>JBFWNT010000082.1:0-2628 GCA_050250915.1 Thermoleophilia bacterium
CGATCGCCGGCCCTCGACGATGCGCTGCAGCGCTGGGTGCCCCTCCCCGTGGACCACCTCCACGCGGCGTACGCGCTTGTGGAACCCCGTGCCACCGGCGAGCCGGCGCTGGTCGTGGCGTGCGCCGTGGAGCGTTCCGCCCTGGAGGGCCTGCCGGATGGGACGCTCGCCGCGTCACCGGCCGGCCTCCCGACCGCGCTGGCCGCTCGGCTGGGCGGCCGCGCCCCGGCCGCCGCGTCGCTCAACCTCCTCGTGGGCGACCTTCAGCCGCGCGCCCTGCGGAACGCTCGCGTCAGGACGTTGGCGGTGGCCGCCGCCGGCGTCGTGCTGGTCCTGGGCCTGCTGCTCCTGGGCCTCGCGCGGCGAGCCGCGCACGATCAGGCCCGCGCCGACGCCCTGCTCGCCGCGGCCTCGGCGGTGGAACTCCGCGCCGCGCCCCGGCCAGGGAGCGGCCCACCCGACGCCCATCGCGCCCACCGCCTCCTGGCGGCGGAGATCGCCCGCCTGCGCGCCGCCTCCGCCGGCCCCGCTGATCAAGGCCTCGACGCCGCCGCGGCCCTCGCGGACCTCCTCTCGCGCTGGCCGCGCGAGGGCGACGGCCGTGCGCCGACCGGCCTCTACGCGCGGCTTCACAGCGTCCAGGTCATCTCCACGGGCATCAGCCTCACCATCGTCCTCCCCGCCGACGCCGACCCCGAACCGATCCTGGCCGGTCTGCGCTCGCTCCCCGGCTGGCAACTCCAGCCGACGCAGCGCTCGTCGGCCCCGCCCAGTCCGGCGGGCAAGGCCGAGGCCCGGCTGGTGCTTCGGCTCGTCCCCGTCCGCGCCGGCGCCACGCCCCGTACCTCCTGAATCTCCCGCACCATGCTCCCCCGCCTCTGGTTCATCCCGATCGGACTCCTGCTCGCCGCGGCGGTGCTGTGGTGGCCGCTCTCGAGCGCCCGCGCGGCCCGCCACGCGGTGAATCAGGCCGCGATCCGTCTCCACGACGCCCTCCGGGCCGAGCGCGAACTCGACCGCCTCCGTGCCGCGCTCCCCGGCGTCATCGGCTCCGGCGCGCCCACCGGCGACGCCGCCGCGCTGGTCCGGCAGGCCGTGCGCGACGCCGGACTCCCCGCCCAGGTTGTGGCCGAGGTCTCGCCGCAGGAGGCCGCGGTCGTCGCGGCCGGGGCCGCCGCCGCCGGCGGCGCGAAGTGGAAACGCCCGTCGGTCCAGGTGCGCCTGAACCCGCTCTCCCTCCCCGACGTCGGCGCGTTCCTGCACCAACTGCGCGGCGCGGCCGGCGCGTGGACCGTCAGCCAGGCCGACCTCCAGGCCGAGCCCGAACGCCGCGCCATCGAGCGCGCCGACCCGGTGCTCTACCGCCTCGCCCTCCGCCTGACCTGCACGTACCTCGAGAGACCTCCCGATCCACCCCCCCTCCCCCTCCCCGCATCGACCCCGCGAGCCACGCCATGAACTCACCGCGCTCCTCACGCATCGTCCTGTGCCTCTGCGCCGGCGCGGTCAGCCTCGGCGCCGGGTGCGCTTCCGCCGGCCGCGGGCCGTACTCCGCCCAGAGCGAAGCCGACCGCAACCCCCTCGAAGCCCAGCGACTCTCGATGCAGGCCGCGGCCATCCTCGACGCGCTCAACGAGCAGGAGACGATCCCCCCCGGCGCGCCCGGCCACGCCGAGCAACTCGCCGAGCACGCCGAGCAGCTCGCGCGGGCTGAGGCCCTGCTCCGCCGGGCCCTCACCGCCGACCTCTACTGCGGCCCCGCCCACAACAACCTCGGCGTCGTCTACCTCGCGCAGTCCCCCGCGCGCCTGTACGAAGCCGCCTCCGAGTTCGCCTTCGCCCAGCGCCTCATGCCCGGCGCGCCGGACCCGCGCATGAACCTCGCCCTCACCCTCGAACGCGCCGGCAAACTCGACGACGCCCTCGCCGCCTACCGCTCGGCCCTGGACGCCAGCCCCGCCCACCTCCCCTCCATCCAGGCCATCGCCCGCCTGCAGATCCGCCACGCCCGCGCCGACGACCGCACCCGCGACTACCTCGGCGAGCTCGCCCTCCGCAGCGACCCCGCCTGGCGCTCGTGGGCCCGCGCCCAACTCGCCCGCGGCACGTCCTCCACGCCCATTGGTGAGTGACCCGCCGCGCCGGACGGTGCCCGGCCGTTCACCACGCCCGCTTCGCCATCGCCTCCACCACCGCGACGGGGTTGAGGTGGTCCAGGTACCGCACCGTGGTCACGATGCTCGTGTGCCCCAACTGCCGCCGGATCACCGCGATGTCCACGCCCTCGGCGCGGAGCTGCGCCGCGTGCGTGTGCCGCAGGCCGTGTGCGTGCACGCGCTTGAAGATCCCGGCGCGGCGGGCCAGTCGCGGCATCAGCCGCCGGACCCAGCCCGAGGTCATCGGCTTGCCCTCGCGCGTGCAGAAGAGCGGGGCGCGGTCGGCGACGCCGGGGCCGCGCCGGTCGAGCGCCGTTTGGCGCACCGCGGCCCACGCCGCCACCAGGGCGAGCCCGCCGGGATCGACCCCCACCGTCCGCGCCTTGCCCCCCTTGCCCCACAGAACGCGGACGGCGCCGGTCGCCCCCCCCACCCCGCCGGCGCCAAGGTCCTTGGGGTGGAGCCGGAGCGC
>JBFWNT010000083.1:0-2502 GCA_050250915.1 Thermoleophilia bacterium
CCGGGGCCGCACCCTGGCCGAGGAGGGGTTCATCCACGCCTGCTTCGCCGACCAGGTGGACGGGGTGGCCCGGCGCTACTACGCCGACGTGGCCGAACCGATGCTGCTGCTGGCGGTCGACGTGCGCCTGGTGGGCTGCGAGGTACGCCTGGAGGTGCCGCCCGGCGCCCCGGATGCGTTCCCCCACCTCTACGGCCCCATACCGATCGGTGCGGTGGTGGCCGCCACGCCATACCGGACGGCACCTCCGACGGCGTCGTGGGCACGCCTGCACCATGCCCACCTCTTCTGCGCCGACCTCGACGCCACCGTGGCGTGGTGGCGTCGCTGGTTCGGTGCCCGGGTGGTGGCCGACGAGGTGTTGCTGGGCTCCCGCAACGTGATGGTGGCGATCGGCGACGGCCGGCTGAACCTCTACGACCAGCCGCCACCGGACGCCGCCGCGGGCGGTGGGCGCAGCGCCGTGCACCACCTCGGGGTCCAGGTGCGCGACGTCGCCGCCCTCGAGGCCGCCCTGCGCCAGGCGGGCGTGCCGCTGCGCCGGGGCGCACGCGACGGCGAGGGCTTCCGCTACCTGATGGTGGCGGCGCCCGACGGCGTGCTGGTGGAGGCGTTCGAGGCGGTGGAGGGTTCCATGCCGCGGGCGACGGTGCCCTGGTTCAGCTGGGCCTGACCGCTCGACCCTCGGGCCGGCGACGCCGGTGTGCGGGTGGGTTCGCGGTCGATTCGTGGTGGCGCCCCGGCGGGCGGGTACGGTCGGCGCCGAACACGGGAGGGGTCCCATGGAACACATCGAGCGGGTCGACCTGCGCGGGCAGGTCGCCGTGGTCACCGGGGGTGGGCGCGGCCTGGGTCGCCACCTCTCGCTGGAGCTGGCCCGGGCCGGTGCCGCGGTGGCCATCGTCGGGCGGACCCGCGCCACGCTGGAGCGCACCGCGGCGGAGCTGCGGGGCCTCGGGGCCCGGGCCGAGCTGTTCCTGGCCGACGTGCGCGATCCCGACGCCGCCGAGCGGGTCATCCCCGCGCTGGTGGCCCGGATCGGCGAGGTGGACGTGCTCGTCAACAACGCCGGGATCCTGGGCGGGCTCGGGCCGGTGGCCACGGTGGAGCCGGATGCCTTCTGGGATGCCTTCACGGTGAACGTGCGCGGGCCGTTCCTGTGGTCCCGTGCGGTGCTGCCGTCGATGTTGGGCCGGGGACGGGGACGGATCATCAACGTCAGCAGCGGCTCGGCCCGCCAGGCGGTGCCCAACGGCGGCGCCTACTGCGCATCGAAGGCGGCACTGTCGCACCTGACCGCCGTGCTGGCGGCGGAGCTGACCGGCAGCGGGGTGACCACGTTCGCCATCGCCCCGATGGCCGCCACCGACATGCTGCACGAACTGGTGGTGTCGCCGCGGATGCCGGCGCCGCTGCGGGCCGTCTTCGCCGGGATCGAGCAGCGCGAGCCCGAGATCCTGGCGGCGTCGTTGGGGCTGTTCCGCACCGTGCTGAGCGGTCTGCTCGACGAGCACAGCGGCGCCCACCTCGACAGCCGCTTCCCCCTCGACGAACAGCTCCCGATCTGAGGGAGACGCCACCCGCTCGGAGCGAATCCCCGCCGAATCGCTGCGAGCAACGGCCGACATACCTATAGGTATGGCGGACGGGGGTGAGGCAAGGATCGGCATGCGCTGCGCCGCGTTGGCGGGTGCGATCCCAGGTCGAAGGCAAAGCGGTCAAGAGATGACCGGTTTCACGGTCACGATGCGAACCATGACGAACCCCGCGACCACCACCATGCAGGACGCGACCACCGCGCCCCCGGCCACCGGCCCGGTCCCCACCGACCCCCGGCCCGCCTGGGCCCGGGTGTTCCAGCTCGCCGGCGAGGTGATCGTCGCCGTGCGGCCGGACCAGCTCGACCGCCCCACCCCCTGCGACCAGTACGGCGTGCGGGCGCTGCTCGACCACGTCCGACTCGTCGCCGCCCGCGTCGAGAACATCGGCCGCGGCCTCGACCCGATGGCGGTGGACGAGACCGCCTTCCGGGGACTCGATCACGGTGCCGGCTGGGCCGCCGTGGGCGCCGCGATCGAGGCCGGCTGGGCGGATGACGCCGTGCTGGCGAGCACCGTGGTCCTCCCGTGGGCCACGCTGCCCGGCGCCGGCGCGCTGGCCATGTACGTCAGCGAGCTGCTCACCCACACGTGGGATCTGGCGGCGGCCACCGGGCAACGGCCCGACTACCCCGAGGCCATCGCCGAGACCAGCCTCGCCCTCATGCAGCAGGCCCTGACCGCCGACATGCGGACCGACGAGGTGCCGTTCGGGCCGGTGGTCGACACCGCCGCCGACGCGCCCGCCATCGAACGGTTGGTGGCCTGGACCGGACGCGACCCTAGATGGGCAGCACGGGCCTGACCCGGCGGGCGTTGCGGGGCGGCCGGCGGCGCGGCGCGATGGCCAGCGCGTCGCACAGCACGGCACGGGTGTCGGCCGGGTCGATGACGTCGTCGATGC